>FR890375.1:346631-416151 GCA_000432835.1 Clostridium sp. CAG:417 | reverse complement strand
TCCTGAGCCAGGATCAAACTCTCAATAAAAAATTTATTTTAATAGTTTGTTTTACTAATTATCCTAGCTACTCAAAATTGACGTTTTGCTTAGTTTTCAAAGATCATTCGCATCTCTTTTCGAGTTGCAAAATTAATATATCAAATATTGTCTTCTGTGTCAACATCTTTTTTTAATTTTTTTAACACTTTTTTACAACATTTTTAGCAGTTTTCCTCGACTGCTCCATTAATATAACAGAGTACAATTTCAAAGTCAACACATTTTTTCACTTTTTTTATAAAAAACAAAAAAACTGTCATTAATTACTATGACAACATACTATTTTCTTATATATTTCATAATAATTTTCAACAGTATTTTCTTTAAAGGCTAATTCCTTAGCACGAACCATATTGATTAAATTAGTCAATTCTGCTTTTAAGATATAGTCAATTTCATCTGAATAGTTCATTAATTGCTTATGGTACTTATATTCACCACGATCTAACACCTTAAATGATCCATCTGGAAACACTCTTAAGTCCAAATCATAATCAATATACTTAATTACTCCGTCTTCAATTATATAAGGCGATGCAATATTACAATAATAATATATACCATCTTTTTTATACTGACCTATAATATTAAACCAACTATTCTTAAAAAAATATAAAATAGCAGGTTCTTTGGTACGCCACATACGACCATCAGATTCTGTAACTTTTGTTCTTTCATTACCGAAAATTAAATAATCATCATGGATTTCTAAGAGAACAGCCTCATCCCATGCCCTATGAATACATCCATTATGTTTATAACTATGTATTTCATAGCGCTTTCCTATCTCTAATTTTTCCATAAATACCTCATCCGGATATAATTATATATCAAAAAGCATATTTTTTCAAATTAAATTTAAATTAACTATAAAGTTATACACATATATATAAGAGCAAATAATAGTAATAGAAATAAAAATAGAACATAAAAATATTGCCTATTACTCTTTGTACTACTTTTTCTATTTGAGATTTTTACATTTTCAACACTATCTTCCAATATTTCTATCTCATCATTTTTAATCATATTCATAAATCCTCCACTTAAAATGTACAATAATGAAAAAAATAGAATACTCGAAAACGAATAATTCTATTTTTTAGAAAACTTACCAACTATTACAGCTGCAATTATAACAAATAATAAAACTATAATTGATGCACCAATACCATTACCAATATATTTATCAACTAATGAATTAAACTTATCATTTAAGGAATAAATTTTTCTAGAAATTTCATATTTTGATAAAAAATCAGCCAATAATATTAATTTCATTATTTATTATCCTTATTATTTTTTTTCTTTCCTTTTTTTGACTTTGCAGTTGTTTTCTTATCTATTTCTTCTATTTCAGCATCAACAATAGTAGTATCCTCTTCATCAGAAATCATAGAACTATTTCCCACTTTTTCGCTAAATTCATCTACATTTTTCTTTAACTGAATTGTAGATATTATATCTAGAATAGCATACACAATTATAGCAGCACCAATAATTTTAAATACAACAACACTAGTTTTAAATGGATTAAATATCATTATGACACCAACCAATGCACTAATTATAGAAGTTACTAATACATTTTTCCAAATCACATTTTCCATATTTTTCAATTCAATAGCATAAGCTATTTTAAATGAACTTTTTATTAAAACCCATCCACCTATTATAAATGGAATAATAGTAGCAACCATTTTAGGATTAGACAAAATGAATATTCCAAATACAACAGTAATCATTCCATATATTATATCAAAACTACTAACAAAATCACTATTTTTCTTTTTAAAGAAATTAATAAAAGCAAGTATTCCCAATATAATTATAGCTCCACCTACTAAATAAGAAATCGCAACAATCGTATCATCTGATTTTATAAATAACAACAATCCTAACAAAATCAAAATTCCAGATGTAAATATAGAGGACTTAACTATTGATTTAATTATTTTTTCCATAATCAAACTTCCTTTCCAATTATCATAAATATATACTAACACAATAATGCAAATTTTTCCAATAAATTATCTAATCTTTTTCTATTAAGAAAGTTAATATCTTTTTAGCCTCACATTTTTTCATTACAATTCTGTGAATTAAATTAATCATAGGGATTTTTATTTCTTTTTCTTTTAATAATTTATATATACAATTTGAAGTATTATATCCTTCTACGGTATTTTTAGCTAAAAAATCATCAATTTCTTCATTTGATACTCCCTGTCCAAGTAATTTACCAAATCTATAATTCCTACTCTTTTCACTGCTACAAGTTAATAACAAATCTCCAAATCCAGCATAACTCAAAATAGTTCTTTCCTTACCACCAAATTCAACTATTATCTTTTCCATATCATGTAGTGCCTCTGTAAGTAGCATCGCCCTAGTCGACTCTTTAGCTTTTAATCCATCTAACATCCCAGAAGCTATTGCTATAACATTTTTTATAGCTCCACATATTTCTGTACCTATTATATCATCAGTAACTCTCAATCTAACATAATTATTTTCAAGCGCCATCTTAATAATTTGAGCTGTTTTTTCATTCTTTGTAGCAAGTGTTAATCCACATGTACTATAATCAACTAAATCAACCGCAAAACTAGGACCAGAGATAACACCTATTCTATCAGTTTTAATATGTTTTTCTAAAACCTCATTTATAAAAAGCCCCGTATTTTCTTCTATTCCCTTACATGCTATACAAATATGAGTATTTTCATCTATAACCAATTTTAAATCGTTAAAGACTTTGTCAACATAAGGAGCTGGTATAGCAATAATTAACAAATCTCTACCCTTAACGGCATCTTGAAGTGATGTAGTTATTTTTATATCATCTGGCACAACAAAACCAGGTAAAGCTGCAACTTTTTTTGTTGTAACAATACTTTCCATTTCCTTTTTAAAAGCTGTCCACATAATAATATCGTGCTTATTTTCTCTAATAGCAGTAGCTAAACCAAAACCATAAGCACCTGTTCCTAAAATACCTATTTTCATTTTTTTCTCCTAACTTAATGTAACCTCTGCATATACTGGGATAATCTGTATAAATGTATTACCATCATTTACTACTACTTCAGTACCATCAGAATATTTATATTTTGTTTTTGATTTTCGAGAAGACTTTTCCCATTTAATAGTTCTAGCATAACCATTGGTTATATAAAAGCCATCACCAGTTCCAACTGTATCTAGATCTTGCCTACCATAACTATCAAGTGTTTTATTAGTAACTCGTTCTATAATTATATTCTTATAACTATATTGTTCCCCACTTATTTTATCTACATGCTTTAAATTGTTCATAGAACGTAAATATGTTGCCTTATCACTATCATAAACATATTGTCTTGACTGCGAATTAGAATAAACAATATTTATAGAATTAGCTACTTCAACACCATTACTGCATCCAGTATCACCGCAATTACCATTAAAATTAATTGCAGAAGGACTATACGTTAAAAGTTGCCAATTATTAGATTCCACAGAATAACCAAACTTATTAGCAGCTGCATATAACTTACTACTACTAGTAAATACATTATGTGGTGCTCTTATTGCTTTATCTCGCCAATATGCACTTTCATTTGTTAATCCATTAATATTATTAACCCCAAGACTCTTAATATCATTTTCAGCATAAGGACTCCATCCAAAGTGAGAATAAATAGCGTCACTTTCCAAGGCATAATCTAAAAAATAATGTCTTGAACTACGAATAGGACCTACTTGTGACATATCCTTATCTTTATATAACGCCATTATTCTTGTTAGACCGCCTTCTACTATTATTTCATAAGAAATATAAGCATCCTGAAGCCCGACGTGTGAGTTATTACCAACGTTATTATCAATCATAACAGCTATAGGTCTTTTATTACTCTTCATATCAACAATATTAATCTTTTTTTCAGGTGTAACCGATGGTAATTTATTACTTTTTTTACTATCAGAAGATGTATTATCCTTATTGAAAAACAAGAAATAAAATAATAAGACTAATATAATAATAAAAAATAAACAAGCTATAATAACTATTCTTTTTTTTGTATCTACATTTTTTATTTGCTTTTTCATTATCAACCCTCCAATATATCATTATCATAACATAAATAAATAAAAAAAAGAATTAGCTAATAAATACTTGACGAAATTCTTTACATATATAATAAATAAAATATCTTGAAACTTTTTGACTATTATGATACAATAAAAAAGTCTTAAGGACATACAGGGGATTAGTTAAATGGTATAATAATGGTCTCCAAAACCACTGTTGGGAGTTCGATTCTCTCATCCCCTGCCATTTGAATTTAAGTAGCAATATGCTGCTTTTTTTATTGTTTAATGTTTACTTCTAATTTAAATGACTGTTTTTATATCCTTAATCTAATAATTACTAATAGTATAACAATTTTGTTGGTTTAAATAATTTAAACAAGATTTTAAGAATGGCATTATATTTACAAATAAAAACCTACTATAATTACAGTAGGTTTTTATTTTTAGTGCATTGAAGCACTGACTACCTTAAAAGTAGCTGATTTCATTGCATCTAACTTATCATCGCTAATATATGTAAATATATCAAAATCTTGACTCTGTCCAGCTGATAAATCATTTGCATAAATATAATCAGTATCAATTCTAGTACCATCAGCAGACACAGCTTCGATAGTTATATCAAATGACTGCTTTTTAGTTGATTTATTAGTTAATTTTACAACTAACTTAGTATCACTATAACCATATTCATCAGTAACCACATTTAATGTTCCTATATTTACATCTACTTTTTTCAGAACTTCTTCAGTGTTTTCGCCTGTCATAGTATCAATGTCCTTAGACGTTTTATCAAATGCCTTAGACCAACTATCCTGTAATGATAAAGTAAATACCACTGATAATATACCTAATATTAATGCAGCAATAGCCTTTCCCTTGCTTGCCTTCTTTACTAGAGAAATTATTCCAAAGACTATTGCTAATACTCCCAAAAAGAAAGATGCATTATTAAGTATCGGAATAAAACTTAAACTAATTCCTACAATACCTAAAATTAAACCACATGTCCCAAAACCACTTTTTTTAGGTCCTATTTTATCTTTATTCATTCTTTCACTCCTTTCTATTTTCATTATAAACTAAAAAAATCTTGCAGTAAATAGTTCGTGTGAATATTTTTGAGTAAATAATACCATACCTATAAATGGAGAGAGTATTATGGAGATAAAATTTAATAACTTAAAAGATTTGCTTACTTTTAATATTAAGTATTATAGATACGTAAATAATTATTCACAAGAAAAACTTGCAGAATTAAGCAAATTAAGTCCTAGATATATTACAGACGTAGAAAGAGGACTACACTGTCCGACCATTCCTAAAATAGAAAGCATTGCCAATTCTTTAAATATTGAGCCATATCAATTATTCATAAATACCGATAGAGATGCTGAAATTATTGACAAGATGAATAAAGGTAGACAATATAATCAAAAGTAAACATTTCTAAGTTTAAAATGGTCTTACATTATGATATAATAATTTAAATTATATTTATACGAGGTGTTAATATGAGAAAACATCCTACTAATCAATTTGACTTATTATGTTCTAAATGCGGAAATACAAATTATATACAACGTTCTACAAATAAAACCCCCAAATTATTAGACACAGAAAATTCTTGGTGTCCTTACTGTGAACAAACAACTTTACAATATATTATCGGAGACAAGGAAACAATTAACTATCTTTTAGAAAATAAAAATGAACTAACTTATAAAGAACAAAAAGTATATAACTTGCTACATAATAGTCACGAAAAAGAAAAGCAGAGGTAAAATATGAATAACATTTTTAAGTATAGTGACAACAATAAAAGATATCACACACTTGATTATTTTTACAAACATAAATTTAATTCAAAAGTGTTCAAGGTAAGCCTAAATGCAGGATTGAGCTGTCCAAACATCGATGGTACAGTAGGAAAAGGTGGCTGCATTTATTGCTCTAATAGTGGTAGTGGTGAATTTGCAGGCAATAAAAATGATGATATAATAACACAATTTAATGAAATTAAAAAAATGATGTTAAAAAAATGGCCAAATGCCAAATACATTGGTTATTTTCAAGCCCATACTAATACATATGCTCCTGTAGAAACACTAAAAAAATTATACGAACCGATTCTCCAACAAGAAAATGTAGTAGGACTAAATATTGCTACTAGACCAGATGCCATATCGGATGAATGTTTAAAATATCTAGAAGAACTAAATAAAAAAACTTATTTAACAATAGAATTAGGACTACAAACAATCCACAAAAAAACTACAAAAATAATCAATAGATGTCATACTTTAGAGTGCTTCGAAAACATGGTAAAAAAGCTAAGGGAAAAAAATATAAATGTAGTAGTACATATTATCAATGGGCTTCCATATGAAACAAAAGAAGACATGATAAAAACAGCAAAGTATTTAAATACACTAGATATACAAGGCATAAAAATACATATGTTAAGTGTCATCAAAAATACCAAATTAGAGAAATTATATCAACTAAAACCATTTCATATTTTAACAGAAGAAGAATACATTGATATAGTAATAAATCAATTAGAAAATCTAAGTCCAGAAATTGTTATAAATAGGATAACAGGAGATCCTAAATTAGATGATCTAATACAACCTACATGGTTGGTAAAAAAATTTTGTGTCCTAAATAATATTGATAAAGAAATGGTAAAAAGAAATACCTATCAAGGAAAAAATATCTAATGTTTAATATATATTTAGTTGGAATCAACATAATAGGATTAATGACAATAATTCTTGACAAAATAAAATCCATCAAGAAAAAATGGCGAATACCTGAAAAAAATTTCATAATTATATCTATGGCAGGAGGAGGAATTGGTATAATCATTGGAATGTATTTATCCCATCATAAAACAAAGCACAAGAAATTTACCATTCTAATTCCCATTATCACTGTCATTACAATAATAGTTTCATATTACATAAAAAAACACTATCATATTTAATAGTGTTTTTTATTATTTATTTGAATTTTTATCTTTCATAATTTCTTTTAAAGCTACGCCAGCTGATGCCAAACCTTGAAGCTCACTTGGAATAATAATCTTAGTCGATTCACTTTGACCAATATTCATTAAAGCTTCATAACTCTTAAGTTTTAATGTTGCCTCATCTAACTTGACATTTTTTATTAAAGAAAGTCCTTGTGCTTCTGCCTCTTTTATTTTTAAAATTGCCTCGGCCTCTCCTTCTGCTTCTTTTATTTTGGCAGTTTTCTTAGCTTCTGCTCTTAAAATAGTACTCTCTTTTTCACCTTCAGCAAGTAAAATTGCAGACTTCTTTTCTCCTTCTGCTTTTAAGATTGCCTCACGTCTTTCACGTTCTGCACGCATCTGTTTTTCCATTGCTTCTTGGATATCGCGTGGTGGTAAGATATTTTTTACTTCTACACGATTAACCTTTATACCCCAAGCATCAGTAGCTTCATCTAAAATAGCTCTCATCTTAGAATTAATAATATCACGTGATGTTAAAGTTTCATCTAACTCTAGCTCACCAATAATATTACGAAGTGTTGTTGCTGTTAAAGTTTCAATTGCACTAACTGGATTTTCAATACCATAGGTATATAATTTGGGATCAGTTATTTGATAATAAACAACTGTATCTATTTGCATAGTAACATTATCTTTTGTAATAACAGGCTGTGGAGCAAAATCCCTTGCCACTTCCTTTAAAGATACAACATTAGCAATCCTATCTACTATAGGTATTTTATAATTAATTCCTGTACTCATAGTTCTATAATAAGAACCTAATCTTTCTATAACAATAGCCTTTGATTGTGATACAATCTTAATACCACTAGCAATTAAAAATATAATAATTGCAATAATAATTAAATAAACCATAATTTTATCTCTCCTTCTCTACAATAAGTTTTACACCATCAATTTTTTTGATGACTACAATATCATCCTTATGAAACTCTTCTTTGGAAACTGCACTCCAGCGTTTGCCATCAACTTTTACTTCACCAACGTTATTTTTTGAAATATCCATTGTTACAACACCTTCCATACCAATTACCCTATCCGAATTAGTCGCTACTTTTTTACCTTTTCTTATTTTTTGTGATAATGGTTTAGTACAAACTAAAACTATAATACTTGTTAACAAAAAGACACCAATTTGAATAAAAATATTATCGCAAAAGTATGCAACAACACAACTTACTAATGCCCCAATCGCAAACCATATAGTAACCAGATTAACAGTAATTATCTCAAAAAAAAGCAAGATTATAAAAGCAACAAACCACATACCAATCATATCGACACTCCTCCTAATCAAATTATAATAAAATTTTAATTATAATTCAACATAAAGCACTATAATTATATATATTATTTACTTTACAAAAAAATACTATCATTAGTATAAAATGTTAAATGTCCGATAAAAATATTGTCATATATTATAAAATATAATATAATTAATGTTATAAAGATAAAAGTTGAGGATGGAAAACATGAATAAAAATAAAGGTTTAAATATTCTAACATTGTCATTAGCGTTATCTGGTATTATTTCAACTACCAGTGGCCTAATTTTAAATAAAATGAATGCACAACCAAAAAACACAAAAGTAGAAGTAAAGGTAATCGAAAAGCAAGTTGCAAAAATTAAAAGTAATATACCAATATTGAAGGATGTTACAGTTGAAGTAAATGAACCAATTAGTGTGGATGTAAAAGAATATATTGCAAACATGGATGATATAAGTGAAAAAGCACTAAAACAATTTAAATTAGATACTTCACTAGTTAACGTTACGCAAGCTGGTAAATATACATACACAATTAGTTATAAAAGTAAAAAGTATAGAGGAAATGTTATCGTTAATGAAAAAGTTTTGCCAAACATCAATATAAAACTAAAAAACTTATCCATAAAATTAAACAGTCCACTACCTACTGACGTAAAGGACTACATAGACTCTACAATACCAGATGAAGTCTTACAGACTATAAAACCAGATTTATCAAAAGTAAATACTAAAATTGTAGGAGATTATCAATATACAATAACTTATAATAAACAACTATATACTGGTACAATATCCATCTATGAAGAACAACCTACTCAAAAACTAAACACTATTTCTTATACTTTAAAATATTATTGTGGAGAAAAGTTAAAAGAAGAAAAAATATCAAAAACAGAAAACAAAAAAACTATTGAATTAAAACAAACTGACATCATAAAACCAGCAGAATTCACTGAATGTAGTAACGAAATTGATACAGTAAAATCAAAATTACCATCTTTTCCAATTAATATAACAGATGGAAATACATTTACAATTTATTTCAAAACTATTGTACCTACAAATAATACTACACAAAAAAATTAATCACTTCATAAGAAGTGATTTTTTTATGATAATCCTATTATTTCATTTTCTAAAACATCTATATTTAAATAATTGGGTTCTTTCGGTAAACCAGGCATATCAATAATATTACCAAGATACACAACAATAAAACCAGCACCAGAATATACCTTTATGTCCTTGACATGAATAATATGGTCTTTAGTAATTCCTATTTTATTTTTATCATCAGATAACGAATATTGTGTTTTAGCTACACAAATTGGAAGATTACCCATATTATTTTCTGTCAAATATGCTATTTTTTCTAAGGCTATATCCGTGTATAATACATCATTTGCTCTATATATCTCTGTTGAAATCTTTTCTATTTTTTCTTTTATAGATAAATTATCGTCATATAACAATTTAAAATTATTTTCATTATCCAAAAGTCCAAGAGTAACTTCTGCTAGATCAAGTGCCCCAGCTGAACCTCTACTATATGCATCACATATAGAAAAAGCTACTCCTAAATTTTTACAAAAGTTCTTAACAACTTCAATTTCTTCTACTGTATCAGAAGAAAATCTGTTTAAAGCGACAATAATATTAGAATTAAACTTTTTCATATTTTCAATATGAACTTGAAGATTACTAAGTCCACCCTTAACAGAGGAAACATCACATAAATTTATATTGTTTTTAGGAACATGAGCATTATATTTTAGTGAACGTAAAGTTGTAACAATGACAACACAGTCAGGAGCAATATTTCCTTTTCTACATTTTATATCAAAAAATTTCTCAGCACCTAAATCTGATCCAAAACCCGCTTCCGTTACAACATAATCGCCAAGTGAAAGAGCAAGTTTAGTAGCATTTAGACTATTACAACCATGGGCAATATTAGCAAAGGGACCACCATGAACTATTGCAGGAGTATTTTCAAGTGTTTGAACCAAATTTGGTTTAAAGGCATCTTTTAATAAAGCCAACATAGCTCCCTCTATATGAAGACTTCTTGCATAGATCATCTCATTATTAGCATTAAAACCAATAACAATATTACCTATTTTTTCTCTTAAATCATCAAGATCCTTTGCTAAACAAAGTAGGGCCATAATTTCACTGGCAGCGGTAATAGTAAAAGAATAACTTCTATTATTAGCAGTAATATTTCTCAGTGTCCTATCGTTGACATCTAAACACCTTTGAAAAGCAATTTTTTCTATTCCTAACCTATTACCAAAATATATATGGTTATCAATAGCAGCGCATAGCAAATTATTAGCAGCTTCTATTGCCGACATATCACCCGTAAAAAATAGATTAATATCTTCCATAGGTACTATTTGGCTGTAACCGCCTCCAGTTGCGCCACCCTTCATTCCAAAAACAGGACCTAAAGATGGTTCTCTAAGAGCTAATAAAACATTTTTATTAAGACTGTTTAAAGCATCAGCCAAGCCAATTGAAACAGTTGTTTTACCTTCTCCATATGGAGTAGGATTAGTTGCCGTAACTAGTATTAGTTTTCCTTTTTTTTCTCCAGGAATTTTGTTTATTTTTGCTTTATCGTCACCATATAAAATTAATTCATCGCTACTTAACCCTATCTTCTTTGCAACTTCACCAATAGGTAATTTTGCCGCCTTATGAGCTATTTCAATATCTGTCATCTAATCACCTCAATCACGTAATAAATATTCCCATTTATCATAACAATTATCAAATTAAGCTAGAGAATATTACTAAATTCACCACTATTTTAACATAAATTTGAAATATTAGCCATTTGAACAATAAATTTTTTTATGTAGTATATTAGCCGTCAACAAGAAAAAGGAGGAAAAAAATGAAAAAAAATATAATATTCTTAATGACACTAATAACAATACTAATCGTTCACTCAAATGTAAAAGCAGCTTCTACAAACTTTTACGAAGCAGAAAAAATTGATAGCATATATACCAAAAGCATAAAAAACGGCACCACCCATTTTCAAAAATCCCGTTTTTTTAGAAGAAAAAGTGACAACAAAGCAGCTTATTGTATAGAACCATTCAATTTTTTTGATGAAAGTGCAAGTTATGAAACAAGTATAAATCCTAATAATATAGATCAAAACACATGGGAAAGAATGTCACTAATAGCTTATTATGGTTACAATTATCAAGGCCATACTGACAACAAATGGTATGCCATCACTCAATTAATGTTATGGCAAACAGTCGATAAAGATGCAGATTTTTATTTTACTGATTATCTCAATGGTAATAAAATAGAAAAATTTACAAATGAAATAGCAGAAATCAACGACTTAGTAAACAATCACTATATTAAGCCAAGTTTTGCTAACAAAATAATTAATATCAACATCAAAAATAATAAAATAATAGACACAAATAATGTTCTTCAAAACTTTTATCCAACTACTTCAAACATTTCAATTGTGGATAACTATATTAATCTAGATAAATTAACAGAAGGTAATTACAGTTTCACTTTTAAAAGAAAATATCAAAATAATGAACCAGTAATATTTTACTACAATCAAACAAGTCAAAACCTAATGACAGGTGGATATTTACCTAATGATGAATTTAGTTTAAATATAAATATATATAAAACAAAACTTAAAATCACAAAAATAGATAGTGATACTAAAACAACTACTTCTTTCGGAGATGGTAAATTAAATGAAACAATTTTGGAGTTATATGATGAAAAAAAGAACTTCCTTCAAGAGATTAAATTAAATAAGGACTGTACCGCAACAATAGATAACCTTGATTTAGGAATATACTATCTGAAAGAAAAACAAGCTGGAACTGGATATATTCAAGATGATAGTTTTCACAAAATAGAACTAACTCTTGATAATACAAAAATAAATTATGAATTTGAAAATAAAATAATAGAAAAAGAAATATTTATTCACAAAGAGTATGGTGAAGAAAATAACACATTGCCTGAGGGAAACATTACTTTTGAAATTTACAAAGCCAATAAACTAGTCTATACCATTACCACCGACAATCTAGGAAACGCTAAAATCAAGCTTCCATACGGAAAATATCTAATAAAACAAAAAAATAGTAAAACTGGATATAAATATGTAGAAGATTTTGAAGTAATAGTAAATAATGAAACTACAGATTTATTCTATAACTTGTATGATTATAAAATACCTATTCCAAATACTAGAGATGATATAAACAAAACATGGTATATAATAGTTGCAAGTTGCTTACTTATAATGGGTATATATGAAAGTAAAAAATATAATTCTAAATAGCATATTAATAATTGTATATTGCATGTGTTGTTTTTCTATATATACAAATAAAACGGTAGATAATGAAAAAATAAAAATCAAGTCATCTACTATCATTTCAACAGGCAAAAAGACAAATAATGAAATACTTGCCACTTTATATATTCCAAAAATAAACGTTAATAGGAATATTTATCCAATCAAAAGTCCTAAAAATAATGTAGATGAAAATATAATGATTTTAAAAGAATCTACTCTACCAGACACAGAAGGTAGCACTATTTTTCTAGCAGCACATTCCGGAAATGGGTTAGTAGCATATTTTAATGATCTTAAAGAACTAGAGCCCAATGATAAGGTATATTTTATATATAAACAAAAAGCATATATTTATAAGGTGACGAAAATACATGAAATAAAGAAAAATGGCTTTCTTACCGGAAATTATAACAAAGGCAAGGAACTAATTTTAACAACATGTAGTAATAACAAAAACAAACAGTTAATAGTAAATACTATATTAGAAAAAAAAGAAGACTAATTAGTTTTCTTTTCTTCTGTTAAAAACTTGATTGCTTCTTGTAATTGATTATCATTTTCATCGGTTGGATTATTAGCATATTCATCAGAAAGTGCTACCTCTATAGTAGGACTAATACCCTTACCATTAATAGATTTACCTTTAGGAGTAAACCACTTTTCTACTGTATACTTAATACTAGCACCACTACTAAGCATATATTCCTTTTGAACAGTGCCCTTTCCATACGTTTTTTCCCCCATTAATGTAGCTCCATAAGACTCATTCATTGCAGCAGCCAATATTTCTGATGCTGAAGCACTACTATTATCAATTAAAACTACTACATTATAATTTTTACTTTTTTTACCTGTTGAATAGTACTTTTCAACTCCTTTTTTTGTTTTAATCTGATAAATTACTTTATCCTGTTTCATAAATAAAGAAAGAATTTTAGAAACTTGATCTAAGTGGCCGCCAGAATTCTGTCTAACATCGATAATCAAAGAATCAATCTTTTTATTTTCCAAATCATCTAATTTATTTTTAAATTGTTTATATGTATTAGCGGCAAAAATACTAACATTTAAAACTCCCACTTTTTTATTATTACTTTCAACTATTCTACTAGAAACTGAAGGTATAACAACCGTATTCTGTTTTAAAGTGATTTCTTTTTCTTTATTATCACGTTTAACAATAATATTTACCTTTTTCTTATTCTTTATTAATTTTACTACATCATCTAATTCCATTCCACTTACATCTTTATTATTAACTTTAATAATTTTGTCTCCTGGCTTCAAACCTGCTTTATCAGCTGGAGAATCCTTGAAAATAGCAACTATTTCTATACTGTTATCAACCTTACTAACACTTACTCCAACACCCTCATATTGTCCATTAACAGTTTGAGTAAAGTTTTCTGTATCATCCTCATCCATATATATACTATAAGGATCATCAAGATAATTAACCATTCCCTTAATAGCAGCATTAATTAATTTCTTATTATCAACATTTTTATAATAATTAGTAGTAATACTATTATAAGTTGTAATAAATTCATCAAGTTCATTATTACTTTGACTACTCTTTTCTCTATTTAAAGTAATAATACTTCCAAGTATACCCCCAAACACAACTGAAATAACAATTATTATAATTACTTCATAATTAGAAAAATATTCTCTGTTCATATTAGTAGTAATATCATCTACAGAAGATTCTTTTTCCTTTATAATTTTTTCTTTTTTTCTACCTCTGCCAGCCATATTTTCACCTCGTTACACTATATTAGTATCATATCACAAATAGAATTAAATTTAAAATAAAAAGATAGATAAAATCTATCTTTGTATAACATAATGGCGCCTCAACTAGGACTTGAACCTAGGACCCCTTGATTAACAGTCAAGTGCTCTAACCAACTGAGCTATTGAGGCATGAAGAGCGTAAGCTCTATTTATTTAAATATTCTGAAATATTATCTGTGATATATTCAACAATTTTTCCATTCTTAAAATGAACTAATGTAGTACCAGAAATCTTCAACTCTGATGCGTTAGTTGCATTAGAATTACTAACATCACTTCGATAATCTCTATTTAAACCTTCACTTAAATCAACAGTATACATAAACACTTTTTTATTTTTTTCATTATAATTTGTAACTAGTGCATATTCCTCACCTGCAGTAGCAGAAGTACTATCATAATAGAAAACATAATACTCATTATCACTTAAATCAAAACTTTCACCAGCAAGTATCTCCCTATATTGAATAGATGCATTATTAGAAACGATAGTTTTAGATTTCTTATTTAAAATACCTACTGTCAAAAAGTAAAATATAAGTAATACTAATAATATAACCAAAACTACTTTAATTATACTCGATAGTGAAAAACTTCCACTATTATATTGTCTTTCTATTTTTTTATGTTGACCACGAAGATCTTTGGTGTTTGTTTTTTTTGTTTTATTTTTCCCCATGTTAATCACCAACCACTATGAGTATAACATAATATAAATATAATTGTAAAGAATTATTTCATTGTTGGAAGACTACTAATTGAAGAAGCTATTTCTACTAATTCATTTTGATTCAAAACATCGCTTACCATATAATACTCTATTCCTCCACTACTCCAAGTCAATGAATTATCAGCCAAAACACCTATTGTATCTTGTAAAATATATGGTTCTCCACTTGTAGGAATAATAGTGAAATCATCAGCTGCATTTGCAGTTTCCTCTACCAATAAAAATGGTTTTTCTCCATCAAAGGTTAGTATAACACGTTCACCTTTATCTTTTTTTACCTTTTCCTCATTAGTTAATTTTGTTCCTGTAGGTAAAACCAAAGGATAAATACTATCTTCTAAACTATCAACTTCCTTTGTAGTATTATCTACCTTTGCACTCTCCATCACAGTATTTAACTCAAAATAATTTTTCTTAAATGTCGGTGTAAAATCAATTTTCTTAAAATCCATTGTCATTAATGCAATACCATTTTCATCCAAAACTTTAATCTTATCAAATTTATGATTTTTTGATATAACAATTTCTTGACTTACCAATTTACGATTATTAGGATAATTAACCTCGGTATTGAAAATGAAATTACCATTCTTAGATTTAAATTGTCTCTTATCATCATTTTTAATATCATTTAAAACAGATTGAAGTAAATAAACCTGTGAATTATTATAAGGCCAATCACTTTGGAATTTGAAACTTTTATTTAAAGCTGGCGTCACAACAAATACACCTTCAGAATTTTTTAATATTATCTGTTCATGATTATTTGATTTATTAAGTAAACTTACTCTATAATTGTTATCCTTTTTATAAGAAACCTTTACCTCATAATTATAAACATTATCATTATTGACTATTTCTAGATTTCCTTCTAAATAATAACTACTTTTGCTAATTTTTTTATCTAAATCACTTATTAAATCATTTTCATTATATTTTCCACATCCAGTTAATAGTATTACTATTAAAATCAAAAAAAATATAGTTTTTTTCAAAATATCACCTCATTAATATTTTCAATTTAACTATATGTTAAATATATACATTTATTCCGTATAAAAATAAAAGAAATGGAAAAAATATTTGTATAAAGAAAGGATGAGAATATGGAAATAATAAAAAAGATTGCCCTAATACTAGTTATTATTGGTGCGATAAATTGGCTAATGGTTGGATTATTTGAACTCGACCTAGTAGCAACAATATTTGGTGGAAGTACAAATATTTTAGCAAAAATAGTATATGTATTAGTAGGAATAAGTGGTTTAATATCAATATCATTTTTATTTGATGACAAAAAATAAAGGATCATATGACCCTTTATTTTTCAGTTATACGTACTTTAACTTTTTTAGTTTTAGAAGTATAAGAAAGTTTCAAATCGTCACCCTTAACTTTTACCTCTACTTCATGTTCCCCAACTCCATAATTTTCTAGATCAATATAAGCCTTTATATTAGCTGAAGAAACATTATCAACAATTCCTTTACTACCCTTAACTACAACAGTAACACTACTATCTTCTCTATTCATAGCTTGAACTATGTACTTTTCATTTAAGTTTTCTGTCTCAATATGAATATCACTAAATTCCTTACTAACAGAAACATCCAAAGCAACTTTTATAGAGATAGTTTTATCACTAATTTCTGTAATACCATTAGGTTTTGTTAAAGTTATATTATAAGTTTTATCATTTTCAAGACCTTTTACATCTATTGGAACATCTATTGACTGAATATTACTAATAGCTTTTTCATCCCCATACACAGTAACAGAAGTAATGTTAGGAGTAATAGACTTTATAGCTTTACCAAAGGCAAGTTCACCCTTAGGAACAACATTAATATTAACTTTTTTACTTGGTGATGTAACAGTAAGAGTAGCATCAACAGTAGAAGGAACAATTTCAACATCAACAACTTCACCATTATTATCATAAGCAACAAGTGGTACATCCTTAAGTTCTATTTTACCTGCTTTAGGATTACTTAAATTATTAACATCAACCAAAGCTTTAACAGTCGCTACCTTCTTTAACTTATATTCTGCCCCTTTAATAATAACATTACTACGATTAAGCTCCACAGATTTTATATATAATTTAGAATCCAAGCTATCCTTATGAAGGATATCATAAGTAAGCGTTCTAGTTTGTGATACTTTCTCATAAATAGTAACAGTTACAGTAGATGGATCCAATCTATAGTCAACTGATTTTAATTTTTGTGAATATTTCAAAGTTACTTTATGATTACCAGGTTTAAGTCCAGTTAAATCAACTGTTACACCATTAGAAGGTGTTTGTTTTGCCAAAAATATGTGTCTTTTTTGACCTATTAAAGTAATATCAACCGTTTTAGGTAATCCCTCAACCACATATAACTCTTCATTATAAGTAGGAATTACTTTCTGTTTATATAAAACTTCGGCATATTGATCAATAGTAACATTTGATTTACTATCAATAATTAAAAAGGTACAAAAAGCAAGAAGTAGTGATATTACAAGAAGAGTAGACTTTTTATTAAGTAATCTTTCAACTGTTTTACTATTTTTCTTAAAGAAATCAGTTATTCTTAAAATAAGTTTAGTAATAGGAGTAATTAACCATCTATCAAAAAATGAAAGAATATTATAAATAATTTTAGCAAATCCTCTAGTTATCTTCTTCATATATCTCTTCCTCATCTTCATAATCATCTTCATCTTGTAATGAATCTTGTTTAGGTCTCAACTCATCTATCAACATCATTCTTACATCATCAATAGTTAAGTTATAAAATAACTCCCCCTTTATAGCAATAGACATACGCCCTGTTTCCTCAGAAACTACTAAGGCAATACAATCTGTCTCCTCTGTAATACCGACTGCTGCTCTATGACGAGTACCTAATCTCTTATTTAATTTGGAACTACTACTTGTTGGAAAAACAGCTCCAGCACATGTAATTCTATCCCCTTGAATAATCACACCACCATCATGAAGAGGATTATTAGGGAAAAATATAGAAATAAGTAAATCGCTAGATAAATCAGCATATATTTTTTTAGCCTTATCTATATAATTTCCCAAGCTTATATCTCTTTCTAAAACAATAAGAGCTCCAATTTTTGCTTTTCTTAATGATTCCATTGCTCCAACTATTTGATAAACTAAATTTTCACGTTCATCAACAGTCAAAACCTTATGTCTTCCTAGTAATTGACTTCTACCAATTTGTTCCAAAATATTTCTGATTTCTGGTTGAAAAATAATAATTAACGCTAACGGTCCATACATAATAACATACTCTAGCAGCATACCTAAAGTAGTAAAACCAAAATATGAACTAATAACCTTCAAAATAATTACTAAAAATACACCCTTAAAAATCAAAGATAATTTAACATTATTCTTAATATGTTTTAACATATAATAAAAAATCATCCATACCAAAGAAATATCTATAATTTTCTTCAATATTGATACTACATCAGTAATAGTAATATTCATATAATCACTCCTTTAAACAACCTATATTATATCATTAGAATCAGTATTATCTTCACCACTATAAACTGATTTTACTTCACTATTAGGATTTAAGACAACAGCATCCTGATTAGAATTAATTTCTTGTTCTTTATATATATGTTGTCTTTTTTGTCGAACATCAATTAAATATCCAATACAAACGCACAATAAAAGAATAGAAATTATAACTACAATAACATATAAAGGGCCATCTAATATATCCCTAAAAAAATGTATAATATTTTCCATGGGCATCTCCTCATACTATGTATATATAATACCATTTTTGAATACTTATTACAAGAACAAAACAAATAAAGAAGAAAAAAAGAGGATATCTTACTACTTTTTGAAAGCTTAATATGGCTATTTATGTTAGAATAATACATTTTATATAATTTAAGCAAAGATAAGTTAAAAATAAGTATAACATTAAAAAAGATGGCAATATTTTTGCCACCTAACAATAAATATAATCGAAAGCAAACCAAATTACCCAATCCAACTAAAACTGAAATAATAACTAATGGTGAGAACAACGAAATGATTTACAACTCACCAAAGAATAGAAAAGTTGTAATAATTTCATGCTACTTTGTTTTTGTATTTCTTTTTAATATTTTTTCCTTATCATTCTCTGGTAATTTAATTGAAATATGACCTTGCTTAAGCCAAAGAATATCTCTTAAAGAATAAAACTTAAATTCTAATAAATCACATTTTGTAACCATATCAATATGTTGATTTTTTTCTTTCTTTGACATTGAATTAAAAGTTGTAGCAATTTTTTCTCGCTCTTTTTCAATGTTTTTTGCTAATTTAATAATCTCATCTTCACTTAGATCTTTTACTTCGTTGTAGTCAATCATCCAATCTAATCCTTTAAAGAATTCTATTTCCGATTCTTCATCAAATTTAACAAAATCATATCTATTACTATCATTAATTATAGTAACACCATTACCAAAAACTTTCATAAATATAGAAAAAGGTATTGGTAAATCAAATGAATTTAAATATGCAATATCATTTTTTTGAACATATGCAGAATCACTGTTAATTATTTTCACTAAAAAACCTCCCTTGTCTAATTGTAGATTATAGCATATTTTTTAAAAAGCGAAACAAATAATTGATTTTTATTTTTCAAAGTCATCACAATATTTTCTATTCTTTCTCCAATCATCACTACTAGAATCATATAACTTGTTTTTAATTTTTTTACCATATATTTTTAAATTGTTAGAAAACTCAATATTACTATTCATATAATATTGTAGTTCATAGTTTCTAATAAATCTTTCTTCAAAATTTCAATTATCTAAATTATTAAAATATTCTTCAAAAACTAATTTCATATTATCGTTCCTCTTTTTAATACTAATTTTTAACTAAATTATAATATTTACCTTTTATATCCATTAATTCTTGATGGCTTCCATTTTCTAATATTTTACCATTTTCCATATAAAGAATTTTATTACAACTTTTAATAGTTGTTAATCTATGAGCAATAATAAAACATATCTTATCTTTAGTTATTTCTTTGATAGCATTTTTTACAAGTTCTTCATTTTCATAACTTAATGAAGATGTTATTTCATCTAATATTACAACACTTGGATTTTCTACCATTATTCTAGCAAAATTAATCATCTGCTTTTCTCCTAATGAAAATAAATCTTGATTTTTATTTAAATTTAATTCATATCCTTCACTAAATGATATTATTTTATCGTGTAATCTTAATTTTTTACATATTGTCTCAATTTGTTCTTTTTGAACATCTTTATTTGCATAATTTATATTATCATAAATATTACCATCAAATATTACAACATCTTGCATTACATAACCAATATTTTCACGTAAACTTTCTAAAGTATAATTATTAATATTTTCACCATTTATAAAAATTGAACCTTTAGATACATCGTAAAATCTACATAATAAATTTACTAATGTAGTTTTACCACAACCTGTCCTTCCAACAATTGCAATTTTATCATTATTATTTACATTAATTGAAATATTAGATAATATTTGTCTATCATTATTGTAAGAAAAATACACATTGTCAAATTTAATATCATTTATTCTTTCTAACTTTAATTTACCTGTTTCTATTTCAGGTTCATACTTATTTAAATAGTTATATATTTTTTTCATAGAAATAAATGATTCATTTAATATAGGCAAACGTGTAACTAAATCATCACAAGAACCTTTTATAGATGTTGTACCATTTATAAATAACATTAATGTACCATAAGATAAAACAGAAGTTGCCAAATCATATCCACCTATACAAGTAGTTGCTATACTAGCAAAAAATGAAAATAATGTGTATGAAAAATTATATTTTCTAATTAATTTATCAAGATTTTCACTTTCATTAGTATATTTTTCTAATAATTCATTCATTTTACTTAATCTAATTTCTTCAATATTTATAGACTTTATAAGTTCAAAATTATTTACTTGTTCTGTAATCCACTTAGTAATAGATATATTAAGATTCCTTATTTCTGAAATCATTTTAAAAGTTTTTTTGTTAGATATAATTAATGCTAAATAACCAACCATATAGATTAACACTAAAATTGTAGTTAATTTAAAATTGATAAAAAATAATATAATTAATAACAATGGTAATTTGGCACATAAATTACCAAATGAAATTAAACCATTTTGAGTAAAAAATGTTGAAGCATTTCCTGTATCATTCATTACAAGTTCTAACATTTCCCCAGTATTGGCATTATCAAAATAAGAAATTTTTGTATTAATAAATTTAGAAAATAAATCTTTTCTTGCATGATTTGCATATTCTCTTTGTAAATGATGTCTAACCATACAATGAAATATTGCTTCACTAGTTTTTAATGTTTGTTTTACAATAACTAAAATTGTTACAAATATTAAAGTTCTTGCACTATTTTTGGCAATTGCATTATCAAATACTGAATATGTTAAATATTGGTCAATTAGTAACCATATTGTACATGATAAAAAATATTCGATAAATGCAAATATAATTCTTTTTTTAAAGTTACCATATTTTGACATATATTTAATACTATTCATATAATCCCCCTACAACGTTTTCACAAATATCAATTAATTTTTTATAATTATTATTATTTTTTTCTAATTTTGTGTTTGTTGAATCAATAATAGTTTTATTATCAATAAATAATACTCTGCTATTTTTTGGAATTCTAAGTAAATCATGCGTAATAAATATATTTATATTATTAGGAAAATTTTTATTTAAATTTTCTACTATTTTATTTTTAGTATTATTATCCAGTTTGCTTAACACATCATCAAAAATCAAAATCTTCTTATTTTGCATTAATAATCTAGCAATATTAATTCTTTGTTTTTGACCACCTGATAAATTTATACCTCTTTCTCCTAATAATTCATCATAATTATTAGCAAAGCTTTGTATTTCTTTATCTAATTCACATATTTTGCATATATCTTTTATTTTATCAATATTTTTATTTTTATAACAATCAATATTATTTTTTATTGTATCTGAAAAAATATATGGAGTTTGAAAACATAAACCTATATTTTCACGAAGTTTAGTCTTATGTAAATCTCTTAATTCAACATCATCGATTAAAATGCTTCCTTCATATGAAATAAATCCTAAAAGTAATTTAGTTAAAACACTTTTTCCACTTCCATTAGATCCAACTAAATAAATATTTTCACCCTCATTTATAGCGAAATTAATATTCTCCAATACTATTTGATTGTCAAATTTTATATTAACATTTTTGAATTCAATTTTTTTATAATCAGGTGTTACAATATTTTTGCATATTAAATCTTCCTCATTTAAATTTAAAAATTCTTTTATTCTTCTAGCGGGCACTAAAAAGTCATTAATACCTTCGACAGCATAAATTACATTTTGAAAATAACTTAACATAGTAGTCGAATATGTTAAAATTGCCATTAATCCACCAATTTGCATATTATCATTTATTATCATAATCCCACAAACTAAATAGATAATTGGAGTACTTAAAGCTTTTATACCACTTGCGATCAATTCATAATATATCAAATAATCTATCTCTTTTATATCATATTTTAAATATTCTTCACTATTAATATTAAATCTATGTATTTCATTATTTTGATTATTTGTCATTTTTATCATTTTAGGATTATAAATTGAATTCATTGTCTTTTTTATTAATCCTTCAGATAACGTTACTTTTTTATCTACAATGTTTTTTGTATTGATACAATACCATACTGACATTAAAATTATAATTAGGATAATTATTGATAAAATTAAACAAACTTTAAAATTAAGTTCAATAATTACATTTAATGAAAAAAAGGTATAAAAAATAGTGTTAAGTATTAAATTTAATTTATCATTTATATAAGATATATAATTACTTGAATCACTAGCTATTCTCTGTAATATTTGACTATTTTCATAACCAATGTAGCTATTATAATCTAAATACGTTGTATGTCTTAATAGTAAATTTTTAATATTATTGTTCATACCTAATCTTAATTTTGTATTATATTTACTTCTAATATAATTAAATATCGAAATAATAAAGGCCATAATAACCATAAAAATAGCAGCAACTATTATTTTTGATAACTTACTATCATTATAAAAAAATGTAGTTAAATAATTTGGTAAGTTAACATTACTCATAACAATTCCATCTACCACATAAATAATAAACTTAGCCATCACAACATTAAAGAAACAAATTATTGCTGACGAAATTATTATCATCAAAATTACTTTATATAAATTTTCAATTGTTGCTTTAAATAATTTCATAATACCACCAACCAATATTAATTATACACTAAAAAACTAACATTTCTGTTAGTAATTTATTACTCTCGAATAAAAAGTTCGAGTTTCCTATCTATATGGTGCGATAGTTAAGATAGTCCGAAACCAATACAGCAAATAAATAAACAAATTAATTCTATAACCATTATACCATGACTTTTACTAATTTTGATAAATTATTTTTATAAAAATGAAAAAGACCTAAGGCTTCTAAAGTTTCCTAGGCACTTTTCAATATTATTATATGCTATGAATTAATATTTATACAATGTAATGGTCCTTATCAAATCCCATTACTTTTAATACTTCATCAATAGTAATTGAAGTTAAATTATTCTTTAAATTATCTAATTCTTTTGTAATTAAACTTCTCATTTCTATTACTTGATCATTTTCTAATAACAATTCTAAAGATTTAATTATTATATACATATTGGTATGTAATGCTTTATCTGGTGATTTTTTAGTTTTATCTAATCTAATATAGAATGTGCTTCTATAAGTATATAATCTATCATCATGAGCTGCTATATTACGAACTGAAGTTAAATTACCAAGAATATTTTTTAATATTCTATCATTTATATGAAATTGTTTACTTACCTCTTGTCTATCTTGTTGTTTCATTAAACCATAAAACTTACTTATAGTTCCAAGTGATAATATTTTAGTTACTACCCAAGGTGGAACAAAACCATATTTACTCATATAATGAGTTATTGCATCATGTTTACCATTTCCTTTATCAATCTCATTTTTGATTTCTTCAATTAATTTTTCTATATGTTCTAAGTTGGAATTATCATCTTTTAAATCAAAATTATTAATATTTAAATAATCTTCTAATCCATACTTTTCAGCAAATAGATTAGCAATTTTTGTTTTAATAACAGCTTCAATTTCAAGAATATATTTAAGCATTATTATCTTTAAATTCTTATCAAACTTGTACATTGCAAATATTTCTTCAAATGAAGCATTATCTTTATAGTTTTCTCCTATTTTAAATATCCATTTATAGGAGTTTACTATTGAATAATAAGAATACTTTTCAATTAAATATCTAACATTATTTTCATCTTTTATTGATACACCTTTTGAATTTAATATTTCTATTAATTCATTTGTTGATTTAAATTCTTTAACCATTTTTACCTCCTATTAAATGAAAAAGACCTAGGGCTTCAAAAGTTTCCTAGGCACATCTCGATAAATAATATACACTATTTATTGATAAAATGCAATACTTTTGAAGAAAAATTTATTTAATTATTCTATTATATAAATTCTAAAATTTTTCTTCTTGCATCTAATTGTTGTAAGCATTCTTTGTTTTTAGTTAATGTTTTGAGATTACTTTTAGTTGATTTCTTTAAGCCTTTATTTCTATTATATTCTCCTAACAATTTAAATACTATTTTAATATCTTTAACATTTATTTTATTAATTTTTGATAAATATTTATTAATAAATACATCATTATTAGTATTTAATACTGATTCAATTATATCAACTCTTTGAGGCAAATCATTAAATAATATTAGTCTGCTTTCATCAAGTTTGCTCATATTCACATTTTTGTATAAATACTGTTTCATATTATTCCCAACTTTGCATTTCCAATTTTTTCGATATTCGTATTCACTGACATATCTTTCTGCTAAGTTATCAAATTTATCATCCTCTATTTCATAAAAGTTTTCATTAAGTCTTGTGGATATAACATAATATTGATAATAACCATTTTTATAAAATTGTTCACGAATATTTTTAGAAAAACCAAAAACAGTATTATCTCGTGAATAATCATCTAATAATTTCATACTATTGGTATATATTTTACCACATTTATCTAGATAATTCTTATATGAAACAATATTAGTTTTTAAATCAGTTTTTTTCAAATTTTCTAAATAATAATCATCAAATTTTTGACAATAATAATTTATATAATTTAAAAACTTGTTATAATTATTAACATTATCTAATTCCAATTTTGTTTTAGATATTTCTAATATTTTTAAATACTCACTATCTCTAAAATCATATTCATTTAATCTTATTGAATAGAAAAAATTATTATACATTTCATTTGTAATATTGTTGTTTTTTGACAAAGATATTAATAAATCAATAATTGATTGTTTACTTGTTTTTTGTTTTTTTAATACATTTATATAATTGTTTAAACAATCCTCGTCAATCATTTCAAAATTGGTAAGTTTTATTATTGTTTGGAAACTATTTATATAGCTAATTTCTTCGCCACTTATTAAATGATTTTCTCCCATAAAAATATCGGAAATGATTGCAGATTCATTACCTAATTCTTTAACTATTTTTTTTCTTAAAGTTAAAATTTTTTCCTTATCTAATTCTTTTATTTTTGGTAAATGATACTTAAAATATTCATTTAATATAGTTTTGTATTCATTTTTATTTAATTTTTTTAAATTTTCAATTAAATTATGAAATTGATCAAAATTGGATAACAAATCAAAATTTTTTTCTAATGTATTACAAAAGGCTTCATATTCTTTGTTATAAGCAATCATAAGTAACTTAGGATACTTAAAAGTAATTTTAGGGAGAAAAGCGTAATTGGCTCTTTTAGACAAAATATCATATATTTCTATTTCCTTTAATTTTTTTAATGATATATTTAAGTTTTTTGAGTCTTCATCATAAAAGATTGCGTTATATAACTCATATTCATATATATTGTATGATTTCTTATTTTTAGGAAATTTATAAAAATAATAGTTATAATCAACTGATATATATTTAGAATCTAATCCCTCTAATAAAACATTGTTTTCTTTATCATCAATTCCTAACTCTTTAAAATTTCTATTGCTATTTGCATAGTTAATTAATATTGGATTTATTAGATTTTCATTTATTAATTTTTCATATAGTTCATTATACTCATCCTCTAAATATGATATAAACAGACATTTATCAAAATTTGCTTTAATTCCAGATTCATTTACTGATAAGTATAGAGAAATAGCAAAATTATATCTATGCTTTATATCTCTTATTTTAATATATTCTCCCTTATATAAATATCTCCAGTTTTTTAAATTCTTTTCGTGTGGAATTTTTATTCCTTCTGGTATCTGATTTTGCTTTTCATTAATTAATGACCAAATTATAGAGTCATAATCATGAATATTTATTTGATTTAAATTTACTATAAAATCAAATATTTTTTCATATATATTCTTTATTTGATCTATATTATCATCATCATTTTCCTTATTATTTAATTTATTTAACTGATTTGAGGACTTTAATGAAACAATAAAAATAACTCTTTGTGTTGGAATAGGTTCTTTATAAAATTTATAAAATTCTTTTAAATATTCTAAAATTGTATCTGAATTATCATATCTATCCAATTCCTCTAAACATATTATTAAATCCCCAGCATTTTTATTTTTTAAATAGTATTCACCTATTATTTCATTATATAAATCTTTAGTATCATTTTCATCTATTATTCTAAAATTTTCTTCAGCTTTTTTATAAGCAATAACTGGTTTATAATAAATTACACATAATAGAGTTAGAACAGCTATTAAAGAGTACCCAATAAGAGTTAATTCTGGTATAAAAAGAGTAATAAATCCTAATTTTTCTAATATGCATAATATGTAGTAAAAAAATAGTATTAAAGCAAATATTGAATTATTGTATTTAAATTTAATATCAAATATATTATAATTTTTATCAATTTTCTTTTTATAATAATTCTTGTTTCCAATATTAAGTTTATCAATTAGTTGGTGCAAAAATATTCTATGTATATCTATTTTATTATCTTCATTACTACTATAACAATTCCATAGATTTATCTTTATTAGATTATTATTTTTTAATTTTTGTTTTTCATCTAGCATATTTATTAAAGTACTCTTACCAGAACCATAATCAGCAATCAGACCAATAAACTTTGCACCATTACTTATTGCACTTTCCAATGAATATAAATAAGAATCAAATCCTATCCAATCTTCTTTTGCTACGCCTTCAACAAGAAAATAATTTTTGTTTTCTTCCATTTACTGCCTCCTACTACTAAAAAAGAGCATAGTATTCCTTATATATTATAATAAGTCTGTACTAGCCCTTAATATTCTTTTAATTTATTATAAATGATGTGGATTGTTTTCTGCACCATTTAATCCATTATTTTTTTGATTTATTATTCCTAAAATATTTTGGTAATTATTTATCATTTCTGCATTACCTTTTTCGGTTGCTTGATTTAATCTAGTCAAAACATATTGAGTTATATGATTAATATCAACTACTTCTGTTTCAGGAATAAAACCTAAATAAGATAATATTTGTTTTTGTCCTTCTGAAAATTTATCTTTGTATTTATAAACTCTAATATATAAAGCATGTTCCTCTTTAACACTTGCAGATGGATAATGTCATAAATTGATTAAACTACAAAACGCCTGTTCAATATAATCACTTTCTTCAAGTTTAACGGGTATAGTTATACCTAATTGTGATAGTTTTTCTCTTTGTTCTGGAGTTAATAATGTACTACCTCTACGTTGTAACTTCCTATATAAACTTGTTTCATCTGGATTAGATTTTTTGGGTTGATGCCCTAATGACATTAATTCGTTAAAGAATTCTTCAGATTCTCTACTTTCGCCCTTTGTTTCTGGTAATGTTATTCCTAATTTAGATAATTCTAGTAATTGCTCTTCTGTAAGCCACTCTTTACCATGTCTTTGTAATCTTCCATATAGATTTGATTCTGCTTTATCCTTACTTGTTCTAGCAGGTTGATGTCCTAATTGAACTAATTCATTAAACAATTGATTACCTCTTTCATCTTGAGTCATTGCTTTTGGAATATAAATACCATAGTTTGATAATTCTTGCAATTGGTCTTCTGTTAAATATTTAGCACCTCTTTGCACCAATCTACTATACAAATTACTTTCCTCTGGAATTGCTTGGCTAGGTTGATGTCCTAATTCCATTAATTCTTCAAACAAAATTGCCGATAAATCTTCTTGACTCAATTTTTCAGGAATATATATTCCCATTTGTTTTAAAATTTCAAGTTGTTCTTCTGATAACCATTCTTTACCATGATTTATTAAAGTAGTATATAAAGTAGATTCTTCCTTGGAATTATTTCTGTTTGGTTGATGACCTA
This sequence comes from Clostridium sp. CAG:417, assembly GCA_000432835.1. Lineage (GTDB taxonomy): Bacteria > Bacillota_I > Bacilli_A > RF39 > UBA660 > CAG-417. Next base: position 387,265 of record FR890375.1, on the reverse strand, counting down.
ATTCAATTAAATCATCATATAGTTTTTTTTCTTTGGAATTATCATAAGTTTCTTTAGTTAGTGATTTATCTATAATATCAAATAAATCAATCATTGAAGACATTTCATCAATTACTTTAAAACTTCCAATATCAATATCTTTATAACCAGAAATTGCTGGATTATTTGTTCCTGCTTGAATTTGTCGTTTAACTTGTTCATAAAATTTATCTATATCTTTTATTCCTAAACTATTATTTACTATATCAAAAATTAAAGGATGTTCATTATGCCCAACAGAGAGTGCTCTACCTAATTGTTGTAAATAAATAATTGGAGAAATAGTTGGTCTAAGCATTATAACACCATCTATATTATTTACGTGTAATCCTTCATTCAGCATATTTACACAAAATAATAATTTTAAATGATCATTATTTGATGTTTCAAAACTTTCTATAGAATTACGATTATCAAAATCTTTATTTGTTGAAATAACACTATATATATCAATGTTATCATTTACTGATTCAAACCAATTTTTTGATTCTTCAATCATTCTATTCATATGTTCTACATCTCTACAAAAAACAATGAATCTTCCGTTTGATTTAGTTATGTTTTTTGAAAATACTTTTTCTAAACCTTCACTTTTTTCTAATAATCTTTTTGCCGAATCAAATTTTTCTTGAAATAATTTTCTATCACTTTCAGATGCTAATCTATTTATTTTTTTTTGAATTCTTTGTATATCTTCATCAAATGAATATAGTGCATTTATATATGTAGGTAATGGTAAAATACCTTTAGCAACTGCTTCTACTAAAGTTATTTGAGATGCTATATTATTATCAAACAATTCTTCTGTCATATTTCTACAATCATCTAAATATCTTATTGGTGTTGCTGAAAATCCTAAAACTTTAGCATTAGAATTATTATTTAATAAAACATCTAAGCCTTTACCCCATTCTGGTGCACCACATCTATGAAACTCATCTAAAACTATGCAATCAGTAGAATATGTTTTAGCAACTTGTTCTGTTATATTCTGGTATAAATCAAATTTTAAATTTGGAAAATCATTTAATGTTAAGCCACAACTTTCGATATGTCTTATAATTTGATCTATAATAGGTTTTTGAGATGTAAGAAATAAACAATTTCTATTTCTATTTTCATATAACCATTTAATTGCGATAAACGATTTACCACTACCTGTAGGATGAATAACACATGTTCTATTACTTGTCTTTAATTTTTCTTCTATTTGCTCATAAGCATATGCATTATGTTTATATAATTCAACAGCCATTAAATCAACTCCATTTATTATTATTTTCCCAAATCTTTCTAACTAATTTTAAAGATAAAGTAGATAGTGTAAAACCTATTACTGGTACTAATGAACTTAAGAATATATTATCATATTTTCTTATAACATATGAATATATAATAACTACTATATAAGTTAGAATCATAATACATATTTTTCTAGTCCAACTTGTTTCCCATGCTTTATCTAATTCAACTCTTTTATTTCGTTCTTGTATCTTTTTTATCTCTTTTTCTAAATCCATAAAACTACACTCTCCTAATAAAGAAATTATACCATATTTTGGCTGTTTTTAACATGCTTTCCCATTATCTTTCTAAATCATCTTTTTCTTTGTTTAAATCTAATTCTTCAATGTCATCATCATCTAAAACATTATCATCATACAGATCATTAACAACATCAATATATTTATCATCCTTATCATACCAACTATGAAGTTTATCATGTAAGAAAGATATTAATTTATCAAATTTATCTTTCCAATATTCAATAGTATTTTTTAAATCTTGTATTTTAGATTTTAAAAATGATATTTCATTGTCTTTTTCTTTAATCGTATCATTTAAAGTCTTAACTCTTAAATTAAGTGCTTCGTTATTTTCAGTTAGAGTTTTAATCTTATTATTTTTGTCTTTTATTTGTTCGTGAGCATTAACTAATGTATTAGATAGAGTTTGTATTTTATCATATTCTTTACTAGTATCATTGACTTGATTGATAAAGTCGATAAAATAATCTTTATTTTCTTTTGATAAAATATAATTACCTTTATTTAATTTAGATGTTTTAAGTTTATCAATTTTATTTTTTATATCTTTAGAGTTTTGTTTTAACTCTGAAGACTTTTTATTTGGTTGTTTTAAGTTTTCGGTATTTTTTTCGATTTGCTTTTTCATTTCAATATAGTTATCCATATCAGATACATGAATATCTCGGTTTCTACCTTTTTGTTTTTGCTTTAAAGTGGAATCTAAACTATAAACTTGATTAAACTCTTCAATACATAAAGTCCTCATTTTATCTTGTAATCTTATTAAAGATTCTTTTGTAAATACATCAGATTTACCAACTTGTTTTTCCATACCATTTTTATTTTTATATTTAATCGGAACTCCAACAATATGTAAATGTGGACTTGTTTCATCATAATGAATAATAGCACTAGCTACTTTAAAATTAGGAACAAGTAATTCTAAATCATCAACTTGTTTTTTATAAACTTTGGACATTTTCTTTCTGAAATTTTCATCTTTTGTATCCCAATATTCTTTATCTCCAAGTTCAAGAATTATTTCACAAGCAAGATCTTTTTTTTCATTATTAGATACATTATCAAAGTAATTATCTATCATTCTACTAGGTCTAGATTGTTTAGAATTGTATTCAAGTCTTGCTTCTTCAAATTCACTTAAATATAATTCTTTTACATCATCAAGTGGAGAAGAAGTACCTCTTACTATTTGTATTAGTTCTTGATTATCATCATATTTTCTATAATTATGTTTATCTACTTTTGATAATTGTCTTACATTTTGAATAGCATTATTTGGTAAAGATGTTGTTCCACTTAAATTATTTTTACCATTTTGTTTAGATATATTTTTTCTATTTTTATCACTACCTAAATGTAATGAATAAGCAAGTTCTGACATTGATTTTCTCCTTTCTAGAAGTGACCACTCAAGTGGCCATTTTGTTCATCCAAAATTTCTAACCCCCTAGGAATTTTGTACGTTCCATACAAAATATCCATTGGGCTAAGGTTTAACACCTTAGGATCCGTTTACTTTATTTCGTAATAACTATAAACTTCGTAAATAGTTAAAACTACATATAGTATTAATTTTTAAATTGCTATCGCCACTTTCATTTACTTCGTAAGCAAAACTTGCCACGCATTTTAAAAATCTTCTTCGGTAACATTATCTGGTATTGTTTCAAATACATCTCTAATGTTTACCTTAATATCATTTGGATTATTCTTTGTAGCAAGCATTCCCATTGATAACCAGTTATTATCTCCATTATTATTTTTTTGTAATGGAAATATTCTTACTGGCACTTCATCTTTTAAAATCGGTCCAATATCTAATTTTTCTGTGTCTTTATAAAAAGTACCTTTATATAAATTAACTTCATAACATTCATTTAACCTATAAAAATTTTGCATTATATCTTTAATATTAGTAAATTCACTATATCTTACTGGAAATGAAGTTTGTATTCCATTAAAATCAATAATCATTTCTCTTTTACAATCTATATAACCTTGATTAAATAACATCTTAAAATCTTCATAGAAAGTACTTCTAAAATTAACTTTTTTAACATCATACATATTATTTATTTCTTCAAGTTCTATATCATCAATGTATCTCATAACTATATCTGCTTTATCATTTCTATCCAAATTAGGCCAACAATCTTCAAAGGCATGATAAGTTAGTGGTAATTTGATTTTGTTAATATAGTCCATATCTCTTTTAAGTAATATATCATCAACAGTAAAATTTAATTGTTCTGCTTGTTGATTAGATATTATTTTTTCTTCTAAATCTTTGATTAAATTATCTAATTTTTCAGTTTCTTCTTTAAATTCTTCTATTGTAAATAATTCATTAACAAATCCTTCTTTTAATCTTTTCTTTTTATTATTTAGTTTCTTAATTTCTTCTTCTAGTTCATCTTTAGGATTTTCTAATTTATTTTTAAGTACTGGTAAAAAGAATTCATTAACAACTGAATCATATTCAAATACATCATTTAGAATATGCATTATTGCTTCTTCAATTTTATTTTCTTTGATATTATTTTTACAATCTTCACATCTATAATAGAAATACCATTTATCACTTTTTATTTTATGAGTTGCTCCACCTGCAAGTATTCTTCCACATTTAGGACACTTTAATTTTTGTAAGAAAAGATATGTTTGGGTTCTCATATAATTTCTAGAGTTCTTTTTCTTTTGTACTTGGCAATTTTCCCATAGTTCTTTACTTACTAATGGTTCAACTACATTTTCATAATAAACTGAATTACCACTTCTTTTACCTGATACATAATCTCCTTTATAAATCTCATTAGATATTATTTTTAAAATAGTTGTATCTCTCCAATTTGTTTTACCTAATACTTTTTCATCATTATAAATTTTTGCTATTTTAACATAAGTACAACCTTCAGAATATAAATTAAATATTCTTATAATAATATCTTTAGTTAGTGGATCTGGTACTAACAATCTATCAACATGTTTATAACCTAGTGGTGCTCTTGCTGGAATATGTCCCGCTTTAATTGCTCCAGATAATCCTACTTTTGTTCTTTCACTAGTTCTTTCTATTTCTTGTTGAGACACACTCATTAGTATTCTTGAAATCATTTTTCCGTTAGCATTAGTAGTATTAATATCATCATTAGCACAATCTAAATAAGCATTATTTTCATCTAAGAATTTTAATATGTTTTCCCAATCATAAACACTTCGTGTTAATCTATCTAACTTTAATACAACAATAGTATTGCATTTCTTATCTTTAATATCTTGTAATAGTTCCTCAAATGCAGGTCTATGATTACCAGTTTTAGCACTTATACCAGCATCTTTATATACTTTATATATTTCATAACCTTTATATTCACACATTGCTCGAAGTCTTTTCTCTTGCTCTGGTAAACTAAATCCTTCTCTTGCTTGATCTTCGGTACTCACTCGAATATAAAGTCCTGCTATTTTCTTTTCTTCATTCATTAATCTTTAACTCCTTTTCCTACAAAAAAGGGAGTCAAAAATACTAGTTCAAACTAATACCTTTGACTCCACTTAATTTCATATTATATTTTTTATTAATTGTGCTTTTGACCATAGTGTACCTCCTTTTTAATAAAAGACGGATACTGCTTGTCATTTATTGGTTTTATATAATATACTTAAAAGTTCATTTTGTCAATTCCCTGATTAGAGTATGATATTAGTTATGTTTTAAATAGTTTTCTAATTCTGATAATTTAATCTTATTATTTAAGTTTTCGATAAATATATCATTAGAATAATTAAAAGCTAGAAAGGTTATATCATTAATTATAATTCTATGTGGTTCTAGATATGTAAAATTAGTTTTATCTATTGTTCTTAAATTACCATTAATAATAACTGGTTTAACTCTACAAAACTCACAAATAAATTCTAATCTCTTTCTTAATGATTCTTCCATTCTAACTTCCTGCTTAATAACATTTACCATTTTAATCAATCCTTTCTTTGAAAGACTTTTTCCTAAACAAGAAAAAAATCAATCCTAATTTAGAATTGATTGTCTATTTATTCTCGAAACTTATAGATAAGTTCGAGCGGATTTCCCTATGGTGCCGACTATAGGACTTGAACCTACAACCTACGCGTTACGAATGCGTTGCTCTACCGATTAAGCTAAGTCGGCATTAAAGAGAACTTATTTTTTCTCTTTCCTATATACTTTATTATAACATGATTTATCACTTTTGCTTTTAAAACTTTTTCTTGCCAATGTATTTTTTTCTATAATAGAAGAAACCTTAAATGAAATTGTCTTATCTTTTTTTGAAGCATCAACAACATATACATCTATTAAATCACCATAACAAAAACATTCATCACTGGCTAAAGATTGTAGAGACATGCTATCTTGATCAAATCTATAAGGAACATCCAAATCATTTATTTTTATTCTACCATCTATCAAATTTTGAAGCTGAATAGAAAGTCCTTTATTATCAACAGATAAAACTCTAGCTATAAAATGTTCACCGATATGTCGTTCCATATACTCTGCAGCCTTCATCGCATTTATTATCAATTCACATTTATCAGACTTTTTTTCATTTATCGAACATAAATGAGCCTTTTCTTCTAAAATTTCATAATCTTTTGCGACTTCTTCTAAATCAAAATTTTTATCTTTATTCAATAAATATTTTCTTATACTGCGATGAACTGTATCATCAGGATATCTTCTTATAGGAGAAGTAAAATGAACATAATCTTTATAGGCCAAACCAAAATGTCCTATATTATCCGTAGAATAATAAGCTTTTCTTAAAACTCTTAAAAAAGCATACTGAAATGGACCAGACTTACTACCATAACTATTAACAAACGAACTAAGATATTGCATTTCATGTTGCAAATCCAATTGTTCTCTTCGTTGATATTTAATACCAAGCTTATTAATTAATTCAATAAAATAATTAACGACTTCTGGAGCAGGAACATCATGTACACGATACATTGTAGGATAATCATATTCGCCTAATGCCTGTGCAACAGTTTGATTAGCCACCAACATAAACTCCTCTATCAGATTTTCCCCTGTACCCTGTGATAGTATTTCAAAATCTAAAGGAAAACCTTTTTCATCCAATTTTATCTTTTGTTGAGGCATTCCAAATTCTAGTGCTCCATGTAAAATTCTTTTTTTATTAAGAATTAAGGAAAGTTTATACATATCTTTTAAGGTCGAAACAAAATTTTCATAACCTGCAGCAACAATATTATTATCTAAAATATCATTTACTTTTTTATATGTCATCTGTATTTTTGATTTAATAACTGATTCAAAAATATTATAATTAACGACATTTCCTTGTCTATTAATTTCCATCACACATGATAGAGCTAAGCGTTCTACATTTGGATTAAGTGAACCTATCCCATTAGAAAATAACTTTGGATACATTGGAATAACTGTATCTGCCAAATAATAACTAGTACCCTTTTTCAAGGCCAAACGATCAAGTTCACTCCCCTCTTTTATATAGTAAGTTACATCTGTAATATGAACACCTAACTGATAATTACCATTTGGAAGAATTTCCAAGCTAATAGCATCATCAATATCTTTAGTATCATCTCCATCAATTGTAAATATTTGTTTATCCGTCAAATCACATCTACCTATTTTATCGATATCACGTACCATGACAGGTAAATTATTTACCTCTTCCATAGCTTTATCTGTAAAACTATTATCTACACCAAGTTTCCATGCCTCAGTTAAAATATCAATATTAGGATCACTACTAAGTCCAATATAAGAAACAACATCTCCAACATAACTATCTGATATAACGTCTCCATCAATTTTTACAACAACCATTGAACCAACCACAAGATTATTATCATTATTATCCAAGCTTATAGTCAATTTCTTATATTTTGAACTTTCTGGATCTAAGAAATAATTATTTTTGATCATAACTACTTCTCCATAAATATATAAATCTTCTCTTTTTAAGATTTTAATTACTTCTCCCGTTTTACTCTTTTTATTTGTTATATTTATTAATACCAAATCATTATCAATACATACATCACTATTACTAATATTGTATGAATCATTATTCACAAGAACAAAACTACTATATTTCTTTTCTACATATTTTCCCACTACATATGGTGTATTTTCTATATGAATATATTTATCATCCGCTATTTCTATAACTTTATAACTATCAATAAGTTCATTAAGTAAAGTCATATCATAATTATTATCTAAAAGCTCTTGCTGTAAATCAACAATACTTGTTCCTTTATTATATTTTTTAATTAACTTTTCTACCTTAAATAAATTATCCATAACCGAACTCCTTAATTAATCATTAGTTTAACATAAACTATTCAATTTTTCATTATTTTTTTAAATTTACTCAAATTTCGTGTATACTAAAAATAGGAGGCAAACATGAAAAAAATTAAAAATAAAAATATTAGGACTTTCATTGATTATATCATAATCACTCTAGGTATATTAATAGCTAGCTATGCCTTGGAAACAATTTTAATACCAAACACCATTTTAGACGGAGGAATAACAGGTATTTCAATTATAATAAGTAAAATTACACCATTAGCAATCAGTAATCTAATTTTTGTTTTAAACATTCCCTTTATTATAATTGGTTATAAAAATATGGGTAAAAATTTTTTCATAAAGGCTATTTACAGTATGGTAATATATAGTATATTTTTATCTCTTTTTTCATCACTACCACCACTTACAAATCAAATCTTACTTGCAACAGTATATGGCGGACTAATGCTTGGTTTAGGAACCGGTTTAGTAATTAGATTCGGCGGATGTTTAGATGGAACAGAATCAGTAGCTATAGTTATTAGTAAAAAACATACTATATCAGTAGGACAAATAATTTTAATATTTAATTTATTAATTTTCACTATTGCAGGATTAATATTTGGAATTGATAGAGCCTTATATTCACTTTTAACATACTTTATAACATACAAAGTAATAGACTTGGTTTCAGAAGGATTAGAACAGGGAAAAGCCGCCATGATAATAACAGATAACGCCGATAATATTTCCAAAGAAATTTATAAAAGACTAGGTCGAACAGCAACTTTTATAAAGGGAGATGGACTATTAACTGGTAAAAAAGAAGTTCTTTATTGTGTACTAACAAGAATAGAAATACCTGAACTAAGAAGAATAGCTCAGGATATCGATGAATCTGTTTTTATAACAATTACAGATGTATCAGAAATAATAGGTAATCATATAAAGTCAACTAAAAAAATAAAAAAAGTCACAAAAAAATAAATCATGTATTACACGTCATACATGATTTTTTTACATTATATCACTAACTCCATCCTCTGCTTTTATCTCTGGATAATAACTAGCAAGATCTATAAGTCTTGACTTAAAATAATCTTTATTATCTAAGTCATTAATAATGTTACTAATATTAATAAATAAAACTAAATCAATTGCGTATGCTTTAGCAAAATCAGATTCAGATAAATATTCATTACTTTCATTAAATGATAAAATTCTATTTTCGCTATAGTTCTTTAAAAAATCATTTTCAGCAATTTCAGCTAATTCAAGCCCTATTTTAAGATCTATAATATTGTTTTCAATTATTTTTGCTTTATCCATATTAGCCTCCATCACACCACATAATACTAATTACAGAATAACACATATTTTTTAGGCTTTCAAGCAATAGTTAATTAGCAAAAAATTCCGCTGTCAAATTATGTCCTATTTGTTTAAATAATATATGAAAATGTTATAATAATAACGTAGAAGGAGATGATAAAATGCAAGAAGCTTGGAAAGGCTTTAAAGAAGGGACATGGTGTAATGAAATTAATGTAAGTGATTTCATTAAATCAAACTATACTCCATATGATGGTGATGAAAGTTTCCTAAATGGACCAACCGAAAAAACTAAACGAGTTTTAAAAGTATATGAAGACATGTGCAAAGAAGAAGTAAAAAAACATGTTATTGATATAGACGTAGACACTCCTGCTGGAATAAATGCTTTTAAACCAGGATATATAAGTGAAGATGATAACGTAATCGTAGGTCTTCAAACTGATAAACTAGGAAAAAGAAGTATTGTTCCAAAAGGCGGAATAAAAATGGTTTATCAAGAATTAGAAGCATATGGATATAAAATGAATCCAGAACTTGAAAAATTCATTAGTAAAACCAATTTAGTAAAAACCCATAACGATGGTGTATTTGATGCCTATACTAAAGAAATAAGAACTGCTCGTCATGTAAAATTATTAACAGGATTACCTGATGCATATGGACGCGGAAGAATTATAGGTGATTACCGTCGAATAGCTCTATACGGAATAGACTATTTAATGGAACAAAAGAAAAACGATTGGGACAATATGAAAATAACTACTATGGATGATGAAACAATTCGTTTAAGGGAAGAAATCTCAATGCAATATAGAGCATTAAAAGAAATAAAAGATATGGCTGCAACATACGGCTATGACATCTCAAAACCAGCAACAAATGGTAAAGAAGCTGTTCAATGGACTTATTTTGGATATCTAGCAGCAATCAAAGAAAATAATGGCGCTGCTATGTCATTAGGAAGAGTTGATGCTTTCTTTGATATTTATTTTGAAAGAGATTTAAAAAATAAAACATTAACTGAAGAAGAAATTCAGGAAATAATAGATCAATTTGTAATAAAATTAAGAGCAGCTAGACATTTAAGAACACCAGAATATGATGAACTATTTTCAGGAGATCCAACATGGGTAACTTGTTCACTTGGTGGTGTAACTACTGAAGGAAAATCAATGGTTAATAAAACATCATATCGTATAGTTCATACACTAGAAAATCTAGAAAGTGCTCCTGAACCTAATATGACTATTCTTTGGGCAGAAAAACTACCCCTATCTTGGAAAAAATACTGTTCTAAAATAAGTATAGCTACTGATTCAATTCAATATGAAAATGATGACGTAATGCGTCCTAGTATGGGAGATGACTACGCTATCGCTTGTTGTGTATCCGCAATGAGAGTAGGAAAAGATATGCAGTTTTTCGGTGCACGCTGTAACTTAGCAAAAACATTGTTATATTCCATAAATGGTGGTATTGATGAAGTTAAACGTCAACTAGTAATTCCTGGATTTGAGAAAATGACCGATGAAGTATTAGATTATGAAAAAGTTAAAAAAAGCTATTTCAAAATGATGCATGAAGTTGCAAGAATCTACTCAGATGCTATGAATATAATTCATTACATGCATGATAAATATGCCTATGAAGCCGGACAAATGGCTCTACATGATACATATGTCAATAGACTAATGGCTTACGGTGTAGCAGGATTCTCAGTAGCTGTGGATTCCCTATCAGCAATTAAATATGCCAAAGTAAAACCTATTCGTGATGAAGAAGGTATAGCAATAGACTTCGAAATAGAAGGCGATTATCCAAAATACGGAAATGATGATGATAGAGTAGATGAAATAGGAAAAGAAATTCTTGATCAATTCTATAAAGAGTTATCATCACACCAATGTTATAGAAATGCTAAACCTACCCTTTCTGTACTTACAATTACATCAAATGTAGTTTATGGTGCAAATACTGGTGCAACTCCAGACGGTAGAAAAGCTGGTATTCCTTTCGCTCCAGGGGCAAATCCAATGCACGGAAGAGATCAAAATGGCGCAATCGCATCACTTAACTCAGTAGCAAAACTTGATTGGGCAAACTGCTGTAGAGATGGTATCTCAAATACATTCTCAATTATTCCTAACGCTTTAGGACAAACAGAAGATGAACGTATTGAAAATTTAGTTAATTTAATGGACGGTTACTTTTCTCAAGGGGCTCATCACTTAAATGTAAATGTACTAAATAGAGATACTTTAATCGATGCTATGAATAACCCTGACAAATATCCACTATTAACAATAAGAGTTTCTGGATATGCTGTTAGATTTAACAAATTAACAAAGAAACAACAACAAGAAGTAATTTCAAGAACATTCCATGAAAAATTCTAATATAATTAAAGGTAGCATTGATTCAATTGAAAGCATGGGACTAGTAGATGGTCCTGGCATTAGAACTGTTATTTTCATGAATGGATGTAGATTAAGATGTAAATATTGTCACAATCCTGAAATGTGGACTAAAAAAGAGAATAACATTACTCCAGAAGAAATAGTAAAAAAAGTATTACGAAACAAACCCTATTTTAAAAATAATGGTGGTGTTACTTTTTCCGGAGGAGAACCATTATTTCAACCAGAGTTTCTACTTGAAACATGCAAACTATTAAAAAAAGAAAACATTCATATAGCACTAGATACCGCCGGTCATGGTTTTGGTAATTATGATGAAATCTTAAAATATGTTGACTTGGTACTTTTAGATATCAAACATACAAATAAAAAAGATTATAAAGAATTAACAGGCGGAAATATTGATGAAGCAGATGAATTTATAAGATCTCTTAACAAAAGTAATAGGAACGTATGGATTAGACAAGTTGTAGTACCTGGAATTATGGATAATGATGAATATTTAATAAGTCTTTCTAATAAATTAAAAACTATTAAAAATATAGAAAGAATTGACTTTCTTCCCTATCATAAATTAGGAAGGGAAAAATATATAGCTATGAATATACCATATCCATTAGAAAATACTCCTGAAATGAATAAGGATGAATGTCAAAAACTATACGAAAAATTCATGAATATATACAAAAACAAGAGTTAAATCAACTCTTGTTTTTTTTTATATCAATACGCAAACTTTTCTATATAAAAACCGTCATTAGCCATCACTATAACCTGTATCTTTGATTTCATAAAGAGATCTTCATATTTTAAATAAGCATCATGTCCAACAACTATTTTTTGCAAATCTAATTCATCTAAATTTATCAAATCACCAAAATCTGCTCTACTAATATCTAAAACATTAATATGAGAACCCCTTAATGGTAACAATGTTTTTATATAACTTCCAGCAATCGTCAAATAATTAATATTAATATTATTGATATAATCTAATCTAAAATTTTTACAAGACTCAACCCTTATTAAATTAACAGATTGGAGAACATTTAAGGTAATAATACTTTTTCTAAAAGTACAATTCATAAATACAATATTTTGTAAATAAGTAATTTCCTTTAAAATATCAATCATATAATTACTAATAACCATATTTCTTAATTCTAAGTATTTTAAATTTTTAAATAATTTTAACTCATCAAAACATATGAACTGTCTCTTTCCATCACTGGATTTACCATCTATCGTCAGACTTTCTACCAACAATAGATCACTATAACCAACTTTTTCAATATTTTTAGAAAAAACATCAACCAAAAATTGTTGAATAGACCCCGTTAAAATCTCCATTATACCACATTCTCCCCGCTAATTATATTATACACATAAATTTATATAATCTACATTAAAACGCTTATATAACTGTAAAATTATGTTAACAAAAGAAAAGAACTTCCTAAAAAGTTCTATTCATTTTCTAAATCTACTACTTCTTGATTCAAAGTATTATATTTATTTATTATCTTCTGATTTTCTACTTTTTCTAAAGTAAACCAACCTTTTCTAAACCAAAGCTCATATATTTCACGTTGTAAATTTGCTATTTCATTAAACATTTCATAAATAGTTTCATATAAAGATTCATGACTAGCTTCACTCATAGCTATAACTAAATTTTTTTCTAAATCTTTACAAACAGTTAAAATGCTCTCAACATAGTCTTTATCATTTAACTCTAATCCCTTAGGAACTTCTGTTTTAGGATTACAAATTTTATTATCATTCATTTGTCATACCTCCATTTAAAGTATCCAAAATTATTTGCATATGATCATAAAAAATATCTGCACATTTTTGCATCATATTTGAAACCTCTTCATCTGAAACATTATCCACTCTGTTAATCGTCTTTTTATAAGCTCCATAATGCCAGTGAAACATATCACATAAATAATCTAAATCTTTTCCTGTAAATATATCAGGAACTTGTTCATAATTCATAAAATATCTCCTCCATAAATATTGTTAACTAATTCAAAAAAAATATAACAAGCAAATTAATAATTATCTAAAAATAGAACAAATTAAATTATTTAACATAATATTATTTAGAGGAGAAATGTATATGAATAATAAAACCTACACAGTAAAAAAAGGAGATACACTATATGGAATATCAAAACAGTTTAATACCAGTGCTCAAAAAATAAGAGAATTAAATAATTTAAAAAATGACAATATAGTACCATCACAAGTACTAATTATATCAGAAAATAATGGTACTAACCCTAATGAATGTGTAATATACACAGTAAAAAAGGGAGATAGCCTATATGAAATTGCTAAAAAGTATAATACTAGCGTTGACGCTATAAAAAGATATAATAATTTAACCACAAACAACCTATCAATAGGCCAAAAGATAAGAATACCGTGTAACATTGAAGATAATGATGATACGGTAATGCCAAAATATATAAGTTATACCGTAAAAGCAGGAGACAATTTATACAATATAGCTAAAAAATATAATACTACCGTTGATAAGATTAAAAGGGACAACAATCTTCAGAGTAACAACTTAACTATAGGAAAGATTCTTTTAATTGAAGATACTAGCGATCAATCGACTATAGAAGAGTGTTTTGGAGAAGAATACGAAGCTCCATCAAGTAACATCACCTACACCGTTCAAAAAGGAGATAATTTATATAGTATAGCTAATAAATATAATACTACTGTAAATGAAATAAAAAGTTTAAACAATTTAACTTCTAATAACCTGTCCATCGGTCAACAATTAAGAATTCCAACAAATGCCTCAGGAAATATCACCTACACTGTCCAAAAAGGAGACAATCTATATGGCATAGCAAGAAAATACAATACTACTGTAAATGAAATAAAAAGAAAAAATAATTTAACTTCTAATAACCTATCTATAGGTCAACAGTTAATTATATAGAGAAATAAAATGAAAGGAGGATATGAATTTCTCTTAAATATGTTATCTCTAGCATATGAAATATCATATCAAAAAATTGTAAAATGAAAAAAGTTATGTTTGATAGTGAACAATATCCAGATTTTACATATGAAAATAACGGAGTTGGTACAGTAAAAGTACAAGTTTCTGCTGCCAACCAAGCATTTCCACTAGAAGGAATTGAAATAGAAATATCTAAAGAAATAAATGGGGATGAGGTTGTATTTTTTACAGGGAAAACCAATAGTAGTGGAATCATTGATGACATATATTTACCAGCTAAAAAAGGGAAAAAAGATATTGAATCAGCAAGTGATATCATATACACAACCTATATCATAACCGCAACTAATCCCAAAACAAATGCCATTAAAAAATATGATATTGCTGTTTTTGATGGAATGAAAATAATTCAACCAATTACTTTTTCCACAATAAATTAATAAGGAGTGATAAAATGAATCATAACATAATTAATTATCCTACCATTCCTACTGAAATAGTAGTACATTTAGGTTCACCAACTGAGGCGGCTAAAGATATTAGTATCTCATTTATAGATTATATAAAAAATGTAGCCTCTAGTGAAATATACCCTACCTGGCCCGATAGCGCCATTGAAGCAAATATTTTAGCTCAAATATCTTTTGCTTTAAACAGAATTTATAACGAATGGTATCCAAGTAGAGGATATTCATATGATATAACATCTTTACCTGCATATGACCAAACATTTATTGAAGATAGAGAAATCTTTGATTCTATTTCAAAAAAAGTAGACCAATTGTTTAACAATTATATTTATCGTGAAGGCCAAATTCAACCACTTAATGCTATATATTGTGATGGTAGAAATACAAAATGTAATGGTCTATCACAATGGGGAAGCGTAGATCTTGCAAAACAAAATAAAACACCATTAGACATATTAAAATACTATTATGGAAATGATATCAGAATATTTGAAAATGCACCTACTGGAGAACTCATTGGTACCTACCCTGGTTATCCTATAGAACTTGGAAATGCTGGTGACAAAGTCAGAGTAATTCAAAGAGAATTAAATAGAATCTCTAATAACTATCCTGCTATTCCAAAAATTCCAAGAATAAATGGTGTTTTTGGAAAATATACTGAAGACGCTGTAAAAGAATTTCAAAAAATATTCAACTTAAATCCTACAGGAATTGTAGATTATTCAACTTGGTACAAAATTAAATATATTTATAATGCTGTTAAAAGAGTAAATGATATTTACTCAGAAGGAATAGTAGAAGAAGAAGAAATCTTTGATTATGGTAACAAATTAAGTTATTCTGATGTTGGAATAGGAGTTCAAGTTCTACATTATGTTCTATCATCAATTGCTTTCTTTGATCCAGACTTACCTAGTTTAAAATTAAATAGTGTTTATAACGACAATACCAAAACAATGGTAATTAATTTTCAAAACAAATATAATCTGCCTGCCACAGGTGAAGTAGACGCTACTACGTGGAATAAAATAGTAGAAGTATATGAAGATATTATTAAAAGTATTCCTGAAGAATATGCTCAATATTCAGACGAATTCTTTCAAGGCCGTATCCTTGCCTTAGGTATGACCGGAGATGATGTAAGAATAATACAAAATTTCTTATTAAAGATATGCAGGAAATTTGGTAATATACCTGGAGTGAGAGTAAGCGGTATTTTTGATGATATTATGGAAAGATCAGTAATGAAAATACAGTCTCTTAATAATATAGAACCAACTGGTGTCATTGATCCAGTCACATGGTTTAATATTGTAGAGTATTCCAAAAAATAAAAGATGTTAAATTTCATATTTAGCATCTTTTTAGCGTACTATCTTTTTTATTTTATTTAAAGATTCCTCTTTTAAATGTGATCTATTCAAATAATTAGGATGATACGTCCATATTATCTTTTTATCACAATCGTATAATATAGGATTCTTCCCTGTTGGCCACATATTACACAAATATGAATTAATATTCTTTAATACTTCTTGTGTTATATTATAGTATGGATTTGATGGACCATTAACAAATATTGTGTATTCTGGTTTAAAATATTCGTATAAGTAAATTAAATACTGAGTACTTATTTTCTCTAACTTTTCATTCATTTGTGGAAAACCTATTCCCATTCTTTTACCACAAATAACAGTATTATTCCAAATAACATTAGTTAATAATTTTTCTTTTGATATTTCCAAACAATTTCTAATAAAAGTCCAAAATTCTTTATTATTAGCACCCATACTTAAAAAATTTAAATATGCCTGTTCAACATCATCTACACAGAATGATTTATTCTCCCCATCATAATTTAACCAACTATTAGTTTCCTGACCAATATATAAAATCTTTCGTTCAAAAGAGTTGAAGTAGTCATTTTTAGAAGAAACTAACAATGGCATAGCCAAATCATTATAATTATCTAATTTATAATAGGTATCTAATATATCTTCATTATACTCTCTCAGATTTCTCATAAATTTCCCCCTAATTAATAATTTATAAGCTTTATCTTTCTGTCAACCACACATAATACTTCTTGAGTACCAACTATTTTAACACATTTATCTAAAAAATCAATCACTATAATAATGTATTTACTTAATAATTAAAAATCAATTCCATTTCTAGAATTGATATCTATTTAAATTGAACACGCATCCAATCTAATTTCTATATGGTGCCGATGAAGTAGACGTCTACAACTTTCGTTAACATTATTTTGTTAGTTTTTGTTCTTCATTTTTAAAATTTAAAATATCTATATCAGCGATTTTATTTTCTTTTGCATATCGTATTAAAAGATTTGCTTCATATGTTGCTAAACTTCTTCCTGAATTCCATGTATTGTCAGACAGAAACCAATTATTACCATCTGAAAAACCATCTTTAGACGAAATCAATATAACTTCTAAATTAGGAAATTTTTGTTTTATAATTGCCATACATCTTTTTAGATGAAATTCACTTGTAATAATCGCAATTGAAGAAATATTTTCATTGCAAATTAAATTAAATGAATTTTCTACATTTTCAAAGCTATTACTAGATGTATCATCAACTAAAATATCTTCTTCGCTTACACCTAATTCAATAGCTAATTCTTTCATTTTTATTGCTTCTGGAATCACATCATTGTCTTGATTACTAATTCCATTATTACCACCACTAAATATGATTTTTTTAATTCTATTGTTTTTATATGCATCAACAGCAGTGCTAACTCTTTCGTTTATTAACATACTGTTGCCAAAAACCAAAACATAAATAGAACTTTTTCCATTATCATCAACATTTTCGTATACTATTTTTTGAATGTCATCATCAGTTAATATTTCTTTAGTTATTTCAGATAGTTTCACACAATCACCTCTTGATAAGATTGTACTACATATTTTTCTATTTTGTTATGACAAAATAGTTAACCCCCTAGGTATTTTGACGTAAACATCAAAATTACCAGTGGGGATTTTTTATTGTATAAAAAATCAGTCATATTTCAGACTGAAAATATATTCAAAGTTCGAATGGTTCGAACAGATTCGTCAATGGTGGAGATGAGGAGAATCGAACTCCTGTCCGAAAAAGCCTCTACATAAACCTCTACAAGTTTAGTTAACTAAATAATCTTATACACCTATCAAGTAGTTAACGACAAAATAAATGTACCAGTCTAAAATTTCTTGTTATTTCCTAGACAAAAAATAACCATAACCTATAAAATGAATCTCTTTCTATTACCTAGGTACAAATAGAAGAGACGCTTACCTTTTTATTTATTAGGCGAATGCTAACTCTTGGTTTCCACCAAATAAGTTTGCAAAAGCATTTTTAATTTTATTTGCATTTATTTTTTTGTGTTCGTAACGTGAACAATCGACTTGCCATCCATGCGAAAACAATTCCGTCGAAACCATTACATCCCCATGCACTAATTATACAAAAAAAGAATTAAAAAGTAAATACTTGGAATATTTTACTAATTTAATCCTAATTTTTTCAATAAACCATCAATCTCATTACGATAATTAACAGTTGAACTAATAAAAACACAACTATTATTTGAAATATATACAACACTGTAAATATTATCATTAAAAACCTTATAATATTTATACCCATTTTTAGATTTTTCTGTATCATTTAAATTGCCTTTATTGTTAGTATAAGAATTTTTTAATAACTTATATTGTTTTTCAGCTGCATTTTTATTAGCAAATTCATAATAATATATTTGATAATGATTTCCCACAGCTAATAAAGTTAACTCAGACTTATCCCCAGAAGCAGAAATATCTGTTACTACAAAATCATTTTTTTCCACAATATCTGTGAATATTTTCCTATTTAGACCTTGCTTAGAACAGGCAATACAAAAACATAACAGGAACACAATACATATTCTAATACTTATATTTAATAGCTTTTTCAATTTGACGTTGTTCATCTTTTCTCTTTAGGCTTTCCCTTTTATCGTAATTCTTTTTGCCTCTACAAATGCCCAACAAAAGTTTAATTTTATCCCCTTTAAAATATAGTTTTAGAGGAATTAATGTAAGACCTTTTTGTTCTACATCCTGAGCAATTTTTTTAATTTCTTTTTTATGTAATAACAATTTCCTAGTACGGGTTTCACTTTCATTATAAATACTGGCCTCTTTATATGGAGAAATAAACATATTTAATACAAATATCTCATTTGCTTTTATAATTCCATAACTATCACGTAAATTACACTTACCAGCACGTATTGATTTAATTTCAGTACCCTTTAACACAATACCACATTCATAAGTGTCCTCTATAAAATAATTATGTTTAGCTTGTCTATTTTCTATTTCCATCTCTATCACCCACTAACTTCATCAAATTGTAAATTAGGATATCTTGAAGTCACAACAGCCTTATATTTCTCATAATAACTTTTATAATTAGGTAAAATTGTTGAATTAAGTTGACTATATGGATAAACCCTAAAATTTCTAGGAGTATAACTATTAGATTTAGTATACAATAAAGAACCTTTTACATTTTCCACAGTAACTGTGGAAATTTGTTTTTCTACTACTTTTTTAACATTAAGAGTCACCATTAATCCAGTAAGTCTTTCTATACCAACTTGATCTGATATAAAATTACCTAAAGAATAAATAACCAAAGTTTTACCATTATTAATATATTCAATTGGTTCCACAACGTGAGGATGAGCACCAATTATGATATTTACTCCTAAGGAAGACAAATAATTAGCAACTTCTTCTTGTTTATCGCTAACTCCCATAGAATACTCTGTTCCCCAGTGCATAGCAACTATTATTAAATCACACTTTCCTTTTACTCGCTCTATATCAGCTTTTGCTAACTCAGGAGTATATTCATTATTTAAATATTCTTTTCCCTTAGGCGTAGCTAATCCATTATTCCACATAGTATAAGAGAAAAAGGCATACTTAATTCCATTTTTTTCTAAAATTCTAACAGTATCTCTATCTTCAAATGAGGTATAAGAACCTGCCGTTAACACATTAGTCTTTGTACTCCAATACTTCTTAGAATTTATTACTCCTTGCTCATTTTTATCCATAGTGTGGTTAGTAGCAAGAGATACTAAATTAAAGCCAGCATCTATAAAAGCATCTCCCACCTCATATGGAGAATTAAATCTTGGATAATTAGAAAGTCCAAGTTCACTTCCACCTAAAATAGTTTCTTGATTGTAATACTTTAAATCATAGTTTTGTACAATAGGTTTAATATATTGTAACATTGGTTTAAAATCATAACCACCCGTTTTTAGTTTTGCATCATAATATATGGCACTGTGAATTAAGGCATCTCCTACCATAACCATAGATAGATTATATTCTTTATGAGCATTTTTCTTTTCTTCTTCCTTTTGTCTCTTCTGCTCCTGGAATTGTTTTTCTCTTTCATCCTTAACCTTATCTTGATGCACCTGATAGAAATTAAAAGCCTGTAAACCAACACCGGAAACTATCAACAACATGGATAAAATCAATATAACTTTTATGGTCCGCTTTAATTTTACTTTCTTTTTTACTTCTTTACTAGCCATTACTTATACCTTCTTTACTATTTCAAAATCAATAGTTTTAGCCTCCTTAGAAGCTCTAATTACTCTTACCTTTATTCTTTCACCGATTGTATATTTTACATGACTCTTTTCATTAGTTAAAGTCATTCTATCTTCATCATAATTAAAGAAACCTTTCATATCTTTTATAGATACTAGTCCCTCTATTAAATTATCTAGTTCAACAAATATTCCAAAACTCATAACAGAAGAAATCATACCTTCAAATTCTTCGCCTATATGCCCTTCCATATATTGAGCCATCTTCATATCTTCTACTTCTCTTTCACAATCAATACTTGATCTTTCTTTAGCAGATGAATGATCAGCAACATATACTAATTTATCTTCCCAATGGGAAATAGTATTATCGTCTAATTTATGTTGAAATAAATAAGTTCTAAGTAGTCTATGAACAGTAGTATCAGGATATCTTCTAATAGGAGAAGTAAAGTGTGTATAACATTTACTAGCTAAACCAAAGTGACCTAAATTAACTGGTTTATAAACTGCTTTCTGCATACTACGAAGTAATAATTTAGATAAAATCTTGAATTCCTTTTTATCTTCCAAAAACTTTATTAATCTTTGAATAGATTTAGGATTATTATCCTTCAAATTACCATTAATTTGATATCCAAGACCTCCTATAAATCCTAAGAAACTACGTATTTTTTCTTCTTTTGGTACTTCATGAACACGATAAATAAATGGTAAATTCATAAAATAAATATGAGTAGCTACACATTCATTAGCGGCAATCATAAAATCTTCTATTAAATTTTCCCCAACTCCTCTATCTCTTAATACAATTTCAGTTGGTTCACATTTTTCATTAACAAGAATTTTAGCTTCATCTACTTCAAAATCGATATATCCTCTATTTTCTTTAGCTTTTCGTAAAATTTCCGCTAAATCAGCCATCATACGTAAAGAATCAGCATATTCCTCATATCCTTCAGGAACTATATTTTTTTCAAGAATACTATTAACTTTCTTATAAGTCATTTGGATTCTAGATTTTATTACACTTTCAAATATTTCATAATCTATTTGTTTACCATGACTATCAAACTCCATTACACATGAAATGGCAAGTCGTGAAACATTAGGATTAAGTGAACAAATACCATTAGATAACTCATGAGGTAGCATTGGTATTACTCTATCAACTAAGTATACAGATGTTCCCCTCTCCATTGCATCATTATCTAGTGGACTTCCTTCTTTAACATAATAACTAACATCTGCAATATGAACACCTAATACATAATTACCATTAGGTTTTCTATGGATAGATACAGCATCATCAATATCTTTAGTATCATCTCCATCAATTGTAAATATCATTTCATTACGTAAATCTCTCCTGTTTTTACATTCTTCTTCACTTACTTCAGAAGGAATATTTTTTAATTGTTCCTTTACGTCATCTGGAAAATCTGTTTCAATATTATATTTTTTTACTATAGATAAAATATCAATACCTGGATCATTTTTATGTCCTATTATTTCAACAACTTCTCCCATAAATCTACTATTATCTATACGTTTACCTAAACGAACAACTACTTTATGTCCATCAACTGCATTCATTGATTTATCACGTGGAATTTGCACTTTTATTTTTAGTTTGTTATCATCTAAACTAACAATACCAGTATCCCCTTCAAAATTAATCTCACCAACATAAGTATCTTTTTCTCTATTTATAATTTTTACTACACGACCTTCTAATCTATCGATACCCTTCTTGCTAGTTATTTCTACTAATACTATATCATCATGTAAAGCGCCATTCATATGGTCTTCACTAATATAAACATCAACATCAGAATCATCAATATCTACAAATCCAAATCCCTTTTTATTAGCTCGCATAATACCACGTTTTAAATGACTATCTTCAAGCATCATATACTTATCTTTATTAGAATGATATATAACCGCATCTTTTTCTAATTCTGATAAACATGTTTGTAATTCTTGCAACTCATCAACATCTAATAAATGTAATTTATCTTCCAAATCATAAATTGTAAGTGCCTTGTCAGAGTCTTTTAAAATACCAACTATTTTATCCTTCATATTCTCACCTTCTATAATTATTATAACAAAATACTATAGAAACACCAAGAAAAATATTATCAACAAAAAAAGACCAAACGGTCTTAGAAAGAAGCTACTAAACAAATTATAAAAAATGTAATTCCTAATACAAAAGTAATACGTGTCAAAGCCTTTTCAGTACCTCTTTCTTTTCTTTTAGTAAATAAATCAGAATTTCCTCCAGAAAGTATTTTAGCTGCACCTTCTGCTTTTCCACTTTGTAAAAGTACTATTATAATTAATAAAATTGATATAATTAATAAAGCAATTTTCATAAAGCACCTCCATCAATAATACCTATATAATAACATAAAATTAGATTGAGTGCAACTACTTATAAATTAAGACCATCTTCTATTCTCAACAACTGATTATATTTACAAATTCTATCGGTACGTGATAATGAACCCGTTTTAATTTGACCAATATTAAGTCCTACCGCTAAATCTGCGATAGTGGTATCTTCTGTTTCACCACTTCTATGAGAAATAATAATATTATAGTTATTTTCCTTAGCTAATTTAATCGTTTCTAATGTTTCAGTAATAGTACCTATCTGATTAACTTTTATCAATA
Source organism: Clostridium sp. CAG:417 (assembly GCA_000432835.1). GTDB lineage: Bacteria > Bacillota_I > Bacilli_A > RF39 > UBA660 > CAG-417. The sequence continues at coordinate 363,796 of FR890375.1, read as the reverse complement.
TAGCATTACAACATCCTAGTCTAATTCCCTTTTCTAAATATTTTTTATTTGTGACAAATAAATCATCACCAACAATTTGAACCCTATCTTTCAATCTTTTTGTTATATCAGCAAAGCCCTCCCAATCATTTTGATCAAGTGGATCTTCAATAGATATAATAGAATATTTATTAATCAGTTCATCATAATATTCTATTAACTCTTCTGTTGTAAAACCTCTTCCATCAATATTATATTTTCCATTTTCATATAACTCACTTGCCGCAACATCTATAGCTAAATTAACATCTTTACCAGGAATATACCCTGCCTTTTTTATAGCTTCTATAATTAATTGAAAGGCTTCTTCATTAGAGGATAAATTAGGGGCAAAACCACCTTCATCACCAACGCCAGTAAAATAGCCCTTTTCTTTTAGAAGTTTTTTTAAAGTATGAAATACCTCTGCTCCAACGCGTACCCTTTCGTGAATAGAGTCCCTATTCGGAACAATCATAAACTCTTGAAAATCTAAATTATTATCGGCATGACAACCACCATTTAATATGTTCATCATTGCAACGGGTAAACTAGTACCATTACCAACATATTTATATAACTGCATATTATCACAATTGGCGGCCGCTTTTAGTACTGCCATACTAACTCCAAGTATTGCATTTGCTCCTAAATTAGACTTATTAGGTGTTCCATCCACATCAATCATTTTATAGTCTATTTTCTGTTGCTCAAATACATCCATACCAACAATACTATCTTTTAAAATTATATTAACATTATTAACAGCTTTTAATACACCAAGCCCATTATATCTAGAACCACCATCTCGCATTTCTAAAGCTTCTCTTTCACCAGTAGATGCTCCAGATGGAACAATAGCTCTTCCTACAATGTTATTTTCTAATATTACATCAACTTCTACAGTTGGGTTTCCCCTTGAATCTAATACTTCTCTTCCAATAACATTTTTAATTTTCATTTATTTTTCTTCCTCTTTCAATTCATTAACTAACTTTTTAAATTCAGCACCACGAACCTCACACTCTTTATACTGATCCCAAGAAGCAGTCGCAGGACTCAACAAAATAACATCTCCTGGACTAGAATAATTATATAATTCCTTAAAACCATCCTTCATATATTCATAGCAAAATGTTTTAATACCAAGACTTTCACCATATTCTCTAACTCTTTCTCTACATTGTCCAATAGATAAGATAGCCTTAACATTTTTCATATAAGGAGTTAAGTCTTCTAACACCTGTCCTCTTTCTAATCCACCTAAAATAATTAAGGTTGGTTCCGAAAAAGAAGATAAAGCAATTTGAGTACATTTTATATTAGTTGCTTCTGTATCATTATAAAAAGTTCTACCATCTACTGTATCAACATATTCCAATCGATGTTCAACACCTTTAAAATCCGAAATAACTTCTCTAATTATCTCATTATCTACTCCAAACTCCTTAACTATTGCGATAGCACTCATACAGTTTTCTAAATTATGCATTCCTTTTATTCTAATTATATTAGTATCAATAACTTTATCACCATAATAGTATATAGCGTTATCTTTTAAATATACGCCGTTAATCTCATTTTTGCTAGAAAAATATTTTGCTTGACTTTTAATTCCTTTCAAAAGATCCATAACATCTTTATTTTCCATATTCATAATTGCAACATCATCAGTAGTTTGATTATAAAACATCTTAGCCTTAACGCTTTTGTAATAATCATAATCCCCAAAGAATTCTAAATGTGCTGGCGAAAGATTAGTCATTAATCCAACATTAGGTTTAAACGTTACTAGATTTTCTCCTTGTTGAGCTGAAACTTCCATTACAATAATATCACCATCAACTACTTTATCTAAAATACTACATAAAGGATATCCAATATTACCAGCCAAATGAACCTTATCATTAAATGCTTTTTTTAGGATTTCATATGTTAACGTTGTTGTTGTTGTTTTTCCATTAGTACCTGTTATTCCTACTAACTTAACTGTTTTAGGTAACAATCTATATGCAAGCTCTACTTCATTAATAACCTCGATATTTAAATCCCTAGCTTTAACAACATATTTATGTCTAATAGGAACACCTGGATTCTTAATTAAATAATCAAAACTATCATCTAATAAATCATCAGGATGTGTACCCAAAATAACAGTAACACCTAACTCTCTAAGTTCTTCTACTTGTTCCTTATTAAGCTTTTCTTCTTCCTTACCATCATTTAAAATAACAGTATTTCCCCTTTTAATTAAAACTTTAGCTGCCTCATATCCACTACGAGCCATTCCTAAAATCAATATTTTTTTATTTTCAAACATATATATCACCAATATAATTATACTACAAAATACTCCCTTTAAAAACAAATATATTTATGATATACTTATTTTATGTAATAATGTAGGAGGTATATAATGAAAATCATAACTTTAAGTCCACAAGAATTTGATAAGTTTGCTAGTACACACAGATATAGAAATTATTATCAAACATCCGCCTACGGAAACACAATGGCCAGTAACGGTTTTAAAATACATTATTTAGGAATTACAGACAATCTTAATCACTTAATTGGCGCTACTTTAATTATCTATAAAGAAATTTTTATGAATCAAAAAATAGCTTATGCTCCAAGAGGAATATTGTTTGATTACAGTAACTCAATAAGTGTACAAGAGCTTGTAAATAAATTAAAACAAGTTCTAGGAAAGCAAGGATTTCTTCTCTTGAGAATGGATCCATATATACCGGCAACTATTAGAAACAAACGTGGCTTAGTAAAGAACATGAATAATGGTATTAATATAATAATGTCAAATTTAAAGCACGCTGGATTTAAATATAAAGGACAAAACCAATTTTTTGAAAATGAAAAAGGAAGATATGAAGCCGTAACTCTATTAGCTGATAGAGATATTAAAAGTATCTATCGAAGTTTTTCTAAAAATACACGTCACAAAATTAATAAAGCATCAGCATCAGGAATTATGATAGTAAATGATAAAAATAAAAATATAGATTTTTTATATAATTTTATCAAAGAAAAAGCAAATAAAAGTAAAAAATATTATGAAGATCTAGTAAAAAACTTTAATATTAAGGCCAATGTATATTATGCCGTACTAGATACAAATACTTTTGTTATTTCTTCGAAAAAGGTATACGAACATGAACTTGAAAAAAATGAATACTTATCCAAGAAAATTCAAGAACATGGCATTGCTACTAAGAAACCAGTTAAAAAGAATATATTAAACTCCAAAATGGAATCAGATAGACTTCTAAACGTATATAAAAATCAACTTGTGTTGGCTACAAAATTATTACAAGATTATCCAAATAATTTAATACTAGGTGGAGCCCTTACTATTGAATATGATAACGCCATATATCTAATTGTTGATGGATATGATAAAAAATATAAAAACTTGTGCTGCAACTATTTGATAAGATGGTATATTATCAATGAAGGAGCAAAAAAGCAATATAAATATTTTAATATGAATTGTATTTCTGGTGAATTTAGAAAGAAAAATCCCTACAGTGGACTTAATGAAAATAAAATTGGATTTGATGGAATACCAACAGAATATATCGGAGAATTTGACTTAATCTTAAATAACTTTAATTACAAGTTATATCAAAGTTTTAGTAAAGAAAAAAATTATAAACTTAAAAACATGAATAATTAAAGAAACATTGGAACTTTTATCCAATGTTTTTTATTGGCATCATTTTCCTATATAAACAAAAAAACTATTAAGTATTCCTACCTAATAGTTTAATAATCACTAAATACTATTATTTAATAATTTCACTAACGTTACCAGCACCAACAGTACGTCCACCTTCACGGATAGAGAACTTAGTACCTTGTTCAATAGCGATTGGGTGAATTAATTCAACAGTAATGTTAACATTATCACCAGGCATAACCATTTCAGTACCTTCTGGTAATTCGATTTCACCAGTTACGTCTGTAGTTCTGAAATAGAATTGAGGACGATATTTTGTAAAGAATGGAGTATGACGTCCACCTTCTTCTTTAGTTAAAACATAAATAGCAGCTTTAAACTTAGTATGTGGAGTAACTGTTCCTGGTTTAGCTAAAACTTGACCACGTTCAACTTGTTCACGAGAAATACCACGTAATAATACACCAGCATTATCTCCTGCTTCAGCATAATCAAGTTGTTTACGGAACATTTCGATACCTGTAGCAACTGTTTTTTGAGTATCTTTAATACCAACGATTTCAACTTCGTCATTTAATTTTAATTGACCACGTTCAACACGACCAGTAACAACTGTACCACGTCCTGTAATAGTGAATACATCTTCAATACTCATTAAGAATGGTTTATCTACATCACGTTCAGGAGTAGGAATCCATTCATCAACAGCATCCATTAATTCATTGATTTTTTCAACATAAGCAGGATCTCCTTCTAGAGCCTTTAATGCTGAACCACGAATAATTGGAGTATTATCACCATCATAATCATATTGGCTTAATAAGTCACGGATTTCCATTTCTACTAAGTCTAATAATTCAGGATCATCTACCATATCACATTTATTCATGAATACTACCATTCTAGGTACACCTACTTGACGAGCAAGTAAGATATGTTCACGAGTTTGAGCCATAGGTCCATCAGTAGCAGCTATAACTAAGATAGCTCCATCCATTTGAGCAGCACCTGTAATCATGTTTTTAACATAATCAGCATGTCCTGGACAGTCTACGTGAGCATAGTGTCTCTTTTCAGTACTATATTCGATATGTGCAGTATTAATAGTAATACCACGTTCTCTTTCTTCTGGTGCTTTATCAATATTATCAAAAGCAACTTGTTGGTTACCATTCTTACCAGCTAAAACTTTAGAAATAGCAGCAGTAAGAGTAGTTTTACCATGATCTACGTGTCCAATTGTACCAATGTTAACATGTGGTTTTGAACGATCAAATTTTTCTTTTGCCATAATTTAATTCCTCCTATAAATTTTCTAATTACAACTTATATTTTATCTAACAATTGATAAATTTTCAACTGTTTTGATACAACTTTTATTATTTTACATTTTTTTCAATAATTAAGATAAAACATATATGATAACCAAAGCTAAATAATTAGCTTTGATTTATCATTAATTTCCACTTTTCTTAATTATTTCTTCTGAAATACTTTTTGGTACTTCTTCATAATGATCAAAGAACATTACGAAGTTAGCTCTTCCTTGAGTATTACTACGAAGTGAAGTTGCATAACCAAACATTTCTGATAGTGGTACCATAGCACTAAGTTTTACAGCTCCTAATTGAGTTTCTTGTCCAAGTGGTTTACCACGTCTTCCAGTTAAATCACCCATTACATTACCAAAATATTCTTCTGGAGTAGTAACATCTACTTTCATAATAGGCTCTAATAATACTGGTTGACAATTCTTTTTAGCTTCTTTTAATGCTAAGCTAGCAGCAATTTTGAATGCCATTTCATTTGAATCGACATCATGGTAAGAACCATCAAACAATGTAGCCTTAACATCAATCATAGGATATCCAGCAAGAATACCTGTTTGCATTGCTTCTTGTAATCCTTTGTCAACAACAGGGATGTATTCACGAGGAACAACACCACCAACGATTTGATCAACAAATTCATATCCCTTATCAGGATTTGGCTCAAATTTAACCCATACGTGACCATATTGTCCACGACCACCAGATTGTTTAATATATTTACCTTCACAATCTCCAGCAGCTTTAATAGTTTCACGATAAGCAACTTGAGGACGACCAACATTAGCTTCTACATTAAATTCACGTCTCATTCTATCAACAAGAACATCTAAGTGTAACTCACCCATACCAGCAATAACTGTTTGACCAGTTTCATGATCAGTATGAACTTTAAATGTTGGATCTTCTTCAGCAAGTTTTTGTAAAGCTAAAGCCATTTTATCTTGATCAGCTTTTGATTTTGGTTCTACCGCAAGTTCAATAACTGGATCTGGAACAACTAAGCTTTCAAGAATAACTGGTTTCTTTTCATCACATAGTGTATCACCAGTAGTAGTAGCCTTTAATCCTACTGCTGCTGCTATATCACCAGTATAAACATCAGTAATTTCTTTACGAGTATTAGCATGCATTAATAGAATACGTCCAATACGTTCTTTTTCATCTTTTGTTGAGTTTAATACATAACTACCACTACTTAAGTGACCAGAATAAACTCTAAAGAATGTTAAACGTCCAACGAATGGATCAGTCATAACTTTAAATGCTAAAGCACTGAAAGGTTCACTATCACTTGGATGTCTAACTGCATCATTACCATCTAAATCAGTACCCTTAATTGATTCAATATCAAGTGGGCTTGGTAAATAATCAATAACTGCATCAAGTAATAACTTAATACCTTTGTTACCAAGTGCTGTTCCACACATAACAGGGAAGAATTCAGCCTTTAATACACCAATACGAATTGCTTTCTTAAGCATTTCAGCACTAACTTCTCCACCTTCAAGATAAACTTCCATTAAGTTATCATCAAATTCAGCAACTGCTTCAATTAAAGCATTTCTCTTTTCTAAAGCAATATCTTTTAATTCTTCAGGAATTTCTATTTCTTGTGCATTCTCTTCTGGCTTACCATCATAGTGATATGCCTTCATAGAAACTAAGTCAACAACTCCATCAAAACTATCTTCAGCACCAATTGGCCATTCAATAGGAGCAGCATTTACACCTAATCTTTGACTAATTGTATTTAAACTAAATTGAAAATCTGCACCCATCTTATCCATCTTATTAGCGAAGATAATACGAGGTACTTTAAATTCTGATGCTTGACGCCAAACAGTTTCAGTTTGAGGTTCAACACCAGCCTGTGCATCAATTAATGCAACAGCACCATCTAATACACGTAAACTACGACTAACTTCAATTGTAAAATCTACGTGTCCTGGAGTATCAATAATATTAAAACGGTATCCTTTCCAATAAGCTGTTGTTGCAGCAGAAGTGATTGTTATACCACGTTCTTGTTCTTGCACCATCCAGTCCATTTGACTTTCACCATCATGAGTTTCACCAATTTTATGAATTTTACCAGTATGATATAATACACGCTCAGTAGTTGTAGTTTTACCTGCATCTATGTGAGCCATAATACCAATATTTCTAGTTCGTTCTAGTGAAGTATCTCTAGCCATATTACTTTCCTCCTACCATTTATAATGTGCAAAAGCTTTATTAGCTTCAGCCATTCTGTGAGTATCCTCACGTTTCTTTACTGCACTACCAGTTCCATTAGCAGCATCCATAATTTCGTTAGCTAAATTTTCAGCCATACCTTTACCGCCACGTTCGCGAGAATATTTTGTTAACCAACGAAGTGCTAATGCTTGACCTCTAGCAGCCGAAACTTCTATTGGAACTTGATAATTAGATCCACCAACACGACGAGACTTAACTTCAACTTCTGGAGTGATATTTTCCATAGCTTTTATGAAAACTTCTAAAGCATCACTACCAGTTTTTGTTTTAATTTGATCAAATGCTTCATAAACAATACTTTGAGCTATTCCTTTTTTACCATCTAACATAATTGTATTAATTAACTTAGTAACTAATTTTGAATTATATATAGGATCAGCAAGAACATCTCTTTTTACTGCACGTCTCTTACGCATTATTCATTCCTCCCTTCAAAATTTATTTAATTTTATTTTCCTTCTTTTGGTTTTTTAGCACCGTATTTACTACGACCTTGTTTACGATCTTTAACTCCTGCAGTATCTAGTGTTCCACGAACGACATGATAACGTACACCGATTAAATCCTTAACACGACCACCACGTATTAATACTACACTATGTTCTTGTAAGTTATGTCCAATACCTGGAATATAAGTATCTACTTCTTTTCCATTACTTAAACGTACACGAGCATATTTTCTTAAAGCTGAGTTTGGTTTTTTAGGTGTTTTTGTACCAACACGAGTACAAACTCCACGCTTTTGAGGGGCACTAATTTTAGTACTCTTCTTCTTAATAGTATTTAGTCCTACTCCTAAAACTGGAGATTTACTTTTACGAACTTTATCTTTACGTTTTGTTTTAATCAATTGATTAATTGTAGGCATATAATATATATCTCCTTTCTTGACACATATCCTGGTGTATCATACTACCCTTTAAATAAAATTTTGCACAAAAATGCAAAATTCATCTATAAGCAACAATAATATAACACTATCTAACTAATTAGTCAATAAAAAAATCAACTTTCAGTAATCAAAAACTTATCTACTGTATTATTAATAATTTTTGCATCAAATCTATCATCAATATTACTAAAAACTTTAACTTCATATTGACCATTACTATATAATTTAAACATTATAAAATTCCAATCACTATCTTTAGAACTGTCGTTATATAAATTATATAACAAACCCATAATATCAAGAATAATATCTTGTACTGAAAAATTATTTTCACTTGCCTCAACAATATTAATTATATTCTTCGAATTTTGCTTTATACATTTACATTGAAATTCTTTACTAATAGCCTGATTATTATTTACAATACATTTTCTAACTAATAGAGAAAAAACGACTTGCTCCCATTTTGTAGGCATAATACTAACTAATAAAGAAGCTATTTTTGCATAACTTTCTTCCTTATTCATTAATCATTTTCCTCTGTACTTTCATAAATAGAATTAGGAGAATCTTTCTCTAAACCATTATTATACGCTATGATTGAAAAAATAATTATAAATAATATTAGTATAGCTATAATAGCAATCATAGTTGACATTCCAAATCCCTTTTGATTTATTTTTTTCATAAATTTAGTCACCCAATATCATTTTATTAAATAATATTCCCTTTGTAAAGCAAAAGAAAAGGAATAGTTTCCTATTCCATAAATTGATCTTCTAATCTTTCTAAAGGTTCTTCATCAATAAATTCTTTTGCTAATGTATAATCAACATCTTGATAATCCTTAATACCAGTACCAGCAGGAATTGCTTTACCAATAATAACGTTTTCTTTTAAACCTTCTAAGGCATCAACTTTTCCTTTTATAGCGGCATCAGTTAAGATTCTTGTTGTTTCCTGGAATGATGCTGCAGATAAAAATGAATCTGTTTCAAGAGAGGCCTTAGTAATACCAAGTAAAACTGGTTTACCACTAGCAGGTCTCTTACCATGAATAACTGCATCTTTATTTCCATTTGTAAAATCATAGAAGTTAACTAATGATCCAGGTAAGAATTTAGTATCTCCACCTTCAATTATTCTCATACGAGAAATCATTCTACGTGCTATTATTTCGATATGTTTATCGGAAATATCAACACCTTGAGAACGATAAGTATTTTGAACTTCTTTCAAGATATATTCTTGAGTAGTAATAGGATCAGTAACATCAAGCAACTCTTTAGGACTAATAGCACCTTCAGTTAACTTGTCACCACATTTAACTTCATCGCCTTTTTCAACAGACAATTTAGATCCATAATTAGTAACATGTTCTTTTGTTTCTAATTTATTAGTAATACTTATCTTATATTTTCCGTGATCTTCTTTAATCTTAGTAACTTTACCATCGATTTCAGCGATAGTAGCTTTACCTTTTGGATTACGAGCTTCAAATAACTCTTGAACACGAGGAAGACCTTGAGTAATATCTTCTCCACCAGCAACACCACCGGTATGGAAAGTACGCATTGTAAGCTGAGTACCAGGTTCACCAATTGATTGAGCAGCCATTACACCTACGGCCTCACCAATCTCTACTAAATTACCTGTAGCAAGGTTACGTCCATAACATTTTTGACATACACCATTTTGAACACCACAAGTTAAAATTGTACGTATCTCTACTTCTTTAATACCAGCTGCAACTATTTTTTCAGCCTTATTTTCAGTAATCATTTCTAACTTATCAACGATAACTTCTTTTGTCTCTGGATTAATAATCTTTTTATTGGCAAAGCGACCAACAATACGATCATATAATCCCTCAATAACAGAACCAGTTTTTTCATTAATAAAGTCATGAACAACAACACCTTGATCAGTACCACAATCAGCACATCTAACAATCATATCTTGAGAAACATCAACTAAACGTCTTGTTAAATATCCAGAGTCAGCAGTTTTTAATGCTGTATCGGCAGATCCTTTACGAGCACTATGTGTAGACAAGAAGAATTCTGCAACGGAAAGACCTTCTTTAAAGTTTGAAAGTACTGGAATTTCAATTGGGTCTCCATTTGGCTTCTGCATTAATCCACGCATACCTGCAACCTGAGTAAAGTTTGAAATGTTACCACGAGCTTTAGAATGCATCATCATAAATATAGGATTATCAACTTCTAATTTAGAAATTTCTTCAAGTTCGGCTTGAACCTTATCCTTAACAGAATACCATGTTTCAATTACTTTGTTATGACGTTCTTCTTCAGTAATTAAACCACGTTTATATTGTTTGTTAATTTTATCAACAATAGCTTGACCTTCATCGATAAATTGTTGTTTTTTACTACTAGTAGCAACATCACTCATACTAACTGTGATACCAGCTAAAGTTGAATATTTAAATCCTAAATCTTTTAACTTATCAAGCATGATAGATGTTTCTGTTGTTTTATAACGTTTAAATACTTGAGCAATTATTTTTTCTAAAGCACCCTTTGCAAATGGTTTTACAAGTGGCATTTTAGCAATTTCTTCAGGAATATTTTTTCCACGATCAATAAAATATTTACTAGGAGTAATTTGTTGAATATTTTCATCAGTTGGTTCATTAACAAATGGGAAAGAGTCTGGTAGAATTTCATTAAATTTAATCTTACCAACTGTAGTAACTAAGTACTTATCTTTCTTATCATCAGTAAACAACTTATGTTTAAATGAACTAACAGGTAATGCAATTCTTGTATGAAGAGTAATTTCTCTTCTCTCATAAGCCATCAAAGCTTCATTAGAATTTTTGAACAATCTTCCTTCACCATGTTCTCCAGCCTTTTCCATAGTTATATAGTAATTACCTAAAACCATATCCTGAGAAGGAGTAACGATTGGATCTCCAGATTTTGGATGTAAAATATTATTAGATCCTAACATTAACAATCTAGCTTCAGCTTGAGCTTCTTCAGAAAGTGGAACGTGAACAGCCATCTGGTCTCCATCAAAGTCCGCATTGAAAGCTGGACAAACAAGTGGATGTAGACGAATTGCTTTTCCACCAACTAAAATTGGTTCAAACGCTTGAATTCCTAATCTATGTAAAGTAGGAGCACGGTTCAATAATACTGGATGTTCTTTAATAACATCTTCAACAACATCCCAAACCAATGGATCTCTATTATCAATAAGTCTTTTAGCAGCTTTAATATTATGAGCAATATCACGTTTTACTAATCCATTAATAACATGTGGTTTAAATAATTCTAGTGCCATTTCTTTTGGAATACCACATTGATACATCTTTAATGATGGACCAACTACGATAACACTACGTCCAGAATAATCAACACGTTTACCTAATAAGTTTTGGCGGAAACGTCCTTGTTTACCTTTTAACATACTAGATAATGATTTCAAAGGTCTATTACCAGCACCAGTTACACTTCTACCACGACGACCATTATCAAATAATGCATCAACAGCTTCTTGTAACATACGTTTTTCATTTTGAATAATTATTCCAGGAGCCCCTAAATCAATTAACTTCTTTAAACGATTATTACGGTTAATAACACGTCTATATAAATCATTTAAATCACTAGTAGCAAATCTACCACCATCTAATTGAATCATAGGTCTTAAATCAGGTGGAATAACTGGAATACAATCAAGAATCATCCATTCAGGTCTTTGTCCTGATTTATAGAAAGCATCAAGTACATCTAAACGCTTTACTAAACGAATTCTCTTTTGACCCTGAGCAGTTTCTAATTCTTTTTCAATTTCATTAATTTCTTTTTCAAGATCAACTTCCTTTAACAATTCCTTAATTGCTTCAGCACCCATACCAACTTTAAATCCGTTACCATATTTTTCATAATATGCACGATATTCTTTTTCAGATAATGTTTGCTTATTCTCTAAAGGAGCATTTCCTTTATCAATTACTACATAACTTACAAAGTATAAAACCTCTTCCAAATCTCTTGGACTCATATCAAGGATTAATCCCATACGAGAAGGAACACCCTTAAAGAACCAAATATGAGAAACAGGAGAAGCAAGTTCTATATGTCCCATACGTTCACGACGAACTTTAGAACGAGTAACTTCAACTCCACATCTATCACATACTATATTTTTATAACGAACTCTCTTATATTTACCACAAGCACATTCAAAGTCTTTTGTAGGTCCGAAAATCTTTTCACAGAAAAGTCCATCACGTTCAGGTCTTAAAGTTCTATAATTAATAGTTTCAGGTTTCTTTACTTCTCCATAAGACCATTCCCTAATTTTACTAGGAGAAGCTATACCAATTTTTAAAGCCTTTATTTTATTTACTTCTATCATTAGAAATCTTCTCCTTCCTCTATTTCATCATCTATATCATCTAAGCTATCAAACTCAGCTTCAAACTCTTCACTATCAATGCCTTCGTCGTCCTCTTCTATTTCGTCATCATCCTCAATAACACTATCAGCAACTACTTTAGCAGGCGATGATTCTACTTCATCAATAGATAATTTTAATTCTTCTTTGTCTTCTTGTTCTTCAATATCTTTTAATTCAAGAGCTTTACCTTCATCATCAATTATAGAAATATCTAATCCTAATGCTTGGAACTCTTTCATAAGAACTCTGAATGATTCTGGAACACCAGCTTCATCTATTTGATTACCTTTTACAATAGACTCATAAACTTTAACACGTCCAACAACATCATCAGATTTAACTGTCATCATTTCTTGTAATGTGTGTGCAGCACCATATGCATATAATGCCCAAACTTCCATTTCCCCAAAACGCTGACCACCAAATTGAGCTTTACCTCCAAGTGGCTGTTGAGTAACTAATGAATAAGGTCCAGTACTACGAGCATGTAATTTATCATCAACCATGTGATGTAATTTAATCATGTACATAACACCAACAGAAATTCTATTATCAAAAGGCTCACCAGTACGACCATCATATAATACTGTCTTTCCATCTGGATCCATTCCAGCTTCAGCCATCATCTCTTCGATATCTTCGATATGAGCACCATCGAATACTGGAGTTGCAACATGAACACCTAATTTCTTAGCAGCCATACCCATATGTAACTCTAAAACCTGTCCTAAGTTCATACGAGAAGGAACACCTTGTGGATTAAGCATAATGTCAACTGGAGTACCATCTGGCATATATGGCATATCTTCTTGTGGAAGAATTAAAGAAATAACACCCTTATTACCATGACGTCCAGACATCTTGTCTCCTACTTGAATCTTTCTCTTTTGAATAATATATACACGAATTACTTTACTTACTCCGGCAGGTAATTCATCATTATCCTTACGAGAATAAATCTTAATATCGTGTACAATACCATCTCCACCATGAGGAACTCTTAAAGAAGTATCTCTTACTTCACGAGTCTTCTCACCAAAGATCGCATGTAATAGTTTTTCTTCAGAAGTAAGTTCAGCCATTCCCTTTGGAGTTACCTTACCAACTAGAATATCTCCTTCTTTTACTTCTGTACCAATAGCTATAATTCCGTTTTCATCAAGATTACGACGGGCTTCTTCACTAACATTAGGAATATCTCTAGTAATCTCTTCAGGACCTAATTTAGTTTCACGACATTGCATCTCATAATCCTCTAAGTGAAGAGAAGTATAAGCATCATCTTTTACTAAATTTTCATTTAAAATTACAGCATCCTCATAGTTATAACCATTGAATGTCATAAATGCAACAGTCATGTTTTTACCTAAGGCAAGTTCACCCTTATCAGTACTATTACCATCTGCAAGAATAGTAACTCCAGCTTCAACCTTATCTCCTACTTTAACAATAGGTCTTTGATGACTACAAATACTAGAGTTTGCTAATTCATAATTAGATAAATAATAAGTATCTTTACCCTTAGCATTCTTAACAATTATTTTTTTAGCATCTGCATATTCTACAATACCATCAGCTTTTGCTACTATACATACTCCAGAATCTTTAGCTGCAATATGTTCAACACCAGTTCCGATGAAAGGAGCTTCTGTTTTTAATAAAGGCATAGCCTGACGTTGCATGTTAGCACCCATAAGGGCACGTGTAGCATCATCGTGTTCCAAGAATGGAATACAACTTGTTGTAACAGACACAACTTGTTGAGGACTAACATCAATATAATCAACTTGTTCAGGTTTCGCTAAAATATTTTCTCCACGGAATCGAGCATTGACTAAATCGTCTGTAATTATATTTTCATCACTAGTTCCTACAGTAGATTGACTAATAATATAATCTTCTTCTTCATCAGCAGTTAAATATACTACTTCATCAGTTATCTTAGAATTTTCAACTTTACGATATGGAGTCATAATAAATCCATATTCATCAATTTTTGCATAACTAGCTAAACTTGTAATAAGTCCGATATTTGGTCCTTCTGGAGACTCAATTGGACAAATTCTACCATAGTGAGAACTATTAACATCACGTACTTCTACACCAGCTCTATCTCTAGATAAACCACCTGGTCCCAAAGCACTTAAACGACGTTTATTAGTAAGTTCTGCAATTGGATTAGTTTGATCCATGAATTGTGATAATTGACTGCTACCAAAGAACTCTTTCATTGAAGCAGTAACAGGTCTAATATTAATTAAAGTTTTAGGGGTAACTTCTTCCATTTCTTGAGTTGTCATTCTTTCACGAATAACTCTTTCCATACGAGAAACACCAATACGGAATTGATTTTGTAAAAGTTCTCCAACTTGACGAACACGTCTATTTCCTAAATGATCGATTTCATCATAGTTACCTACTCCATGTAATAGGTTTAAGTAATAAGAAATAGAGGCATAAACATCAGAAATAGTAAGACGTTTAACATCTATAGTTTGATCATTACCAATAACGGTTATAGTTTTACCTTTATCAGAAGGATCAACAATTTTAATCATTTGAACTTTATCATAAGAATCCAAATCTTCATTAATCTTAACTTGTTTAACACCATATCCACTACTTAAAGCAACTCTAACATCTTCTAAATTTGCTTTAGTAACTTCAGTCCCACTAGCAAATGCAACATTACCATCTACTATGATATCTTCTGCCAAAGTTTGTCCAAGTAATCTATCAACAACATTTAGCTTTCTATTAAACTTATAACGTCCAACACGAGCTAAGTCATATCTAAATTCGTCAAAGAAACGTGTAATAATATTATTTTTTGATGAATCTAATGTTGCAGGTTCACCCGGTCTTAATTTTTCATAGATTTCTATTAATGCTTCATCAGTATTCTTAGTAGAATCTTTACTAATAGTATTTTCTAAATAAAGATCTCTTCCAAACATATTATAAATATCATCATCACTAGAAAGTCCAAAAGCACGTAATAAAGTTGTTAAAGTTACTTTTCTAGTACGATCTATTCTAACATATAATATATCTCTAGCGTCAGTTTCAAACTCTAACCAAGTACCACGTGTAGGTATGATTTGAGAAGTGATAAGTTCACGTCCATTTTTATCAATTTCATGATTAAAATAAACACTTGGACTACGAACCAACTGTGATACAATAACACGCTCTGCTCCATTAATAACGAAAGTACCAGAATCAGTCATTATAGGCATATCACCCATAAATATTTCTTGTTCTTTAACTTCACCAGTTTCGCGATTAAATAAGCGAACTTCAACTTTTAAAGGTGCAGAATAAGTAGTTTCTCTATCTTTACTTTCTTTTATAGAAAATCTTGGTTCTTCAAAATGATAATCCCCAAATTCTATCTTAAAAGTACCAGAAAAATCTTCTACTGGAAATAAATCTTGAAATACTTCTTGAATTCCTTTCTCAATAAACCATTGATATGATTTTTTTTGAATTTCTAATAAGTCTTTTAATTCGTATGCATTACGAATTTTAGAGAAATTTCTTCTCTCTCGGTGGCCACCACAATTTACTATTTTATATGACACATATTTCACCCCTATACATAATAAATTCAAAGAACATATTTATAAAAAATAATACGTTGCCAATTTATATTATTAGCACAAACTTGCCAATAAGTCAATTAAAAAGTACACTTAATTATAAAAAATCCTTTTTTTCGTTCTAATACTTCTACATTATATATTTTCTGCATGTCGGATATAATCGATTTAGCACCTTGTTCCTTCCGAACAACAAAAAACAGCCTTCCACCAGGAAGCAAATAATCTTTTGCTCCCTCCAAAATTTCATACACTACTTTTTTACCAGCCCTAATTGGTGGATTAGTAATAATAGTGGAATATTTAGAATTAATATTTTGATAACAATTACTTTCAATAACTGAACAATCGCTACATTTATTTTCTTTAATATTTTTTTCTGCTAAATGTAACGCTCGCCTATTAACATCACACATCGTAACTTTAACGCCTAAAATTTTATTTAAAACTATTCCAAAAACACCATAACCGCACCCAACATCAAGTAAACTTTCACCAATTTCTGTTAATGGAATATTTTCAAGTAACAAACGACTTCCAAAATCCAAGCCATCCTTAGAAAACACACCATTATCAGTATAAAATATAAAACTGTTATTTAATACAACTGCTCTAGTCTTCACAAGTTTACTCGGAATGCTATTATCATTAGTAAAATATTGTCCCATAATTACCTCTAACAAAGAAAAAGACAACTACTTATACACATAAATAGTTGTCTCCTTTCGTAAAAACCATAATACACCACTTTGTAAAATTTGTCAATAGTGAAGCAAAAATTATTAATTTATTGTTATAAAAAAACAAGTTACCATAAGTAACTTGCTATTTGAAAGTTAATTAAATTATTTAACTTCAACTGTAGCTCCAGCTTCTTCAAGCTTAGCCTTAATTTCATTAGCTTCTTCAATAGAAATATTTTCTTTAACTGG
>FR890375.1:292314-346593 GCA_000432835.1 Clostridium sp. CAG:417 | reverse complement strand
AGCGTTATCAACGATATCTTTAGATTCTTTTAATCCAAGACCAGTAATTTCACGAACAACTTTGATTACTCCAACCTTACCAGCTCCTGCATCAGTAATTGAAACAGTAACTGTAGAAGGTGCTGCATCAGCAGCAGCTCCTTGAGCTGGTGCTGCAACTGCTACTGCAGATGGATCTACACCAAATTCCTCCTTCATTGCGTCAAGTAATTCTTTTATTTCTAAAAGATTCATTTCTTTTAAAGAACTAATAAATTCATCTTTTGTTAATTTTGCCATTTCTTTTTCCTCCTTATTTAAATTAATTTTCTTCTTTTTGTTGAGAATATAAATCTAAGCATATAGATAAATCTCTTACCAATCCAATCATTCCACCAGCTAACATAGTCAATAGACCATCTCTTGATGGTAATGAAGCATATTCAGCTAGTTTTGCTTTATCAGCAATCTCTCCATCAATAACACCAATTTTTAGTTCTAAAGCTGGATGATCTTTAGCAAATTCTGTTAAAGTTTTAACAGGTGCTACTTGATCAGTACCATAAACTAAAGCACTTGGTCCATTTAAAGCATCACCTAAATCAATGTTTAAGTCTTTGAAAGCTCTTGCCATTAAAGTGTTCTTGAATACTTTATAAAAAGTTCCAGATTCTTTTAACTTAGTACGAAGCTCTTTAGTTTCATTATCAGTAAGTCCACGATAATCAAATAAAACTATACTGGTAGCAGACTCAACATGAGACTTAATTTCTTCAACTACTGCTTGTTTTTGTTTTAAGATTTTCTCACTTGCCATACATACACCTCCCTCAAAAATTTGAGTTGCCACAAAAAAGGCTCTTGCCAATACAAGAACCCTTCTATAAAGTAGTCCTCGGTAGGATTTACTAACAACCTACTGTCTATGGCACCAACAAATTAAATTTATAATACACTATTTTTTATTATTTGTCAAAACTATTTAAAGAAATTTTTATACCAGGACCCATTGTAGAAGTGATAGCAATATTTTTTACATAATCACCCTTAACAGATGCAGGTCTAATTTTCATAATAGTTGAAACAAAAGCATTTAAGTTTTCTTTTAAATCTTCTTCTGAGAAAGAAACTTTACCAATAACTGCATGAACATTACCAAAACTATCAGTTCTATATTCTACACGACCAGCTTTAGCATCTGCTACAGCCTTAGCAGGATCAATAGTAACTGTTCCAGTTTTTGGGTTTGGCATTAAACCTTTTGGTCCTAAAACTCTACCTAATTTACCTAATAAAGGCATCATATCAGGAGTAGCAATCATAGTATCAAAATCAAACCAATTTTCTTTTTCAATTTTTTGTAGTAAATCTACATCACCAACGTAGTCAGCTCCAGCTTCCTTAGCTTTAGTAGCTGCTTCTCCTTTAGCAATAACAATTACTCTAGTAGTTTTACCTGTACCTTTTGGAAGAACAATAGCTCCTCTTAATTGTTGATCAGCTTTTTTTGTATCTACATTAAGTCTAATAGCTACTTCTACACTACCATCAAATTTTGTAGTAGAAGTTTCTTTTACTAATTTTACAGCCTCATCTACAGTATATGCTTTTCCTTTTTCTACTTTTGCTAAGGCTTCAACATATTTCTTACTTCTCTTTTTCATGAATTTCCTCCTTATTTTATAAGCGGAATGAATTAATTAAAACTTATATAAGTAAGCGGATCTTATATTTATTATCTTCTATTTCCTATTATTTTTCTGATGAAGCATCATATCCGTCAATTGCAATACCCATATTACGAGCAGTTCCTGCAACTGTCTTCATAGCAGCTTCAATTGTATCACAGTTTAAATCAGGTAATTTAATTTCTGCGATTTCACGAAGTTGATCAACTGTTAATGTAGCAACAACTTCATTAGCACCTTTAACAGATCCTTTATTAATATGAGCAAATTTCTTTAATAAGAAACCTGTAGGTGGAGTTTTAATAATAAAATCAAAACTTCTATCATCATATATTGAGATTTCTACTGGTAAAATGTCACCCATTTTATCGCGAGTAGCATCATTATATTTTGTACAAAATTCTTGTAGGTTTATTCCTGCTGGTCCTAATACAGTTCCAACTGGTGGAGCTGGTGTAGCTTTACCTGCAGGTATTTGTAACTTTATTTTTCTAATTGCTTCCTTTGCCACGAAAAACACCTCCTATATTTCCATTTCGTTTCCGCGAGTGGTTCAAATAGCTTTTGTCCGCTTTATTAAATTTTAGCTTTAACTGCCTCCCACTAAATCTATATCAAAATAAATATAGCGAATAAATGATATCACACTTTTTCTATAAGTGCAAGCTTTTTATATTTTTTGTATTTGACTCATTTCAACTTCAACACTTGTCTCTTGACCAAATAAGTCAACAATTAAATTAACTTTATTATTTTCTAAGTCAATAGAATCAATCTTACCAAGCATACCCTTGAAAGGTCCATCTGTAATGTTAACCTTAGTACCAGGCGCTAAATCTTTATCTACATCCATTCTAGAAATACCCATACTATTAAGGATTTTATCAACTTCATAAGGTTGTAAAGGAGTAGGTTTAGCTCCCTTACCACTAGATCCAATAAATCCTGTAACACCAGGAGTATTACGAACTATATACCAAGCTTCATCGCTCATAACCATTTCAACTAAAATGTATCCTGGAAACATTTTCTTTTCATGTTCCTTTTCAACACCGTTCTTAGTTTCTTTTACTTTTTCCATAGGCACAACTACACGATATATATAATCTTGCATTCCCATAGATTCAGCTCTCATCTCTAATTTCTCTTTTACTTTATTCTCATGACCAGAATAAGTATTAACAACATACCACTGCTTATCCATATTAATTCCTCCTAACCAACTAATGAATGTATTAAAGCATTAAGTGCATTAACACCATAAAAGAATAGTGAAAACACAATTACAAAAACTAATGTTGCAATAGAATATCTAGTTAAATCACTTTTTGTTGTCCAGTGTACTCTTTTAAACTCAGTTTTTACACCACGACAATAAGTCATAAACCTAGTACCTAAACCTTTTTTTTCTTTTTTTTCATCTTTCTTTTTCGCCATATTTCCACCTTCATAATTTATTTTTTCTAAAATAAAAACACTCTTTCGTGTTCTCTCATAAAATAGCACAACACAAAAAGAATGTCAATACCTTTAATCATTTAAGCAAAGATACCAATAATAATCGGAATAACTATACTAAGAATAGCCATCACAAAAGGAAATAATGATAAGCTAATGAATGCAGATTCAGAAGTTCCCCACTTATCATTTTTTCTTGATGATTTTGGTGGATTCATGTTCTTATGCATCTCTTCCTCTTGTTCCTTCATTTTACGTTCTTCTTCTTGCATAGTTCGTATATTTCTATTTTTTCTTGCCGTTTCATAGGAGTCTAAGTATACAAAACTACCACGCTCAATAACACCACGATAATAAGGTACAACTTCCGTCGGTATATTTTCCGCAAATAAAGAAAAATTATTTTTTAAGAATTCTGGATGATCAGGATCAATATAACTTAAACAATTATTATAAGTGCCAACAGCTAAACAAGCCGCATAAAAAACATTCTGAGTCTCTAACTCTTCTTTATTGTTACCCTCCGGTATCCATTTCTTAAAATCAACATCATATAATATTTCACCATCATTATTAATCATTTGATAAACTACTATATCTTGTATTCTAAAACTAGAAATAGCATATCCATTAGAATGATATAAATGCATTTTCTTGTCTAAACTCAAAAACAACTTCTGAAATTCTACCTCATCCGTCTTTCTACTAGAATTATGCGAATTTAGGAATTGTTCAAAAGTAGTCTGTGTAAATTGTTTATCATTATTTTGATTCATATTACATCACCCTATTATAATTAATATTGTATTACAAATACAAAAAAATTACAATTCAAAACCACTAATAATTAACTTACTTTTAATAGAACATACACAGTAATAAACATATTTAACTGAAAGATCTAATAAGATACTTATATCTTTATTAGAAAAACCATTATATTTAAGTTCGAATACTTGTGATTTTTTATTATCCAAGTTATTTTTAAAGTTAATCAATCTTTCATAAAAATAAATAAAGTTATCACAAAAACGAATAGAAGAGACACTATCCAAATTATTATCAGAATCATCATCTAAAGATATACTGTCATTCAAGAATTTATTCTTACTATTAAGATAAGAATTAACATAAGTTTTAAGTCTACTACTAATACATAATACTGCATATGAATAAAAGATATTGTTTTTTTGTTCCTTAAAATGATCTATAGCATAATTAAGTCCAATCATTGCCTCCTGATATAAATCCTCATATTCTATTTTTTTATCCCTTAATCTCATATAATATTTTTGACTAATACTAATCAAAATAGGCTTATATTTCTTAAAAATAATATCTTTTTCTTCTAATTGATTTTCTCCTATAAGATATAAAACTTCATAATCGTTTATATCTTTATATTGCATATTTCCTACTTTCTATTACGGACTACTTCATATATCATTATTCCTGTTGCAACTGATGCATTTAAACTATTTATTTCGCCACGCATAGGAATACTTGCTACAAAATCACAGGACTCTCTAACTAACCTACTCATCCCGTTTCCTTCATTGCCAACAACAAGTGCTATTTTCCCACTATAATCAATCTGTCTATAGTCTGTTCCATCCATAGCAGTACCAACTATCCAGAATCCATCATCTTTTAGTTTATTAATTGTTTGAACTAAATTAGTAACTCTACAAATATTCATCTTTGCTAATGCACCAGCACTTGTTTTCATAACTGTAGAATTAACTTGAACTTCTCTATCTTGTGGGATAATAATTGCATCTACTAAAGCAGCTTCACTTGTCCTAATAATAGCTCCAAAATTATGTGGATCTTCCAAATGATCTAAAATAACTACAAATTTAGCATCACTCTTTAATAAATCATTTAAAGGCGTATACTGGTAATCCATAACGTCTAATATTATACCTTGATGAACACCTTTTGACAAATCATCCATATATCTTTTATCTTTGTAAATTACATCAAATTTTGTATTTTCTAAAGCAGAAAGAAGTTTTTTGTCATTAAATCCATCTTGAATTATAATTTTTCTAATATCTTTCTTATAATTTTTTAAATATTCAAAAGCAACATTTCTACCATAAACTATCATTATTTACCTCCTAAAATATGTAGCATTATTTCATTTATTCTACTTTTATTCTCTTTTAATTCTAAATATCCTATCACAGCTTCTAAAGCAGTAGCATATCTATAAGTAATAATATTACAATTTTTAGGATGTGATTTGCTCTTATAATTTCTAGCTCTCTTAATTATAGACATTTCCTCTTCCGTAAAAAATTCTTCTTCAATTAATTTATGAAGAAATTCTGCTTGACTTTTAGCAGATACATACTTTACAGCTTCTTTTTGTAATTCATCTACATGATTTATTTTTCTAGATATCAATGCTTTTCTAATATAATCCTCGTAAATTGTATCACCTAAATATGCAAGCACTAATACATTAATTGTATTTAAATCCATATACTTACCAATTACCAACTACATTATTTCGTACTTAGTACCTTCCCTACTATCGATTAATTTGATGTTTTTTTTCATTAACTCATCACGTATTTGATCTGCAAGTGAAAAATTCTTCTCTCGTTTAGCCTTATTTCTAATTTCTATTTGTTCTTTTATATAAGCATCTAACTCACTATCAATGACTAATTCATCATCATCAAATAACGATAATGACAATACTTTATCAAAATCATGTATCAATCTATACTTTGTATAAGAATTAGTTGAATCTTTCAAAACATCATATACAAGAGTTAACATATTAGAGGTATTTAAATCATTTTCTATTTCTGCTTTAAATAACGAATTATATTTTTCAAATACTGTATTATCCAATGTTCCACTCTTTTCCAAGACTCTAACTTTATTTTTTAATTTAAAATAAGCTTGTTGTGCCCCATCCAAAATTTCATAACTAAAAGTAAGTTGGTTATGATAATATGAATTTAAACATAAAAATCGATAACTTAAAGGATCATATCCTTTTTCTTCTAACAAAGACACGGTTAAAAAATCTCCCTTTGATTTACTCATTTTACCAGTCTTATCATTCAAAAAGCCAAAGTGAACCCAAGTATCACACCATCTATGATCTAAGTAAGCCTCACTCTGCGCTATTTCATTAGTATGATGTGGAAAAACTGCATCTTCAGCTCCACAATGAATATCCAAATATTCTCCTAAATATTTAATAGCAATACCACTACATTCAATATGCCATCCCGGATATCCTCTACCCCAAGGACTATCCCATTGCAATTCTTGATTATTAAACTTAGAGTTTGTAAACCACAACCCAAAATCAAATGGATTTTTCTTAAATTCATCTTTTGAAACATCATTACGAACAGCTACTAATAAATCTTCCTTATTTCTTCCCGATAAATCATAATATTTTTCAAACTTAGAAGTATCATAGTAAACGTTTCCACCAGCAATATAGGCATAACCATTATCCAATAATTTAGAAATAATTTTAATATATTCAGCAATGTTATCAGTAGCATTGGAAACGACATCAGGTTTTTTTATATTAAGTTTACGACAATCATCAAAGAAACATTCAGTGTAATATTTAGCAATATCACGTGACGATTTATGTTCTCTTTTAGCCGCTACTAACATTTTATCTTCACCAGTATCACCATCACCTACCAAATGACCAACGTCAGTAATATTCATAACTCTTTGAACATCATAACCCAAATATCTAAATCCTTTTTCTAAAATATCTTCAGAAATATAAGTACGTAAATTACCAATATGAGCAAAATGATAAACTGTAGGCCCGCATGTATACATTTTAATTTTTCCTTCTTCTCTTGGAACAAATTCTTCTACCGATTTATGTAGAGTATTAAATAATTTCATATAATCACCTTTTCATGCCAACAATTATAGCATAAATATAAATCTATGTAAATTATCACTCCCCAGAAAATTCTCTAACTGAAATACTGCTATTTCCACAAATAATTTCTTCCATTATATAATTTTCCACTTCTTCTTCAATAATTTTATCTATTTTTCTTGCCCCATATTCTAAATAATTAGACTTTGCTAAAATGTTATCCACAATTTTTTTAGAAAAGGCCACATTAATATCTTTGTCATAATATTGTTTTTTCAACATATTCAGTTTCTTATTAATTATTTTCTTAACAACTACTTCATCTAATTTCTTAAAGGTAAATACTTTATCTATTCTATTTAAAAACTCAACAGATAAAAAATCTTTTAATGATTGATTTAAACTATTATCATCCATAAAACCAATAGATAAATTATTACAACCCAAATTAGAAGTCATAAAAATAATGGCATTCTTAAAACTAATACTCCTTCCAACTGCATCATGTACAACCCCTTCATCTAAAGCCTGAAGAAAAACTTTGATAACTGCAGGAGAGGCCTTTTCAATTTCATCAAGCAAAATAACACAATTAGGATGATTACGTATTTTTTCCATTACTGTATTATCCTCTCTATACCCTACATATCCAGGAGCTGAACCCAATAACTTACTTATTGAATATTCCTCTTTATATTCACTCATATCAATACGAATGAAATTGTCACTTCCATATAAAGAAGTAGCATACTCTTTAACAAATAAAGTTTTTCCAACACCAGTAGGTCCTACAAACAAAAAGGAATATGGTTTATCTTTCTTAAATCCAAAATAAATCTTTCTAGTATATGCACAAATACTATTAATGATTTCATCTTGACCCAAAATCTTTTCTTTCAAATTTTTATTAAGTTTTTTTAGCAAAGCTTTTGTATCATTATTAACCTCATATATAGGTATTTTTGTTTTAAGTTCTATTATTTTTGCAACCTGCTTTTTAGTAATTACAGGTAAAGGTTTTTTAACACTCTTTTTAACTATCATATTGCTTAACTCATTTTCTAACTTATATTGTTCATCTTTGAGTCTAGATGCTTCTTCGAAATCTTGTTCCTGCACTGCCTTATTTTTTTCCTGAATAATCTTTTTCACCTTGTTATTTAGTTCTAAAGTTTTATCATCTTTATTTTTACTTTCTAAAGAAGCTTTAACACATACTTCATCCATAATATCAATTGATTTATCGGGATTTCGCATATTTTGAATATATCTATTAGATAACTCTATAATATAATCAATCACCTCTTCTGGTATAACAACATTGTGGAAACTTTCATAAAGTGGTTTCAAATTCATTAACATCTTTTTTGTTTTTTCCACATCAGGTTCCAAAACATTAATCTTTTGGAATCTTCTATCCAATGCCTTATCTCTTTCTATATACTCATGATATTCTTCATTAGTAGTCGCCCCTATTATCTTAATTTTTCCTCGTGCTAAACTAGGCTTTAATATATTAGAAGCATCAATAGCCCCTTCAGCACCACCGGCCCCAACTATAGTATGAACTTCATCAATAAACAAAATAATATTTCCATCTTCCTCTACTTCTTTTATTATTTTATTTATTCTTTCCTCAAACTCTCCTCTATACTTAGTTCCTGAAACAAGTGACGCTATTGAAACAGAAAGTATTTTTTTATTTTGTAAAAATTTGGGTACATCTCCATTTACTATTCTTCGACTTAACTCTTCCACAATAGCAGTTTTTCCAACACCTGCCTCACCAATTAGTAAAGGATTATTTTTTGTTCTTCTCGAAAGAATTTCTATTACTCTATTAACTTCCTCATCACGGCCACTAACCGGATCAATCTCACCAACAACAACCCTCTTATTAAAGTTAACTGCAAAATCATTTATAATTAATTTTTTTTCTTTCTTACTTTTCTTAACAATATACTTATTGGAAAAATCATCATATAAAGCATCTATATTTATATTCATTCCAACAAGTAATCTAATGGCTACTCCTTCACCCTCCTCTAGTAAAGATAAAAATAATTGTTCTATTGTTACCTCTTTTTCCTTTCTCTCTTTACTATCAAATGTTGCATTTTCTATAATTCTTTTTAATAGCGGAGTATATAAAAACCAAGAACTTACCTTTGTTCCTTTCCCCATTATTTTTATTATTTCATTATAAAAATTCTCATAATTAATATTATATTTTGAAAGCATCTTAGTAATAGGTAAATTTTTATTTGAAAGTATGGCCAGCAAAAGATGTTCACTACCAATATATGGATGCCTTAACTTAATCATTTCTTCACGCGCTAATAACAAACTTTTCTGTGCTTCTTCACTAAATTTTGAAAACATTTTTTCCCATCCCTTCAATAATATTTTATGTATATTTTGATACCAATGACAAGAAATTATGTTCTAAAAAAAACGACAAAAAAAAGAAAGGACCAAGTCCTTTCTAAATAGATTAAACAATTGCAAGTGCTATTGTACAAACAATAAGTAATACAACTAAAATTTCTAAAGTTAATTTCCAAACAGTTTTTAACCATTTTTTATAAGGAATATCTAAATAGAATAAAGTTAGAAGTAAAACAATACTTGTAGGTGCAACTAACATTGTTAATCCTGATACAGATTGATATAATACCCAAATAACAGGATATACCTTTGTATTAGTAACTAAACTAACTAAATAAGGAACAACACTATTGAATACATACATTGGATCACTATTGAATACTGTAGCAATTATAGCAACAATAGTAGATGTAAATACATTAAATCCTTTTGTTAATCCAAATATTGCCTTATAGATAGGTAATTGGAATGGATGATATGTTACAATAACCAAACCAAAGTATACCAATACAACTAAGATAGCAGGTACTATTGACTTCTTAATACCATTAATCATTCCATCAAATACATCATCACATTTAACTTTGTATATCATAGCTAAAATAATAGCTCCAAGAATAACAAGTAATGAAATATCAGTAAGAGACCAGTTTCCAAATGATTTAACAGTACCTAAGAATTTACCAAAAATAGCAAAGTCAACAGATAAAGCTGAAACCAAAGTTTTAAATAATTTAGCTTTAACTAAATATCTACCAATTAATATAACAATAGTTACAATAGCCACTGCAGCATCAATAATATATGCATGTTTGTTCTTTTTCTTTACAAATAATACTATATTGATTATTAATAATAAAACTAATAAAGCAACAAATGCAGGTACTGTAAATCCAGTAACAGCACTAGTAACATCATCGAATAAAGTAACACCAAATACTGCAGACCAAGGAATAAATCCTAAAATCATAACTACTAATATTAAATCGCATACTAACACTAATGGCCATATCTTAGTAGTTTTGCTTTCTTTTGCATTTACTACTTCAGGAATATAAGCTTCTAGTTCTTTAGTATCTTCTTTAGATCTTTTAGCCATTTTATTAATATAAATAATTGTATTTACAATAAGAATAGCTAAACCTAAAACAAGAATAATTATCTTATAAACCATACCAGAAGTAACTTTTAAAGATAAAGCACTTGCTAAAATACTAGTATTATTATAAGCGAATGTTGTACCCATTACACCAACAACAACACTACCAACAGTAGTTAAAGCTGCAACTATTTTATCATAGCCCATTACTAAAACTAATGAAATAATAAATGGGAATACTAACAATAGTGCCAAGTTCAATCCTGTAAATGAAGTAATAATTGCAAGAATTATCATTATAACAGCTAAAGCAATTTTTTCTTTACCCTTAAATGATTTTGCTAATTTATCAATCATTACTCGATAAGCACTAATATGATTTAAAACACCATAGAACATACCAATAGCAAAAACATATAAAGCTATATAACCAAAATAAGAAATAGCTGTCACAGGATATGAAAATACATCAAATAATCCCATTTGAATGCGTCCTTGTTCAACATAACCATTTGAATAATATGCTGAAGTAAATATCCAACTTAATACTAAAAAAGTTAATAAAGTAATAAGAACGACTTTTAGTGTATTATGTTTCTTCATAATTTTCTCCTCCCATTATCATTATACTATAATAGCTAGATTTTACAATACTTTTAGCACTTTTTACCCCAAATTTTAAACAAAAAAAATACTACTAATCATTAGTAATATCTTCTTTATTTTTCATAAGTGGGAATAAAACAACATCCTTTATATTAGCCGAATTAGTAAGTAATTGTACTAAACGATCAATTCCCATTCCCCATCCACTAATAGGAGGCATACCATATTCCATAGCATCGATATAATCATAATCCATAGGCATACTCTCTTCATCACCATTAGCCTTTAATCTAGCTTGTTCTAATAGTCTCTTTTCTTGCTCTATAGGATCAACTAATTCAGAATAAGCATTAATAATTTCAGCACCATTAATAACTAACTGAAAACGATCAGTAATTGTTGGATCAGAATCATTTGCTCTAGCTAAAGGAGAAAGACTAATAGGATGTTTAGTCAAAAATACAGGATTAATTATATAAGGTCTTGCGATTTTTTTATATAATTGATCCACTAAATTACCATAACCTAAATTCTCAAGTGGAGTTTCACTATCAATTTCAATTTTATCTTCTCTTATCTTTTGTAATAATAATTCTTTAGTATTATAAACATTAATATCAATATCTGAATACTTCAATATCAAATCTCTAAAACTAATATCTTTCCATTCTCCAGATAAATCCACAACTTTATCTCCAACATTTATCTCTAAAGTACCAAAAATATTCATAATAATTGATTGTAACATTTCTCTAAGGAATTTCATATTATCCCTATAATTTAAATATGCTCCATATCCTTCAATCATAGTAAAATCTTGTAAATGAGTAGCATCTATTCCTTCGTTTCTAAAACATCTAGCAATTTCAAAAACCTTAGTATAGCCACCAACAATAGCTCTTTTTAAATAAGTTTCTGGGGCAATTCTTAGGAATAAATCAATATCTAAAGCATTATGATGAGTAACAAAAGGTTTAGCAGTTGCACCACTTGCTTTATTATTCAAAATTGGTGTTTCTATTTCTAAATAGCCCTTAGAATCTAAATAATTTCTCAACTCTTTTATAAATCTACTACGAAATAAAAATTTCTTCTTACTATCATCATTAGTAATTAGATCAAGATATCTCTTACGATAAATAGTTTCAATATCCTCTACACCATGAAATTTTTCTGGTAATGGTTTTAAAGCTTTTCCTAAAAATTCTATATGACTAGCTCTAATTGTTTTTTCACCAGTATGAGTAGTAAATAATTCACCTTCTACGCCAATAAA
This sequence comes from Clostridium sp. CAG:417, assembly GCA_000432835.1. Taxonomy (GTDB): domain Bacteria; phylum Bacillota_I; class Bacilli_A; order RF39; family UBA660; genus CAG-417. The sequence goes on along the minus strand of FR890375.1, from coordinate 334,216 downwards.
ATCACCTAAATCATAATTTGCCTTAAAATCTTGATAAGCTTCTTCACCTATCATATCTACTTTAACAGAAATTTGTATTTTTCCTAATATATCACCTATGGTTAAGAAACTCATCTTACCCATTTTACGCATTAAAACTATTCTACCAGCTACTCTTATACCAGTAGTACCATCTTCCATTTGTGAGGCATCAGCTATTTCACAATTAACCTCAAATCTATCAGGATATGGATTCTTAATATTTTTTAGTTTTTCTCTTCTTACTTGTTCTTGTTCACTAAACTCTCTCATTTTTTACTCCTCCTTCAAGCTAACTACTTTTGTACCACAAATTAAGTCAGCAACACTTCTTCCATCTTTTCTAATAATAATCATAAAAATACTTGCAATTAAAATTGCATACTGAATAATTTGAACAATTGAAGAACCATATACATATGTATTTCTATTAATAAGTACGAAAATTGCAATTAAAATATTAGCTAAAATATAATTATTAATCAAACCTCTAATTAACATATCATTCATACTTAAAGTTCCACCTTCATTTTTAACTACTCTAATTTTCATTATTCTCTTTCCAATTGTTTGACCATTCATATACATTTGATAAACAATAAAATATAATACATAAACTACTATTGTAACTATATTAGTAAGTCCTGTTTCTTTGGAAAGTTGATAACTATTATCCATATTTTGATTAAAGTAGGTCTTAGCACTTATTTCTTGATTTTGATATTTTTCTAATATTTCTGAAGATTGTTTATTCAACTTATCAACAGTTTTTGTGGAAATAAATGGATAACTAATTAAAGTAGAAACCAATACCACAATAGTCATATCAAAAACATAAGCTAATAATCTTTGTAAAAAGTAGGCCTTATTATTTTCATCACTATTTTTTTTACTCATTACTTTTTCCTCCTAAAAATTCATTCAATACTTGCATTATATCACGAATACTATTGCATTGATAGATTTTATTTTTAATTAATGAGGCATTTTCTATTCCTTTAAGATACCATGCAGCATGACTTCTTATTTCTAAAACTGCTATTTTCTCATCTTTAGTTTCAGAAAGATATTTCAAATGCTTAATGCAGATTTTTATTTTTTCCTCTGTAGATGGTAACTCATAATCACGACCAGCTAAATAATTGAGAGTATTTCTGATTAACCATGGATTACCAAGTAGTCCACGTCCTATCATAATAGCATCACAACCTGTTTCATTAAGCATTCTCTTGGCATCTTCAGGTGTTTTAATATCACCATTACCTATTACAGGAATTGAAACATTATCTTTTACATTTTTTATAATTAGCCAATCAGCCTTACCACTATATCCTTGCTTACGAGTTCTTGGATGAACTGTTATAGCACTAGCTCCTGCCTCTTCACATATTTTAGCAACCTCTACAGCATTAATATGGTCACTATCCCAACCACTACGTATTTTTACAGTAACAGGAACGTTAACTGCTGCAACAACAGCACTTACTATTTTTCTAATTTTCTGGGGATTTTTTAAAAGTGCAGAACCTGCCTGAGCCCGCAAAGCTACCTTAGGAACTGGACATCCCATATTTATATCTATGATATCAGGTTTCATAGTTTTTTCAATATACTTAGCAGCCACTACAAAACTTTCCACATCAGTACCAAATATTTGTTGAGCAATAGGCCTTTCACTATCTGTCATATATAACATATCAAGAGTTTTCTTATTACCAAAGCTAATAGCCTTATCACTAACCATTTCGGCATAAATAAGACCACAACCCATTTCTTTACAAATTCTTCTATAAGCAGAATTAGATATACCGGCCATAGGCGCTAAAACTACTTGATTATCAATTTCTACATTTCCTATTTTCCACATACTATTTCTCCATACCGGCTTATTATAACAAAAAAACATGTGTAAAACAAGTACACACATTTCTTTATTTTTCTTTATTGACTTTATCTAATTCATCAATAATTTCTGCTTTATTCATCTTAGAATAATTTTTAATTCCTTTTTCTTTAGCCATTTCTTTTAAACTAGTTAATGACATAGATTCTAAGTTATCCTTATTTTCATCTGGCATACAACCATTTTCAACTAAATAATCTATTTGTTCTTTTGTTAATGTTTCATATTCTAATAATGTTTCAGCAATTAAGTTTAATAATTCTCTATTTTCTTTTATTATTTTCTTAGCATCAACATAGCAGCCATTAATAATTTTTCTCATTTCTTCATCAATTTCATGAGCAACAGTTTCAGAGAAGTTTCTCGTCTTATTATAATCTCTTCCAAGGAACGCTGCACCCTCTTGTTGTTCTAATTGCATTGGTCCCAAATCACTCATACCATATTCAGTAACCATAGCTCTTACTATTTTAGTAGCTTTTGAGAAATCATTTTCAGCACCAGTAGTTATCTCTTTAAAAACAACTTCTTCTGCAACACGACCACCAAGTAAACCAGTAACTTGTTCTAATAAATCAGTTTTAGTAGAACATAATTTTTCTTCACTTGGAACCATCATATTATATCCACCAGCAGAACCTCTTGGAATAATTGTAACTTTTTGTACATCAGAAGCATTAGCTAATTTTAAACCTATAACAGCATGACCAGCCTCATGATATGCGACCAATCTACGATCTTTTTCACTATATTTATGACTAACTTTAGCAGGTCCCATTAATACCCTGTCAGTAGCTTCATCTACTTCATGCATTGTAATAGCATCTTTATCTCTTCTTACTGCTAGTAAAGCAGCTTCATTAAGTAAGTTTTCAAGGTCAGCACCACTAAATCCTGGTGTTCTCTTAGCCAAATTAGTTAAAGTAACATCTTTTGCCAATTTTTTATTCTTAGCATGAACTGCTAAAATTTCTTCACGTCCTTTAATATCTGGCAAACTAACAGTAACCTGTCTATCAAATCTACCTGGTCTAAGTAAAGCAGGATCCAAAACATCAGGTCTATTAGTCGCAGCTATTATTATAATACCTTCATTTTCACCAAAGCCATCCATCTCAGTAAGTAATTGGTTTAGTGTTTGCTCACGTTCATCGTGTCCACCACCTAAACCAGTTCCTCTTTGGCGTCCTACAGCATCTATTTCATCAATAAATATTAAACATGGAGCATTTCTTTTTGCTTGTTGGAACATATCTCTTACACGACTAGCACCAACACCAACAAATAACTCAACGAAATCAGATCCACTTATGAAATAAAATGGAACATTTGCCTCACCTGCAACAGCTCGCGCTAATAAAGTTTTACCTGTTCCTGGAGGTCCCATTAACAATACACCTTTTGGAATACGGGCTCCAAGTTTTTGGAACTTTTTAGGATTCTTAAGGAAATCGATTAACTCTCTTACTTCTTCTTTTTCTTCTTTTAATCCTGCGACGTCTTTAAAAGTTACTTTATTCTTATTATCTGAAAGTCTCGCTTTACTCTTTCCAAAATCCATTGAACTTCTATTACCAGCCATCTGTTTATTTAGAAAGAAAAATGCTAAAAATACTAACAAAGCAAGTGGTAAAACATCAGCTAAAATCACAAGCCATGCACTTGATTCTGGATCAGCCTTAGTTACAAGCTCTATTTTTTGTTTTTCTGTTATATCAGTAATTTTCTTTACAACATTTTCACTCTTTGGTAAAACCGCATAAAAGCTTTCATTCTCAGCATAATCACTAAGTTTACCAGTTACCTCATAAGTTTGCGCTCTATCACGAGGTACAAGCATTACTTCTTTAACTTTACCATTTGCTAAATTTTCCATAAATTCATTATAAGTTAATATATTAGTTTTATGGTTTAAGAAATTAAACAAATAAAATATTCCTAATATTATTAGTAAAATAAATAAGTAAGGAAGTAACCCTTTTTTTATTGTTTTTTTATCTACTTTTTTATTCATATTTCCTCCTTAACAATATTTCAATATTATATCATAACTTTCTTCATTTTTTTTGTCAAATTTTGACTTTTTTATTCCCGGTATCCAAACAATTCTATCTAAACTATCGACAACAACAGGCCATAAATCTCTTTCTTCTTTTCCTATTTTCATATCGATAAAGATATCTTTTAATTTCTTCGTACCATTCATTCCCTTAATAGCTATTCTATCTCCCATTTTTCTAGTCCTAACAGTTAAAGGTAATCTAACTTCATCACTAGAAAGCCTACAGATATTATTACTATTATCATTAGTTTCTTCAATACGTTTTATTGTATGATGATTAGGTAAATCAACACTGTTACCAAGTTCTATTTCATAATTTGTTAACTCTTCCATCTCACGTCTCAAATAGAAATAGTCATATTCCCTAACAGCAATTACATCATTAGGTAAATTAATTGTTGCATTTTGTTTCTTGCCTTTAATCAATTCTTGTAATAACTCTACATGTCGATCATTTAATAAAATTAAATCATCTTGATAATATATTTCCATCAAAAAATATAAAATCTCTCTTTGTAAAAAATCATCTATTTGTAAAAATTTAGAAATAACTACCTTTCCATTAATTAATACCTTACTAACAGCCTTATTACGTTCCTTTTCAATAAATTCACTTGCACATATCAAATTTTCACTAAATTTATAAAATTTTTTATGAACATTTTTATCTTCTTCTTTTAGAAAAGGTAAAACAACTTTTCTATATCTATTTCTTGTATATTTCATTTTAGAATTAGAACTATCAATAAAATATGGAACATTATTTAAATTATCATACTCTAACAACTCATCTTTAGTAAAAGATATCAATGGTCTTACTAAATGATATGTTCCCATATCTACAATTTTCTTAAATCCAGAATAACCATTTAAATTAGAACCTCTAACAATTCTCATTAAAATAGTTTCTATTAAATCATCTCCATGATGCGCTGTCATTAAATAATTAGCATTATACTTCGCTACAATTTTTTCAAAAAAACTATAGCGAATATTTCTTGCTTCATTATGGAAATTATCATCACCATAATGTTCAATAAGCATAGTTTCAAAACAAATATCGTTTTTCTTACAATACTCTTGCATAAAAATAGCTTCATCATAACTTTCTTTTCTTATGTTATGATTTACATGAGCACAAATTAATGATAAATCATACTTTAATCTTATTTTTAACAACATATCCATAAGTGCCATTGAATCAGGACCTGTTGAACAACCAACTACAATAATATCACCTTTATGAAATTTAAACTCATGATCAATTAGAATTTCATTCATATAAGTCACCATATTTATTTTACCCAAATTTAGTAAGTTTTTCAACAAAAATAGTATAACAATTTCAAGTTTAAAAAAAGAACACCTAAGGTATTCTTAAAATAAACTCGCCATCCCTGCTATACAAATATTTTTCCCTAGCATATCTTGCAATATACTCTTTATCCTGCATCTTATTAGCGTCAGCTCTCAAAGTATTTTCTTTTTTCTTTAATTTCTTCAATTCTTGAGATAATTTATCTCTTTCTTGTTTCTTATCGTATATTTGAACCCAATACTTTCCCATTGTATATGTAGTAAAAACTATAGTAGTCAAAGAAAAAGTACCTAAAATAAGCAGTCTACGTCTTTTTTTTATAGAATTTCTATCTTTACCCTTTCTTGCCATGACTATCATAACCTTTCTTATAATAAAGTATACATCGCAAAAGTTAAATATTCAAGAAAGGCAACAAATTTGTTTATTTTTTGACATCGTTTTTACGCATTAGTTTCTTAAAAAATGAAAAAGAAGCAAAAAAGCCAACAGAAAGAGCAAGAAAAAAATAAACATGCAAATAACCAAAATTAATAAATTGTAAAATAAAGAAATATAACATTCCTAAATCTAATATAAAAATAGAATCAAAAATAATCTTAAAAATCATATTTTTATTAAATAAACATTTATAATTAACATTTACCATAAATGATATGAAAACACCATAAACAAGAGAAAATATTATAGCTTTAATTTGCATAGATAATGCTATCATTATTTAAATAAACGATTGAATATACTACTTTCTTTATCCTTTTTTCCATTTTCATCTAAATAAGTTAAACTATTAATCATTCCCTTTATGGTAACAGTACCTTGAATAGTATCTAATTTTATTAATTCTAATCCTTCACCCTTGACTAGTAAAAAGCCCATAACAGTGTCTAAAAGGAATTGTGTTTCATCAAAATTTTCTATCTTCTTTACTCCACTTGTAACAAACGATTTTCTTTCTATCATTGTAACTGTATGATTATAACTATTGATACCACTATCCATTTTTTCCATATATTCATCACCACTAAATATTATGCAAACAACACAAAAAAAAGACCAAATAAATGGTCCATTATATTATTCTTCTTCCTCTGCTACATCCTCAGTGTTATTATATTCTTCAATAATAGCATCTTCAAACATTTTTCTTGTCTCACTATTAATTGGATGTGCTACATCACTATATTCTCCATTAGCTAACTTACGACTAGGCATTGCAATAAATAACTTATCGTCACCTTGAATAATACGAATATCTTTAATTGCAAAACAATCATCTAATACAACAGATGCTTTACCTTTCATACGTGAATCTTCTTTTTCGATTTTACGAACTTTTACAGATGTAATCTTCATGTGTTTTCCTCCCTCTAAAGCCTTACACTTTACAATTACATTTTATAATATAAAAATATAAATTGCAACATTTTATTTTACTTTTCCCTAATCTCTAAACTAGATGTAATAACATCATTATAAGAAAAAGATTTTATCCTAGGATTTTCTTCTCTAGTTTCCACTAAAAAAACAGAGGGATATGTTTCAATAATAGTACCAGAAAACTTTTCCACTTGATTTCTGCTTCCATTGAAGACAAAAAAGTAATCATTGCCCTCTTTTTGTTGAATTTTTTCTCTCAAAGCATCTTTATTCATCTAGGAAACCCCACATACATTGTTCCATTAGTTATTATTCCTCCCATTCCATCAGTTTTATATTTAGTTTTCTCAAGCATTGGAATTAAGTCTATAGATTTATTTTTTTCTGCAAGAGATATACTAGATGCAATAATAGCTGGATCTAAAGCATGAATATTAACTCTTTTCGGACTTGAAGCAAAATTGGCCCCAGCCTTGATTAATTCTTCATAGTTGGATTGACAAGCACCAGCTATAATTATTAATTTTTCTTGACTACTTTCATATTCTCTAGCTTTCTTTACCGCCTTTACAAAATTCTTACTATTCTGATAATTATCTAAGTCTTTTATTGAACCCTTAGATTTAAAATAAGCATCATGTCCTGTAATCACAAGTATATCTGGTTTATATTCTTCAAGTTTCTTTATTATATCCCTTTCCATTTCATCTTCTTCCATATTAACACCATAAGCTTCTACTTTTAAATCACTATAAAACTTTATACAGCGCTCCAAATAGTTACTATCGGCATCAATATGTAATATTCTACCAGGAAGATAAAAATACTCACTACGGTCCAAATTAAGAGCACTAAGAGCCATCTCAGTTAATTCCCTGTCACAACGATAAGGATCAATATCATCAACCACTTTAACCAAATCATCAATACCACTATCTGCCACTAGTCTAACTTCTATACCCTTCAAAACAACAGTATCATAGTTAATATTTAGTATTTCAAATACAATATCATTACCATGAGATTTTCTAGTAACTAAGTCACCTATTTTAAATTTCATAATATACTCCTCCATTTAATACTATGAAAAAATAAAATATTTAGAACACCAACACAAAAAAGTAGAACAATCACTTATTCTACCAAAACCATTTATTGTAAATAAAATCACCGATAATTTAATCAGCAAGACTATTAGAAATTTCTGCAAAAACACTAACAGGAATCTCCTCAGCCCTAGAATTTAAACTATAACCATATTTTACTAAAACTTCTTCTATTTTTTTCAAATCATATTTTTTTAAATTATTTCTCAAATTTTTTCTTTTATATTGAAAACTAGACCTAACAAACTCAAAGAATAAATCTTTATTTTTTAAAGCAATCTTATCCTCTCGTGATGTCAACATTATTACTTCACTATCTACATTGGGAACAGGAATAAATTCAGATCTATTAACTTTAAATAATCGTTTAATTTCATAATAATAATTTAAAAAGACAGTAATAGAAGAATAAGCTTTTTTCCCAGGCGTTGCTGAAAACCTTTCACCAACTTCTTCTTGAACCATCATAACTATTTTCAAAAAATTAAGTCCAGAATTGATTAACTTCATAAGAATAGGTGTTGTAATATAATATGGAACATTACTAATAAAGTATAAATGTTTGTACTTATAATCACTAACCTTTTTTGCAAGATCTACATCTAAAAAATCACTAAATACAACCTCTACATTCGAAAGTTCCTTACTCAAATTAATTAAATATCCCTCTAACTGCATATCTATTTCATAACAAATAACATTTTTAGCAGCTTTACTTAATTGTCTAGTTAGTATTCCCTTACCTGGACCAACTTCAATAACTAAAGAATCATCTTCAATATCACTTAAAGTAACAATTTTTTCTACTATTCTATCGTCTTTTAAAAAATTTTGACCATATTTTTTTTTAAATTTGAAATCACCCATTTCAATCACCACGTAATCAATATATCATATTATTAAAAAAATAAACAACTCTAAATGCTTTATAAAACAACCTAACTTTCTATTTTCACAGAAATAACTCTTAATTTACTAGAAATTAAAAATAAAATATTTGCCCAAAACAAACCATAAAGCATTATTATAAAGAATGGATAGTAAACATTAAAATAATTATAGTTAGTACTATTTAACATCATATTGCCATATAATGATTTAAAAATTATAAATATATTTAAACCAAAAACTAAACACGCTGTTAAATTATAAAAACAATTATTAAGTATTTTTCTTCTCTTAAAACATAAATCCGCTACAAACGCAACCAATAAAAGTATATAGGGAATTATAATAACAAAAATTTCATAACTAAAACAACTATATAAGAAAATCATTCCATAAATAGTTACTGAAAAAGATAAAATAAACAAAATATATCGCATAACTAAGAGAATATTATTAATAAATTTAGTCATTAATAACACCTCCATTATAATAACTATTTACTAAATCATAAAATATGTTAACGGTATTACTATACAAATTAAATAAGGTAGTATAACTATTATTAACTTTTTCATAACTATTTTGATTCAATGTACCAAAATAGGATCTGCTATCACTTGAAATATTATTTTTTATATAAGATAAGCTAATATTTATTTCTTCTATATTAAACTTAAGCATTCTCTTAGAATCACCATCTAAATTTTTATAAATTTGATCATTAAAACACTCTTTTATTATTAATTTATCATATAATTGTAAGAATTTATAACTGTCATTTATAGATATTTTATCTTTATATATAACACTACTTAATTGCTTATCATTAAATTTTTGATAACATACCTTAAAGCTATTAACTAAAGTTAAATAATCATCGTTACCACTTTGTCCTGTAGTTAATAAATGCTTTACTTCACTTAATTTACTTGTTGCTTCATGTGTAATTTTATTTTCATACTGAACTTTGCTTTGGACTTCGTTAAAAATATTATTAAACATAATAGAAACACAAACAAAGAACACAACACCTGTCACAAGGTATCCAACTATGTTTATATACTCACTAAAAATATTTTTCATACATGCACCACTAAATTATTTCTATATCATCACCGGCACTTATAATTTCAACTTTTTTATTTTTATCTTTTTTTAGTCTATAAAGTTTAAATAAATTGTAGCACACAAGTAAAATTAGTGGTAAAAATATAACCAATATAAACCCAACTGATGTGAAAACAAACTGTTGAACAACTCCTAACTTAGGAAACTTTAATATAACTTTACCATAAATATTTTCTTCTAATACTGGACTACTATCAGTACTAACATTATTATCGCCCTTCGTTATAAAAATTCTTTTACCATCACTAGTAGTATTAATTTCATTTATTCTATGCGTAATAGTATATCCATTGTATCTAGAATCAGTTGATTTAAAAGTAATAATATCTCCAACATTTAAATTTTTAGGATTAGTACGTGCCACTAATATAGCATCATGTACTTTGATAGTTGGAACCATACTAGGACTAACTATAACATAAGCACCTATAAGAGGAGCTACCTGCCTACCACTATATTCATTTATTTTTGTATCAGCAAAACTAATAACGAACAAAGAGGTGATTATAATTAATACAGTAAGTAAAAAATTTAAAAATACTTTTAAGCTATAATGAACTATACTTTTTATTTTATTAAAAATACTACTTTTAGATTCTAATTTAACACTAGAACTAGCAACAAAAGTATCCTGCATAATAATCACCTCTATTCTCTAAGATAATATTAATACATTATAAAAAATAATAAAATATCCTATCAAAAAAAATAAAGTAACTTTACACCAAACATAAAATTACTTTACACTTTTTAACTTGCCTTACCATAAACATTAATTTTCAATTTATAGTAATTTATACTATCAACAACAGGGTATGTCGAATCTACCCAAACTCTTAATCTATAATAGATTGACGATGATTTATCAAATGTTCCCTTATCTAAAATCATCCCATTTGCACCACCAATAGGTGTCTCATCACTCGCCTTATAGCCAGTTGGTAATAGTACTTCATTTACATTTGTATAACTACTAGAATCAGACTTCTGTAAATATATTCTGATACTACTATCAGGAATAGTAGATGATGATACATCTTTTGTCGCAACTATTTCGTATTTAATATTTGACCCTTTAGTCATCTTAGAACTAATAGTAAAATCAAAAACATTCTTGGTATCACTCAATAATTTTCCCACATCAACAGTTACGGGACTACTACTATCAATAACAATTGAATTGGAACTAGAAGTATAATTCATCATTATAGTTGCTTGCGCAACATCTTCTTTTTTATTTTTCTTCGTATAATCTAGTGAACACACAATAACACAAATAATAACGCTTATTAAAATTAATATACCAATAATTGCTAATAAAAGCTGTTTATTAGAGGATTTCTTACTTTTATTCTCCATCAGTACCTCCATTATTCTATAAAAAACATTATACCTACTTAAATATAAAAAGTAAATATTTAATTATATTATATACCATATATTTTTTTTACATTTTCCGTGGTTTTTTCTGCTACTTCCTGGACCGATACATCATATAAATTTGCTATGTATTCTGCTATAACAGGAATATTTTTAGAAGAATTAAGACTACCTCTATAAGGTACAGGTGCTAAATAAGGACTATCTGTTTCTAAAACAATATTATCAAGCGATAAACTTTGCAAAGTCGTACCTAGTTTACTGTTCTTAAAAGTTACCACTCCACCAATGCCTAAATAATAGCCCATTTTTATATATGTTTTAGCAGTTTCTAAACTTCCAGAAAAACAGTGAATAACACCTTTTACTTTAAATTTTTTTAACATATTAATAGTATCTTCAGTTGCATCCCTTGAATGTATAACAACAGGTAAATTCAATTCTTCAGCAATTTTCAATTGTTTTGCAAACAAATCCAATTGTAGTATTTTATCCTCTTTACCATAATGATAATCAAGCCCAATTTCTCCTACACCAATTACTTTTTCATTTTCAACGAGTATTTTTCTTAACCAATTTATATCTTCTTCCGATACCTTAGTAACACAATCAGGATGAAAACCTAACGTTAAATATACATCCTCATACTCTAAAGCATAGTTAACTACTTCCAAAATCTCATCTTTATTACAACCAGATACTATAATTTTTAATACATCGGCATTTCTATTATCCAATATTACATTACCTATATTATTATAAAAAGCTTTTTCTAAATGACAATGTGTATCAATATACATTTCTTACCTCCATTTATAACAAAAAAATATCACCTAGATGATATTCAATTTTTTTCTTCTAAATCTGTGAACCTTAATACGTATGTAATAAAAAGTCATTAAACCTAAATACAACATATCTAAAATATTATGCTCATCGTATATTAGTAAAAGCAATATAAAAACAACTAATAAATATGCTGTGTCTAGATTAAACAATTTATCAATTGATTTCCAAGACATAGTTTTCTCCTTTTATCGTTAATTTTTACCGCAAATACTACTCTCCTAATATAACATAAATACTTATTGTGTAAAATATATATTAATGACTTTTTTTCTAGTTTACACTATTTTAACACTATTCTTTGAAATAATGGTTCTGGATTATTTAAATGGTAATTATTATCACCTACAAAGTTTAAAGAATTATTATCATTATTTAATTGATATTTTATCTTTTCGCTAGTTTCTGGCATAAATGGTGCAAGTAGATTACCACAAACTCTTATAGATTCTAATAAATTATATATAACTGTTTCTAATCTATCATTTTTTGAATCATGTTTTGCTAGTACCCAAGGCATAGTCTCATCAATATATTTATTACTTTGACGCAACACTTTCATAATTTCACCAAGAGCATCACCTAAATGCATGCTATTAATATTTTCATCGACTATTTTTTCCAAATTATTAACATTATTAATAAAATCATTATCGATTTCTTCGTTTACTAACTTATTTGAAACATCTCCAGAAAAATATTTTTGTCCCATTGAAATAGTCCTTTGTACAAGATTACCCAAAACATTAGCTAAATCACTATTAATTTTTTCAATAAATAAATCTCTTGTAATATTACCATCATTATTATAAGGAATTTCTTTTAACAAATAATACCTAACAGTATCAACACCAAACTCATTAACTAAGTCATCAGCATAAATAACATTCCCCCTACTCTTACTCATCTTATCGTTATTTTGTAAAACCCAAGGATGAGCAAAAATAAGTTTTGGTAATTCCAAGTCCAAAGACCATAAAAATGCTGGCCAATATATGGAATGAAATCTAATTATATCTTTTCCTATAATTTGTAAATCAGCTGGCCACAATTTTTTGAATTCATCAGTAGAACCATCAGGATCATATCCTATATTGGTAATATAATTAGTTAAAGCATCTAACCATACATAAACAACATGGTTAGTATCAAAATCAACAGGGATTCCCCATTTAACAGATGTTCTAGAAACACATAAATCTTGCAGACCTGGTTTTAAGAAATTATTAATCATTTCATTACGTCTAGATTCAGGTAATATAAATTCTGGATGTTCTTCAAACAACTTTTCTAAACGTTCTTGATAATTGCTTAACTTAAAGAAATAGGCTTCCTCACTATACTCCTTAACTTCTCTATGACAATCAGGACAGCATCCATTTTCATCTAATTGTGATAAAGTCCAAAATGATTCACATGGAGTACAATATAGTCCCTTATATTCACCCTTATAAATATCACCTTTATCATACATTTTCTTAAATATCTTTTGTACCACCTTTACATGTTGTTCATCAGTAGTACGCACAAACTTATCATAGCTTACATTAAGTAAATCCCACATGTTTCTTATTTGTCCAGATATATTATCTACAAATTCTTTAGGACTAATATTGGCTGCTGCTGCCTTTTCTTCTATTTTTATTCCATGTTCATCAGTTCCTGTTTGTAGGACAACATCATATCCTTTTAATCTTTTATATCTTGCAATACAATCGGCAAATAAAGGATCATAAACATTTCCAATATGTGGTTTCCCAGATGTATAAGCAATTGCTGTTGTTATATAGTATTTCTCTTTCATAATTTTCCTCCTAACAAAAAAACTATTAATAATATAAGGACGAATCATCGCGGTACCACCTTATTTTATAATAGTATTATACACTCAAATAGTTAACGCCTATATACGATTATACTTACATATCAGCATAATAAGCTCCAAAGCCATACTTTAAAAAGGCAAACATTTTCTTTCACCAACCGAAAACTCTCTACCGATTAACCAATCTAAAGCTCTTCTTCATAGCTAAAAGATAAAATCAGTATATCATAATAAATATCATTCTTCAACATGTTTCCCTAAAAATTCTGCCACTATTTTAATTAATTTTTCTTCTGATTCACTAATATTATTTTCTAAAGATACAATAATGGCCGATCCAACTGCATCACCATTAGCTATTATAGGGTATATTATATAATTACAATCTTCTTCCACATCATCTACTATTTTAACCCTCTCATTAAAAATACGTACACTTTTTCGATCATTAATTACATTCTCTAAATAAGAAGAAATGTTCTTACCCATATATTTTTTCTTATTAACACCACTAGCCGCTATTACATTATCTCTATCAGTTATAATTATATCTTTATTGATTTCTTTATTAATTGATTCTACTAAAATTTTGGAAACATTAGCAAGTTCATTCAAAGATGAATACTTTTTTAACGTAATTATTTCATTATCAACAAAAATCTCTAAGGATTCACCATCATGTATACGCAAAGTTCTACGAATTTCTTTAGGAATAACAATTCTTCCCAAATCATCTATTCTTCTTACTACTCCTGTTGTTTTCATATATGTACTCTCCTTTGTAATTATTTTTTACTAATATCTAAGACTTTATACTTATAAAAGCTTACAATTATATTATAATGTCTATTTCCAATAATTTCCTTGGTAAATATTTCCATATAGTTAACTTATTAAGTCACAAAAAAAGATGAACTTTATTCATCTCTATGTTTTATATTAACTATTAAAAAGTCTTGAGTTGTTCTTAGTAAAGACATATCTTTCAGCCTGCTCTTTAAGACCATTAATCAAAGTTGTATCTTTTACCAATATTTTAAAATCTATATTTTCTAGAAGTTGTTTTTGGTATATACCTCTTTTATCCAAAAACTTAAATATTTCTTTACTTATCTTTTGTTCTTTATCATTACCAACATCACTCGTAAAAATATTGCAAATATTGTCTAGTATGTTTTTTTGAACCGATTCATCTATTATTTGTTTAACATTCTTTTTTATTATTTTATTTATAGAACTCAACTCTTTTTTAGTGATCTTTATAACTTGATTTTCTTCATTTATATTAATAGAGTTAATAATCACCGTTATTTCATCTATTCTTATTTTCTTTATTGTTTCTAACTTATGAATAACGTCTTTTCGAAAATTACATATCATCTTATCTAAATTATTAGTATCCAAAATTATTTTTTCTTTTTTGGCAAGAACTAAAAATTTCGTTTTTATTTGATCCATTGAATCTAATGGAGGCTTTTTTATCAAAAATATTATATCATTATCAATTAAAGAATTAGTATTATTATTAACTATTTCCAACACTGCCTTTTTATAATTTTCAACATGTTGTTGCATCAATTTTTCCAATTCATTCATTGCTACTACCTCCTACAATAAATAACATATAAAGAATAACCAATCAATTATCTAAAGTCAAGAATTATTTCCTATAATTACTAATAAAAGCTCTACTAAATAATAAACAGGATGTTTGTCCAATTTAACAGTATCCAAAGTAATAACTACATTATCACCTCTAGATTGAAATCTAAACATTGGTGTAATTTCGAAAGCTTTAATAAACAAATCATCTATTTTAATTAAATTAATAATTTTTTTATCAAATAATAATTCTATACTATTTTTAGTTTGCCAAACATTAACTAATGGCACCTTTTTTGCCAATTTTTCAAACCATTCCTCATACATATATACCAACATATCATTATCAAGAGCGCCAAATCTATCCTCTAACTCAGCTTTAACACTTTCAAAACTTTCTCTTGAAACAATAGTATTGATTTTTCTATGTATCTCTATTTTTAAATCTTCATTTGCAACATAACTATCTTTAATATGTGTAGCTACATTAATTAATGGCTTAGTATCATCATCCTCTTCTTCAATGATTTCTCCTCGGCGTCTTGCTACTTCTACATTAAGCATTTTTAAATATAAATCTATTCCAACAGTATCTATAAAACCAGCTTGCTCACTACCTAAAATATCTCCTGCCCCACGAATAGATAAATCCCTTGTAGCAATAGAAAATCCACTACCTAATTCTGTAAAATCTTTTATTACGTTAAGCCTTTTAACAGCAGTTTCGGTCAAAGATTTAAAAGGAGCATACATCAAATACGCATATGCAAATTTATTACTTCTACCAACACGACCACGAATCTGATACAACTGACTAAGGCCAAAATGATCAGCATTTAAAATAATAAGTGTGTTAACATTTGGTATATCTATTCCTGTTTCAATTATAGTAGTACAAATTAAGATATCATATTCTCTATTTATAAAACTAATCATTCTATCCTCTAATTCACTCTTATTCATTTGACCATGAGCGAAATTAATCTTTGCCTCAGGAACAAGTCTCTTAATTTTTTCAACTAGACTATCTATCTTATCAATTCGATTACACAAAATAAACACTTGACCATCACGAGATAACTCCTTGTATATGGCATCACGCATAATTTGATTATTTTCTTCAATGACATAAGTCTGAATAGGATATCTATCAACTGGTGGAGTTTCAATTAAAGAAAGACTGCGTATTCCAACCATAGACATCTGTAATGTTCTAGGAATGGGTGTCGCTGTCAAAGTAAGTACATCTATATTTGTCTTATATTGCTTTATTTTTTCTTTATGTTTTACACCAAAACGTTGTTCCTCATCAATTATTAAAAGTCCCAAATTACAAGGAACAACATCGTCACTTAAAAGTCTATGCGTACCAATAACAAAGTCAATAGTACCATCCTTAAGTCCTGATATAATACGATGTGTTTCTTTGGTAGAAGTAAATCTATTTAACAAAGCAATCGATACAGGAAAATTCTTAAAGCGTTCTTTAGCATTTTCAAAATGTTGAGATGATAAAATCGTGGTAGGACATAACAATAAAACTTGTTTTGAATCCATAATTGCTTTGAATGCAGCTTCAAAAGCAACTTCTGTTTTTCCAAATCCAACATCACCACACAATAGTCTATCCATTGGCTTAGATGATTCCATATCCATCTTAATTTGTTTAATTGCTAGACTCTGATCTTTAGTAAGTTCATATGGAAAGTCCTTTTCAAAACTACGTTGTAAATCAGTATCTTTAGAGAAACTAAATCCCTTTCTACTTTCACGTTCAGAGTACAATTTTATTAACTCTTCTGCCATGTCAGCTACTCTTTTATTAACTCTAGATTTAGTCCTTTGCCATTCCGTACCACCTAATTTATTAATTTTTGGTACTGTACCTTCTTTACCAGAAAACTTACTTAAATTATCTATTTTTTCAACTGGAATATATAGTTTATCTTTACCTTGATAAAAAACCTCTATATAATCTTTATCAAGACCATTAACAGTGAGTTTTTTTATTCCATTATATATTCCTATACCATGAACATTATGAACAACATAATCTCCCACATTCAATTTGTTTATATCATTAATCTTCGAAGCATATTTAAACTTTGTTTTATATTTTTTTCGTGATACTTTCTCCTTAAATATCTCTCTTTGGGATAAAAAAACATAATCACTATATATAAATCCCTCAGTCATATCGAAATTTACAATATTAACTTTATTTAAGAAGATATTATCAATAGTAGTTTCAACAAACTTCATATTTAAAATTTTTATAATATTTTTAATTTGATATTCTTTTAAACAAATAATTACAGTCTTATTCTCATTTAAACATTTCCTTATATAATCATTTATTAAACTAGCATTTTCATCAAACGAATCCAATTTCTCAACATCATAATTAAAAACTTTAATTTTATTATCTGAAGAAATATTATTTATACTCATATAATATAAGTTGTTTTCAAAGTAAATATCTGAAAAATCAAACATATATTTTTCTGAAAAAAATTGATCAGTATCATTTCGATATGTTTCTATTTCTTCCTGTAAATGTGAAAATGAAGTTTTAAGTTGTGAAAAATCTTTATAAACTACAATAGGATCTTCTAAATATTTTCCTATAGAGCAAACTTTATTATATTTAGGCAAATATTTTTGTTTTCGATAATCATCATCAATATTCTCATTTTCATCCATCAAAAATTCTGTAAAAGGATATACTACTAAATCTTTAACGTTTTTTAATGACTTTTGCGTATCTGTATCAAATAATCTTATAGACTCTATTTCATCACCAAAAAATTCAATACGATATGGATTATCTTCTCCCAAAGGAAAAACATCAATCACAAAACCTCTTAACCCAACATCTCCAGTCTTTGTAACTAAAGTTTCACTGTTATAACCTATATTAATTAATTTTTCATATAATTTTTTAGGCTCAATGGACATTCCAACACTAATATTTATAATACTATCACGATAAAATTCTGGCGTTGGTAAAAAACGCAAATAACCCATCAAATTGGTAATTATAATTTTAGGTACAGAACTATTAATATTCTTTATAGTTTCCATTCTGCTTATTAATAAATCAGGACTAATAGCTATTGCTTCACTAGTTAAAAAATCATCCATAGGAAATAAAAATACATCATCAGTATAATTATTAAGAGAACTGTATATTTTATTTGCCTCATACAAAGAATTCACTACAACCAAAATATTTTTATTTTGTTTTTTTAATAATTCATATAAATATACACAAAAAAACTCATCTGTAATACCTGTTATTCCAGAATTATTTTGATAATTAATATTAATTAGGTTTTCAAAAATGTTCAAGTTATCACCTACTTATTTTTATGATTATATTTATTCATTAAAACCGAAAATTCTAAAGTAAAATAATCGTTAATAATATTAACAACTATAGAACTTAAACTCTGATATATATCTAACTCCTCTTTAGAAAATTTACCAAGTACATAATCCTTAGTATCAATCAATTTGTTATTTGATATACCAATTTTCAATCTTTTATAATTTTTTGTTCCTAGATTTAGCTCAATATCTTTTAAACCATTATGGCCACCACTACTACCACTTGGTTTTAATCGATAGGTACCAACTGGTAAGTCCAAATCATCACTTATAATTAATATATTGTCTATTGGTATCTTGAAAAAATCAACATATTTTCTAACAACACCACCAGATAAATTCATATATGACTGTGGCTTCAAAAAAATAACCTTTTCACCATTTATAACTCTTTCTTTATATAAACCATTAAATTTATCTTTCCAAGCATCATTACTACCTAAATACTTATCTAGCATATAAAAGCCTATATTATGTCTTGTTTTTTCATACTCCTTACCAGGGTTACCTAAACCAACAACTAATTTCATACTCATCACTCCAAATTATTTTTATTTGCAATATATTCCTTATAAACAATTGATTTTGCAAGACCTCTATCCTTAGCTACTCGCTTAATAGAATCCATTTCGCTAAGTCCATCATTAATATATAATTGTACATGACTAATTAAATCAATACTTTCAAAATCAACACTATTTGAATTACCACTAACAATAATTACTATTTCACCTTTAACATTTACAATATCTGATAAACATTCTGAAATATTTCCCCTAATAATTTCTTCAAACTTTTTAGATAACTCACGGCATATAGCTATTTTTCTATCACCAAATATTTCTAACATATCTTGTAAAGTGTTAAGAAGTCTATGTGGTGATTCATAAAAAATTAATGTTTCTGACTTTAATTTAAGATTTTCAAGTTCATTCTTTCGTTTTCCATCCTTAGCATTTAAAAAACCTATAAAGGTAAAAGGTGATGGAGACACGCCAGAAACAGATAATGCAGGCACAAAAGCGGTAGCACCTGGTAACGCTACTACTTTATAACCATTTTCAATAACATACTTAGAAACAATGTAACCTGGATCACTAATAATAGGACTACCAGCATCACTTACAAGTCCAACTGTTTTTTTATCAGCTAAAGCATTTAAAACAACATTTTTAACCTTTTCCTGGCTATATTCATCACAACGAACAAGCTTTTTACTAATTTCATATTTTTTTAGCAATAAACCAGTAACCCTTGTATCCTCACATAAAATAAAATCTGATTGTTTTAATATTTTTAGTGCCCTAACAGTTATATCATCCAAATTACCAATTGGTGTTGGAATCAAATATAATATTCCATCATTACCTTCATAACTTTTTTGTATCATAAATACACCTCTTTACATAATTGTTCATAATCAAAAGTCTTAGTTCCATCTACTTCATATAAAACAAATGGTTTAGCAATTTTCAACCCTTTACTTCCATTTTTAATTCCCTCTATATAAAACATCTCAGAACAAGAATTCATATTCTTATACACAAATTTTATTAATTTAGGTTCTATATTATATTCTTGCATACAATTAATTATTTCTACTAATCTATCGGTTCTATGAATTAAAGCAAATGTGCCTCCCTCTTTTAACAACTTACTAGCAACATTAATTATATCATTTAATTTTATCATAACCTCATGCCTAGCTATAGTTTTATGAATATCATCATTTTTTGTACTCAACTCTAAATTATTAAAGTACGGAGGATTTGACAAAATTAAATCACAAGTATTATATTCATTCTTTCTTAACAACAAGGATTTCATATCACAAGCTTCCAATTTTACTTGACTTTGTAAATTGTTATATTCAATTGACTTATTGGCCATTTCTATTATATCAGGTTGAATATCTACACCGTAAATCGAAGCCTTTGTTCTTAAAGATAACACAAGTGGAATTACAGCATTACCGGTACCCAGATCTAATATTTTTTTTGTTTTACTTTTTATTTTAGGAAAATTAGCTAACAATACACTATCTAAAGAAAAACAAAACCATTCATCATTCTGATATATTTTTAAATCATATCCTAAAACATCATTTAGCTTTTCCATTATTATCCTCGACATTAATTACAATAACTGATTTATTTGGTAATTCTACCTTACAAGTTTTCTTAAAAACATCTATATCGATAACTTTTCCAGTACCAGCATCAGTTTCTATCAAATTTCCAATTTTTGGCATATTTTTTCTAGCCTCTTTATATATATCATTTTCATAATTTAAACAGCACATCAATCTTCCACAAACACCATTTATTTTAGTAGGATTTAACGCTAATAATTGATTTTTTGCCATATTAATAGAGACACTACTAAAATCATTTAAAAATCTATTACAACATAAAAGTAAGCCACAAGGTCCTATTCCACCTACTTTTTTAGCCTTATCCCTTACACCAATTTGTCTCAATTCAATACGTGTATGATATTTCTGTGCTAATCTCTTCGCAAGTTCCCTAAAATCAACTCTATTATCAGAAACAAATGATATATATAATCTCTTTTTATCTAAAGAAAAAGATGCATCTACAAAAGACATGTCTAGTTCCAATTTACAGGCTATTTTTCTTATTTCAACCAAGGCCTCAGCTGCCTTAAGTTCATTTGAACGTGATTTATTTATATCCTTATCAGTAGCCAAGTTTAAGATTTTATAATCAGAATTCAAATTTTTTTCACTATCTACACGAATAACTTGTCCCACAAAATTACCTTTATCAGACTCTATAACTACATATTGACCAACATTAACATCATCATTACTAGACTCAATTATTACACTGTCAAAAAATGAATTAACATAAATTTCCAACTTTTTCATTTTTTACCTCCATCATATCAGTCAACAAATTATCTATAGCCAATTTATAATTAACATTATACTCTAACTTATTTAATGTTTTTTCTAGTATATCTATTATATTAATTAGCTGATTAAGAGAAAGACCATAAGAGTTTTTTTTAGCCTTAACCCAATAAAATACTGCGTTTTCAATACTTTTTAAACAATTTTTAGCAATAACTCTATCAGGAATTAAGGACAAAAGGTTATCATAATTACAAAATAAATTGTTAAATGAAAAAAGAATATCACAGATACTTTGCTCATTATCCGACAATTTATTATCAGTTGTAGCATTCAAACTTAATACTTGACATCTAGATACTATCGTTTCAATAACTTTATATCTATTAGCAGCAACAAGAATAGCCACGATTCCATCCTCAGGTTCCTCTAAAAACTTTAACATAGTATTGGCTGAACTACTATTAAGTCTTTCAGCATCCCATATAATATATATTTGTTTATTATCGTAATTAGATTTATTTCTAAAGTTATCCTGAACTTTAATTAATTGTTCTTTTTTTATATAATTACCATCTGCATATATATTTTCAATATCTGGATAACTATTATTGTCTATTAAATTACATATCTTACAATTACAAGACCGATTTGTTCGTTTATCCTTACAAAGCAAATACTTTAAAAACTCTTTAATCAACATATCAGTACCAGCATAATTATTTGTTTCTATTAAATATGCATGTGAAATTCTATTATTATCTATTTCTTTTTCAATAAAATTAAAAAAGTTTAATTGTTGATTAAAAATATCTTCCATAAATACCTCACATAATTATTAATTTAAATAAAACTAAAGCTAATAAACCTGGTGCTCCTAAAAAAGTTACAAGAGAAATTGTTATTGCATTAATAGGTACAACTAATTGAAAATTAACCGCAATCATATTATAACCGTAAATCAAAAAAGTACTAAATATTATACGCTTTACTAATATAATAATTTTATTCACATTATTTCACCTAAAACATAATATGAAAGACACTATATAATTATTCAATAACTTTTCTATCCATCATAGCTCTCTCTAAAGTCAACTTATCTATGTATTCCATATTTGCTCCCATTGGAACGCCACTAGCTAGTCGTGTTATTTTAATGTCAGTGCCCTCCAAGATTCGCTTTATATACATGGCAGTAGTTTCAGACTCAATACTTGGATTAAAAGCAAATATTATTTCCTTAAAATTATTATTTTTTAATCTGTTAAGTAATTTTTCAAGTCCAATATCCTCGGGATTTATTCCTTCAAGAGGAGATATTAATCCATCTAAAACATGATAATAGCCATTAAACATTCCCATTTTTTCAAATAGAAAAACATTTTTAACATCATCAACAACACATAAAACACTGTCATTTCTACTATCATCACTACAGACAAAGCAAACATCATTTTCCGTTAAAGTATTACAGATACTACACTTATGTATATTCTTATTTACTAAAGAAATACTATCAGAAAATAATTTAATTTGATCTTCATCAAAATCAAGAACAGAAAAAGCCAAACGTTCAGCAGTTTTCTCACCTATTCCAGGAAGCATTTTAAAGGATTCTATTAATTTCTTAATACTGTCTGGCATATTTATATCACCTAAAATAAACCGGGAATATTTCCAAACTTAGACATCTTCTTCTCAGTAACCTCATCAACTTGCTTCATAGCATTATTTGTTGCTACCATAAATAATTCAGATAGCATTTCCATATCATCAGAATCCAATTGATTTTCACCTATAACAACATTCACTACTTCTTTTTTACCATTAACTGTTACCTTAACAAATGAACTTTCTCCAACAAATTCACTACTATCTATTTCAGACTTAATTTTCATCATTTCTTTTTGCATATTTTGAGCCTGTTTTAACATTGCTTGCATATTCATAATATTATCTCCTCCACTATTCAACTTCTACTATATCACCAAAATCAGCAAAAGCATTATCATTATTTACATTTTTTTTGTTTTTTTCTTTTTTCACAATATTTGAGACAAAAATAGGTTCTTCAATATATTCATATTTATGTCCACTTTTTAAGTTTTTAATATATTCTAGCTTTACTTCATCCCACTTTTTATTAGTAATTATTGCTATTTTCTTGTCAATATTAGCAATATCCTTTAATGTTTTTTCAAATTCAGTTAGTCTACCTATATTTTCATTTACTACTGAATCATATTCATAACTAATTACCACAGAATTTTTGCTAGAAACTCTAATAACACCATCCAATAAAGCACATACTAAGTAACCAATATTTTGATCAAAAGTATATTCATTCAATCTTTCAAAATTTGTCTTATCACTAATTAATTCTGCCTTATCAGCCTGAGCAAAAGTATTATTTATCCTAATATCAATTATCTCTTGAATATTGCTATTATCTATATCATATTCATTCTCTTTTTGTAGTACATTTGTATTATTATTTGTAGATAATATATCTTTAGAAACAACAGAATCAATATTATCTGAGGTATTTTTTACGGCCATATTATTAGGCTCATCAACTAATACTTTCTTCTCTAAATTTATTTCCCGGGAAATATTTTGGCTACAATTATTGCTCATAAATTCAATAATTACGATTTCAAAATAGATTTTAGGATTACCGCTTTTCTTTATATCGAACATCTTTTCGTTAATTTTGCTAATTAAAGAAATTAAAACATCTATATTTTCAAAAGAAATTTTTTTATCACTATAATAATCTACTATTAAAGATTTTAAATGACTAATAATTTGATTAGTAACATTAATTATATTTATACCATTATTATTCCATGTATCAATACTACTTATAACACTGTCAACATCATTTTTAATGACATTGGTAATAAAAGACTTAATTTCATCATCAGAAACAAGGCCATTCAAATCAAAAAAGTCATTAATTGTTATTTTGCCGTCACCATAAACAACCAATTTATCAAGCATTCCCAATGAATCTCTCATACCACCATCAGAATACAAGGCAATTTGATTAAGCACATCATCGTCACAGGAAATATTTTCCTTTTTACATATATACAATAATCTATTAACTATATTATTGATTGAAATTCTATTAAAATTAAAACATTGACATCTAGAAACAATTGTTTCTGGAACCTTTTGAGGATCCGTTGTAGCTAAAATAAATATAATGTGAGAAGGTGGCTCTTCTAAAGTCTTTAATAAAGCATTAAAAGCTTGAATTGTTAACATATGAACTTCATCTATGATATAAATTTTATATTTTAACTCACTAGGTACTAAATTCACCTTATCACGTAATTCTCTGATTTCATCTACACCATTATTAGAAGCAGCATCTATTTCTATAATATCAAGACATTCCTTTTCTCCCGATACATTACAACTTGAGCAAGTACCGCAAACATCACCCTCATCTTTTTTTTCACAATTAATAGCCCGAGCAAAAATTTTTGCAATAGAAGTTTTTCCAACTCCTCTCGGTCCAACAAACATATAAGCATGACTAACTTTATCATTTTTTATAGAGTTTCTTAAAGTTCTAACAACTATATCCTGACCAACCACATCAGCAAATCGTTTTGGTCTGTATTTTCTATATAAAGACTGATACACATATATCACCTCATTCCTATAACACATTATAACATAAAAGCTAATTATTTTTGATTTAAACGCCTATTTTCAAAAAATTTTTTCATCAAACACTCTATTTCAGAAGAAAAATATCCACAATACACATTGCAGCTAGAATTGATTTTGTCTTTGTCAAATATAGCATTTATTAGCTTACGATTGTTTTTATCAGAATTACTCAACCCATAATAAATATTATTAATGCGGCTCTGTTTTATGGCACTAGCACACATAGGGCAAGGTTCCAAAGTAATGTAAATATCACACCCATTTAATCGCCAATTATTTAATTTCTTTGAAGCTTTTTCCACCGCTAATATTTCTGCATGACCTGTTACACAACCATATTTTTCCTTTTTATTATAAGCTTTTGCTATCACTACATCATCTTTAACTATAACAGCACCAACAGGAACTTCACCCATTTTATATGCTTTTCTAGCCTCGTTAATGGCCATTTTCATATATCTGCTTTCCATTAATTTTCCTCCAAAAAAAAGATGCACATAAATGAAATCTGTTAAGGCTGCTATCTTCCGATTCTGACCTGGTTCCAAATACACTTATTGCATCACAATCATTGTAATATAGAAAAAAATTTTTTTCAACAGTTTTATGACTAAATAATCATTTTTCTCCGATTTTTATTTTCTTATTTTTTATTTTTCATTTCTTTTTATGTTCCACGTGAAACATTGTATAAAATCATAATTATTGTTTACATAATTTAATTAAATATAATTATTAATAAAGCTATATTAATTAGACTAAACACTTCTTTTTTTTTCAAAAAAATTAACAAAATTCAGAGTATTGAGTTGTTAAAGCAGAAATATTATTTACTAATTATTATATGTTTCACGTGGAACATCATTATAATATTAGTATAAAATAAAAATATTCTTTAATTACATATTATAATTTTCTAAATAGATATTTTCCTATCTAATAAATTAACTTAAAAAGATTAAAAGCAATAAAAATTCACATTATATATTAGAATATATAACATTAAAATAATATAGTAAGTGAATTGTTTATAAACTTCACATATTGTTTCAAATATATCTTTAAATGAGTATAATACATCATTAATCTAATTCCTTAATTTTAGAATAAGATTATTTTCACAAAACGTAATACAGATTCATATTTTATTACATGAATTGGCTAAAACAAATAAAATATAAACCTCTATAAGCATAATGTTCCACGTGGAACATAAATTATTTCCCGGGAAATATTCCTTTAATTATTTCCCGGGAAATAAAATAATATTTACCTATATAAAAAAAACAAATTAATGTAAAAAAAAGAATAGTGATTAACTATTCTCTTCTGTAATTTCACTAGAATTTAAATTGTCATCATCACTATCAACTACAGCTATTGTAGCAACTTTATTTTCATCCTTTAGATTAATTAAACGAACGCCTTGTGTGGCTCTCTTTAACGTAGAAATTTGATTTAATGGCATTTTTATAACCATACCACTATCTGTAATAATCATTACATCTTGTTTTTTAGAATCATCAACAGTACAAAGAGCAACCATCATACCATTCTTATCAGTAACATTAAGAGCCTTTACACCTTTGCTACCACGATGAGTTAACCTATATTCATCAATACTAGTCTTTTTACCATATCCACTTTCAGTAACAATTAATATTAATTGTCCAGGTGTCACAACTTCAGCACCAACAACTAAGCTACCATCAAGATCCATTCCTTTAACTCCAGATGCTGTTCTACCCATTGATCTAATTTCATCTTCAACAAATCTAACCATTTTGCCATTACTAGCACCAATAGCGACCTCATTATTACCTGTCGTTTTCCTAACACTAATTAATTCATCATTATCTTTAAGTACAATTGCAATCTTTCCACTCTTTCGAATATTATCAAATTCAGTTAATTCAGTTCTTTTAACAAGACCATTTCTTGTAACAAATAACAAGTATTTATACTCGTCACTATCAGAATTAACGCTCACAATCGAACTAATGTTCTCATCTTTATCTAATTCTAATAAATTAATAATAGGTAATCCCTTTGATTGTCTACTATATTCAGGAACTTCATAGCCCTTCATTCTATAGACTCTACCTTTGTTAGAGAAAAATAATATATAATCATGAGTTTTCATAGAAACTAGTTGTTCCACAAAATCCTCTTCATTAGTTGTCATTCCCTTTATACCTACTCCACCACGATTTTGAGTTTTATAAGTATCAGATTTTAAACGCTTTATATAACCATTATGTGTTAAAGTAATAATTATATCATCAACTGGAATAAGTGATTCATCTTCTATATAATCAATAGCAGTCATATCGATAGAAGTTCTTCTTTCATCACCATATTTATTCTTAATTTCCAACATTTCTTCCTTAATAATATCTAGTACCATTTGAGGAGTATCCAAAATTTCTTTAAACTTAGTTATCTTCTCAATTAAATCCTTTAGTTCAGACTCTATCGCGTCCTTAGACATATGTGTTAATCTTCTAAGTCTCATGTCTAATATAGCCTGTGTTTGAATCTCATCCAACTTAAATCTATCCATTAAAGTTTGTTTAGCTATATCATCATCATCACTACCACGAATAATCCTTACGACCTCATCAATATTATCAATAGCAACACTTAAACCTTCTAAAATATGAGCTCTTTCTTCAGCTTTTTTTAAATCATATCTCGTTCTTCTAATAATAATTTCTTTTTGATGATCTATATATTTAGCAATAATATCTTTTAATCCTAATGTCTTAGGAGTTCCCATATCAATGACTAAAAATATTATTCCATAATTAATTTGAAAATTAGTATGCTTATATAAATTATTTAATACAACCTGTGGATTTGCATCTCTTTTTAATGAAATAGTAATTTTAACACCATTTTTTAAATCAGTATGATAATCAGAAATACCTTCAATAGTCTTATTATGAACCAATTCAGCTACTTTATTTTTTAAATCCATAGTATTTACACCATATGGAACTTCTGTAATAACAATTTCATGATGATTTCCTGATTCAACTATCTCAGCCCTACTTCGAATTGTAATAGAACCACGACCCGTCTCATAAGCCTTCTTTATTCCGGAATTTCCAAGTATTACACCACCTGTTGGGAAGTCTGGACCCTTAATGTAATTCATAAGTTCTGTTGTATCAATGTCAGGATTATCTATATAAGCGATACATCCATCTATTACCTCACTTAAGTTATGAGGTGGAATATTAGTTGCCATACCAACAGCAATTCCCATAGAACCGTTAACTAATATATTAGGATAACGTGAAGGAAGAACAGTAGGTTCAGGGCTTGTTTCATCAAAGTTTGGCATCATATCAACAGTTTCTTTTCTTATATCCCTTAACATTTCAAGTGAAATTTTAGATAATCTTGCTTCTGTATAACGATAAGCTGCTGCTCCATCACCCTCTATATTACCAAAGTTACCATGACCATCTACTAACATATATCTTTGATTAAAATCTTGAGCCAATCTAACCATTGCTTCATAAATCGAACTATCACCATGAGGATGATAATGTCCCATAACGTATCCAACCGTTGTAGCACTCTTTTTATGAGGTTTATCAGGAGTATTACCTTCTTCAAACATTGACCATAAAATACGCCTGTGAACAGGCTTTAAACCGTCTCTCAAGTCAGGAATAGCACGTGAAGTAATAACACTCATTGAATAATCAAGAAATGAATCACTAATTTCCTTTACGATATCGTTTACATCGTGAGAATCCTTTTCATGAAAAGTACCATTAAACTCTTCATTGTTTTTAGCATCATTTGTTGCTTTTTCTTCTACATTTTTTATTTCATCATTATTCATTAATAGTACCTCCTAAATATCCAAGTTTTTAACATAAATAGCATTATCTTCAATAAATTTTCTTCTAGGTTCAACTTCTTCACCCATTAATTTACTAAACATAGCATCTGCTTCCATACAGTCATCAACTGTAATCTTTCTTAAAGTTCTTTTTTCTATATCCATTGTTGTTTCATTTAATTCTTCAGCATCCATTTCACCTAAACCTTTCATACGTGCAATTTCAGCTTTAGCTCGAACATTTTCAGGTAAAGACATTAAATAATTTTCCTTTTCTTCTTCATTTAAAACATACTTTCTTGTTTTTCCATGCATAATTCTAAACAAAGGAGGTTGAGCAGCATACACATGTCCTGCTTGAACAATTGGCTTAAAAAATCTATAAAATAAAGTTAAAAGTAAAACCCTGATATGTGAACCATCAACATCGGCATCGGTCATTATTATAATTTTGTCATATCTAAGTTTATCCAAATTGAATTCATCACCAATACCTGTTCCAAAAGCTGTAATAATAGTTCTTATTTCCTCATTTCCTAAGGCTCTATCTAATCTATTCTTTTCAACATTTAATATTTTTCCACGTAAAGGCAAAATAGCCTGAGTTAAAGAATCTCTTCCTTTTTTTGCTGAACCACCAGCTGAATCTCCCTCGACTATAAATATTTCAGACACTTTTGGATCTTTGCTTTTACAATCTGATAATTTTCCAAAGAAATTAGTAATTGTTAAGTCACTTTTTCTTGTTATTTCACGAGCTTTTTTAGCAGCATTCCTTGCCCTAGAAGCTAACATTGCCTTTTCTACTATTATTTTAGCTTCTTCTGGATTTTCTAGTAAAAATTTTTCAAAACCTTCAGAAAAAACATTATCAGCAAGTTTTCTTACTTCAGAGTTTCCAAGTCTTCCCTTCGTTTGTCCTTCAAATTGAGGATTTGGATGTTTACAAGAAATAATCATTGTAAGACCTTCCTTAACATCATCACCAGTTAAAGAATCATCCTTTTCCTTTAATATTCCTGACTTACGAGCATAACTATTAATAACTCTCGTTAAAGCTCTTTTTACACCTTCCTCATGCGTACCACCATCATGGGTATTTATATTATTAACAAAAGAATAAATGTTTTCAGTATAACCAGTATTATATTGCATAGCCACTTCAAAAAACACATCATTTTCCATTCCTTCTAAATGAATAATATCATCATGAATAGGAGTTTTTCCTTGATTAATAAATCTAACATATTCAGAAATACCACCTTCATACATAAATGTTTCCCCAGTAGTATCCTCTTCATCTCTATCATCCCTTAGAGTTAATCTAAGTCCTCTATTTAAAAATGCTAATTCCCTAACACGAGTCATTAATATATTGTAATCATAAATATCAGTATCAAATATTTCTGGATCAGGTTTAAAAGTAACATAAGTACCAGTTCTATTTTCTTCACAAGTACCGATTACCTTTAGTGGCTCTACCGTATGACCACCATTTTCAAAACGGATATAATATATTTTGCTATTTTTATATACCTTTACCTCTACCCATTTTGATAAAGCGTTAACAACACTAGCACCAACACCGTGAAGTCCTCCTGATACCTTATATCCGCCTCCACCGAACTTTCCTCCAGCATGTAATACTGTATAAACTGTTTCTACAGTTGAAATACCAGTCTTTGGATGAACATCAACAGGAATTCCACGACCATCATCTTTAACAGTTATAGAATTATCTTTATTTATAACAATTTCAATATTCTTACAATAACCTGCTAAAGCTTCATCTATAGAGTTATCAACGATTTCCCAAACAAGATGATGAAGACCTTTTACATCAGTTGTTCCAATATACATACCAGGTCTTTTTCTAACGGCTTCTAGCCCTTCCAAGACTTGAATCGCAGAAGAATCATATTTATTTTCAACTTTTTCTTCTATATCCATTTTATCCCTACTTTCTAATTATTTTTCCTTCTTTTACTTCAAAAATAAAAGCCTCTTTTAAATACTTTTTTTGAATATTTTTTAAATCTGTTGTTGTTATAATAGTCTGAATGTTTCTTTGTACATATTTTAGAACACCATTTCTCTTTTTTATATCTAATTCACTAAAAATATCATCGAATAGTAATACAGGTGTAGAATTGCACTTGTCAATAAAGATAGGCACTTCTGATAATTTATAGGCCAAAACAGCCAACTTCTGTTGCCCTTGTGAACCATATATCTTAAGGTTTTTTTCATCTAAATAAAATGAAAAATCATCTCTATGTGGACCAAATAACGTAACTCCATTATTTAATTCTTTTCTATAGTTCGTTTTAAATATGTTTTTAAGGGTATCAGATAGCTTATTAGTATCGTAATCCAATATTTCAACATTGGGTTCATATTTCATAGAAATTTTTGCCTTAGAATTATCAATATCATCATAAATATCCGTAATAGATAAATTAATCATATCAATATACTCTTTTCTAATTTGATAGATAATAACAGCTTTCTCTATTAATTTTTCCGTAATTACATCAAAATAGTTCTTATCAGCGATACTATTGGTAAATAAAACCTTTAAATATTCATTTCTCACCTTAAGTAATTTATT
Organism: Clostridium sp. CAG:417; assembly: GCA_000432835.1. Lineage (GTDB taxonomy): Bacteria > Bacillota_I > Bacilli_A > RF39 > UBA660 > CAG-417. Next base: position 302,335 of record FR890375.1, on the reverse strand, counting down.
ATATTCATTATAAGTATTTAAATAAACCTTAGACAGTTGACTTATCTGAACATTTAATACATTTCTTCTAATACTTGGCGAACTCTTAATAATATTTAAATCATCCGGAGTAAAAGATATTATTATTAAATTAGAAATATAACTAGATAGTTTTTTTATTGGAGTTTTATTAATACTCAAACTTTTTTTACCTTTTTCTAATGATATTTCCATTTCTTTTATACTATTATTATCTTTAACTTTCCCCTTTACTATAGCTTTTGAAAGTCCATATTTAATCAAATCACTTTCATTAAAAACTCTAGGAGATTTTGTTAGAGCTAAAAACATAATAGATTCCAAGATATTTGTTTTACCCTGTGCATTATTTCCTATAAAAATATTCATATTTTGACCCAAATTGATGCTTAATTTAGAATAATTTCTAAAATTAACTAAATTTATTTTACTGATATTCATTTAAACCCTAAAAAATGACCCATATAATCACCTATCCCCTATTACAGTATTCCTATACATACAACACTATTATAACACATATGCGACTAAAACTCTATTTTTTACTGTATTTTTAACAAAAAAATGATAATTTTATTTATCATTTTTCCTCGTCTTTAATAAATAACTTAATCGTGTTGCTCTAAAGATCTGATTTTGTACAGAACGGTAAGATAATGGAACTGTAAGTGATACATTATTAAAGAAAATAATCTTAGTAGTATTGTATTCTGCAGGATGATAACTCTTTATTTTATTAACTGCAATCCACATACATTCGTTATCTTCAGCGGCTAAAGTTGGAAAGAAAACTATATTTCTTCCATCTTCTATTATTATAGGTAACTTATAATTAGCTCCTATTATCTCTTTAGCACCTTGTCTTCTACCTTCATATGAACTCCCAAAATATCTACAACTATGATCCATTACATCAAATGAACTTTGTTTTACAACATAATCTTGTTCATCCTCCATTATCTTACTTGTTTTATTATCAACAGATAAAACAGCAAGAGTCCCCTCATTAATTTCATATTCTTTTTTCATAATTTCCCCCTTAGAAAGCTTTTGCTTTCATTAACAAGATAACACAATGGAAACTCGAATTTTGGTGAATTTTGTCAAGAAACTAATTTTTTATCACATTTTGTCAAAATATAAATAATAAAATAAAAAAATCCACAAAATTGTGGATAAATTTTTTTCTAATAAGTTCTAATTGGCAATACTAATTGTGTTAGTGTATCATCTTCACTAGTTTTAACTATAATAGGTTTTACCTCACCAACGTAGTGAATTTCTACTGTTTGTGAATCAAATGATTTTAAAGCATCCATCATATATCTTGCACTAAAAGAAACTCTGATATCATCATTTACACTCTTTTTAACTTGCATTTTTTCTTCAACTTTACCTATTTCAAGGGAAGAAGATTTTAAAAGTAATGTATTTCCATCTGTTTCTAAAGTAACTATATTTTTTTCCTTATCACTAGTTAAAATACTAGCCCTATCAATTACACTATAAAATTCATTTAAATCAGCAGTAATAATTAAATTAGCTTCGTTTGGTAGTAAATTACTTGTATTAGGATAAGTTCCATTTATTAACCTGCTTTGGAATAAAAGCGTTTTATATTTAAATAACACTTTATTACTAAATATATGAACTTCAACAACTTCATCTTCATCATCACCGATTAATCTAGAAAATTCTACAATATTGTGACTAGGAATAACAATATTATAATTATCTTCACTAGGTTTATCAAGTTTAATTACTTTACGAGCAAGTCTATAACTATCAGTAGAATTACACTCTAAAATATCGCCTATAATATTGAAATTAAGACCAGTAAGAACAGGCTTAGTCTCTTCATTAGATGCAGCAAAAGCAGTTTGATTAACTAAATCTTTAAACACATTTGCATTGACATCAATTTTTTTCTTACTTTCCTCTAAAGTAATAGTAGGATATTCACTTTCAGAAATTCCATTTAAATTAAATTCACTGTTTTCTGTGTAAATTAATATTTTTAATTCATCTATTACCTCTATATTTATATACTTATCAGGTAATTTTCTAACAATATCTAAAATATATTTTCCCTGAATGATGATACTACCTTCTTCTTCAACCTTTACTTCATCTTCATTATTACAATCAATTGTGGTTTGAATAGTTATATCATTATCAGAAGCAGTTAATACTAATTTCTTTTTATTTAGTTCAAATTTAATACCAGCAAGTACAGGTATCAAGTTTTTAGTTGAAATAGCTTTTGATACTTTATTAATGGCATCTAATAATATTTCCTTTTTAATTGTTAATTTCATATTTATTCCTTCTTTCTTATTATTTATTATTGTTATTATTACTGTGGAAAAAGTTAAAAATCCACTTTTCTCATTATTTTACAACAAAATTTAAAATTTTACTATGTGGAAAACTAAAAAGTTATACATATTTATTCACAGCTATCATTGTATATCCTCCTTAATTTTTTCAATAATATTTGCTAAATCCGGGTTTACTTTAATTTCATTTTCAATCTTTTCTACCGAGTGCATAACAGTGGAATGATCTTTTCCACCAAACTCCGTTCCTATTTTAGGAAAAGATTCAGATGTCAATTTTCTACACAAATACATGGCTATTTGCCTAGGAAAGGCAATATTCGAGCTCCTCTTTTTACTTCTTATATCTTCAACACTTATCTGGAAGTATTCCGCTACAACTTTTTGTATTCTATGAACATCATTTTTTTCACTAATTCCCTTACTGATAAAGTCCTTTAAGGCCTCTATTGCCAGTTCTAAGTTAATTTCTGAACCACCCATTATAGCTGAATATGCCACAAGTCTTGTAATTGACCCCTCCAACTGTCTTACATCACTTCCCATATTTGAAGCAATGTATTCAATTACATCTTCTGATATTTCTTTTTCAAAGTTGCCTGCAATTATCTTTCTTTTGATAATTTCTACCCTTAAATTAAAGTCTGGTGGAAATATATTAACTGTTAATCCCCAACAAAAGCGAGTTCGTAATCTGTCTTCTAACAGCTTTAAATCATCTGGTGATCTATCAGAGGAAATAATAATTTGCTTAGAATCACTATATAATGTGTTAAATGTATGAAAGAATTCTTGCTGTGTTTGAGTTGCTCCACCTAAAAATTGAATATCATCTATAATTAAAACATCAATATTTCTATATTTATTTTTAAAAAAGTCTACATGATTGAAATTAGTTCCATTATGATCTCTTTTGTTAATTCCTATAAAATCATTAATAAATTCATCACTTGTTACATAAAGAACTCTTCTGTTGCTATTTTCTACAATATAATTACCAATAGCGTGCATTAAATGTGTTTTTCCAAGGCCACTATTACCGTATAAGAATAAAGGATTATACATTTTCCCAGGATTTTCAGCCACAGAAAGTGCCGCTGCTTGAGCAAACTTATTACTATTTCCAACTATGAAATTATCAAAAGTATATTTACTATTTAAATTGCTTTGTTCTTTACTTAGATGAGGAACTCCCGTCGGTAAACTTTCCACTTTTTCTGTGGATTTTTCTTTTTCTATTTCTTTTACTTCTTCTTCTAATAAAAATTCGATTTCAAAATTTGTTCCCGTTATTCTATTCAATATATCTTTAATCTGGTCTAAATAGTTGTCCTCCATATGTTTTTTATGGATTTGCATAGGAACAATAATAGTTGCTTTTCCATTTTCTAATTTATATAACTTAGTGTCAACAAACCAGGTAGTATATGCTAAAGATGATAGTTCGTCTTTTATTTGATTTAAAAAATTCTGCCATAAAACATCAACATTCATACTACCATCTCCCCGCAAGATAAAATTTACAACATTATAATAAAGCAAAATGTACAAAAAAGAAACAAAAATTTGAGAAAAATTTAATTAATATAATTATTGATATTGAAAACTGCAATTTTTTTAGAAAAATTTAACAATTTAATAAAAAAACAATATCTAAATATTTTTCTAAAGTCAAAAAAAGGTAAAAATACACAATTTAATGTGCATAAAATATTCAAAAAAATAAGATAAAAAATTATTCACATACAATCCACAGATTAATCCACAATTAAAACATATATATTATAAGGATATATTCTACTTTTCCACATTTTCCACAAAAATGGTATTAACATGTAAAAAAAACCAATCCACAGAGTTGTGGATTTTGTTAATTAAATAAAAAAAACAAAAAAACATCACGAAATTTAAATTATATCCACACATTTTGTTGACAAAAGTATAAATTTCTTATTATAATAATGGAGATTTATGTCTGGAGGTGGAAAGATGAAAAGAACATATCAACCAAATAATCGTAAAAAACAAAAAAAATTAGGTTTTTTTGCACGTAAGAAAACAAATATTCTAAATCGTCGTCGTCGCAAAGGTCGTAAAGCTCTTTGTAAATAATCCACTGTTTTAAATAGTGGTTTTTTTAACATTAAGAGGAGTATATATGAAAAAAAAATATATAGTAAAAATGAGGGAAGAGTTTAATTGCCTAATTAAAACAGGAATATGCAGTAAAAATAAGTATTTTGTTATTTACCATCTCCCTAATAATAAGAGTTACGATCGTTTTGGAATTTCGGTCGGTAAAAAGATTGGTAATGCAGTTACAAGAAATAAATATAAAAGAAAAATAAGAAGCATAATCGATAAATATAGAAAAGACTATATAAATTACCAAGACTATATTATAATATTAAGAGGTAGTGCATTATCAGCAAGCTTTCAAGATTTGGAAGAAAGTCTGATTTTTCTACTAAAAAAGGAGAAACCACATGAACAATAAAACACAATCAAGGAAAAAGAACACAAAAAAACTATTAATATTAATTTTACTTATATTAACTTTAACAACAGGATGTACTAAAACATTAGTTGATAAAAATAAAAAGGCCATCAAAAATGAAGAAACAGGCCAAAACTTAACAAAAAATATTCTTTGCCAACCAACAAATAAAAAATCCATAGCAAAGTATAAAGAAAATAAAGTTAATATAGATAAGTTACCAACTTGCGATAAATTTAAAATAAATTCAGGAAAATATGAAGGAATCTGGACAACAGTATTTGTTAAACCATTAGCGTTTGTTATTCTTCAGTTAGGTAAAACAACTGGTAATTATGCTATCGCATTGATAATAGTAACTCTTATAATAAGATTAATAACATATCCATTAACAAGAAAAACAGTTAAACAGTCACAAGTAATGCAAGAAGTTAATCCAGAATTACAAAGAATTCAAAAGAAGTATGCCGGTAAACAAGATGAAGAATCATTATCAAAACAATCTCAAGAAATGATGATGTTATATAAGAAATATAACATTAATCCTTTATCAGGATGTTTATTTTCTTTCATTCAATTACCTTTATTCATTGCTTTTTATGAAGCTGTTCAACGTTTCCCAGCTATATTTGAAGATACATTCCTAGGTCTTCAACTTGGGACAACACCATGGGTAGGATTTACAAGAAGTTCTTTCTATATATATATAATACTAATGCTTTTAATCGCAGCTACTACATATTATTCATTTAAAATGAACATGTCATCAAATCAATTAGATAATAGTATGAAATCAATGCCTATATTTATGAGCATAATGATTATCGTAACAGCTCTATTTATGCCATCAGCTTTATGTGTTTACTGGTTCTTTAATAATCTATGTACAATCTTACAAAATAAATTAGTAAAGGTTACAATGACAAAAGACACTTTAAAGAAAGGAAGTAAAAAAAAGTATGGAAAAGCATAAGTTCATAGGGAAATCAAAAGACGAAGCAATTCAACAAGCAAAAATATCATTAGAAGAGTCAAATGTAGATAATTTATTTATTAATGAATTAAGTTCAAAAAAGAGTCTATTTTCTACAAAAGTAGAAATTGAAGTTATAGAAAAAGATGAAATAATAAAATTTATCAAAGAATATATTCAAACCCTATTAAAAAATATGGGATTTAATATAAAAATAGAAGTATTTAATAAAAATAACACTCCCCTATATAAAATTTATTCAGATAATGACTCATTATTAATTGGTAAAAATGGTAAAAATTTGAAATCTCTACAAATACTAGTAGGACAAGCTATAAATAAAGAAATAAATCAAAATTTTAAATTTACCATTGATATAAATGATTATCAAGAAAAGAAAGAACGTAATTTGATACGTTTGGCAAAAAATATTGCAAGAGAAGTATCTCAAACAAAAGTTGAAGCTAAGCTTGATTCTATGAATTCTTATGAAAGAAGAATAATCCATAATGCCTTAGCAAATAGCTCAAAAGTTTATACTGAAAGCTGTGGCGAAGAGCCAGAAAGGTACGTTGTAATTAAACCAAAAGGAGAATAATTCTTCTTTTTTTTACATTAAAATGAAAAATAAATACCATCTAAATTGAATACTATCTTAAAAATATAAAGAGCATTATATATTTCCAAAATAAAATGTGCTATAATAAAGACGATTTTATCCATTGTTAATATTTTTGAGAAAGGAGAAAAAAATATGAATGATACAATTGCGGCTATTTCTACTGCTATGGGAGTAGGAGCTATTTCTATAATTAGAGTAAGTGGCAAAGATTCTATTAAAATAGTAAACGAAATATTTACGGGCAAGGATTTAAATGAAGTGCCAACTCATACAATTCACTATGGTCATATAGTTGATGAAAAAATACCAATAGATGAAGTATTAATTACAGTTATGAAAAGTCCCAAGACCTACACCAAAGAAGATATAGTTGAAATAAACTGTCATGGTGGAATTAATACTACAAATAAAATACTAGAAACCGTTCTAAATCATGGAGCACGTCTAGCTGAACCAGGTGAATTTACAAAAAGAGCCTTCCTAAATGGTAGATTAGACTTATCACAAAGCGAGGCCGTAATGGATGTTATAAATAGTAAAAGTAATGATGACAGGATTTTAGCCCTAAAGTCACTTGAAGGACAAACTACCAAAAAAATAAAGAAATTTCGTGCTGAACTAAATGATCTTATCTCTCACATAGAAGTTAATATAGATTTTCCAGAGTATAATGATATTGAAGTAATGACAAAAAATAAAATAGAGAAAAAGTTAAAAAATCAAATAACTGAATTAAAAAAGATAATTGAACAATCAGAAGATAGACAAATTATTAAAGCCGGTATTAAGACATTAATAGTAGGAAGGCCAAATGTTGGAAAAAGTAGCATTTTAAATAATCTATTGGAGTATGATAAGGCAATTGTTACAAACATTGAAGGCACTACTAGAGATATAGTAGAGGGAAATATTTTATTAAAAGGAATACCACTAAACATTATAGACACTGCAGGAATAAGAAAAACATCTGATGTTATAGAACAAATAGGCGTAAAAAAGAGTCTTTCCTTAATCAATGAGGCAGACTTAGTTTTAGTTGTCCTAAATGGAAATGAAGAGATAACTAGTGAAGATCTTGAAATATTAGATAAGACAAAAGATAAAACTAGTATAGTTGTTATTAACAAAAGTGATTTACCCCAAAAGATAAATAAAGATTTACTAACTAATAGAATTGTAGTAGAATCTACAACAACAAATGAATTTGGTCTAGAAAACTTAAAATCAAAAATAATTAAAATGTTTAATCTTGATCAAATCTCAACACTAGATCAGACTTATTTAAATAATGCTCGACAATTATCTCTTGCTAAGAAAGCACTTTCTTCATTAGAAGAAGCAGAAAAATCAAATATTAACAATGTTCCAGTAGATTTAATACAAATAGATTTAATGGATGCATTTACAAAATTAGGTGAAATTATTGGTATAACATATAGTGAAGAAGTTATAAATAATTTGTTTAAAAATTTTTGTGTCGGTAAATAAAAACAAGGAGTTGATATAATGGAATATGAAGCAATAGTAGTAGGTGGTGGACATGCCGGTTGTGAGGCTTCCCTAGCTTGTGCTAGAAAGGGTCACTCTACTCTACTTATAACAGGAAATATAAAAAATATAGCAGATATGCCATGTAACCCATCTATAGGAGGCCCTGCAAAAGGAATTGTTGTAAGAGAAATAGATGCTTTAGGTGGAGAGATGGGTAGAAATGCTGATAAAGCAACACTACAAATGAAAATGCTAAATACGAAGAAGGGACCAGCAGTACAAGCACTACGGGCACAGGGAGATAAAATAATTTACCCAAGAGAAATGCTAAAAACCTTACAAAATACTACCAATCTTTCAATAAAGGAAGCAATTGTAGAACATCTTATAACAGATAATAATAAAATTAAAGGTGTTGAATTAGAAGATGGCACTAAAATATATTCAAAGGTAGTTATTTTAACAACAGGAACATATCTAAAGGGGGAAATTTTAGTTGGAAGTTCCAAACATAGTGGTGGTCCACATGGAGAAAAGCCAAGTAAGTTTCTAAGTGATGATCTCAAAAAATTAGGTTTCAAAATTCTAAGACTAAAAACTGGAACACCACCTCGTATTGAAAAAAATAGTATAGATTATAGTAAAACAAGTTTGGAACCGGGAGATCAAATACCTCATACCTTCTCTTTTGATAATAAACAATATTATGATGTCGAAAAACAAGAACCTTGTTATTTAATATACACTACACAAGAAACTCATGATATTATCAAGGCCAATTTGGAAAAATCCAGTATGTACGGTGGATATGTAGAAGGCGTTGGTCCACGTTACTGTCCTTCAATAGAAGACAAAGTAGTACGTTTCAGTGATAAAGAACGTCATCAATTGTTTCTAGAGCCAGAAAGTAGATATTATGATGATATTTATCTACAAGGTTTTTCTACCAGTATGCCACATGATATACAGGAGCAAATGGTACATTCCCTACCAGGTCTTGAACATGCCAAAATATTAAAATATGCTTATGCCATTGAATATGATGCTATCGATGCTAGACAATTAAAACAAAGTCTTGAAACAAAAGTAATAGAAAATTTATTTACTGCTGGACAAATAAATGGTACAAGTGGGTATGAAGAAGCTGCCGGTCAAGGCCTAATAGCGGGAATAAATGCAGCCCTAAAACTAGAAAATAAGCCACCACTAATCTTAAAGAGAAACGAAGCATACATTGGTGTTTTGATTGATGACCTAACAACTAAGGGTATTAAAGACCCATATCGTTTATTAACTTCTAGAGCTGAGTATCGTTTATTATTGCGCCATGATAATGCAGACCTAAGACTAAGAGATTATGGATATAACATAGGATTAATTAGTGAAACAAAATATCAAGCATTCTTAAACAAGAAAGAACAAATTTTTAATTTAACCGAGTATTTAAAAAATACGAAAATAACTCCAAAAGAAGAAATAAACAAATATTTATTATCTATCCCTACTTCACCACTAAAAGATGGGATAAGTTTGTTAGAATTATTAAAAAGACCTGAAATATCAATTGAAAATATTAAACATTTCGTTGATTTTGATTATTCAGATGAAGTAGTATATCAAGTTATGATAAATGCGAAATATGGTGGCTATATTGAAAAAGCCAATCGTGAAGCTAAAAAAATGCTTGATTTAGAGGAAAAGAAAATCCCAGATGATATAGACTATTCAAAAATTCCAAATATTGCAAGTGAAGCCCGTGAAAAACTAGACAAGATAAGACCAACATCAATCAGACAAGCCACGATGATAAGTGGTGTAAACCCAGCAGATATTTCTGTATTGATGGTTTATTTGAGGAAAGAAGAATATAATGGACATTAATACATTTATAAAAGAGTTAGAAAGCGTAAATATTTATCCTACACAAAAACAATTAGATCAATTAGAGACTTATTACAAATTAATAATTGATTGGAATAAAAAAATAAATCTCACCAGGATTACAGAAAAAGAAGACGTTTATTTAAAACATTTTTATGATAGTATTACAATATCAAAAGTAATTGATTTAAATAACAAGA
>FR890375.1:0-292271 GCA_000432835.1 Clostridium sp. CAG:417 | reverse complement strand
GACTTTGGTACTGGTGCTGGATTTCCAGGAATAGTTTTAAAAATTATATATCCAAACTTAAATATAACCTTGGTTGATTCACTACAGAAGAGAGTAAATTTCTTAAATACAGTCATTAAATCTTTACAATTAAAGGATATTAAGGCTCTCCATGAACGTGTTGAAAATTTAGAAGTTAAACACTATGACATCATCACAACCCGTGCCGTAGCAAATTTAAGTAAATTACTACAATATACAAATAAACTTATAGATACCAAAACATTGTTTATTCCTCTAAAGGCAAATATAGAAGATGAATTAAAACAGGCCAAAAATGAATTTGTAAAATATCACTTAGAATTAGTTAAACAGGAAACATTTTTCTTACCTATTGAACATAGTATTAGAAATATACTAGTGATAAAAAAGAAATCTTAAATATTATAAAAAGTTGTATTCGGTGTTGATTCACCGTTTTTTCTTGTAATATTTATAAAAAATGATATAATAACATTAGTAAAAGATAAGAATAGAAAGAGGGTTATTGTATGCAGTCAGGTCAAGAAGTTGTATATCTTCATTTAGATGATATCATTCCCAATCGCTTTCAACCACGTGAAGTGTTTGATGAAAGAGCATTAAAAGAATTAGCCGCATCAATCAAAGAACATGGTGTAATCCAACCTATTATTGTTAGACAAGTTAATAATAAATATGAAATTATAGCTGGAGAAAGAAGATATAAGGCATCAGCACTAGCTGGAATGACTAAAATTCCTGCTATTATTAATAATTTAGATGATAAAGAAGCCGCTAAAGTAGCTTTACTAGAAAATTTACAAAGAAAGAACTTAAATCCAATTGAAGAAGCAAGAACATATCAAAAAATTCTTGAACTAGATCAAATGACTCAAGAAACGCTAGCTAAAACTATGGGAAAAAGTCAATCAGCGGTAGCAAATAAATTACGTTTACTTGCTCTACCAGATGAAATTCAAAGAGCTTTATTAAAAGAAAATATATCTGAAAGACACGCTAGAACTCTTTTGAATTTAAAGAACCCAGAACAACAAAAGAGAATGTTAAAAAGAATAATAGCTGAAAAAATGAGTGTTAGAACATTAGAAGAAGAAATTAGAAAAATTAATGATCCTCAAGAATCATTAGCGGAAGGTGGTCAAATGCAAAATAATCATATTAACACAAATAATCAAACTCCATCTTATCAAGTACCTTCATCAACTAATTTAAATTTAACATCATCACCAGCAGCAATGTTTTCCCAAAATATTAATCAAAAGCCAAATTTAATGGATTCTTTTGAAGAACAAAATAGAGAAAACGATAATATTGTAAATTATGGAGAAATAGATGAAGACGAAATAGCACATGCCAATGAACCTAGTTATGATTCATTTACAAGTACCGCAAATAAGGAAATAAATGTAAATCAGTTAAAATCTAATGCCACTGATATTGACAATATTTTATCTCCTAAGAAGGAAGATACAAAAGCACAACAAGATGAACAAAAGCAAAAAATATCAGGTGACCTTGATAGCTTATTAAATATAGCACCACCAACTAATAACAGTTTCAACTTGGCAAGGGATGCAATTAACGATAATGATAATAATGAAAACAATAGCAAAGACTATTTCCAAGCTCCTGACTTAATGTCGGTTCAATTACCTAATTCAAGTAACAATGCTAATGCGATTATAAAAGATTACAATACACCACAACCAAGTGAAAGTATAATAGATTTTACCAATAATAGTGTTGTAGATAATAAAAAAGAACATTTAACAAACTTTAGTGATGCAAATAATACGTTATTTGAAAATAAAAAGGCAGAGCCTCAAAAAACAAAACCAGCAGAGAAAACACTAGGCATGGCTTTGATAGAAGAAACTTATAAGTTGAATCCAAAAGAAAAGGCAAAACAATATAATATTCATCAAATGGTTCAACAAATTAGAGATACAATTCAAACCCTTCAAAGAATGGGCGCTAAAATTGATACAGATGAGATGGATTTTGAAAATCAATATCAAATGGTCATTCGCATAGATAAAAATAGCATTAACTAAAAAGTTGATTTTTCTCAACTTTTTTTGATATTTAGTTTTCAAAGTGTTGTTTTTTTGATAAAATAATAAATGTGAGAAAATAGGGAAAGGTGATTAAGATGGGAAAGATTATTTCATTAGTCAATCAAAAAGGTGGCGTTGGAAAGACAACTACCAGTATAAATCTTTCTGCATCATTAGCGGTATTAAATAAAAAGGTATTATTAATAGATTTAGACCCACAAGGAAATACAACTACTGGTGTTGGAATTAATAAAGCTGATATAGAAAGAAGTATTTATGATGTTTTAACAGATAAATGTCAAATTAGTGATGCTATCATCAGAACAAAATATAAGGGCCTATATGTTTTACCAGCAACAATTAATCTTGCTGGATTAGACATTGAGTTGATAGAAAAAGGACAAACTGATCCAGGTTTTACAAAAGGTTCTCAATTAAAAAAGCATTTAGATGAAATTAAGGATAAATTTGATTATATTATAATTGATTGTCCACCTTCACTAGGCTTAATTACAACTAATGCCTTAACAGCATCTAATTCTGTAATAATACCAGTGCAATGTGAATTCTTTGCTCTAGAAGGTATTATGCAACTATTAAATACAATTATGTTAGCTCAAAAATCTTTAAATCCTAACTTAGAAATAGAAGGTGTTTTACTAACAATGCTAGATTCAAGAACAAATTTAGGTATAGAAGTTGTTGATGATATTAGAAAATTCTTTAAAGAAAAAGTCTATAATACAATTATACCTAGATTAATAAGATTAACTGAGGCTCCATCACATGGAGAACCAATAATTGCATATGATCCAAAAAGTAGAGGTTCAGCTGCCTATCTAAATTTAGCGAAGGAAGTGATTGAAAGAAATGGAAAATAATAACATTCAAAGAAAAGCCTTAGGAAAAGGTTTAGAAGAATTATTTCATAGTGAACCTATAGATTTTAATAAGGTAGAAGAAAAAATTGTAAGTAGTACACCAAAAGATGAAATCATCATGGTTAAATTATCTGATTTAAGAAGCAATCCATATCAGCCAAGAAAAATTTTTGATGAGAATGCCCTAGAAGAATTAGCTGCATCAATCAAAGAACATGGCGTTTTTCAGCCAATTATAGTAAAGCCAAGTATCAAAGGATATGAGATTATAGCTGGAGAAAGACGAGTTAAAGCTTCTCTTTTAGCTGGCTTAAAAGAAATACCAGCCATAGTAAGAGAATTCAGTGATGCTGAAATGATGGAAATTGCTTTATTAGAAAATTTACAAAGAGAAAATCTTACATCAATAGAAGAAGCAAATGCCTATAAGAAATTAGCAGAAACCCTAAATTTAACTCAAGATGAATTAGCTAAAAGAGTTGGTAAAAGTAGATCATATATAACAAATACTTTAGGATTATTATCCCTACCAAGTGAAACACAAAACCTAATTAATGAACACAAAATATCAATGGGCCATGCCAAAATATTAAGTAAATTAGAAGATAAATACCAAATTCAAGAGTTAACTGATAAAATTATCACAGAAGGAATAAGTGTTCGACAACTAGAAGAAATTACATCTTCCCCTGCTCAATTTACCAGAAAAAACAAAATTAATACTTCAAAACATCAAAAAAATGAACAATATGCTTACTTAGAAGATATTTTAAATGAAAAGTTAGGTACAAAAGTAAAAATAAAAAATAATAAATTAGAAATATCATTTACCAATTCAAATGATTTAAATCGTCTCCTTGAAATAATGAATTTAGATAAATAATGGTAAGGAGATAATATAGTGAATAATTTACCTAAATTATATAATATTGATTTAAAAAATTTTATCTATCCTATTCTTTATATTTTAATAGGCTATTTAACATATAAACTTATAGATAGAGTTATTGAAAAATCATTTACAAAACACACCTTTAAAACATTAAAGGATAGACATAATCAAAAAAGATTAGAAACAATAAAAACACTTATTTCTAATTTATTAAAGTATTTGATAATAATTTTTGTTGCCCTAGCTATCTTATCCTTATATGGAATCAATGTTAAGTCTATTTTAGCCGGAGTTGGAATAACAGCTGCTATTGTAGGATTAGCCTGCCAAGATATAGCTAAGGATTTATTAGCTGGTATTTTTATAGTAGCAGAAGATCAGTATGAGATAGGAGATACAATAGAAATAGATGGATTTATGGGAGAAGTTGTTTTTATTGGATTAAAGACAACTAGAATTAAGGACTATAAAGGAAGAGTAAAAATTATTTCTAATCATACCATCACGGAAGTAATAAATTATAATTTAAATAACTCCTTAGCTATAGTAGATGTTTCGGTTGGATATGAAGAAAACAATGATAAAGTAGAAACTGTTTTAACAGAATTAGTATCTACCCTATCTTCTATCATTCCACATTCTAAAGGAGAAGCTAAATTACTAGGAATAGATAATCTAGGAGATTCTGCTGTTATATATAGAATAACCTGTCCAGTAGCATCTAATAAACAATTTGAAGCTGAAAGAATTATGCGAAAAGAGATAAAAAAAGTTTTAGATCAAGAACAAATAAAAATACCATATCCACAGATAGAGGTGCATAATAATGGAAAATAAAGAATATAGTATTGGAACAATATTAAGACTTAAGAAAAAACATCCATGTGGCGGATATGATTGGGTTGTTACTAGACTTGGAGCAGATATTAAGATAAAATGTTTAACATGTGATAGAAGTATTCTAATTCCTAGAATAACCCTAAATAAAAGAATAAAGAAAATAGTAACGGATGGTGAGTAAAATGCCAGAAAAGAAAAAATTAAAACTAAAGAAGTTTTTCTTTCATCCAATTACCATGTTTTTAGTTGGAACAATACTAGTAATGCTAATAAGTCTAATCCTATCATCATTTGAAATGCAATCTACTTACAACAGTATTACAACAAATGGTAAAGATCTAACATCAAAATTAGTAGTAGTTGAAAACTTATTTAATTATGAAAATCTAAAATATCTAATAAGTAATACGGTGAAAAATTTCATGGGATTTTCACCATTATGTATGCTTTTAATATCTTTAATTGGTATAAGTATCGCAAAAGCTACAGGTTTAATAGATATTATATCAACTAAACACATTAGAAAACTATCAAAGTATCAATTAACCTATTTAGTATTACTATTAGGTGTTATATCATCAATAGTTAATGAGGTAGGATATGTAATCTTAATACCATTAGCCGCATTAGTCTATGAAAAAAATGGCCGTAATCCCCTACTTGGAGTAGTAACAGCATTCTGTGGAGTTGCCTTTGGTTATGGAGTATCAATATTTGTAGGATCACAAGAAGTTGCACTAATTCCTTATACGAAAAGTGCTGCTCATCTAATTGATAGCAGTGCTCATATTAGTTTGACATCAAATCTAATATTTATCATAGTATCATCCCTTCTCCTACCATTAATAGGAACACCAATAATTGAAAAATTAATAAGTCCTAAATTACCAAAATTTCATCGACATGATAAGGTAACAGGAAAAACACTTCAAACTAGTGAGTTGTTATTAAGCGATATTACTGATGAAGAAGAAAAAAGAATAGCTTTTGAAAAGAATAGTAAGAGAGGGTTAAAATATGCCTTAATTGTTTCAATTATAGTAATTTTACTCTTTGCTTATATGATTATTCCAAATTTACCTGGATCAGGACTACTACTTGATATGACAGCCAAAACCTATTTAGATCAATTATTTGGTTCTACATCTTATTTTCAAGATGGTTTTACATATATGGTAGCAATTCTTTTTATTACAACAGGTCTTGCCTATGGTATAGGAGCAAAAACAATTAAAAATGATCGTGATTTAATAGAAAAAACATCGGATATCTTTAAAGATCTTGGTATGGTTTTACTAATGATATTTGTTTTTTCTCAATTTATAACTGTATGGAAACAATCTAATATAGGTATTGTATTCACCAGTTGGTGTTCAAATTTATTAAGTCATTTAGAATTTGATGGAATACCTTTAATAGTAATTACAATTATTATCATTTCTATATCCAACTTCTTTTGTACAAGTCTAAATACAAAATGGATGATTTTTTCTCCTGTGGTTGTTCCATTATTTATGCAAAATAATATATCTCCCCAATTTGCGCAGATTATTATGAGAGCAGGTCAATCAATTACTGCAGGAATCAGTCCATTTATGGTATTCTTTGTAATCTATTTAGCTTATCTAAATATATATAACCAAAACAAAGAACGTCCTATAACAATTAAACAATCAATAAGTTTTGTCATTCCATACTTTGCTATTACAGCACTAGCTTGGATACTAATTATTGTTCTTTGGTATGTAGCGGGAATTCCGATAGGACCTAATATAAAACCAACAATTTAAGCACTTAGGTGCTTTTTTTGTATAATATTATTTTTTGATATGTTATAATATAATGAGAAAAGAGGTATTAGTATGAGTTTAACAGCAGGAATAGTAGGTTTACCTAATGTAGGAAAATCAACTCTATTTAATGCAATTACAAAAAAACATATTTTAGCGGAAAATTATCCTTTTGCGACAATTGAACCAAATGTAGGAATTGTAACAGTTCCAGACGAAAGAATAGACAAATTAAATGAAATGTATCAACCAGAAAGACTAATTCCAACAGCCTATGAATTTACAGATATAGCTGGTTTGGTTAAAGGTGCTTCACAAGGAGAAGGATTAGGTAACAAGTTTTTATCACATATAAGAGAAACAGATGCTATCTGTGAAGTAGTAAGATGTTTTAAAGATAATAATATTATTCATGTTGATGGAAATGTTGACCCTATAAGAGATATTGAAACTATTAATTTAGAATTGGCTATAGCTGATTTAGATATAATCAATAATAGATTAGAAAAAGTGGCTAAAAAAGCCAGAACAACAAAAAATAAAGAAGACCTTCTAGAAGTTGAGACACTTGAAAAGTCCAAAGACTACTTAGAAAAAAATGTTCCTCTAAGATTGGTTGAATATAGTGATGAAGAACGATTAATTTTGAAAAATTATAGTTTTCTAACCTTGAAACCAATTATATATTTAGCAAACGTTTCTGAAGAAGATCTTGCTAAAGAAGATAATGAATATGTAAAACTTGTTAAAGAATATGCAAAAAAGGAAAAAGCTCCAGTAGTAGTATTATGTGCCAAAGTAGAAGAAGAATTAAGTGAGTTAAGTGATTCTGATAAAGAAGAGCTATTAAGTGCTTTAGGAATCGGAATTAGTGGTTTAGACAAACTAATTAAAGCAACTTATGATTTATTAGGACTAGCTACATATTTTACTGTAGGAAAAGATGAGGTAAGAGCATGGACATTTAAAAAAGGAATGAATGCTAAAAAATGTGCAGGAATAATCCACACCGATTTTGAAAAAGGCTTCATTAAGGCAGAAGTCATGAGTTATGATGATTTAATTAAATACGGTAGTGAATTAAAAGTAAAAGAAGCCGGAAGAGCAAGACTTGAAGGTAAAGACTACATTATGCAAGATGGCGACATTTGTTACTTTAGATTTAACAAATAATAAAAAGTAAAGCTTTACAATGAAACAAAACTTTGCTATAATACACTCGAGTATTTTAAATACTCCTTACCTTAGTGTATAAGGTCATATGTCCAAGAGGAGGTGTAACAATGAATAAATATGAAATCACATTTATCGTAAAATCAGACATGGAAGAAGCAGAAATTAAAAAAACTGCAGAAGCAATGAAAAAGGTTTTAACAGATAAAAACGCTAAAATTTTAGAAGAAAAAGTAATGGGACAAAGAGAACTAGCATATGAAATCAACAAAATGAAAACAGGTTACTATTTTCTATATGTAGTTGAAGCTGATAGCGATACAGTAAAAGAATTTAATCGTGTATCAGGAATCAATGAAAATTTACTTCGTCATTTAATCGTTAAAGTAGAAGACTAAGAAGTGAGGAAAAATTATGAATAAAGTATTTTTAATAGGTCGACTAACAAGAGATCCAGAATTAAGATATACAGGTAATAATACAGCTGTTGCATCTTTTTCCATTGCTGTAAATAGAAATTTTACTAATCAATCAGGAGAAAGAGAAGCAGACTTTATTAATATAGTTGTATGGCGTAAACAAGCTGAAAATGTTAAAAACTATTTAACGCAAGGTAGTCAAGTTGCAATAGATGGTCGTATTCAAACAAGAAGTTATGATGATCAAGACGGAAAAAAGAGATACGTTACAGAAGTTATTGCTGATAATGTTGAATTCTTAGGAAGTAAAGGACAAAGTTCTTCCGCTCCAACATCAACTGAGTCAAGAACTTCTTCTGCAGAACCAACTCCCTATGATTTTGCAACCCCAGAACAAAAGACCACTAATGTTGATAGTAATCCTTTCGCAGATTTTGGATCAAGTATTGAAATTAGCGATGATGAATTACCATTTTAAAAAGGAGGGTGTATAATATGGCAGAATTTTACCGTAAAAGAAAAAAGATTTGTATGCTATGCGCTGGAAAGAAAATTAAATACAATGAACCAGAAACATTAAAAAAATATATTAATGAAAAAGGTAAGATTGTTTCTAGAAGAATAACAGGAACATGTGCAAAGCATCAAAGAGAAGTTGCAAGAGAAATAAAGAGAGCTCGTGCAATCGCAATATTACCATATACAAAATAGGAAAATTCCTATTTTTTTCTTTTTATATAAGACTACTCCCCTATTTTTCCTTTAAAAAAAAGTCAAAATATTATATAATTATATTGGGGAATTAACAGGAGGCAAATATGGATGATAATATTGAAATAAAACATCTCAAAAAAAGTATAAAAAAAGCCAAAACAGTTTTTCTAATGGCACATAAAAACCTTGATTTAGATGCTATTGGCAGTTGTTTAGGAATGTATTATATATTATCAAATCTCAAAAAAGACTGTTATATAATAATTGATGATAAAGATAAAGAAATGGGTGTAGATAAAGTTCTACATGAAGTAGAAGGTTGTTATAATATAATTAAGTCATCAGACTTACCCATATATCTAAATAAAAAACAAAAAAATAATTTATTAATTATCTTAGATACTAATAAGAAGGATTTATTACAAAATAAAGAATGCTTAGATTATTTTAAACAAATTTTAATAATAGATCATCATGAACAAGGCAAAACAACTATAAAAGATGTCATGAAGTTAATAGATTCTAATTTCTCTAGTGCTTGTGAATTAGTAGTAAAAATTAGTGAACTTTTTAACATAGAGTTTACTCCCTACATTGCAACACTCCTATTATCTGGAATAGTATTAGATACTAATAATTTTACATTAAATACAGATGATAACACATTCTATACAGCTTATTACTTAACAGCCATAGGTGCTAGTCCCAAAAAAGTTCAATATCTTCTAAAGCAAGAACTAAGTGACTATATTGAACAACAAAAATTACTTACTAATATTGAAATGCTAGATAAAAAAATTGCCATAGCTAAAGGAACACCATATGTAACATATCGTCGAGAAGACTTAGCCAAAACGGCTGATACCCTACTCTTTTTTAATAATGTAGAGGCCTCATTTGTAATTGGAAAAATAGGCAAAACAACAATCGGCATATCTGCAAGATCATTAGGAAACTACGATATCGAAAAAATACTTATAAAATTTGGTGGTGGCAGTAACAAATATAATGGTGCCGCAATCATAGAAAACAAAAATATCAGCGAAGTATTAGAAAAATTAAGAAGACTCTTAAAGGAGGAGGAATAGTATGCAAGTTATATTTATTAAAGATTTAAAAAAGCAAGGAAAAAAGGGCGAAGTGAAAAACGTTAAAGATGGTTATGCCCAAAACTTTCTTATAAAAAATGGTTATGCTGTTCAAGTAAATGAAAAGAACTTAAAAGAGTTAGAAAGAAATAATAAAAAAGAAGAAGAAGAAAATAAACGCTTAAGTGAGGAAGCCAAACTAATAAAAGAAAAGCTCGAAAAAGAAACATTAACATTTACTGTAAGAACAGGAAATGGAGATAGAGTTTTTGGTAGTATCAGTGTAAAACAAATTAAAGATGAATTAGCAAAAAAAGGATATAAAATCGATAAAAATCAAATTATTATTGATGTACCTATCTCTTGTTTAGGCTTTCATTATGTAAAAGTTGAACTATATCAAAAAATAAATGCAAAAGTAAAAGTACACGTTATAAAATAGAGGTGATTTTATGGCTCTTAGAACAATGCCAAATAACATAGAAGCAGAAAAATCCGTTTTAGGAGCCTGCTTTTTATCAAAGTATGCCTTAGAAAAGGCTTGTGATAACTTAAGTCAAGAAAAGTTTTTTGATGAGAAAAATGGAAAAATTTTCGCAGCTATATCAAAAATGCATGAAGAAAAAACTCCACTTGATTTAACAACCCTAACAACAGAATTACAAAATAGGAATACATTACATGAAATAGGTGGTGTAGAATATTTAACAGAAATTTTAAATTTCGTTCCTACTGCCACTAATATTGATTACTATATAAAGGATGTAGAAGAGTCTGCTCTACTTCGTAATTTAATTGAAACAGCAACCTCAATTGCTACTGATGGTTATAATACAGAAGATGATGTAAATGAAACTTTAGATTCTGCAGAAAGAAAAATCTTAAATATAGTTAAAAATCGTAAAACTACAGAATTTAAATCGATTCAAGAGGTTATGGCTAGAACAGAGGCAAATCTTGAACAATTAGCGGAGTCTAAAGGTGAAGTAACAGGTCTTGCTACAGGATGGTATGATTTAGATAAGTTAACGGCCGGACTTCATGAAAATCAGTTAATAATAATTGCGGCTCGTCCAGCAATGGGAAAAACTGCCTTTGCACTTAATTTAGCTACTAATGTTGCCATAAATAGTGGTAAAACAGTGGCTCTATTCAACCTAGAAATGGGTGCTGAACAATTAGCTAATCGTATTATTTCATCACTAGGTCAAATAGAAGGATATAAATTACAAACAGGTAGATTAATGAATGAGGACTGGAAAAGAGTAAATGAAGCTGTTAGTCAATTAGAAGATGCTAATATGTTTATAGACGATACACCAGGTATAACTGTTGGAGAAATACGTGCCAAGTGTCGTCGACTTGCAAGCAGTGAAAAAGGCCTAGGACTAATTATAATCGATTATTTGCAGTTAATTTCAGGTGGAAAAAATTATGGTTCCAACCGTCAACAAGAAGTATCTGACGTATCAAGAGCCTTAAAAACTATGGCTATGGAACTCCATGTTCCAGTTATTGCCCTAGCCCAGTTATCCCGTGCTGTTGAAGGACGTGAAGATAAAAGACCATTAATGAGCGATTTACGTGAATCAGGATCAATCGAACAAGATGCTGATATTGTATCATTCTTATATCGCGATGATTATTACAATAAAGAAGCACGTAATGATGATAATACAAGTATCAGTGAACTAATAATAGCCAAGCATCGTAACGGTCCAACTGCTACAATAGAATTATTATTTAAAAAGAACACAAGTACATTTCTAAACTTAAGAAAAGAAGATAAAGAGGTATAAAGTATGCATATATCAAAAAAAATAATATTAATAATTTTACTTCTATTTAATTTTAACTTATTTTTAGGTGCCAAGACATTTAATGCAACACCTCAAAAAGTATATAGAGTATATTTAGGAGGTCAATCATTAGGCGTTATAAAATCAAAAAAATCTTTAGAACAACATATCGATAAAGAACAGGAAGCTCTAAAGAAAATGTATAATGTTGATAAAATCTATGCACCAGATAATTTACATATTCAAAAAGAAATAACCTATAATGAAAAAATATACACTACAGAACAAATATATGAAAAAATAAAAGACAAAAGTTATTTTACCGTTCGTGGATATGCCATAACAATAAAAGCTACGAAAGACACAACGTCAACTGTTGAAAAAAAAGCTAACAAAACTCAAACAATTTATGTTTTAGATAAGTCAGTATTCACAAAAGCTGTGGATAAAACAGTTAGATCATTTGTAAGTAGTGAAGATTATAAAAAATATGAATCAAATAAAAAACAAACTATTAATGGAACAGGAAAAATAGTGGAAAAAATTTATATAGAAAATGAAATAAAAATAAAAAAACAAAATATTTCTGTTAATCAAACAATTTACTTAGACACAGATGATTTAGCCAAATATTTATTATTTGGTACAACTGAATCACAAGCTGAATATACAGTAAAAGCAGGAGATACAATATCATCAGTCGCTTACAATAATAAAATGTCTAGTGATGAATTTTTATTAATGAATCCAGAATTTAAGAATGAAAATGCTCTTTTATATGCTGGTCAAAACGTTAAGATAGGTATACTTAATCCACAGTTTAATATTGTTCAAGAAGATGAACAAGTATCTCTTGAAGAGCAAAAGTATTCTACTGAAACAAGATATGATAACAGTAAAAATGTTGGATATCAACAAGTTGAACAAGCCGGAGTTAATGGAGTTAATAAAGTTACCCAAAAAATTAGAAAAATTAATGGTGAAACAACTAATATCGTTACAACAAATACAGAACAAATAAAACCTGTTACGAATGAAATTGTCATTAAAGGTGGAAAACAGTCGAATTATACTTATTCTGGTGGAAGATATGGAACTGTTATAGCTACCAAGGGACAATGGGGATGGCCTGCATCTTGTTCTTCTGTTTCCAGTGGCTTTGGATATCGTTGGGGAACATTACACGATGGTACTGATATTGCCGGTTGTGGATATGGTTCTAATATATTTGCTGCCGAAGGAGGAACTGTTGTAGAATCTAAAAAGAAACCAGGACGTTATCCAGGTGGATATGGAGATAACGGGGAATATATAATTATTGACCATCATAATGGTTTCTATACAATCTATGCCCATATTTGCCCAGGATGTCGTTACGTTAGTGCTGGAGATAATGTATCGAAGGGTCAAGTAATAGGTGGAATGGGTCATACCGGAGCCGCAACTGGAACTCACTTACATTTTGGTTTGTGGAGTGGTTATCCATACCGTGGCGGTAGAGCCCTAAATGCGATGAGTGTGTATTAATATGAAGTTTCAGACATTAGCGAGTGGTTCCAAGGGCAACAGCGCCATAGTTATATGTGATAATATAAAACTTTTAATAGATGATGGGATATCTTATCTATCACTAAAAAGAAAATTAGAAAATTTATCATTAACATTTGATGATTTGACAGGTATACTAATTACCCATAGTCATAGCGATCACATAAAAGGCCTACAATCACTTATTAAACACACTCACCTAAAAGTCATGATTCCAGAAAAAATGTATGAAGACCTATCCCAAATAGTACCAAAAAACCGCGCTATTTATTTGAAAGATACTAATATCTTAGATCAAGTTACAATAAATTTAATTCACACATCTCACGATGTTGCATGCTCCGTTGGCTTCTTAATAACTTATCAAGATAAAAGTTTAGTTTATATTACTGATACTGGCTATATAAACAAAAAAATTCTTCCTGAAATTACTAATAAAAGCATTTATTTAATAGAAAGTAATCACGATGAAGAAATGTTAATGAATGGTCCTTATCCTCCATTTTTAAAACAAAGAGTTATAGGGGACTATGGCCATCTATCAAATAATACGACTGCTTCATATTTAAAAAAAATAGTAGGCGCAGAAACTAAATATGTTCTTCTAGCCCATTTAAGTGAAAAAAATAATAAAGAATCCCTTGCCATGAGCGCAACATCTAAAGCTCTAGATAACAAAAATATTAAAATATCTATTGCTCGACAAGATGAGGAAAGTGAATTAATAGAGGTTTAAAATGATCAAAATAATATGCATAGGAAAAATAAAAGAAAAATACTTTATTGATGCCATCAATGAGTATTGTAAAAGACTACAAAAATATACCAAATTAAAGATAATTGAGCTACCAGATGAAGGCCTAGTAGAAAAAACAAAGGCTATTAATATTGAAGGAGAAAATATTTTAAAACATCTTGACTCTAAAGACTATATCATTAGTATGGATATAGCAGGAAAACAAATGAATTCTATAGAATTTGCAAAAAAGATAGATGGTATATCCCAATTTAATAGTAATATTACATTTATTATTGGCGGTAGTTATGGACTAAGTGATAAAATAAAAGATTTGTCAAATTTTAAAATGTCATTTTCAGAAATGACTTTCCCTCATCAATTATTTAGAGTAATTCTCTTAGAACAAATATATCGTTCTTATAAAATAAATAACAATGAACAATATCATAAATAATAATAGGAAGTGAGAAAATGATAGGAAATAGTTGGGATATATATTTAAAAGATGAATTTCAAAAACCTTACTTTAAAGAACTATTAAATTATGTTAAGGAAGAGTACAAAAAAAAGACTTGCTTTCCTCCACAGAACGAAATATTTAATGCTTTTAGATATACAAAGTATGAAGATTTAAAGGTCGTTATTTTAGGACAAGATCCATATCATGGAGATAATCAAGCAGAAGGTTTATCGTTTTCTGTAAAAAATTCTGTTTCAAGACCACCTTCTCTACAAAATATATTTAAGGAATTAGAAAGTGACTTAAACATAAAAGTCTCAGATAATAACTCTTTAGTACCCTGGGCAGAAGAAGGAGTTTTATTACTTAATGCTGTATTAACAGTAGAAAGAAAGAAACCAGCCTCTCATCAGAGTATTGGCTGGGAAACATTTACCGATGAAGTAATTAAAATAATAAATGAAAAACAAACACCAGTAGTATTTATATTATGGGGAAATTATGCTAGAAGTAAGAAAAAATTAATTACTAACAGTATTCATTATATTATTGAATCTCCTCATCCCTCCCCTTTTTCCGCTTATAATGGTTTTTTTGGAAGCAAACCGTTTTCAAGAACCAATAACTTCTTAATATCTAAAAATATCAAGCCAATCAATTGGCAAATATAAAAAAATAGACATATTACCTAAAAGTGATATGTCTATTTTAATATTTGAAACATTTCTTCTTTTTCATTTTTATAAAACTGTTCTTCTGTATAACCTAAAACTTTAGCTATAATCTTATGAGGAAAAACAACAATTAATTTATTATAATCCACTACAGTATCGTTAAAGAACTTAATTGCGCCTATCAAATCTTCTTCATTATCTTTTAACTCATTTAACAAATTTACTAGTTTTTCATCTTGAACTATTGTATCATCTTCAAAAATAATTTTAGATAATTTATTATAATAATCATTTAAAACGGAATGTAACTTAAAATTATCGCTTTGATTATTAACATCGCCATTAAACTCATCAAAACTATCTTTATACTTTTCATTTTGAATAACTATTTTTACTATCTTATCCATGATGTCTTTCTTTTTTTGTAAAAACAGACTAATATTATTTTCTCCCTCTTTTAATTTTATATCTAAAAACAAAAATTTACTTTTAGTATTTTTTATTATTATAAATAACGTCGACACAAGTATTAGAATAACTCCGATAATAATCAAATATTTCATTCTACCACCTCTACTATAAATAATTATACCAAAATAAAAAGAAGTATTCAACTTCTTCTTCAAAATCAGTTATTAAATATAATGAAGTCTACACTATAAATCCAAATCAACACATTTTTATTACTTTTATCATCATTTAATAAAATATAATCACTACCAACCTCAGATATAGTTCCCGTAAAAATTTTATTTTTCCACTCTATTGAATTACTATATGAGGTATAAAGAGATACATTTTTGCCAATATTTAATGCTAGAAAGTTTTGTAAGCTTTCTAAATTATTAGTTGTACCTCGCATATTTTGATTAGAAATACTTCCACCCATTGGATCTGGAATGATTTGTCTATAATTAGTATAAGTATAATTATTGTTCATTAATAACACCCTTTCACTTAAGGATATTCATACTTTAAATAATTATTCTTAATTTTTTTTAGTTGAATTCATCTTTTCATCAAATACATCTTGTGTATCAGTTGGTTCACTGCCCTTTATAAAATACATTAGTTTTTTGACCTTTGCGTTTTGATCAACAGCCTTTCCCGAAATAGGATCTACCCATACACTTGATACATTTGTAGGTACTTGATACCAATTATCTTCTTTCCCCTCTTCATATTCTTCTATAGTCTTATACCAAATATTTTGTCCATATTTATATTCACTGGTACTTAAACTTTTATTATTGTCATACCCTATCCAAACTGAAGTTACTATATCATTATTAAATCCAATATGCCAATTATCAGTTTCGGTAGTACCACTTTTTAAGGCATAGGTATGTTTTAACTTTGAAGCAAGTGAAATTGCTGTAGGGTAATTATAATCAATATAGGCAGAATCATAAGTAGCTGTTAACATATTATTAAGAATAAATGTAAGACTACTATTTAATACTAACTCATTTTTTTCTGTTGCTTCGTATAAAACATTACCATCGTGATCTTCGACCTTTTGAATTAGATGTGGCGTTATTTTATATCCCAAATTGGCAAATGCCGCATATCCAGCTGTCATATCTATAATTCCTATTTCCTTAGTACCAAGTGGAAGTGAAGGAACATCTGGTAATTCTTCATTTATACCTACCCTCTTGGCAACATTTTTTAAGGCATCACTTCCTAAAAACAAATTTGTTTTTACTGCATATATATTATCAGAATAAGCAATAGCAGTTGCCATAGAAATTGGTTTATTAGCGTATTTATCATTATAATTTCTAGGACTATAGTCATCTCTTTGTGAAAACGTAAACGTCGTTTTTTCACTAGTAAAAGCACTACTTGAAGTAAACCCATTTTCAAGAGCAGCGTAATACAAATAAGGTTTCATAGTCGAACCAACCTGTCTTTTGGCACTAATGGCTCGATTAAATTGTGATTTATTATAATTTTTTCCTCCAGTTAAAGCAACTATTCTACCATTTTTAGGATTAATCATAACACTAGAAACTTGAATTTCAGAATTTTCAGGTATTTGTTCATTAATATTTTTTTCTAGACTTGATTGCGCCTTCATATCCAAATTAGTATATATTTTTAAACCTTTAGTTTGAGTATATGATGATGGAATATTCTTAATTGTTTTAAGTTCATTTAACACTGCATCCTGATAATACATTACTGTCGTTAAATTGTTAGTTTCCTTTTTTCCATAATAAGTTAATTTCTCATTAATAGCCTCTTCCATTTCACTATCAGTAATAACCTTATTTTGTACCATTAAAGATAATATTAATTTTTGTCTCTTTTTTGCTAATTTTATATTAACTAGTGGAGAATAATTACTAGGGGACTTTGGAATACCAACAAGCATTGTAGCTTCTGCTAGGTCCAAATCTTTGGCACTTTTATTAAAATAAAATTTACTGGCGTTCTCTATCCCATAAACACCATGTCCATAATTTATAGTATTTAAATATCCCTCTAAAATCTCATCTTTACTATAATTAGCTTCTAATCTTATTGTATATAGTGCCTCTTCCCACTTTCTCTTCCAGGTCTTATCAAAATCTAAAAATAAATTCTTGGCATATTGTTGTGTAATAGTAGAAGCCCCCTGCTCTGTTTTCATATTTCTAATATTAACATATGAGGCCTTCATAATTCGAAAAATATCAAATCCTTTATGCTTATAAAAATTCTTATCCTCTGCAGATATAGTTGCGTTTATAACATTTTTTGATATGTCATTAAGACCAACCCACTCCGTCTTCTCATTACCCTGAAAAAAAACCTCATTGTTCTGGTCATAAAATACTAAACTATTCGCGACATTTATCTCAAGCTTCGGCATAACTTTAGCGTAAATATATGCTCCACCTATTACTAAAATAAATAAAATTAAAAACGTAATACATACTTTAATTAATCTTTTTCTAAACTTTTTCATACGTATCACCAACCTAAAATTAGTATCATACCAAAACATTTAAAATATGTATAAAAAATAAATAAGTTATGATATAATCACTGATAGAAATAAAAAAGAGGTGTAATAATGGAAAAAGTAAATTGCTTAATCACACTATCTAATAATGAAAATACAACGAATGACTATCTTACAGTTCATCATGATCCTGATAAAAAAACGATCTTTTATGAAGAAAAAGATAAAACAACAGTTACTTATAATTATGAAACAAATACATTAAAAAGAGATAATAACGATATGTTAATAGAATACCAATTTATCTTAAATGAAAATACCACTAATCCCATTTACATCAAGGAATTAAAAAACACTATTAACATTGAACTTCAAACAGTAAAACTAGAAAAAACACAAGATAAATTAATAATTAGCTATAAAATAGATGATAATTATTTTACATTTAAAATAGAAAAAGTATAATTGATAATCTAATATTATTTCAAAATGTATAAAAATAGTTGCACATATAAAGAATATATGATATAAAGATAACTGATAATTTATTATCATCAAAGAAACAATAATTAGTATTAAACATATAATGACTTAAATGGAGGAAAAAATGACAGTAGACAAAATGAAAAAAGAAGATTTAGAACTTTTATCAAATAAAGATATAACTAATCTTATTTTGGAGGAAAGTAAGAAACCTCTAAATACAGCAGATTTATTTAAAAAAATAATTAAACTATTAGATTTACCAGATGAAACATTTGAAAATAAAATAGGGGACTTTTATACATCATTATCAACAGACAAAAGATTTGTGTTATTAGAAAATGGCTGCTGGGATTTAAGAAATAGATATACATCAGACAAGGTAATAAAAACAGCAATCGAGGAAGATGATGATGAGATTGATGAAAATGAAGAGGATTCAATAACTGAAGACGATAATATGGAAGATGATTATTCTGATAATGATGATGACAGTTATAATAGTGATTCAGAAGATGATTTAAAAGATTTAGTTATATTAGATGAAGATGAGATGGAACTAGAGGAATAGTTCCTTTTCATTATTATTTGAAATTTATTAAGAATATGATATAATAACAACAGTTATAGGCGAGGAGAGATAATATGATAGAACATTTAGACGCTATTGAAAAAAGATATAATGACATTTCCGAAGAGTTAACAAAACCTGAAGTATTAAGTGATATAAAGAAAACAACTCAATTATCAAAAGAGTTACGTGACATAGAAGAAACTGTTTCTACATATAAAAAGTATAAAAAGGTATTAAATGATATAGAAGAAACAAAAGAAATGATTAAAGACCATGAGTTAGGTGAAATGGCCAAAGACGAATTAACTAATTTGGAAAATCAAAAAACAGCTACAGAAAAAGAACTTGAGATTTTATTAATTCCAAAGGATCCTAATGATTCTAAAAATGTCATAGTTGAAATAAGAGGCGCTGCTGGTGGAGATGAAGCAAACATTTTTGCTGGAGATTTATTTCGTATGTACACTAGATATGCTGAAAAACAAGGCTTCAAGTATGAAGTATATAATTCAGTAGATGGAGAAGCTGGAGGATTTAGTCAAATAGAATTTATGATTAAGGGTGAAAAAGCCTATAGTAAATTTAAATATGAAAGTGGTTCACACAGAGTTCAAAGAGTACCTGTAACAGAATCAAATGGAAGACTTCAAACCTCAACAGCAACAGTATTAGTAATGCCAGAAGCAGAAGAAGTAGATATAGAAATTAAACCATCAGATTTAAGAATAGATATTTATCGTTCAAGTGGTTGTGGAGGTCAAGGCGTAAATACCACTGATTCTGCTGTAAGAATTACCCATCTTCCAACCAATACCGTTGTTACATGTCAAAATGAAAGAAGTCAAATTCAAAATAAAGAACAAGCAATGAAAGTCTTAAAAGCAAGATTATATGAAATGGAAGTTCGTCGTAAAGAAGAAGAAAGCGGAGCTGAGAGAAAAAGTAAAATTGGTACAGGAGATAGAGCAGAAAAAATAAGAACATATAACTATCCACAAAATAGAGTTACAGACCATAGAATAGGATATACTACTAAAAATCTTGATCGTGTTATGAATGGTGAATTGGATGATATAATTGAGGCATTAATTACTGAAGATCAAAAGAGAAAACTAGCTGGAGAAGAATAATGACAGTTGACGAATTACTTGTTTATGGAAAACAGCATGTTCATAAAGATCATGCAAAACTCCTACTAGCAAGTATTTTAAATAAAAATCCCTTAGAATTATTACTATATCTAGAAGAAGAAGTACCCAAAGAAAAAGTAGTACTTTACAAAAAAGAAATACTAGCGCTAGAAAATAATCAACCATTACAATATGTTATAGGAAATGTTAACTTTTATGGAAACGAATATAGTGTAAATAACAACGTATTAATTCCTCGCTTTGAAACAGAAGAGTTAGTAGAAAATACCATTAATTATATCACAGGCCACTTTGACCCTAATAATCTAAAAATACTAGATATTGGCTGTGGGAGTGGCGTAATAGGTATCACCTTGAAAAAACATTTTCCAAATAGTAATGTTACATTGCTTGACATATCAAAAGAGGCCTTAGAAGTAGCTAGAAAAAATGCTTCTAATTTAAATGTCGAAGTGAACTTTGTTCAAAGTGATGTATTTTCCAATATAAAGGATAAATATAACGTAATAATTAGTAATCCGCCATACATTTGTGATGATGAAGAAATAGAAGACATTGTGAAAAACAATGAACCCCATATTGCTCTCTATGGTGGAAAAGATGGTCTTGACTGTTATAGAAAGATATTTAAAGACATAAAAAATCACTTAGCTAATCCTTTTTTAATAGCCTTGGAAATAGGACAGTACCAGGCTCCTGGAATCATTAATATGGCCAACTACTTTCTAGAAAATATAAAAATAGAAGTATTAAAAGATATGCAAGGAAGAGATAGAATGATATTAATCTATCAAAAGCAAATAAAAAGTGAATAAAAAATATGCATCCGCCCTTTATATATGTGAAGGGTGGATTTTTAATGAAAAAATTTATATTATTATTGATGACCATTGCAATAGTTTCTTTGGTAAGTGATATTAATTGTGAAAAGACCATAATTCCAAAAGAAGCAATAAGATTTCGTGTCATAGCTAATAGTAACAGCCAAGAAGATCAGAACTTAAAAGTAAAAGTAAAAGATAATTTGGAAAAAGATATAAGTAAAGTTCTAAAAAATGAAACAACCTTAATCTCTTCAAGAACAGCTCTAGAAAATAATCTCTTGTTATTTGAAAAAAATATTAATAATACCTTAAAAAAAGAAAATTCGCAAACAACTTTCAGAATAAATTATGGAATGAATTATTTTCCTGAAAAAGAATATAAAAATGTCATTTACAAAGAAGGAAACTATGAATCATTAGTAGTAACATTAGGAGATGGACTAGGAGAAAACTTTTGGTGTGTATTATTTCCACCCCTTTGTCTATTAGAAGGAGAGGAGGAAAATGCTAAAGATGTTGAGTACCATATATTAGTTAAAGATATCCTAAAAAAATATGAAAAAAATACTAATAAAACCAAATAATTTACTATCTTTACATTGATAATTTGCTTGTTTTATTGACAAATAAAGTGGATTATACTACGATACTGTTAGGTGATAAAAATGTTAGTCAATTTTAATGAAATATTAAAAGAGGCAAAAGAAAAACATTATGCTGTCCCACATTTTAATATTAATAATTTAGAATGGACAAAGTATATTCTAGAAGAATGTAATAAACTACAAGTTCCTGTAATTCTTGGTGTAAGTAGTAGTGCCGCACAATATATGGGAGGATGGAGTGTCCCAGTAGCCTTTACAAAATCACTAATAGAAGAACTAAATATTAATATTCCTGTATGTTTACACGTTGACCATGGTAGTTTTGATGACTGTAAAGAAGCGATTGATGCTGGATTTAAATCAGTCATGATTGATGCTTCTAAATATAGTTTTACTGAAAACATTGATATAACAAAATCCGTTGTTTCATACGCACACAAATATAATGTAAGCGTAGAAGCAGAACTTGGATATATAGGTTCCAATATATCAGATGAATCTAATTGTCCGAGCAAGGAAACATGTTTAGAATTCTATAAAGAAACAGGAATAGATGCCTTAGCTCCAGCCATAGGTAATGCACATGGAATTTATAAACAAAAACCTCATCTACAATTAAAACACCTGGGGGAAATATCAAAGATAGTTCCCATTCCATTAGTTTTACATGGTGGAAGTGGTATTAGCGATGAAGATATCAAAGAATGTATAAAAAATGGGATATCTAAAGTAAATATCAATACCGACTTGCAAATAGCTTGGGCAAAAGGCATTAGAAAATTCCTACAGGATAATAAAGACGTATATGATCCACGAAAAATAATCTTAAGTGGTCGAGAAAATATGATTAATCAAATAAAACATCTAGTTAAAACATTTAATACAAAAAGAGTGTCTGATTTTTCAAGAAATAATACAATATAGTAAAGATGGTGAAGTTATGAAAATATTAGAAATAACAGGAGGAAATACTCTTTCTGGAACTATTAGAATAAGTGGTGCCAAAAATAGTTCTGTTGCGTTAATTCCAGCAGCAATTCTTTCGGATGAAGAAGTAACAATTTGTAATGTGCCAGAAATTTCTGATACAGATACGCTTTGTGAAATACTAGATTATTTAAATGTTGAAAATAAAAGAGCAAGTGAAAGTATAGTCATTAATCCTAATAATCTAGAAAACAAAGAAATAGGAGAAAACTATTCGAAAAAATTAAGAGCCTCTTATTATTTTATGGGTGCACTCCTAGGAAAATATAAAAAAGCAGTTATGTATTTTCCTGGTGGCTGCTCAATAGGAGCACGCCCAATAGATCTTCATCTAAAGGGATTTGAAGCATTAGGCGCCAAAGTAACAAACGAAAAAAACAAATATATAGTTGAAGCTGAAGAGTTAAAGGGGGCTAATATTTACTTAGATATAGCATCAGTTGGTGCTACTATAAATATAATGCTTGCAGCAGTCAGAGCCAAGGGAACAACTGTAATAGATAATGCTGCCAAAGAACCAGAAATAGTAAATGTTGCGACATTTTTAAATAACATGGGAGCCAAGATAACAGGTGCTGGAACATCAACTATTAAAATAACAGGAGTTGATACACTTCATAAATGTTTTCATGAAGTAATTCCAGATAGAATTGAAGCAGGAACTTATATTCTGATCGGTGCTCTTTGTGGTAATCAATTAAAAATAGATAACATAATTCCTGAACATATAGACTCACTATTATCAAAATTAGAAGAAATAGGAACAGAGCTTGAAATAGGTGCTGATTACATAATTGTTTCTAAAAGTGATCGCTATAAATCTACAAATATAAAAACGGCAGTTTATCCAGGCTTTCCAACAGACTTACAACAACCATTTACAGTTTTATTAACTCAATGCAATGGTAAATCTAAAGTAATGGAAACAATCTGGGAAAATCGTTTCATGCATGTTCCCTACTTAATCCAAATGGGAGCAGATATAACGGTTAAAAACCAAACGGCTACAATAATTGGTCCAACTGCTTTAACAGGAAGTGAAGTAGTTGCAACAGACTTAAGAGCAGGGGCAGCCTTAGTAGCGGCAGCCTTAATTGCCGATGGAAAAACAAGAATAACAAACATAGAACATATCCTAAGAGGATATGAAAATATCGTCGAAAAATTAACAAGCGTGGGTGCTAAAATAGAGAGTCATGAAATATAATATATAAAGACTCTTTTATTTTGGAGGAATTATGAAAAAATATAAAAAAATAATAATTCTTACAGTTATCTCACTAAGCGTGTATTTTATTTACCTTGTTACAAATAAAAACAACATTACATATATTTCCCTAGGTGACTCTCTTAGCATAGGACAAAATGCCTATGGAGGAAATTCTTACGGTTATACAGGATATTTCAGTGATTACCTACGTAAAGGTCATAATCTAAATATTACAACCACCTATTTTAATAGTAAAAATAAAGATATTCCAACATTATATAATGATATATTAAAAAATGAAAGTATCCTTATAGACAATAATAACTACAACTTAAAACGCTTACTACAAGAAGCTGATGTTATAACAATATCTATTGGATTAAATGACATAATCTATGAATATAGCCTAAAAAATAAAAATGAACTATCAAAATATGAAGAAGATAGAATTATATCCTATATAGAAGATAATTTTAATAGTTTAATCCAAGAAATAAAAAAATACACAACAAAGAAAATAATTGTTGTAGGTTATCCCACCAACAACGTTAAATATAAAAATCTAATTCAAAAACTCAATACAAAATATAAAAAAATATGTCAAGGTACCGATGATATATTTATTGACAGTGATAAATTATTAAATAATGAGAAATACTTTGAATTAAAAAAGAATCTTTTTCCTAACGATCAAGGATATAAAAAGATTGCTGAAAACATCATAAAATCCTATGAAAATACAAAAAAATAAAGAAATCCACAATAAATGTGGATAAAAACTCTTGTCATGTGCACAAAAAGTTGTTATAATAAATTCGCTATTAATTACTATGGCTTTTAAGAGCTATGGCGGAAGGAGAGATTTTATGAAAAAGGGAATACATCCAGATTATAAAGAAGCAACAGTAACATGTGCTTGTGGAGAAACATTTACTACTAAATCAACTAAAAGTGAAATATCTGTAGAAGTATGTTCTAAATGTCATCCTTTTTATACAGGAAAACAAAATAGAGCATCACGTGCTGGTCGTGTAGATAAATTTAATAAGAAATATGGATTTAATCAAGAATCTGAAAAAGCTGCATAACATGTAGTTTTTTTTTCACAAAAATTGTGGAAAAAAAACAATTAAAAGTAAGTTAAAAATAAAAAATCCACAATTCCTGTGGATTTTTGCTATAATTATACTAGAAAGAAGGAATAATATGAAAATAGGAATAGCATCTGATCATAGAGGATATAAATTAAAAGAATTTTTAAAAAATCATTTAGACTATGAAATGATTGATTATGGTACAACAAGTGAAGAAAGTGTTGATTACCCTGACTTTGGGATATCATTAGGTGAAGCTGTAGCAAAAGGAAACACTGATTTAGGGATAGCTATTTGTGGTTCAGGAATAGGTATATCCATTGCCTGCAACAAAGTAAAAGGAATAAGATGTGCCAAAGTATCAAATAAACAAGAAGCAAAATATACAAGAAATGACAACGACGCCAATATCATAGCTTTATCTGCCGAAGTTCCTGAAGAAGAAGCACTAGAAATCATAACAACATTTATTAACACACCTTTTTCCAATGAAGAACGCCATATAAGAAGAATAAATAAAATAAAGGAATATGAGGAAAAACATGAGTGGTAAAATAATAATCTATATAATTATAACAGTTCTTGTAATATGGTCATTAGATTCTATAAATATAAATTCAATTTTTAAAAAAAATAAAGTCATACAAGCTAAAGTATTTTATTTTTTCTTAGCATTATCACTAATATATTTAGTAACAAACTTTTTTTGGGATTTTTTCCTTACAACAAAAATTTAAATAATAATGTATAAAAACCTCACTATATGAGAAAACTCTTAATGAGGTGGAAAAATGAAAAATAAAAAGCTAAAATCATATGTTTTACCAAGTTTATATGCTTGTTTCTTTGTAGGCGTATTATTTGTAACAATAGGTATTGCTAATGTTTTGACAAAAAAGGCTCCAACAAATAATACAAATGAAGAAATAAACTATGTTTCTGAATCAATAGTAGATGATGATGAACCAGTAGTAAAAGAAGAAAATAAAATTTTAAAACCATACACAAATGATCAAGTAAAAATAGGAAAATATTACTATGATTATAAGGCCGATGAAACTAAACAACAAAACTCAATCACTTATCATGATAATACATATATGCAAAACTCAGGAATAGATTATATTCTTGAAGAGACATTCGAAGTAAATAGTATTCTAGATGGAACAGTAACAAATGTTACAACAGATGAATTACTAGGTAATTGTGTAGAAATAAAACATGATAATAACTATACAAGTATTTATCAAAGCCTATCTGAAGCAAGTGTCAAAAAAGGCGATAAAGTAACAGCCGGTCAAGTAATTGGCAAAAGTGGCCAAAATACATTAGATAAAGACATGGGCAATCATCTACATTTTGAACTATACATAAGAGGTGAAGTAGTAGATCCTCTAAACTATTTAGATAAACAAGTAGAAAAACAAGATAAAACAAATGAAACAGCAAAAACAGAAGAAAATACAAAAACAACAGATAATAATACCAATCAAGAAGAAGAGTAATCTTCTTTTTTTTCATAAAATTCAAATTATTATATATATTTTAATGAGGAGAGATTTTATGAATGAATCAATAAAAAAAAGAGTATTATTAGAAGCTAAAACTATTATAGAAACCCAAAAAACATTAAGAGATATGGAACAATTAGTTCAAGTAAGTAAAAGTACTATTCATAAAGATATGCAGCAAAGACTAATTGAATTGGATGAAGATTTATATGAACAAGTTCAAAATATTTTTGAAAATCATATAAAGATAAGACACATTCATGGAGGAGAGTCAACAAAGAAAAAATATATGAGTAAATTAAAGAAATTATAAACATAATAATAATAAAGGAGGAATAATAGTGTTAGCAAAAGATGTAGGAATTGATTTAGGAACAGCAAATATATTAATTTATGTTAAAGGCGAAGGAATTGTTTTAAATGAACCAAGTATTGTTGTAGTCGATACAAATGAAAATAAAGTAATAGCTATGGGTAATGAAGCAAAAGAAATGATAGGAAAAACTCCAGAAAATATTAAAGTAATTAAACCATTAAAAGATGGTGTTATAGCAGATTTTGAAATTACAGAATTAATGTTAAATAATTATATTAAAAGGGTTAAAGCAAAAAGTCTATTAACTCGACCTAGAGTTTTAATTTGCTGTCCTTCAAATATTACTGAAGTAGAAAAAAGCGCTATTATAGAAGCGGCAGAAAGAACTGGAGCAAGAAAGGTATTTATAGAAGAAGAACCAAAAGTTGCTGCCATAGGAGCAGGAATCAAGATAAAAAATCCAACTGGAAATATGGTAATAGATATAGGAGGGGGAACTACAGATATAGCAGTTTTATCAATGAATAATATTGTTATATCATCATCCTTAAGAATAGCAGGAAATACATTTGATCAAGATATAATTAATTATATAAGAGAAAAATATCAAGTTTTAATAGGTGAAAGAACAGCAGAAGACATTAAAATAAACTTTGCTAATGTTTATAAGCCAGATAAAAAGAAAGAGTTAATAGTAAAAGGTAGAAATTTAATAACAGGTCTTCCAATTACTATTACTATAAATCAAGAAGATACAGCTAAAGCTCTAGAGGATAGTATTAAAAAAATAGTAAGTGTTTCTATTAATGTCTTAGAAAATACTCCACCAGAATTAGCCGCCGATATTGTTGACAAAGGGGTAATATTAACGGGTGGCGGATCACTTTTAAAGGGCTTGCAAAAAGTATTGAAACAGAACTTAAAAATACCTGTCTTAATAGCTCAGTCCCCATTAACATGCGTAGTAGAAGGGACAAAGGTTCTCTTAGATGACATTAAGAGTATTAGTAAATGTGTTTAATGATTTTCATTTACTTGCTAAATAATAATAATTTGCTATAATTTATATAGAAGCGAGGATTAATATGAAAATAGAAGTATTGAATGCATTGAAAATAGTAATTACAACATTTATTTGTTCAGCTATTATCATGCCATTTATGATTAAAATAGCAAAACATGTTGGAGCCTTAGATGTTCCAAGAAGTGATGAAGGAAACAGGCATATTCATACAAAAACAACACCGTACTTTGGAGGATTAGGAGTATTTTTGAGTTTTTTACTTGGATATATGATTTTTGGAACACCAAGTATTAGAATGAATTCAATACTAATTGGAAGTTTTATCGTTATCTTAACAGGTATAACAGACGATATAGCACCAATAAAGTCTTGGCAGAAATTAATTGGTCATTTAATAGCGGCATCCGTTATAGTCTTTTACGGAAATATTACTTTAAACAATATTACAGTATTTGGATTTAATTTGGATTTTGGTATATTTGCCTATCCGCTTACAATATTCTTTATAGTGGCATGTACCAATATAATTAACTTAATAGATGGCTTGGATGGTCTAAGTGGTGGTATCTGCTCAATTTTCTTTCTGACCATTGGAATAATAGGTTTATATCAAGGAAGAAGTGGCAGTTTAGTCATGATACTAACATTTATTATGTTGGGAGCAACCCTTGGATTCCTACTTTATAACTTCCATAATGCTAAAATATTTGCTGGCGATTGTTCTACATTCCTAGGCTTTATAATCGCTATTATTTCTCTATTAGAATTCAAAGGTCCAGCGCTTACTTCCTTCTTTGTTCCAATTACAATTTTAGCTATTCCAATATTAGATACATTATTTGCTATTATAAGACGAACATTAAAGGGAAAACCAATCTTTTCAGCGGACAAGCAACATCTACACCACCAACTATTAGGTATGAATTTTTCTCCAACTGTAACAGTTATTATAATTTATGTGATAGATATTCTTTTCTCATTAGCGACAATCTTATTTATGATTCAAGACCATACTATTGGTATTATCATATATTTAGTGCTTTTTGTAGCAATGTTATGGTTTGTTTTTCATACAAGTATAATTTCTGATAAGAGTCCAAAATTAGTAAAATCAATAGAAGAAAAGATTAAATCACCAAAAAAGAAAAGCAATGTTTCAACAAAAATTACAAAAGAAAATAAAAAAGATAATTCTCAGAATAAGCATAAAAAAAGTAAAAATACTAAAGTAACTACTAAAAACAAAAGAAAGTAGTTATTTTTTTTATGAGCTTTAATAACAATTTTTGGTAAATTATGGTAAAATATTATATTATAAGGTGGGGCGTTTAATATGTTGAACTTTGTTATTTGTGATGATAATAGAAATTTTTCTAAAATGATGAAAACCGAAATAGAAAATTTTATGATGAACTATGATCAAAAATATAAAATTTTTCATTTTGAAGGTTATGATGACAGCTTCGAAGAATTTGTAAAAAAGGAAATGGGATTCAAGATATATTTTTTAGATATTAAAACAAAATGTAAATCTGGGCTAGATGCTGCAAGAATTATAAGAGAAAAATACGATGATTGGGTTTCAATAATTGTAGTAGTCACATCTCATGAAGAGTATAGATATGAAGCCTTAGGAAATAGATTATACTTAATGGATTTTATTAATAAATTAAATGGTTGTCAGAAAACACTAAAAGAAGATTTAAAAAGAATATTAAATATTTATAATAAAAGACATAAGGCATTAAGTTTTGAATATAATCATATTTTTCATAAAATTGAGTTTAGAGATATTGTGAATATAGAAAAAGAACAAGATAGTAAAAGATGTATAATCAGAACAACATATGGAACAATCTATATGCCAGGTACTTTAAATGACATTATCAGTAAACTTGACGATAGATTTCTCAAAGTACATAGAAGTTTAATTGTTAATAAGGATAAAATAGTTAAATATAGTCCTAAATTAAACAAATTAGAATTTAATGACGGAAGTTTTACACATCTAATTTCAAGAAGAAAAAAGAAGGAGTTGATGAAGTGTGATTGATACAATAGTAAAAATAATATGTGCGATTATGTGTGGTTTTACAATAACCTATACAGTAAAAAACATATTATATAAAAAATTTAAAATTATAGATATAAAAACTACAACAATGGTTATTCTTATATCGCTAATAACGTTATTTTCATATAGTATTCAGTATAGTTCAGAGAATATGTTATTTAGAATTTTGCTATGCACAGTATTAATTAAAATAATTTCAGGCGAATCAATTTATAAATCATTAGTAACAATGTTAACCGCATTTGTTATTATGGCTATAGGAGATTTAATTTTTTCATACATATTTCTTTTCTTTTTTACTATAGATGAAATAAGAGGGCTTTGGTATTGTATATTATTATGCAATATAATGGTTAATACCTTTACATTATTATTTATCAGCATTCCATTAATAAAAAGTAAATTAAATAGATTTATTCACGGAATGAATGATACTGGGAAATTTTCAACCATTTTTCTGTTTTGTTTATCAGCATTAGTACTAGTATATGCATTTTATAACATCAGTATTAACTATAAAATAAGTGACACATACTATGTCAATGTTATTATTGCATTAACATATTTTGTAATAATGATAGTATTTTTAAAGGAAAGATTAGAATATAATAATTTAATGAATAAATATGATAGTTTATTTGAATATTTTAAAGAAGTTGAGGATAATATCGATGAAATATCACTTCTTAATCATGAATATAAAAATCAATTAGCAGTTATAAAAGCATACATAGAAAGGGATAGAAAAAAAGAAGCAATTGAATATATAGACGATATGGTTGACAATACAGTTAAGGCAGATAACAGTATAGTATCTGAGTTAAAAAAGTTACCTAACGGTGGTGTAAAAGGTTTGCTTTATTATAAAATTATTACATCAGCAACAAAAAATGTGACAGTTGTATTAGATATTGAAGATACGGCAATAAAATTTTTAAAGCCTTTATCAATAAATGAAAATAAGATAATTTCTAAAGCCTTGGGAATATATATAGATAATGCTTTAGATGCAGCTGCCTCTACTGAAAACAAGGTAGTTAATATTGAAATATATCGTATAAATAAAGAAATTAATATTGTTGTATCAAATAAGTTTATTATTGATGGGGTGGACATAAGTAAAATTAATCAAAAAAACTATACTACTAAGGGTCAAAATCATGGTAAGGGTATATACTTAATAAATAAGATTATCAAAAAAACTGATTGGTTAAAATCTGAAAGAAAAATTATTAACGACTATTATGTTCAAAAACTAATTATAATAAAAGATTTTACAAATTGTTAAGAAGCTTATTCATAATAAATAAAAAAACCATTCTTCATCTTAAGAAATGGTTTTTTTATAAATTTTTCTAGTCTATTAAAGCGTTAGGTGCAACTGGTTCATCAATTAGAATGAACATACACCCCATACTTGCAGCTCCTGTTAACATCATAGCTACAGCAGCAACAACACCTGCCAATTTCTTTTTCATATTTTTTCCTCCTTTTTATTTTTTATTACTAAAATATTAATTAAATTAATATTTTAGTCTGATTATAATTTCTGTAATTTCTATATGGTTGTTTAAATATTTTGTATGTTAAGGGTAACACCATAATACTTTCAAGTATTAGTGAACAAATTAACATACTATTTATAGAATAATTATTAATATGAACTATTAATATAATGTAAATTAAAGTTATTAAGATTGTAGAAAATTTACGGATCTTTCTTTTCTTTTTATTAGGTAAGGGCCTTTTAACCGTATCTGCTGGTGCGTATATTGCTAGTGGAACTAAACATATCATCCCAACACTTATAAGTAAAGTCTTACTAAATTCACCATACAGCATTATTACTGGAACACCAATAAATAATAATGTAGAAAATATTAGGCATTGATAACTCTTCCCAGCATGAAATCCAAACCCTGTAAACCGAATAATATTAAAAAATATTAATAACAGAATAAACTCTTTAATGATACCAATTATTATCGCAATAAGCGTTATTATAATCAACTTAGTAACACTTAAATATATACCCTCTAAACCGTATCTCAATTTATCAAGTTCATCATCATCATATGCATGATACTTTGTAATAAAGGATGTTGTTAATTTTAAATACCTATCCTTCATATAAACTCCTCTTTAATCTAACTAAATGGTATCACTTGTATTAAAAAATTTTTCTATATTCAGTAAAATGTCGAATTTTATCAAAATTTAGACTAAAAAATAAGAAAAAAAGATCTCACTTACCGAAAAAGTATTAGAAATGACATTTAACGGAAATTCTAAAAAAATAATGCCATTTTTGATACACTAAATATGCGCACAAGCAAAGAGTTAGTTAACTGATTTAAAGAGAAGGTGAGGTGGCAGTATGGTAGGACGCGTTAAGTGGTTCAATAATGAAAAAGGTTATGGATTTATTGAGTACAAAGAAAATGAAGATGTATTCATCCATTATAGTACAATTCAAACTGATGGATATAAAACATTAACCGAAGGTCAATATGTTGAATTTGAATTAATTAGTACTCCTAAAGGATTTCAAGCACTAAATGTATGCCCAATTAAAGAACCAGCGACAACAAAGTAATCTATTTCCTTTATTATAGATATAGAATCGTCCCAGAACTAAAAATCTTTTATATCAAACCCAAATATTTATAATAAAGGGATGCCTAAATTGTCCTGTAAAACTACTACTAAAATAGTAGTTTTTTTTAACTTTGTATGTTAAAATATATATAAGGAGGATGATATTATGGAATTCATAATCAGAGGAGATAAAATAAAAGTAACTGATTCAATGAAAAACTACATAGAAGAGAAGTTAGGAAAACTAGAGAAGTATCTAAAAGATGGCGATTCAGTACGCGCAAATGTAGTAGTAAAGGTTAGAAATAAAAACCAAATTGTTGAAATTACAATACCATTAAAAACCATAATTTTACGTTCTGAAGAATCACAAGATGATTTTTACAAGGCTGTTGATAAAACAATCGATAAGCTAGAAAGACAATTAAGAAAAAATAAAACTAGACTTTCAAAACATAATAAGTCAAATAAAGAATTTATGATTATAGATGAAGAAGAAAGTATAGAAGAAGAAAGTATAGTTAAAAGAAAAACAATTGAAGTAAAGCCTATGAATGAAGAAGAAGCAATACTTCAAATGGAGCTATTAGGACATCAATTTTATATGTACTTAGATAGTGATAAAGAAAAATATTGTGTTGTTTATAAGAGAAAAGAAGGAGGATATGGAGTTCTTGAGTCTTAATAACATTAATATTTATATGTAAATCAAAAAAAGCCTAGAAAAATGGGCTTTTTTTTGGTAGAATAAATAGTTAAGGGAGATGTTTAGATGAGTATATTAAATAGATTATTCGATCATGAATATAAACAACTTAAAAAATTTCAAAAATTAGCAGATCAAATAGAGGCATTAGATGAAGAAACAAAAAAATTAACTGATACTGAACTTAGAGCCAAAACAGAAGAGTTCAAGAATCGTTTAAATAATGGGGAAACTGTTGATGATTTATTAGTAGAAGCTTTTGCAGTAGCTCGCGAAGCTTGTTTTAGAGTAATAGGAGAAAAGCCCTTTTATGTTCAATTACTAGGAGCATGTGCCATTCATTTTGGTAACATTGCTGAAATGAAAACAGGTGAAGGAAAAACCTTAACAGCAGTTCTACCAGCTTACTTAAATGCCCTAACAGGAAAAGGTGTTCACATCATAACAGTAAATGAATATCTAGCACAACGTGATACAAACTGGATGGGTGAAATTCATCGCTTCTTAGGATTAACTGTAGGAGTTAACTTAAGAGATATGTCAGCAAAAGAAAAACAAGAACAATATAAATGTGATATTATGTATTCTACCAATAGTGAAATTGGATTTGACTATTTAAGAGATAACATGGTTGTTAATAAAGAAGAAAGAGTTCAAAGACCGTTAAATTTTGCTATTATTGATGAGGTTGACTCTGTATTAATAGATG
Source organism: Clostridium sp. CAG:417 (assembly GCA_000432835.1). Classification (GTDB taxonomy): domain Bacteria; phylum Bacillota_I; class Bacilli_A; order RF39; family UBA660; genus CAG-417. The sequence continues at coordinate 258,357 of FR890375.1, read as the reverse complement.
AAGCGCGTACACCATTAATAATATCAGGTGGAAAAATGACTAGTGCTAACCTATATATTGATGCTGATAGATTTGCCAAAACATTAAAAAAAGAAGAAGATTTCATTTATGATGAAAAAACCAAAAGCGTTAATTTAAATGAACAAGGTTCAGAAAAAGCAGAAAAAACGTTCCATGTTAAAAATTTATATGAAGTTGAAAATGCAACTTTGGTTCATTATATAAATCAAGCATTACGTGCTAATTATGCTATGAGCAAAGATGTTGATTATGTTGTACAAGATGATGAAATTGTTATAGTAGATCAATTCACTGGGCGTTTGATGAAAGGACGTGCTTATAGTGAGGGCCTACATCAAGCAATTGAGGCTAAAGAAGGAGTTACAATTAATCAAGAAACTAAAACACTAGCAACAATTACAATTCAGAATTTATTTAGAATGTATCAAAAGTTAGCAGGTATGACTGGTACAGCAAAAACAGAAGAAGAAGAATTTAGAAATATCTATAATATGTATGTTATCTGTATTCCAACAAATAAGGAAGTAATTCGTATAGACGCTCCAGACTTAGTATTTGCAACAAAAGCTGCTAAATATAAAGCCATAATTAACTTTGTAAAAGAAAGATATGAAGCAGGACAGCCAGTTCTAATAGGTACAATTGCCATAGAAACAAGTGAATTAATTAGTGATTTACTAACAAAAGCAAAAATACCACATGAAACATTAAATGCAAAAAATCATGCTCGCGAAGCAGAAATAATTTCTAAAATCGGACAACACAAATCTGTTACAATCGCAACAAACATGGCTGGACGTGGTACAGACATTAAGTTATCAGACGAAATAAAAGCTCTAGGTGGACTTTGCGTAGTTGGTACAGAAAGACATGAATCACGCCGTATTGATAATCAGTTAAGAGGACGTTCTGGACGTCAAGGAGATCCAGGATATACACAATTCTTTGTATCTATGGAAGATGACCTAATGGTTCGCTTTGGCTCTGATAGAATTAAAACTATGATGCAAAACATGGGATTTGGTGATAATGCTATCCAAAGTAAAATTATTACTAACTCTTTAGGTACTGCCCAAGCAAGAGTTGAAGGTAACAACTTTGATATTCGTAAAAATATTCTACAATACGATGATGTTATGAATAATCAAAGAGAGATAATATATGAAAAAAGAAATAAAATATTAGACAGTGAATCTATTCATGAAGATATTTTAGATACATTCCGTCATCATATTGAGGACTTGGTTAATTCACATTTAGTAATTGATGGGGAAATTAATGACGACGACATTGATGAAATAACAGAATTTGCCAATGAAAACTTATTAGTTAAAGACATAAAAAAATCATCATTAAAGAATAAGAGCGCAGAAGATATTATAAATAAGTTATACCAGCAAGTTGTTGATGAATATCAAGAAAAAATATCAATTTTACCAGAAGAGGTAACTAACGAATTTGAAAAAGCTATTTCTCTACAGGTAATTGATAATTATTGGATGGAACATATCAATACAATGTCACATTTAAGAGAAGGAATATACTTACGTGGATATGCACAAGTTGATCCTTTACATGCGTATACTATGGAAGGATTCGATATGTTTGATAAGATGTTACAAAATATTGATAAAGACACAACTGTATTCCTACTAAAAGCAGAAATAAGACAAAATATTGAAAGAAAGCCAGCTGCAGAAACAAAAAAGATGAGCACTAACAAAGATGACTCATCAGATAAATCAAAAAGGAAACCAGCAAAATCTAAAAAAGTTGGTAGAAACGATCTTTGTCCATGTGGTTCGGGAAAAAAATATAAGAATTGCTGTGGAAAGTAGCGTAAAATAAGGAAAAACGAGAATTTATAAAAATTTAAATTGGTTCGGGTTTTATTAACTTGTCCACAATAACTTAAAAAATGTAGACAAATTTCTTTGAAATTAAAGGATGTTAGCAAAAAGTAATTTGTTGACATCTTTTTTCTTGTAATAGGGAAAGGAGAGATTGAATGATAAAAAGAGTATTAAAAGATATTAAGATTGCTTATAATAATAAAGCATATTTTTCGGCACTGGCATTAACTTTAACAATACCTGACATTCGTGGAAAAATACAATATAAAAATAATTCTAATTTAAAAGATAGGGAAAAGTATATCAAATGGTTTGATGAATGGATAAAAGAATATTTTGAAATACCAAAGCCTAAAAATGAAATGTTTGAGGATTTTGATGTTCTTGCAAAATCTGATGGAGAGGTATGCTACGCATTGAGGTGTGCTTATCTTCATTCAGGAAATTATGATTTAAAAGCTCATGGTAAAGATAACATAAAACTTGATAGGTTTGAATTGTGTGTTAGCGATGGAGAATGGCAATTTGGTGATGCTCATGGCTGCTCAATGTGTGATGGCGAAATTGAAGAAGTTCATAGAAGATTTAATGTAATAAACTTAATAGAAGCGTTCATAGATGGAATGGAAGAATATATAAAAGCCTATGGTGATACATCTAATGAATATGCAACAATGGGTATAATAATAATTTAAATTAAGGTGTTATCTAAATACGGATAACGCTTTCTTTTTATATGATCATAAATGAGAGAAGGAGATGATACAAATGATCAGTATAAGAAAAAGAGGTAATACCTATCAATATTGTTTTGAAGCAGGAAAGGTAAATGGAAAGAGAAAACAAATAACTAAATGTGGATTTAAAACAAAAAATGAAGCATATACAGCAGGACAAAAAGCATACGACGAATTTATTAATGGAGTAACAAGTATAGAGTGTAATATGTTATATGGAGATTATTTAGATTATTGGATGAAAGAATATTTTGAAATTAATTACAAATATTCTACAGCAAAGAGATATAAAGAATCTTTCGGAAATATAAAAAAGGAATTAGGTAATTATAAATTATCAGTTTTAACACCATATATTTTAAATCAAGCATTATTAAAATTATATCAAACATCTAGTACAAGAGATGCATTAATAAATTATCAAAAGGTTATTAAAAGTTCTTTAAGAGATGCAACTTATTACTTTGGATTTATTAAGAATAATCCAACAGCAGAGTTAGAAATACCTAGAGTACTATCATTTGAATTAAAAAAAACGATGTAGGTCACATCTATACTAAAGAAGAAATAGAACTAATTTTAAATAGATTTAAGAATAATAAAGTATTTATATGTGCATTTTTAACTGCTTGTTATACAGGTATGAGAACAGGTGAAACATTTGCTTTAACTTGGAATGATATTGACTTAGACAACAGAATAATCAAAGTGAATAAAACTGTTTATGCAAAAGATAAAGAAGAAAATGGTAGATGGTATTTAGGTACAACAAAAACAATAGGCAGTAGTAGAGAAATTTATATTTGTGATACTTTATATTCAGTATTATCTGATTATAAAGAACTACAAATAAAATATAAAAGAGAATATGGTAAAAATTATAGAAGATATATCTTAAAAGAAGTTAAAAATAAATATGGCAAGTTAGTAGAATATAAAGTTATAGAAAGTCAATCTAGGAAAAATAAAATTCAAATGGTATTTACTAGGAAAGATGGATCATATTCAGGAACAGATATTATAAAATATCCTTTTAAAATAATTCATCATGAGTTAGGAATGAGTTGTAGATTTTATGATTTAAGAGGAAGTTTTGCTACTATTAGCTTGAGAAATGGTTGTGAAATAAAAGATATTGCCGAAGTGCTTGGGCATAGACGGATAGAAACAACAGAAAAATATTATATTTCTAGTACTAACAATGATAGAAAAGAGGTTAATAATAATTTAGAAAAAGCATTTAAAATAAATGTAAATGATTTTATTTTATAAAAAACTTGACATTTATTAATTAGTGTATATAATAGCGTAAAAAAAATACATTTAATTGTTTTGATGTTGTATTTTTTTTACATTTTGTATATAATATTATTGAAAGGGTGATAATATGCTAAAAAAAATAAAATTAGATAATTATGTAACTTTCACAAAATCAACAGAAATAGATTTTACTGCAACAAATTATAAGTTTTTGGAAAGTGAAAATGTTGGGAGTAACAAATTACTTAAGGGATGTTTGTTTGTTGGAGAAAATGCTTCTGGAAAAACAAAGATTTTATCTGGTATTACTTTTTTATTAGATTTGTTATTTGGTAATAAAGAAGTGGATTTTATGACAAACAAAAGTTTTTACACAGACAAAAAAACGTATAAAATTGAATATACATTTATACAAGAAAATGTTGAGATAATATATTTAATTGAAATAGGACTTAATGAAATTGTTTCAGAAAAACTTGTTATGGATAAAAAAATAATTTTGGAAAGACTAGGGAATACTGCTAAATTTTTACTTAATGATGAAAAGACTTTTACAGATATATCTAATAAACTACTATTTTTACGTAGAATTTATTTTGACACTAATTTTTATGAAGATAAAGTATTAATTAATTGGTTTAACTATATGAAAAAATCTGTATATATCAATTGTTACTATAGGAATGTTGTAACATATTCTGGTGAAAATCTATTAGTTCATGAATATTTAAATGATAATACTGTAGATGAAATCAATAAATTTTTAGAAAAAATAAATTATAATCAAAAAATTGAATATGGAACAGAGACATCTGATCCAAATCATAAATTTTCTGTTAAATCAAATGATAACAAAAAATTTATTTCATTCAACAAATCAGGTACAGATATATATGTTCCTGAAATGTTTGAGTCAACAGGCAACAAAACATTTATGGAATTGTTACCATCATTTCTTCATGCAATTAACAATGAATGCATGATAATAATTGATGAATTTAGTAGTGGATTCCATAATGAATTAGAAGAATGTATAATAAAATATTTTTTCCATTATTCAAATAATTCACAGTTGTTTTTCACTTCGCATTCTACAAACATATTGAATAATAGTTTGTTAAGACCAGACCAAATTTATTCAGTATACTTTGATTCGAAAAAAGGTTCACAAATTAAAAGATTTTCTGATGAAATGCCCAGAGAGTCACAAAATACTGAAAAAATGTATTTGAATGGAGTGTTTAATGGATTGCCTAGATACAATAAAGTCTTTAAAGATTAATTTAAAAAGAAATATTGGTACTGTGTTAATTATTGTTGAGGGTGCTGCTGATGAATTTGAATTATTAAAACAAATATTTAGAAAAATTCTTCATTATAATTATGTTGAAAAAAGTAGAAATCAACAAAATTTTAAAAATTATGATGAATTTGTAATGAAGGGAAATGAAAATTCAAGGGTAATCGTTATAAATTCAAAAAATTCTAATTTGTCTTCAATTAAAAAAGATAAAGATTATCTTAATGAAATATATATTAAATTATATACAGAGTATGGTATAGATATAAAGAATATAAATGTATATTTTATTTGGGATAGAGATAATAGATCTAATCCTAAAGGAGTTGTAAAAGAATTAATTGAAAAGTTAGGTAACTCTATTGAAAATAAGAATGGAGATATGAATGGGTTATTATTATTAAGTTATCCTTGTTTAGAATCTTATATAATAACGAGTTATGACAAAACCACAACATTATTAAAAAATGATAATTTAAAGAAGTATATAAAGGAACGTGAATATAAAATATCTAAAATTAATAGATATATGTTATTAAATGCTGTAGCAATGATGCATAAAATTTTTTTAGAGCTAGGTGTGGATAAGTATAGTCTTGATGATTTTTCGAAAACATCATTGGAATTATTTGAAGGACAAGAAAAGATATTAGAAAATAGAAAATACTATTATTTATTATCACTTATATCATTAATTCTTTTAGATTTAAATGTAATAACTCCACGGGATTTTTAAAACGCACATTCGTGAAAAAAATAAAAATATGATATACTCATATCAAGTGAACGGATGTGGGCAGTGTCCACGATTTGTCCACAGTAGATAAATTATTTATAGTAACGATAATACTGATAATACCAATAATACAGATGATACCTTGTACCGGTATTAAAGGAAATAACGATAATACTATAAATACTGATAATAACGATAATATAGGAGAATCAAGTTCTTGTGGAAGTGGAAAAAAATATAAGAATTGTTGTGGTAAATAAGCTCGCAAAGCCATATAAATAAAAGGTTTGCAAGTTTTTTTGTCACTTACAATTTTTAGGTAATTTTATCTCGGAAAAAGCATTTAGATAAGTTTTTTTACTGATTTTGCATTGTCTAAATGCAAGCTTTAATATATAATAATTTGCAAGAAATGGAGAGAACTATGAAAAATCATAAAAAATATATATTTGATTTAGATTATACTTTATTAATTCCAGATTGGTCAAAAGAAGATGATTATTTAAGAAAGAGTATTCCAGTTGAAGAACAAGAAGAATTTTTTAAACAAAAACAATCAATATTAAATAAATACGAATTAGAATTTCCAAAATATGATTTTAAGACACTAAGTCATTTCTTTAAAAGTTATGGTTTTTCTGTTAGCGAGGAAACAATAAGTGGATGGATGATTCATAACGGTGAAACTATAAAAGACGTTGTAGCTGATGGTGCTATTGAATTACTTGATTATTTAAAAGCCAATGGAAAAGATATTGTTATTCTTACAAGTTGGTTTAGTGGAACACAAGTACGAAGATTAAAAAGAACTGGATTGTATGAGTATATAGATAAAATAGTTGCTGGTGAAGATGCTATGAAACCAGATTTAGAATCATTTGAATTAGCTATAGGAGATTCACCTAAGGCCGATTGTTTAATGATAGGTGATAGTATTAAAAGTGATCAAGTTGGTGCTGAAAACGCAGGAATAGACTACTACATAGTTGGTAAAGAGCATACCATACGAGATTTATTACAAATGATTTTGAATAGCAAAGAAAAACCTGCTCGTCTTGTTAAAAAAAATAATTATAAATAAAAAATATATAGATATGTTTTATAGTAGAAAAGAGTTATGACAATGCTAAAAGATATTATAACAATAAGTATATCGAGTTTAGCCTTATTACTTTCGCTTGTAAATACAATTTATATTTTAATTTACAATCATAAAAGAATAAATCTAATTTTAAACTTATACAAAAAAATATAGTCAATGATAAATATATATATTTATCATTGAAAATAAATCAAGATTATCAATTGCATTAATCCTTTAAAAATAATAAAAGATAAAGAAGAAATTATGTTTAGTATTAATCCAAAATTAATAAGTGAAATTACGGGTAGAAGTGGAAAAGATATTACTGGGGAATCAAGTTTGTATTCATCATCATTTCCCATTAACATTGTGGGATTAATTTCTAATAGAGTTGGAACTATCTTTTGATAAAAATATTGAAGGAGAATGTAATATAAAGTTTATTAGTAATCGTTGAAAATCAAAAAATAAAATTAATATACATAATTTATATATGGAACCAAAGGTTTTTATGAAAGCGTATAAGGATTTGATAAAAAGCAAAATTATTAATTTTTAGATAAGTGGTTGAATAAAAACTTACAATTATTGGATAAAAAAGTAAAAATTGATATAATCATATTAGATGAACGGATGTGGACAATGTCCACAATATGTACACGTTAGAGAAATACTTATAGTACAGGTAATATCATAAATACAAATAATATAGATGTTACCTAGTCTGATAAACAAGGAAATACGAATAATACTATAAGTATAGATAGTATTGATAATATGGGAGCATCCACTACTTGTGGAAGTGGTAAGAAGTATAAACAATGTTGCGGTAAGTAGTTAAAAACCTTGAAATAAAGGCTTTTTTCTATATAACAAATAAAGAAAATTAGCAATCACTTACAAAAAAATACAAAGGTAATAATATTCCATATCTATTTTTTTAATAGTTATAAATAATTTATCCACATTTTTGTGGAAATTTTAAAAAATAAGTTATCCCCAATACTTTAAAAAGAAAAAGTATTTATAAATTTAGATCATAATAGAGTAGATGATAAATGAAATATAAGTTTAGATTTAATATAAAAAAACAAGAATTGATTTTCTTGTTTTAAACTATTTTACTATTATTTTATTATTATTTTTAAATTTGATATTATCAACCTCGGATTTAATTAATTGTTTACCAATATTTGGTTCATAATACATATAGTAATTATCTTTAGTATCATCTACTGAGTTATGATAAAAGGTAACTCTATTAATGGCATAATATGGATTTAAACGACGATTTAATTCAGCAATTTTAATTTCTTCTGCTAAAACTAAATTACCTATTTTTTCACTACTTATTAAGCCTTTTTTAATCTGTTCTAAAATAGCAATATTCTCATTTTTATTTAAGTATTCATAATATCTATCATAAACTAGTTCTTCTAAGTATTTAATATAATCTGATGGAGCTTTAAAGTATTTTCTTTTTAAGATATTTTGTTTATATGAAAATAAATCAGCATATACGGTTTGCATCACGATGTTTCCACGAACTTGTGCTGGAAGGGCTTTTATAAACTTATAATAGTAGGCAAAGATTTCATATCCGTCCATATTATTTGGTATTTCTAGTTTATATAAATATTTTCTTGCCGCCTCTAGAAATTTTAATAGTTCTTTTTGGTCATTAAATCTGCGATATCTTTGGTGAAAAAGTTCATCAGCATCAAGTAATTTATTTACTAAATACCCGCCGGCACAGTCTATATAACCTAAGCTAATATCCAAATCTTCATTATCTCTTCTATATTCATATATTTCTTTGGCAATTTTAATAGTGTCTTTAGTTTGATAACAACTAAAAACTTGACTTAGCTTTAAACCACTATATTTTTGGGGTAGTATGTAGAATCCAGTTGTTTCACTTATTGATTTAGCATTACTAAGATCAATGGAATTTCCAATGTAATCAGTTGCATCAGCAATAATTATTTCACCATTATGTAAATCTGTTTCACACCATCTATGATCTTCCCCATCAATTTGCATTATTTTAGTTTCAATTCCAAAATAGTTTAGAATATATGCATATAGCTCTGACCACTGGCTACATACAACATATGAAAATAATTTAGCGTTTTTTACATCAATGGGAGTATTAACGATAATTTTTTTCTGTTCAGGAGGAACTAAAGTATATGAAATATCATAGTATAGGTTACGAGCTAACTCAATATATACACATCTGGCGATTAATTTTGGGTCAGTTAATCTTTTAGATTTAACTTTATTAATTACATAATCAGTTAAACTATCAGTAACTAGATCCATAAGGACATTGCTATCTTTAGGATTCTTTTCAGTATTTTTACTTATAATTAGTTTTAACTTGTTTTCAATATCCCTAATTATTTTATCAAAGCCATTTTTATCGATAGTTTTTAACCTTTTTAAATAATTTTCAGCCATTAATGTTTGATTTGATAAATCTTTTTCATGATTTGAATCTGCATTACATGCATAAATAAAATCTAGCATTTTTTTTAACTCTAATTCAATTTTCATAAATTATCTCCCCCTTTAATTACGCGTATTATAACACTTTTGTTCGCTTTTGTCAAATAAAAAAGAGCACAACTTGTGCTCATCTATATACAGAGGATCTTCACACTTATTAGTGAACCTTCCTCATTTATATATTATGCAGTAAAATACAAATTATACATAAATTATATGTTGTTTATATTTTTAAAATATGTATATAATAATACTAGAAAGTTGGGATAAAATGGAAAAAAGCGAATTAAAAAGAGAATTAACCAAGATAAATGATGAAGTAAAAGATTTATGGAGGTCACTTTGACATTGATCAGAAAAAGGAAGAAATAAAAGAAAGAGATACTAAAATAAATGAATCGACCTTTTGGCAAGATCAAAAGAAGGCAGAACAATTCATCAAAGAAACATCAGAGATAAAAAACACTGTTAATTCTTTAGAAAGTTTAAAAAAAGATATAGACGATACCATTGAATTATTAAATCTTCTTGAATTGGAAAGTGATGAAGAGTTAGAAAAACAAATTAATACTGACTTCGAAACATTAAGAAGAAGAACTGAAGAGTTAAAATTACTTCTTCTTTTGAATGGTCCATATGATAAAAATGATTGTATTCTAGAAATTCATAGTGGCGCTGGTGGAACAGAAGCTTGCGATTGGGCAGATATGTTATATAGAATGTATACTAGATACTGTGAAAAAAAAGGCTTTAAATTAGTTGTATTAGATGTTCAAGCAGGAGAAGAGGCAGGAATAAAAAGTTGTTCGATTGAGGTAAAAGGTCACAATGCCTATGGTTATTTAAAAAATGAAAAAGGCGTTCATAGGCTAGTAAGACTCTCTCCATTTGATTCAAATAATAGACGCCATACATCCTTTGCATCTGTTGAAGTAACTCCTAAAATAGATAATAATATTTCCATTGACATAAATGAAAAAGACCTAAAAATAGATGTTTATCGCTCTAGTGGATGTGGTGGACAGGGTGTAAACACCACAGATTCCGCAGTTAGAATTACTCATTTACCAACGAAAATAGTTGTTACATGTCAAAATGAAAGAAGTCAAATTAAAAATAAAGAAACTGCAATGAACGTTTTAAAAAGCAAGTTATTATTATTAGAAGAAGAAAAAAAGAAAAAAGAATTAGATAATCTAAGAGGACAAAGTTCAAATATAGAATTTGGTTCCCAGATTAGAAGTTATGTTATGCATCCATATTCAATGGTAAAAGATCATAGAACAAATACAGAAACAAGTAATGTATCAAAAGTACTAGATGGCGATATAGATATCTTTATCGAAAGTAATTTAAAAAGGGGAAAATAAAATGAAAAATACTACTACCAGCGAAGTAATTAAAAAGATATACTCAAAGAAAAAGATAAAAAGATTTATTGAATTATGTCTTGGTGCTCTTTTAGTAGCGCTATCATTTAACATCTTTTGTCTTCCTAATAATTTAGTATCTGGTGGTATAAGCGGTTTATCAATTATTACTGAAAGTTTATTTAATTTAACTCCTTCCGTTGTAATATTAGTAATTGATATTCTCTTAGTAGTATTAAGTTATTTTTTACTAGGCAAAGAAAAAACCTTTTATTCTCTAATCGGGAGTCTTTTATTTCCCCTTTTTGTTCAATTAACCACACCTGTGACTCAATATATATCACTTGGTGAAATTCCAACTCTTCTTGCTACTATATTCGCAGGTATAATTCAAGGTGCTGGAGCAGGACTAATTTATAAAGCAGGTTACACATTGGGAGGTACCGATATTATTAATCAAATGCTATCAAAATACTTTAAAATGAGTTTAGGAAACGCCATGTACTTTAGTGATGGGATAATTATTCTTTTAAGTGGTATAATTTTTGGTTTAAACAAAATTATGTATGGAATAATACTGTTATATATAATTAGTTACATTACCGATAAGGTAATAATAGGTGTATCTGAAAGTAAGGCTTTCTATATCATTACCAAAAACCCAAAAGAAATAAAAAACTATATTATTAACGATTTACATCACAGTGTTACAGAGTTCAAGGCAGAAGGCGGTTATTCTGAAAAACAAGAATATGTATTGATGACAGTCCTACCAACCAAAGAATACTTTAAATTTAAAGATGGTATTATGCAAATAGATAATGAAACATTTTTTGTAGTAACAGATGCTTATGAAGTTGTAGGAGGACAATAATGAAAAACAAAAAAATAAAAAAAGAAGTTCTCAAGAGTTCAAGTCAAAGTATCCCAAAAAGATATCTTCAAATGATTATCTCCCTTTTCTTTTCAGCAATAATATATAACTTTTTAATAGAGCCCTCCAGAATTACAACCGGCGGTGTCAACGGGATAGCGCTTATCCTAAAATACATTAGTCATATAACTCCCGCTGTAACAATATTTATTGTTTCAGCTATACTACTAGTTTTTAGTTATATATTTCTAGGTAAAGAAAGAACTAAAGGAACGCTCGTCGCAACAATTGTTTATCCCTTATTTGTTTACCTAACTAACTTTCTTTCCCCACTAATGCAAATTGATATGAATGATCTTTTAGTAATTTCAATATTTATTGGATTCGCTGGAGGAGTTTGTAATGGTCTACTTTATAAAACTGGCTTTAGTAATGGCGGACTTCCTATAATTAGTCAAATAATATATGATAAGTTTAAAATCCCAATTGGTAAAACTAATTTTGTCATTAATACAATTATCGTTTTAATAGGAGGATACTACTTCGGAATTACAATGATTATGTATGCCGTTATAATTAATTATATAAATAGTCTTGTTGTCGATAAAATACTATTGGGTGTTTCTAAAAATAAATCAATATATATTGTGACAGATAAGGCTGAAAAAATAAAGCAATTTATTATGGAAGAAATGAATCATACTGTTACAGTATTTGATGTTGAAGGAGCATATACTAATACCAAAAGGGAAATACTACTAACAGTAATTCCAAGTAAGGAATACTTTGAGATAACAGAAAGCATTAAATTACTTGATCCTAACATATTTTATGTTGTCAGTGATGCTTATGAAGTTAAAGGTGCTAAATAAGGAATAACTAAGTTATTCTTTTCTTTTGCCAATATTTTCAAAAAACTTATCATATCTTTTCTTGTCGAAAAAAGTATGTTATAATCTAAATACTAAGGTGGTAGATAAAGTGGATATTATACGTTTAAAAAATGTTAAAAAACAATATAAAAATGGTGTTACCGCTATTCATGACCTAAATCTTTCTATTGAAAAGGGCTCATTTGTCTTTGTAATAGGGGATAGTGGAAGTGGTAAAAGTACATTGATGAAGTTGCTATATAGAGAAGAAAAACCTACAAGTGGTCAAATTGTTGTAGGAGGCATTAATGTTGCTAAATTACGAAATAATAAAGTTTATAAACTTCGAAGAAAATTAGGAATTGTCTTCCAAGATTATAGATTGCTTCCTAAATTAACGGTTTATGAAAATGTCGCTTTTGCAATGGAGGTTATAGGTGCCACAAAACAAACTATTAGGATAAAAGTTTTAAAAGCCTTGGAAGTTGTAGGATTAAAAAACAAAGTACATAATTATCCTAGTCAGTTATCTGGTGGTGAACAACAAAGAGTTGCGATAGCTAGAGCCATTGTTAATAATCCTAAAATGCTATTATGCGATGAGCCTACAGGTAACCTAGATCCAACAATGAGTATGGAAATAATGAATGTTCTTGATGATATTAATAAGACTTGGGGAACAACAATAATAGTTGTAACTCATGATAAAGCCATTGTTAATAAGATGAAGAAACAAGTTATTACTCTAAAAGAGGGAAGATTAGTAAATAATAAAGAGAAAGGAACATATGATAATGAAGTTGCTTAGAATGTTAGGAAGAAGCATTAGAGATGCTTTTAAAAGTGTTTTCCGTAATTTTAGTCTTTCACTAGCTTCAATATCATGTATTGCAATTACACTGATTATAGTAGCTGTTTCAATAGTAGTTTCCTTTAATGTTGAAAATTTTACACAAGAGATTGAAAGAGATTTAACCATAGTTGTATTTGTAGATAATGATGCTACACAAGAAGAAGTAAATAATGTAAAACAAGAATTAGAAAAAATTAATGAAATTAACAAAAAAGAAATAGTTTATAAAGATAAAAATAGTATTAAAAATGATATGGCCAAAGAATCAGAGGTTTTTAACACAGTCATGGCTGAATGGGATGAAAAAGATAATCCATTAAAAGATACCTTCCAAGTAAAAGTCAAAAATGCCGAAAAGATAGGTGTTACTGCTGATAAAATTAAAAAGATAAAAAAAGTATCCGTAGTTAGATATGGTGAAGGAATGGTTGAAAAGATGATTTCATCTTTCGAGACTATCAAAAAAATCACTTATGTTGCAGTAATTGCTTTAATTTTAGTTACTATATTCCTAATAATTAATACAATAAAGCTAACCATCTTTTCTAGAAAAAGAGAAATTAGCATCATGCGTCTAGTTGGTGCTAGTAACTTTACTATAAAAACTCCATTTATTATTGAAGGAATGATTTTAGGAATGCTTGGTTCACTATTACCAATAGGTCTTATTATATTTGGTTATCCAGCCCTTTATGATAAATTAGGAGGATATGTCTTCTCACCACTAGTAAAATTAATCGGCAGTGCTTCATTTGTTTATACCACATCATTAATAGTTCTAGTAATAGGTATTATTGTTGGAATGATGGGTAGTGCAAGTGCTGTTAGAAAATATTTAAAAGTTTAATAGCTAGAAAAGGAGTTTATATGAAAAAAATTAGAATGATAGTATGTTTTCTTATAATAATTTGCCTAGTTATAACAACCAAAAATGTTCATGCTGTAACATTAAAAGAATATGAAGACAAAGTAGCTCAATACACAGCAGAATTAAAGGAAAAAGAAGCAAAAAAAGCCAAGAGTGAAGCAGAAGTTGCAGAGGTTAAGAAAAATATTCAAAACATTGAAAATCAAATTACTCAAACCGAAAAGGAAATAAGTAACCTACAAGCAGAAATTGAAAAAAGTAACCAAGAAATCATTAAGAAAAGTACAGAAAGTAAAAAGGTTATGGAATACTATCAAATAGCCAATGGTAACAATGCGTATTTAGAATATGCTTTTGGAGCAGAGACTATAACTGATATGATTTATCGTATGTCAATTGTTGAACAATTAACTGAATACAATGATAAAATCATGAAAGAATTAAAACAGTTAATTGCCGAAAATAATAAAAAGAAAACTCAACTTTCCAGTAAAAAAGAGGAATTAAAAACATTAAAAACTAAACTTGAAAGTGAAAAAGAAAGAATAGAACAAGAAATAAAATCAATAGAAGGAATTATACCATCAGTACAGGGACAAATTAACCTATATCAATCTAGAGTTAACTATTATAAGAAAAAAGGTTGTAAGTCAAGTGATGTCATAGGGGTTACTTGTGATGTTCCTAAAAAAGTAACTACAGGAGGAAACAGAAATAATAACGGATCAAATGTTGGAACCGGACCACTTATTAATGGTTCATTCCGTTTTCCAGTAGATGGTGGCTCTATTAGCTGGGACTATGGTGGAGCTCATAAGGGAATTGATATTACTAAAAACAGAACATGTGGAGCACAAATTCACCCTATAGCGGCAGGAAGAGTTTACTATGTTGGAAATACACTAGATGTATATGGTGCATATATGGTTATTATTGTTCATAATATTAACGGACGCCTAGCCTTCTCACAATACGCTCATGTTCAGCCAAACATTCCTGTTGGTGTTGGACAGGATGTTGATATTAATTCAACAATCGCTTACATGGGAACAACAGGTTACTCAACAGGATGTCACTTACATTTGGAAACATCATGGGATAAAGGTTGGGGATATAACGCAAGTTATAGTCAATATATAAAACATATAGTAAGTCCATATAGTATTGGTGTACCAAAACCATAAAGAATCATTATTGATTCTTTTTTAAATTTACATTTATTTGCTAGCATGTTATACTTGTACTATAAAAATATGAGGTGTAAATATGAAAAAAAATATCACATTAGTAATAATTATAATTGCTGCAGTTGCTGCTATCTTGGTTTCTGCAATAAATATTAAAGGTTTTTCTGTAACAGAATCATCTAAAAAATTTAAACAAGAATATGAGTCAATCAATGATAAAGTAAGTGAAAAAAGTAGTAAAAAGAATAGAAACGTAAATATACCAGAAAATAACCCAATGGAATATATAACAGCTGAAAAACTTGCTAAAAAAATAGATAATAAAGAATCCTTTGTTGCGTATTTTGGTTTTTCAGAATGCCCATGGTGTAGAAGTGTTATAGAAGAATTAATTACAACAGCACAAGAAGAAAATATAAGAAAAATATATTATGTAGACGTAAAAGAAATAAGGGATACTTATATCCTAAATGAAAATAATGAACCTCAAAAAGAAAAGGATGGTTCAAAGGGTTATAATTCTTTAATTAAAAAATTATCAAATGTGTTAAATGAATATACTCTTACAACAGATGATAATAAAACAGTTAATGTCGGAGAAAAAAGAATATATGCTCCCAATGTTGTTGCGGTAGTAAATGGTGAAGTTAAAATACTTGAAACCGGTATCAGTACTGAGGAAACTAATCCGTATATGAAATTAACAAAAGAAATGAAATCTGATAGTAAAAAAGCCTTCAAAAAGGTATTTAAATATATAAATAAGTAGAGCAGTTAGCAGTTATATTACTAAAATAATATACATAATATTAATTATAATATAGGAGAAAAATAATGGAACTTGGCTAATTGAGCTTATTAATAAATATGGTTATTTTGCAATTTACTTTTTAATAGCTTTTGAAAATATATTTTCTCCAATACCATCGGTAATAATCTTAACATTTGGCGGATTTATGACCCATAGTTCTAATTTAGAGATTCCCCTAGTAATTATTTTTAGTACAATTGGAGCCTAGATAGTGATAATAAACCTATTGTAACTTTTTACCTTAACAAAATTCACACCCGTAATGATTATAAGTGGACTCATCCTGTGCATGAAGTCTTAACATATATAGGAAAAAATATAGAAAGAGAAACAACAGCTGACGAGGTGACACTAAACCACTATCCTGACAAGAACAAATCCCGCTCAAGTTATTTACCTATTTTAGAACTTTCTGTTAAGGAAGACCCTGAGGATGATAGAAACATGCATTATTTAGGAAGAGAATATATGTATTATGGTAGATGGAACGATTGTATTGATACATTAATAAAGTACTTACACCTAAAAAGTGCAGTATGGAAAGATGAAAGATCGGCCTCAATGAGATTTATAACTAGATCATATACTCATCTAAAAACATATATTAATGAAACATTTAGCTGGGATTCTACAATCTATGATCTACTTTCCATAGCTTATTATTATAAAAATTACATACAATCATCCCTAAAAAATGTTTTAATAGCGCTCAAAATGGAACCAAATAACGAAAGACTTCAAAATAATAAAAAGATAATTGAAGAAAAAATTCAGTTATAATAATGGATTGATAATATCGGACGGAGTAATACTTCGTTCTTTTTTGTTCAAATAGGCAACATATAATAAGACAAGGGCACTAATTATAGTCAAAATATTTGTTCCTAATATCAAAAAACTTTTATATTGAGCCCTACTGCCAACCTCTTCCTCTTTGTAGGACATATATGATATATATAAAGTAAGTATTACCACTATTAATACTGCAATACGATTATAAAATGATAAATTTAGTGCCTGCTGCTCCGAAAATAAATTATCTCTCTTCGTAACAGTAAGCTTTTCATTATAAATTATAATTAAAGAAATAATCGATGTAATAATGAACGTAGTTGTCGCTATTAATTGTAAATCTAAAAGTAAAGTATCATTGTTATCATTTGTCATAGTATAATAATCAGCAAACTATAATTAATGCCTATCCTTTCATAAAATTATATTCATAACTCTTAATTATATTTAAATAAAAATATCCACAGAATTGTGGATAAATTACTTTACACGTGTATAAAAATAAATTCTAAAAAATACATTAAAAAATTAAATGCGTGGTACAATAATTATAGAATAGAATGGAGATGGGAATATGGAATTTAATTTTAAAGGAAAAAAGGCAATAGTGACTGGAGGAGGTAGTGGATTAGGAAGAGAATGTGCCCTACTTTTTGCTAAAGGAGGAGCAGATGTTTTAATTGCAGATCTTTTACCAGAAAGATGTGACACAGTAGCAGAAGAGATTAGAAATCTAGGTGTTAATGCCATTGCTTATCCAATTGATGTGTGTGATTATAGTCAAATGGAAGCAATGTATAAAAAAGCCCTAGAAGAATGGGGCCGAGTTGATTTCGTTGTAAATAGTGCGGGTGTATGTCTTACTGAAGAATTAACAAAACAAAGTCTAAAAGATATTAACTTGTCTATTGATGTTAATATTAAAGGAACTGTTTATTCTTGTCGCGAAGCTCTAAAAATAATGAGACCCCAAAAATATGGAAAAATAGTTAATATGTCATCAATTGCAGCTAAATCTTGTGCTGGAGGATTTAGTGTTTATAGCGCAACAAAGGCCGCCGTTCTAGCCTTAACTGCCTCTTTAGGAAGAGAAGCAGCCTTAGATAATGTTAATGTAAACTGTATTTGTCCAGGAATTATTAAAACTAGTATGTGGGAAGATATTTTAGATCAAATCGCTGGTCAAGATCAAGAAACACGTGATAAAGTTTGGGCTGAATGGAATAAAGGCACTCCAAATGGAAAACCACAAGACCCAATTGACATTGCCTATATGACAGCATTCCTTTGCACAGATGAGGCAAGATATATAACATGCCAAAATATTGGTGTTGATGGAGGATATACATTCTAATATCAGTTAATAGCCACTAACCCAAATTTAGATATATTAATTAATATTTAATTAGTATCATCATAAAATTATATGGGAGGTGACTATGAACGAATTAAAAAATACTGCTACTGCAGTTGGAAATTATAATAATATTTCAACAACACTCGTATCAAACATAGCAACAGTAAACATTGTAGATGGTCTTTCTTTAGTTAAATCGGCGGATAAAACCAATTGGAATAGTGGCGACTTAATGTATACTATAACAATTAATAATGAAACTGAAAACAACTATGAAAAACCTGTAATTACCGATATAATTGATACCAGTTTAGTTACTTTTATTGATGGTAGTGTAACAATAGATGGAACTAAAGCAACATCTTCTGAATATAAGTATGATGAACAAACCCATACATTAACCGTTAATTTGGATACTATAACACCCTCATCAAGCTCTACACTTACATTTCTGGTTAAGAAAAAATCATAATAAATTTTTCATTTTAAAAAGTAACTGTACATTGGAATGTAATGATGTAGAGTTGATTGAGAGTAATTATGTAACAGTTGTGAGTCCAGAACCTAGAATAAGAGCAGACGAATATTGGTGTGGAGCACCGCACTGGAGAGATTAAGAATCACTAACATGCAGTGATTTTTTTCTTTTTATATTAATATTAGTAAACAAGAACAGTTTATAACCAGTCCTCAGTTGATGATAACTTAACTTAAATTTACTGAATATTATATTTCTTTATTAGTATACTCATATCTGAAAAATCAATATCAGCACTAGCATCATTTTCTATTTCAGTTTTAAGTTGTAATTCAATAGAGGTTGTTGTTTCTAATAAACCAATCTTTGAAAAAAACATTTCAGCAATATTACCATTTTTAGTTCACAGATAAAATTATCTACCTTTTTATCGCTTGTTACATCATATAAATAAAATGACGCTCCTACTGTAGATGTAACACCAGATATTTTACAACATATAGTTATTTCATAAATTCCAGCACTTTGAATACTAATGTTTTTTGTATCCTTAATTACAAAATATTCATTATTATTAGGCACAACTTATTTTCGTTCCTATCATAGCGCTCCCTGAAACAGTAGTTTCGGGAAAACTTCCAAAACATAAAGCATTATATAGAGCTAGTTCGCTTGAGCCAGGTTCACCTTTATCACCTTTTGGTCCAACATCTCCCCTTTTCTCCCTTAGGTATATAAAAAGTAAAATGATGAATATTTCTATCAAAATCATCTTGTACCTGAGCTTCCTCGTTAGGCTCAACAGTTTCTGTTCCATCTATAGTAATTACTTCACTTATTCCAATTTCACCAGGAAACCCTCTAGGACCAGTATGTCCTATTTCTCCTTGTAACCCTTGAATTCCTGCATCACCTTGGGGCACTAGAATGTAGTTTATACCCAAAATAACCTTAAGGTATAAATTCTAAGCAGAATACAAATTCCAATCAATCTATATTTGAATAAACGTTTTGTAAATAATATTCTTTACTTACTTTTGATAAATCAAAATATTCATTTATTTTTAATGTTGTCAAGTATATATTGTTTAAACTCATTTAAATCAATTGACTCTGTATTATCACAAATATGTCCATTTTGAGATGAATTTCCTCTATACTGTAAATATTCTTTATTACCAGCTTTAACTTTAGCATTATCCGATATAGTAACCATATTTTCTAATAAAGTATCTTCTTTAGAATTAATAATACCAATTGCATTTAATAATCCACAACAAGCAAATAAAACTGCCGATATAATTGTAATAATTAAAAAGATTGCAAATGCAACAGCACAATATTTTATTATTTTTTGAGCAGTTGTCATTTAATTTCTACACCACCAAACATACAAGAAGCATTAATATAAATAGTATATGAATTATCATCTACATTACATTTTTTATTATTTGATACGCCACCAAATATTGAATTTGACTTTATTTTTACCTTACAATTATCAGGAATATAAATATCGATTCCACCAAAAATACTACTTGTATTTATAACAATATCTTCACTTATAATAGCCTTTCTTAGATCTAATTTTATTCCACCAAATATTGCGTTCAAATTAGATCCTTTAAATTCTTCACCATCAAAATTCAAATTTTGACCAGAAAATGTAGCAGTATAACCATCGTTAGAACTTAGATTTTCATTTAATTTTTTTATTTTCTCATTTACTTCTTTATTGATGTTATTCTTAAAAATAAGAGATAATCCAATAATTACAAAAATTAATGGTAAAATAAGTTTCCATATTAATTTAAAGTCAAATAACCCTCTACATGCAAATAACATAATCAATCCTATTATTAAACCAATAAGATTTCCTATTTTATCGTTATCAGTCACTAACCCAATAAATGTTGGTACAATAATAAATAATGTCCACCAACCATCAAAAAATAAATTAATATTAAATATATCAAGGGCATTTCCTCCTAATATTACACCAATTATAATAAAAATTAATCCCCACATAATATCACTTATTCTTTTCATATTAATCATCTTCCTTTCTTTTAAATATTTAATATACTATATATAATTCTTTTAATGTACTATTTAATTAACTTTTTATATGTTTCGCTAAAAAATATCATACCTACTAAAATCAATACTATCAAAAATATTAATACATAAACAAGTGAATATCTTAATAATATTAATGATACAAAGCAACCAAATATCACTTTAAATACCTTATATGATAGTGATAAATAAGTAAGTGCTGCTTGTTGTTCACTACTTGATGTTTTATCTAAAACAGTATCTTGAATAACAGATGTAAAGAAATCTATCAATGCCACAACAATTGAATAAGACAAACACATAATTAAAAATTTAATCAATAAATTATCAATTAAATAATGACTAAATACAATAAATCCAAAAGAAATCATCAATAAACTTGGCAATAAAATTAACAATTTTTCTCTAAGTTTTAGGTAAATTTTATTTAAACATAAATTAGATAATATTCTAACAATTCTAGAAACAAATACTATTAAACTAAAATAATATGTAGTTTTAGCAATATTAAAAAAATATTTTAATTCTTGTTGAATAAATAATTCAGAATTATTGAATCCTAACGCAATACAAGTTCTTATTAATCCAAAAAACAAAATTATATTAATAATCATCTTATTCTTTATTATTATTTTGCTATAACTGTTATTACTTTTTTCTTCAACATTTTCTGTTTTTATATCATCAATAAATAATGACATAATAATAATAATTGTGCAACAAATCATACAACAAATCATTGGAATATAATAATTCAAATTAAATAAATATCCCACTACTAAGGCAATTGTAGCGGTTGCTATTGAATATATCAAAAAGGATTTATTTTTATACTTTATATATTCATCACTTTTAAAAGCATATATTAAATTATTTCTAAGTATAATATTTATCATATCTTTAAAAGTAAATGCTATTGTTTCTAATATAATTCCTATCATTATCATATAAAAATTGCCAAATGTAATCAATAATACAGAAAGCAATAACAATATAGAACCAATTCTTACAGATAATACATTGTTTATTTTTTTTATAATTTTTAATAGTGATGGTTGAAGTAATATACACAATAAGGTAGATATTGTTCCTAAAAGCGTTATTTGTGATGGACTTAAATTTTTAGCAATTGTAAAAAACAATGTACTTATTGGTGTATAAAACAATAATCCATATGATAATCCCATATACCATGGTAAAATTTTTAGTATTCTTTTTGATTTTTTATTTTCATTCATTTTATGCCTATTTATTATTATTTTCGCAATCTAAAAAATATCTTTCAACATCATCTACTGTCAAATTTGCATAAGTTTCCAATATACCTTTTTTTATAACATCACGATATTCTTTACTTGGAGATTCTAAATCATCTCTTTTATGCGATGCAGTAAATGTAAAGATTGGTAATCCATCATATTCTCCAACATATATTATGGCATCATATGATTTATCACCTTGTTCTTGCTTTAATACATCCCTAAATTGATTCATTTTTAATTTGTATATCTTACCATAACTTTTTCCTGTATGTTCATAATCTAAAAATGCAACTCCACCATTCCATCTCTTACTATGTTTGGCAAAATATACAGGGCAAGGAAAAATATATGGTTTAGCATCTAGCGGTTTAGTTTTATCACTACACCCTTCTTTATGACCAAATTTACCATTTTGATCACCATTTATATAAATCATTAACCTATCCATACTAAGATTAGACCCATAGCAGGCATACCAAACATAACTATCTAAATTGTATTTTTCAATATATTCATTATCTACTTTCTTCATTAAAACAACTCCTATCAATTATCTTTTAAACATTAATGCATAAAAACATTTATCTATAAATCTTTAAAAGCCTTTTCAAGACTTTCTAAAGCACATTTTAATTTTGCCCTAGACAATGCAACATTCATTCTCTGAAATCCACTTCCGGTTTTTCCAAATTTTTTTCCACTATCCAACCATAACTTTGCTTTATTTAATAATAAATCTTCTAACATATCATCGGATAAATTAAACTCATTAAAATCAAGCCACAAAAGATATGTTCCTTCCGGATATATTAATTTTATTTTTGGTATTTTTTTCTTTAGAAAATCATCTGTATATTTTATATTTTCAATTATATATATTTTTAATTCATTTAACCAATTTTCTCCATTTTTATATGCAGATTCACCAGCAACTAACCCCATTATATTTACCAAACTATAACCAGAATTCCATAATTCTCTTTGAAATTTTTTTCTCACATCTATATCAGGAATAAATATGTTAGAAATTTGGAGTCCAGCTAAATTAAAAGTCTTT
Organism: Clostridium sp. CAG:417; assembly: GCA_000432835.1. Lineage (GTDB taxonomy): Bacteria > Bacillota_I > Bacilli_A > RF39 > UBA660 > CAG-417. Next base: position 234,995 of record FR890375.1, on the reverse strand, counting down.
GTTGGGGATGTGCAAAGAATTATATGATCCTTATAATTTTCATATTTTAATAAACAAATATGATTGTTATTCCAAGCAAAATCACAATGAATTTCATCACTTACAATAAAGACCTTATATTTACTACAAATTTTTACTATTTTATCCAACTCATCTTTAGTCCAAACCCTACCAATGGGATTATGAGGCGAACACAATAAAAACATTTTCACATTATACTGTTTAATTTTATTTTCAAAATCTGAAAAATCAATTTCATAATGACCATCCCTCAACACTAAGTCACTACTAATAATTTGTCTTTTATTATCTAAAACTATTTTTGAAAATGTATAATATACTGGGTTATTTATTAATACATAATCATTTTCATTAGTTAGAGCCTTAACAGATTGAGCAAGAGCAACACCTACTACAGGTGTTATAACCAACCATTCTTGTTTTAATTCAATATCAAATTTGTTTAAATACCATTTTTTTATTGCGTTAAAATATTCCTCATCGTTTTTTGAATAACCAAAGATTCCATGATTTACTTTTTTGTGTAAATCATTCAATATTTCATCACTGCATTTAAAGTCCATATCTGCAACCCACATAGGTAATACATTATCTGGTTTATTTTTCATTTTCATAAAATCATATTTCAAACTATTTGAACCATATCTATTAATATCTTCATCAAAATTCATATAATACCCCGCTTTACTACAATTATATAATAAATTAAAAATGTGTCTTTATATAAACCAGAAATTATATAATCAGATTTTCTCTAAATACATAATTTCTTTTTTAAATTTTTTAGCATAATCTATTTCTATTTTAGTACTATCACCAATATAATTATTTTTATTTATTACATATATTGCGTCAGATAGTTCTATTCTTTTAAAATGTGCTTCTTTTAATTTTTCTAATTGAGTATCTGTTTTAGAAAAATTTTTAACAGGATAAACTGGTGTAAGAATACAGTTACCTTCTAAAGCTAGTTTTTCTGCAATTATCATCATTTCTTCTTTAAAGCTTAAACTACCACATATTGTTATTACTTTCACTATATATCTCCACATTTAAATATATCTAATATAATTCTAACATATAATTAAATTATTAAAAAGTTATTTTTTATAAATAAATATAAATCTCATATAATGTCAATAACTTTTGAAAATGTCTTAAAAAAATTTAAATATAAGCGGGAAAATTTATTCCAATTCCTCCAATAATTTAGGAACCCAGTAATTTATCTAGTATAGGACGTCAATCAAATTAAAAATTGATTGCTTTAAGCATAACGATAAATCACTGCCTAAATTATTGGATTTTCTCGGCATAAAATTTCCTTAAGCATATACATGATCAGTATGTGCTTTTTGTAATTGTTTTTTAAAAGTGGCTAGTTTCCAAGGATGAGACATTGGAGGAAGATGTTTTTTATGTTCTTTAACCTCAACAATCTCATCAAATTCTTTAGAGAATCTTTCATTTCTAGATAGTTCTTTTAATTCTAAAATTTGTTCATCAACAGAAACTAGTAAATCCCCATTAAAAGCTTTAATAACTAAACATTCAGTTTTAGGGGTAAAGCATTTTAAAGCATCGTTTAAATATGGTTGGTAATATTTATTTTGATATTTAATATAATTGCCATTATCAATTTTTCTTGGAGTTAAAATAGCTAGAGTATAATTTATTTTTTCTTTACTAGGTGATGTTTCAAAGACAGATTTAAATTTTTTATAATCTAAAGCAAATCTTTGATTAAAGTAAGGAACAAAAAAATCTATTAAATATTTATTGGCTTCTTCAATAGTTGTAATGCCGTGTAGTTTTAATTCATTAATTAATCTTCCTTGAAAAGTACCATTTGTTCTTTCAATTAAACCTTTAGCTTGAGAAACAGAAGAAGTTACTAGGCCAATACCTAATTGTTTACAAGCATAACCATATTGAGTTAAAACATCTTTATCACTAGTTCTTTTATCAGGATTTAGAGACATATAGTTAAATACAGTACGATTATCAGTAAAAAATTTGTATGGTATACCATAATTAGTTAATATTTGATATAAAACATGATAATAGCCATTTAAAGTTTCTTGGTAATCAAACCAAGCTCCAACAATAGTAGAAGTAGCTTTATCTATAGCTAGATGTAAGCAAGTTTTAACACCACCAAACCACATATGAATAGAACCATCTTGTTCAATTACTTCTCCAAAGTATTTAGTTTTTTCACCCATAGGATGAGAAGCTTCTAAAGCAATTTCATGATTAACTATATGATTAATTTGTTCATTCATTCTTAATTTTACCTCTTTCATTTTTTCCACCTCAGTGGAGTATTATATATTAACTTGAGACATTTTCAAAAGTTAACACTTAAGACATTATCATAAATTAATCATACTTTCATTTTCTCAGCACAACTAATATCTTGACACGGAAAACCACCAACCTATAAATCACAATATGGTAAATCTTGGCCCTTAATATCTGTTATACTTCCTAAATTCAAACGTTCTTCTACATTATGAATAACACAATAACTCTTAATTGCATTTTTATCTATTTCTGACAAAAATTCTAATTTATAATCTTTTATATGTCCTTCTCTTTTTAATCTTTCTAATGCTTTTTCTGGTGAACCAATTCCACTAAAAAAAGTACCAACTTTTATAATTTCATTTGTCATATTTATCAATCCCCCCTTTATCTTTTATAACAAATAAAAAAGCTCTCATTAGAGAACTTTTGAGTAAATATATAAGTTTTATATTATTTTTTTGAAAATTTCTATAATAATTAAAATAAATCAATTGAACGATAACATCAGAAATTCCTTGTATTATAAGGCTTTTTTAATACTTTTTTATATTTTGGGTTTATCCTTCAATCTCCCCCGGTCGGACCAGCTAAACCCTGAACGAAAATATACTTAACATCACGATTACATCCACTTAATTTTTTTCGGATTTGTTCATAATCATCATTACAGTTACTCATACGTATTATCCTTTCTTTTATATAGTATGTAAAAAAATATAATTGAGTTATTAAAAGTAATACCCCTCTTCTTAAATTGAAATAAAATACCAAATATAAATAATTTAAGATAGTAAACTACTAATTTTATATAAACAATAACAAGTAAGCGAAAACTAATTGTTTGATTATAAAATAAGTGTTAAAATAAATTACCAGAAAGCATCATCTTTAAAGAGTTGCCTAAAATTGGAGTTGATTGCTCAAAAGATAAAAAAATATGATTTTTAGTAATATTTGATTGCTAAATTAGAAAAATTAAACAAAAAACATGGGTTATTTGAAAAATATCAACATGAATTCAAATACCAATATATTATTAGTAAAAGGGTGTTTGTGAAAAGCAAAGTTATCAAATAATAATGTTATGGATAGGAGGTTATTATGTTTAAATTAGAGTCAAAATATAAGCCAAGTGGAGATCAACCTGAAGCTATAAAAGAGCTAGTAGAAGGACTTGAAGAAGGCAAAAAAGAACAGGTTTTATTGGGCGCAACAGGAACAGGTAAAACATTTACTATTGCAAATGTTATAGAAAAGGTTAACAAACCAACACTAGTTTTAGCTCACAATAAAACACTTGCGGGACAACTTTATTCAGAGCTTAAAGAATTTTTTCCTAACAATCACGTTGAATATTTTGTATCATACTACGACTATTATCAACCTGAAGCCTATGTTCCATCAACCGATACTTATATTGAAAAGGATTCATCAATAAATGATGAAATAGATGAACTACGTCATAGAGCAACATCTTCCTTATTATCATCACGTGATGTCATTGTTGTTGCTAGTGTTTCATGTATTTATGGTATTGGTGAAGTTGAGGAATATAAAAATAAAATGCTTACTCTAAGTGTAGGAAAAGAAATAGAAAGAAATGAAGTCCTAACAAAGCTAGTAGATATGCTTTATGAAAGAAATGACCTTGATTTTAAACGTGGTACATTCAGAGTAAGAGGAGATATAGTTGAAATAATACCAGCTTATGAAAATAAGAAGGGATATAGAATAGAGTTTTTTGGTGATGAAATAGATAAAATATCAGAAATTGATGCTTTAACAGGCGTTTCTTTAACCTCTAAAAAAACAATTAGTCTTTTCCCAGCAAGTCACTTCGTAGTAAGTGATGAAAAGCTAAAAGAAGCTATAAAACGTATTAAGAAAGAACTAGCGGAACGATTAACCGAATTAAAAAATAGTAATAAACTCTTAGCGGCCGAAAGACTTGAACAAAGAACTAACTATGATCTTGAAATGCTTGAAGAAACTGGATTTTGCTCTGGAATAGAAAATTATTCTGCACCAATGGCCGGAAGGAATCCTGGAGAAACTCCTACTACTTTAATGGATTTTTTTCCAGATGATTATTTATTAGTAGTTGATGAATCACATGTTACACTACCCCAAGTAAGAGGAATGTATAATGGTGATAGAGCTAGAAAAATGAACTTGGTAGATTATGGTTTTAGATTACCAAGTGCTCTAGATAATAGGCCACTAAAATATGATGAGTTTGAAAAAAAGATAAATCAAGTTATATATATATCAGCTACACCTGGAGATTTAGAGTTAGCGCATTGTCACAATAAATATGTAGAACAAATAATAAGACCTACTGGCCTACTAGATCCGACAATTGAAGTAAGAGGATCAGAAGGACAAATAGATGACTTGGTTGGTGAAATTAATGAACGAATCAAGAAAAATGAAAGAGTATTAATCACTACTTTAACCATCAGAATGAGTGAAGAGTTAACCAACTACTTAAAAGAGCTTGATATAAAAGTTGCCTATCTTCATTCTGAAATAAAATCATTACAACGACTTCAAATAATCCATGATTTAAGAGTAGGAAAGTATGATGTCTTAGTTGGAATAAATCTTCTAAGAGAAGGGCTAGATATTCCGGAAGTATCACTAATTGCGATATTAGATGCCGATAAAGAAGGATTCCTACGAAGCAGTAGAAGCTTAATCCAGATAATAGGTAGATGCGCAAGAAATGCTAACGGAAATGTTATCATGTATGCCGATAAAATTACTGATTCAATGAAAGAAGCTATCGAAGAGACAGAAAGAAGAAGAAAAATTCAACAACAATATAATATTAGTCATAATATTGTTCCACAAACTATAAAGAAAGAAATTCGAGAAGTAATCAGTAATATTGATACAGCTGAGGTAAAAACTACTAAAGTAAGTAAGAAGGAAATAGCTAAAACTATAGATACAGTAGAAGCAGAAATGAAAGAAGCTGCTAAAAACTTAGACTTCGAACGAGCTATGGAATTAAGAGATATCTTATTCGAATTAAAAGCTAGTAAATAAAAGTATCCACAGAAATTGTGGATATTTTTATTTATGGGGAAATATCTAAAAATAAATTAATAGTAATTGTTCAAAAAATATAGTATAATAAATAAAGTATTTGAGGTGGTATTGTGGATAAAATTATTATTAAAGGTGCAAGAGAAAATAATTTAAAGAATATTTCTTTGAAATTACCAAAAAATAAATTAATTGTAATGACGGGAGTATCTGGTTCTGGAAAGAGTAGTTTAGCTTTTGATACGATTTATGCTGAGGGCCAAAGACGTTACATGGAAAGCCTAAGCGCTTATGCACGTCAATTTTTAGGAAATAGTGAGAAACCAGATGTTGATTCAATCGAGGGACTATCTCCAGCTATCAGTATTGATCAAAAAACTACGAGCAAAAACCCACGTTCAACAGTTGGTACAGTAACTGAAATATATGATTACCTTCGTCTCTTATATGCACGTGTAGGTATACCTTATTGTCCAAACCACAATATTCCAATATCTAGTCAAAGTGTAGAAGAGATGGCAACAAAATTAGAGGACTATGAACTAGGAACGAAGATGATTATTTCATCTCCAATTGTAGAAGGTGAGAAGGGTACTCATAAAGATACATTGGACAAATTAAGAAAAGATGGTTACACAAGAGTTCGCATAAATGGTGAAAACTATGACTTATCTGAAGAAATAAATCTTGAAAAAAATAAGAAGTCAAAAATAGACGTCATTGTGGATAGAATTGTGTTAAAAGAAGACAGCCATGGTAGATTAATGGAATCATTAGAAAATGCAACTAAATTATCTAATGGAAAAGCAATAGTTGAAATATTAGGAGAAAACCATAAGGAAATAGTTTTCTCTGAATCATTTGCGTGTCCTCTATGTGAATTTTCTCTACCAGAATTAGAACCACGTACATTTAGTTTTAATGCACCATATGGAGCTTGCCCCGAATGTAAGGGTTTAGGAGTAAAACTTCAAATTGATCCAGATCTAATTATAGAAAATAAAGAGCTAAGTATTAATGATGGCTGTATAAAAACTCTAAATGATGATAAGGAAAGTTTAGACTACAAGAAACTAAAATGTGTTTGTGATTATTACAATATAGACATGAACAAGCCATGGAATAAGTTAACTAAAAAAGATCAAAATATTATTTTATATGGCTCTACTGAAATAATTAATTTCAAGTATTCTTCTAAGAGTGGTAATAAGTATAATAGTCAGGATTTTTATGAAGGTATAATTAATAATCTTGAAAGACGTTATATGGAAACAAGTAGTACTTGGATACGTGACTGGCTAGAAAACTACATGATTGAACATGTATGTGAAACATGTCATGGGGCTAGACTAAAAGATTCTGTTTTATCAGTTAAAATAAATGGTAAAAATATCTATGAAGTAACATGTATGAGTATAAAAGAAGAAATAGACTTTTTTACAAATTTAAAGTTAGATAAAGAACGTGCTAAAATTGCTGAAATGATTTTGAACGAAATTCTATCACGCCTTAATTTCTTAAAAAATGTCGGACTAGAGTATTTGACACTATCTAGAAGTGCCGCTACTCTTTCCGGAGGAGAGTCTCAAAGAATTCGTTTAGCGACTCAAATTGGTTCAAAATTAACAGGCGTTTTATATGTTTTAGACGAACCAAGTATTGGACTTCATCAAAGAGATAATGATCGTCTAATAAACTCAATGAAAGAAATGCGAGATTTAGGAAATACATTAATTGTAGTTGAGCATGATACTGACACTATGCTTGCTTCAGACTACTTAGTAGACATTGGACCTGGAGCTGGAGATAATGGTGGAAGAGTCATGGCTGCTGGGACACCACAAGAAGTTATTGCTAACGAAAATAGCTTAACAGGACAATACTTGAGTGGCAAAAAATGTATTGAAATACCTCAAAAAAGAAGAAAAGGTAATAAAAAATATTTACAAATAAAAAAAGCCGCAAGCCACAATTTAAAAAATATTGATGTAAAAATACCTTTAGGAACCTTTACTTGTGTTACAGGAGTATCTGGTTCTGGAAAAAGTAGTTTAGTTAATGACATACTATGTAAGGCCGTTGCTCAAAAACTATATAAATCCAAAGAAAAACCAGGAGCCTATGGAAAACTATTAGGTATAGAAAATATAGATAAGTTAGTAGCTATTTCACAAAATCCTATAGGAAGAACACCTAGAAGTAATCCTGCTACATATACAGGCGTTTTTGATGATATTAGAGAATTATTTACTACAACCAAAGAAGCAAAAATGAGAGGCTTTGAAAAGAATAGATTTAGTTTTAATGTTAAAGGTGGAAGATGTGAAGCTTGTCGTGGAGATGGTGTCAAAAAAATTGAGATGCATTTCTTGCCTGATGTATATGTCCCATGTGAAATATGTCATGGAACCAGATATAATAGTGAGACTTTAAGCATAAAATATAAAGATAAAAGCATAGCTGATGTTTTGAATATGCGAGTAAGCGAAGCATTGAAATTCTTTGAAAACATTCCTAAAATAAAGAATAAATTACAAGTTTTAGAGGATGTAGGACTTGGCTATATTACACTCGGTCAAAGTGCTCCTACCCTTTCTGGTGGTGAAGCAGAGAGAGTAAAACTTGCCAAAGAATTACAAAAGAAGGCGACTGGTAAAACATTATTTGTATTAGATGAACCTACTACTGGATTACATATGGAAGACATCAAGCGTTTGCTTGCAATTTTACAAAAAATAGTAGATAATAAAGATACTGTATTAGTAATAGAACATAACTTAGATGTAATAAAAGTTGCAGATTACATAATTGATCTTGGACCAGAAGGAGGAGATCAAGGAGGAGAAGTAGTTGCGACTGGCACCCCAGAAGAAGTAATGCAAAATGATAGGTCATATACGGGAAAATTTTTGAAAAAAATAATGCAAGGCGAGTGATAAAATGAAGAATAAAAAGAATAAAAGAAGCTATGTGGTATCTTTTATTGAATGGCTAATATATATGTTGGGCTACACCTTAGTTTTAATCGCAGTTTCTTATTTATTTAAAAGCATGTATATTGATATTTCCAATCATTATCTGTACGCCTTTTTCATTGTTATCATAATTTATTTTTTAAACAAGACAATAAAACCGCTCCTAGTTAAACTAACCATTCCGATAACAGGAGTAACACTTGGTTTATTTTATCCATTTATAAATCTCTTTATTTTGAAATTAACTGATTGGATATTAGGTCCCCATTTTCAACTTAAAAACTTTTGGATAGCCCTACTTATTTCAATTCTATTATCCGTCATTAACCTATTACTAGATAACTTTGTCTATAAACCTTTATCTAAATATATTAAAAAGAAGGTGAAGGTAAATGAGTAAAATTGCATTAAGTATTGGCCCCATTCAAATATATTGGTACTCAGTAATTATTTTAATAGCTATTTTCGTTGCAGCAAGCATTGTCTATTATGAAATGAAAAAACAAGGTGTAACTGGAGATGACTTTACAGACCTATTCTTCAACACTGTATTGTTTGGAATTATTGGGGCTAGAATTTATTATGTTTTATTTAATCTTTCCTATTATCTAGAAAATCCTATAGAAATGTTTGAAATATGGAACGGTGGCCTTGCCATTCATGGTGCCTTAATAGCTGGAATAATCTATGTATATCTTTTTTGTAGAAAGAAAAAACTTAACACCTTAAAAATATTAGATATGATAGTAGTAGGAGTAATAATCGGACAGTCAATAGGAAGATGGGGAAATTTCTTTAACCAAGAAGCTTATGGGCCAGTAACTACATTAGCGTACCTCGAACAAGAAATGATTCCTCAATTTATTATAAATGGCATGAAAATACTGGGAGAATATCATATTCCAACATTCTATTACGAGTCACTATGGAATATAAATGGCTTTATTATTCTCCTATTAGTAAGAAATTGTAAAAAAATAAAGAATGGACAGCTAACCGGAATATATTTAATATGGTATTCACTTGGAAGATTTTATGTAGAGTCCTTAAGAATGGATAGCCTTATGCTAAAAAACTTTAAAATGGCTCAACTAGTTTCAGTAGTATTATTAATTATTGGTTTATTTTTACTACTAAAGGATAAAATATTAAAAAAGGATACCCCCAATTTATATCATGATATTAATACAACAAAAATAGGTGGAGATGATGAATATAACACATTATGATGTAGCCATTATAGGCGGAGGAGTTGCAGGAATGACTGCAGCTTTATATTTAAAAAGAGCTAATATATCTTGTTGTATATTTGAAAAGAATATACCAGGAGGAATAATTAATTATACTGATCAAATTGAAAATTATCCAAGTTATCCAAATATTTCAGGAGGAGATCTTGCCTATAACATTTATTCGCAGTTGCAACAAAATAATATAGAATTTATTTTTGAAGATGTTATCAGTATTACAAGCGGTAAAGATAATAAAAATATTATAACAAAAAACAATACGTATACATCTAAATATGTAATAATTGCTGCAGGCAGAAAATATAAAAATTTAAATGTTGAAAATGAACAAGAATTAGAACATCGAGGAATCAGCCATTGTGCCATTTGTGATGGTAGTTTATATAAGAATCAGGATGTTACTGTTATAGGTGGAGGTTCCAGTGCCATTGAATCAGCTCTATATTTATCAAATATCTGTAAAAATGTTACTCTAATTCACCACAGCGACATTTTTAAAGCTGAAAAATCCAAATTAGCTTTAGCAAAAGAAAAAAAGAATATCGTTATAAAAACAAATGAAAGCGTAAAATCATTTCTAAAAGATGATGAAAATTTGTTAAAAGGAATTACATTGAAATCGGGTGAAAAAGTTATGTGTAAGGCATGTTTCATCTGTATTGGCTTTACACCAGCTACGAATATTTTAAAAAAGTTAAATATTACAAACAAAGATGGTTATATTATAGTTGACAATAATATGAAAACTAGTATAAATAATATTTATGCAGTAGGTGACGTACGAGCAAATAGTCCATGTCAAATAATTACCTCAATGGCCGATGGTGTAGTTGCGTCGTTAAGCATAATAAACAGTATATAAAGAATGGATGTGTTAAAATGAAAAAGAAAGTTGTAGTATTTGGTGGAGGAACAGGTCTTTCATCATTGCTAAGTGGATTAAAAGATTTTCCAATAGATATAACTGCTATCATTACCGTATCTGATAATGGTAGATCAACAGGAAAATTAAGAAAAGAGTTTAATACTCCGGCAGTAGGAGATATAAGAAAAGTAATTAGTAATTTATCTGATACAGATGATGACATAAAAAAAATGATGGAATACCGTTTCAAAACATCAAGTGATCTAAATGGTCACGCAGTTGGTAATTTAATATTAACATCAATGTTAGATATAACGGGTAGCTTAAAAGATTCCATTAAGCATCTTTCCAAATTGTTGGATGTTAGACATACAGTTTTACCCCTTTCCGAGGATAATAATATAACTTTAATGGCTACCACAAAAGATGGTAAGATTATAGAAGGGGAATCTGAAATAACCGAATGTCCAAGCGTAATTGATCACATATTTTATAAAGAAGAACCAAAAGTTATAGATGAAGTCTTAGAGGCAATAAAAAATGCTGATTTGCTAATATTAAGTATGGGTAGTCTTTATACTAGTTTATTACCAAATATAATTTGTGAAAGTGTATTAAGGGAAATTGATAATTGTAAAGCCCCAATAATGTATATTTGCAATGCCATGACTCAACCGGGAGAAACAGATAAATTTACCGTAGCTGACCATGTGGAATTAATAAATAGTTACCTTGATAAAAGAAAGATCGATGTAGTAATCGCCAGCAACACCAAAATAGACAAAAATATAGCAGAAACATATGAAACAACAGAACAAAAAGATCCTGTCATAATTGATAAGGAAAGAATCTCTGAACTTGGTGTAGAATTAATAGAGTCTGATTTAATAAAAGTAATAAATAATGTTTTAAGACATGACAGTATAAAAGTTGCATCTATTATTATGTTATATTTGATGAGGGATTAAATGTCATACACCACCCAAATAAAAAATGAAATATCAAAATTATATAATACAAAATCAGAAATGATTGCTGAATTATCAGCCTTTGTAAGAAATAATGGTAATATAGTAGATAATTCTATTTATTTAACTACAGAAAATGAAATAATATTAAATAGATTAGTAGAATTTATTACAGCTCTTTATGATATTCACCCCAAAACAGACTCAAAAGATAATCTTAACTTTTCTAAAAATAGATTAAATGTTTTAGTTATTAATGAAAAAGTTGATTTTATTTTACAAGACCTTGGTTACTATGATTCTAATAATAAATACCTTTTAACACCTCCAACGTATATAGTTGGCGCAAATGAAGAAATTAGAGCCTATTTAAGAGGGGCGTTTTTATGTCAAGGAAGTATAAATGACCCTAAAACATCTCAATATCATATGGAGTTATTAATAGATAAGCCCCAAGAAGCGGTGTTTATTCAAAAACTATTAAATATTTTTGACCTAAACGCTAAAATTCTAAATCGCTATAATGGTTATATGATATATATAAAGGAAGCTGAAAAAATAAGTGATTATTTAAAAATACTGAAAGCAAATCAAGCAGTACTATACTTTGAAAACGTTAGAATTTATCATCAAGAAAAAAACAAGGCCAATAGATTAAATAACTGTGAACAAGCTAATATAGATAAAGTTATTCAAACAGCCAATGAACAATTAAAACACATAGAAATAATTGAAGAAAATATGGGAACTGATTTGTTAGATGACAAAACAAAAGAAGCTTTATATTATCGAAAAAAGTATCCTGAGGCTTCACTAAAGGAACTTAGTGAAATAATTTCTCTAGAAACAAACAAGCCTATAACAAAGTCAGGCCTAAATCATCGCTTTAGAAAAATAAAAGAACTAGCTACGAGATTTAATAGTTAGTTCTTTTTCTTTATAATTTTATCGATTAAACCATACTCTAGAGCCTCTTCAGCATCCAAATAGTGATCTCTTTCAGTATCATTTTCAATTGTTTTTAAGCTTTTCTTTGTATTTTTAGCCAATATGGTATTTAACTTTTTCTTTAATTTTGTAATATGTTCAGCAACAATTTTAATTTCTGTCGCCTGTCCTTCTGCTCCACCGAGTGGCTGATGAATCATTATTTCGCTACTAGGAAGGGCACTTCTTTTTCCCTTTTGACCACTACTAAGTAAGAAAGCCCCCATACTTGCGGCCATTCCAACACATATAGTGGCAACATCACTCTTTATAAAATTCATTGTGTCATATATTGCCATACCAGCCGAAACACTACCACCAGGAGAATTAATATAAAGACTTATATCTTCATTACTTATCGAATCCAAATACAATAGTTGCGCAATAATACTACTAGAACAAGCATCATTAATTTCTCCACTTAATAGTATTATTCTATTTTTTAGAAGCCTCGAAAAAATATCATAACTACGTTCACCATCTAATTCTTTATCCACAATCATTGGAACTAAATTCATAATCATCACCTATAATTATTTTAGTGTAAACAACAAAAAATATACATTTTAAAATCCGTCAAAATATGCTACAATAAACATAGAATAATTAGAGGGTGATAAAATGGATAATATAAAGATAACTATAAATGATAAAGAATTTTATGTAAAAAGAAAAACTACTTTAGCAGAAATAGCAAATGAATTTCAAAGTAATTATCATCATCCCATATTAATAGCCAAGGTAAATAATACCCTAAAAGAGTTAAATTATGAAATTACGAAACCTAAAAATATAGAATTTCTTGATTTAACTAGTAGAGAGGGAAACAAAATACATGTAAATGCCCTAATTTTTATTTTAGTGGTATCTATCAAAGAATTATATGGTGCTAAATATGATATTAGGGTTCAACATTCAATTGATAAGGGATTATATATAGAAACAAATTTTGAAATAACCGAAAAAAGACTAAATGATATTAAAGAGAAAATGAACAAAATTATTGCCGAAGAAAGACCAATTACTAAATTAAATGTTGACCGTCTTGAAGCAAGAGATTATTTTAGTAAGATAGGCGATAAGGCTAAGGTAAATATTTTAAAATATACAACTAACACATATATAACCTTATATAAATTAGGTGAATATTATGATTACTTTTATACCAAGATGCCAATTAACACTAAACAAGTACCAGAGTTTGATTTGACTTACTTACAAAACAATGGTTTAGTTTTACGTTTTCCAACTGTCTATATCAATAATCAAATAAAAGATTACGAAAATCATCCCAATATGTTTAGAGTATTTAATGAATGTCATGCCTGGGGCGAACTAATGCATATTAAAAATGCAGCTGATCTAAATGCTTTAGTATCAACAGGAAAAGTAGAAGAATTAATTAGAATATCTGAAACAAAACAGAGTAATGAACTACTTCAATTAGCTGAAAAAATATACAACAATAAAGATTTAAAAATAGTTTTACTTGCTGGTCCATCATCATCAGGAAAAACTACAACTTCTAAAAAGCTATGTATGTTTTTACGTAGTTTTGGTGTAAATCCGGCCGTTATCTCAATGGATGACTATTTTGTTGAAAGAGAAGAGACACCACTAAATGAAGAGGGAAAACCAGACTATGAATGTTTAGAGGCGGTAGACCTTAAACTATTTGACAATCAGATAGAAAAAATCCTAAAAGGGGAAGAAGTAGTTACTCCTACATATAATTTCTTGACAGGTAATAAAGAATATAATAATAAAATAAAACTCGGAAATAGTGATGTTTTAGTAATAGAAGGAATCCATGCCTTAGATAAAAGAGTATTAACTAATATTAGTAAAAATAAAATATTTAGAATTTATATTTCCGCCTTAACAGAATTAAATATTGATAACCATAATTATATTTCAACTACAGATAATAGACTTTTAAGAAGAATTATAAGAGATAATAAAACAAGAGGACATGGAGTACAGAGAACTATTTCTACATGGCCAGATGTAAGAAGTGGCGAAGAAAAGTATATTTTCCCATATCAGGATAATGCCGACTACACCTTTAACTCTGCCCTAATATATGAAATAGGAGTTTTAAAAACATACGCAGAACCTCTTCTTTATGCAGTAGATCCATCTGACAGTTGCTACGAAGAAGCTAAAAGACTAATTAATTTTTTAGGCTTCTTCTTACCTATACCAGCAGATGCAATACCCAAAGATTCTATCTTGCGCGAATTTGTAGGAGGAAGTTTCTTTAAATAGAAATATCATAAATTAAGATTAGTACATCAGGAAAGTTTAGTCTTTCCTTTTTTGTTTTATAATAAACTATCAAATTTTATAAATTTCTAAATGTTATTAGAATATATTATAAATATAGAAAAATGTTGACAAAAAAATTGTTTTGTGCTATAATTTAATAACTTTACGGGGGGATTAATATGGAAAATAAATTTAACTTAGATGAAAAGTTAGATGAATTCGTTAAAGAAGAAAAAAGAGGAACTACTCAAACAGTAGAACAAAAAGTAAATTATAAAAATGCTAATAGAGGTAAGAAAAAAAAATGGCCTGTTAGACTTACAGTTTTTGGAGCAGCAGCAGTATTAGTATTTGTAGGTTATAAGATTCATGATAGAGAACCAGAAATTGATTTAGAAAATTCTAAAGTCATTGATTCAGTTTCTGATGAAAAGTCTATTGATGAGGTAATGGGCTTATACGATGCAGAATTAAACTCAAAATATGGTGATGGTGAGAGAGCAACTTCTTTAGGAAATATTTTATCCAATGAAACAGATCTATCTGCAGCAATCGATACCATTGAAACACTTACTAAGCTTTCTAATGAATTAGATGAATTTGAATTAGAAAAAATTGTAGAAGATGGTGACGGTTTAAGAAAATTAACAAAAGAAGAAGAATTAACTGTAGAAAGTTTAACTATCAGTGATTTAGAAGAAAAAATGGCTCACTTTGGTGAAAAATCAAACGTTGATTACAAAGAATTTAGTCAAGAAGCTATTGAATACAATAGAGAAGCCATGGACTTAAAATATGCTAAAGACTTAATCAACAGTCAGTTATTAAGAGAAGGAAAATCTTTCTTAGCAGACTATGGTGATTTAATTATTCAAAGTATTATAATTGATAAAACAAACTTACCAGTTGAAGAATATGATGATATTGAAATTAAAGTGAATGATAATAGATATTCTCTAAAATATACAGCTGAAGCAACAGGACAACATTTCACAGTAAATATAGATGATAATGATGTTAGAGAAATTTTAACTAGTAGTGATTATTTTGATAGTACTATAGACAAAAAAGTTAATTTCAAAGACTACAAGAAAAAAACCTTAAAAGCTATTAATGCTTACAAAAAGGCATTATTAAGTACTTATGAATTAGATAAAGAATATAGTGATGCTTGGAGTCTATCAAATGAAAGTACTAATAGTGAAATTAGAGAAAAGGTAAAATCATTGTCATAATAATACTAAAATAAATAATTATTAAAAACTCATCTCTTAGGACAGAAATGAGTTTTTTTGTGAAAAAAATTAAAAAAATTGTCAACTTATTTTATCTATATAGACTAATTTTTGTTTTTGTTATATTATAAAAATAGGAGGAAATATATGATAAAAGTAGCTATTAACGGATTTGGAAGAATTGGAAGATTAGTTTTCAGAATTATGGAGGAAAGCCCAGATTATGAGGTAGTAGCCATTAATGATTTAACAGATGCTTCTCAGTTAGCGTACCTATTAAAGTATGATACTAATCATCGTAGTTATAGAACAGAAGAAATCAGTTCTGAAGATGATAATTTAATTGTAGGAAAAAGAAGTATTAAAATATATGCTGAAAAAGATCCTAATTTATTACCATGGAAAAAACTAGGAATAGACGTTGTTATGGAGTGCACTGGCCACTTTACTGACAAGGAAAAGGCCATGGCCCATATAAATGCTGGTGCCAAAAAGGTTATTATATCAGCACCTGCGAAGGGTGATTTAAAAACAATAGTATATAATGTTAACCACTCCACTTTAACAGGCACAGAAAAGGTTATTTCAGCAGCTAGTTGTACTACAAACTGTCTAGCCCCTGTTTTAAATGTTTTAGAAGAAAACTTTGGTATTGAAAATGGCTATATGACAACTATACATGCCTATACAAATGATCAAGTTATTTTAGATGTTACACATCCTAAAGGAATTAAATCAAGAAGAGGAAGAGCTGCCGCAGCAAATATAATACCAACATCAACCGGTGCTGCTAGTGCCATAGGAAAGGTTATACCAAGTCTTGATGGTAAATTACAAGGTGGGGCAATGAGAGTGCCAGTACCAACAGGTTCTGTTATAGACCTTGTATTAGAGCTAAAGAAAAAAACAACGGTAGAAGAAATTAACGAAACATTTAAAAATAATGCTAATGAAACATTGGGATATACAGATGATCCAATTGTTTCAAGTGACATAATTGGAGATGAACATGGTGGCGTAGTTGATGGACTACTTACCAGCATCAATGAAGTCGATGGAAAACAACTAGTAAAAGTAGTTGCTTGGTATGACAATGAAATGAGTTACTCAGCTCAAATGGTTAGAACGGCTAAATATTTAATGAACATGGGTGAAGTTTTATAACTTCATCTTTTTATATATCAAAAATAATGTTATACTATAAGTACAATGAGGGTGAGATAATGATAAAGACAGTAAGAGATATTAATTTAAATAACAAGAAAGTTTTGATTCGCTGCGATTTCAATGTTCCAATTAAAGATGGAGTCATAACGGATGATACAAGAATTGTAGAAAGCCTTAAAACCATCCAGTATGTTTTAAGCAAGAACTGCAAAATAATATTATTTTCTCATTTAGGCAGGATAAAGGAAGTATCAGATCTTGCTAAAAACAGTTTGGATAAGGTTGCAATACGTCTACAAGAACTATTAAATAAAAAAGTAACATTTATACCCGAAACAAGAGGCAAAACATTAGAAAAAGCCATTAAGGAGATGGATAATGGAGATATAATCTTAGTACAAAATACAAGATATGAAGATCTTAATGGTAAAAAAGAAAGTTCAAATGATCAAGAATTAGCCAAATACTGGGCAAGCCTTGGAGATGTATTTATTAATGATGCATTTGGAACTATTCACAGATCTCATGCCTCAAATGTCGGAATTGCTAGTTATTTAGAAAGCGCAATTGGTTTTTTAGTAGAAAAAGAACTCAAGGCATTGCAGGAATTAAATAATCCAAAAAGACCATATGTTGTAATATTAGGTGGTGCGAAAGTATCAGATAAAATAGGCGTTATTAATAATCTAATCAACAAGGCTGACTATATCTTAATTGGTGGTGGAATGTCTTTTACTTTTCTGAAAGCAGAAGGCCATGAAATAGGAAAATCTCTATTAGATAGTAGTCATTTAGAATATTGCTCAAATATTTTAAAAGAATATCAGGGCAAGTTAATCCTACCAATAGATATAACTACATCTAAAGAATTTTCAAATGATACTCCATTTACAACTAAGAGTATTAATGAAATAGAAAAAGAAGATATAGGATTAGATATAGGAATAGAAACTATAAAATCATTTGAACAGATTTTATCCACAGCTAAAACTGTAGTATGGAATGGTCCCCTTGGTGTATGTGAGATGTCAAATTTTAAAAAAGGTACCTTAGATATCCTAAATTATCTTGCTGAAAATAATATAAAAACAATTATTGGTGGAGGAGATACTGCTGCTGTTATTTCAAATAATAAGAGTTTGAAAGACAAGATTTATCATATCTCTACAGGCGGCGGAGCTACTTTAGAATATCTAGAAGGAAAAACTCTCCCTGGCCTTAAGGTATTAGATAAAGAGGCGTAATATGACTCAAAACATAATAATTACAGGAAACAGACATAGCCAAAAACATATTAATATTATGGAAATGGATCCATACAATTCTAAAACGGCTAATCTATTGCATGAATATGACACAAAAAATAATACCTCATATTTTAAATTTAATGAAAAAACATGTGAAAAATATTCTAAGAGGGAATATGAAATAGCCAGGATGACAGAACCAGTATTTAGTATATTATTATATACTTTGAACAAAGAGGAAAATATTAAAAGTATTTGTCTGGTTGAGTATGAAAATGATCTAAAACAATTAAGAGTATCCATTGATAGTAGTAATAAGGATATTATAGGTGATGTAGCCGACTATGCTTTTAAGAACATGAAAATGGAATCAATTATAGTTTTTGCAAATAAAAATGATAAAAATATATTAAAAGAGCTAATATCAAATGGATATACACCATTATTTGATGATTATGATTCTAAGGCACAACTACCATTCCTTATAGAAAAAGATGGTAATACTTATAAAGATGAAAGGAGTATTATATGCGTATAGGCTTATTTACAGATACTTATGAACCACATATAAACGGCGTTTCTACAAGTGTAGCAATGTTAAAAAGAGCCCTTGAAAAAAAGAATCATATTGTTTATGTAGTAACAGTAAATGATAGCGCCATTAAATACAATTATGATGAAGAAAATAGGATTCTGCGCATTCCCGGTATTCCGACAGGTATATATAATTATAGACTTAGCCAAATATATCCAATTAAAGTGGTAAATAAAATAAAAGGGTGGAAATTAGATGTTATTCATTCTCATACAGAATTTAGTGTTGGTACGTTTGCCAGATTGTTTGCCAAGCAGTTTGATATTCCCTTAGTCCACACTTATCATACTTGGTATGAAGACTATGTATATTATTTAACAAAGGGTCATGCTGAAAAGGCAAGCAAAAAAGCCGTTGAATATCTGGCTAAGTTTTACTGTGATACAACAGCAACAGAATTAATTGTACCAACCAAAAAGATTTATGACTTATTTAAAGAAAAATATAAATTTAGCAAAAATATTAACATTATTCCAACAGGCATTGAGGTAGAAAGATTCTTTCCAGAAAATATAGATAAAAAAGATGTTAATGCCCTAAAGAAAAGATATTCCATAAATAAAAAAGATTTCATAATTATTTTTGTTGGTAGATTAGCGGCTGAAAAAAATATTGATTTCATCCTGGAAATAGAGCAAGAACTTATAAAAAAGCATGGTAATATAAAGCTGTTAATAGTTGGAGATGGTCCCGAAAGAATAAAGTATGAACAATACTCTGAAGAACTTGGTATTGCTTCAAATGTCATTTTTACAGGTAAAGTTCCTTGGAAAGAAATCCCAAATTATTATAATTTAGCCGACTTATTTATCACTGCATCGACCAGTGAAACTCAAGGATTAACGGTTTTAGAAGCTATGGCATCAGAAGTTGTTCCTCTTTGTATAGATGACGAGGCATTCACTACGACTGTTATCAATGACTTTAATGGTAAAGTATTCAAAAATAAAGAAGATGCAATTAATGATATAATAGAATTATATAATGATTCTAATAAAATAGCTAATTTGAAACGCCAAGCTAAAACATCCGCTGAAAGATGTGGAACAAAATATTTTGCAGAGTCTGCTCTCGATGTGTATCAAAGGGCAATTCAGGAAAAGAAAAATAATAAACCTATTTTTAGTAAAATTATTGATAAAATAAAAGGAGATAAATAATGATCATTATCTTAAACAATAAAACTAATTTTACAAGGGATGAATTTTTAGATTATAAAAATCATCTATCTCAAATTAATTACTACCATCCCTTAATTTTGTGTCCTAGTTCTTGCTATTTACCTTTTTGCCAAGAAACTACTCTTGGACTAGGTGCTCAAAACGTTAGTAAAACAAATTCCAAATCAGCAACTGGAGAAATAACTGCTCCACAATTAAAATCTCTAAATGTAAATTATTGTTTAGTAGGACATTCTGAAAGAAGAATACATTTAAACGAAGATAGTAATGACATCAGTGCAAAAATTAAAAATTTATTAGCAGAAGATATTATTCCAATATTATGTATTGGAGAAAATGAGGAAGAGTACCAAAATAACAAAATAAAAGAGGTACTCCTAAAAGATCTAAAGGCCTCTTTTTCTGCCGTTTCATACTTAGATCAGCAAAAAATAATAATTGCATATGAACCAATATGGGCAATTGATAGCGATACCATTCCAACAAACAAGGAAATAGAACAAACTACGGAATTTATAAAAGGAATATTTCCAAATAATATAGTTCTATATGGAGGCGGAGTAACATCCGATAATATTTACGAACTATCCCAAATAAAAACAGTTGATGGCTTTCTACTAGGAAGGCTAGGAAATAATATCAATGAATTAGAAGAGTTTTTAAAAAATATTTAAAAATTCTTCTTTTTTTGACATAAATTTACTTATTCGACAAAAGTTGTCATTTTTAGTACCTACAAAAAGTAAGAATTTTGTTATATAATGAAATAGCGTAGTAGTGTATGAAAGGAGAAAACATGGCAAAAACTCGCGTACTAATGATAGATGATAATATAGAGTTAGTAAAAATGGTAAAGGAGTATTTTAGTAAAGAGAAGGATATCAGTATAGTCTTAGAGGCACATAATGGAGAAGAGGGCTTCAATATTATTGATAAAAAGAGAGATGAATACGATCTTATCCTATTAGATTTGGTGATGCCTAAAAAGGATGGCAAATCAGTTCTTGAAGATATGAAAACTAAAGGTATTGATAAAAAAGTCATTGTACTTACATCATATAATACCCCGGACATAATAAGAAAAACATCAGAGCTTGGAATAAGTTATTTTATCTTAAAACCTTTTGAATTAAAGGCTCTCGAAAAATGCATTAATGAAGTTATGGATCAAGATAAATATAGTTCGAAATCAATCGATTTATACCATAACAATTTGGAAAAATCTATTACCAAAATATTGCACGAACTTGGTGTACCTTCACATATAAAAGGGTATCAATATATAAGAGATGGCATTATCATGATTTATGATTGCCCAGGGATAGTTGGAGGAATTACTAAAGAACTATATCCTGATATAGCAAAAAAGTATGATACCACAGTATCGCGCGTAGAGCGAGCAATTAGGCACGCTATCGAGGTTAGCTGGAATAGAGGAAATTGGGATTTGATGGAGGAAATATTTGGCCATAGTGTCGACATTGATAAAGCTAAACCAACGAATTCTGAATTTATCGTTACAGTAGCAGATAAATTACGTTTAGAATTTCATGAAAATACGGTAACTTTTTAAAGTATAAGACAAGCAGTAGTAGTCTTTTTTTTATATCTAAATTTATTGTAAAAATATGTAAATTATAAGATTTTATGACAGATAAGTCTTTTTTTATGATAACATTTATTTAGGAATAATTTTATAATAGGAGATAAAAATGAATACTAAAAAACAAAGAAAGTTATTATGCCTTATTTGATACAACAGATAAACAATTAACTGATTTTATATTTAGCAAAGTAAAAGATTTTTATAATCATACCTCCGTTGTTATTACCAAAGATGGAAAAAGTGGCATAATAAAAGACAATGGCAATACTTAGTTAGTTTAGGCAAGTATAAAAAAATATATAGTACAGGTCCCCTATATAACCTAATTACTAATGATAATAAAAATAAATATATAAATTCAGAAGGAGAACAAATTTTAACAAATGCTACCAGTGACTATTCATTATATCAACCAACTAACTCCCAATATTTATATTTATTTTATAATTCAGCTGAGTTAAAGATACTAAACTATGATGGAAAACAAATATAGCATATTTAGCAAAAACGTATGACAATAGTTATAGTTATTATACTTCAATAGGTGAAAAACTAAATGATTCAGCATATTTAAGGGGTAGCACGAAATTTAATAAAGATGGTTATGCGATTGCAACAACAGCTATGCAAAAATACAATATAATAAATAAAGATGGTAAAGATACATCCACATCTTATCAAACATTATATCAAATTAGTCTGGAAAATTATTACTGTGGTACTAATGGTCCTACAAAATACTTACTAGACAGTAATGGAAATATAATATCTCAAGGGTTTAATAATTATGAATATATTCAAACTAAAGAAACATTAAGGGATAAAATTTTCATTATATATGAAGACAGAACAGAAATATATAATGTTCAAAAGAAAAAGGTAGTTGTAACAATAAATACTACAGGGCTAAAATTTGATTCTTATTATGCATATGAGATAACTGGAGATATAACTAATTATTATTCATATGAAAATGGAGATAAGTTTTATACGTTATCGGAAACATAATTAAAATGTTATTTCTTACATATGTTGACTAAAATCAAAAAGAAATATATACTTATTTTATAAAATATGTGCGGAGGTGACAATTAATGGAACGAAAAATAACAACCTACTTACAGAAATGGAAAAATGACTTAGTTAGAAAGCCTTTATTAATATATGGCCCAAAACAAGTCGGAAAAACATTTGCTATTTTAGAGTTTGGTGAAAAAGAATATAAAAACGTAGTCTATTTTAATACCGATAATAATAAAGAACTAGATGATTTATTTACCAAAGAAAAATCTCCTGAAAGAATTATTTTATCACTATCATTATTATCAGGAGAAACTATCTTAAAAGATGATACATTAATAGTTTTAGACAATGTTGATAACTTAGAACTTATCAAAACTATTAAACTTTTTGGTAGTTATCTCAGTAAATATCATATTATTATGATTACTTCACATAGGGATAACCTAAATAAATATAAAGGCGAAGAGCTACAATTTAAATTCATGACAAACATGGACTATGAAGAATACCTATGGGCTAGAGGAGAAAATGAACTAGCTAATTTAATTAGAGAGTCATTTAATAAGCGAAAAACATGTCCCTTCCACCGGTTGGCACTAGATTTATTTTCTGAGTACTTAATGACTGGAGGAATGCCTGAAGTAGTAGCGGCAAATATCAGTGGACTTGGTGCCTATAAAATTGATGCAATAAAACAAAAAATAAAAGATATATATATAAAAGAATTAACCGAGTCAACAAACTTAATAGATATCGAAAGATCTATTGCTGTGTTTAATTCTCTACCATATCAATTAAAGAAAGACAATAGAAAGTTCCAATATGGACTATTAGGATTTGGACGCAGAAAAAAAGAGTATGATAATGCTATTAGTTATCTTGTTAATAATCAAATAGCCTATAGAAGCTATAAAATTACAGATGTGAAATCACCACTTAGTAGTTGCCGTCAACCAGATAGCTTTAAATTATATATGAATGATGAAGGAATTCTATATTCAATGCTACATCTTTCACAAAAAGAATTTATGGCTAATGAAAAAGTACGTCAAATATTATATGAAAACCATATAGCAAAAACACTTGCTGAGGCTAACTATGCCTTATATTACTATCAATCAGAAGGAAAAGCTGAAGTCGATTTTGTTATACAAAACAGAATGGGAAAGATTATTCCAATAGAACTTGCAACCATTTCTAATTCTAAAGCTAAATCTCTATCAGTATTTATGAAAAAGTATACTGTTTTAGAAGCTTATAGAATTACGGAGAATAACTTTTCTACTAAGAAAGAAGTAAGATATTTACCAGTATATGCAGTTTTTTGTTTAAATGATTTAAAAATATAGGAGGATTTATGACAAAAATAATATTTACAATTTTAGATGGTTTTGGATATCGTGAAGAAAAACACGGGAATGCAATTTTAAACGCTAATATTCCAAATTTAAAAAATATATGGGCAAACTATCCACATAGTCTATTAACCGCTAGTGGAAAAAAGGTTGGATTACCAGAAGGACAAATGGGTAATAGTGAAGTAGGACATTTAAATATTGGCGCCGGTAGAATAGTTTATCAACCGCTAGAAAAAATAAATAAGAGTATTGAAGATAAAGAAATATTTAATAACAAGGAATTATTAGCTACCATGAATCACGTTAAAAGTAATGATTCCTCATTACATATTTTTGGCCTATTAAGTGATGGAGGAGTACATTCTCATATAAATCACCTTTTTGCACTTATTGATATGTGTAAAAAAGAAGGTCTACAAAAAGTTTATTACCATGTTTTTTTAGATGGACGCGATACCTTACCAAATATAAAAGATAAATTCTTGACTGAATTGGACAATAAAATAAAAGAAACATCAACAGGAAAGATTGCTACAATCTCAGGAAGATATTATGCTATGGATAGAGATAATCGTTGGGATAGAATTGAAAAAGCTTACAATGCCATTGTAAATGGTGAAGGAATGCAATTTAATAACTATCATGAACTAGTTGATTACACTAATGAGAATAATATTACAGATGAGTTTGTAATACCAGCAGTAATAGATAAAAATGCAACATTAAAAGATAATGATGGATTAATTGTTTTCAACTTTAGACCAGATAGAATACGTGAATTATTTATGGCTATTACTAATCCTAATTTTAAGGAATTTCCTGTAAAACATTTTAACAATATAAAATTAACTACCATGATGCATGTTTCAGATGATTTAGTATCTACTCAAGCATTTCCAAATGAAAATATGCTTAATACCTTTGGTGAATATATTAGTAATAAAAACCTTACTCAATTAAGAATAGCC
Organism: Clostridium sp. CAG:417; assembly: GCA_000432835.1. Classification (GTDB taxonomy): domain Bacteria; phylum Bacillota_I; class Bacilli_A; order RF39; family UBA660; genus CAG-417. Next base: position 209,920 of record FR890375.1, on the reverse strand, counting down.
GAAACGGAAAAATATGCTCATGTTACCTACTTCTTTGATGGTGGTGTCGAAAAAGACTTACCAGGCTGTAAAAGGATTCTAATTCCATCTCCTAAAGTTGCAACATATGATTTAAAACCGGAAATGAGTGCTAATGAAATAACAGATAAGTTACTGGAAGTAGTTGATAATTATGATGTTGTTATTTTAAATTTTGCTAACTGTGATATGGTTGGGCATACAGGGAATATGGAAGCTACAATAAAGGCCATCGAAACAGTTGATAAAAATATTGGTCGTATATTTGCTAAAGCTAACGAATTAAATGCCACTATGTTAATTACAGCAGATCACGGTAACTGTGATATCATGCTAGATGATAATAATAACGTTATTACATCTCATACCACATCACCAGTTCCATTTATTGTAACAGATAAAAATATCAAGCTAAAAAATGGAAAACTAGGTGATATAGCTCCAACGATGCTAGAGATATTAGGCTTAAAACAACCTGTTGAAATGACTGGAGAAAGCTTAATAGAAAAATAGGTATATAAGACAAATAGACTAAAAGAGTTGCTATTTGTTTTTTTATAAAAATAGAAATATTTGGTATATTGCATAAATAGAACAAATGTATTAAAATTAAGCTGGTGATATTAATGAAAGAGGGAGAAAAAAGAATAATATTTCATATAGATGTTAATAATGCTTTTCTATCGTGGACAGCAGTAAAGATGCTTAAAGACGGTGAAAAATTAGACATAAGAAAAATCCCTTCAGTAATTGGCGGCGAGGAAAAGGAAAGACATGGAATAGTTTTAGCAAAAAGTATGCCGGCAAAAAAGCGAGGAGTTCAAACGGCTGAAACACTATATAGTGCCAGACAAAAATGCCCTAATTTAAAAGTATTTAAGCCGGATTATAGTTGGTACTATGAACAGTCTAATTTAATGTATCAGTATTTGACAAGATATACTCCCCTTATAGAAAGATATTCTATTGATGAATGCTTTTTAGATTTATCTGGAACATCATTACTATATAAGAATTATGAAATGTTAGCCGAGAAAATAAAAAATGATATAAAAATAAATTTTGGGTTTACCGTTAATGTTGGCATAGGAAACAATAAACTTTGTGCTAAAATGGCCTCAGACTTTGAGAAACCAGATAAAGTTCATACTCTATATAATGAGGAGATAATGAAGAAGATGTGGCCCCTCCCTATCGGGGACTTATTCATGGTTGGAAAAAGTACAGCCGCAAAGTTAAGAGATCTTGGTATTGAAACTATAAGAGATCTAGCAATATGTAAACCAGAAAAAATACAAAGGTATTTCAAAAATCAAACCTCATTCCTCATAAATTCTGCTAACGGAATAGATGAAACAAAAGTTACTCCTAGAACAAATAAATCCGATAGCATAAGCATATCGGAAACACTTCCTTATGATTGCTCGGATATAGAAGTAATAAAAGATATATTATTTAGACAAACAGAAGAAGTAAGTAGAAATTTAAGAAATCAAAAACAATATGCTAAAACAATAGCGATAACATATAAAAATAATATCTTTAATAGTTACCAAAAACAAAATAAACTACCTCATCCAGAAAATTTAACGGTAGAAATATATAAGGCGATTATAGATCTTTTAGAAAAAAGTTGGCGTAATGAACCAATCAGAAATATTGGAATGAGACTTGGAGACTTAACAGATAACAAAAATGAACAAATTTCATTGTTTAGTGAACCGGTAATTGAAGATGAATCAGATAAAATGCAAGAAATTGTTGATGATATAAATAATAAATATGGTGGAAACGTTATAATACCAGCATCAATTAAATTAATAGGTAAAAAAAATTCGAGGAAAAAGCTTTATTAAAGTATTATAAAAAATAAATTGCAAAAAAACAAAAAAATTGTTGCAAAATAACAACTTTCATGCTAAAATTATAGCTGTGTGACTGCTTAGATGTGTGAGGTTGCTGATACTCCAGGTAAAGTTGTTATTTGGATATCAGGTTATTTGCACGGAGCAAGTCTATACTAAGATATAGGCGAAGGGAGGATTTTTAATGTCAACAGAAAAAATACGTATTAGAATGAAAGCATACGATCACAAAGTGCTTGATAATGCAGTAACTAAAATAGTTGAAACAATTAAAAGATCAGGTGGAGAAATCTCTGGACCAGTTCCACTTCCAACTGAAATCGAAAAGTTTACAATTTTAAGAGCTGTTCATAAGTACAAAGATTCTCGTGAACAATTTGAAATGCGTACACACAAGAGATTGATTGATATCAAAAACCCAAGTAAGGAAACAATTGAAGCACTAGCTCATTTAGACTTACCAAGTGGCGTAGAAATTGAAATCAAAACAAAATAATAGGAGGAAATAATAATGAAAGGAATCTTAGGTAAAAAAATCGGGATGACTCAAGTATTTACTAAAGATGGTAAATTAATTCCGGTTACTGTTATTGAAGTAGAACCAAATGTTGTTACACAAATCAAAACAGTAGAAAATGATGGTTATGAAGCTATTCAATTAGGAACTGATACAATTCGTGAAAAATTGAGTAACAAACCAGAAATGGGTCATACAAAGAAAGCTAATACTGAACCTAAGCGCTTCTTAAAAGAAATTAGAGGAGTAAATGTTAACGAATATACATTAGGTCAAGTAATTGGTGCAGATATCTTCGAAGAAGGAGAAATCGTTGATGTTACAGGAACTAGTAAAGGAAAAGGTTTCCAAGGTGTCATCAAACGTTATAACCAATCTCGTGGTCCAATGGGACATGGTTCTCAATATCACAGAGGTGTTGGTTCATTAGGTACTATGAGACCTATGCATGTATTAAAGGGTAAAAAACTTCCTGGTCAAATGGGTAATGTTACAAGAACTGTTCAAAATCTTGAAATTATTCAAGTTGATAAGGAAAATAATTGTATTTTAGTTAAAGGTAATGTTCCAGGAGCTAAAAAGTCTTTTGTAACTATTAAAACTGCTGTTAAGAATCCTGAAAAAAAGAATGAAAAAGCAGATCTAATTAGTTATGAAGAAAAAGCAGTTGAAACAAGTGAAGCTACAACTGAAAATGCAGAATAATCATCACTCTATAAAATATTTTAAAAATTAATATTGTGATGAAAGGAGGAAACAAGAATGAAAAAAGTAGAACTTTTAAATCTAAATGGTGAAAAAGTAAAAGACTTTAAACTAAATGAAAATATATTTGATATTACCCCAAACGATAAAGTTTTATATGATGCAATCATTTTAGCAAGAGCATCTTTAAGACAAGGAACTCATAAAACAAAGAACCGTTCTGAAGTTAGTGGTGGAGGAAGAAAGCCATGGAGACAAAAAGGAACAGGTCGTGCAAGACAAGGTTCAATAAGAGCTGTACAATGGGTTGGTGGAGGAAACTATGGAACTCCAGTACCAAGAGATTACAGTAAAAAACAAAACCGTAAGGAAAGACAATTAGCATTAAGAACTGCATTAACTGAGAAAGTTAACGATAAAGAATTAATTGCAGTTGAAAATCTTACATTAGAAACTCCAAAAACAAAAGATATGATTAATCTACTTACTAATTTAAAAATTGCTGATAAGAAAGTATTAATCGTTGTTAAAGAATTGGAAGAAAACTTAATTTTAGCTTCAAGAAATCTTCAAAATGTTGCTTTAATAACAGCAGATGAAATCAATGTTTTAGACTTAGTAGCAACAAACGTTGTATTAATCACAGAAGATGCACTTAAAGCTATAGAGGAGGTGCTAGCATAATGGATACTAAGTATTTAGAAATAATTAAAGCACCAGTGATTACAGAAAAATCACAAAATGCAATGCAAAATGGACAATATACATTCAAGGTTGATCCAAAAGCTAACAAAACAGAAATTAAAACTGCTATTGAAAAATTATTCAATGTTAAGGTAGTTAAGATTTCAACAATTAATGAAAAACCTAAAAAGAAAAGAGTTGGCCGTTATACAGGTTTAACAAACCGTTCAAAGAAAGCTATCGTAACATTAGCTGAAGGTCAAACTATTGAACTTGGTTAGAAAGGAGAATGAATTATGGCAATAAGAAATTATAAACCTACTACACCAGGTCGTAGAAAAATGAGTACATTAATCAATGACGAAATTACAAAAGCTACTCCTGAAAAAAGTCTAACTGTAACATTAAAGAAAAACAGCGGACGTAATAATCAAGGTAAAATTACAACTCGTCACCAAGGTGGAAGAGTTAAAAGAAAATATCGTATCATTGATTTCAAGAGAAATAAATTAAATGTACCTGGAGTTGTAGCAAGTATAGAATATGATCCAAACAGAACAGCAAACATTGCTTTAATTAATTATGTAGATGGAGAAAAAAGATATATAATTGCACCAAAAAATTTAACAGTTGGTACAAGAATCGAAGCTGGTGAAAATGTTGATATTATAATCGGTAATGCTTTACCACTTATGAACATTCCAGTTGGTACAGTAGTACATAATATTGAACTTCGTCCTGGTAAAGGTGGAGAATTAGCAAGATCTGCTGGTTCATCTGCACAAATATTAGGTCGTGAAGGTAAATATGTAATGCTACGTTTATCTAGTGGTGAACAAAGAAAGGTTTTAGGAACATGTATGGCAACAGTTGGAGAAGTTGGAAATGAAGACTCTTCACTTGTTAAAGTTGGAAAAGCTGGACGTAACCGTTACAAAGGTATTAGACCAACAGTACGTGGTTCTGTTATGAACCCTAATGACCATCCACATGGTGGTGGTGAAGGACGTGCTCCAGTAGGACGTAAGGCACCAATGACTCCATGGGGTAAACCAGCACTTGGATATAAGACACGTAAGAAAAAACAATCTGATAGTTTAATTGTACGTCGTCGTAATAGTAAATAGGAAAGGATGATTAAAAATGGCTAGAAGTTTAAAAAAGGGACCTTATGTATTTGATAGATTACTAAAAAAGGTTCGTGAACTAAATAAATCTGGAAAAAAAGAAGTCATTAAAACTTGGTCACGCCGTTCCACAATTTATCCTGATTTTATAGGACATACATTTGCGGTTCACAATGGTAAAGAATTTATTCCAGTTTATGTAACCGAAGATATGGTAGGACATAAATTAGGCGAATTTGCTTTAACACGTAAATTTGGTGGACATGGACAAGACAAATAAATTAAATAATGACTAGGAGGGAAAATATGGAAGCAAAAGCAATAGCTAAATCACTTCGTGTTTCTCCAATTAAGACAAGAATAACAATTGACTTAATAAGAGGAAAAAAAGTGAGTGAAGCACAAACCATATTAAGTAATATTAATAAAAAATCAGCAAGACTAATAAAAAAAGTATTAGACTCTGCTGTTGCTAATGCTGTCAATAACAATGGAGCAGATGCTGCAACATTATATGTTAAAGAAGCAAGAGTAGATGCTGGTCCAGTTATGAAACGTCATTTATTTGATTCACGTTCTCATATTGGACATAAAGATAGAAGAACTAGTCACATTGTTATTACAGTGGCTACAAAATAACAAGGAGGAAAAAGCTATGGGACAAAAAGTTAATCCTAATGGACTTAGACTTGGTATCAATAAAGACTGGGAAGCAAAATGGTATGCAGGCAAAAAAGATTTTGCTAAGACTTTAAAACAAGATGTCTTAATTCGTGAATATTTTGAAAAAAACATGAAAAATGCCGGTATTGCTAAAGTTGAAATTGAAAGAAATGCTAAAAGATGTGAAGTTACAGTTCATACTTCAAAACCTGGTGTAATGATCGGTAAAGGTGGAGAAGAAATAGAAAAATTAAAAACTACATTGTCTAATATCACAGGTGAAAAAATTCAAATTTCAATCGTTGATATTAAAAAGGCTGAATTAAATGCTCAATTAGTAGCAGATGATATAGCTAGACAAATTTCAAATAGAATTTCATTCCGTATGGCTCAAAAGAGAGCTATAAGAAATGCAATGAAAGCAGGAGCAAAAGGAATTAAAACTTCTGTATCTGGAAGATTAGGTGGAGCTGATATGGCTCGTAAAGAAGGATATACAGAAGGAACTATTCCACTACATACATTAAGAGCAGATGTTGATTATGCAACATCAGAAGCTGATACAACATTTGGTAAAATTGGTGTTAAAGTATGGATTTACAAAGGAGAAATACTTTCAAAATCAAATAATGATGCACCAAAGAAAGCTCCAAAAAAAGCAAAAACTGAGGGAGGTAAGTAATTATGTTAATACCATCAAGAACAAAATATCGTCGTGTTCATAGATTACCTCATGAAGGAAAATCTCGTGGAAACACAGAACTACATTTTGGTGAATATGGATTACAAGCAAAAGAAGGTGCTTGGATTACAGCTAACCAAATAGAAGCAGCTCGTGTTGCCATGACTCGTTATATGAAGCGTGGTGGTAGAGTATATATTAATATTTTCCCACATATGCCATTAACAAAAAAACCTATCGGAACTCGTCAAGGTAAAGGTAAAGGTAACGTAGAAGGATGGGTAGCAGTAGTTAAAGAAGGAAAAATCATGTTTGAAATTTCTGGAGTTACAGAAGAAGTAGCACGTGAAGCTCTAAGACTTGCTAGTCATAAATTACCTATCACTACAAAATTTGTAAAGAAAGAACAGGGTGGTGAATAAAATGAAGGTTAAAGAAATTAGAGAATTATCAACAGAAGATATTAATGCTAAGTTAAAAGAAACAAAAGAAGAATTATTCAATTTACGCTTTCAACAAGCAACAGGTAATCTTGAAAAGCCTTCAAGAATTCGTGATTTAAGACACACTGTTGCAAGATTAAAAACAGTTCTAAAAGAACGTGAAACAGTTGAGAAGGAGGGTTAATGATGAAAGAAACTATTAAGAAAGAATTAGTAGGAAAAGTAGTAAGTGCAACAAACAACAAAACTATTACAGTTTTAGTTGAAACTTATAAAACTCATCCTTTATATCATAAAAGAGTTAAGCAATCAAAGAAATACGCAGTACATGATGAAACAAATAAAGCAAAAGTTGGTGACGTTGTACGTATCGTATCTACAAAACCAATTTCAAAAACAAAGCGTTTCTATTTAAAAGAAATAGTAAAAGAAGCAGTAATTATATAATGCTTGGTGAAGGAGGAAAATTATGTTACAACAAGAAAGTAGATTAAAAGTAGCTGACAACTCTGGAGCTCGTGAATTATTAGTAATTCGTGTACTTGGAGGAAGTAAAGTCAAGACTGCTAACATCGGTGACGTTGTAGTTGGAACTGTAAAAGATGCAATTCCAAATTCTAATGTACCTAAAGGAAAAGTTGTAAAAGCAGTTATCGTTCGTAGCCGTCAAGGTGTTCGTCGTGAAGACGGAAGCTACATAAAATTCGATGACAATGCTTGCGTTATCATCCGTGATGATAAGAGTCCAATAGGAACTCGTGTTTTTGGACCAGTAGCAAGAGAACTTCGTGATAAAGATTATATGAAAATCGTATCTTTAGCAAAAGAAGTACTATAATAAGGAGGACAATATGAACTTTAAAGTTGGAGATCAAGTTGTAGTTATTGCTGGTTCTAATAAAGGAAAAACAGGAAAAATAATTAAGACATTAAAAGCAGAAAACAAAGTAGTTGTTGAAGGTGTTAACATGGTTAAGAAACATGTTCGTGAAACAGCTAATAGTACAGGTGGTATTCTTGAAGTAGAAGCACCAATTCATGCATCAAATGTTATGATTGTAGATCCTAAAACAAAGAAAAGAACTAGAATAGGACATACAACAAATAAAAATAATAAAAAAATAAGAATCACTAAAAAATCAAACGTTGAGCTTGATTAATTGGAAGGAGGGTAAAATATGAACCGCCTAAAAGAAAAATACTTAAATGAAGTTGTTCCAAGTTTAAAAGAAAAACACAATTATAATTCAATAATGGAAGTACCAAAATTAGAAAAGATAGTAATCAACATGGGTGTTGGTGATGCAACTACTAATTCAAAATTATTAGATGCAGCTGTTGCTGATTTAAAGAAAATTTCAGGACAACAACCTGTTATTACTAGAGCTAAGAAATCAATCGCTGGTTTCAAGGTAAGAGAGGGTCAAGCCATTGGATGTAAAGTAACTCTACGTGGAGAAAATATGTATACATTCATGGATAAATTAATTTCTATCTCATTACCTTTAGTAAGAGATTTCCGTGGTGTTAGCCCAAGAGCATTTGATGGTCGTGGAAATTACACAATGGGAATTAAAGAACAATTAATCTTTCCAGAAATTGAATTTGATGATGTTGTAAAAGTTCGTGGTATGGATATCGTATTCGTAACAACAGCAAAAAGTAATGCAGAAGCATTTGATTTATTAAATGAACTAGGAATTCCTTTTAGAAAGTAATTGGAGGGTAAAATGGCAAAAAAAAGTATGATTGTAAAAGCTAACAGAAAGCCAAAATACAAAGTACGTGAATATACTCGTTGCTCACGTTGTGGTAGACCACACGCTGTTATGAGTAAATTCGGTATATGTCGTATTTGCTTTAGAGAATTAGCTTATAAAGGACAAATACCAGGTGTTAAAAAATCAAGCTGGTAATTGGAAAGGAGGATATTTATGGCAGTAGTAACAGATACAATTGCAGATATGTTAACACGTATACGTAATGCAAACCAAATGCGTTATGAAAGCGTAGAAATCCCTGCTTCTAAAGTAAAAAATGATATTGCTAGAATTTTAAAAGAAGAAGGATTTATTAATGATTATAAAGTAGAAGGTAGAACTCTTACTGTAAATTTAAAATATGCAGATAAAAAAGAGAGAGTTATCACTGGACTAAAGAGAATTTCCAAACCAGGACTTCGTGTCTATGCTAAGAGTGAAGAACTTCCAAGAGTTTTGAATGGCTTAGGTATTGCAATTATTTCTACTTCAAAAGGAATAATGACAGATAAAGAGGCACGTAAGGAAAACATAGGTGGAGAAGTTCTTGCTTATATTTGGTAATTTATATAGGAGGAAATAAAAATGAGCCGTATTGGAAATCGTATAATAACGGTACCTAATGGTGTAACAGTAGCTAATGAAGATGGTATAGTAAAAGTTACTGGACCAAAGGGAACATTACAACAAAAAATGTTGAATAAAATCACGATGAAACAGGACGCTGATAAGTTAGTTCTTGAACGTAGCGATGAATCAGCTAAAGCTAATCATGGTACTATGAATTCTTTAATCACAAACATGATTACAGGAGTTACAGAAGGATATCAAAAAGGATTAGAAATAATTGGTGTTGGTTACAATTTTAAAGTTCAAGGTTCAACACTAACTATTAAAGCTGGTTATTCACATCCTGTTGACATGAAAGTACCTGAAGGTTTAACTGTAGAAGCAGTAAGTAATACTGAAATTATAGTTAAAGGTATTGATAAAGCACAAGTTGGTAAATTTGCTGCTGAAATTAGAAAAGTAAGATCACCAGAGCCATATAAAGGTAAAGGTATTCGTTACAAAGGTGAACATGTTAATCGTAAAGAAGGAAAGAAAGCTGCTAAATAGTAGGAAGGGAGAATAAAGGTTATGATAAAAAAAGAATCTCGTAATAGTATGCGTTTAATTCGTCATAAACGTATTCGTAATAAAATTATGGGAACAAGTGAAGTACCAAGATTAAGCGTATACCGTTCAAATGCTGGTATTTATGCACAAATTATAGACGATGAAACAAGAACTACTCTAGTATCTGCTTCCTCATTAGATAAAGATTTAAACTTAAAAAATGGAAGTAATGTAGAAGCAGCTAAAGTTGTTGGTAAGAGTATTGCTGAAAAAGCAAAAAAAGCTAACATCACAAAAGTAGTATTTGATAGAGGTGGTTACCTTTATCATGGACGTGTAGAAGCATTAGCAAATGCTGCACGTGAAAATGGATTAGAATTCTAATAGGAGGGTATTATGCAAAAGAAAAACATGGAACCTAAAGCAAAATTACTTGAAGAATTAGTAATTGACGTTAAAAGTGTTGTTAAAGTAAACAAAGGTGGACGTCAAAGACGTTTTTCAGCTACAGTTGTTGTAGGTGACAGAAACGGAAAAGTTGGATTAGGTACAGGTAAAGCTGCCGAAGTACCTGATGCAATTAAAAAAGCAATTCAAGATGCCAACAAGAACATAATTCAAATACCTCTAATTGACGGAAGAACAATTTCTCACGAAACAATTGGAACTAGTGGAGCTGCACGTGTAATTTTAAAACCTGCTAAAGCTGGTACTGGTATCATTGCTGGTGGATCTGTTCGTGCAGTTCTTGAATTAGCCGGAGTACGTGATATTGTATCTAAAGCATTAGGTGCAAGAACTAAGTTAAATATGGCACAAGCTGCTATAAATGGACTTAAATCAATTAAAACACCAGAAGAAGTTGCCAAACTTCGCGGTAAAACAGTAGAGGAGATATTAGGATAATGAAGTTACATGAATTAGAAAAAAATATCGGAGCTACTCATAGTAAAAAGCGTGTTGGACGTGGTTCTGGTAGTGGATTAGGAAAAACTAGTGGAAAAGGACAAAAAGGTCAAAAGGCTCGTAGTGGTGGTAGCATCAACCCAGTATTCGAAGGTGGACAATTACCACTATATCGTCGTATTCCAAAAAGAGGTTTCTCAAATGCCTTATTCAAAACAGAATATTCTATTATCAATGTAGAAGATTTAAATGTATTTGAAGATGGAACAGTAGTAACACCTGCATTATTAAAAGAAGCAGGACTTGTAAAAAAAGAATTAGATGGTATTAAAGTACTAGGTGAAGGAAAGTTAGAAAAGAAATTAACTGTACAAGCTAACAAATTTTCTAAATCTGCCATTGAAAAAATCAATGAATCAGGTAGCAAAATTGAGGTGATCTAGTATGTTCAAAACCATGAAGCAACTATTTACTCCAACAAATAAGGATTTAAGACACAGGATATATTTTACCTTTCTTGTTCTAGCAATATTCATCATTGGGTGCTCAATAAGGGTTCCTGGTACTGAAAATGTTAGTAACAATTTAGGCTTCCTTGAGTTATTAAATTCTATGGGTGGAGGAGCATTCAAGAAATTTTCAATATTTGCTTTAGGGGTTATGCCTTACATCACAGCATCTATTATAATGCAACTACTAGAAATGGATATTTTTCCATATTTTGCAGATTTGGCTAAACAAGGTCATACTGGTAGACAAAAACTAAATAAAATAACAAGATATATGGGAATTGCTTTTGCATTTATCGAAGGATATGCCTTTGCCTTTGCTTTCTATGGCAAGTCAGGAAATCCTCTAGATTATTTATATATATCTACAGTTTTAACTGCTGGAACAGCCTTCCTATTATGGTTAGGTGATCAAATAACTGAAAAAGGTGTAGGAAATGGTATCAGTTTAATAATTATGGCCGGTATCATTGCTACTTTACCAGAAATGTTTGTTACAGCTTTTGAAAGTTTAGTTGCTTTTGATACAGCTCAAACAACAGTACTTGGTATTGTGAAATTTATAATATTTACACTTATTTATATTGGAATATTAGTAGGAATAATCTTCATTCAAGAATCAGAAAGAAGAGTACCTATACAATATGCAAATAAATCAACAAGTTCTTATTCTCAAAGTCAGTCATATGTTCCAATCAAAATAAATTCAGCAAATGTAATGCCAGTAATCTTTGCATCAAGTTTACTTAGTATTCCAAGTATTATTGCAGCAGCAATAAACAAAGAAGGATTCTCATTATTTGTTCAAAAGTATATTAGTTATACAACCCCAACAGGTTTTATAATGTATACTGTACTTATATTTTTGTTTTCATATTTCTATACTTTCATTCAAATGAGACCTGATGAATTTTCTAAAAATTTACAGGAGAATGGAGGATATATTCCAGGAGTAAGACCAGGAAAAGAAACAGAAACTTACTTAAGTAAAATATTATCTAGAATTACAGTTTTAGGTGCAGTATTTTTAACTGTAGTCGCAGGAATACCTATTATATTCTCTGCAGTTTCAAACTTACCAACAAGTGTTTCAATTGGTGGTACAGGAATATTAATCGTTGTTGGAGTTGCTCTTGAAACTTATAAACAGTTAGAGGGAAGTCTCCTAACAAGAAATTATAAAAAAGGATATAGTAGAAGATAAAATGAAAAATATAATGTTTATTGCTCCACCCGCCGCAGGAAAGGGAACACAAGCCGAACTAATAGAAGAACGGTATAAAATTCCCCACATCTCAACGGGTGACATATTAAGAGAAATAGCAAAAGAAAACAGTGAAATTGGTAACTATGTACATGAAACATTAATAAGTGGAAATTTAGTTAAAGATGAAATAACTTATCAATTAATAGAAAAAAGACTATCAGAAGATGATTGTAAGAATGGATTTATTATTGATGGCTTTCCACGAAATTATGAACAAGCTATTGCTTACGATAATATACTAGAAAAATTAGGATATGAAATAGGAATAGTAATAGCGATTGACATAGATAAAAAAGAGTTAGAAAAAAGAATAACTGGAAGAAGAATATGTGATAGTTGCCATGCTGTTTACAATATTAATGAAGAAGCAAAAAAACCTATAATTGAATCTGTTTGTGATAAATGTGGTGGCAAGTTAAGACAACGTAATGATGACAATATAGAAGCCTTTCAAAACAGATACGTTACATATCAAGCTAAAACAGAACCAATTATTAAACACTATGAAGAAAAAAAGGTTTTATATCATGTAAACGGTAATCAATCAATTAATCAGATATTTAACGATATTGAAAAAATTATTAATAATAATAATTAATTTGAAAGTTGGTGATTAAAAATGATAACAATTCGAAGTGAAAGAGAGATTGCACTTTTAAAAAAGGCTGGTAACATAGTTTATCAGACACATCAATATTTAAAGCCATATATAAAAGAAGGTATTAAAACTTCTGAATTAAATAGAATGGCTGAAGAATTTATTCTAAGTAAAGATGCAACCCCTTCATTTAAGGGATATGAAGGATTTCCATATACTTTATGTATTAGTATAAATGATGAAGTAGTACATGGATTTCCAAGTAATAGAAAATTAAAAAAAGGTGATATTATCACTATCGATATTGGAGCATGTTATAAAGGATATCATGGTGACTCTGCTTGGACATATAAAGTTGGAGAGATTACTCCAGAAGAAGAGGCCTTGCTAAAAAACACAGAAGAATCACTATTTATAGGTTTAGCACAAATAAAACCAGGAAATCGAATTGGTGATATTGGTAATGCTATAGAGCAATTTGCCAAAAAGAATCATCTAGGTGTTGTCAAAGAATTATGTGGTCATGGCGTTGGTACCACAGTGCATGAATCACCAGACGTTCCAAATTATGGAAAAGCTGGTACAGGACCATTACTAAGAGAAGGAATGGTAATAGCAGTAGAACCAATGCTAACATTAGGCAGTCCATCAATTTATATTGAAGATAATGATTGGACTGTTGTAACACAAGATCATAGTCCATCAGCTCACTATGAACATACAGTAGTTGTAACCAAAGATGGATACGAGATATTAACAGGAGAGTGAAGAGATGGCAAAAGAAGATACAATTGAAATGGAAGGCAAAGTTCTAGAAATTATTCCTGGTGGAAAATTTAAAGTAGAGCTTGAAAATGGCCATATGATTGAAGCCTACGTTTCTGGTAAAATACGAATGAACTACATTCGCATTCTACCGGGTGATAAAGTAACGATGGAAATTTCTCCTTATGACTTAACACGTGGGCGTATTATCTATCGTAAATAATAGGAGGGAAAATTATGAAAGTAAAACCATCAGTAAAACCAATCTGTCCAGATTGTAAAGTTGTAAAACGAAAAGGTATAGTTAGGATTGTTTGTAAGAAAAATCCTAAACATAAACAAAAACAAGGTTAATTGGGAGGTGAATAAAAATGGCACGTATTAAAGGTGTAGATATACCAAATGATAAGCATATCGTAATTTCATTAACTTATATATATGGTATAGGAAGAAATTTAGCAAAAACAATTTGCGAAAATGCAGGTGTTGAACCTACAAAAAAAGCAGGAGACTTATCTCAAGAGGAATTAATTAAACTTCGTGATGAAATCAATAATCATTTAACAGAAGGTGATTTACGTCGTGAAGTTAATATGAATATAAAAACTAAGATGGAAATTAATTCTTACGAAGGTACTCGTCATAAAAAAGGATTACCTGTAAGAGGACAAAGAACTAATCGTAATGCCAGAACTCGTAAGGGTAAAGGTAAGACAGTAGCTAACAAGAAGAAAGTTTAATAGATAGGAGGTTAAATCATGGCTTATAAGACTAGAAAGAAAAAAGTAAAGAAGAATGTTCCTGAAGGTGTTGCACATATCCAATCAACATTCAATAATACTATCGTAACTATTACTGATAAAAACGGTAGCGTAATTAGTTGGGCATCAAGTGGAGCATTAGGATTTAAAGGAAGTAAAAAATCTACTCCATATGCAGCAGGATTATCTGCTGAATCAGCTGGTAAAGCAGCTTATGATATGGGAATGCGTAAAGTAGAGGTTTTTGTTAAAGGATTAGGTCCAGGACGTGAAACTGCAATCCGCTCTTTAGCAACAGCAGGACTTGAAGTAACAGCAATTAACGATGTAACACCAATTCCACACAATGGATGCCGTCCACCAAAACGTCCACGTGGATAAGAGTTATAATAGAGATTAAAGGAGGTTAGTTTCATGTTACAATTTGAAAAACCAGTTTATAAAATTACAGATTCTGTAGAAAGTAATTTCTATGGAAAGTTTGAACTAGAACCATTAGAAAGAGGTTTTGGTAATACTATAGGTAATGCCTTAAGAAGAGTAATGTTATCTTCATTACCAGGTAGTGCTATCAGTAGTATCAAGATTGATGGTGTTCTTCATGAATTCCAAACAATTGATGGTGTATATGAAGATGTTGCAACTATTATCTTAAATTTAAAGGGTGTAGTTATTAAAAACCATACTAATGGACCAAAAACACTTCATCTAAATGCAACAGAAGAAGGTGAAGTAACAGCTGGTGACATTGAAAGCGATCCAGATGTTGAAATAATCAATAAAGATAAAGTAATTGCCACTTTAAGTAAAGGTGGAAAATTAAATATGGAAATCGTAGTTACTAATGGTCGTGGATATGTTGATAGTGAAATTAATAAAAAACTATTAGATATCAAAAAACCAGGTGTAATTGCAATTGATTCTTCATATTCTCCAATTGAAAGAGTATCATATGAAGTTGAACCAGCACGTGTTGGTCAAGATGAAACATATGATAAATTAGTTCTTGAAGTTTGGACTAATGGTTCAATGAAGCCAGAAGAGGCAATCGCTTTAGCCTCTAGAATATTAATAGAGCACTTTGAACTATTAACAGATTTATCTTCTATAGCAGATGTTAGCGGTATGATGATTGAAAAAACAGAAGATCCTAAGACTAAGGCCTTAGAAACTTCTATCGAAGACTTAGATTTCTCTGTACGTGCATATAACTGCTTAAAAAGAGCAGGTATTCATACTCTACAAGACCTTGTTAATAAGAGTGAATCAGATATGATGAAAATTCGTAATTTAGGTAAAAAATCATTAAAAGAAGTTCTAGATAGAATTAAAGATATGGGCCTAACATTACGTGATGAAGACTAAAAGAAGGAGGATGTATTATGGCATATAGAAAACTAGGACGCGATAATAAACATAGAAGAAGTATGCTTTCAACACTTACTAAACAAGTAATCGTAAATGAAAGTATTACTACTACTGAAACTCGCGCTAAAGAAGTTCGTAAATTCGTTGATAAAATGATAACTTACGGAAAAAAAGGAGATTTAGTATCTAGAAGAAAAGCATTAGCTTTCCTTAACAATGATAAAGAAATCGTAAGCAAGGTATTTGATGACTTAGCAAAACGTTATGAAAATCGCAATGGCGGATACACTCAAATTCTTAAACTTGGTGAACGTCGTGGAGATGATTCACTTATGGTAATTTTAAAATTAGTTGAAGAACCAGTAAAAGTTGAAGAAAAAGCAAAAAAAGCTCCTAAAAAAGCTGAAAAAGAAGAAGCTAGTAAATAATACTACTTCTTTTCTTTTTGCTTAAATATTGATATAATTAAAACATAAGAGGTGATATTATGAAAGCCTTAATAACTGGAGCATCTAGTGGGATTGGCATGGAAATAGCTAAAATTTTAGCCAAACATAAATGTGAACTAATTTTAGTAGCCCGTTCAAAAGAAAAACTAGAGGAGTTACAAAAAAAATTACCCACTAAGTCAACAATAATTGTGATGGACTTGTCAAACGAACAAAAGGTTAAAGAGTTATATATAGTAACAAGAAATCAAAATATCGATATAGTTATTAATAATGCTGGCTTTGGATTATGTGGGGATTATGAAAAAATACCAATATCAAAAGAATTAGAATTAATTGACACTAATATCAGGGCACTACACATATTAACAAAATCATTTTTACGTGACATGATAGAAAGAGATAGCGGTTATATTTTAAATGTTTCTTCATCAGCATCTTTTTTACCTGGTGGTCCACTCATGACAACATATTATGCATCTAAATCATATGTGAGTAGTTTAACTAACGGAATTTATTATGAATTAAAAAAACGAAAAAGTAATGTGTCTATATCACTTTTGTGTCCAGGACCTGTTAATACTAATTTCAATAATGTTGCTAATGTAGAATTTGGTGTCAAAGCATTAGATCCTGAGTTTGTAGCAAAGTATGCCATTGACGAAATGTTCAAAAAGAAGCGCCTAATTATTCCAGGTTTTAAAATGAAATTTGTAAAATTTATATCAAGATTTGTATCGGATGAATTCTTATTAAAAGCAAATTATAAAATTCAAAAGAAAAAAGTTAGAAAATAGCTTTCTTTTTTTTCAAAAATAATTATAATAAAGTTTAAATATTAGAGGTGGTAGCAATGGATAAAAAAAATATAATAAGCGTCAAAAACTTAAAATATAAAAATATCTTTGATGGATTAGATTTATCAATAAAACAAAATACCATCACTGCTATCTCAGGTTCAAATAATTGTGGTAAAACTACACTAATTAAAATATTAAGCGGCCTAATTACAGTAAAGGATACTGTAAAATTTAATGACTTATATCTAGAATCAATTAACAAAAATAAATTGTTTTATGATGAAGGGATAGTTATATTAAATGAAAAAATTGATTTTCTTTTTGATACAGTAAAAGAAGAGATACTATTCGTTTTAGACAATATTAATATTAGTGATGAAAAGAAAAAAGAAAGATATAATTTTATTATAAAATTACTTAATCTAACCAAGTATGAAAAATTAAATCCCAACGAGTTAAATAGAAATATAAAAATAAAAGTTTTACTAGCCATTGCAGTTATTCATAAACCACATGTTTTGTTTATAGATGATCTTTGTACAATGATGAGTAAAGCTGAAAGACATGAAATGGAAAATATTTTAAACTATTTAAACTCTGTAGAAAAAATGACAATTGTTATGACTACTAATAATTTAGAGGAAACAATTAATTGTGATTATTTATACATACTAGATAAAGGCAAAATAGCTTTGGAGGGAAAACCTCTTGATATTTTAAAAGAAGATAACATCATCAATAAAATAGGTCTAAAAATACCATTTATGATAGATTTAAGTGTAAAACTGCAAGATTATGATTTAATTAGTAAAATGACTCTTGATATGAATGGAATGGTGAATAAATTATGGAAATAAAAGTACAAAAATTATCATATAAAGATTTAAAAGATCTAACCTTCACCATTGAAGATAAACAAATAACGGGTATAACAGGTTCTGGTAAATCAAGTCTACTAAAACTTTTAAATGGTATAGTTCAGGGAAAAGGAATTATTAAGTATAATAATGAAAGAAAAACATTAAAGAATAAAAGGGGACTAATAAAGAAAGTAAGTCTTATAAAAACAACATTTGAAAATACTTTCTTTTGTAATACGGTAGAAGAACATTTAATATATTTCATGCAATATTATAAATTAAATATTAAGGATCCTCAAAAGAAATTAGAGGATTCTCTAAAAATAGTAGGCTTAAATCCCAAATATTTAAACAGAAATATTTCTACTTTATCTACGAGTGAAAAAAAACTATTACAAATAGCAACAGCTCTACTTAGTAATCCTGAACTCATTCTTTTAGATGATCCATTTATCAATTTAGATAATAAGAATGAAAAAAAACTCGCTCGTCTCCTTGATCAACTTAATGATAGATTTAATATAAGTATAGTCATTGCGACTAATGAATCAGAAATATTATACCAATATACAAAAAAGTTAATACTTCTTGAAAACAATACAATTCTTTTAGAAGGAAATACTAAAGAAGTATATGAAAATGTCAAATTTATGAGAGAACACAACTTCGAAATACCAGATATAGTCATGTTTACCTCAATAGCTAAACAAGAAAAAAATGTAAAAATAGATTTCCACCGTGATATACGTGACCTTATAAAGGACATATATAAACATGTTTAAAAGCAAAAATCCGTATTTCACAATCACTCAATTTATTTTACTATTTTTATCATTATTTTTTCTAAAAAATAGTATTATTGAACTTATATTATCGCTAGTACTTTTTTCCACAACTTTTTCCCAAAAATATAAAAAACTTGCCAAAATAACACTTTTTACAGCACTTTTCAACACTTTTTGTGGAAAACTCACCTTTTTTTGTAATATTTTACTACTTATTGACACAATTCTGTGGATAACTCTTAATATAAAAAAAAGACAAATACTTAGTTTTATTAATTCCATTTCAGGCAGCATCAAGTTAAAAAAAACTGTTATAAAACTCATTTATTTCCCAAAATATTACCAGAAAAATTTAAAAACTAAAAATACCTTAACTAATAATAAATCTATAATACTAACATGGAATCAAAACTATAAGTTAACTGTAACTCAATTAAAAAATTTAACCAACACCTTCGAAAGAAGATTATATTTTAATTCTTGCAATAAAAGTTATGAATATAGTAAAAAAGATCTTGTGTCTTTAATATTTTCTATATTAATATTCATTTTTTTTGCAACCATAGGAGGAGTTAAATATGCGCTATTTAATTAAATTTTCATATGATGGAAGTAACTATTGTGGTTATCAACGTCAAAAAGGCTTGAATACTATCCAGGAGCAATTGGAAAATGCATTATTTAAGATTAATAATTCAAAGTATACTCCCTTAACAGCGACAGGAAGAACAGATAAACACGTTCATGCCCTAAGCCAATATGCACATACAGATATTGATGTAACAATAACGCCATATAAACTTAAAAGGGCCTTAAATAGTAATCTTCCAAATGATATACACGTAATAAAAGTATATTCTGTAAAAGATGATTTTCATGCAAGATATAATGTCACATCTAAAACATATAAATATCTTATTAATACAGGAGAATATAGTCCGATTGAAAGAAATTATGTCTATCAATATAATTATGTTTTAAATATTTCTAAGATGCAACAGGCAATAAAATATTTAATTGGGACTCATGATTATCGAGCCTTTGTCACTGAAAATGAAAATAAAAGTAATTGTGTTAGAACAATTACTATGGCAGATATTACAACTGATTTACTAAATCCAGAAAAATATATAATAACCTTTACAGGAAATGGTTTCATGCGCTACCAAGTAAGGAACATGGTCGGATTGCTTTTAAAAGTTGGTCAAGAAAAAATAGATCCTATCATGGTAAAACAAATATTGGATAGTAAATCCCGAAAGAAAAATGGTGTAACAGCTCCTGCTGCAGGTCTATATTTAGTAAATGTAGAATACAACAATCTAGAAGAATCCATCATAGAAGAATAAAATGCCGAAAAAACTAAAAAAAGCCCAGAAAATAAAAGAAAAAACTTGATTTTCTAATAAAGTTTTAGTATAATCATAATCGGTACATTGAAATATCCCCACATAAATTAAGTCGTGGGAAAACTTAATTTAGAATGGATAAAGGAGAAAAATTTTATGACAAGTTATGTTCAAAAGAAAGAAACAGTAGAACGCAAATGGTATGTTATAGATGCCGAAGGTAAACCATTAGGACGTGTAGCTAGCAAAGCAGCTCATATCTTAAGAGGAAAACATAAAGCAACTTATACACCAAATATTGACTGTGGTGATTTTATCATCATCATTAATGCTGAAAAAGCAATTCTAACTGGAAATAAGTTAGATAATAAAAAATATTATAATCATTCTGGATATCCAGGAGGATTAAGAGAAAGAACAGCTAGAGAAATGCAAGAAAAATATCCAATTGAAATGGTAGAAAGAGCAGTAAAAGGAATGCTTCCTAAAAATAGATTAGGACGTCAAATGTATAAGAAATTATTCGTTTATACAGGTAGCGAACATCCACATTTAGCTCAAAAGCCAGAAATAATGGAGGTTAAATAATGGCAAAAGAAAAGAAAGCTTATATTGGAACTGGTAGAAGAAAGACATCTGTTGCACGTGTAACATTAACACCAGGTACAGGAAAAATTACAGTAAATGGTCAAGACGTACATGATTACCTACCATATGAAGTATTAGTAATGGATTTACAACAACCATTAGAAGCAACTAATACAAAAGAAATTTTTGATGTAGATGCAAAAGTAAATGGTGGAGGTTTCTCTGGTCAAACAGGTGCTATCCGTTTAGGTATAACTAGAGCATTATTACAATATGATGCAACAACTCCTGCTGACTCTGAAAATAGTTACAGAAAAGTATTAAAGAAAGCTGGATTCGTTACTCGTGATTCTCGTAAGAAAGAACGTAAGAAACCAGGATTAAAGAAAGCACGTCGTGCTCCACAATTCTCAAAGAGATAATATCAAAAAGTGTTGGTTTACAACACTTTTTTTGTAACATAAATTTCATCCTTTCATATAATATAAAGAGGAGGAACTATGTTAAAAATAAATCTTTTAGAGCAAATGCTCATAATATCAATTGCCCTAAGTACCATAAGCTGCTCATTTGTTCAAAAAACAAAAAGATACTTTCCTTGTTCCAGTTGCCTTTGCTTTTATAGTTTATTTGTTAATATTGTCATGGGCTTATTATTTTGCATTTCTTTTACCAGCATTACTTTTCCTATGAGTCTATGGATAGGAGTATTTAGCTTCTTAGGAGCAGATACAATCTATAAATCATTAGAAGGAAAATTAACACCTTACCGAGAAATATTAAATAAAAATGTTGTAGAGGTTCCAAAAGAAAATATAATTTCGACGGGAAGTGATAAATGATGGAAAAGCCTATTTATCCTAGTCCATATATGCGTATTACTCAACAACACAACGTGGGAACACATATTGATAGCTTTGCTATTGATGAAGCTGGAATGGATGGAGGAATTGACTATATTTTAGCGCCTTTCACAGGTATCATAAAAAAAATATATACTAAAGATGCCAATGAAGTATGGTTAGAAAGTTTAGACAAGGTTGAATATCCTGATGGAACAATAGATTATATGACAGTTATGTTTGCTCACGCCAATGATGTAAGTAATCTATTTATAGGTAAAAAAATTAATCAAAAAGCAAAGTTTTATTTTGAAGGTACAAAAGGAAATGCTACAGGAAACCATTGCCATATTGAATGTGGCCAAGGAAAATTTACTGGAACAGGTTGGCATGCTAATTCAAAAGGTTATTGGGTAATAAACAATGGCAAAAATCCAAGTGATTGTTTTTGGATAGATGATTCTATAAAAATACTAGACTCAAAAGGATATACTTTTAAAAGTGTACCAAAAGAGAACCAAAACTCTAATAATAATGGTAGCGATGGTCAAAAAGAAAATGATAATAATAATGAAAAAAATAATGACAATAATACTAATGACAAAGAAAACACTCCTACAGATGAATCAAAAAAATTAATATTTACTTGTGAAAAAAACGATATTTACGCTATTAACCTAGAGGTTGGGGATAAAATTTTTTTAGAGCGTAACAATATGTAAGCATTTTGATTATAAAAAAAAGAAAGATTAGTCTATAACAAATAATTATAGGCTTTTCTTTTTTCCTTTATACCTTGCTAAAAACAAATAAAAAAGATATAATTAATATGATATAGTAACAATAAGAGAATATGGGGTAATAAATATGATTATTAGATTGATAAAAAGGACAAAAATTTATAATTTTCATCTCCCTACTACAGTTCAAGGAAACTACTGGATTACCGATTTAGATAATCTAGGTAATGTTAGAAACTTGGTTAATGTAGAAGAAGATGATGGGGCATGGCGCCTAAAAAGTAATTTTGAAACAAAAATTGTTGTAAATAATCAAGAGTTAGATTCGGTTATCCTTAGGGAATATTCTCTATATTTTCTACGTATTAATTCTGACAATAGTTATATTTTATTATATTGTTCACCATCAGTAGATGCATCCATTAGCAAATTAAAGGTTAAAGGTGATTGCCAAGTTATAATTGGTAATAGTCCTGATTGTCAAATAAGTTATAATTATCCGCTAGTTTCAAAAGCCCAAGCGGTCCTAACTTATAGTAATTCAAACTGGTACATTGAAGATTTGGGAAGCAAGTATGGAACTTACGTAAATAATGAATTGACTCAAAAAAAACATCTTGACCACGGAGATATCATATTCATTATGGGACTTAAAATAATAGTTCTTGATAATACTATTATTATTAACAATATAGGAAAGTTAGTAAAGGTAGCTCCCTCCTTTTTCTTACCTGTAACTCCACTTGTTCAACCAATAATTAATGATGATAACGTTTTAGAGGAAAATGTAGAATTTTTCAAGGAAGAAGATTATTTTTTTAGGTCTCCTCGTTTCAAAGCTGGAATAGAACAAGTAGACATTAACATAGATGCCCCACCAGCTAAGCAACAACAAGATGATACCCCTATAATATATGTAATCGCACCAATGATTTGTATGGGAATGACATCGCTCATGACAGGATACACTTCTGTGTCAAACCTAGTAGCGGGAAACTCTACCATAAAGTCATCACTTCCCACCCTTATTACTTGTTTCGCAATGCTGCTTGCAATGATACTCTTACCACTAATGAATAAAAGATATCAGAAAAAACAACAAAAGAAAAAGGAAGAGTTACGTCAACAAAAATATACAGAATATATTGAAGAAAAAAGACAAACTATAAAAAACGAAATGGAAAAGCAAAAACAGGCTCTACTTGAAAATAATATTACTTTAGATGAATGTGCCAAAATAGTATTAAATAGAAAAAGAAATTTATGGGAAAGAGAAATTGATCAAAGTGACTTTCTAAATCTACGCATAGGCATAGGAAATATTAACTTTAATGGAAAAGTAAATTATCCGGAAGAAAGATTTACCTTAGAGGACGATAATCTTCAAGAACTAGTTTTCTCATTAGGTAGAGAGTCAAAAGAGTTAGAAAATGTACCAATAAACTTTTCTTTAATTAATCATAATATTACGGCCATTATAGGAGAAGGAGCTCAAAAAAATAGTTTTATAGATGGGCTACTACTCCAAATAATGACATTTCATAGTTATGAAGATTTAAAAATAATATTATTTACCAACGAAAAAAACGCTAATCGCTGGGATTATTTAAAAGTTTTACCTCATTGTTGGAATAACTCTAAAACAATACGTTATTTTGCAACTAATCAAGATGAAGCAAAAGAACTATCTCTCCACTTAGAGCAAGAGTTCCAAGCCCGTAAATTTAAAGATGGAACAAGAGAATTAGATAATTCCAATTACTTATATCATAAACCATATTACTTAATAATAAGTGATAACTTTAAAGCAATTCGTGAATTAGAAATTATTAAAGATGTTTGTAATCAAGAGATTAATATTGGGTACAGCTTGATGATCATTAATAATCGTATTACAAATCTACCTAATGAGTGTCACAGTTTTATAAGTATTGGAGACAAAATGTCAGGCTTATTTGAAAATGAGTTAGTTTCTAATAAACAAAAAGAATTTGTAGCGGATTATAACACAGAAATTGATATGTATAAATGCAGTGAAACACTATTTAATATTCCAATAGAAATAGCTAAAGAAAATAGTAATTTACCAACTATGATTAGTTTCTTAGAAATGTATGATGTTGGTAAAGTTGAACAATTAAATATCACTAATCGTTGGAAAAACAATGATCCTACAAAATCTCTACAAGCTCCAATAGGAGTTGATAAAAACCGTGAATTATTTAAACTAGACTTACATGAAAAGTTCTATGGTCCACATGGTTTAATAGCCGGAATGACAGGATCCGGAAAATCTGAATTTATTATTACTTATATTCTATCAATGGCTATTAATTATAGCCCAGATGAAGTCAGTTTTATTTTAATCGATTATAAAGGTGGAGGATTAGCGGGGGCCTTCCAAAATAAAGAAACTGGAATGAAGTTACCACACTTAGCCGGTAGTATTACAAACCTTGATACAGTTGAAATGAACAGGGCTTTATCATCTATTCAAAGTGAATTACGTAGAAGACAAAGAATATTTAATGATGCAAGAGATGCATTAAATGAAAGTACCATAGATATCTATAAGTATCAACGCCTCTTCAGAGAAGGACTAGTCCAAGAACCAGTTACTCATTTATTTATAATTTCAGATGAGTTTGCCGAACTAAAGAGCCAACAACCAGAATTTATGGATCAATTAATTTCTACAGCCCGTATCGGACGTAGTTTAGGAGTGCATTTGATTCTTGCCACCCAAAAACCAGCCGGTGTAGTTGATGATCAAATATGGTCCAACTCAAAATTTAGAGTATGTTTAAAAGTTCAAGATAAATCAGACAGTATGGATATGATAAAATGTCCAGATGCTGCCTCTTTAAAAGAAACAGGTAGGTTCTATTTACAAGTTGGTTATAATGAGTTATTTGCTTTAGGTCAATCAGCATGGACAGGAGCAAAGTACTATCCTACAGAAAAGAGAAAGAAAAAGATAGATGAAACAATCAATATAGTTGATAATGTTGGTAATGTAGTAAAGAGTCTAGATACAATAAAAAAAGATTTGGATGTAAAACCACAAGGTGAAGAGATTACCAATATTATTAAATACCTTATAAAAGTTTCAGATGAACGACATATATCCGTAAAACAACTATGGTTAGATAAAATTCCAGAATTTATTTATGTAGAAAAACTACGACAAAAATATAATTATTTACCTGAAAAAGGCGTAATTAATCCTATTATTGGTGAACTAGATGATCCAAATAATCAAAGACAAGATATTTTAACATTATCACTTAGTGCTGACGGAAACACCATTATTTATGGTTCAGCTGGTAATGGAAAAGAGTTACTCTTAACAACCCTAATTTACTCAACTATTGTTGATCATACACCATCAGAAGTAAATTTCTATATCCTAGATTTTGGAGGGGAAACATTAAGAGCATATAACAACGCTCCGCAAGTAGGTGATGTAATTTTATCCTCTCAAGAAGAAAAGGTTAATAACTTATATAAAAAATTGTTATATGAGTTAGATAACCGAAAAAAATTATTTGTTGATTATAATGGTGACTTTGAGTTTTATTGTAAACACAGTGGAAAAACTTTACCAATGTTAATAGTAATTATAAATAATTATGACTCCTATGTTGAAAGTTATGAGGATCATGAAGAAGATTTTAATATTTTAACAAGAGAAGGTGCTAAATACGGTATTGTTTTCATAGTAACGGCTAACAATACTAATACACTTCGTTATAAATTAAGACAAAACTTTAAACAAAATATAGTACTACAATTTAATGATACAGGTGACTATTCGTCTATTTTAGGAAATGTTCAGAAGAAATATCCATCTAAAATTTATGGCCGTGGTTTAGTATCACGAGATGACATATATGAATTCCAAACAGCTTATCCATATCAACACGAAAAGATGAATGAATATATTAGAGTTATAAGTAAAAAATTAAATGACATATTTACAGATAAAGCCCCAAGTATACCGGTTTTACCAAGTGTTGTTACACACGAAACGGTATCCAATGCTTTAGGAAACTTAGAAAGTGTACCAGTAGGTATATTTAAAGAAAGTCTAAATATTGCAATTCTAAATACTTTAAAAAATTATACATCAATTGTTAGTAGTAATGATATATCAGAATATAGTAGCTTTATTAAAAATTTATATAAAACATTTACTTATATTAAAAATGAAGAAATATTTGTTTTTGATACCTATGATATAATAGATAATGCTTTAGAAAATACTACCCTTGTAACAAAAAATTATGAAGATGCATTAAACCCTATATTACAAGAGATGTCAGATGAATATCAAATATATACTAATAATAATTATGAACGCAGTAGTTTAAGTGATAAGAGTCATAAAACAATTATTATAATAGGTATTAATGAATTATTATCTCGTATTTCTCAAGACAAAAAAATGGAATTTACAAAAGCTCTATCAATGATAAAGGATTTAGGTACATATCATATAGTATTAATTGACAATTCTGATAAATTAAAACAACAGGCCTTCGAAACATGGTATAAAGCTGCAGTCGATCCTAGTAATGGAGTTTGGTTAGGAAGTGGCGTTCTAGATCAATATGCTCTAAAATTATCTGTTTCTCCACGTGAATTAAGAGAAGAATTAAAACTAGGTTTTGGAGTATACGTAGATAAAGGTAAGCCATATATTATTAAATTACTAGAAGGTGATAAAGATGAACAATAAAATATTAATAAGATTATATATACCATTAATTGAAGAAGAATATGACATATTCATTCCAATTAATAAGCGTGTTGGTACTATAAAACAACTTTTAGAAAAATGTATTAGTGAACAAAATGATAATGGTTATGTGCTTGCGGAAGATACCAATCTTTACAGTAAAGAAACTGGTAAAGTATATGATGTTCAACTATTAGTTAAAGATACTGATCTAAAAAATGGTTCCAGAGTAGTTTTATTATAGGAGAAAGTGATATGAATAATCTAGAAATATATACGACAGCGGTTAATAATATATTTGCTTGTCTAGAAAAATTGGATACAGGGCTTAATAACCAGGAAAACTCAAACAATATTAGTAATTTAAACGAATATAAAGAATCAGCTATCAGTTTTGCAAGACTAATACAAGAGGACATGCAACAAAATACTGTAGAAGGAGCGAGTGATAAATGATAGGAAATTTAAGTTATGAAGAAATAGAAAATCTAATAACTATCATGGCAAGCTCTTCAGAAAATATTCGTAGTGTCTTAAATAGCTATCAAGATAATAATAATATTTCATCAAGAACAGAAAAAATGCTTCATTTTTGCTCAGATATTGATAAATATATTGCTAATCTAAAAGATAACATTCTTTTAAATAAAGATGCTGATATTGTTATTGAACGTATCAAACAAAATAATGCATAAAAACTTCAGTTTATACTCTGAAGTTTTTTTATATATATTTTTTAATTTTACAAGTCGGAAAATAATAATTAAGTATTTGTAAATAATTACATCCTGCCTTAGCAAGTTCAGCAGAGCCGTTCAGTGAAAGCCCCAAATTATCGCCATGACCTCTATTGACAAAAGTTATATATTTATCGTCAATTAAAATTGTCATGTCTTTTGATGGGAGATTTAAATTTTGTCTAAACTCCTCACCATCAAATATGGTATAACCTACTTTAACTTTATTGATACATCCACCCTCAGTTAAATCCAATATTTTTATGCCAAATAAATCATCTTTGTCTAAATTTAATAATTGAGCCACCTTCTCCACAGTATATCTTGTAATATTTAAATACATTGAAGAGGTTAAATCCCACAAACTTGGTACCTTAACAAGATATTCAACATTAGGAAGAACATCGGTATTACCATTATTAGTATTATGTATATAAGGTTTTATAAAAATATTATTATATGTTATAAACATACATTCAGTTTCATTTATAGCTCTAAGCATATTCTTACTAATTTTATCATAATCTTTAAACCATAATAATTTGTAATATGAAATATTTCTAAATTTAGCGAAGTGATCATCTATTTCTATATATCCAATTTTTCCCATTTGTTTATATGCATAAGTTCGGTATAGAATAGCAACACTTTTTAAAACTTCGATATCGAAATCATAGTTTACATTTGTAAGCATTAATCCTAATAAATAATCGCTTAATTTCATACTAATAGTTTCATATTCATTTTTGACTCTTACAATAAATTTATTATTCGTATAAGGTATTTCTTCATCTAATGTTTCAACATTTACTTTTCTATTACTTATGTCCATACTCTTTACTACTATTCCGTTCATTACTAAATAAACTGGACCATTGGAATAATTAATATTGTTTTGATTTATAAATCGCTTAATTCGCTCTTCTATACTAACATTATCTCTATTAACAAATTCGTTTGATTCCTCTTCGCCCATGCTCATATATAAATAAAGTACATCTCTACCACCATGTTTTTTAATTTCATATCTATAAAACATAATATTCACCTAACAGTATTATGTTCAAATATATACTTACTATACTAAAAATAAAAGAATTTTAAAGTATTTTTTCCATCGCAATCTAATCCCGTTAAGTAGCTTTTATTTAAAAAAATGTCACATAAATTCACTTTTTTAGATTTAAAATACATATCTAGTTTAATAATAATATCTCTTGCTTCAAGTATAGATTTTTTATATAAATCATCAAACGATTCATAACTAAAAATATTTTTATCACATGGATTAAACCAAATTTCATGTCTGGTATTAAAAAAATATTCTTCTCTTTTTGTCTTGTAATGATATGATAAAGCTTCAAATCTAAACACGCTCCTCGGAGTAATTTTATCAATACATTTATATCCAAAACTTTTAATGCCTGTTTTATCAAATCTATATCTTCTAATAAATCCCTTCATTTGTTTAAGAGAATCAAAGTAGATTTTGTGCATATTATCTACATGAAAAACTTCTCTGAAAACATAATCAATACATTTATTAAGTTCATTATTAAATTTAGTATTATCAAAACAAAACTTATCAATTCTAAATTTAAAAGGATCCATGAATAGTTTTTCTTTTATCATATAATTATCAAAATAAGTTTCCATAAAAGCATGCAAGTTGTTATATTTATAACTATTTTTGTCTTTTTTATCAAATAATCCTGTTTTATAAAAAACAAAAGGATGAACATTACTATCAAGTACATAATGGCAAATGAAACCATATAAAAACACCATTACATAAGAATTATCATATAATTTATTTCTTTCAATATACTCTACTAAGGTAATAAAAAATGACCTCGATTTAGACGTATGAAAAGTATGTTGTAATTCTCTTATCTTTTTACCTGGCTTTAAACTCTCTATATTATAAAACATTAAAGGATCAGTAGATTGTGAAAACATTTTATACTGAAATGTATTTTTATCTATTAATTTTTTTATTTTATTAGGTAATTCATTATAAACATCCATTGCAAAAATAGCGTGTGTAGCAGTTGCTGGCATAAAATTCACCTCACTAAAAATATATTGCTAATAAATAAGACATTTTCATATTTATCTTATAAAAAATATGTTATAATTACAATAGGTGAGATTATGATACAGAAACAATTTAAAAACCTTGACGAACAAATAGAAATCTTAAAATATAAGGGATTAATAATTACAAACAAAGCTTATGCCAAAAATGTTTTGTTACGTGAAAATTATTTTTTCCTTAGCGGGTATAGACATTTATTTTTAAAATCAATTACAGAAAAGGTATATAAACCAGGAACTCATTTTGAAGAATTATATAGTCTTTTCTTATTTGATAGAAGATTAAGAAACATTTTGTTCAAAAACTTATTAATTATTGAAAATAATCTAAAATCAATATCATCATATCAGTTATCCAAAAGGTATGGTTATAAGGAAAAAGACTATTTGAAAGAATCAAATTTTAATACTAGTCCAGAAAAAAAGCGACAAGTAAATGATTTAATTAAAAAAATGAAGCGTCAAATAAGAAGCAATAGTAGAGAAAACACAGCAACAATCCATTATGTGAATAATTATGGTTATATACCACTTTGGATTTTAGTTAAGGTTTTATCGTTTGGTATAGTAAGTGAGATGTATTCAGTTCTAAAGGACGAAGATCAGCAGGCCATAGCAGATGTCTATGGTGTTGATAAAAATGATTTAGTAACATATCTGCCAATTCTTTCCAATTATCGTAATTTATGTGCACATGAGGATATTCTATATGAAAATAGAACTCATAAACAAATAGATGATACAATTTATCATAAGATGTTAAATATAGAAAAAGTGGATGGTGAATATAAGTATGGTAAAGATGACTTATTCGCTTTAATTATCATAATGAAAGAATTACTTCAACCAGAAGAGTTCAAAAGTATGATGCTTGAACTAGATAATGCCATTACCACTTTAGATTATAATTTAAATGTTATAAAAATTGGTGAAGTATTAAATAGAATGGGCTTTCCTAAAAACTGGAAAGAATTAATGACCATTGAAAGGGGAAATAAAATAAATGGATAAAAGCAAAAAAAATTCTAATATAAAGACAGTTTTATTCGTGATATTAGGAGCAGTTTTAGGTGTCATAATATCATTTGTCTTAATCAAATATACAAAATTGAGCGAAATGCTGGAGTTAACTAAAACAATAACAAAAAATGGAAAAACAGTTGTTGAAAAAACAAGTATAAGTGATTCCGTTGAAAAAGCAAAAGACGCAGTAGTAATGATTAGTAGTTACAAAGGAGACACTGAAGCATCAACAGGAACAGGTTTTGTTTATAAAACTGATAATAAATATGGTTATATTATGACAAATCAACATGTAATTGAAAATAGTGATAAAGTCATTTTAGTAATGAGTGATGACAAGGAAGTAGAAGGTAAAATTTTAGGTGGGGATGAGTATTTAGACTTAGCAATTATCAGAATAAATAAATCGGATGTAAAAGGTGTCGCTATAATTGGTGATTCTTCAACATCTAATGTAGGAGATACCGTATTTACTATTGGGTCACCAATGGGTTATGAATACAGAGGTACTGCAACAAGTGGAATTCTATCTGGTAAAAATAGAATGGTTTCAGTAAGCGTCAGCAATTCCAATACAGAAGATTATGTAATGAAAGTTTTACAAACAGATGCCGCTATAAACCCAGGTAACAGTGGAGGACCCCTTCTTAATATTAATGGTGAAGTTATTGGAATAAACTCTATGAAATTAGTACAAGAGGAAATAGAGGGTATGGGCTTTGCTATTCCTATAGAATATGCAATGAGTCACGTTGATTCACTTGAAAAAGGAGATAGTATTAAATGGCCAGTACTAGGAATAAGTATGATTAATGCCAAAGATACAGGAACCCTATATAGAAATAACCTATCTGTTCCAAGCACTATTACAAGTGGTGTTGTAGTAGCCAATATTGCAGCTAATTCAGGTGCTAGTAAGTCAGAATTAAAAAAAGGAGACATCATCATCGCAATAAATGGTGAAAAAGTTCAAAATACAGCCTATTTAAGATATGAATTATATAAATATAAACCAGGAGAAAGTATTGAGGTTACATATTATAGAAATGGTAAAGATTATAAAACAAAGGTAACATTATCATCATCATCAGATCAATAATATACACATAATCATTCCAAAAGCATATAATTTTAATAAACAATATCTATGAAGTATTAAATTCATAGATATTTTTATATGGTGATAAATTTGAAAAAAACTATATCTAATAAAAAAAATATATATCAAGTAACAATAGTAAGTATCGCTGTTAATATATTTTTAGCGGTATTAAAGGTTGTTAGCGGTCTAATAACTAAGTCCAATGTTATGATATCAGATGGAGTTCATTCTCTATCTGATGTCTTTGCTACCTTATTAGTAATAATAGGTATAAAGATATCTCGTAAAAAACCCGATAAGAAACATCAATATGGTCACGAAAGATATGAATGTATTACGTCTATATTACTATCCGTAATAATATTTTTAACTGGTTTATTTATAGGCTATAATGGAATTATAACTATCATTAAGAAAAACTATATTACCATGACTATACCAGGCTTTGAACTTATTTTTATATCTCTCATTTGTATCATAACAAAGGAATTAACATTCAAATATATCAAAAATATCGCTCAAAAAAACAATTCATCAGCTCTAATGGCCGATGCCTGGCATCATAGGGCAGATGAGTTATCCAGTATTGGAGTATTTATAGGAATATTTGGATCAATTATAGGGATAAAAATATTAGAACCTATCTCTTGTATCGCAATAGCTCTTTTGATTATGAAGTCAGCTGTTGATATTTGGCATGATTCTGTTGATAAAATGGTTGATTGTTCAGTATCAGAGGAAGTTGAAAAAAATATTAGAAATATAATAAATAATCAAAAAGATGTACATAAAATTGACGATTTAAAAACAAGACTTTTTGGTTCTAAAATATATATTGATCTAGAAATTTCGGTTGATAGCAATATAAGCCTAAAAAAAGCCCACCAAATAGCACATAATGTTCATGATGAAGTAGAAGCCAAAATTAAGGAATGTAAACACTGTATGATACATGTTAATCCAGATATAGAAAAAAGTAGTAATTAAAAATATTATATGCTATACTAAGATGGAAAAGAAAATTAAATGAAGGAGAAAAAATGAAGAAATTAAAAGAATACATAATGCGATTTATACAAGGATTTTGTATGGCTATGGCAGATAGTGTTCCAGGAGTATCAGGAGGAACAATAGCCTTTCTATTGGAATTTTATGATGATTTTATAAATTCATTAGATGACTTATTTAAAGGTAATTTACAACAAAAAAAGAAGGCCTTGTCTTTCTTAGTAAAATTAGGTATAGGTTGGGTAGTAGGATTTTTACTATGTGCAACAATACTAGTAAGCTTATTTGATAAAAAGATTTACAGTATGAGTTCATTATTCTTAGGATTTATTATATTTGCAATTCCAATTGTTGTAGCAGAAGAAAAGAAAGTCTTAAAGGGAAAATATAAAAATATATTATTTTTAATACTAGGAATAGCTTTAGTAGTTGTCATTTCATCACTTAATTCTAGTACTAATCTTATAAAAGTTGGCAACATTACTCATCTTACCATTCCACTTGCTATGTACATTTTTCTAGCAGGCATGATTGCTATATCAGCAATGATTTTACCTGGTATATCAGGTTCAACTCTACTATTAATATTTGGTCTTTATATTCCAATTATGACAGGTATTAAAGAAACAATCCATCTTAATTTTTCTTATCTTCCAGCTCTAATCATCTTCGGGTTAGGTGTAATCTGTGGAATAATTTTCTTTGTAGGACTAATTAAGAAAAGTCTAAACAAACATCGTAGTGAGACCGTATATGCTATATTAGGAATGATGTTAGGATCACTATACGCAATTGTCATGGGACCAACAACACTAGATAAACCATTGCCATGTTTAAGTATTCATACATTTAGTATAATATCATTCATTATAGGTGCAATTGTTATATTTGGACTTCAAGGACTAAAAAAATTAATGGAAAGTAAGTAGGTAAAAATATGGATTTAAATAATGAAACAATTTTAACAAAATATAAACCATTATCACCTTGGGCATACTTTGGATATAATATATTATTTAGTATACCAGTTATTGGTTTTATACTCCTTATAGTATTTTCATTTAGTAATGATAATATTAACAGAAGAAACTATGCTAGATCCTTTTTTGTAATATATGCACTTGTTATAATAGTAATTCTTATTTTAGTATCATTAGGAGTACAAGTAGGACTATATAATTTGTTAAAATAGTGCAAAAGGCTTAGAATAAGTCTTTTTTTGTTTCATACTTTCATTTTTTCTATGAAAACATGCAGAATACAAATTGCATTTACTTCTTTAACTAACAATAAAAAATAATTTTAAAAATGTGATATAATACGAAATATAAAGAGGAAAAACTAATTATGGGACAAAGTGAAAGAGAAATTAAATTGTTGAATGTTGATGTAATGAAAATTAAAAACACATTACATGAAAAAGGAATAGAACCAAAGGGAAAATATATACAAGATGTTTATACGTATGATTTGTTAACTGTGGATGGTTTTTACAAAAAATATATTGATGAAATGATAAATAATAATGATAATAGAGGCTTTTTTAAATTGATTAAAGAAATAAAACCATGCTTTGATAAAGAGGATATTAAAACTATAAATGACGTTTTAGGCTGTGATGATATATTAGATTATATTAATAGTAGTAATTGTGATTATAATAAGCTACTATCTGAAAAATTAATAAAATTGATGGAAAAAACGGAAGATAATTTCAGCAAATGGATAAGATTAAGACAAACCGGTGATGAAACAACTATTACAATTAAAAAAATTGTTGATAGTAAAGGGGAATATGAACTAGATGCTGTTGAAGAATTGGAGTTTAATGTTCCTGACATTGAAACAGGTAAAGCATTTTTGGAGGATTTAGGCTACTTTTTTGCAAGACATCAAATAAAGATGAGAATTGCATATGATTATAAAAATACAGAAATTGTTATTGACAAATGGCCTATGTTAAATCCATACGTGGAGATTGAAGGTCCAACAGCAGATGAAATAAATGAGGCAGTAGAAATGTTAGGTTATAATGTAGAGGATGCAATTATAATTAATACAGATGATGTTTATTTAAAAGCTGGGATAGATATATACGATAATGAACATAGTGATTTATCATATAGTGAGGATGAAAAAAGAGAAGTAACAAAATATATGGAGTAATTTTATGAGTGCTTATGTAGAATTTGATTTAAAAAAATTTGAAGATAATTTGAAAGAATTAAAAACTAAAATTCCAAATGTTAAATTTATTTTTCCTGTAAAGTGTTGTAATAATGAAAAGGTTTTAGAACTTTTTTCAAAGTATGAATATGGTTTTGATATATCAAATATAAATGAGTACAATATAATAAAAAAGTATTTGAATGGTAATGAAAAATTTGATAAAAGCAGATTTGGCGAAGATTATACTCTACTAAGTAGTTCTATAAAAGAAGAATTGACCTATATTCATTTGCATAATTCTGATCATAAAGATAGCGAAAAATGTAATGACATATTAGATGAGGTAAAAAAATTATATCTTCTTTTCCAAATTTAAAATGTATTGATATTGGAGGTCATTTAGAAGATTTGAGCTTTAAAAATGGTATTGAATATTTGCAAGAAATGCGTAGCATCATACCAACACATATTGATATTATTGTTGAAGCGGGTGATTTTCTTTTTAAAGATTGTGGAAAATTATTTTGTGAAGTAATAGACGTAAGAGATAATAAAATGAGCCAAACTGTTACTTTGAATTTTTCTAAAATGGCAAATCAAAGATGGGCTTATCCCATTTATCATGAAGAAACAAAAAATGAACTTGTAGATACTGTTTTTTATGGTTGCTCATGTTGTGAAACAGATATTTATTTAGAAACTAAAGCAAGAAGATTAAAAAAAGGTGATAAGCTAATGTTTCAAAATATTAGCCCATATTCGTACCAATGGGATACTGAATTTAATGGTATCAATAAAATTAGGTATGACTTCAAAATTTAATATTATTTGTTTTGATTAAGTAGTATACTTGCTATCATAATTGTTATATATATTTTTGATAAACGATATTAGATACTGGTTATTACTGGTATCTTTTTGAAATGTTAAAATTATAAATTTTGAAAAAATTTTGCTTTTGCTTTTAGTTTATACTATAGTTATATGTATATATAATAAAGTAAGATTTTGACAAGATTAACGTTTTGTGCTATTATATGCCTTAAATTTAAGGGGTGATAATTATATGAAGGAAGAATTAAAAACTGGATATCCACATAAAGATAAAATGTGGTTAAAATATTATGATAGTGAATTTTTAAAAAGAAAAAATCCTAGTGCCGGAATATATGATTATATGAAAGAAAAAACAAAGAATATTCAAGATTATACTGCATTAAGTTATTTTGGTAAAAAAGTGTTATATGGTGAATTATATGAGAATATTGATTTTGCTTCTAAGGCATTAACATCTTTAGGCATAAAAAAGAATGATAGAATAATGTATTTAATGCCAAATATTCCAGAAACAGCATATTTAATGTATGGAACAACACAAATAGGAGCAGTAGCAGATTATGTAGATCCTAGACCGGATAGTGTAGATTTAAAAATTAGTGCAAAAAAGATTTTAGATTTATTTGTTGAGGAAAAATCAAATTATATAATTGCTTTAGATCAATGCTATCTTGCTATGATAAAGCCAATTGAAAAAGAATTAAAAGAATTAGGAATTGAAAATATAGTTGTAGTTTCAGCATCTGATTCTATGGATTTAAAGGCAACAGCAAATTATATGTTAGAGACAGCTAATTTTGAAGGCTTAAAAGGTCTAAGAAATAAATTAGCAAATATGAAGAAAATGGACGAACTAATTAAAGAAGCAAGAAAAGATTCCATTATTAAAGTTATAGATTATAGAAATCTTGTACGAGATTCCAGATACGTTAAGCTTGAAAAAATGGGATATGAACCAAATAAATTAGATTTAATAGTACATACATCCGGAACAAGTAGTCCTAAACCAAAGGCAATTCCTTTAACCAATGATAATTTAAATTCATATGTGCATCAAACATTCGGCGCTAATATGGTTATGAATGAAGGCGATAAGGCATTACACATGTTACCTTATTTTGCTGCTTATGGAGTAGTTGATGTTACACATGCAGGATTGTGTCATGGTAATAATTTAATACAGATACCTGAGTTTTCTCCAGTTAATTTAGGAAAATTAATAAAAAAATATAAACCTCAAACAATAATTGGAACTCCTACTTGGTTTTTAAATTTAATGAAAGATAAAAATATAAAAAATGTAGACTTAGAATTTTTAAAAATGGTTACCTATGGTGGAGATACTATGGAATACCAAGATGAAATTGCTGTAAATGAATTCTTAAAAGCTCATAATTGTAATAGTAAAATTACAAAGGGACATGGAATGTCAGAAACATGTGGTTGTGCATCATTTGCTATTGATGATTATAATATTCCACGCACTATGGGTATTCCAATGCCAAGTATGACTTATGGAATTGTTGATCCTGAAACAAAAAAATTAATTAAATTTGAAGATGGACAAGATGAAATTGAAGGTGAGTTAATAATTTCTGGTCCTACAGTAACATCTGGTGTTTTAGATGGAAAAGTAATTGTACCACATTATGAGTATGATGATATGGATTTTATTTTGACAAGAGATATAGCAAAAATGAGTCGTGATGGAATAATGGAATTTTTAGAAAGAAAAGATAGATCGTTTACAAGATTTGATGGTTTCAAGGTTAAGCCACATGAATTGGAAAATATGTTAAAACAAGATCCAAGAATAAAATATTGTGTAGTATCTCCATATTTTGATAAAGAAAAAATGGGAAATATGAGCATGGCTACAATAGTTTTAAATTCAAAAGAGGAACTTTGTGATAGCGAAAAGTGTGAAATTGTTAATGACATTTTAAATAAATATTTTATTAAAAACTCTAATGTTTCATCAAGACAAATTCCAACAATGTTTAAATTTAAAGATGAGTTACCACAAACCAAAATGGCAAAAATAGATTATAATGCAATAATTAATGAAGGAATTACAGGAGATGAAGTAGAAGTTGTTTTAGAAGAAACAAATATTTCAATAGGTGATATTCAAATACTTCCACCAAAAAATAAAAAAATGATAAAGAAAAAATAATTATAAAATCTACAAAATAATTTATTTTGTAGATTTTTTATTAATATTATTCTAATTATCAAATTTTGTAACTACATATTGACGAAAAAACAGTATTTATTAATAAAATGATATAATCCATTCAACGTTGTGGTATAATGTAC
The DNA here is from genome assembly GCA_000432835.1 of Clostridium sp. CAG:417. Lineage (GTDB taxonomy): Bacteria > Bacillota_I > Bacilli_A > RF39 > UBA660 > CAG-417. Next base: position 171,717 of record FR890375.1, on the reverse strand, counting down.
ATAATTGGAGATGATATGATGAATGTTGCTTACAGTATGTTAAATATTTTTGCTTTTATAATTTTGATAATACTTATGATCATCTTTTTTTGTAAAAAAAGATTGCACAATATTGAAGATAATACCTATGGATGGTTATTGATAGTATCTTTTTTCACTATTGCTACCGGTATTACATTAGGGCTTTTATTGGACGCTGATATAGTTAATCAGAATATGATGATAATAATATTTAATAAATTATATTTGGTGGGATTAATTACTACATTATCTATGTTTGTTTTTTATACATATAGTATATCAAGATTTTATAAAGAAGAAAAACGAAGTAGAAATATGATTATATATTCGATTTTTATTGTTTGCAATATTATAGTCATATCATTATTGCCACTAAATACATTTATGGCTGATACAGGAGTGATGACAAAAGGATTAGCAATGGATTATACATCTTTGTTATTTGGTATAATTTATACAATGCTTATAATTTTTTGCTTAATTGATTTTAAACATTTAAAAGATAAGAAATATATTCCGATTATTTTATTAATATTAGAAGGAATTGCAATTACTATAATTCAATTCTATATTCCAAGTGCTAATTTTATAATCAACCCATCTATGGTTATTACTTGTTTGATAATGTATTTTACAATAGAAAATCCTGATTTAAAATTATTAGCTCAAATGTCTTTGGCAAAAAATCAAGCAGAAAAAGCCAATCGTGCTAAGAGTGATTTCTTATCTAGCATGTCTCATGAAATTAGAACACCATTAAATGCTATTGTTGGTTTATCAGAAGATATTTCAAGTTATGAAGATCAAGTGCCAAAGGAAGTCCTTGAGGATACCAAGGATATTAAAAATGCTTCTGATACATTATTAGAAATAGTAGGCAATATTTTAGATATAAATAAAATAGAAAGTGAACATATGGAAATCATAGAAAAAGAATATAATTTTAAAAATGAGATATCTAAAATGGCTAAAATAACTTCTACAAGAATAGAAGATAAGCCGATTGAATTTGAATTAAAGATGGCCGAAGATATTCCAGATATATTAATTGGTGATAAAACACATGTAAAAGAAATAATTAATAATCTTCTTACTAATGCAATTAAATATACAGAAAAAGGAAAAATAACTTTAAATGTAAAATGTATTAATAAGGGAGATATTAGTAAACTAATTATTAGTGTTCAAGATACCGGTCGAGGAATAAAGAAGGAGAATATAGAAAAGCTATTTACCAAGTTTCAAAGATTAGAAGAAGATATGAATACTACAATTGAAGGAACAGGTCTTGGTTTAGCAATAACTAAATCTCTTGTTAATTTAATGAATGGAACGATAAATGTTCAATCACAGTTTGGAATAGGATCATTATTTATAGTAAATATTCCACAGAAAATAGGAAAACTAGTTGATGAAACAATAGATAAAACAATAGATTATAATTATATAAGAAAACCAGTTGAAATAATTGATAACTTAGATGAATTAGAAGAAAACACTAATAATTTAGAAACTTTAACAGAGAGTAACAGTACTAAAAAAAGAATATTAATAGTAGATGATAATAAATTAAATATTAAGGTTGCTACTAGAATTTTGTCCGACTTACCATATGAGATAGATGAATGTTACAATGGTAAAGAGTGTTTAGAAAAACTAAAATCAAATAGTTATGACTTGATATTAATGGATATAATGATGCCCGAAATGGATGGAGAGGCAACTATCAAAGAGCTAAGAAATAATAGTGATTTTAAAACCCCTGTTATTGCTCTTACAGCCGATGCAGTGGCAGGAGCAAATGAAAAATACATGAGTGAAGGTTTTATTGATTATCTTGCAAAACCATTTAAAAAGGAAGATTTGGAAAATAAAATTGTTAAGGTTTTGAAGAAAGAAAATATGAAGGAATCAAAAATAGATTGGGATAGTATGCCTACGGTTGTGATAGGTGGAGATATAAACAACATCAAAAATAATAAGCAGTAGAGTATATTATTCCAAGAATATACAAAAAACATTTTTTTCGAAAACTTATCTACACTACGAAAAGAGTTAGAATGAGTTTTTTTTGTTTCCTAATTTGTATGTTTTACATATCATATACTAGAGGTGAAAACATGGATTTTAGAAAGAAAATAGGTGTAGTCGTAGATGCTGGTCATGGAGGAGTAAGATTAGCCCAAAAATATGAATGACTATAAATGCAAGTGATACAATTAGTTAAGATACTTTAATTTAGTATCTTTTTAATTGGATTTAAATATGTTGATTTAAAATAATAATAGGTATATAATATTAAGTACAACGAAGCTCATTGATTTACTCGGTACTCATTGTAGTATTCGCAATTATTTGACTTTTAAAGGTCGTCCTTATTTTGGGGAGCGTCAGTAGGATTGCAACTAATTAGGTGATATCTAATGATGTTATACCAAATAAGTAGCTATCCCATAATAATATGGTATAGCTAGATGGCCTGTTCTATTGACAATCAATTTTAGTCAATGAGGCCTCTAGTAATATTAATTACGGAGGTGAAAAAATATGGATGGTAAAATTAAATACTCATCTGAGAAAAGTAAAACTAAAAAGAAGCAAAAATTTGAAATTAGTTTTTCAAAGGAAGATTTTCAATTAGTTCTTATCTTTTCGTCATTAGTTACATTGATGACCAATGAAAATTTCTTAAAATTCGTTGTTGAGATTGTTAAGTTACTTTTGAACAGGTCATTCTATTATTTTTGTAATAATAGAATTTTTGTTTTTAAAGAGGTGTTTTATGAATCTTGATAATTTACTAGAAGAAAAAATAAGAGAATCTCGATTATATGGTGTAACTAAACCTATGATAATAAAAGAGATGTTAAATATACCAGAAGATATAGATATAAAAAACTTAGATAAGAATATTGATAGTTTCTATGATACTTTTTATATAAAGAAAACATGGGTACAGGGAAGTAAAACAAAAGAAGAAAAAATAAAAGAAATTTTAAATATTGAAAAAACCACCTCTGAAAGATATAAGTCTATTCCTGATGGTGAAGAAAAAACTAAATATAGAAAAATTGTAACTATTAATTCAGATTGGTTAAAAAAGAGCCAAAAGAAATTTAATAAAATATTAATGAACATATTATTAGATAAAAAAATTAGGGGAGTAAAGCAAAATAGCATAATTCCATATTTACATTCAGCTGTGAAACAAAGATCATATCATACAAATGCACAAGTACATGTTGGAGATAAATATGTTTTTGCTATTGATTTAAAAGATTTTTATCCATCAGTTACTAAATATAAATTATTTTTGTTTTTTAAAGATAAATTTAATTTATCTTCCGATATTGCAATGTTTTATTCTGTATTGTCAACATGCTTAGCCGATGATGGCTCTTATAGACTTGGTCAAGGATTATCACAAAGTTCTACATTAGCATATCTAGTTAACTATAGTTTATTTAATTACTTATATAATTTAGCAAAAAATGATGATATTGAAATGAGTATATATGTTGATGATGTTATCTTTAGCAGTAAAAATGAAATTTCACAGGTGTTTATTGATAAATTATTTGGTATTATTAAAGGTAATGATATGCGAATAAAAAGACAAAAAGTTCATAGTTATAAAAAGGAATCGGTAAAAAAAGTAACAGGGGTATTTATCAATGGAAATAAAACACGAGTTGCAAATCATAAACATTATGAGTTCCATATGCAATATAAATATTTAAAAAAGCACATAATCGATATTAAATCAATTGAACAATATTTTAAAATATATAATTTATATCTTAAATTTTATGGAAATTTTCAACATATTAAAATGGTGGAAGGTAGAGTACACGATAGATATATAAAATTTATCAAAGAATATGATGACTTTTTTCCTAAAGGAATAAATAAAAAACAAAAGAATGTTAATTATAGAAAAGGTAATATCAAAAATATATCCGATAGCGAAAAATTAAAGAGTAGTTATAAAAGATTATTAAAAATAAATAAAGTTAGTAAAAGTGTTTTATAGAAACACTTTTTTTAATTTTAAAAAAAGGGAGAATGATAAATGAATTTAAATTATGCAATATTTAGAAGTGAACCTATTATGACTATACCTGATTTGGCTGGGATAGGATCACATAATAAACGAGAAAAGAAAGCTTATCAATCAAATAAAGATATAAATATAAATTTAAGTAAAAATAATATTGAATTAGTGCCCTTAACAGAAAAATATGTTAAGGGCTTTGATATTTTAACACATGAATATAAAAAAGAACATGACGAAAGAATGAAAATTATTAGGAAAGATAGAAAGAAAAGATATCACGAAATGTTAAATAGTTCAAAGAATTGTGTTGCTGATGAATTACTATTTACTGCTACTCATACTTTTTTTGAAGGTATGTCTAGAGAACAAATAAAAGAGTGGGCTGATACTTGTATGGAGTTCGTATATAATGATTTAGGTTATAAGAAAGAACAAATATTACATGCAACAGTTCATTTAGATGAAAAAACTCCACATGTTCATTGCGTAGTTATACCACTTGTTAAAAAACTAGACAATAGAACTAATGCTGAACGATATACAATATCAAAAAAACAATATATCAAAGATAAAATACATCTATCAAAATTACAAGATTTATATCATAAAAGATTAACTGATAAAGGCTATGATCTTGAAAGAGGTATTAAAGGTAGTGATAATAAACATATCAATATTAAAGAATATAAAAAAATGACTAAAAAACTAAATCATGAATTAAATGTTAAAAATGACAACTTTGATAAAGCAATTAATGACTTTGAAGAAGAAATGAAAACGACTAAACAATCATTCATTGTAGATAAAGATTATGTTAAAGTTAAAAAAGATACTTTTGAAAGTATGAATAATGTTATTAGTGAATCTAAAAAAGTAATGGAATTACAACCTAAATTACAAACAATATTTAATGAAGTAGATAGTTATGCTTATAGTTATAAATCACTTGAAAAAGAAAATCAAAATTATAAAAAAGAAGTTAACAAACTTGAAACTGAAAATAAAGAACTAAGAGATGAAAATAGAAGTTTGATTTATAGACTAAATGAATTATTTAAGTTATTAAAGAAATTCTTAAGAAAATTATTACAACGAGGTGATGATTATACAAAAGATGAAACTACTGATATAGTCAAAGAGTGTTATGATAATGAAGAATTTGAACTAACTGATGTTGTAAGCATATCTAAAGGAACAACTAAACAAGATGAATTATTTAACTATGTAGGAGCACCTGATTATTTAAAAGAAAGAGTTAAAGATTATGATGAATACGATAAAGATGATTTTGATTTAAGTAGATAAAAAGAATATGTGTTAAACATATCCACTTTATATATTAAAATACTTTTTAATTTTTAATTCATTATTTATATTATATAAGATTCCAATTTTAATTGTTGAAAGGTCATCTGAAATATTAAGTTTTGAGTCCTCATTGTTTTCTAAATAGCTGTTAATATATTCTTTAATTAAAAATCCATTTGCATATCCATTAGATATTAGAGGATAAATACTATCATAATCATCAACCTGTATAAATTTACCTGCACTAATATTTTTAGATTGTAGATAAGTTTTAGAAAGATCTATGAACTTTTTGTTGTTCAATATCACAATTGTTTTATTATCAGTTTGTTTTGATGCATATACTAAGTGAAATTCATTTAACGGTTTAAATACTAATTCATCATTAAATTGATAATTAGTAGGTTCAGTAATAAAAGCAAAATCAACTAAATTGTTCGATAATTGACTATTTAATAAATCAAAATTATTTGTATCTATTATATTTAAACTCGAATCAGATTTAAATATATTATCTAATTTATTATTTGTTATTAAATAATTGATATATGTTTTATTACCAGCAATTTTTAAAGTTTTATTATTTATTATTTTTGAAAAACTAATTTCTGATTTCATTATGTTATCAATATTATCAGCAATAAGTCTATATAATTCTTTACCTTCATTTGTTAAAATAACACCTTTTGTTTTTCTTATAAATAGTTTAGTATTCATTTGGTCTTCCATAGTTTTAAGCATTCTACTTATAGCTGGTTGGCTGATATTTAATTCATTAGCTGCTTTTGTTATATTTTTGTTTTTAGCAATTATGTAGAATATTTTGTAATATTCAAAGTTAATATTCATTTTCATCACCTAAATATATTATATCATAACAAAATGCTATGTCAAATATATAAAATTGGCATTTTACAAATAACAAATTGTTGATTATAATATATGGTAAGAAAAGGGGGAATATATATGAAAAACGAAATTTTAAATAATACTAATACATTAATGAACATCAAGAATCAAAAAGTTATTTTATATTTAACAAAGGTGGTTATGCAATTAAATTATTCTTGTAATAATATAATACCAGATGAAAAGTTTCAAAGAGCAATAGTAATGTTTACAAATAGAAATGAAGATTTTGAAACAATAAAGCAAATTATAGATTGGCATGTTCAAAACGAAAGAGCAAGATACATTGAACATTTAAAAAGAAAAAGAAATTATGAACGAGCAAGAAAAAATAAATATAATCAAAACAAAACATTACAAAAGAAGAAAGTTGCTTAATTAAAAAGGGGGGCAAATAAAATGAATATTAGTGATAAATATAGTTTGATATCGATAATGAATGGTGAACAATTCTTAGAATATGGGTACGCAGTTTGTAGTCCTTTTGCAAAAGAAATGTATGAATCATTTACTGGAATTTTAAATGATAAAGGCTACATTCTTTTAAACTCAGCGTGTAGAAATGATGAAGAAGTTGAATGGCTTTGTAGTAGAGTTATGTCACAAAATGAAATAATTGATGGTAAAAGTGATTATCAATCTAGACACTCTTGGCAACCTTTTGGAATCATACCTGTTATTCCATATAAGTATGTTTCTAATGTTGCAAAGAATACTAAAGATAAATGCTATACTTTGGGTTTTTATCCTAAAAGGAAAATAGTTTTTGAAGAAGAACCATGTGATTTTTACGGCGGTGTTCCTAATTGGATATATGCTGGTTCTACTTTTACAGAAGAATCATTTAAAAAAACAGAAGATAAAATTTCATTGCCATCAGTTGAAGGAAAATTAAAGGATGGTAAATTGATAATTAAAGATTATAGCATTTATGAGACAGTTACATCAAAGGGAGAAGAAATAAGAGCAATAAAATATCATAATAACTGGTTTAAGGTTGATCCAGTAAACTGGCTTAAGATTGGCGATTACTTGTTTTGTGAATGTGTACTTTTTCAATCACCTATTCATTGTAAAAATGATTATGTAACAAATGATAATAATCTGTCATTTGATAATACTTTTCTAAAGTGGTACATTGATAATATTTTTACTAGAGATTTATTAAAAAATAATGGTATTGACTACGATTTAATAGAAAAACAAGTATTGTTTAGGATAGATGAAGATATTGATACAAAATTGAAAGAAATTGAAAGATTAAAACAAATGAAAGCGAATTTAATTTTGCAACAACAAAGCGAAGAACATATTATTGATGCTGCACATAGAAATATAACAAGATTATTTGAAGAAGATTCAAAAGAGCAAGAAGTTAGAACATTACATAAATAGTATATAAGAAAGAGGGTGTTGAAAATGGATCGTTATACAGATAAAAAAATTACTTCAATTGCTATTCAATTAGAAAAATTAGGAATTAATGATGTGAACCCTGTTTTGGGGACACTAATAAAAAAATAGGTATATTATTTACAGAAACTGTTCATAAATTTCCTGATGAATTAAATATAGAAGAATTTATTTCTCTATATAAGAATAATTTATTATCAAAACAAGATGCTGAATATTTCTATAATCTTGGTTGTGAAATATATACTGATGGTAATTGTTCATGTAACAGTGGTTATGAACACATTAGAGAATATTACTATGGTAGATTTTCAGATAAATATAAGGATTTTAAAAGTGATTTTGCAGTACCCATAGCAGTGAGAAAAGTTGATACTAATAGTAAATTTGCCAATTCTTTATTACCAATTTTATTTGGAAAAAGGATAGTATTAGAAGATTGTTCACTAGACTTGTGTTACTTTGAAAATATGAATTTAGTAATTCCTATCGAGAAATATTTTAAAAAAAGCATGAATATATATGATTTAAAAAAATGTGATGAATATAAAGAAGGAACATGGACACTTAATGATTTAATAGAATATATTAAATTAAAAAAACTTAGTGAACAAAATGAACAAGAACATATCATTGATATTGCACGCAATAATATAATGGATATTTTAGAAAATCAAGAATCTGATGCAAAGGTTAGATTATTACATAAATAGTGATATAATAGTACTATGGTAGGTGTTTATGAAAAGTAAGACTATTTTAATAAGTAATTCGAACGATTATAATAAATTTTTAAGAAAACTTAGCATATATAAGAGTATTTTATATTGCAATACTCTTTTTGTGGTTAAAAGTAACATTAATGATAATATGATAGATTATATAATAAACGCATTAAATATTAAAATTCGTAAAAAAAGAATTACATACATATATGATAGTTCATGTAAATTAATTGATGATAATACTAAAAGTCTCAATATATGTGGTTTTAAAGATGATAAGTGTTATGTGCAAAGAAATTTAAATAATGGAAAATGTAATGGTTGTTGTAGAAAGTGTTTGTATCAAACAAATAAAGGATGTCCTACTAAAAACCTTTCATGTAAATTATTTAATTGTTCTGAAGTTACATCAAGATATAATACTATAAAGTATGATGATTTAAAAATATTAAAATTACTCAGTTTAAAAAATAGAATAATAATAAAATCAGATTATTTCTCAAGGAGAGAAGATGTGTTAAAAGATCTATATGCATATACCTTGTCATATTCAACATTGAGAATACTTTACAGAATAATTATAAATTGCATTAAATTGAACAAAAAGAATAAAAAAGTACCAAAAAAATGATATAATTATATATAAGATAATAAAGATAAAGTTATTATTGAAAAGTGGTGATAATAGTGGATATGAATCAAAAAAACAAAATGATTAAAGATTACATAGCTAATATTGCAAATCAAGTTAATGGTCAATATAATGGGTTGATAGATGATGATAAAATTTCTAGAGCAATTAAAATGTTTTCAAATTCAAATGAAGATTTTGAAACTGAAATCATTCCTAAAATAAATAAAATGGTACAAGAGGTAATAGATAATTATTTAGAATTTAAGAGACAAATTGAAGAAATGATTAAATCAAGAGAAGTAGAACAATTTGATGAATTGGCAATCCTTGATTTAAATACTGATAAAAATGGTGTTTTTTTGAGTCAGCAACAAATAGATTTGTTAATGATAACTGAACTACAATCTAAAGAACAAATAAAAGAATACATTGAAACTATGTGTGGTCAATTTACTTATAAAAATGTCGAAGATATAATTGAAAATTATGAATCAATAATAACACCAGAACAATTAGAACAAGCAAAAAGAACATTATTTGAAAAATATCAAGAAAGTATTATTGATTATATTTCAAATTCACAAATGAGTGATGTAGAAAAAGCAAAAGTCAAATTGGAAAAACTAGGAATTAATGGACAAGAATTAGAAACGTGCTTACAACAAGTATCACAAGGAAAAATAAATGAAACATTTATATATTTAGGTCAAAAATATGGAAATGATTTTATAACAAAACTTAATCGCACTATGAATGATGATTTCGATAATGTTAAAAGTGTTTCTTATGAAGAAATGAAAAGTCTTTCTGATTTAATTTCAAGAGATAAATCAATAGATACAATAATAATGGCTACAGGTACATTTAATAATTCTGTTTATCCTTCCTTAAATGGAAATGCTTTTGATCCATTTTTAACAAAAAAAGCATTACAATATTGTGCGAATCATGATATACATATGAGATATCATACATTATTTGACCAAAGCCGTGTTGAACAATTATTAAATCAAGGTAAAGGATTAAAAGATCATGATCAAATTCTTGCTGAAATGAAATCGTTTGTACAAGTTTCAATGCAATATATAGAGAAATATAATAGACAACTATCAGATGGTTCAATGTTGATAAATGAAGTTGAAATATTTAATGAATTAGTTGAAAGAAATAAGGATAATAAAAATGCACCATATGAAATGATTTGGGAAAAGCATTTTGGAATAACGCCAAAAGAATTAGCATCATGCTTTGATGGTATAAAAAAACCAAATGGTGTTGAATATATGTATAACGAAACTACATTGACTGAAAGTCCATTTAAAAGACAAAAAGTAGAAGAAACATTAGATAAGATAGTTAATGCTAAACCAAATTTGATAGATAGATTTGGGGATCAAATGCATTTATCTGATGAAGATATTATAACTAAACAAGGTAGAGATAATTTACAAGAAACTGCTCAAATGATAAAAAGAATTCAAGATAAGAAAATATATGTTGGTGGTAAAGAAAAATATATAAAAACTGAATGTACAGAGCATGATTTTCATTTTACTAAACCCTTTTTAAAAAATGTAAATACAATGCAACAAAATGGTCAAAAAGTTGATTTGTGGCAAGTAAAAAGAAAAATGCAAGATTATATTAGTAAAACATATACATCTAATGGTGTTAATTTTGAAAGAAGCACATATTGGTCTTTATTTGGGAAAAATGATCATAATTTAGTTAGAGCTAACAAAAGTATAGTTAAAGAAAATAAAAAAAGAAAAGAAGAAGGAAAGAAAGAAAATCCGCTGATAAATACTATGAGTGCAGGACTAATTCCCGATGGTAAAAAATTTAGTAATATTAAATCATTAAAATCTAATAAAAAACAACAAAAACAATTAACACAACAAGAAAAACTAAAACCTTTTGCTAAGAGGAGTCAAAGTGAAATTCAAGTTCATCAACAAATAAAACAAAAGAATCAAATAATTAAACAACAAAAAGCACAAAAAAAACAAATGAATAAGCCCAAAGTTAAAACTTTAACTCAATCCTCTTCAAATAGTAGTTCAACTGGTAATAAAGGATTTACTAATGTTGTTACATTATCATTAATTGTTAGTTTCGTTTGCGGGGCATTATTTATGATTGTTTATATGTTAATTAAGGGGTTATAATCAATATGAATGAAAATGTAATAGATGAATATTTAGATAAAGAAAAATCTTATAAACGATTAAAAGAAGAATTTGAAGCACATAAAAAATTAATTATTGCTTATGATTTGGACAGTACAGTTTTTGATTATCATAACACAGGAGCTTCCTATGAAATGGTTAAAGATTTAATTAGAAAATATAAAGAATATGCTTATTTTATAGTTTTTACTTCTTCTGAACCAGATAGATATAATGAAATAGAATCCATTTTACAAAAAGAAAATTTACCATACGATTCTATTAATGATGATGCACCATTTATCCCATTTAAAGGTAGAAAAGTATATTACAATATCCTATTAGATGATCGTGCAGGTTTAAATCAAACATATAATGAATTATTAAGATTATATAATGAAGCAATTATAAATTTAAAATAATAATTAAGGATGATGATATCATGGATAATAATTTGAGTGTAAAAATATTAGAATCATATGTTGAAATAGATAAAATTCATAACGATATTAACAATAAAGTATTTAATTTTATAACAAAAGCAAATGAACTTGTAGAATTATCAGATGACGATTATCAAATAGAGAAAACATTAAAACTTAATAAAATATCATTAAAAGGTTATGTGTTGGATTCTGATTTATGTAATCAATTAAATGAAAATAATATGAATGATTATTCAATAGATGAACTTAAAAATTACTTTAATCAATATGAAAGTTCTTCCAATACTGATTATTCTAATTATTCATTAGCACTTTCTTTATATGAATTAATTGAAAATATAGAAACCAAAGTTGATTCTAAAATAGAATTAGAAATAAACGAATTAAGTAATATAATTCAGAACATAAGTGATATTAAAAATACAGATAAAACCAACTATGAAAACTTATATTTTAATTTTAAAAATCAATTGGATAATTGTTTTAAAGAAAATAAATTAGATGAAAAATCGTATAGGATATGTATTCAAATATTAAATGATATATTTAATTTTTACATAAGTGGTTATCCAAATATACCAGATGAATACTTATATCATGAAGATGATTAAATAACTATCTTTTTAGACAAGATAGTAACACACTACCAAGTCGGCATTTTGCCAACTAGGATTGTGTGCAAAGGGATACCCTTTTGAAACCCATTAAGCACAATACTACAAATCATAGTAAGCAGTATTGTGCCTTTTTTATTTGTCTTATGACTTCATAAAAAAGAAAGAATGCTATCGCCACTTTCATTATTTCATAACAAAACGTGCCACGCCTTCTTTATGAAAAAATAGTCTAATACCTATTAAGGTAAAAGACTATTTTTCTTTTGAAATACTTTCGTATTTTCTTTCAATTTCAGATAAATATCTTTCAATTGAATCAGCTTTATCCAATAATGATTTATCAATATCTTTTTGTTTTTTTAAATAATCATGTATTTCATTAAAGTATTCTTTTGTATCCATTGCTACATGTCTTTTTTGATCTATTATAAATTCAGCATGTTTAACTTCTTCTTTATATTCTCTTATTTTTTTATCATACATTTCATAACTAACAATAACTTCTTCTTCACCATATTTAATTGTTTCTTTAGAGTATCCAGCAAGTTTAGCAGTTTTACTAAATGGAATACCTAAATATTGTTCAATACCTTTTAAAACAATAATAGATGGTTTAGCTCTAAATCCACTTTCAATATTGTTAATTTCAGTATGACTCAAATTAAGTAAGCTAGCTAGTTTTCTTGCAGATAATCCTTTTTCTTTTCTAGCACTCTTAATTAATTCACCAAGAGTTTCGTTGGAATTATTCTTTTTCAACATAATATCATCCCCATTGATAATTCAATTATATAGTAAAAAAATTAAAAAGTAAAGAAAAAAATGGAAACTTAGTTGACAAAATGATAGTTACGATGTATTATGTAGTTAGAAATGGAAATCTGGTTTCCAAATTATGAAAGGAGGAAATGATATGAATGAGGAGTTTAAAACATCTAGATTTATCAAATCATAAGATTTGGAAAGACAAAAACATTAAGCCAGAGGCTAAAGAAATATATGCTTATTTATATACTGAAGCATTTGAAAGAACAATAACACACATAAGCATAGGCAGAGTTCAAAAACAACTCAAACATATGAAAAATGTTGGATTTAGAAACAACTTAAAACTATTAGAAAAATTTAATTATATTAAATTTACTGAATATGACAGAGGATTATACGAATACACAATTTGCTAGAGTAGAATTATCGCTAGTAAATTAGGTACAATAAATGTTCGGAGATTTATGTTAGTACCTTTTCTATAAGATATAGAATAAAGCAAGTTAATATCTTTTGGGAACGGATAAAATATTCCCTTAAGATGTTAAATCGTAAAGGAGTAGGAAAGTCTTAATTTATTATTTGAAGGAGATTATTATTATTATAAGATTAGATTGTGATTTTATCATGACTCCAAGAATATTATTTAATGATAAGAACTTAAATAGAACTGATAATGATCTTTTAAGTCTTATCATATCACTTGCCTTAAATAGTAATTATTGCTATGCAAATAATAAATATTTAGCTAACTATATTGATACTTCAATTAGAACGATTAGTGATTCATTGTCTAAATTAAAGAAATTAGGATATGTCATAGTAAAATATGAAAACAATAATCGTAGAATATATCTTAATACAGAAAATATACCAACAAAAGTTGCTACCGAAGTAGCAAATAATCGTAGTCAAAGGGTAGCAGAATCTTGCTACCATAATATAAATAATAATTATAAAAATAAATATAATAAATTTAAGAAAGAAGAAATTGTTCCTTATTGGATGGAACATCCAGAGGTTTGTGTTTCTAAAAAAGCAAGTAAAGAAGAAATAGAAGAAATAGATAATATGTTAAAAGAATTTGAATAAAGAAAGGAGAGATATTATGAAAGGAGTATTTAATTTATAATTAAAGAAAAGGGGGGTAAAAAGAAAATGGAGGTAGTATATAATGTAAAATATAAATTCAAAAATGATGACAATAAATCAAAGGAAGAATTAAAAGAATTATTCAATAAAAAATTGCTAAATATTATATTAAAACTAGAAAATCAAGAATTAGGATTAAATAATTAGTGATTTTGGTTTATAATATACTTGTATTGCTAATAAGCATTTATAGTCATTCTTTAAGTTTGGAGGAGTGGCTATGATAGAAAAGGTAGGTGTATATTGTAGATTATCTGACGAAGATAGAGATAAAATAAATAGAACTGATGATAGTGATAGTATAGTAAATCAAAGAAGTATGTGTTTAAAATATGCTGATCAAAATGGTTGGAATATTGTAGACATTTATTCTGATGATGACTTTTCAGGAGCAGGAACATTTAGACCTGATTTTGAAAGACTTATAAAAGATTGTGAAAGTGGAAAAATTAATTTAGTCCTTTCTAAATCTCAATCAAGATTTTCAAGAGATATGGGTGTTATTGAATATTATTTACATAATAAATTTCTTGAATGGGGAGTTAGATTTGTAAGTATAGTTGATAATGCTGATACTAGTATTGAAGCAAATAAAAAATCAAGACAGATAAATGGATTAATTAATGAGTGGTATTTAGATGACTTATCACAGAATATTAAAAAATCTTTAAGAAATAAAAGGGAAGATGGATTATTTATGGGAAGTTTTGCACCTTACGGATATGATAGGGGTGAAGAAGATTACCATAAATTAGTCATTGATCCTGTAGCTGCTGAAGTTGTTAAAAAGATATTCAAAATGTATGCAGATGGATATGGTTATCATAGAATATGTGAATATTTAAACAATAATAATATTTTGCCCAGGTCAGTTTATAAAAAACAAAAAGGTAGTAAATTTGTGTGTTCTAATTGTGATTTAGAAACAGTTAGATGGAATCCTGATACAGTAGCACAAATATTAAAAAACGAAGTATATATTGGTAATTTAGTACAGGGAAAAACAACTTATGTAAGCTATAAAAATCATAAAAAGAAAAGTGTTTCTGCTAGTGAATGGTGTAGAACCCCAAATACACATGAGCCAATTATAGATATGGAAATTTGGAATAAAGTGCAATCAATATTAGGTACACATTATAAGGTTACTAAAACAGGACAAATTAATTATTTTACTAGAAAAGTATATTGTAGTTGTTGTGGTAAAGCATTTATGAGAAATGTTTATAATGTTAAAAGTGAAAAGACAGGACAAAGAGCATATATGCAATGTAAAGGTAATAAAAAATTTCATATTTGCGATAACAATAAATCAATTAGAATGGATAAGTTAGAAGAAATATTATTAAACGCTATAAATGATTTATTAGACAATTATTATGATAGAAATGATTTAAAAAAACTCTATGAAGTCAGAGAAAAACAAGATACAGATAATAATGATTCAGTAAAAGCACTAATAAAAGAAAAAGAAGATTTAAATAAAAAAATAAGTAATAATAAAACTTATTATAGAAATCTTTTTGAGGAAAAAGTTAAGGGAGTTATTTCTGAAGATATGTTTCAGATGATGTCAAAAGATTATTTCAATGAAATAGAAAATATGATGAAAAGAATTGAAATAATAGATAAACAAATTGATGAGTTAAAAGTAGAAAAGAAAGAAAAGAAAAATGCTGATAGCATATTAAAGAAATACAAGCACATAAAAGAACTAAATAAAATTATATTAGATGAGTTTATTGATAAAGTATATATTGGAGAATATGATAAAGAAAATAAAACAAGAGATATTGAAATAGAATGGAATTTTGAGTTTTGAGGTAGTAGTTATGAAAGTAGAAGAAATGCATTATTTTGGTATTCCAATAGAAATAAGAAATTTTTATAGAGATGTATTTGAAGTGTATGAGATAAGAGAGAGATTAGGAAAGGAAAAAGGTATAAAATTTTATGTTTATACTAGTGATCATAATCCTCCACATGTACATGCAATATATGATAAATATGAAATTTCTATTTCGTTACTAGATTTTAAAGTGTTAGCTGGAAATATTTCAAATAAAAATAAAAATATCGCTATTAAATGGGTAAAAGAAAACAAAGATAAATTATTGAATTATTGGAACAATAAAACCATAGTTTCTTCTACAAACTTAACAAAATCTATGTTAGATTCAAAAGAACCAGTAGAAATATAAATAATAATAAATTTGGACTTTTCCGATACCCCGACATGGCGGAGATGATCCGGGAGCAATAAGCGGTTCATTAAAAGAAAAAGATTTAACATTAAGAGCGGCACAATACATGTATAAGAGACTCCAAGAGTTAGGCGTGCCAACATCTATAGTTAGAGATACAGATGAAACGCTAACAAGAAATGAAAGAATCAAAAGAATGACAGATCCATTTGGAAATGGTACCGATGTCATAATAATTTCTAATCACATAAATGCAGGAGGTGGCGAGTTTACTTACCATTACATAATTTGATTGGGTATTAAGGCGACTGTATTTGAACGATTAAGTTAGATAGTATAATTTATCTAGAAATATATTAAATACTGTAGAAATAGTGTTTATTTGAGAGATAAATGCTATTTTTTCTTTTTTGATGATATAATAAATATAACAACAATTTTTGTAAGTATATGCTGAAAGGAAGTAAAGAATATGGAACATTTTGCCGAAAAAACAATCAATATCGATTTACATATTCATTCTTATGCTAGTTTTTATAAGGATGGTTCAATTGTAGATAATTCAAAAATTGAAAATATAGATATTTTATTAAAAGCATTAGAAACTAATAATATAAACATGTTTGCAATAACTGATCATAATAGATTTGATTATGAATTATATACAAAATTAAATGAAAAAATAAAGGAAAATAAGATAGTTAAGAAAAATTTGCCTGGTATAGAATTTGATGTTCAATTAGATGAAAATTTACCAAAATGTCACATTATTGCCATTTTTGATGACTCAGATTTTACAAAACTACAGGATATACCTAAAGTAATTAAAGATTATAAAGAATTATCTAAAGATGAATCTTATACGATGGATGAATTTGAAATATTAATAAAAAAAATTGGATTAAAAACAATATTAATTGTTCATCAAAAACAATCACTAGATAATAAAACGGGTAAGACAGATAGTCTGTCTGCTGCTTGTGATGATCCGTCTTTCTTTTTGAAAACTTGCTATATAGATTCTTTAGAGTTTGGAAGTAATAGAACTGAGGGTATTGTTAAAAACAGCTTAAATGATTTGAATATTGATTTTCCACTGATTACTGGGAGTGATTGTCATGATTGGAATTCATATCCTTATCGAGACAAGAACAATAAAATAGATAGGAAATTTACTTCATTAAAATGTTTACCTACTTTTAAGGGATTGTTAATGGCTATTAGTTCATTTAACAGTAGAGCTAATAGAAATGAAAATCATAACTCCTATTATATTGAAAATATAAAAGTAGGAGAGAAAATGTATCCATTAGTTAATGGTATAAATACTATTATTGGAGATAATGGCTCAGGGAAAACGATGTTATTAAATTTACTCTGTAATGGTAAAATTAGATATTATGATGATTTAGTCAAAGAAAACAAGTTAGCTTTTAATTATAATAAAAAAGATTTCCAAAAAAATTACATAGAATATATTTCTCAAGGTGAAATAAAGGATAAAGTAAAAGATGGGATGCTTTTTAGTGGCTCATCCGACTATTACAATGAGATTTCAACTAAAGCAACTTTTTCTTTAAATATAACTGATTATTTTTCAAAACTTCATAAATATGTAATGCAAAATATTTCTGTTAATGAAAGTAGGGATAAATTAAAAAACAAATCAATAAGTGTCATCCCAGTTAAAGGTAATTTTTATTTGCCTAATATTAATTCTACAATTGATTTATTAGATATATCAGAAGACAATGAAAGAAAGAATAAGTTAAATAATGCAATTTCTACATTGAAAGGTGAATTTAATAATAATAAAGATTATTACAAAAAATTAATGCTCGAAGACAAGATAAATTTTACTATTAAAGAGTTAGATGATATTTATAAAAATATAGAAAATAATTATTTATTGAAAGAAAAGGACAATAAAGTTCGTAGTATAATTACTAAACATTTAAATAATTATGAAACATCATTATCTACACGTAGAACATCTGATGAAAAAGAAAAAAAACAATTATTAAACAACTATAATGATTTTAAAAAATCTATAATTGATTTTATTAAATTAGAGAATAAGGATAATATATTTCCAGAATTTCCTAAAAGAATAAATGGCTCATCAATAAAACAAAAAAGTGGGTATGAATTTACCAAAAAAGCTCTTTATCATAATTCTGATTTAAAAGATGAATTTTATAAATATTGTTTTAATAATGAGTATTCATCAGAAAAAGCAATAAAGAAAATAGATACTGAAGATAGTTATTTGAAAGCTTTAAAAAATTGCTCTTCAATGAAAGAAATAGGAAAGTATAAAATTCAAAGAATACAAGGTTTTATTAATGAATATTCAAAAGAAAACACATTTATTTCAGAAGTACAATCTAAGACAATAGTAGGAAATACGCCAGGTGAAATATCTCTTGTCTATTATAAATTTCAGATTCAAGAACAAGAATCAGATTTTTATGTATTAGCTATTGATCAACCAGAAGATGATATTAATCCAAAAAGAATTAATAAATTTTTATTAAAAATTTTAAGTAATATAAGAGATAAAAAACAGGTTTTAATAGTAACACATAATCCTATGCTTGTTGTAAATTTAGATGTAGATAATGTTATATATTTAAATAAAGTAAATAATAAACTTGATATAAAATATGGTGCTTTAGAGTATGATGAAGACTACTCTATACTTGATTTAATTAAAGATAATTTAGATGGTGGATATGCCGCCATAGAAGGGAGATTAAAAAAATATGACAAAGATAACAATTAACATAAAAATGGATGATAAATTTGATATAGCTTTATTAAATGAAAATTCAAAAAATAAAAAGGAAATAAAATTTTCAGATAAAAATATTAATGCATATGATATATATGAATTATTTGATTATAAAAAAGATAATAATTATCAAATTACATCTAATATTGATCAAATAGAAGATGGAAATGAAAAAGATTATTTTCTAGAAGTAATTAATTTAATCGATTCAATAATAAAAGAAATAAATGAACTAAATAATGATAAGCAACATATTGAAGAGAAAATACAAAGTAATGAGAATGAATTATTTTCTGATTTGAATTGATATTAAATTATAATGATTTGACAATCTATTGCAAGAGATGTAACATGCAATAAATTGGAGGACGAATCTCATGAAAAATGAAAAGGAATTTGTTAAAAAAGATAATAAATTAAGAATGGAAAATGATGCTAGACTGCTTGCTGATTTAATTTGTTTAAATTATGAATATTTTAATGATAATCTTATAGATGTTAATCGTATTTATAGGACATTGCATGACACGGTTAATTATAAAAAAGATGAAGAAAAAAAATAAAAGAACATGCTTTTATATATTTAAGAGTAGATTATGGATTAGAACTAAATAAATAATACATTGTATAAAGAAGGCAAAATAATGATTTATATTACAGGTGATACACATAGAGATTTTTCTCGGATTTATAAGTTGGAAAAAGATACTGATAATATGTTGATAGTAAAAAGATTTTAGTAATTGGTGGAGCATATTCAGTAGATAAACAGTATAGATTACTACATGGATATGAGTGGTTTAAAGATGAACAATTAACAGAAATAGAAATGGATAATATTTTGAATAAAATTAAAGGCATGCATTTTGATATAGTTCTTACTCATACATGTCCATATAAATATGAACCCAGGGAAGTGTTTATACGAGGATTAGCCCAAACTAAAGTTGATAAATCCATGGAAAAGTTTTTAGATGGAGTAGAAAGTAGTATTACTTATGATAAATGGTATTGTGGGCATTATCATATAGAAAAGAAAGTTGATAAACTGGAATTTATGTTTGGTAGAGTAAAAATATTTAATAAAGATGAATACGTTCCTAGATATGATAGAAATGGATATGAAATAGTTAGGGATGCATATAGTCAGAATGAAGTGATGAAAGAAGAAATAAAATGTCCTAAATGTAATTCTAAAAATATATCAGTATTAAAAGGTGATGGATTTAGTATTGTTGGTGCAGACTATATAGCAATTATTTGCAATGATTGTAAAAAAGTGTATGGTTTTAATGATGTTAAGTATAAACCTAACTGTTCTAAAGAGTTATGAATAAGTAATATAATAGATGAAATTTTAAAAAAAATTTCTTTTTATATCATAAAGTAATTACAATTGTAATTACTTTATGATATAATTTATGTAGAGGTTAGAGGTGAGTGGCTTGAAAGTTACTAAATATATAAAGGATTCAGCTCTTATAAGAGATTTTAACAAAGGGCAGTCATCAAAGATGTTTAATAAGGTGAAGAAAAGTAAACTCCCAATGAAAGTTACGAAAAATGGAAAAGATTATGTTGTAATAATGGATTATGATAAATATATTGAAATTGCAGAATTTATGGAAAAATATAATGAAGAAAAAATGAAAAGCATTATTGAAAAGTCTATATAAGATATTTAAAGTTAAAAGAAAAATTGTTATAATAATTTAAAAGACAATCTTATATAGATACAGCAAAATAAAGAAGGTGTAAAAATGACTAAAGAACTGAATAAATCGTTAACAAGACTTGTTGTATCTAAGGTTAGTGATATATCAAGGTTTAAAAAAGAATTTATCAATGGGTTGCATATATTATTAAATGGTAACTATGTAAAATATGATATAGATAATTTAATTTATAATGATAAATCAATTAATATTTCTGATGATGCCTTTCAAAAGGTTTTATCAAATATAAATGAAAAAAGTGAAAAAAGAAAATCTAATGGTGTATATTATACTCCAAATGATGTGGCAAAATATATAATCTGTAATTCAATTATTAATAGATTAATTTTTGATAATAAAAATACACATAATTATGAAGAGTGTATAAAGATTTTATCAAATTTATCTAATGACAAAACAAATCAATTATTATATAAGTTAAAAACTATTGATCCTACATGTGGTAGTGGTGAATTTTTATTAAATATATTTGAGCTTAAATATAATATAATGAAAAAAACTAATAAAATAAATGATAACAATATTTTAAAAATATGTGATACTATACATGGAAACGACATAGATGAAGAATCTACTGATATTTCAAAAATAAGGTTATATTTTTGCATTTCAAATAGATTAAAAAATAAAAAATCATTTGAAAAACTAGCAAAAATTTTAAAAAATAATTTTTATAATTATGATTTTATAAGTGAAAGTAATAAAATTAATAATATGTTTGACTTAATAGTTGGAAATCCCCCTTATGTTGAATATTCTAGATATTCTTTAAAAGAAAAGCTAGTTAATAACTATGGAAATATATATGCTGATGTGATAAGAAACAGTATAGATTTATTAAGTGATAAAGGTGTATTGGGATATATAATACCATTGTCATATACTGCTACAACAAGAATGTCCAAAATAAGAGATTACGTAAAAGAAAATACTAGAAAACAATTTATTTTAAATTTTGCAGACAGACCTGATTGTCTTTTTGATGGTGTTCATCAAAAATTAAATATTTTGATTGCACAAAAAGGAAATACTAAAAATAAAATATATACATCTAATTATAAGCATTGGTATAATGAAGAAAGAAAAAAATTATTAAATGGTAGAGAGGTTAGATTATCTAAATATAATTTTGAACAATTTATTCCAAAAATTGGAAATGATATAGAAGAATCAATATTTGATAAAATATATACTAAAAATAAAAATAATGTTTATGAAATTCAAAAAATATCAGGTAAAGAATTGTATTTAAATATGCGTGCTTGTTTCTGGATTAAGGCATTTACTTTTAATCCCGGCTCAAATGAATACAAAAGTTTTAAATATTCAACTGATATTTATAATTTTGTTTTATGTTTATTGAATTCTAGTTTGTTTTGGTTATATTGGACTATTATTTCTGACTGTTGGCATATTACTACAAAGGAATTAAAATCTTTTAAAATACCTGTTAAAAATATTGATACAATTAAATTTGACAAATTAAGTAAGAAACTAGAAACAAAATTAGAAAATACAAAAAGATATGTAGGTACTAAGCAAGTTGATTATGAATATAAGCATAAATTATGCAAAGATGTAATTGATGAAATAGATGATGAATTAGCAGAAATATACAATCTTACGCAAACAGAATTGGATTATATTAAATCATTTGCAATAAAATACAGATCTGGAGGTGAGTTTGATGATTAAAACTATTGATTTATTTGCTGGATGTGGTGGTTTTTCATGTGGCTTTGAAAAAGCAGGATTTGATATCGTCTCAGCCGTAGAATTTGATAAAGAAATTGCTAAGTCATATGAACAAAATCATTTGAACACAAAAATGATAGCTGATGATATAAAAAATGTAGACAATGATAACGTATTTAAATTTGGTGAAGCAGATATAATTATAGGTGGACCTCCTTGCCAAGGGTTTTCAATGGCAGGATCAAGAATTAGAAACGGTTTTATAGATGACCCAAGAAATTATTTATTTAAACATTATTTTAATGTTGTAAAAATTGTTAGACCTAAAATATTTATATTAGAAAATGTTAAAGGTATTTTGAATTTACATAATGGTAAAATATTTCAAGAAATTAAGAAAATTTTTGAAAATCCTAATAATTTTGATGGAAAACCATACAAAATACAGTATAAAGTCGTAAAAGCAAAAGAGTATGGAATACCACAAAATAGGGAGAGAACCATAATAATTGGTTCACAAATTAACTTTGATTTAGAAACAGAAATTACTAAAACAAAAGAAATTTTAATGAAAAAGTATCCTAACTTTTTTGATGAAGTAACTGTTTGGGATGCGATTTCAAATTTACCTGAGCCTACTGAAAACGGTGAAGTTAGTAATTTAAATTCTACTAATAATTATCAAAGATATTTAGAAACATCGTCAGGAAATACAACAAACCATATAAAAACTAATCACAGCAAAAAAGCTATTGAAAGAATGTCGAAAGTTAAAATAAATGAAAATTATAAAGTGTTAAATGAAAAAATAAAAACTGTACATAGTGGATCGTATGGAAGACTAGATCCTAATGGAATAGCACCAACAATAACGACTAGATTTGATACTCCAACAGGAGGAAAATTTACTCATCCATATGAAAATAGAACAATAACACCAAGGGAAGCAGCAAGAATTCAAAGTTTTCCTGACAATTTTCATTTTTATGGTAGTAAATCATGTGTTTGCAAGCAAATAGGAAATGCGGTACCACCTAAATTAGCTTTCTTTTTTGCAACAATGATAAGGAGGTTATTGAATGAAAATAAGTGCTGAAGAATATTTAAAAACTTTAACTGAAAAATCCGTATGGGTATTTACTAAACAAAAGGTTAGTAGTTTTGATGAAATAATAAAAGTAACAAACTTATTTGATAGTATACCAAATAGAGAAACGACTAATATAGAAGAATTTTTTTCAAAAAATCATTTGGATTTTGATGTTGAAACTGATAGGCATAGAACATTAGTAATTCCACAGTTTTTTGGATTAATTACCAAAACACCATTTTATAAGAGAGGTGGTCAATATAATAAAGAGAAAACCACAGCAATATATGATAAGTTAAAATCTATTAATCCTTTAATAAACAAATATGAATTTAATAAGATTATTACTGAACAGGTTTTAAAGTTAAAAATACATGCAATTATTGATACAGAGAATAATAACGAGGATTACTATATATTGCCAGTAATTTTTATATATAAAGTTTTAAAAGAATTACAACAAAAATATGATATTAATGAAGTTTCAATTGATCACTTGTACACTTATATTATGACATGTAAGAAATATAATCAATGGGAACAAGCTGTTGAATATATAAGACAAAATTCTCCTATATCTGAATATGTTCCATACTATAAAGATTATAGTAGAATAATGTCATTAATTAGAAATAATACAAGGTTATTTATAATTGATTCTAAAAGTATTTCTATAAATCCAAAATTTGATAATTATTTTTATAATAATTTTTTTATTAAATATGATATAGAAGAAATGAATGAGATATTATATCGTGATGTTGATTATTCATATTTTTTATACAATGTTCAGGATTTTGGTATTAATCTGATTGATGAACCTAAAGCGGATGAAGTGATTGAAACAATAGAAGTTAATCCAAATGATGATTTAGTAAAAGTTTTGACTGAAGAAAAAGAAATAATTGATATAGAAAATAGCGAAGAAGAAAAAGATGATAAATATCTTGAAAAAATAGATAATATAAAAGAAGAAAATGTTAATACTGACGTAGCAATAGGTGCACATAAGGTAGCTCCTGCACAAATTGAAAAGGGAAAAATTAGCAAAAAGTATAAAAGAAATCCATTGCTTGGAAGAATTGCAATACAAAATGCATACTATTGTTGTGAACATAATGCAAGACATGAAACATTTACTTCTGCTAAAACAAATAAAAATTTTATGGAAGCACATCATTTAGTTCCTGTTAAATATCAACAAGAAGTATGGGAAAAATACCATATAAATGTCGACTGTGTTGAAAATATTTTATCATTATGTCCAAACTGTCATAGGGCATTTCATAATGGTGCTGATAAAGTAAAAATTGAAATGATAGAAAAGATGTACGAAAAATTGTTACCTAGATATAAATCAATTAATTTTAATATAACTGTTGACGAAATAAAGAAATTTTATAACATAAAAAATAATTATTAGTTTATTTAATAGTTAATGTAAAAACATTATTTGGCATATTTTTGCACAAAAAAGCATTGAAAAGCATCAAAAGGCACAAAAAAGTTAAAAAAAGCAAAAAAAAGAAAAATAAAGCACAAAAAAGCATCGGATATTCATTGACTTATCAAAGTCAAGTGGCAGAATATAGTAAAATAAAATAATTATGCAAAGAGGACTTAGGTCTTCTTTTTTTCATTTTAAGGAGGTGGTCATTATGTGCTATCATCCTATTAATTTTGATATTTTTTTAATAATAGGATGAACAAATAAGAACTAAAACTAAGAGAAATAAAGGAGATATTTAGTAATCATCCTTTATATGAACCTATAAAGTAGGATGAATTTCGTAAGTACGAAATAAGAATAGCACCATAACAATTCCTTATATTATAAGGAGTTTTTTTGTTTGTGGTGCTATCTTCTTATCCTGCTCTAATTAAAAATAGTAAAAATAATAGGACAATCATCCTATTTAGGAAGGAGAAATAGTTTGAGAATATTTAAATTATATTTACCAATAGACTAATTAAATTAATGTCTAAATTTTATAGAGTATCTATTTCTAAAATGATGACAGAGTTATTAGAAATTGGATATTTAGAAATATTAAAAACAAATACGAAAGGAGAGTAATAAATGGATTATGATAAATATGTAAAAATACCAATGTTTATAATTTTAGATAGAAATGTATGTAATAACAATAAAATTTTATATGGAATAATAATACTTTTATCTCATAAAGAAGGCTATTGTTATGCTGATAATAAATACTTAGGTAATTATCTTGGAGTAGGTCCAAGAAGAATATCAAGCCTATTAAAAGAATTAGCAGATAATAATTACATTATTATGGAATATAAACATAAATTTCAAAGAAAAATTTATATTAATGAAGAAAAGTTTACATCTGATCTACCTGAAGATTTTTTCTAAGGGGTTAGATGTTTTTTTAACACTCAAAGGATATATAGTTCAATAATAATATAATAAATATAATATAAAAATTAAATATAATAAATAATTCTAATAATATTATTAGTAATACTAATATAAAAAGAAGGAAAGTAGATATATGTATGAAAAAAATTCAAAAATAATAAGTAAAAACATAAATTTAAATAGGTGGTTTAATTATGGAAGGAGCCTATTTGAATAACATTTCATTTAAAGATCTTATTTTAAAATACTTAATCGAAGAAATATCAAAAGAAGAAGGAGTGCAAACAAAATGATTTGCACTTTCTTAACTTTGATGTTACCATGGACACGTCTTAATACCAAATTAAGTAAGATAAAAGGAGGAATAAATGTATAATACTTACTTAATGGCAAACGATTTTAATGTTGGAATCTATATAAGACTATCCCAAGAAGATAAAGATAAAAAATATGAATCTGATAGTGAAAGTGTAATTAATCAAAAAGAATTATTAAGAGGTTATGTTAAAAATAATAATTTTAATTTAGTTAAAGAATATGTTGATGATGGATATTCAGGAACTGATTTTGAAAGACCTGGATTTCAAAGTATGCTAGAAGATATAAATAATAAAAAGATAAATTGTGTAATAGTTAAAGATTTATCAAGATTAGGTAGAGATCATGTTATGACTGGTTACTACATTGAAACATTTTTTCCGGAAAATAATATAAGATTTATATCTATATTAGAATCATATGATAGTTTTAAAAATCAAGCTAGCAATGATTCATCAACATTTATAATTGCTTGTAATGATTATTATAGTAAACAAAATTCAATAAAAATTAGAAATGTATTAAATGAAAAAAGAAAGAATGGAAAATTTGTTGGAAGTTTGCCATGCTTTGGTTATATGAGAGATCCATTAGATAAAGGACATTTAATACCAAATCCAGATACTGCTCCAATAGTCAAAAAAATATTTAAATGGAGAGCTGATGGTATTGGACATACTGAAATAGCAAATAGACTAAATAAGGAAAATGTAATTACACCTAGTGGATATAAAAAGACTAATTATTCATCAAGATTAATTGATAGAGAGAATTGGAATATTTCTACAGTAAAAAAAATATTAACAAATAGAGTATATACTGGTGATTTAGTACAACATACTCAAACTAAAGTAAGTTATAAATCTAAAAAGAAGATAACATTAGATGAAAAGTTATGGATTATAGTAGAAAATACACATGAACCATTAGTTGATAAAGATACATTTGAATATGTTAATACTTTAAGAAAAAGAAATACTAGAAATTATGAGGTTAAAACGAATAGAGAAAAAAGATTATTAGAAGGTAAGTTATTTTGTAAAGAGTGCAAAAATAGACTTACAGTTCTTTATCGTAAAAAACAAGATTATTGGTCTGTTAATTGCAATAGATATTCTAGAGATCCCGTAAGAGGTAGATGTTATTCGCATTTTTACCCATATAATTATTTGGAAGAACAGGTATTAGAACAAATTAATAAGTATATATCTAAATTAATAAAAGAACTTAATATAAAAGAATTAAATGATGAAGTAGTAAAAAGTATTCACAAGGAAACTACTAACATTGATAAAATAGTTAAAGAATTTCAAATAGAAAAAGAAAAGATTACTGGTAGATTAAAAACTTTATACAATGATAGGTGTGATGGTGTAATATCAGCAGATACATATAAAGAATTAGCAAGTGAATTTGAACAAAAATTAAAACAAATTAACGAAAAGATAGAAGATCAAAATGTTAAAAAATATAAAATTAAAAATAAAACAAATATTTTACCTGATTATACTAAAAAAATAAAAAAACTATTAGATTTAAATAAACCCAAAAAAGAATTAATTGATACGTTAGTAGATAAAATAGTTATAGATAAAGATAGAAATATTACTATATGTTTTAAATATGATATTGTACAAGAGGTAACTTTTAAATATGAAAATAGAAATTTAGCAAGAAATCCGTATGGTAGAAAAGGCAAAAATAATAATTAATGACTACCTTGCTTTTCTTTATAAAAAAATTTATAATATTAACAAGAAAGGAAGAATTGCAGATTGATTGGTGAGTATATGATTAATAGAAAATTAATTAGTGATTTTGCAGATATTATTGGTAATTTAACAATTGCTGTTCATTTAGAGTCACTAAAAGATGTAAAGGATGATTATGAGGGTGTGCTTGATGAATTAATAAAATGGGTTAAATATTATTATGAAAATAAAAATTTAGATATTGTTTCTTACGAAAATTCATTAAGAATACATGATTTGTTAGATGAAATAAGAAATGAGTTGATACCTAATAAATCAATAGGAATAGAATCAATGTTATCAGATAATATTTTAATTAGATATGAAGTAATTATTAAAGAAATAAATAATGAAAGAGGTAAAAAAAATGGGTAAAGATGAATATGGACATTATGTTAATGATGAAGGAGTCGAAATAAGAACTTCTACTGACAAATATGGTAGAGATCATATTGATATATATGACAGTTGTCCAGCTGAAAATCCAGATCACGGGTCTATTCATATTAATTATGATAGTGATACAGGAAAAGGAACGATTGTTGATACAACAAGTGGAGAAAAAGAAACTACGGATACAAGTTGTTATTTAACAACTGCTTGTATGAGACATAAAATGGAAAAATTTGATGACAATTGTGAAGAATTAATGATATTAAGATGGTTTAGAGATAAATTTGTTTCTAAAGAAGACATTGAACATTATTATAAAACTGCACCAACTATTGTTGACGTCATCAATGAATCTGAAAATAATAATGAGATATTTAATTTTATATATGAAAATGTTGTTAGTGCATGTGTAAATGCTATAAAAAGTGGAAATTATGAGTTTGCTTATAATAGGTATAAAAATAGTGTCTTAGCTTTAGAAGAACAATTTGCAAGACCCGCTTTAGAAAAAAGACTTGTTAAATCTTTAAAGCTAGGTATATAAGTAATGTTAAAGATAAATAATAAAGAATATAAGGTTTTAACATCAGAAATTAAATATGTTAATGCCACTCATAATGCAAGAAAAGGATATTCTATTTTAGTATCATTAGATATAGAATTAAATAATGTTAAAGGATACATTAGTTTTTATGTGGATTTTTTCGAAGACAAACATTTTAAAAATATAAAAAATAGAAAATATATAGAATTACCAACAGAATTAAATTCTAAAATAACAATGATAGAAATATTTGATACTGCTAATTTTATTGATTTTATTGATAGTGAGGTTAATTTGGAATTTGGTAATATATATAATAATCAAATTGAAATGAAACTAAATATAAATGATGAATTAATAAAATTGGAATATAAAGGATTACTGAATATTAAATAACAATAAATTAATCGATGACTTTTATTAACCATCGATTAATTTTATTATAGGTAACTAAACTCACCAGGTGGCGAAGGTGCGGAAGTAGTCTATGCCCTTAGAAACTCAGATACATTAGCCAAAAATATACTAGAGGGAATAGGTAGTGAAGGACAACTAATGAGAAAGTATTATCAACGAAGATTACCTGAAAATCCAATGAAGGACTACTATTACATTCAAAGACTAACAGGTGATGCAGAAACTTTGCTAGTAGAATATGGCTTTATTGATAATCAAGCAGATGCTAGGAAACTTCAAAACAATATTGAAGACTATGTAGAGGGTGCTTTAAAAGCAATTGTTGAATATGCTGGATATGAATATAAGGAGCCATCCTCAGGTGATGACAATGGTGATTATTATACCGTCAAAAGAGGAGACAGTCTTTGGAGTATTGCCAATAAATATAATACAACGGTAGCCGAATTGGTTGAAACTAATAACTTAGGTTCAAACACTTTACAAATCGGTCAAGTACTAAGAATACCTAGAAAAAGCACAACGCCAAATGAAAACACTACTATTTATGTTGTGAAAAGGGGAGACAGTCTCTGGAAAATTGCTAATGATTATGGTGTAACAGTTGATGTCCTAAAAGAGTTAAATAATTTAACAACCAATGGCTTACAAATAGGCCAACAATTAATTGTCCCAGCTCAGGCAAGCGACACTCCAGCTAACGAAATAGTCTATACTGTCAAAAAAGGAGATAGCTTATGGACTATTGCCCAACAATATAACACTACAATCTCTGCGTTGAAAACCAGAAACAATTTAACAAGTAACGTTTTAAGTATTGGCCAACAATTAATTATTCCATCTTCTACTCAAACACCATCAAATGACTCTAACAATACTCAACCAGCAGAAAAAACATATGTGGTACAACGCGGAGATAGTTTATGGTTAATAGCTAGTAAAAACAATACAACTGTAGATGAGTTAAAAAGATTAAATAATCTTACTTCTAATGTTCTTCAAATAGGCCAAATTCTAAGAATACAATAATTGTTCTTAATTTACCAGAGTTATTCACAAAAAAAGTGGATAACTTTTTTATATTGCAATTTATTTAAAAAAAACTCTAAACTACCAAATTATCTGTTATAATATGATTATAAGAATAAGAGGAGGATGTTTATGAATAATCAAGAAATAAATCAAACTGAGAAATTAGAAAATACGAATATAATGCCAACTAATTTACAAGCTAACAGTATTACTCCATCTAACATTATTCAAACACCATCTAATAATGCTTTAGAGCCTATTATTCCAACACAAAAAGCAGCAGAAATAGCGTCTCCAAAATCAGAAATAGTTAATACCAAAAATGTTGTATCAACCATTACCACTCCTGCAGAAGAAGAAATCCTAAAAAATGTAACTAAGGGGAAAAAGGGAATTCATATATTTTTTCTATTTCTAGAATTAATAGGTATTGGGCTAGGTATTTATTTTATAATCAACTGCAATGAAAAGTATAATACTTACACAATAATCGGTGCTGACCTAAGCTCAAAAACTAAAGTTTACAAAGCTGGTAAGCCATATTATCATGCACAATATGTATATAAGGTAAATGATAAAAAATATTATTATGATTATCCAAAAGATTTTTCAACAGATCCGGATCCAATAATTCAACTTAGATATAATCCTCAAAAACCAGCACAACTATTTTCAAATAATGAATGGATATTTTCTATAGGTTTAACTGCCGGTAGTACAATTCTTTTATTTATTACTATAGGTATACTTATCTCAATCACAGGGAAACGTGAATCTAAAATTGTTACCGTCATAGTTGAGGATATGCTCACATGCGTAGGTGGAAGAAAAATATATATGAGAAATATAGATACCCCTATAGATAATGAAAATCCAGCAAAGACCGAGTATTACTCATATTACACAAACAAAATTAATGAATTTCCAATCGGCTCAAAAATTAAGTTTAATGCCTATAAATATAATGAAGTTTTAACAACCGAGGTTTATAAAAATAAATTTACAGCTATGACTATCAATGAATTTAAAACCAGTGATTTTATTCACTTAACAAAATGAGGAGGTACCTATGCCACAAAAGAAAGTCCTAAAATTAAAACCTAAAACAAAAATTATCTGCAAAATTTTAGCGATAATTATAATTGTTCTTGCTGTCTTTTTAGGATATTATCTACATTCAAGAAATGAATTAAAAAAAGCAGGCTACTCAGATGTTGCCATATCAAACATTTTAAAAAAATTTAAAAAGAGCTATGCCTTAGATAACCCAGACAACAAGACTTTAAATAAAGCTTTTGAAAGTTCTGCATACAAAGAAGAAAATCTAGAATATTACAAGCATATAAAATATCAAAATCAAAAAAATATAATTCAGAACATAAATAAATTAATCAAAAAAAAGTATAGTACAAGAGATATTTCTATCATTTTAGCACATGGTAATGACAAAAGTGTTTCTGATTTTGCCAAGAGACCAAAAGTAAAGTATCTAGAAGAATTTTATAGTTATGATTTTGCAAAACTTGAGAACTATGATAGATATGTAAAGTATATGGATGAGGTTGGTGATGATGAAGAGACAACAGTTATCAAAGTAAATCTTGATTTAGATAAATCACCTTACCAAGATGCAATTAAGGTTACTGATAAAACAAAATTAGTTTTAGCTAATAAGCATCATTATTTAGGAAAAGAATACATTCCAAATAATTTAACAAGCATACCACAAAAATATACAATAGATGGAGATGACAATACAAAAGGTACCAAGGAAGCCGTAGATGCAGCAATTAAAATGATTGAGGCAGCTAAAAAGGAAGGCTTAAATCTTTTAGTTAATTCCGGTTATAGAAGTTATACTGATCAGGAAGAAACATATAACACTTATTTATCTCTTTATGGTGAATCATATGTTGAAAGATTTGTGGTGAAAGCTGGATATTCAGAACACCAAACAGGATATGCATTTGACTTTGCTAGTGGAAACAGTAATATTTTCCAAAATTCACAAGAATATCAATGGATGATAAAAAACAGTTATAAATATGGCTTCTGTTATAGATTTTTAAGGAGTAAGGAAGAAATAACGGAAATAAGACATGAGGCTTGGCATTTCCGTTATGTTGGAACCAAGGCCGCAAAGATTATGGATAAAGAAGAATTAAGTTTAGAAGAGTACTATGCAAAGTATGTTGAAAAATAAAATAAATGATTAATCTATTACGTAAAAGTAATAGATTTTATTTAAAAATTCTTTTTTAGCAAATAAAAATATGCTATAATCACTATAGAATAGGAGGGAGTATTATGTATCCATTAGGAGAACAATTTTTAGTTGACTATCGAAGAGCAAAATCAGATTCTAAAGCTTGCATAGTTGGTAAAAAATATCGCTTTTCTGTCATAACAGAACGAGTAATTAGAATAGAATATAGTCCAAATGGAACATTTGTAGACCTTCCCAGTCAATTAGTTCAAAATAGAAATATTGGTCTTCCTGCTTTTACTCTACGCCAGGACCAAACATTTCTGGAAATAACAACAAAATATTTCAGTTTATCATATATAAAGGAGAAGCCATTTGATGGTACAAATATAAATCCCACCAAGAATTTAAAAATAACTCTTTTAAGTAATGTTGATAAGGATAGACAAAGAGACTGGTATTATAAGCATCCTGAAGTAAGAAATATGAATGGAAACATTTCAGGTTTTGACATTCCCTTAAATGATAGGTTTAAAAGAGGCCTATATTCGCTAGAAGGGTTTGCCTCTTTTGATGACAGTGACACATATCTTTTAGATAAAGATGGAACTCTACTAGAAAGACCAGCTGGAAACATAGATATTTATGTTTTTATGTATGATAAAGATTTTAAAGAGGCTCTAACAGATTATTTTAAAATAACTGGCTTTCCTGAACTGTTACCAAGATATGCCCTAGGTAATTGGTGGAGTAGAAATATTACATATGATGATAAGAGTATTATGGAATTAATCCATAATTTTGAAAAAAAGAGAATACCACTTTCTGTTATTCTTTTAGATAACGATTGGCATTACAGAAATGTTGGTGATTTGAAAGACTTAAGGTCAGGCTTTACTTTTAATACTAATTTATTTCCAAAACCCAGTGAAAGTATAAAAAAAATCCATGAAAAAAATATTAGAGTTGGTTTAGTAGTTGATCCTACTGAAGGCTTTTACCCACATGATGCTTATTATCAAAAAGCAGCTGAGTATTTAGAAATTTCTAATAACAGCGTCATAAAGTTTGATCCCCTAAATCCTAAAATATTAGATGTGTATTTTAAGGTATATCTTCATACTTTAGAGTCATTAGGTGTTGACTTCTTTTGGAATGATTATAAAGGTGATAAAGATGTTAGTAAAATGTGGAGTATGGTTCATTACATGTATCATGACTCAGATAGAAACGCTAATAAAAGAGGTCTTGTTTTATCAAGAGGTTCTATTATTGCACCACAACGTTATCCAGTAATATATGGAGGTCCAACCGAAATAACGTGGGAAGCTCTAGCTAAAGAGACTTTCACATATATAAATGCTTCAAATATGGGAATATCTTGGTTAAGTTTAGATGTAGGGGGTAATCACGGAGGAATAGAGGAAAGCGAACTCTATATTAGACAGGTACAGTTAGGTTGTTTTTCACCAATTTTAAGATTTCATGCCGCCCGCGGACCTTACTATAAAAAAGAACCATGGGTATGGGAAGCTAAAACAACTAATATTGTTGCTGACTATCTTAGACTTCGTCACCGCCTCATTCCGTATTTGTATACAGAGGCCTACAATTATTCTAGAGTAGGAATTCCAATCATCCAACCATTTTATTACAACTATCCTTGGTGCTATGATGATGAACTTTACAAAAATCAATATTACTTTGGATCACAATTGTTAGTGTGTCCAATTCTGAACAGAAAAGATGACTTGATGAGCCGTACAGTACACAGATTTTATATGCCAGATGGAATATGGTATGACTTTTTCACAGGAAAAAAATTTCCAGGTGGAAAAAAATATGTTTCATTCTTTAGAGAAGAAGACTATCCAGTCTTTGCTCATGCGGGATCAATAATTCCGCTATCAAATAGAAGTGACAGAAATAACATTGGTTTAGCAACAGAAATGGAAATTCATATTTTCCCAGGAGTAAGTAACATGTATACATTATATGAAGATGATGGTATGACCTCACTATATAAAGAAGGATATTATCTAAAAACATCAATTGATTATAATTATCTTCGCAGTAACTATACAGTTATAATTCGTTCAATAGAGGGAAAAAGTGGTATAGTTCCAGATAGAAGAGATTATAAGTTAGTATTTAGAAATACAAAACAAGCCGAAAGTGTCAAAGTAATGTTTAATGACCAAGTAATAAATGGTACATACACCGTAGATGGCAATGACTTTATAGTTTATTTGAAACAAATACCAACAATAGGTCAATTAACTATAAACTGTCGAGGAAAAGATATTGAAATAGACGCCGTACGTGTTATAAATGATGATGTTAATAGTATCTTAATGGACTTACAAATAAGTACATATTTGAAAGAAGACATTGCTAATATCATATTTGGAGATAAAAGTATCCAGAAAAAACGTATCGCTATTAGAAAGTTAAAAAGCAAAGGTCTTGCCAAGGAACATATCAAATTATTCCTAAAACTACTTGAATATATTGCTGAAGTTTAGTATACTAACACTAATTAAAGTTTTAAATATTGGTAATAGTATTAGTAAAGAAATATCTTTAAAAGAGAGTTTGTGTGTGGTGAAAACAAATAAGATAACTTTATGAACTTGATTATCTAAAAATATATCGGGTAAGACCGTTAAATCTAGTAAGATGCACATACATTATAGTATGTGAATTAAGGTGGTACCGCGAATAATTCGTCCTTAGATTTATAAGGGCGTTTTTATATGTAAGGAGGAAAAATGTTACAAAATATAATCCTATTTTTATTGACATTTATAACTATATTCTTAGTTTACGAAATAATGTTCATAAAGGAGTATAGATATAATAAAAAAATTAAAAAAGGTAAAATAAGTAAAGATGACAATCGCAAAGAACCAGTAGAAGTCCGGCTATTAAAGTCATATTACAAGGTTGACATAGATGAGTTAAATTATAGCAGTGTGCTGAATACTATTGCTTTTATATCTAGTTTAGATATGGCCATAATTATAACAGTAGCGTGTCTTGTAAAAATTGGTTTAATCCAAATTTTAATAGCGCTGATACTGGTTATTCCAATCATATATTCAAGCTATTACTTATTAGCTAAATATTATAAATATAAGATAAATAAAAATAGTATCAAACATAAAAATAAAATCAAGAAAGGAACAAAATAAAATGAGTAATTATACAAGTATCGAAAAAAAATGGCAAAAATATTGGGAAGATGAAAAGGTATTCGTTGCGGATAATAAAAGTAGTAAACCTAAGTATTATTATCTAGTAGAGTTTCCTTATCCATCAGGCGCAGGACTTCATGTAGGACATGTTAGAAGTTATACTGCTCTAGATGCCCTAGCACGTAAGAAAAGAATGAATGGATATAATGTTTTATTCCCAATGGGATGGGATGCTTTTGGAGCACCAGCAGAACAGTATGCTATTAAAAATCATATTCATCCAAGTGTTGCTGTTAAAGAAAATATTAAAAATTTCAAGAGTCAAATTAAATCAATTGGTCTATCAATTGATTGGACAAGAGAGTTCGCAACTACTGATCCAGAATATTACAAATGGACTCAATGGCAATTTCTAAAATTCTTTGAACACGGAATGGCTTATAAAGCAAAGAAAAATATTAACTGGTGTCCAAAGTGTAAGATGGGACTATCTAATGAAGACTCATCAGGTGGAGTTTGTGAACGTTGTGGAACAGAAGTAGAACAAAGAGAAAAAGAACAATGGATGCTTAGAATGAGTGATTATGCAGAAGATTTAATCACTGGACTTGATGATACTAAATTCCAAGATAGAATAAAAACAGCTCAAATCAACTGGATAGGTAAATCAACAGGAGCAGAAGTTAATTTCAAAGTAAAAGAAACTGACGAAGATTTAGTAGTATTCACAACAAGACCAGATACTCTATATGGAGTAACTTTCATGGTTGTCGCACCAGAACATCCAATAATAGATAAGAATAAAGATAAGATTTCTAATTTTGATGAGATTGAAGCATATCGTGAAAAGATTAAAAATAAAACAGAATTCGAAAGAACTCAAGTAAATAAAGATAAGACAGGTGTATGCATAAAAGGTCTTACTGGAATAAATCCAATTACTAACAAAGAAATTCCAATCTATATTTCAGACTATGTAATGATGAGTTATGGGACAGGAGCTATCATGGCAGTACCAGCACATGATGAAAGAGATTATGAATTTGCTAAAAAATTTGGAATTGATATAGTACCTGTAATTGAACAAATAACAGGAGAAGTAAAAGAAAATGAAAAACATAAAGAAAGTATTGTCGCCGTTTTATATGATGAAAAACAAGATAAATACTTAACAATAAACTGGGGTGATTTAGGAGGAAGACTATTTGTAGGTGGTACACGTCATGACAATGAAAGTGCTATAGACTGCGCAATAAGGGAAATAAAAGAAGAAACAGGTTACACTGATTTTGAATTTGTTAGAGAAATATTCCCAATTAATCATCACTATTATGCTTATAATAAAAACCAAGCATATGAGATTAATTCAACCGGACTTCTATTCAAACTTACTAGTGATGCTACTCAAGAGGTAAACTTAGATGATGATGAAAAAGACAATTTCAAAGTAGAATGGGTAGATGAAAAGACAATAAGAAAAGAAGTAATGGACGAATTACACATTACAACATTCACTAATTTATTAAAGCCTACTGCTTATACTGGTGACGGTAAAATGATAAATTCTGGAGTATTAAATGGATTAACTAACAAAAAAGATTCTATTAAGAAAATGATTGAATACCTAGAAGAAAATAATTTAGGACATGAAAAAGTAAATTACAAATTACAAGACTGGATTTTCTCACGTCAAAGATTCTGGGGAGAACCAATTCCACTAGTATATTGTGAAGATTGTGGTTGGGTTCCAGTAAAAGAAGAAGATCTACCAGTTAGACTTCCAGATGTTACAAATTATGAACCAACAGATGATGGTGAAAGTCCACTTGCCGCAATCACTGACTGGGTAAATACAACTTGTCCACATTGTGGAAAACCTGCTAAAAGAGAAACTGATACTATGCCAAACTGGGCAGGATCATCTTGGTATTGGTTAAGATATATGGATGCTCATAATGATAAAGAATTCGCAAGTCAAGATGCCTTAAAATATTGGGGTAAATTAGATTTCTATAATGGTGGTATGGAACATGCAACAAGACATTTACTATATGCTAGATTCTGGAATCAATTCTTATATAATATAGGACTAGTACCAAATAAAGAACCATTTGAAACAAGAGTAAGTCATGGTATGATTCTAGGAGAAGGCGGCGTTAAGATGTCAAAATCACTAGGAAATGTTGTCAATCCTGATGATATGGTAGCTTCATATGGTGCAGATGCTTTAAGAACATATGAAATGTTTATTGGTGACTATGAAAAGGAAGTTGCTTGGAGTGAACAAGGACTTAATGGATGTAAAAGATTTATTGATAGAGTAGTTAGAGTTGGAGAAAAAGTAACTGCTAAAAATGGTTATTCCGAAAAATTAGAAAGTCTAATTCATAAAACTATCAAGAAAGTTACTGAAGATATAGATACAATGAAATTTAATACAGCAGTATCAGCTCTAATGATTTTACTAAACAAATTTGAAGAACAAGAAGAAATAACAAAAGATGATTATAGAACATTCTTAATACTATTAAATCCAATTGCGCCACATATAACTGAAGAGTTAAATGAAAAATATGCTTTAGGTGAGGCAATTTGTAAGAGTAGTTGGCCAAAATATGATATTGCAAAGACAGTAGATCAAGAAAAAGAAATCGCTGTTCAAGTAAATGGAAAAGTTCGTGCTACAATTACAATAAATATTAATGAAGATGAAGAAAGTATTAAGGAAAAAGCCTTAACTGCTGAAAACGTAAAAAATCACACAGCAGGAAAAGAAATAGTTAAAGTAATAATTATCAAAGGAAAGATAGTTAATATTGTAGTTAAATAGAAATGTGTAATAAGTCACATTTCTTTTTTTCAACAATTTTTGTGGATAAAAAAGTTTATTATAGTAATAGGTGATGCTATGAAAGTTAAATTATTTGATTTAGAAGATGAAAAAGATTTAGAAGAAGCCATAAACGATTTTTTGGAAGATATGAAAGGTGAATTATGGGATATTAAATATCAAGTATCTTCATCAATTTATGGTGAAGAACAAGTTTATTGTTTTTCAGCTATGGTTATATATTATTAATATTTACATTTACCAAAAAAATTTTTTATGATATTATTGTAATACATACAAAATATGGGAAGTGATTACATTAATGAAAAAAGGCAATAAAAAAACGAGACAATCAAAAGAAGAAAAGCACAAAAAAGTTCTTACTAAAAATAACTTTATCCAGGGTGCTTTTATTTCAACATTAGGAATTGTAGTTAGTAAAATTCTAGGTATTGTATATGTAATACCATTTCATGCAATAGTTAAAGAACAAGGTGGTGCTCTTTACGGCTATGCTTATACTATTTATTCTCTATTCCTAGCGCTATCATCTGCTGGAATACCATTAGCAATTAGTAAAATAATTAGTGAGTATCAAACATTGGGTTATTATAATGCTAAAGAAAGGGCCTTTAAAATAGGAAAGCAATTATCAATTGTACTAGGATTAATTGCTTTCATAATATTATTCATTTTCGCACCAGAAGTAGCTCACCTAATTTTAGGCGATTTAAAAGGCGGTAACACCATTGAACAAGTAACCTATGTTATCAGAGTTATTTCAACGGCTATTTTAGTTGTTCCTATACTAAGCATTTATCGTGGCTATTTAGAAGGACATAAATATTTAACTCCAAGTTCTATCTCCAACGTTATTGAACAAGTAGTTAGAGTAACACTAATCATATTGGGAAGTTATCTTTCTATGAAAGTTTTCCACTTATCACTTGAAACAACAGTTGGTATAGCTGTCTTTGGTGCAACAGCAGGAGCCTTAATTTCGTACTTTTATTTACTTGATATTACCCATAAAAGTAAAAAAGAATTACAAGAAAAACCTTTAAAGGTAAAAGAACCTAAGATAACAAATAAGGCAATAGTTAAGAAAATATTTATATATGCCTTGCCATTCATCATGATTGATATATTTAAGTCCATGTATGACTTCATAGATATGTCAACAGTAGTAAAAACAATCGGTGATATGTCAAATTATTCAACTAAAGATGCTGAAAGTATTATGAGTGTCATTTCGACATGGGGATCTAAATTTAATATGATTATTAGTTCCGTTTCAACAGGAATTATTGTAAGTCTTATCCCAACATTAACGGCAAGTTTTGTTGTTGGTAATCAGAAAGACATTAACAAAAAAGTAAACCAAACTTTCCAAATACTTCTCCTATTTACAATGCCAATGACTGTAGGTCTAAGTATGTTAGCAAAACCTGTCTGGATGATTTTTTATGGTCCAAGCAAATTCGGTGCGCCAGTTTTTTCATATTTTATCTACGTTTCATTATTTATGAGTTTATATACAACTGCAGTAACTATTATCCAAACATTAAAAGACTATAAAACAGTATTTATTAGTTTACTTGTAGGTGCAACCCTAAAATTACTTCTAAATGTTTCTTTGATGAATAGTTTCAATAAAATGGGATTACCACCATTCTATGGTAATATAAGCGCTACTATTATAGGTTATTTAGTATCTCTAATTATATGTTTATACGTTTTACATAAAAGATATAAAATTAACTATGAAGTTACTGTAAAAGAAATTTTCAATATAACATGTGCTACAGTAATAATGGGTCTAGTATTATTCTTATTAAGATTTGTTATCCCAGAAGTATCAAGTAATAGACTAGTAAATCTACCAATTATAGTTGTCTATACTTTAGTAGGAGCTATAATATACTTTATAGTAATTTATAAGAGTAAAACACTTCATACAATATTTGGTGAAAATAATTTGAAAAAGATAACAAATAAGTTATTTAAGAAAAGGTCAAAGGGAGCAAGTAAATAACATGTCAAAAATATTAGTTAGCGCTTGTTTAGGAGGTTATAATTGCAATTATAAAGGTGAATCAAATTTTCAAGAAGATATTTATACCTTAATAAAGAGTGGTAATTGTATCTTAGTTTGTCCGGAAGCACTTGGAGGAATGACTACTCCAAGAAACCCTTCAGAATGTATTAGTGATGAAAAAGTAATAAACAACTTAGGAGAAGATAACACTTCATTTTACTTTAAAGGGGCTGCAGAAACTCTCAGAATAGCCAAGTTATATAATTGTAAAGTAGCTATTTTAAAAGAAAAGAGCCCATCATGTGGAACTAAAAGGTATGATGGAACATTTAGTAAAAGACTGATTGATAAGAATGGAATTACTGCAAAATTGTTAGCTGATAATGATATAAGAGTCATATCGAGTGATGACCATGAAAGTATAGAAAAATTAATAAACCAAATAAAAAATAGGAATTTTAAGTAACTCCTATTTTTTGTGTTTTATATTTTTTATCCCATGATATAGTGAAAAACTTATTTTATATGTGTTATACCAAAATTTACTTATAATTAAATCAAATTCTCCAACTAGCTCTACAACATGTCCACCAAAACTTTTCTTGAATAAGTATAATCCATATAATGGGTTATCTTCTCTAAAGTCTCCAGTAATACCATAAAAATTATATCTTTTATAACCATTCTGAACGGCATACTTAATGCCATCAAAATGAAGAGTATAAGCAGATTGAAATTGCATTAGAGAAGCAAGTGAACCTCCATATAAAGATAGTACCTCATCTCCATATACTAGAAATAATATTCCT
This sequence comes from Clostridium sp. CAG:417, assembly GCA_000432835.1. Lineage (GTDB taxonomy): Bacteria > Bacillota_I > Bacilli_A > RF39 > UBA660 > CAG-417. Next base: position 130,059 of record FR890375.1, on the reverse strand, counting down.
CCCAGTAAAGTTTTATTTCCATATTCTTCCTTATATTTTTTAATTTTATCTAATTGTTTATTTAATCTTTCAATACTTTCTTCATCCTGTTTATTTCTTTGCTCATATTTCTTTTGATTCATTTTCAAAATATTATTAGATTTCTTATCTATTCTATCTTTTAATTCTTTTCTTATTAGATCTAATTCATCTTGCGTATTTTTTTCATATAAATTAAAATCAATTTCAGCAACACGTATCTTTAATATTCCACTATCATGTAAACTATCCCACATTTTTTCATAATATGAAAGTGGTCTATCAACAAATTCACGTCTATCGGATGTATGTTGCATAATATCTTTAAATTTAGGCAACTCACTACGTTCAATTTCTCTAGTAGTAATGCCACATTTTTCATTTTTTCTTAATATTTGACGAGTTTTAGATTCCATATCCTTTAATACTTCATCCATATTTCTATCTGTATTAATGACATGCATCCATCTAGGTTGTAATGTATCTTGCATAAGATTAAATCCAAAATGTTTATATCCCAGCCTCTTAAGGTTATCAACAACAATACTATTATCAAAGCCACCTTGAACTAGTTTACCATCATTATCATGTTCCTTATAGGCAACATAAGGATCTATCTTTACAAATATACCATTATTCTTTTTCACAAATAATTTTATTTCTTTAGTAAAATTCTCTAACGTCTTATAGTCCTTATAATCAACTAAAAAACCTCTAGGAGAATAAAACATATATTTATTAAACAAAGGTATTTTCTTTGCTAATAATAAAGCGCACCCACAACTTTTTCCATCATCATCTAAAGATACATAAAAGTGCTTCCACCCATTAACAGACTTTAAATTAGCCCATTCCATTGTTTGGTGAAATGTAATTTGCTCACTTTTATCAGCCAAATTTTTAAATTCCTCTTTACTTACTTCTATTAACTTCATTTTCAATCACCTTCTTTGATTTTTTTCTTACTATCTTCCTATACAATGGAACCATTTTTGTAAAAACAAAATACATAAGCGAATTGGTAACATAATCGAACTCTCCTAAGAATTCTACATAATCGCCACCAAATTTTTTCTTGAATTCATGCAATCCCATACGGGGATTATCTTTTCTAAGGTCACCAATAGTACCAAATTGGTCATAAACTCTATAGCCTTTATTTTTACAATACTCTAAGTGAGTTAAATAAGTGTAGTAATTAGCGTAAGTTTCTGTAAGTATATTTTCATTACCTGCATATAAAACCCATGCTTTATCAGCATACTCAATAATCATATGTGCATTAAGGATTAGCTCATCACCATACTTTTCTAATACTTCACTGTACTTTTTGATATCACTTTTAACCTTATCTAACTGATTATTAAATTCTTTTAATTTGTTTTTAGCACTTTTACCCATATTTTCTTTAGGCAATTTATCTATTTCTACTTGCAAGCTATCTTTTCTTTCATTTAATTCTTGTAATATTTTACTAGGAAATATTTTTCCTAAAAATAAGGTCATGTTATTATCTTCATTATACATTTTGTAAAGGGTTTTATAATAACTACTATCATATGAAACAAAGTCTTTTCTTTCCTCAGTAATCATCATCAATTGACAAAATTTATCAAGATCTTCATCTGTTCCTATTGAAACTTCACATCCTAGTTTAATAGCTTTATTTATTCTTTGCTTTGTAGTTTTAGAAAAGTGATCTTTAATAGTATCCATATCTTGTTCTAAATCAATTCTAAAAGTAAAGCGTGGTTGCATTGTTTCAAAATTTTTCGTAAATCCTAAATGTTTATAACCATTATTAGTAATCATTTCAAAAATTTTAGTAGAGTTATATGGTAATTTAACTTCTTCCTCTAAATAATTTTGCTTTTTTCTTATAATATCTGGATCAATTTTTAAAAATATGCCTTTTTTTGCTTTAATAAATTTTACAATTTCTTTAGTAAATAGAGAAAAAGTTTTTTCATCAGTGTAATCCAATACAAATCCCCTAGGAGAATAAAAATAGCTATATCCCAATAGTAACCTTTTTTGTAGGAGCAAGGAAGATGCAATTATTTCATTATCTTCATTCTTTAATCCTAAATAATATGGAAATAAGCCTTTTTTGGCTTTTGCAAACTGTCCCCAAGCATATGATTGTAAAAAGTGAGATTTATACTTATTGTTTTTTACAAAATTTTCGTACTCTTCCTTTTCTAGATTTGCTAGTTTATACATGTTAATCTTCTCCTTATCTATTTATTAGTATAACATAATTAGGTAATAAAATATAATAAATAACAAAAAAAGAGTCCAAAGACTCTAAATCATATATAAACTGCCATTATTTGTTCCTATATCACTACTTAGTTTAGAAGAGTAATTAGTTTTTTCTTCCAATTTACAAACTTTTTTCTCTAACGAATTAACCTTGCCTTTAAGCTGAAGTATTTCCTGCTCCATTTCTTGTATTTTCATCATTGGGTCAAATCCCATTTGTGGCATATTGACTGGGAAATTAACACCATTATTATACATACCATAAGGATTATAATTCATGTTTTACAGTCACTCCTCTTCATATTGTATGCTAAAATGAAAAAATATGTTAAAATAAGATGAGTGTATATTTAGAAAGAGGTAAGAAATGCGTTTAAGAAATATAAAAAACAAAGAAGAAATCATTAAAAATTCTCCTTATATAGTAGAAAATAGTGAAGAATACAAGGGAAAATGGAGTAAATTATTTAATAATAATAATCCAATATATATTGAAATAGGAATGGGCATGGGAAAGTTTATTAGAGAAAATGCCATAAAACATCCTGATATAAATTTTATAGGAATAGAAAAAGAAGACAAAGTTTTAGCGCGAAGTCTTCCATTAATTAAAGAAAATATTGATAATTTAAAAATATTAAGACTTAATGCTTTAGAAATAGATAAAGTTTTTGCAAATGAAATAGATAATATATATTTGAATTTTTCTGATCCATGGCCTAAACTTCGACATAATAAGCGTCGTCTTACAAGTAAAATATTTCTTGAAAAGTATGAACATATTTTTAAAACAAACATTACTAAAACTATAGAGCTAAGAACAGATAATGAGGAACTTTTTATTTACTCTTTAGAAACTCTAAGTACAGCAGGGTATCATTTATCTAATATTACATTTGATTTAAATGCAACAACCCCTGAACGTATAACAACAGAATATGAAGATAAATTTAGTGAAAGAGGCAATAAAATTTATTATCTAAAAGCTAGCAAGTAATATAAAAATTTGGTATAATTACTAGATAGAGTAGGTGAAAATATGAAAAAAAGATACATACTTTTATTCGCCATATTTCTAGTCATGGTGAGTGGTTGCAGTATAAAAAAAGCAAATTATGATAGTATAGATGACATTATAAATAATGTTTTATTAGAAAAACCAACTTCCAGTAACACATCGTTTAATGGCTATTCATATTATATTCCTAATACATTAAAAATAGAAAATAAGGAAGAATATAATACTATACTTTCTGATGAGTATAATAATAAGTATTATATCTATGTAGACTCAGTAGGATACTATAATAAAGTAGTAAATACTTATAAAGAAGATAGTAATAGTTATTATTCAAAAAAAATTACTTCTAAAGGTTCAAAAAAAGATGGTTATTTAGAAATAAATGAGGTAAAAGGTAAATATTTTGTTGAAGCTGTCTATAATTATGGTAAAATAGAAGTATATACTAGTAAGAGTCATTTGAACAATACCCTTATAAATCTAAGTCAGGTATTATCATCACTTAAATATAATGATAAGGTACTAGCAACCATCATTGGTGATAATGTTTTAAATTATAAAGAAGAAACTTTTAACATATTTACTACTAAAAAGAGTACAACAAACTATCTAGATTATATTGAACAATATGATAAGAGTAATGATAAAAATAATAATTTAGAAGACAACGATCAAATAGATATTAATAATGATGACGAGTAGAGAGGTGTTTTATGAAAATATTAGATAAACTAAAAAATGCTCTTTTTGAAGAAGAGTATGTTGAAATAGAAGAAAAGCCAAAAAAGGTTAAACCAGAAAAACAGAAGAAAGAGCAACTTAAGAAAGACAGTTTTCATAAGGAGGAAAAAAAATTTGTTGAGGAAAAACCTATAGCAAAAAGAATTGTTCCAACTGAGAAAAAAGAAAACTCTGTAGAAAAGGAAGAAAAAAATGAATTCATTAGAGATAATGAATTTACTAAACCAAAGGAAGAACCAAAATTTACCATTGTTACTGATGAAGACCTAACAGTTGATGATACTAAATATCAAAAACCACCAGTAGAAAAAGAAATTATATCTCATAAAACTCGTGAAACTATAAAAAGAGAAGAATTATACAATAATAAAGAACAAAAAGAACCAGAGGTAAAATTATATCAGGCAAAAAAAACAGAAAGCTATCTAGATAATTATACTCCACATGAATATGGAAAATATGAGAAAAAGAAAGAAAAAGAGGTGTTTAAACCATCTCCAATAATTTCCCCAATTTATGGTATAGTGTCTGATACTGATCAAGAAGTTAGAGAACAAAAACAAGAAATTAGGCTTACAAGCGCAATAAGTCATGAAAAAATGGATTTAGATGAAATCAGAAAAAAAGCTTTTGGAGATTTAACTGATGATTTAAAAGATAATATTAATTATGGACGTACTACTACAGTTGTTAAAGAAGAAAAAGAAGAACCTTCTAATTTACTTTTAGATTTAACAGACGAAGCTAAGGCTCCAGAAATTAGTAATGTTACAATGGGTGATGCCGAAGAATACTTCGAAGATTTAGGCCTTGAATATAATAAAGACTATATTGATTCGTCAAAAACAACAAGAGTGGAAAAAAACGCTAATCTAGATCAAGAAAGAAAGGCAATTCCAGTTACAGATGGCCAAAATAGTAGTACAATTTTAATAAAAGATAAAAAAAATGAAAATGAAGTAGAAACTAACAAAGACAAAGAAGAGAAACCAGATGACTCTAATCTCTTTGATTTAATTGATTCAATGTACGAGGAATAAAAGGAGAAAACATGGAAACAACAATTTTTGTATTACAAGTATTATTATATATAATTGGAATAATATTATTAGTAGTACTAACTATATTAGGAATAAGATCAATTCAAGTTTTAGATAAAGCTGATAAAACGATTGATAATATTAACAATAAAGTTAATTCCTTAACAACTCTGTTTAACACCATTGATAAAGTTAGTATAGGTGTCTCATATGTTACAAATACATTTGTAGACAAAGCAACCAGTGCAATTTCTAAAATATTTAGATCAAAAAAGAAAAAGGAAAGAGAGGAAGATATATATGAGTAAAAAAGGATTAGGAAAGTTTGTAGCAGGAGCTGCTGTAGGAGCAGGACTTGGAATTTTATTTGCACCTAAAAAGGGTACAGAAATTAGAAAAGAATTAAAAGAAAAAATTGATGATTTATTAGATAAAATCAAATCTCTTGACAAGGAAGATATTCAAAAGGAATTTGAACAAAAAATAAATGAAATAAAAAAGGAATTAGAAGATTTAGATAAAGAAAAAGTTCTAAAAATAGCTAAAAAGAAGGGCGAAGATATCAAAGAACAAGCCCAAAAATTAGTAGATTTAGCTGTTGAAAAGGGAACTCCAGTATTAGAAAAAGCTGCTAATGAAGTAAGAGAAAAGGCAATTGATGTAACAAAATCAGTATTAGATAAACTAGAAAAAGAAGGAAAATAACTTCTTTTTTTTATAAAATTGTTTGAAAAAATCTAAATTAATGTTACAATGTAGGTGAGAGAAGTAAATAGATTGGGACGATTGTTTATTTTTTCTCTCACTAATTGGTAAATAAATATTAATATTTTTTAATGATTAATGAAAAGTAGAAAATAACATTTTAATTTAGAGATTCTATGGTTGGTGAAAATAGAAAAAATTTATTTTTGAATTACACATTATGAAAAAAAAAGTTTATCGCTTTAAGATACTAAGTGCATAGTTTACTATGAATTAAGGTGGTACCGCGAGCTGTTCGTCCTTATTTGGGATGAACGGCTTTTTGTATATAAGGAGGAAAAAATGACATTATTTGAAGAATTACAATGGAGAGGATTAGTTAAAGATATTTCTGATCCTAAAATTATTGATATTATTAATGAAGGGAAAGCTACATTTTATTGGGGAACGGATCCTAGTGCCGATAGTCTTCATATTGGACACTTATCAAGTCTTTTAGTAGCTAAGAGGCTTGAGCAACATGGACATCATCCTATTCTTCTAGTTGGTGGGGCAACAGGACAAATTGGAGATCCACGTCCAACAACAGAAAGACCTATGATTACTAAAGAAGCAGTTTCAAAAAACTTTGAAAGTTTAAAAAAGCAAGTAACAGATTTATTTGGGTATGAAGTAGTTAATAACTATGATTGGTCAAAAGAAATAAACTTTATAGATTTTCTAAGAGATTATGGAAAGTTTTTCAATATAAACTATATGCTTGATAAAGATATTATTAGAAGAAGATTAGACACTGGTATTACTTATACAGAATTTTCATATATGATAATGCAAGCTCTTGACTTCCTACATTTATTTGAAACAAAAAACTGTGTTCTTCAAATGGAAGGATCAGACCAATGGGGAAATATTACTGCTGGTATAGATTTAATAAGAAAGAAAACAGGAAAAGAGGCCTATGGTTTTACAGTTCCTCTAATAACTGATAGTACCGGTAAAAAACTAGGTAAGAGTGAAGGAAATGCTATTTGGTTAGATAAAAATAAAACATCAAGTTATGAACTATATCAGTTTTTCTTAAATGTTGAAGATTGTATGGTTATTGATTATTTAAAGAAATATACTTTCCTATCAAAAGAAGAAATTGATAAATTAGCTGAAAGTACTGAAAAAGAGCCAGAAAAAAGATTAGCGCATAAAACATTAGCTAAGGAAATAGTTACATTCTTACATGGTGAAGAAGCATATGAAGAAGCTCTAAATATAACCAACAGTCTATTTAGTGGAAACATTAAAAATCTATCATCTAAAGAAATAATGCAAGCCTTTAAAGGATTGGAAGCATATGAAATAAATGAAGCAAAAAATATTATTGATCTATTAGTTGAATCAAGCATTTGCAGCAGTAAAAGAGAAGCTAGAGAGTTTGTTCAGAATGGTTCAATATATATTAATGGTGAAAAAACTAACGATTTAGAGACAATAATAGATAAAAATGTAGCCATAGATAATAAATATATTATCATTCGTCGAGGTAAGAAAAAATATTTTATGGTTGCCTTTAACGATTAATTATAAGGAGTACTAAGATGACAACGATATATCTAGTCAGACATGGAGAAACAGATGAAAACAGTAAAAATATTATTCAGGGACGCAAAAATACGCATTTAAATACTAAAGGAGTACAAAAAACAAAGGAATTACGCCAAACAATAATATCTTTAGGCGTTGATATATGTTACACTTCGCCACTTTTAAGAACATTAGAAACAGCCTTCGGTTTAGTAGCCGACAAAGCTTTGATAATAAAAGATGATCGCCTTTTAGAACGAAATATGGGTATATTTGATGATAAAAATATTAAGGAATATAATCCTGAAAAATATTGGGACTATAATCTAAACTCATCAGATGATGGAGTAGAATGTTTAACTGATTTATTTGAAAGATGTCAAAACTTTTTAGATGATGTTATTATTAAAAATAAAGACAAAAAAATATTAATAGTATCACATGCCTCAGTAATAAGGTGTATGCATCATATTTTAAGAAATACAAATTTAAATAATGAAAAACTACATATTCCAATACCAAATAGTTATTTTGAAGTTGTAAAAATACCAAAATCGATAGCAACATAAATTAACATAATTTAAAATTACATCATTTTTGGAGGTATAAATGAATATAGAAAAAAATTTACAAATGCTAGTAAAGGAACAAGAGGCGTATGATAACAATCGTAGCGTAAGCTTTTATCAGAATACATATCACAAATTTGCAGAATTTTATATAGATAAGCTTCTAATTTCTCCTTCTAAAAATACTAATGCAGAAAAACTTCTGAATCACATAGATGTTATTCTAAAATATACTGGCGCATATAGTCAGGATTGGATCACATATCAATCTATGTACAATCAAAAAGATTTTCTTGATAAACTTAGTCAAAATTTAGGCCACTTTCAATTTCCCAATTATATATATGAAATTTTTAATAATCTATGTCATACAATTTCTAATGATGAAAAATCCCAAATAAAAACTCAAGATGTATTTAACCCAAAAATGTTAAATGCACTGCTTGATTTAAAAGCCAATTCCACTACTTATAGTAAAATATATACCTTTATGAATAAAAGCCAAAAAAAAGATTTTTTATCTTTAATGGCTAATAAAAATACACCAATTGATCTTTCATCATTTTCATTAGATGATGAAGAAATAAATTTAATAAAACAAAATATTTTAAAATTTGCAGAACTAACTCCTAATTTATTTTCATTAAGGGAAAAGATATTCAAAAAAGATGAATATTCGTCAGAAATTGAAATATTAAATAAATATATTGATAAAAATCCATCTCGTTTTATTGATGGAATACTTAACAAAACCTTTTTTGGACATACAAGCAGTAAGTATAAAAATTTGCAAGAATTAGTATTATTAATAATTCAAGATATCTGTAAAAATGAGAAACAAGAAATATCAGCTACTCAATACATAAAAGCAGGAAGTTATTCAGCAGCCTTTAGTATAGGAGACAAGGTTATAAAAATAGGAAAAAAACGTAATACAGAAAAATTTCCAAATAATCCATACATAGTAGCGCCTTTGTTAAGAAAGAAAATTGATATAGATAATCAAGTATTTTACATTGAAGTAGTTGAAAAAGTTGATACCTCGAACAAAGATATAACAGAAGAAGATATGTATAACCTTTATAAGAATGTAAGAGATTTAGGATTAATGTGGAACGATGTTGCCATAAGAAATGTAGGTAGATTATTAAAAGATAACATTATTCATTGGCAAGGTAATTTATCCCCAAGTGATAAAGCATTAGAATTGGATAATAAAAGAGGAACAATAATTCTTAACAAAGGTGACTTGGTCATTTTAGATGCCGATTTTATATATGATGAAAACGAGGAAAATAAAAGTTATGCTTCAAATAGTCTACCTCTTCAAAGAAAATTTGAAAAAAGATATCAAGAGGAAATTAAGACTAAAGAATTAGTTGAAGTATTAGATACTGAAGATCAAAATAGTGCAAAAGAAGATAAAAATTTCTTGAAATAGTAAATTATCTATTTTAAGATTATGAAAATACAATTATATATGATCATAATTACTTAAGACTCAATATGTATTAATGATAAAACCCCAATCGAATTTTATATTCAATTGGGGTTTTAATAACTTATTTTACCTTCAGTTTTCTATTGACAGGAAAAAGCAACACTTTATCATAAAAAAATGAGGTTAATAAAATTAACTTCATTTTTAAATTATTTGTTATAGAATTCAACAATTAGTGATTCATCAATATCCATATTTAACTCATTACGTTCTGGATATCTTACATATGTACCACTTAATTTACCAGCATCAAATGTAACGAATTCAACACGCTTAGTAACTTTTTCTAAAGCCTCTTTTACAGCCTTATGATCGTTAGAAGCATCTTTAATAGCGATTACATCTCCTGGTTTACATCTGTATGATGGAATATCTACTTTCTTACCATTAACAGTAACATGACCATGGTTAACTAATTGTCTAGCACCACGACGTGTAGTAGCAAAACCAAGACGGTAGCAAAGATTATCAAGACGTGATTCCAATAACTTTAAGAAGTTATCACCATGGATACCACTCATCTTTCCAGCTTCATTAAATGTCTTACGGAATTGTTTTTCATTAAGACCATACATAAAACGAACCTTTTGTTTTTCTTTTAATTGTGTACCATAATCTGATAATTTTGCTCTACGATTTTTACCATGTTGACCAGGTGCATAAGGACGACGAGCTAATTCTTTACCAGTTTCACTAATAGAAAAACCAACACGACGAGCTTGCTTGTAACTTGGACCAGTATATCTTGCCATATTTTTCTCCTCCTAAATTTTTTTTACACATTACATTAAACAGATTAGCCGTATCTTAGGGAGTCTTTCTTAATTTTTTCGCCCAACAGCAAAGGTTACTAAAAAAATCTACGAAAAACACATTAAAATACTCTAATCAAGCTGTTAAGCCGTCTAAAGAAATATGCACTATAGATTATAATGTTTAAAACAAGTAATGTCAAGGATTTATCACAAATTATAGATATTTTAAAGAAAATAAAGGAAATTAAAATTATCTTAAAATACAAATTTTGTAGAAAAATATCGTATAGTTGTGGTAGAATATAAATATACTAGAGGTGATATAGTGAAAAATAATGTAATATTGTATATCTTAATATTTTTGGCGATATTTATCACATTCTTTATAGTAACACTAATAATCTTAAAAAAATCCAGATTAAAAAAATATAAAAATATATTAGATGAATTAGATTTAGAAAAGAACCTAATTTCATCTATTCCTATTTCTCTAGAACTATCCAAGGTAGAACCTATAATAAAAAATGAAGACTTAGAGAGTAAATATAAAAAATGGGAAGATAAAAGTGATGTTATAAAAAATGAAAGAATTCCTAAAATAGATGACATGTTAATTGATATTGATACATTCATTGAAAAAAGAGACTTTGAAAATTGTAACTATCGTATTGCCAAAACAGAACTTGAAATATACAAGGTAAGAGAGGCAAGCGAATCTCTCTTAGAAGAAATAAAAGAAATTACTCTAAGTGATGAAAAGTATCGTAGTATTGTTACCAAGCTAAAGACTAAATATCGTAAATTAAATAGCGAATATCAAGAACATAGTAATTTATATGATGAGATGCAAGATGCTATAACACTACAACTAGAAAATATAGAGAAAAACTTTTTAGGCTTTGAAAGTGCTATGGAAAATAATGAATACACAGAAGTTGTTCATATAGTTAAAGCTCTAGATGCTATGATTGAACATATGGGAATAGTTATTAAAGAAGTACCAGATTTAATTTTAATGGCTAAAGAAATCATTCCTAAAAGAATAAAAGAAGTCGATGACGTTGTTAAAGAGATGGAAGAAAAAGGCTATCCATTAGAATATTTAAATATTGATTATAACGTTGAAGAATCAAGAAAAAATATCAATACTATTTTAGACAAAATAAGGGTTCTTAACCTAGAAGATTGTATGTTTGAATTAAGAACTATTTTAGATTATTTTGACTCCCTATTTATAGATTTTGAAAAAGAAAGACTAAGTCGAAAAGTATATGAGGAATCAGAACACGACTTTGCAATAAAATTAAAGAAAACAGAAAAAGTAGTGAATGATGTCTTTGAAGAATTAGAAACAATAAAAAATAATTATGATTTAAGAGATGAAGATATAGATTCTATAGAGGAAGATAAAAAAATATTAGTAGTAATTCAGGATGACTACAAAAAATTATTAGCTAAATTAGAAAGTAAATCTACGCCATATTCTTCATTACATAAGGAAATCGAAGAATTAACAGTACGCCTTAAAAATATGTCAGATAACTTAGATGTTACACTAAATTCATTAGGTAATATGTATGATGATGAACAAAGAGCCCGTGAACAACTAATTGAAATAGAAGAGTTTTTACAAAACAGTAAGAGAAAAATTCGTAGTTATAAACTACCTGTAATTACAGATAACTATTTTGTAGAATTAAGTGAAGCAAACGACGCAATTAAGGAAGTAATAAAAGAATTAGAAAAAAAACCAATCGTTATAAAAACATTAAATACCAGAGTTGATACAGCAAGAGACTTAGTATTAAAACTATATAATACAACAAACGAAATAATTAAAACAGCAGAATTAGCTGAAAACTGTATGGTTTATGGTAATCGTTTTAGAAGCAGTTATACCGATATTGATCGAGGTTTAGATGAAGCTAGAAAGAGTTTCTTTAAGGGTGATTATAAAAAATCTCTAGATGTTTCCATAAAAGCTATTTCCCTTGTAGATAAAAATTTCTATCAAGAATTAGTGTCTATTTATGATAAATAGTTAAATGTACATTTCGTACATTTTTCTTGTTTTATAATCAAAAAAATAATATAATAAGAGAACTTGGAGGTAAATATGAATCGTTTAATACTAATAAAATATGGAGAATTAACTACTAAGAAGGGAAACAGAAATTTCTTTATAAAAACACTAACAAAAAATATAGAACACAAACTAAGTAATTTTAATATAAAAATAAAAAAAGATTTATCACGTATGTGTATATATTTTAATGATTGTGATCTAAAGAAAATAATTGATACTATAAAAGATATATTTGGGATTCATGCGTATCATGTTGCTTATATTACAAATACTAATATAGATGATATAGCAAGCACTGTATTAGAATTATTAAAAGAAAAGAAGTTTAAAACTTTTAAAATTGAAACTAAAAGAGGCGATAAATCTTTTCCACTAAGTAGTCCAGAAGTATCAAAAAAATTAGGAGGACATATTTTAAAAAATATTCCTAATATAAATGTTGATGTTCATAATCCAGAAGTATTAGTAAAGGTAGAAATAACTGCTACAGAAACATACATTTATCTTGATTCTTATAAAGGTAGTGGAGGATATCCTGTAGGAACGCAACCACGAGCATTACTAATGTTAAGTGGTGGAATTGATTCACCAGTCGCAGGGTATTTAGCTATGAAAAGAGGAATTAAATTAGACTGTGTATATTTTGAAGCAATTCCTCATACAAGTATGCAGGCAAGAGAAAAAGTAATTGAATTAACAAAAAAATTAGTAAAATATACGGATTCTATTAATTTACACATAGTAAATTTTACACCTATACAAGAAGAAATTTATAAAACTTCCGATCCTAATTATGTAATAACTATCATGAGAAGAATGATGTATAGAATTATGGAACGTCTTGCGAAAAGAAACAAAGCCTACGCAATTATTAATGGTGAAAGTATTGGTCAAGTAGCCAGTCAAACTCTTGTAAGTATGAGAACTATTAATTCTGTAACAAACTTTCCTGTTATAAGACCAGTAGCGTGTCTTGATAAATTAGAAATTATAGATATAGCCCAAAAAATAGATACATATGAAACAAGTATTCTTCCATATGAAGACTGTTGTACTGTTTTTGTTCCAAAGCATCCTGTTATAAATCCTAATATGTATACATGTGAAGAATTAGAAAAAAAATTTAATTTTGAAGAAATGGTTAGCGTTGCAGTTAAGAATACTATGACTATTAAAATCAAGGATATTGATGACGTTAATGATTTGTTATAATTTTCCAAAAAAAAAATAGTATGAAAATTTCATTCCGACACAGTCTAATAGTGTAGGAGGTGAAATAATGACAAACAAAAGTAACTCTTCAATGAAAATGCAAGTTCCTGGTGCTAAACAAGCTATTGATAAAATGAAATACGAAATAGCTAATGAGTTTGGTGTTAACTTAGGACCTGATTCTACTAGCCGTGCAAATGGTTCAGTAGGTGGTGAAATTACACGTAGACTTGTACAAAACGGTTTAAATCAAGTTAGTGGAAGTTATTCAAATAAATAAGTAAAATAACTTATTCGATAGGCGACGAGCCTATCTTTTTTTGTTAAAAATTTATTCTATTTGAAGAAACAATATTCTTTACTTTAATCTTAATAAATATTATAATAATTATTAGAATAGAAAAAGGGTGGTTATAATGGAAGATATTGTTATTAGTAGTTATAAAGAACAATTAAAAGAATCGGCTTTAAAAGCAGAAGCTGTAAAATCTGCCGGATTTGATATAGTTATTGACGAATTAGAAAAAAGAGATATTAAAACAACTAAACTAAAAGAGTTTTTCGAAAGACTTATGAATAGCAATACCAAAGAAGAACTAAATAGATTAACTCCACGTGAATTGTCAGAAATAACAATCGATATCAATAATCAAATCACCAGAGCCTTAATAGTAAAAGCAGAAATTGCCGATGCTTTAGTTCGAAAATCAAAAATTGTTGCTCTTTCTAAAAGTCCTAATGGAAAGATCAAAGACAACGATAATTATATAAGAGTTGGAACTGCTCTTGCTGAAGAAATTACTAAATTTGGAATAGCTGATGGTATTACCACTTGTATCACCACATATTTTAAACAAAAAAGTTATCAAGCTGAATATCGCGAAAAAATAATAGAAAAACAAAAAGAACTAGGAATTTATGATGCAGAACAAAAAGAAGAAAACAGAAGAAAAATCAATGCAAGAATGGAGACTGAGATTTTAACAACTAAGGAAAGTCCTAAGGATAAACTCTTAAAAGAAATACTAAAAAAAGAAAATATAAGTGACGAAGATACTGATTTTAATACTGCTAAAGAAAAATATCGTCAATCAGTAAATGAAAGAATGCAAAGACTATTTGGATCTAAGTAGGTGATAACATGAAAAATAAAGAATATGAAATACTATTGTCCAAGTTTTATGATTTAGATATCGAAAAAAAGAAAAAAGAAATTTATGAGGAATTAGAAAGAATAAAATCAATATTAAATATTGTATTGCAGTTTCAGGATGACCCTAATAGTAATGATTTTATTCCATATGATCCTAATAATACTGACAATGAAGCATCAAACTTGGTAAAAGTTTATAATAATATATTAATGATAGAAGAAAGTTTAATAACTTATCTAAGGGATAAAGGTTATTAAACTCTTTTTTCTATGAAAATTTATAAAAATATAGTATAATATAAAATGTGAAAAAGAAATGAGGTTAATTTATGAAAATAATGTCAATAAATGCGGGAAGTAGTTCCTTAAAATTTAGTTTATTTAACATGGATACAGAAGAAGTAATAGCAAGTGGATTATTTGAAAGAATTGGTATTGAAAATGGACACTATGTTATTAAATTTAATGGTGAAAAGATAGAACAAAATATAGATTTAGAAAATCATGAAGCAGCAGTTAGAATTTTAATGGATAAATTAGTAGATCTAGATATTATCTCATCCCTTGAAGATATAGATGGAATTGGACATCGTATTACAGCTGGGGGAGAAAAATACGTTGAGTCTGTTGTGATTGATGATAAAGTAATTGAAGATTTATTTGAATTAAAAGACTTTGCTCCTCTACATAATCCAGCTCAAGCAACAGCAATTAAAGCCTTTAGAGAAGTTTTACCTAATACTTTAATGACAGCTGTATTTGATACAACTTTCCATCAAAGTATGGATAAAGAACAATATTTATATGCAGCACCATTAAGATGGTATAAAGAATATAAAGTACGTAAATATGGAGCACATGGAACATCTCATCGTTTTGTAAGTGAAGAAATAAGTAAAAAACTTGGTAGACAAGACTTAAGAACGATAGTTTGCCACGTTGGCAATGGTGGTTCAATAACTGCTGTTAAAGATGGTAAGTGCATTGATACTTCTATGGGATTTACTCCTCTATCAGGTATTATAATGGGAACAAGATCTGGCGATATTGATCCATCTATCTTACCTTACGTAATGGAACGTGATGGTTTAAATGTCGGTGAGGCCATAGATGTTTTAAATAAACAATCAGGACTACTTGGAATGAGTGAGAAAAGTAGTGATATGAGAGATATTATTGCTGGTATGAATGAAGGCGATGAAAAATGTCTTTTAGCCTTCAATAAGTATTGTAGAGCAATCACTAATTATATTGCCCAATATTATGTTCTATTAGGTGGCGCTGATGTCATTTGTTTTACAGCTGGTGTAGGTGAGAACAGTATCCCAACAAGAGCCAAAGTTTGCGAAAATCTTGCTTGCCTAGGCATTAAGATTGATCCAGAAGCAAACAATGTATTTGGAGAGTTTAAAAAGATTAGTACTCCGGATTCAGCAGTTGAAGTATATGTTGTACCAACAAATGAAGAATTAATGATAGCAAGAGATACCTTATTTCTTAGCAAGAATAATTAGAACGGTGTGATTAAAAATATGTACAAACAAATATATAAGTACATCAAAAAATACGATAATATAGTCATTGCTCGTCATATAGGTGTAGACCCTGATGCTATGGCTAGTCAAGTCGCTTTAAGAGATTCTATAAAATTAACATTCCCTGAAAAAAAAGTTTTGGCAGTTGGAAATGGTAGTTCAAAGTTCTCATATATTGGAAAACTAGATAAATTAGAAGAACTAGAACATGCTCTTTTAATAGTTGTAGATTTACCAGACAAAAAAAGAGCTGATTCGGTTGATTTTTCAAAATACGATTTTATTATTAAAATTGATCATCATCCATTTATAGAAGACTTTGGTGGTTTAGAATGCATTAACGACAAAGCCTCATCAGCTGCTGAAATCATAATGGATTTACTTGAAAATACTAAATTAGAATGTAACAAACAAATAGCTGAGACTCTATATTATGGCCTAATAAGTGATTCTAATCGTTTCCTATTCAATACCTGTGGGCCTAAAACTTTTGAATTAACTTCTATCTATTTGGAAAAATACAAATTTGATATTAAAGAATTATATCAAAATATGTATTTAAGGCCTCTAAATGAAGTAAGATTAGAGGGGTATATAGCCGAAAATATGATAGTTACAGATAACGGAGTAGGATATATAGATATCACTAATGAAATTATTAACAAATATAAAGTTGATAGTGCCGCTGCTGGAAATATGATTAATAACTTCAATTTTATTCAAGAAGTATTAGTATGGGCCACTATTACAGAAGACGTTAAAAGTGGTTTAATTAGAATTTCTATACGTTCACGTGGACCAGTCATTAATAAAGTTGCCGAAAAGCATAATGGTGGTGGACATAAAATGGCTAGTGGTGCCAGAGT
Organism: Clostridium sp. CAG:417; assembly: GCA_000432835.1. Classification (GTDB taxonomy): domain Bacteria; phylum Bacillota_I; class Bacilli_A; order RF39; family UBA660; genus CAG-417. Next base: position 113,017 of record FR890375.1, on the reverse strand, counting down.
AGAAACATTTGAAGAGGCCCATCAAATTATGCATGAGTTAGACAAAGTAGCTAAACAATATATAGAAGAAAATCATTTGGAGGAAAGTTATGACAATTAAAAGTGCAGACCTTGAAGTCTTGGCGACAAGAAGAAGTCAATATCCAGAAGGCGCTAATGCTGAGTTTTTATTAGTTGGTCGTAGTAATGTAGGTAAAAGTAGTTTCATTAATACTTTATTAAATCGTAAAAATTTAGCTCATACTTCATCTAGACCAGGAAAAACACAAACCCTAAATTTCTATTGTGTAAATAATGAGTTTTACTTAATTGATGTTCCTGGGTATGGTTATGCTAATGTTGATAAGAAAACTCAACAAAAATTTGGAATGATGATAGAAGAGTATCTTGAAAAAAGAACGCAACTTCGTAGAGTATTTATGCTAGTTGATTTTCGTATCAAGCCAACCGAAGACGATCTTTTAATGTATAATTTCCTTAAATACTATAATCTACCAGTAACTATTATCGCTACTAAGGCAGATAAAATAGGCGGAAGTAAAAAAGAAAAATGCCTTCGTCAAATAATGGATACAATCGACTTAGTTGTAGGTGATGACATTATCGTATTCTCAAGTGTTACAAAATTAGGAAGAGAAGAAGTCCTAAAAAAAATACAAGACTTATTGGAAGAAACCATTTAAGTCTTTTTTCATATCATACAGTAGGTGATAATATGAGGATTGAAATTATAGATGATGGGATAAAAATATTTATTCAAAACGGGTTTATAAAAAATATAGATTGGGATGATAAAGAACAAGTAGTAGAAAGTATCAAGAATTTATTTAATAAAATAAGAAAGAAATACCATCTTTATATAAAAGGATTATATAAAGTTAAAGTATATCCCAATAAAATAGGAACTTATATAGAAGCCATACAATTAGAAGAAGAAAGTTACACTAATGCTGACTTAGATTTAAGAATCATTCTTGTCCTTCAAAAGGAACTATATTTAAAAATAGATGATTCCTCATTTGTAATAAATACTGATCTTCCTTACTTCTATAAAAATAATAGTTATTATATTGATGTTGACAATATAGATGATATAACTCCTTATATTGAGTTTGGAACAATTGTCTCAGAAGAAATATAAAAAAATGTCCTAAGACATTTTATAACACAATAGCAATCATATTATTTGATCCTTTGTTAACTATCTTTGATAATGTTTGTTGTAATTTAAATCTTATGTTATCTGGCATGAGATTTATTTTTGATTGGATTCCTTCTTGAACAATGTTATCTAGACTTCTACCAAATATTTCACTTTGCCATATACTAGTAGGATCTTTCTTATAGTCACGCATCAAATAATCAATAAGTTCTTTACTTTGAACTTCACTACCTATAATAGGTTCAAAAGTACTTTCAACATCAACCTTGATCATATGGATTGATGGTGCAACAGCTTTAAGTTTTACGCCATATCTAGGACCTTGTTTGATAATTTCAGGATTTTCTAATTTCATATCATTTAATGAAGGAACTGCGACACCATAACCAGTTTGTTTAACCATTTTTAAGGCGTATTTAATATTATCATATTCTCTTTTTGCTGTTGAAAAATCCTGGAATAATTTAAGTAAATCTGCTTTATTTTGTACATCTATATTTATAATATCAGCTAAAGTTTTATTATAAAGTTCACTAGGGGCAGTTAAATTAATAGTAATAATTCCAGTTCTAGGATCAACCTCAGAAACATATGCCTTTTCTATTTCTTCACAATCTACAAACTGGGTAGTAATATTTTCTATATCTCTTAATTTATCAACTTCTACAATACTTTCCTTTATCATTTCTATATATTTCTTTTTTAATGGATTATCATAATCTAAAATAGCAATCCACTCCGGCATGTTAACTTTAATTTCTAATACTGGGAACTCATATAAAGCCTCTCTTAAGATTTTATACATGTCAATTTCATTCATATTATCAACATTCATAGGAATAACAGGCACACCATGTTCTTCTTTAATTGATTCAGCAAGTCTTAAAGTCTCTGGTAGAGTAGGATGAGTAGTATTTAACACTATAATAAATGGTTTGTTTATACTCTTAAGCTCTTTTATAACTCTTTCTTCCGCATCAATATAATCTGATCTATTAAATTCACCAATTGATCCATCTGTAGTAACAACTATTCCAATTGTCGAGTGATCCTTTATTACCTTTTCAGTTCCAACTTCCGCCGCCTCAACGAAAGGAATTTCCTCATCATACCAAGGAGTTTTAACCATTCTAGGTCCATTTTCATCCTCTAATCCCTTAGCGTTATTAATAACATATCCAACACAGTCAATTAATCTCACATTACAAGTAAAATCATCTATTTTAATTTTAGCTGCATTATTAGGGACAAATTTTGGTTCTGTTGTCATAACCATTTTACCCTGAGCAGACTGTGGTATTTCATCTAATGCTCTTTTTTTCTCATACTCATCTTCCATATTAGGAACAATTAAAGTTTCCACAACACGTTTAATAAAAGTGCTTTTACCTGTTCTGACCGCTCCAACAACACCAAGATAAATATCTCCGCCAGAACGTTCAGCAATATTCTTAATAATTTCTAATTTATCCATTTGCTCTCTCCTTTATTCAATTTAAGTCTATGCTAGCAAAATAAAAAAATAACATAAAACATTCATATTTAACAATATATTGTAATTAGAATTAAAGATGTTATAATTATAATAGGTGAGATTATGAAAAAAGGTAGGAGTAAAATATCCATAAAGTATGCATTAATACCAATTATATTATTTGCGTTTGTAATAATACTTGGTAAATCATTTGCGATACAAGAGGAAGTAAAAAGCATTACTATAAAAAGTACAGATCCAAGTTATGAAAATAAAGAGAAGGCAAGTTACAAGGTAGACAAAAGTGCCGAATGGATTGATGTAGGAAAAGCAAGAATTACATTTAAATATTCAAGCATCCTAAAAGAAAAATATAAAAATAAAGATATTATTTTTGTCCTAGATACATCAGGTAGTATGGCGGGAACAAAACTAACAACTATGATATCGGATACCAAAAAGGTTGCTAAGGAAATATTATCAAATTCTGATAATAGAATCTCCGTCATATCCTTTGATGATGAAAGCTATAGATTAAATGATTTTAGTAATGATTATAATTTAGTAGAAAAATCAATTGATAATATGTATGGAGGCGGTGGAACAAGTTACTACGCACCTCTTAAAGAAGTAGATCAAATTTTAAACTATTATAAACGAAGAAATGATACTGATACTATTGTTATGTTTTTAAGTGATGGATATCCATGTGTAGACATGCCTAATGAAGTAGGTGAATATAAGTACTTAAAGGAAAAATATCCCTACCTAACTATTAATGCTGTACAATATGAAGTCAGTGGTAGAGTAATTAAAGAACTTCAACAGATAAGTGACTTTCAGTATATAGCCAATAGATCTAATCTTATTGACGTCATAAAGAAAGCATCTACTGTTCCAGAAGCATATGATAAAGTTGAAATAACCGATTATTTAGAAGATAAATATTTTGAAAAAATAGACACAAAAAGTGTTACCATACCATATGGTAATATTCAAATATCAGATGAGGGAAATGGTCAAAAGCTAACTTGGCAAATACCAGCTAATACACTAAAAACAGGGGATACTACTGAGTTTAGTATTGATGTTAATTTAAAAGAAGAATATAAAGGTAATTTATCAAAAACTATTTATGCCAATACTAATAAAAAAGAAAGTATTATGAGTATTCTAAAGGAGAAAAAAATCTTTGAGAAAAGTAGTAAATCTCCTGTATTAAAAATAGGATATAAGGTTACTTATGATGCTAATTTACCAAGTGATTGTAAAATTGATAATCTTCCAGGTGAAGAATATTATAATGCCTTTAGTAAGGTAAAACTAAAAGAAAATCTTAGTTGTAAGGGTTATAGTGTTACTGGTTGGAAGATAATGAATCAATCAACATATAATGTTAATAATACATTTATTATGCCAGCAGAAGATGTCCTAATCAGAGCTATTTGGGGAAAAAATAAAATTGTTAAATCCATGGATGGAAAAGTGGAAGAAAAACCCAAGGCTATTATTAAAAAAATGTATGAATATAATAATCTAGGAACCGGTAGCAATATCACTAAAATCGTTTTTCAAAATGAACTAAAAGAACCAGAAAATGTAATTAGTTCAGAGGATATATCAACTGATGGAAATGGTTTAGTAATGAAATATATAGCATCCAATGGGGATGGCACTAATACAGTATATATTCAAGCTAGTGGTAAGATTTATGCGAATGAAGATAGTAGTTATTTATTTTACAGAGCATGGCGTGTAACATCAATAGAAGGACTCGAAAATTTAGATACCAGTGATGTTACTAACATGTCATATATGTTTGGTGGCTGTAGTGCCTTAACAGCCATAGATCTAAGTCACATGAACACAAAGAACGTAACTAATATGAGTTCAATGTTTGCATCTACAAATCTTGAAACTATAGACGTTAGTTCATTTGATACATCAAGTCTTATAAGATTGCATCAAATGTTTTCTAATAATCCTAAGTTAACAAGAATTGATCTTTCAACATTTAAAACAGATAATGTTACTGATATGTCAGCACTATTCTGGAATGATACATCTTTAAATTATGTCAATTTTAATAATATCAATACCTCTAAAGTTACAACACTGTATGCTTTGTTTGATAATTGTACAAGTTTAGTAAATGTAGATTTGTCTAATTTTGATACAACTAATGTAATGAGTCTTCAAAGTATGTTTAATAACTGTAAGTCACTAATGACCGTAGATTTATCGAACTTCTATACACCTAATTTAATGTATATGTCGAGTATATTTAATGGCTGTACAAAACTAGAAAGCGTAAATATTAGTCATTTCAATACAGCAAAAGTTCAAAGTATTCAAAATATTTTCTCTAATTGTGAGAACTTAAAAGAGTTAGATCTAACTAATTTTGATACTTCAAGTGTAACTGATATGGGTCAAGCCTTTTATAAATGTAAAGCTATAAGATCAATTAATCTCAGCAGTTTTGATGTTAGTAAAGTCACTAATATGAGTTATATGTTTGAAGGGTGTAATAATCTTGCGGAATTAGACTTAAGTAGTTTCCATACCTCTCCAGTTGATAATCTTCAAGGTATGTTCCAAAATTGTTATGGTTTAAAGAAAGTTGATATTAGTAACTTTAAGACCCCCAAATTAAATAGAATGGATTATATGTTTGAAAATTGTTATAGTATACTTTCTATTGATTTGACTGGTTTTACAAGTACTAATCTAACAACCCTTGAATCAGCCTTTGCTTGTTGTTATTCTGTTAAATCAATCAATCTCTCTCAATTAAACACTTCTAAAATAGTAAGTTTGTATAGATTATTTTATTGTTGTTATAATTTGGAATCATTAGATTTAACAAACTTTACTAAGACTTCTTTAAATGCCTCTAATGGTTTAAAAAATACTTTCACATCGTGTACTTCTCTAAAAAATATTAACTTAAGTGGATTTGATTTTAATAATGCCTCATTAAACAGCGCATTTATAAGTTTACCAAGTTTAGTATCAGTTGATTTAAGTAATATAAAATTTAACTCTACCTCGTTTGCTAATATGTTTAAAGGATGTTATAACTTATCATCAGTAAATTTCAGTGGAGTAGATACATCAAAAGTAACAAGTATGGATTCTATGTTTACTTCATGTTACGGGCTTACTTCCCTTGATTTAAGTTCATTTACGAATATTCCAACTGCTGAAGAAATGTTTTCTGATTGTATTAATCTAGTCGATTTAAATATTAAAAATGCCACACTTCCTACTAAGGAGTATACTAATATGTTTACTGGTAATAATGAAAATATAACTGTTAAGGTAAAAGGTAACACCAGTAAGACTTATATAGATAAGATGTTAGCATCAGCAAATGGTGGAACAGTAATTATTTCCAACTGATAAAAAAAATCACTATAAAATATATAGTGGTTTTTTATTTTAAAACATTTTATCTATATCATTAGGAACATTATCATTAATAATAGTATTAATAATTTTATCTTCTTTTTCCTTAGATACCTCTCTACCAGTTAGATTACTTATTTCACTAACTACTTCTCGTAAAGTTTTTTCATCTTTCATGTTTCCATCTTGAATTTTTTTGGCTAAAGACAAAATAGTGTTTTTATCCACATTAGTTTTGTTTTCAACCCGTTTAAAAAAGCTATCTCCAAACATAAAAAACCTCCTACCATATTATATGATAAGAGGTTTGTTTGTTAACTTTTTTTATCTATAATTTTTTGACATTTTTCTATTTTTTTGGTTATATCTGCACATTGAATTCTAAACTGATCTAAAGTAATTGTCTTTTTTTTATAACGATCATTTAAAATCTCATAGGCTTTTTTTAATCCTTCTAATTCTTTTTCTGCTTCTTCTAAACTTTTTCCAAAGAAATTAAATAACATAATTAATCATCCCTTCTATTCTTAAATTGGAGTGTAATTGGCGTACCTGTAAAGTCAAAATTTTCTCTTATTTTATTTTCTAAGTATCTTTCGTAAGAAAAATGAACTAATCCCTTGTCATTAACTCTAAAGGTGAATTTAGGAGGTTTTATACCTGTCTGACTAGTAAAGTAAATTTTTAATCTCTTTCCTTTGTAACTAGGAGGTATATTTAACTGATAACTATCATAAATTACATCATTTAATACATTTGTTTTTACTTCATTTTTAATATTGTTACCAACTCTTACAACCTCAGGCATTAAAGTATTAATTCTCTTTTTTGTAAGAGCAGATAAAAATACAATAGGAGCATATGTTGCAAATTGGAACTCTGCCCTCATAAGTTTAGTAAATTCATTTATACTTGTATCCTTTACTTTATCCCACTTATTTACAACAAATATGAGACCTTTACCACTATCGATAGCATAACCGGCGATATGTTTGTCATGTTCTTTTATTCCCTCTTCGGCATTAATAACTACTAAACAAATATCACTTCTATCTATTGCTCGCATGGATCTTACCAAACTATATTTTTCAACAGCTTCATAGATTTTTCCTCTTTTTCTCATACCAGCCGTATCTATAACTACAAATTCTTCTTTATTATACTTTACAATAGAATCAATAGAATCCCTAGTCGTACCAGCAACATTACTAACAACAACTCTTTCCTCATTTAAAAGAGCATTCATTAAACTACTTTTACCAACATTAGGTCTTCCGATAATACAAAATTTTAATCTATCATCTACATATTCATTCTCATTTTCTCTAAATTCAAGACAAATCATATCTAATAAATCGTTATACCCTGTATTATGAATAGCACTGATTAATACATAATTATCAAATCCTAGTTCATAAAAATCATACATATTGTCTTTTGCGTCTTTAACATCAACCTTATTTATTGCAACGATAACTCTTTTTTTACTCTTTCTAAGAATATCTCTTACTAATAAATCATTAGAAGTAAGGCCTTCTTTTCCATCTACAACGAATACCACTACATCTGCTTGGTCAATAGCAATTTCAGCCTGCATACGAATTTCCGTATTAAACTTTTCCCCACTACCATCAATACCACCAGTATCAATTAAATTAAAACGATATTTCTCATAAGTTACCTGTTCATAAATACGGTCTCTAGTAACACCAGGAGTATCCTCTATTATTGATATTTTCTTTCCCGTCATTTTATTAAATAGTGTACTTTTACCGACATTTGGTCTTCCCACTAAAGCTACTGTTGGAATCACATTATCCCTCCTTTTGAGCTAATATTATAGCATATATTTCATAAATAGTGTAGCAAAATTATAATCAAAAAACAATAATGATAGATAAATCCATAAAATATCAAAATATATTTTTAACTATTTTACTAAAATGTACATCATGACCTTTGTAAAAGTATACATATTTATTTTTAAGTGTTATAATCTAAATATAGGAGGATAAGATGGAAAAAATTAACACTGAAAAAGAATGGTATGATAATCCCAATATTTTAACTAATATTATTTTAGCCGTAGCCGCAGCAATTATTATTATATCTCAGGCTTTTGCCGTTAATAATAATTTAACATCATCTGTTATGCTAAGAAATCTTCTTAATCATAATTCAACATATATTGCTGCCTTAATTTATTTTATATTTTTAAAGACAAAGGTAGGAAGAACAAACTTTAATTTAATAAATGTAATTTATATAATACTATACTTATTAATTACGGTAGCCTCAGTCTTTACTTTATTTCAATCATTTGGATTATCATCTATAACATCACTTTTACTAAATATTATGATTATTTCATATATGGCTTACACATTTTTACCAGAGACAAGATTTTGGAGTGATCTAGGCTTAGATAAATTTCCATTCGATGAAATAAAAAATGACTGGTATTTTTACATTATTAGTGTAATTAGCCTTGTATTATTAATAGTAAATTTAATCAGTGCGACTAACTTTGATGGAGTTGTTCTAACATTATTTGATACTATCTATATTATATTATTTAGTAGATATATCTATTTGTATAAGGATCACTGTGAAAAAAGAAATTTAGCTGAAGTAAAACAAGAAGAAAAAGAACAAGCAGAAAATAATAAAGAAACTACTAGTAATAAACCAAAGAAGAAAAAAAAGACAAAGAAGGATGATAAAAATGTCTAAAAATTTATTTGAACAAATTGATGAAGAAAAAAAAGATATTCCTAAAATTGATAAAGCATTAAAACAGGCAAAAAAATATAAATATAATTTTTATCAAAAAGTATCAATTTTGACTATGATTATTTGTTTCTTCATGGGAATTATTTTAGGAAATATATTCCCATCATGTGTCTCAAGTGGACTATATAGTGCTACTTGTACGACTACTGAGTATAATATTTCTTTAACTATTTTCTTCTGGTTTGCAAGCTTTCTATTATGTATGTTTATATACGCAATAGGTCATATTATTAATATTTTAGAAACAATTAATAAAAATATTAGTAATTCTAAGTAAAAACGTGTAAAAATAACGCAATTTTGTTGTATTTTCATATAAGTTGTGATAAGTTAATTATGTAAGCATAGTATGTGCTTAATAGAAATTATAGGAGGAATTAAATACTATGAAAAAAGTTGAATTAGTAGAGGCTGTTGCTGAAAAAACAGGTTTAACAAAAGCTGATACAACTCGTGCTATTGATGCAACATTTGCAACAATAGTAGAAGCATTATCAAAGGGAGATAAAGTACCAGTTGTTGGTTTCGGAACTTTCGCTGTATCTGAAAGAGCTGCACGTGAAGGACATAATCCTAGAACTGGAGCTAAAGTAAGCATTCCAGCTCGTAAAGCTCCAACTTTCAAAGCAGGTTCTGCATTAAAAGAAGCTGTTAATAAATAATAGAAGTAAGGACAATAGTCCTTTTTCTTTTGAAAAAATGTCCAACAAAGTAAAGAAAGCCAATCTTGATTAATCTTGGCTTTTTCATTTTGATATTTTATAGTATAATGAAAGTGGAAGTGATTGTGATGAAATCATTAAAAAAAGCTATAATATCTTTTCTTAAAGGTTTTAAATATGCATATGATGGAATTATTTACAATATCAAAGGCGAAAGAAATATGCGCGTTCATATTTGTATAATGATTTTAGTCATTGCTTTTGGTTTGGTATTTAACATTAGTAAATTTGAGTGGATAATATGTATCATTTTATTTAGTCTAGTTTTAGCGGCTGAATGTTTTAATACTGCTATTGAAGTGCTAAATAATATGATAAGAATGAATGCCGAAGAAAAATATATTGCTGCCGGTCATTCTAAAGACTCAGCAGCAGGGGCAGTTTTAATACTAGCCATTGCCGCAGCAATTATTGGACTTATGATATTTATTCCACAAATTTTATCTGTTTTAGGTAGGTGAAAAAATTGCTAACAACAGCACTTAAAGTTATAAAAAAAATAGAAGAACACGGTTATGAGGCCTATATAGTTGGTGGATACGTGAGAGATCATTTAATGGGATTAGATTCAAATGATGTTGATATATGTACAAATGCTAAACCTAAAGAACTAATAAAAATATTTGAAGGAGCGATACTTCCTGCCGAAGATTATGGCTCTGTTACTATTTATATTAAAAATAATAGATTTGAAATAACTACTTTTAGAAGAGAAATATCATATAATGATTATAGAAGACCTGTAGAAATAGAATATATTGATGATTTAAAAGAAGATATAATGCGTAGAGACTTTACAATAAATACTATCTGCATGGATAAAAATAAAAAAATAATAGATTATCTAAATGCAAGACAAGATTTAGCTAATCATCTGATAAAACCCGTAGGAGACGCTAATTATAAATTCAGTCAAGATGTTTTGCGTATTCTAAGGGCCATCCGTTTTGCCACTAAATTAGACTTTTCTCTAAGTGATGAAATTATAGATGGCATCAATAAAAATAAACATCTTCTAAAAAAAATATCATATGAAAGAAAAAGAGAAGAACTAGATAAAATATTTACTAGTCCTAATGCTAAAAGAGGGATAGACCTATTAATAGAATTAGGCCTAGATAAAGAGTTAGAACTAAATAATTTGAAAAATGTTACTAATACAGAGTCTTTAATTGGTATTTGGGCCATAATTGATCCAGAAGAAAATACATATCGTTTTACCAATAATGAAAAAGAATTAATAAAATCAGTAAAAGAAGTATTACCATTAAATAATTTGGATCCATACAATCTATATAAATATGGTCTTTATGTAAATAGTATAGCTGGTGCAATCAAAAACATTCCCAAGAAAGACATTACAAGATCTTATAACAATCTAGTAATTCATTCTAGAAAAGATCTAGCTATAAGTATTCCAGAAATATTAAATTGTCTATCTATAGAAAAAGGACCATTTATTAAGACCATATTTAATGAATTAGAAAAAGAAGTACTATATAAAAGGTTAAAAAATAATCGTAAAGCATTACTAAATTATTGTGTTGTAAATTTTACTAGTGAAATTTTATAAAAAACGTTATAATATATTAACGAATGGAGGAACATATGGATAAAAAGCTAATTGAATTATACAAAAGTGGTCATATGGTTATTCCACTATATTTATTAAAAAACTATAAAGATTTAAAACTTGACTTAGATGAATTTATTTTTCTAATGTATTTATATAATAAAGGTGACAAGGAATTATTTGATCCAGGCAAAATAAGTAATGATTTAAATATACCATTAAAAGATGTTATGAAATATATTTCAACATTAACTGATAAGAAAATGCTCAAGATTGATGTTGTAAAAAATGACAAAAATATTCTTGAAGATATAATAGACTTAGATGATTTTTACCGTAAAATATCATTAAAGATGGTTTCAAATGTTAATGATAATTTAGATGAATTAAATAGTAGTGTCTTTACTTTTATAGAGAAAGAATTTGGTAGAACTCTTAGTCCTATGGAAAATGAGATTATTAAGTCCTGGTTAGAAAATGGCAGTAGTGAAGAGCTCGTCAGAGAAGCCGTCAAAGAGGCCACATTTAACGGAGTTAATAATTTACGCTATATTGATAAGATTTTATATGAATGGGAGAAAAAAGGTATAAAGAATAAGGAAGATGTTGATAAAAATAGAAATCTTCATCGTAAAAAAGAAAAAGAAGAACCAGTAGAAGAAATATTTGATTATAATTGGTTTGAGGATGATGATTCATATGAAGAATAGGGTATCTTTTGTAGAAAATTATCTTGATAGTCTAATCCCCAATCCTTGGTGTGAATTAAATTTTACTACAGATTATGAACTATTAATTGCTATAGTTTTGAGTGCTCAAACAACTGATAAAAGGGTTAATCAGGTAACTAAAGCATTATTTGAAAAATATAATAGCTTAGATCTTATAAAACAAGCTCCTATTGCCGATTTAGAAATAATATTAAGACCATTAGGTTCTTATCATAAAAAAGCTCAGTACGTACATGACATATCTGAAACTTTAGTAGATAAATATAATTCTAAGGTTCCAAAAGAAAGATCTAAATTGGAATCAATGCCAGGAGTTGGACGAAAGACGGTTAATGTATTTTTAAGTGAATATTATAATTATCCAGCCTTTGCCGTTGATACACACGTTGAAAGGGTCTCAAAACGTCTAGGATTGGTAAAAGAAACTGATAATGTAATAACAATAGAAAGTAAATTAAAGCAGAAATTTAAGCGTGAAAATTGGTCTAAAACACATAAACAATTCGTTTTATTTGGTAGATACCATTGCAAAGCCGTTAAACCAGATTGTACTAGTTGTGGTTTAGCTAATATATGTACAAAAAAAAGGAATGATTCAGTTTAATCATTCCTTTATTGTGTAGCTTTTTCTTTATAAGTAACCGTTATAGTTGAACCATTTGTTATAGAACCAGGAATATTGCTACTAAAAGTTCGATCTGTTTGTGAACATGTATCAGGTATTTTTGTACTATCAGCAATATCTGAATCCTTTAAGTAATAACCATTAGATGATGTTTGAACAGTTTTAACTACTTCTTCAATTAAAGAAGTGCCACAATAATATTTAATAGTATATTTAAGTTCTGTTTTTTCCGGTGTAGTAGGTTTGGTATTACTAGCTTCTTTTAATGTATAAGAAGCCGCATCACTATTAATTCCACTATAACTTTGATAGGTTGCCACTACTTTATAAGTACCATATGGATTTGCTAACTGTTTAGTAAATGAAGTTGATTCTGTAAATCCTAATAAAGTATTTCCAAAGTAAACATTATAACCAAATGTACCGTATTCAGTATAAGGATTTTGAACAGCTCCCCATGATATAGTAACTGTACCATCACTATAGGTAACCTTTAAATTAGATGGAGTAGCAAGTTTATTTTCTTTTTCTCCGCTAGAAGTACCATTTGGTTGATGATCTTTCTTAAATAGTTCATAAACAACAGAACCACTATATCCCGTAGGTGCTACTTTAGCAGGATTACTACCACTAATGATAGGTAATTTTACCACACTATCAGGCATTTTAAATTCTTCTCTGTTAGATTCAACAACTTCCTTAACTAAAGTTCTATATAATTTATCCTTTGCAATAGAAGAAGGTAAGTTTCTCATACAATGTTCTTTTGTAGATTCATTATATCCATACCACATAGCTACAACTGTTTTAGTAGAGAACCCAACAGCCCAAGAATCACGAATAGCATCTCCTGGAAGACCTTTACTTTTTACATATGCATCATCAAAGTTAGTAGTACCAGTTTTAACAGCATAATTAGTTATTGTTCCACCACCATTTAATTTAACATCTTGTAGTACACTAGCTATCATATATGCAGTAGAATCACTCATAGCTTTTTTCTTTTCAGATTTATGTTCAATAGTATTGCCAGTTTCACGATAAGTAATTTTACTTACGGAATATGGTTCATTATAATATCCACCATTTGAGAAGGCAGCGTATGCAGCACTCATTTGTACTGGATTAACACCGGTAAACGCTCCGATAGAATGTGCTTCGTGAATAGTTCCATTTTCAACTTCTGGTTGAATACCTAAATTTGTAACAAATTGAATAATTTTAGATTTATCAACTTGTTGGAAAGCCTTAAGAGCCGGAATGTTACGTGATAATGAAAGCGCTTTACGTAAGGTCATTTGACCCATATATCCATTATCCCAGTTTGATATTTTTCTACCACCAGTATATGTATAAGGTTCATCAACAAATTGTTGATAAGTAGACCAATTATTATATTCAATTCCGGGACCATAATCAAATAAAGGTTTTGCTGTAGAACCGGGTTGTCTTTTTATATCAGTAGCAAAGTTATAATCACCAACAGATCTATTTCTACCAGCTCCAACAGCTAATAATTTACCAGTTTGTGAATCCAATACAGAAACACCTGATTGTATCTGATCATCCACCCATTTATAACTTTCTTCATTAAATACTCTATTAATACCTTCCTGTTTACTTCTATCCATATTAGTATAAATTAGTAAAGATGTCTTGTAAGGATTAACATTATATTTTTTATCTAATTCTTTTACAACTGTATCAATATAACTTTGATAAGGACTAACTCCGTTTGATGTTGAATTACCACTGGCATCTTTTGTTAATGACGCTACTGGAATACTATTAGCAAGTTTTTGTTCTTCCTCTGTTATATAACCATGTCTTCTCATCAAGTATAACACTGTTTTTCTTCTAGCTGCAGCATTATCTGGATGAAGGGTTGGACTATAACCACCAGGATTTTTAAACATACCAGCTATTATAGTTGCCTCACTTAAATTAAGTTCTCCAACACTTTTATTAAAGTAAGCCTGACTAGCTTCCTCAACACCATATATATTTCCACCTAAGTAGTGGTTATTAACATAAAACTCTATTATTTCTTCTTTTGTATAATTTTTTTCTAACTTGAATACAGCAAGATAAATATCAGTAAACTTACGTATAATACCTTTTATACCAGAGTCTTGTGAAGCATCTGTGAAACTGTTTTTAACAACTTGCATTGAAAGAGTAGAAGCTCCACCAGCACTATTATCACCAAGCAATTGTTTTAATGTTGCTTTGAAGAAACGAGGTGCATCAAATCCGTTATGTTGATAAAATCTTGAATCTTCTGTAGAAACAATTGCGTCTATCAAGACTTGAGGTAGTTCATCATATTTTACTTTTTCACGTTTTTCTGCTCCCAATTTAGCAATTACTTGACCATTACTATCATACATAATAGATAATTCCTGAGTATCCAAGTTATCAGGATTAAACTTAGGTGCAGATACTGTTATATAAATCAAGAAAGCTGAAAAAGCTACTAAACAAATAATTCCAAGGGTTAATATTATAATAAGAATAATATTTATAACTTTCTTTTTCTTCCGCGACAGACTAGAACTTTTAAGTAACGCATAGATTCCTAAAATAATAAGTATACCAAAAGCTAAAACCACTGTACATATAGCACCAAGTTTAATAAAACAAAGTATTAATGTTAAGACAAGAATTACTAGTAATATTATTTTCATTGTTTTACTACTAGTATTATTACTTTCCTTACTAGTTGTTCTTTTTCCTTTCAAATCCTTTGTTTCAAATTTTCTTGTTTTTTCAACATCATTTTTCCTTTTAATTCTTTTTGCCATTTATAATTCCTCCAACCTTATCTAATATTTCTAAATAATCAACTCTTGGATTAAATTTATCTTTCAACAAATATCCACATTCTTTAAAATAACTTAGAGGAATTGATTTTCTCTTTTGTGTATCTAAAAAATGTTGAACATCACTTTGAAATAATAAGTATGTTTCATTTAACATCGTAAATCTAACTATAATGAAGGCTATTCCCCCATGACGAGCTATATTGTTTAGATGTATTATCTGATGCTTATGAATATTATTCAACGGAAAAGAAGTTAATGAATTTGTCTCTTTTGCTTCAAAGTCTACATACTTACCCTTATAAATACCATTATAATCGGTAGTAGAAGGCGTATCGAAGAAAGCTTCTTTAATCATAGCTTTATCTCGCGATGGATAATTTACTTTAGTAATTTTTATAGGCGTGGGTTTCTTGTATATATAAGCAACATCCATATCTCTATAATAATTATTAGTAATATTTAAATCATCTTCAAGCTTCATTCCACGATTAGCGTAGTTAATAAAATTAGAACTTTTAAAATTCTTCTTTATACCATTAGGATAATTCATCTCATCACCTACGATATATTATACTATATTGATATATATTTTTCCATCGTTTTTTATATAATTTTTTTTGAAAAAATAATCTAGTTTTGTCGAATTTATTACAAAGAATA
Source organism: Clostridium sp. CAG:417 (assembly GCA_000432835.1). Lineage (GTDB taxonomy): Bacteria > Bacillota_I > Bacilli_A > RF39 > UBA660 > CAG-417. The sequence goes on along the minus strand of FR890375.1, from coordinate 97,041 downwards.
AAAAATATTATACAATGCTCTTGGTGATATAAATATGCAATATTTAGAAGTTATTTTTACTATGAATAAGATGATAGATGACATAAATTATATAAAGCTAAAAGAAAAAAGTATATTTTTAAAAAATAAATAGTATTCAAAACATCCCCAACTAATTGACAAAATTAGCAATATTTGTAATAATAATAGCGTAAGGGATTGGTGATAGAGGATGTATCAAAATAAGATAACACTTACACCACAAGATATTTTAGAAAAGGACTTTAAAATAGATACTAGAGGGTATCGTCTTAAAGAAGTTGATCAATTTCTAGATATCATAATTACTGATTATGAACAATTCTATAAGATTATTAATAACTTGGAACAAGAAAAAAATGATCTTTTAGCTGAAAACATGAATTTAAAACAGGAACTTCGTAATGCCAGAATTAATGCTGAGATAGTTAAGAATAATGATTCTCCTGAAGTTACTAACGTTGATATCATGAGAAGACTAGCTAGGTTGGAAAAATTAGTATATGGAGTAAGTAAGGCTGATAGAACTAGTTACAACAAAGATAATTATAACCAGGATGATAATAGTAATGAATAATATTTGACAAACGCGGTTCTCCCACATATTATTATGTGCCTGGAGAGCTGAGGAAAGTCCATGCTCACACAGGCTGTGACGTCTGTAGTGTTCGTGCTTAGGGAAAAAATAACCTAAGGTAGATGATTCTAACGACTAAGAAGAAGTCTAAGTTCCTAGAATATGACTTCTTTTTATAAAGTGCCGCAGTGACGAATAAGGCGAAAGCCGGAAATGAAACGAGGTAAACTCCACGAGTGAGAAACCCAAATTATGGTAGGGGAGCTTTAACGAGGTAATAAGAACTAAGTTAGGGACCGAGTAATCGGTAGATAGATGTTTGTCACTCTTATTAAGAGGACGGAACATGGCTTATAAATATTATTTGTTAATAAAGAGGTGTTAAAAGTGAAAGAATTAGGCAGTTATTTAAGAAGAACCAGAATAGAAAATGGTGTTAACTTAGAAGAAGCAGCAGATGATATGAATATTTCCGTAACACAACTTGAAAATATAGAAAGTGGTAATACTAGAGCATTTAAAGATGTATATAAGCTCAAACAACAAATAAAAATGTATGCTAAGTATTTAGGGCTTAATCCAGACAAGGTTATTGATGAGTTCAATGAATTTTTATTTGAACATACTTCTAAAATATCTTTAGACGATATTAGAATTGCTAGAGAAAAAGAAGAGTCAAAAGAACAGGAAAATAAAATTAAGTCTCCTTATACAATAGAGCATAAAAGAAAGATAAACATATGGCCAATTGTTGGAATAGTGGGAGGTATTTTAATACTTATAACTATTATAACAATACTTGTTGTACATCATGTTTCCAAAACTTCACCAAGAACTAGTGAATTAAAAAATATTATTAAAGTAAATGAAGTAGGAGGCCTAATATGAATTTACCCACAAAACTAACTGTATCACGTATAATAGCAACATTTATTGTTATAATAATTTTGATTTTCCCATTTTATTCTATTGGATTTCAATGGCCGCAATTTAAAGTAGGTACAATTATTATTAGTCTACAATATATAGTTGCTGGTATAATTTTTGTCCTAGCAAGTATTACTGACTTTGTTGATGGTTACCTTGCTAGAAAAAATAATCAGGTAACAGACTTAGGAAAAATGTTAGATGCTATTGCTGATAAAATTCTTGTTAATTCAGTATTGATTATTTTAGCATATAAAGGAATGCTACCAATTATAGTACCAGTAGTAACTGTACTTAGAGATACATTTGTTGATGCTATTAAAATGCAAGCTGCTAGTAAGGGAAAAGTCGTTGCCGCAATTAAAAGTGGAAAATTAAAAACTGCTACATTAATGATAGGAACAACTCTTGCATTTTTCTATAATTTACCATTTGAATTAATACCAATTAATGTTTCTGATTTCTTATTATTAATTGCAACAGTCTTATCAGTGGTAAGTGGTATACAGTATTACTTATTAAATAAAGAACTATTATTCGCAAATGAATAATAGTTCTTTTTGTAATTTTTAACATAAATATCCTATCAAAATGATAATAAACTATATGAAATGTAATGATTCAGCCTCAAATTGCAAAATTACGAAAATTTGTTCGAAAAATATCTTGCAATTTTTTTTGTTCTCATGTAAAATTAAAATGTAACGAAAAACTAGGAGGTTTTTATGAAAAAAGCAGACACAACAAAAAAGGATAAAGATTTAGATCAAATTTTAAGTGATATTGAAAAGCAATTTGGAAAAGGATCTATAATGAAACTTGGGGAAAATCAACATATGAAAGTTGATGTAGTATCTAGTGGATGTCTATCTTTAGATATTGCCCTAGGTGTAGGTGGATATCCAAGAGGAAGAATTATTGAAATTTATGGACCAGAGTCAAGTGGTAAAACAACTTTTGCTCTTCAAGCAATTGCATCAGTACAAAAAACAGGGGGAAGAGCTGCTTTTATAGATGCAGAACATGCTCTTGATCCTGTATATGCAGAAAAGTTAGGAGTAAACATTAATGAGCTACTTTTATCACAACCAGATACAGGTGAACAGGCTCTAGAAATATGTGATGCCCTAGTAAAAAGTGAGGCCATAAGCATCATAGTAATAGACTCAGTTGCAGCATTGGTGCCACAAGCAGAAATTGACGGTGAAATGGGTGACTCCCATGTTGGCTTACAAGCTAGATTAATGTCTCAAGCTCTAAGAAAACTATCTGGAACTATTAGTAAAACAAATACTATTGCTATATTTATTAATCAATTACGTGAAAAAGTAGGTGTTATGTTTGGCAATCCAGAAACAACAACTGGAGGAAGAGCCCTAAAGTTTTATTCAACAATTAGATTAGATGTAAGAAGAAATGAACAATTAAAGATGGGAGATGGAGTCGTTGGTAATAAAACTACCATTAAAGTAGTTAAAAATAAAGTAGCCCCTCCATTTAAAACAGCTGTTGTTGATATAATGTATGGTGAAGGTGTAAGTAGAGAAGGTGAAATAATCGATTTAGGTGTAGAAGCCGGAATCATAGAAAAAACTGGCGCTTGGTATAGTTATGAAGGTGAAAAATTAGGTCAAGGAAAAGAAAATGTTAAACTCTTATTAAAAGAAACACCTGAACTTACACAAGAAATAGAGGAAAAAGTAAGAGAATTCTATGGAATATCTCAAAATACTAGTACAGAAAAGAATAAATAAACTATGGTCAACTTAAATGATAAGTTGACCTTTTTCTTTAAAGAACATAATCTATAGTATGAAAAGATTAAATGAGTTAATAAAATGTAAATATAATATTCCGATATATGGAATAAAAACAAATTCTAAAAAAATAAAGAAAGGAGATCTCTTTATAGCGGTTCATGGTTACAACTGTGACCATCATGCCTTCATAAGTGAAGCTGTAGCTAATGGAGCTTCCGCTATTATAAGTGAAAAAAAAGTAGATGTTGATGTTCCCGTAATCATCGTGAAAGATACAAATAAAGCCTTAGAAGAAATATGCCTCAAATTTTATAACCATATAGAAAAAAAATTCAGGTTTATAGGTATAACAGGAACAGATGGAAAGACTACTACCTCAACTATAATATATAATATACTAAAAGATGAATTAAACTGCTGTAATATAGGTACAAATGGCTTAGAATATCAACAAATGTTTTTTAAATTAAATAATACTACTCCAGAAATGGAAGAATTATACAACTTTTTATCAATACTTAGTCAAGCAGGATGTAAAACTGTTTCGATGGAGGTGTCAAGTGAAGCACTCCTGCATCGTCGAGTTGACAAATTTAATTATGATGTTGCCATACTAACAAATATCACAGAAGATCATTTAAATATTCATAAGAATATAGACAATTATGTCAATGCTAAGGCCAAACTATTTAAGAAAGTAAAGAAGAATGGCATATGTATTTTAAATTATGACGATAAACATGCAGAAGAAATACGTAAAGTAAGTCGAGGTAAAATTTACACTTATGGAAAAAGCTCTAACTGTGATTTCGCAATTTGTCATATTAAATGTAAAGATATGTCGACACACTTCGACATTTTACACAAAAATACATCCTATCATATAACAACAAATCTAGTTGGTGAGTACAATGCCTATAATATAACAGCTGCTTTTGCTTGTGCCCTTTTATTGGGACTACCTCCTAGAACTATCATCAAAAGAATCAAAAGTATTAATACAATAAATGGTAGATTTGAACAGCTAGACTTTGGACAAAACTTTACAATTATTTTAGACTATGCCCATACAGAAAATGGTGTAAAGAACATTTTATCTACTTTAAAGAAGTTAAAACATAATAAAATTATTACAGTAATTGGAAGTGCCGGAGGCAGAGAAAAGCAAAAAAGATCCGCTATGGGCAAGATAACATCGCAATTATCCGATCATGTAATATTTACCATGGATGATCCAAGAAATGAAAACGTCTCTGATATTATTTCTGACTTAACCAAATTAATAGAAAAAAATAACTATGAGAAAGAAGAAAATAGAGAAAATGCAATCAAAAAATCTCTTACTATGGCAAAAGCCGGTGATGTAGTAGCGATACTTGGTAAAGGTCGCGATGAGTATATGGCTATAAAAGATAAAAAGGTTTACTATTCCGACTATGAAGTAATAAAAAATTTTTTCCAAGATAATGAAAAACATTAAACTTGACACAATTAAAAATGACATCTACAATAGAATTAGATTATGGTTTAAATATTGCTAATATTTTAAATATATTCTAGAGTGGAGGAAAAGATGAATAAACAAATTGTTTTTTCCGCTTTACTAATTTTAATTGGATTAATTTTGGGCATTTTCCTAATTATACTTCTAAGTTATATTAGGAGAACAAAAACAACGAACAAAATAAAAGAAATGCTAGAAAAAGCTCGCAAAGAAGCAGAGAAAATAAAAAGAGAAGGAATTCTTGAACAAAAAGAAGAAACTCATCGTCTAAAACTTGAATTTGATAAAGAACTAAAAGAAAAAAAAGTTGATTTAAAGGAAACTGAAGATAGACTTTTACAACGTGAAAAGAACATGGATAAAAGAGATGAACTATATCAGAAAAGAGAGACTTTGTTAGACGAAAAGGAAGAACGATTAAATAATAAATTTGATGAAATTCAAGATGAAAAAAGTAAAGTAGAAGAACTAAAAAATGAACAATTGAAACTATTACAAGAAATTGCAAATTTCAGCAAAGAAGAAGCTAAAGAATTACTTATGGATGAAGTAAAACAAAATATGTCAAAGGAAGTAGCGACATATATAAAAGAGCAAGAACAAGAAGCTAAGATGTTGGCTGATAAAAATGCCAAAAATCTAATAGTAACAGCGATGCAAAGATATGCAGCTGATATTGCTAATGAACAAACAATCACGGTTGTCAATTTACCTAATGATGATATGAAAGGTAGAATTATTGGTAGAGAGGGAAGAAATATTAGGACAATAGAAGCTATTACTGGTGTTGATTTAATAATTGATGATACTCCAGAGGCTGTAGTCATATCAAGTTTTGATCCTCTACGCCGTGAAATTGCTAGATTAACACTAGAAACACTTATAAAGGATGGTAGAATTCATCCTACACGTATCGAAGAAATTTATGACAAAACTAGCAAGGACTTAAAACAAAAAATGATGGAATATGGTAATGATGCCTTATTCGAATTAGGTATAACAAAGATGGATACCGAATTAGTTGAATTAGTTGGTAAACTTCATTTCCGTACAAGTTATGGTCAAAATGCTTTAACTCATTCCATTGAAGTGGCAGAACTTGCAGGTGTCTTAGCTGGAGAATTTGATGAAGATGTTAACTTAGCTAAAAGAGCAGGCCTACTACATGATATTGGAAAAGCCATAGATCATGATTTAGAGGGAAGCCACGTAGAATTAGGTTCACAAATAGCTAAAAAATATCACGAGAATGAAGTGGTAATAAACGCTATTGAATCACATCATGGTGATACAGAAGCAACAAGTATCATTTCAAGTATAGTTGCAATTGCCGACAGTTTAAGCGCCTCACGTCCAGGAGCAAGAAACGATTCACTTGAAAATTATATTCAAAGACTATCACAATTAGAAGCTGTAGGTAACGAAATAGAGGGTGTAGAAAAATCCTTTGCTGTTCAAGCAGGTAGAGAATTAAGAGTAATAGTAAAACCTGAAGAAGTTGATGACCTAAAGGCTCATACGATAGCTAGAGAAATAAAAGAGAAAGTTGAAACAACATTAAAGTATCCAGGTACTATAAAAATAACAGTTGTAAGAGAAACACGAGCTCAAGAAGAGGCTAAGTAGTTTCTCTTTTTATAAAATGATTACTAAATTAATTACTATATTACAAGAATTAGATCTAGGTGATAATGACTTCTATAAATTTATTCCTGAACATACAAAAATAATAAGTGATGATTTAATAGATGAATTTGGAATTGACTTATGTGGCATCTATAAAAATGATTCGAAAGAAGTTAATATTAGAATTCCTAGACCAAAAAATCATTATACTACAAGTATAGCTATACATGAAATAGGTCACCTATTTGATTACTATTTGAAACAAAAAATAGTAATGAATGAAAATACTTCTCTCTTATTTGAATTTACATATTTATATAAAGTAGGAGAATTAGAGTTATTAAAAAATAGAATAAGGGAAATAGAAAAAAATAAGACATCAGTCAAATATAAAAGCTTAATGGACATAAAAAAAGAAACTAAACAGTCTCTGTTTCGACTTTAGTTTCTTTTTTAATATCTAAAATTATTGGTAAAATAATAGGCTTTCTACCAGTTAACTCATTTATATAAGGAATTAACTCTGCAGTAAGACAAGATTTAATACTTGCAAATGTTGAATGAGTATTTTTTAGTTGTTCTTTTACTATTTTATCAGCATACATTTCTATTTTTTTCAATAGTTCCTCATTTTCATTTATTTGTATAAATCCACGAGTAGTAATATTTGGTCTGATTAGTAATTCATGTTTTTTCATGTCTACATTAACTATTACTACTAATATTCCGTCATTAGCCATTATTTTTCTATCACGTATAACTGCTCCACCAATTTCACCAATTCTGTTACCATCTACATATATATCAGCACCAGGCATGCTCTTACCTTTAGTAATAACATGATTAACTAAATCAAGGGAATCTCCATTTTTTAGTACAAAAGTGTTTTCCTTAGGAATACCACATTCAATTCCCAAATTAGCATGATGTTTTAACATACGATAATCACCATGGAAAGGCATTAAATACTTAGGCTTAATTAACCTAATCATTAATTTTAACTCCTCTTCATTAGCATGTCCTGAAGTATGAAGACCACTAAGAGATTTATTTGTATAAACAGATACACCGTTTAAACATAACTTATTAATGATCTTTGAAATACTTAAAGCATTACCAGGAATAGTACTTGATGAAAAGATAACTATATCATCTGGTCTTAATTTTACATACTTGTGATTACCATTAGACATACGAGAAAGTGCTGCCAAAGGCTCTCCTTGAGAACCAGTACACAAAATAGTAACATCTCCAGGCTTATAATGGCTAAGTTCATCTGGTGAAATTAATAGTTCTTTGTGATCTATATAACCACCTTCGATTGAAATTTTAATATTATTTTCCATACTTCTACCAAACACACATATTTTTCTATTGTGTTTATAACAAGTTTCAAAAATGTGTTTTACACGATAGATATTGGAAGCAAAAGTGGCAATAATTATTCTTTGTTGTGGATAAAGATCAAACATTTCGTTCAAAGCACTGTCAACTTTAGATTCACTTGTTGAAAATCCTTCATTTAAAGCATTAGTAGAATCACTAATTAGTAAATCAACTCCTTCATGCCCAAGAGTAGCCATTTTATATAAATCAGCCATTGGCCCAATTGGAGTAAGATCAAATTTAAAATCACCCGTTGTTACAATTCTACCATCAGGAGTAGTAATACAAATACCATGTGAATCAGGTACTGAGTGAGTAATTAAGATAAATTCTACTTCAATTTCTCCGAACTTTAATTTAGTATCATCGGTATAAGCATATAAATTATCATATCTAATATTACGATCCCCTAGTTTAACTGCTATTAACTCTTTTGCATGACGAGGAGCATAAATAGCAGGTATATTAATACTCTGTAATAAAAAAGGTATACTACCAATATGATCTTCATGTCCATGTGTAATTAATAACGCTCTAATTTTCTCTTCATTTTCCTTTAAAAAAGTAAAATCAGGAAGTACATAATCAACACCCATCAATTCACTTTCTGGAAAACTTACCCCGGCATCAATAATAACGATATCGTCACCATGCATTACACAATACATATTTTTGCCGACTTCACCTAAACCTCCTAAAACAACAATCTTTGTTCCACTAGGTTTGTTTTTTATCATAAAATTTTATATTCTCCTTTCTACGTTCAATTTAATATGTAAAAGAACTAACCGCATACATTATACTATATAATTAATATTTTGTCTATCACAATAATAATTCTTGAGTTCGCAAAGTAAATTTTTAAGCCATAACTAACATAATGGCTCAAGAGATAATATTTCTTTATTTAATGAACGAGCATATTCTATTTCTTTCTTTGTAGATTCTCCAATATACCCATTTACATTTACAACATAAATGGCATCACTTATTTCAATCTTTTTATAATGGAGTTTACTTAACTTTTCTAACTCAAAATCAGATAATTTCTTATTTTGTAGAAAATATACACATTGAATAGCAACATCCCCATTTAATTCTAATTCACAAGCTATGTCTATCATTTCATTTTTAAATCGCATACTTCCACATAGTGTTATTATTTTCATTATATTTACCTCCAATAATATTTATTCTAGCATATATTATCTCCTTTGCTAATTGAAGTAATAATTAAAAATATTTTAATATTTAACTACTTTGTGTTACAATAAAATAAACAAAATTAAAGGAGACATAAGATGGGATTATTTAATAAAATAAAAAACATTTTTAAAACAGAAAATATTGAAGAAAATGTTAGCGATATACCTGAAAAGGTAGAAAATAAAAAGAAGTCAGTAGAAGTCTATGAAAAAGGATTAACAAAATCACGAGAAGGTTTTGTAAGTAGATTAGCATCTCTTACTAATAAATATAAAAAGGCTACTGATGAATATTTTGACGAATTAGAAGAAATTTTAATTATGGCAGATATTGGAGTAAATACAGTTACCAATTTCATTGAAAAATTAAGAGATAGAGTAAAACATGAAAAAATAGAAAGTACAGAGGATTTAAAAGAAATAATTATTGATGAACTATTTATAATCTATGTTAATGAAGATGTTTTAGTAAACAAAATAAATTTTCAAGAAAATGGTCCAACCGTAGTTTTATTTGTGGGTGTTAATGGAGTAGGAAAAACAACTACAATAGGGAAATTAGCTCAAAAATTTAAAAATGAAGGAAAAAAAGTACTTCTAATTGCGGCTGATACTTTTAGAGCAGGGGCAGTTCTTCAGTTGGAAGATTGGAGTAAGAAAACTAATACTAGTTTTTATGGAAAAAGTCAGGGCTCAGATCCTGCCAGTGTTGTATATGATGGATTAGTAAAAGCTAAGGAAGAAAACTATGATGTTGTCTTAATTGATACTGCAGGAAGACTACAAAATAAAGTTAATCTAATGAAAGAATTAGAAAAAATAAATAGAGTAATTGGTCAACTTATTCCAGAAGCACCGCATGAAACATTACTAGTAATTGATGCCACAACAGGTCAAAATGGTATTAGTCAAGCTAAAAGTTTTAAAGAAATAACAAATATTACCGGAATTGTATTAACAAAATTAGATGGTACAGCTAAGGGTGGTATTGTTTTAGCTATAAAAGATGAAGTAAATATACCTGTTAAATATATTGGATTAGGTGAAGGAGAAAATGATCTTCAATCATTCGATATTGAAAAATATATTTATGGATTATTTAAAGATTTATAAAAGGAGTAAAATATGAAAAAGGACAAGACCAATAAAAAAAATAACAATCATATCTTTTTGTATTTACAAGCAATATTTTCATTAATAACAGTGGTATTAACAATAGTATATATACTAAATAAAAGTATTACAGGCTTTCTTCAATTATCATTAGGCCTAACCATTCTAATAATGGGATATAATAATTATAAAGTATACCATCGTAAATTTTTAACATTAGTTTATATTTTGGTAGGTGTAATTCTTATAACACTATCAGTAATCACTTTTTTAGGAGTATAATATGGAAGAATTTATTTATTATAATGAACTATATGATATATATAAACCACTCCTAACAATTAAACAACAACAATACTTTGAAGAATATTATTATAATAACCTTTCCTTAAGTGAAATATCAGAAAACTATGATATAAGCAGAAATGCCATCTCAAAACAAATAAATGTGATAAGAGATAAATTAAAAGACTATGAAAATAAGCTCAATTTACACACTAAAAAGGAAAAAATATACAAAGCTTTAGAAAGTACTAGTGATCATGCAGTAGCAGAAATTATTAAAAATATTATTTAATAAAATGCTAGACACTAGTATTTTTTTTAGGAAAACTAATCTTGCTAAAACGGGGTACAAATAGTATAATGTTTACATAAAGAATAAGAAAGAGGGGAGTATACATGTTTGACAAAATAGTATACATAAGTGATAAGTCAGCAAACGTTAAACTAAGAGATGATGCTGATATAACTTTTAATTTAATGAATCTACATGTAATCTTCGAGGATAGTGAAAAAAAAATTTTAGGCGAAGTAGATGATTTAGAAGATAATATAGTAAAAATAAGATTTTTAGGTGAAATAAGAGACGGGAGACTAATCGGTGGAACACTACGTAAACCAACTCTTGATGCCACTTGTCGCGTTATTAAAGAAGAAGAAATACCTTTAATAACAGGAGAAGATAAATATGGAAATATGCTTTTAGGAGCTAGTCCATTTTATAATGATAGACCTGTATTTATGGATGTAAACGGTTTCTTCAGTAATCATTTTGCCATTTTTGGTAATAGTGGTTCTGGTAAGTCTTGTGGTGTATCTAGAATATTTCAAAATATGTTTGAAGATGAAAGACTCTTCCCATATAAATCAAATATAATTATGTTTGACTCATCAGCAGAATACTATAATGCCTTTAAAAATCTTTCTAGTATCAACTCAAACTATAATTATCGCTTTATTTCTACCAATGAAATAGATCCCTATGCTGAAAAACTTCGTATACCTATATATTTACTTAACGAACAAGATTTAGCCCTTCTTTTAAATGTAACAAATCATTCACAACTTCCCATAATTGAAAGAATGTTAAAATTAGCTCGCATATTTTCACAAGAAGAAGTAGACGCTAATGCTTATAAAAACCATTTAATAGCCAAGGCAATTATGGCTATACTATATACTAATCAAACCGCACCAAATAAGAGAAATGATATATTTTCTATCATCGCTTCATGTTCAACACCTGAATTTAATCTCGAAAGTACAATCCAAGGAGTTGGTTATACTAGAAAATTCCGTGAGTGTTTCTTAATTGATCAATTTGGTAACTTTACTGAAAGCGTTTTGATGACAGAATATCTTAATAAATTTATTAAAGAAGAATACGATAATTACGAGCCAGAAGGATCTGTTTTCTATACCTTAGATACATTAGAGAAAGCGCTTAACTTTACTTTGATTAGTGAAGGTTGGTTAAGAAATGAAAATACATATGGTGACTCAGTTACAATAAAAGTAAGATTGCATTCTCTAATAGTCGGTCAAAATGCAAAGTATTTTGATTATCCAAGTTTTATAAATCTAGAACAATTCATTTCGTCATTACTAATAACTAATGGTCGTAAATTCCAATTTGTAAATATTAACTTAGATGATGTTGATGATACTTTCGCTAAGGTTATTGTTAAAATATATTCCCGTTTAATATTTAGTTTTGCTAAAGGGTTATCTAATAGGGCAAGCATTCCATTTCATTTAATTGTTGAAGAGGCACATAGATATATTCAAAATGATACAGATACTTTCCTAATTGGTTATAATATATTTGATCGTATAGCTAAAGAAGGACGTAAGTATGGTGTTATTTTAGGATTAATTACTCAAAGACCTGTTGAAATGAGTGATACCGTTATTTCCCAATGCTCTAATTTCTTGATTTTCAAGATGAATCACCCTGCGGATGTTGATTATATCAAAAAGATGGTTCCAAATATTAGTGATGAAATTGTTGAAAAACAAAAGACGCTTCAAGCTGGAACCTGTCTAGCTTTCGGAATGGCTTTTAAAATTCCATTAATAGTCAGACTAAAAATGCCTGATCCAGCACCTAAGAGTGGTAACTGTGATGTTGTAAAAATATGGGATGGCAATGGTAATAAAAAAGCAGAGCCTAAAAATCCAGAACCAGAAACAAAGGTAGAAATACCAAAACAACAAGTAAATAGTCCAACATTTATATCAAACACTCCTGATGGAGCAGGACGAATTCCAACTGCAGTTCCAGATTTAAATAATAAAGCTCCTAATATGATGGAACAGGTAAGTACTAACATTCCTGAACAAAATCCGGTAAAACAAAGCGAGGAGCAACCATCAAAATTTATTGATATTCCAGCTATGCCAGCCAATAATACAAACGAACAAGTACCACAAAACAAAGATTTAAATCCACAACCTTCACAGCTAAACAATAATGATGTTATGCATCCATATAATAGTGTTCAAAACTACAATGCAAATGTAGATGATGGCGCACTAAATCCAGAGTCTACATATATTCCAACAAACGATACAATAGTAAGTATCCCTGGGGCTCAAAGTTTCTTAAATACAGAAACAAGTTTAAAACCTAACATTACTTTAGGAGAACAACAACCACAAATAATAATCCCAGCCGGTCAAAATGTTAGTCCTAACCTAATGGAGGGATTTGGAAACATTAAGGTTGTTACGGAAGATAAGTAATAAAATCTAAAGACTAGTCAAACTAGTCTTTTTTCTGTATAATAATTATCAGGTGATAAAAATGTTTGAAAACTTAAGTGATAGATTACAAAATGCAATACATAAAATTAAAGGATATGGAAAAATAACTGAGGATAATATCAGCGAAGTAATGAGGGAAGTTCGTCTTGCTCTATTAGAAGCCGATGTAAATTATAAAGTAGTTAAAGAGTTTACTAATAATGTTAAAGAAAAAGCTTTAGGAGAAGAAGTACAAAGAAGTATTAATCCAGGAGATTTATTTGTAAAAATAGTAAATGATGAACTTATTGAATTACTTGGTGGAGAAAGTAGTCCCCTAAATTTAAATGGTAATCCTGCTACTTTGATGCTTGTAGGATTACAAGGAAGTGGTAAAACAACCGCTATCGGTAAATTAGCCAATCTTCTAAGAAAAAAGCATGCTAAAAAACCACTTTTAGTAGCGTGTGATGTATATAGACCAGCTGCCATAGATCAATTAAAACAAATCGGTAAACAACTAAATATAGAAGTTTATGAAGAAGGTAAAAGAAATCCCGTTGAGATAAGTAAAAATGCAATAGCATACGCTAAAGAAAATGGATATGACTATGTGTTAATAGATACGGCTGGTAGACTTCATATTGATGAAGACTTAATGATTGAACTTCAAAATATTACAGAAAAAGTTAAACCACAAGAAACTATATTAGTAATAGATGCCATGATGGGACAAGATGCTATAAATGTAATAGAGGGATTTAATTCTAAATTAAAACTAACAGGAGTAATTCTTACAAAATTAGATGGTGACACCAGAGGTGGTGTAGCTTTATCAGTTAGACACTTAACTAACGTTCCTATCAAATTTATTGGTACTAGTGAAAAGCTAGATGGTATTGACTATTTTGATCCTGAAAGAATGGCTGGCAGAATTTTAGGTATGGGTGATGTTGTTTCATTAGTTGAAAAAGCTCAAGAGGCAATAGATGAAAAAGAAGCCCTAAAAACAGCTAAAAAGATGCAAAATGGAAAATTCGACTTAGAAGATTTCTTAAGTACATTAAAACAAATAAAAAGAATGGGACCATTAGAATCATTAATCAAGTTAATTCCAGGGGCATCAAAGATGGGATTAAACAACATAAAAATAGATCCCAAACAAATGGCACATATTGAGGCAATAATATTATCAATGACACCAGCTGAGAGAAAAAATCCCGATATTATTAAGGCTAGTAGAAAAACAAGAATTGCCAAGGGAAGTGCTACATCAGTACAAGAAGTTAACAAATTATTAACTCAGTTTGAACAAATGAAAAAAATGATGAAACAAATGAAGAATGGTAATTTCAAAATGCCATTTTAATAAGAAAGATGTGTACAAATATTACCATCTTTTTTTAATTAATAATAAACTGAAATACTACAATCACCTTTTTATGCTATACTATAATTGAAATAGTAAAGAGGTTGATAAGATGATTAGAATATTTGATATAAAAAATAGTAAAAATGATTTAAAGCGTAATGATAATGAAATATTTAAAAATTATTTAACTGAATCAAAAGAAAATACCTATAATAGTCTACAAAAATATAAGTCTACTTTAAATGGTTTATCTGAAAAAGAGGTAAAAAAGCGCCTAAATGAAAATGGCAAAAATGTTGTTATCAAAGATGAACATAAAGGACCACTGTATTTTCTTTTGGAATCTTTTAAAGATGAGTTTATTATAATTTTATTGTTCCTTTCTTTAATTAACTTATTTCTAGGTGACACGTTAGGTTCTATCATTATAATAGTAATAGCCTTTATCAGTGCCCTTATTAGATTTTTTCAAGATTATTCTGTCTATAAATTCAATAAAAAATTGCAGAGTAAAATCTATTCAACTGTTATAGTGTTAAGAAATAATGAGGAAATGGAAATAAAGGTAGAGGATGTTGTCGTTGGCGATATTGTTAAATTAAATGCAGGTACTATTATGCCAGCTGATCTAAAAATTATTGATTGTAAGGATCTATTCATCAATCAGTCTGTTTTTACAGGAGAAAGTGTTTTAATTGAAAAAAAACAATTATCAAGTAACAATCCAAAAGAAATTTTTGATATAGAAAATATTTGCCTTATGGGAACTTCTGTTGTTAGTGGTAGAGGAAGTGGATTAGTCATTTCCACAGGATTTGATAGCTATTTAGGTAAGGTTGGTAGTGAAATAAAAGACAAGAAGGAAGAAACAAACTTTGATAAAGGCATTAAAAGTATTTCTAATTTATTAATTAAATATATGGCAATAGTCTGCTTAGTTGTCATAGTGATAGACGGTATCCTAAAACAAAATATGGGTGAAGCCTTACTTTTTGCTCTTTCTGTTGCCGTAGGAATAACTCCTTCAATGTTACCAATGATTTTAAATGTCAATCTCACAAAGGGTAGTAAAAGTTTAGCTAAGAAAAAAACACTCGTAAAAAAGATAGAATCTATTCAAAATCTTGGCGCTATTGATATTTTATGTACAGATAAAACAGGAACTCTTACGGAAAATGAAATAACTTTACAAAAGTATATAGATGCTTTGGGAAAAGAAAACGAAGATATTTTAGAATATGCATTTCTTAATAGTTATTATAGTACAGGCATAAAAAATCTTGTTGATAGAGCCATTATTTCTTATGGAAAACAAAATAAAATAGATGAGAAAGTTAAAATTTACGAAAAAGTAGATGAAATTCCCTTTGATTATAATAGAAAAAAACAAAGTATCGTTGTTAAACATAAAAATACATATCGCATGATTACAAAAGGAGCTTTGGAGGAAGTAATTAAGGATTGCAATATGGTACATACCAATGATAAAAACGAAGTTATAACTGAAAAAATAAAAAAAGTTATTAAATCTAAAGC
Source organism: Clostridium sp. CAG:417 (assembly GCA_000432835.1). Classification (GTDB taxonomy): domain Bacteria; phylum Bacillota_I; class Bacilli_A; order RF39; family UBA660; genus CAG-417. The sequence goes on along the minus strand of FR890375.1, from coordinate 80,990 downwards.
TATAGAACTTGCTAATGATGGTATGCAAGTAATTGCCTTGGCAGAAAAAAACAGTTATCCTGGAATTAACTCATTTAATACTGACTATGAAAAGGATATGACTTTTGTTGGATTTGTTGCCTTCTTAGATCCAGCAAAAAAAGATGTTAAAAAGACTTTGTCAAATTTATATAAGATTGGTATTAAAACTAAAATATTAACTGGTGATAATCCCTATGCTACTAAAAACATCTGTAATATGGTTGGATTAAATGGTAATGATATTCTCTTAGGTAGCGATATAGATAAAATGACTGATGAACAGTTATCTAGTAGAATAGAGGAAGTAGATGTTTTTGCTAGAATGAATCCTCTCCAAAAAGAAAGAATAGTCTCTTTATATAGAAAAAATAATCACGTCGTTGGTTATATGGGTGATGGGGTGAATGATGCTCCTTCATTAAGTGAAGCTGATGTAGGTATCTCAGTTAATACAGCAACCTCCATAGCAAAAGAAGCTAGCGATATTATCATTTTAAAGCAAAGTTTAAAAGTAATTTACGATGGTGTATTAGAAGGAAGAAAAGTATACGGAAATATTATAAAATATATGAAGATGGCTCTAAGTGCCGACTTTGGAGATGTATTCAGTATTATGATATCTAGTATTTTTATTCCTTTTTTACCTCTTTTACCAATTCAAATGTTATTACAAGATTTTATTTATGACTTTTCTCAAATTGGTATACCTTATGACAATGTTGATGAATCTTTCCTAATAAAACCTAAAAAATGGGATACCAAGGGAATTTCTCGCTTTATGAAAGTAATGGGAATTACTAGTTCATTAATCGACATTATCTCATTTATTATTTTCTGGTTTATCTTTAAATATAATAGTGTTGACAAACAAGCTTATTTTCAAACCGCATGGTTTGTTACATGCCTTACTACAGAACTTATGATTATATATAATGTAAGAACCGCAAAACGTCCATTTATTGAATCAAATGCTAGTTCAAAATTAAATATATTAACTATCTTTTCATTAGTGCTAACGATTATTACACCTATAATTCTTCATAATATAAAAACATTCCACTTCGTCATATTGCCAACGTCTTTCTATTTCTATTTAATAGGCCTAGTTCTTCTTTACTTTATAATTGTCTCTATTATTAAAAGAATATATATTGCAAAATATGATGAATGGCTATAACAGCTGGGCTTTCATCGTATGCATAAATATCTCCCCATCATAGAATAGATTAGATAGGAGGATATAAGATGTTTGGAGATCAAAATATAAGTAATAATATGGACTTTGATTCTACTATTACTGGTGATAATAACATTTCTTATAATGATGTTGATTTTAATTTAATGCAAAATAATATGGGGCAACCAATGATGGATACAATGGCTGGAGCTAGTTGTGAGGCACCTCGTGAAAGATGTGTTCACAGAACTTTTGTACATGAAGTACCACATGTTTGTCCAATAAAAACTAGAATCATCAATCATCATGTTTATCGCCACACTTATAGACCAGAATATTCTTGCTCTGAAGAAAACGTAGTAAGTAATGTTCAATGTGGTTCTTGTTCACAATTCCGTTAGTTAAAGTAAAAACATGAAAGACATAATTTCATGTTTTTGTATGTCAAATTGTTTACATAAATAAAAAAGATAAAAAGTGTAAATAAAAATGTCTAATTTTGTCGTTTTACTTGAACTAATGTAAATAATGTTTTAACATTATTATAGGGAGTGTGATACAATGATTTATCCATCTATAGATAAATTGCTTAATATCGTCGATTCAAAATATGAATTAGTTCATATAGCGGCCAGACGTAGTAAGGAAATTTCTAGAACCGGTCACTACCAAATGTCTGAAGGGGAATATAAATGTAAAAAGAATATAGGTAGAGCATTGGAGGAAGTAGAAAAAGGCTTACTAAAAGTCACAAAAAAACAATCCTAAAGAAGAGATTGTTTTTTTATTGATTATTTTTATTATATTTATTTTCAATTATTGTTATTAACTTATACATCAAGTAAGCGATAATTCCTAGTATAAATACACTAGTAATAACTAAATTAATATTAAATACTTGAGAACCATACATTATTAAATACCCCAAACCACGTTTTGATACTAAAAGTTCTCCCATTATTACGCCTATTAAAGTCATACTAATATTAATTTTCATGGTGCTTATCAAATTTTTAATGTTACTTGGCATTACAACCTTTAAAAATATACACATTCTACTGGCATTTAAAGATTTTAACAACTTGATATAATTTTCATTAGTAGAATTAAATCCATTATATATATTTATTATTGTAATAAATAAAGAAATTAAAAGGGCCATGAAAATAATAGAATTAGTACTTGCACCTACCCAAATTATAATTAAAGGACCTAATGCAACTTTAGGCAAAGCATTTAAAATTGTTAAATAAGGATCAATTGTTTTTGAAAAGCGTGGGAAAAACCACATAAGCATAGCGATTAAAAAGCCAATAATTGAGGTAATAATAAAACTAATAAATGTTTCATATAAAGTTATTGTTATGTGAGAAAAAAGTGACTTATCATTTAATAAAGAAATAATTGTTTTAACAACTTCACTAGGAGATGAAGATAAAAAAGTATTAATTATTTTAAAGTGACTAAGTAATTCCCAGGAAATTAGAAATATAAAGATGATTGCGATTTGAAAAAATAATATTAATGCTTTATCATGCTTTTTTTTCTTAAGATAAAGAATATGTTCAGGAGACTCTAACATCTAGATCCCTCCATATTTTGTCATAATATTCATTATAGTTCTTTTCTTTTCTTGTATTTAATGTACTTCTTTCTCCTAAAAAATTAATTTCATAAATATTTTTTATAGTAGCTGGTCTTTTACTAAATACAATTACTCTCTCAGATAAAGTTAAAGCTTCATTAATATCATGGGTTACCATAATAGCCGTTTTATGCTCCTTTTTTATGATCTTATAAACATCTTCACTTACTTTTAATCTAGACTGAGAATCAAGAGCAGAAAAGGCCTCATCTAACAGTAAAATATCTGGTTTTATTGCCAAGGTTCTAATTAATGCAACACGTTGCCTCATTCCACCAGATAATGAATCAGGATATTTATACATAAAGTCACCTAAACCATAAGTTTTAAGTAAGTCAATAACATATTGCTTATTATCATCAGTTAATTGATTTCTGATCTCTAATCCAACTAAAGCATTATCTAAAATGTTTCTCCAAGGGAAAAGAGAATCTGTTTGTAACATATATCCAATAACAATATTTTCTTTACTCCAATTAATTTCCCCAGATGATTGCTTTTCTATGTTAGCAAGTAAAGATAGAAGAGTAGACTTACCACAACCAGATGGTCCAACAATAGATACAAACTCTTTTTCATAAATATCAAAATTAATATTTTTAATTGCTTCTATTTCACCATTAGAGTCATGATAGGTCTTTCTTAAATTTTTTACTTCTAAAATTTTATTTTTCATAAATTAATTTACTATAAGATGCTTTTTCTTTTAGTTGACCAGCCTCAATCATAATATCTTGTAAATGATTCCATGATTTTTCACTAAATTCAGTTGTTTTTGGCCAAGCATTAATTTTCTTATAACGAGTTACCACTTTAGTAAGATCATTAAGTGAAGTATTTGGAAATTGATTTAATATGTCTTTTGCAATTTGTTCATCATCCGTTTTATGAATATAATCTAGTCCACGTTGAATAGCTCTTTCAAATTTCTCAATAGTTTGAGAGTTTTCTTTTATATAACTCTTTCTAGCACTATATGAGGTATATGGTACAACACCACCAAGTTCTCCAAGGGAAGCAACAACATATCCATAACCTTGTTGTTCTATTTGAAGTGCATTTGGTTCAAATAAACTAACAAAATCACCATTGCCACCTATAAATGAACCACTCATAGCTGCAAATGCTACTGATGTATCAATTTTTACATCTTTTCCAGGAGTAAGACCAGCTTTTTTTAGTGCCCATTCCAAAGTCATTTCAGGCATACCTCCAGCTCTTCCTCCGATTATAGTTTTTCCTTTTAAATCTGTTAATTTGAAATTTTTGATTTTTTCTCTAGAAACAATAAATGAGCCATCTTTTTGTGTTAATTGAGCAAAAGTTTGTAAATAATCTTTTTCTCCACCATTATAAACATAAATTGTTGCTTCACTTCCAGAAAATCCAATGTCAGCATCTTTTGCTAAAACAGCGGCAGTAACTTTATCTGCTCCAGGTGTTAACATCAAACTAACATCCAAACCTTCTTCTTCAAAGAATCCCTTTTCTAATGCAACATATTGTGGAGCATAGAAAACAGTATGAGCTACCTCAGCTACCTTGACCTTTGTCAAAGTTTTATTATCCTCTTTCTTATTAAGATTTAAAAATATAGATAATATAGCTATAAGCAGAATTATCGCTATACTAATAAACGTAATCTTTTTTTTCAAAATAATCCTCCTTTCACGTTCAAAGTATTATATGCCGAAAAAAAGTGAGGGTTAATAAAATAGTCCATATAATGGTCATATTATTTAGGAAAAACTAATATAATAAATATGGTAAAATTCTTTCAAAAAGCGAAGAAGTGTAGTATAATTCATATGGCAATTAAGATAAAAATGATTGCAGATGAAAAAAAACTTGATTTTTTAGAGGTTTTGTGCTAAAATAAGAGGCACTTAAGTGAGTTAGGGGGAAAATTATGAAAAAAGTTATAGAAAAATTAAAAAATGCAGTACTACTATTATTAGTATTTACTGTTGCAACCGTTGTTGGTATAACTGATGTTTTTGCAGCTGAGCCGCCAAAAACACTAGAAGTTGGATCATCAACAAACTTACCAACATATATCAACGGTTTGAATATTCCAAGAAAAATATTATCTGATGGAACTGAAAGTTATTGCTTAAGTCTTAGTAAAGCAACAACACAAAATACCACAGTAACATTATATGGTGAAAGAGATGCTGGATTTGCCTACATCATTGAAAATGGTTATCCAAGTAAAAGTATCACAGGAGATAAGAACAAAGACATCTATATTACACAAGTTGCTGTATGGTGGTATTTAGATGAAACCACAGGTTCAACAAACTTAAATAACTATGTAAGAAATGTTGCTTCTGACCCTTATAATATAAGAGGTTATGCAAAAAAACTAGTAAATGAAGCAGTTAAAGCTAAAAATAAAGGATATCCAAATCCTAAAATTTCAGCAAGTACAACAAGTAAAACATTATCAATAGGAAAAACAAAAAAATACTATATTTCCAATGCAGTTACAGTTTCTACAACTGATGTTGATAGTTATCAAGTAAAATTAACTAATGCACCAAGTGGAAGCTTTACAGCTGATACAGCTGGAAATGTTAAAACAAAATTCAATGCTGGCGAAAAATTCGTAGTGTACGTACCAGTAGGAAGCGTTAATAATACTTCAGTAGATTTTAAAGCTACAATTACAGGAACAAAAACATATAATAAGGTTTATGAATATAGACCAAGCAATAAAAACGTACAAGAAATAATTCCAACATATTTATATCCAACAACTAAGACAGTAAATACAAGTATTAACTTTAATATCTTTAAATCAAAAGTGGTTATTACTAAGGTTGATAAATCCACTAATAAACAATTAGCTGGAGCAACATTAGTATTAAAAGACTCTAAAGGTGGAGTTGTAACAAGCTGGAAAACAACAGGATCTGCTCATGTTATTGAAAACTTACCAAAAGGTACTTATACTATTCAAGAAACAGCAGCACCAGCAGGTTATGAATTAAATACTACACCATTAAAATTCACAATTAGTGATACTAATCGTACAGCAACATTAACTTTCTATAATCATAAAAAAGAAACTACTAAGGGTTCAGTAAAAATTATTAAGGTTTCTAAAGAAACTGGAAAACCATTAGTAGGAGCTAAGATAGTTGTAAAAAATGAAGCAGGAAAAGTAATCGCTAGTTGGACATCAACTAATGATTATCATGTAATCGAAGATTTACCTAATGGAAAATATACAGCTCAAGAAACAGAAGCTCCAGAAGGTTATATCCTTGATACAACTCCACAAGAATTTACTATCACTGATAATAATAAGAACATAACTTTAAAATTATATAATAAAGCAGCAAGTAAAGTTGTTTCAATCATTAAGATTGATCAAGATACTAAAGAAATAATTGCCGGAGCTGTATTAGTAATTAAAGATTCAACAGGAAAAGAAATAGCTCGTTTCACAACAACTAATTCCGCTTATACAATTGAAAATATTGCTAATGGTACATATACAGTAGAAGAAGTTTCTGCTCCAGAAGGATATGTACTAAGTGATGAAAAAGTAACATTCACAATTGATGATAAGAACAGAACAGCACAAATATCATTTGCTAATAAGAAAGAAATTACTACTATTGTAGATGTTCCAAATACAAATTCAAATGCCTCAGTTATTTTCTATATTGTAGGTGGCTTAATTCTAGCAACAACAGCAGGATTCGTATACTACAATGCAAAAAAAGAACAACAATAAAAAAAGGAAAAGAAAAAGAGTCCCCCAGAATATTGTAATAGCACTAGCTAGTATATTCATAATAATAGGAGGATTCTTTCTTTCTTATAACTATATTCAAAGTAAAAAGATAAAAGCATATGACTATATGGCTAATGTCTTTTACGAAGATACTACAAAAGAAAATAAAGAGGATAAAGAAAAGAAAAATAATAAACAACCAGAAACAATACCACAAACAGAAAATACAACAACTGGTTATATTGGTTATCTAGAAATTTCAAAGATCAATTTAAATAAAGGTTTCTATGATATCACAAGTTCAGAAAATGACGTTGAAAAAAATATATATGTATCTCCAACCTCAAGTTATCCGGATAAAGAAAAGGGCAACCTAATAATCGCAGCCCATTCTGGAACCGGTTGGAAAGCATTTTTTAATGAATTATATCAATTAAATACTGGTGATCAAGTTAATGTTTTATACAAAAACAAAAGATACATCTATAAGATTAACAAAATCTATAAACAAGAAAAAACAGGAAAAATTGCAATATATAGGGATTATGAAAAAACAACACTTACATTAGTAACTTGTACAAATAATGACTCTAAAACTCAAACAGTATATATTGCCTATCTAGAAAAACAAGAAGAAATATAAAAGGGGGAAAATATTATGAAACAATTATCACTATTAGATAAACTAAAAGTTGTAGTAGACTTAACAAGTTCAGATAAAACATACATTATAGTGATTTGCTTACTAGCATTCCTAAGTATTTTATTCGCAACTACAAATAGAAAAAATGCCAAGGAAAGTAAAAAAACTTACGGAATTATTTATATAATTTCCTTAATTGCGATCATTATAAAATATCATGCATCATTATCTACTATGTATGATAATATGATGAATAATATTTTCGTTATAATATATTTTCCTAACATCTCAGTTTATCTAGCTGCTATTATCACAACAAATATTATAATGTGGATTAGCATGTTTAATAAAAATTCTAAATTATTTACAAAAATAGTTAATAGCGTAGCTTTCTTTGCGATGCATTATCTTCTAATATTACTATTAAGTATCATTACTGCAAATAATCTAGATGTCTTTAATCAAACATCATTATATAGTAATAGTGAAGTTCATTCACTAATTGAATTAAGTAGTAATATATTTGTAATTTGGATAATTTATTTAGTAGTATACAAATTATTAAGATCATATTTTGACAAGAAAAAGGTAAAACACCAAGAAGTATTACAACCCGTAGTTGAAGTAGAAGCACCTAAAAAAGAGGTAAGACTTCCATATTACGTCAATGTATTAGAATCTCCTTACGTTGTAAAAAGAGAACCTGTCAAAACAAAAGTTATATATCAGACACCAGCAAATGCCAATACAGCCATATATGATCAAATGTTAACTATTGATGATTATAAAAAAGTTCTTTCGATGTTACAAAAAGAACAAGAAAGAAAACCTCAATGCTCCAATAATACTAAAACTGAAGAAAAAAGAATAGAAGAAGATAATGAAAAAAAATTATCAGAATTAATGGAACTATATAGAAGTGTCTAAAAGCAAAACATATTTTGCTTTTTTTTTATGAAAATAAAAATATTTAGTTTTATTATTGTGTTTTACTGGCCATAAATATCATATTTTAGTATAATTATAATTGAGGTAAGTATTATGAATATAGAGAATTTAAATAATAAACAACAAGAAGCGGTTTTAAAAACTGAAGGCCCACTTTTAGTTCTAGCGGGAGCAGGAAGTGGTAAAACTAAGGTTTTAACAACCAGAATAGCGTATTTAATTGAGGAAAAACATATTGACCCATATAATATCTTAGCTATAACCTTTACTAATAAAGCAGCTAAAGAAATGAAAGATAGAACATATAACCTTATAGGAGAACAGGCCAGTAGTTTACAAATATCCACCTTCCACAGTTTTGGTTTAAAAATAGTAAGAGAAAATTGTGAACTTTTAGGGTATGATCATAACTTTGTTATTATGGACAGTGATGATTCCCTAACCGTAGTAAAAAAAATATTAAAAGATATAAATAAAGACCCTAAAATATATAACCCTAAGGCTATAAGAAATAAAATAAGTAGTTGTAAGAATGAATTAATGTCACCAGAGTCATATGAAAAGTTTGTAGCCAGTGATTATGAAAAGGTTATCCTAGAAGTATATCAAAAATACGTAAAAAAACTAAAAAATAATAATTCTATAGATTTTGATGATTTATTGATGTTACCAATCAAATTATTTAAAGAAAATCCTTTAGTATTAGAAAAATATCAGAATAGATTTAAATATATTTTAATAGATGAGTACCAGGATACAAATGAAGCTCAATATATCTTGACAAAGATGATAAGCGCCAAATATAAAAATATATGTGTAGTTGGCGATATCGATCAGGCTATTTATGGGTGGCGAGGTGCTAACTACAAAAATATTTTAAACTTTGAAAAGGATTATAAAGATTGCAGCACCATCCTACTAGAAGAAAATTATCGTTCTACAAAAACAATATTAGACGCTGCCAATGACGTAATAAAAAATAATAAAAATAGAAAAGACAAAAAATTATGGTCAAATAATGGTGATGGAGAAAAAATAGAATATTTTAGAGCCTTCAATGAAAGAGATGAAGGACAATATGCTATAAGAAAAATAAAAGAATTACACAATAGAGGTGTTAATTATCAAGATATAGCGATCCTTTATCGTACTAATGCCCAATCAAGAACATTAGAAGAGGAAATGTTAAAGGAAAATCTTCCATACCGAGTTGTAGGAAGTTTTTACTTCTATAGTAGAAAAGAAATTAAGGACTTAATAGCGTATTTACGCTTAATTCATAATAGTAAAGATAACATCAGTCTTTTACGAGTTATAAATACTCCCAAAAGAGGAATAGGACTTAAAACTATAGAAAATTTAACTAAAAAAGCCGACTTAGAAAATAAAAGTATCTATGAGGTAATCGATAGTGGCAAAGAATTACAGTTTAAAGAATTAATAGAAAATTTAAAAAAAGTGGCTGAGGAGTTGACCTTAACCCAATTAATTGATAAAGTATTAGACGCTAGTGGTATGAAACAAGAATTAGAAAGTGAAAAATCTCTTGAAGCCGAAATCAGACTAGAAAACTTAGAAGAATTTAAATCAATTACAAAATCTTTTGAGGAAAGAGAAGGACTTATATCACTTGAAGATTTTTTATTAGAAATTAGTTTAATTAGTGATGTTGAAGAATATAAAGACGATGCTAATAAAATAAATCTTATGACAATTCACTCGGTAAAGGGATTAGAATTTGATTATGTCTTCGTTGTTGGATTAGAAGAAGGAATATTTCCACATATGAATTCACTAATGGAAAATAGTGAATTAGAAGAAGAACGAAGACTATGCTACGTTGCTATTACCAGAGCTAAGAAAAAATTATATTTAGTAAATGCCAGAAGAAGAACACTTTTTGGTAGAGAACAAGTCAATCCACCAAGTAGGTTTATTGGTGAAATTAATAATAATCTTATTCACTCTAATGTTAGCGAAGAAAATAAAACTATTCCAAAGATAGATACAGAGGAAATGTTTAGAAAAGAAGATATTGACTATCAGGTAGGTGACTACGTTTATCACGAATCATTTGGTACTGGAAGAGTAGTCGAGGTAACATCAACACTAGTAAGTGTAGCCTTTAAACATCCATATGGAATAAAAAAATTAATGAAGAATCACAAAAAATTATCAAAAGTATAAGGAGAAAACATGAAAAAAAATATTACATTAGTTATAATGGCTGCAGGTATGGGAAGCCGTTTTGGGGGATTAAAACAAATTGAACCAATGGGTCCAAGTAATGAGTTTATAATAGACTATTCAATATATGACGCTATTAAAGCAGGATTTAATAAAGTTGTGTTCATAATAAAAGAAGAGAATTTTACTGTATTTAAAGAAACAATTGGTAAAAGAGTAGAACCACATATAAATGTTGAATATGTGTTCCAAAAAAATGACAATATTCCTGATGAATACCAAGAAATTAAAAATAGAGAAAAACCACTTGGTACAGCTCAAGCAATACTTTGCTGTAAAGAAAAAGTACATGAACCATTCGCAATTATTAATGCAGATGATTTCTATGGACGAGATGCTTATTTTAAGGCAAGCGAATTTTTATTAAATGTAGAAAAAACGGATAAAGAAAATTATGGAATGATTGGATATATTGTTAAAAATACTATGTCATCTATTGGTTCTGTTAAAAGAGGAATATGTGAAGTAGAGAATGGATATTTGAAAAAACTTACTGAAAGTAAAGTTGAAAGAAAAGATGGCATCATAGTTGCCCAACCTCTATCTGGAAAAACTCCATTTACAGTATCAGATGATACAACAGTATCTATGAATATGTTACTATTTACTCCAAGTATCTTTTCTTACATTGAGAAAAAACTACCTAAATTTTTAGAAGAAAACAAAGATAATGCAGCATCAGCCGAATTCTTAATACCAGACGTATTATTTGAAGCAATAGAAGATGATGTTGCTAATGTCAAAGTAATAGGAACAACCGCAACATGGCATGGAGTAACATATAAAGAAGATTTAAATGAAGTAAAAGATGCCATTAATAAGTTAGTAGAGAATGGAGAATATAATAAAACATTATGGTCATAACAGATTAATACTATTTGAATAATATCAAAAAAATAGTATAATATAATAAGAGGTGAAATATGATTCAAGAAAAATATCCTAAAGTTTTTACATGGTTATTCATAGGTTTAATAATTACATTCTTAACTGGATATAGTTTATCACTTTATCCATATGCTACATTAAGACTTAATAGTGGTGGTACATATATAATACTTGCCATTATTGAAATAGCAATAGCTATATTCTTTTCAACAAGACTACATAAAATGAGTAAATTAACAGCTATAATTTGTTACTTAATATATTCATTCTTAACAGGAATAACATTTGGTGTAATATTCCTAGCCTTTAAACTATCAAGTATTATGAGTATTTTCTTAATAACATCCATAGTTTTCTTGGCCTTTGCAGTAATTGGAATGACTACAAAAAAAGATCTTTCAAAAATGTCAATGTGGCTTTTGATGAGTCTACTTGCTATTTTAGTAGCTGGAATAGTAAACATATTCGTAAAATCATCAATGCTTGACTTAATAATTACTATAATATCTACTATCGTCTTTATAGCGTATATCATATATGATATGAAAAATGCAGAATACATTATAAGAGAAGTAGGCGAGGATAAAGGAGCTATTTATGGAGCCTTTCAACTATACCTAGACTTTATAAACCTATTTATAAATTTATTAAAACTATTAGGAAAAGCAAATGATAATTAGAGCTAACAAAAGTTAGTTCTTTTTTTGTAAAAAAAAACTCGCCCTAAGCGAGATAATTAATTATTAATTTTTATGACTATTTACAAATTTTGTAAACTCCATTTCATGATATGGTAAAGCTTTTTCTTTATTGTTAACCATAAGATTAATTACTCTACCATTACCTAGTTTAATTGTTATTTCTTTTGAAACCAAACTAATCAAATTTGCCCTTTTAATTTTTAGACTCTTTATTTCCTCATTCTTGAAAAAATAAAATTTATTAGGAACAGTTACTAATTTATCAGGACGTAAAGCAAATAAGGCACTTCCATCACCAGTTACAAGCGGGATTAAACCAATTCCTTCATTAGTACCATTTATTAAATAAGCACTACATTGATTTTCTTGTGCCGCTTGCATTCCAGCAACCATTCCTCCCACAGCGCCACCAAGTAAAGAAGCTTTAGTAGGGGCTTTAACATATCCTATAAAATAGGAATTTTGATTTCCATTCATTTCAAAAGATTCAAATAAACTTTTAACCTTATCAATAGTATTAAATTCATTCATATACATATCCTCCATAAAAAAGTATATCATAAGTATATAAATTAAAGTAGTTTTTTTCAAAATATAGACTTTATAAAATAAATCTAGTACAATAAAAAAGGTGATAATAATGGACATAAAAAAAAGAGTAGAAGAATTAACTAATATTTTAAATGATGCAAATTATAAGTATTACGTTTTAGATGAACCGACAATAACAGATCAAGAATATGATAAATATTTACGTGAGTTAGAAGAACTTGAACAAAAATATAAAGAGTTTGCAAGAGATGATTCTCCTACAAAAAGAGTAGGAGGAGAAGTCCTAGATTCTTTTAAAAAAGTTACTCATAAAATACCAATGATGTCATTAAGTGATGTTTTTAGTGAAAGCGAAGTTGTAAATTTTGATGAGAGAATAAAAAAAGAAGGCATTAGACCTCAATATGTCTGTGAATTAAAAATAGACGGTTTATCAGTTTCCCTACTATATGAACATGGTAAGTTAGTAAGAGCTGCAACTAGAGGAGATGGTGTTGTTGGTGAGGATATTACCCATAATGTTAAAACCATAAAATCAGTTCCTCTAACTCTAAATGAAGATATAGATATAGAGGTTCGCGGCGAAATTTACATGAGTAAAAAGTCCCTAGAAAAAGTAAACTTAGAAAGAATAAAAAATGGTGAAAAGCCCCTCCAAAATGCTAGAAATGGAGCAGCTGGTTCCATTAGACAATTAGACAGTAAAGTAGCGGCAAAAAGAGGATTAGACGTTTGGATATATCATCTTCCTAATCCACTAGACTATGGAATACATACACATTATGAAGCCCTAGAATTTATGAAAAAACTAGGCTTTAAAACTAATCCAAATAATAGGTTAGTAAATAATATAAATGAAGTATTAGAATTTATTTCAGAAAAAAACGCAGAACGAAAGAGTCTTCCCTATGACATTGATGGCATTGTCATTAAAGTTAACAACATTGATCAACAACAAGAACTAGGCTTTACAGCTAAATATCCAAAATGGGCAACTGCCTATAAGTTTCCAGCTGAAGAAGTATTAACAAGATTAAATGATATAATTTTTACAGTCGGAAGAACAGGTCAAATTACTCCTAATGCAGTTTTAGATCCAGTTATAGTAATGGGGTCTACTATTGCTAGGGCAACTCTTCATAACGAAAATTATATAAAAGAAAAAGATTTAAGAATCGGAGATATAGTTTCTATTAGAAAAGCAGGAGATGTTATACCTGAAGTTGTAGAAGTAAAAAAGGAAAGAAGAACGGGTAATGAAAAGAATTTTGAAATGATTCATAATTGTCCTATTTGTGGAACAACTCTTGTAAAAAAAGAAGGACAGGTTGATTATTTCTGCCTAAATGAACATTGTCCTACAAGAAAAATAGAATCCTTAATTCATTTTGCTGAAAGAGATGCTATGAATATAGATGGATTAGGTGAAAAGATAATGGAAGACTTTTTCAACTTTTCATTTATTAGAACCATACCAGATATTTATCTTTTACAAACACATCGTGAGGACTTAACAAGATTAGAAGGATATGGTGAAAAATCTGTAACTAAATTACTTGAAGCAATAGAAAAAAGTAAAAGCAATTCTCTTGAAAAGCTTCTCTTTGGACTTGGAATTCCTCATGTAGGAAGTAAAACAGCAAAGATAATTGCGTCACACTACCATAATATTGATAATATAATGAAAGCAACTCTAGAAGATTTAAGTAGTATTAATGATATTGGCGAAATAATTGCGAAAAGTATCGTTGATTATTTCCAAAAAGAAGATAATAAAATTATAATTGAAAGATTAAAACAATATGGAATAAATATGAATTATCTTGGTCAAAAAATCATCAAAGATGAAACATTTTATGGTAAAACATTTGTCCTAACAGGAACTATGGCAGAATATAAAAGAGATGAGGCTAAAAATCTAATTGAAAATTATGGTGGTAAAACAAGTAGTTCTGTTTCTAAAAAGACTGATGTTGTAATAGCCGGTGCCGAGCCAGGAAGTAAATATGATAAGGCTGTAGAATTAGGTATTACGATCTGGTCAGAAGAAGATTTTAAGAAAAATATTGAAGAGAGCAAAAGAAATAATTAATTGCTCTTTTTTTGACAAAAAAATTGTTTTTTACATTGAATTATTTTCAAATTAAGTTATAATAGTAAGCATATCTTGAAACTGGGGGAGATACCTTATGAACAAAATAAATGTATTTCTAACAAATGACATAATCTTATTTCCAAATTCTGAAGTAAGATTTGAAACTGATAATTTTGATGATAAAGAGATATTTTCTCTTCTTGAGGAAAATGGTTCTAAAGAGTTACTCCTAGTAAACCCATATAATACAACTACAGAATTTCCTGATATAACAGAACTTCCCCGAATAGCAACTCTTGCAGAAATAAAAATGAAAATAGATGTTCCAAATGGTAAAACAAGAATAACCCTATTTGGTGTAAAAAGAGTAGAAGTAACTGAATATTTTAATGACAATACCCTTTATTTTGCTAATTATAAAGAAATAAACTCTGAAGTAAATGAGGAAGATGACGTTAATTATAAGAATCTCCTTATTAAGTCTTTAGAAAGATATATTAATAAAGTTCCCTATGTTTCAAATTCAATCATGGGTCAACTTAATCTAATAGATACAGTGGAAGATTTAACAGATATCATTGCCGCTTTTCTTCCTTTAAATAATGAAAAAAAGAAAAAATATATTCTAGAACTAAATCCAATAAAACGAGTTCGTATGCTGATAGAAGATATGAATGAGGATATTAAATTTATTGAATTGGAAGAAAAAATAGAAGAAAAAGTCGGCAAAGAATTAGAAAAAAGTCAAAAAGAGTATTATCTCCGTGAAAAAATGAATGTTATTCAACAAGAATTAGGCGATTTTAATAGTAAGGAAAATGAAATAGCAGAAATTAATAAAAAATACTCTAAATTGAATTGCAGTAGACAAGTAAAAAATCGTATCAAAAGGGAATTGAAACGTTATGAATCAACTTCAGCTGCCTCTCCAGAATCAGGCATAATTAGAGATTATCTTGATTGGCTATTAAATATCCCTTGGAATAAATTTACAAAAGATGAAAATGATTTAAGAAAAGTAGAAGCAAGCCTAAACTCAACACACTTTGGATTAGAAAAAGTAAAAGACAGGATAATAGAATATTTAGCTGTAAAACAAAATACTAATAATCTACGTAGTCCTATAATTTGTCTTGTAGGTCCCCCAGGAGTAGGAAAAACAAGTCTAGCTCTTTCTATTGCGACTGCTTTAAAGAAAAAATCAACCAAAATATCAGTTGGTGGAATAAATGATGAGGCCGAAATAGTAGGACATAGAAGAACTTATGTAGGAGCCTTACCTGGAAGAATTATTCAGGGAATGCGTAAGGCAGGCAGTTCTAACCCTGTATTTATCATCGACGAAATTGACAAATTAAGAAAAGATATTAAGGGAGACCCTGCTAGTAGTCTACTAGAGGTATTAGATCCTGAACAAAATAATAAATTTTCAGATCACTATATAGAAGAAGATTATGATTTATCACAAGTTATGTTTATTTTAACAGCCAACTATATAGAACAAATACCTTATGAATTACAAGATAGATTAGAAATAATTGAAGTACCTAGTTATACAGAACAAGAAAAGCAATCTATTGCTAAAGATTACTTAATACCAAAACAACTACATGAACACGGTCTAACAGAAATTGAGGTTCAGTTCACTGATGATGCTATCATAAAAATAATTAATAATTATACAAAAGAAGCCGGAGTACGTGAATTAGAGAGATTAATTGCTACTATTTTAAGAAAAATAGTTAGAAAAATTTTAACTGACAAAACCATAGCGGCATACGTAATTGATGAGAAACAAGTAGAAACATTACTTGGAAAAGGTAAGTATGAATATGAACATATCGATAACGAAAAAAGAATAGGTGTCGTAAATGGTATGGCCTATACTGTATTTGGCGGTGACATATTACCAATAGAAGCAACATATTATAGCGGTGAAGGTAAATTATTATTAACTGGATCACTAGGAAAAGTAATGCAAGAATCTGCTCAGATTGCTTTAAGTTATGTAGAATCACATGCTAAAGATTTTAATATAGATGAAGAACTAATGAAAAAAATTAATATTCATATTCATGTCCCAGATGGTGCTATAAAAAAAGACGGTCCAAGTGCTGGAGTAGCTCTTGTGACAACCTTAGTAAGTTTATTATCCAAGAAAGCAGTTCCAAGTGATATATCCATGACTGGGGAAATAACCCTAAGGGGTAAAATTCTTCCAATTGGTGGACTTAGAGAAAAAGTAATTGGATCAAAACGAGCAGGTATTAAAAAAATATTTGTACCTCAAAAAAATAAAAGTGACATCGATGAGTTGGCGGAAGAATTAAAGGAAGGACTACAATTTATATATGTTGATGAATATTTTGACATATATAATATGGTGTTTAAAAATGATAGAAAATAGTTTAGAAGGTTTTATAGCAGTTAGAGATATATTATTATTAGCACCAGCAGAAGAAATAGTCGCAATGTTTAATACAGAGGAATTACGAGATTATCTTCTAGAAAATATAAATTTATTGCTTAACTTTGATTCTCGTTGCCTTTTTTTAAAAAAAGATATATATGAAAAACTACTTTTAATAGTTAACAACGGACGCTTTAAAACCGAAAATGTTAATAGACTTACCAAAATTAATTATGCTATTATTAAAATAAATACAGAAAAATGCCATAATAATTCCATGGAAGAAATGAATAGTTATATACTCCAACAATGTAAATTAAGATTAGGAAAAAGACTAACTTTGGAATACATGTATGACTATAAGTTATTAAAAGAAACATTATTAGAACTAATGGAATATGATGCTGACTTAATAAATTCACTAAAAAACAGATCACTTTTTATTAATGAAAACAACATCTTTAAAATACTTTCATCAACTGCTTATATGGTAACAAACTTCAAAGAAAATCTAGAAAATGACAATATCTTAAGTTTTATAAGAGAAGAGACAACTACCATTACAAATGTATTAGCAATAGCCAAGAAAACAAAAATGCTAACAAAAGAATTATATAAGTCTGGAATAGAAATTACTGACTATATAAATAAAGAAATAAAAGTACCAAAAATCAAACAATTATAATAGTATTTTGAACTAATTTAGTTCTTTTTTTTTGCCTTGATCCATAATATTAAGTGATGAGAGGAGATTTATATGAAAAAGAAAGTATCTTTTACTAAAGATTTGGAATTTCCAACAATGATAGGAGAAATAACAGAAATTACCTTAGAAGATAACTTAAAATTTATTGATTCAAACAATATAGAAGGTAGCTTTTTTATTAGTGGAAAATATAAAATGACAGAAGCCAGCAGATTAGAAGAAGACTTTTCCTTTAATTTACCAGTAGAAATATCCATATTAGAAAAATGTGAATTAAATACATGTAAACTATCAATAGAAAACTTTAACTATGAAATTATTGACGACGATATTTTAAGAAGTAACATAGATGTGTTAATAGAGGGAAGAGAACTAATCGAAGAAAAAGATCCTACAATTGCTGAAGACAGAGAAGAAAAAATTGAACAAGAAGAACAAGAAGTTAAGTCAATAGATACAAAAGAAGAATGTGATGATAAGGAAAGAGAATGCGATGGCGACAGTAAAGACGAAAAGGAGAAAGAAATACCTATGAAACCAGCAAGTATAGAAAAAGAAAATATAGAAATAGATGCTAAAATAGAACCAGCAGAGCCAACTATGACCGATATTTCAACTATTACTGATACAAGTAAAGAACTAGAACACTATATGAAAAAAATAGATGAAATAAAAATAACATCTAAAGAAGAAACTAAAACAACCACTACAACCAATACTAATTCATTATTTTCTAATTTAACAGATGAAGCTGACAGCTTTTCAACATATTCTATTTACATTTTAAGAGAAGGAGATACCTTAGAAAAAGTAATGGAAAAATATAACATAACAAAAGAAAAATTACAAGAATATAACGATCTTGGAACAATAACATTAAATTCTAAGATAATTATTCCCAATAGTATTAATGAATAATTTATCCAGTATTATAGATAAATATGACCTTAAAGTAAGTAAATATTCCTATAAAAATAAGGCAATAATTCTAGATACCGAAAAGGGGAATTTTGTATTAAAGAAGAGAAAAAGAAATGATAAAAAAGAATTATATGATTATCTTTTATCTAGAAATTTTTCTTTCTTTTTGTATCCGGAAAACAATTTTAATGATGATTATGAAATATATGCCTATATTGATGAAATATCAACTATAAAGGAAGAAAAAGCTATTCACTTAATATACATTTTAGCGGAATTGGAAAATCGTACCACCTCATACAAGGAATATACTTTAGATGAAATTAAAGAAATATATGAAGAAAAAGGTAAACAAATAGATATGTTATTTGAATATTATAACAATTTAGAAGAAGTATTTTCATCAAGTGTTTATCCATCTCCTTATGAACTTCTTTTATTAAATAATGTTTCTAAAATATATAATACTCTAAATTATAGTAAAGAGTTATTAGAAGAGTGGTATAAACATATTAGTAATACTAGAAAAAGAAGAATTGTCCTTTCACACAATCATTTATCTTTAGACCATTTTCTAGATTGTAAAGACGCTAAAGTAATAAACTTTGATTATGCTTCATATAAAAGCCCTATATATGATTTTGCATACTTTTATAAAAATCATTATCATGAATTAGATATGTTATCACTTTTTACAACATATCAAAGAAAGTACCTTTATACAGATGATGAACTATTATTGTTCTTTATAGAAATAATAATCCCACCTAAAATAAATTTAAAAAAAAATACTTATGAAAATACACTACTTATTCATAAGTTAATAACGTATATAGATTCAACGAGAGATTTTATACTAAAAAAGCAAAAGAAACAACAAGAAGAACACTAGAAGAAATTCTGCTAGTAAAATAATGGCGTTTATTCTAGTGGTTATGAATACTAATATTAGAGCCTGATAAAAAACAATTACTGCTAAACAAAAGATAAAACCTAAGTAGAATAGTGACATTCTTCTTTTTTGTTTGCAAGAACTACATCTACAGTAGAATGGATGTTTACCGTTTCTCCTCATTATTAATCACCTATAATAATTTATGTAAAAATTTAAATATATGTGCTATAATAAAAAATATAAAGGTAGGAAGAATTTGATTGGCATTAATCAAATGTGAGGATGTAATATGAATAAGAAAGCTTTTACTCTTGTAGAATTACTAGTTACTATTGTAATTATTGGTCTTATTGCTTTAATGGGCTTCCCATCTCTTCAACGAATGCTAAATGGCAACGCTACTAAGGAAATAGAAATTTATGGAAAGTCTATGATAGGTGCAGCTAAGATGTATATGCAAAAAGAAGGAAGAGACATAAATGAAAATGCAAACTCTAAATTAGAACTTGAGGGAAATGGTTATATGATAGGTCTTAAAACTTTAATAGACCAAGACTATATAGAAACATTTAAACCATCAAAAAAGAATATACAATGTGATTTAGATAATGCTAGTGTTAGAGTAAGAAAAGAAACCCAAAATACACTAAAATATGATTACAAATTAAAATGTACTTACAAAGATAAAGTTTATCGTAAATCATATGATGATACAACTCCAAACATTACCAAAAAAGAAGACCTTGCATTAGAAAATGTAATGAGTAATGATACAAAAGGAAATTATCACAGTTCAAAATATAAAACAAAGGTTACAAAAATCATTACAAAAAATGTCATATCTATACCAGCAAATATAGTTGAAAAATGGGATGTTTCACAGGCAAATGATGGCTCAGTAATTGCTTATGCCGAAAATGATGGCAATGGTGGTTATGTTATTACCATTTGTAGTGATGGAAAGACCTATTTAAATGGTACTTATGATTATTTATTTTTCAGCTTTTCGGCCTTAGTTGATATTGACTTAAGTAATTTTAACACCAATAAAGTTATAAGTATGAAGGCTATGTTTGGAAATTGTAATAATTTACAAAAGATTAATTTAAGTAGTTTTGATACATCACAAGTTACTAGTATGTCCAATATGTTTTTAAATTGTAAAAACTTAGAAAGCTTAGATTTAAGCAACTTTAACACATCACATGTTACTGATATGTCCAATATGTTTTCAAATTGTAATAAAATACTAACTCTTGACTTGAGCAGTTTTGATACATCAAATACTAAGAATTTATCAAGTATGTTTAGCAGTTGTAAGAAATTAACAACAGTAAATCTAAGCAGTTTCAATACGTCTAAAGTAACGCAAATGACAGCTATGTTTTATTATTGTAATAGCTTAGTAAATCTAGATTTAAGTAATTTTAATACATCACAAGTTACTAGTATGTCCAATATGTTTAATGGTTGCAACAAGTTATCGAATTTAGACTTAAGTAATTTTAATACAAGTAAAGTAATTATGATGGAAAATTTGCTCTATGACTGCTATAATCTTGAGAATATTAATTTAGGTAGCTTTGATACAACTAACGTCATTAATATGTCTAGTATGTTTAATAACTGTAAAAGATTAACATCATTAGATATAAGTAATTTTAAAACCTCTAATGTTCGATACATGGACTATATGTTTGCTCATTGTAATAAAATATCAACTCTGGATTTAAGTAATTTCGATACATCCAATGTAACAACTATGGCTGGTATGTTTTATGGGTGCAAGGGGTTAACAAACCTAAATATAAATAATTTTAATACACAAAAGGTAACTGATATGAATCGTATGTTTTATGGATGTACTTTAACTAGTATTGATATAAGTAACTTTAATACCAGCTCTGTTAAAGATATGGGTGAGATGTTTGCAGGCAGCTCCTTTATTCAATTGAATTTGAATAATTTTAATACATCACAAGTTACTAATATGTCACAAATGTTTAACAGGTGTAGCAAGTTAACTACACTTGACATAAGCAGTTTTGATACTCAGAAAGTAACTATGATGACAGATATGTTTAGTTTTTGCCGAAGTTTAACAAGTTTAAATTTAAGTAATTTTGATACATCAAAAGTTATTAATATGGCAAATATGTTTGAGTGGTGCGATGAGTTAACAAATTTAAATTTGAGCAGCTTTAACACATCGCAGGTTTCTAATATGTCAACTATGTTCAGTTCATGCAAAAAATTAAGTAATTTGGATTTGAGCAATTTTGATACAAGTCAAGTAAAAAGTATGGGAGAGATGTTTTGGAATTGTTATTCTTTAACAAAATTGAATGTTTCTAAATTTACCACTAGCAAAGTAACTAATATGAGTTATATGTTTACAAACTGTAATAGTTTATTAAATCTAAATTTGAGTAGTTTTGATACAAGTAAAGTAACAACCATGGAATGGATGTTTAGTGGATGCAGTGGCTTGACAGAATTAGATTTAAGTTCCTTTAACACTAGCATTCTAACAAATACAGCTTATATGTTTTCTAGATGTACTAACCTACGAACAATAAACTTAAGGAAAGCTGTATTTACAAAGGTCACAAGTAGTAATAATATGTTTGATAATACAAGTAATCTTACAGTTAAAGTTAAAGACGAGGCTGCCAAAACATTTTTAACAAGTAAATTAGGAAACAATGGAACAGCTGTAATAGCCTAAGAGTCATTTGACTCTTTTTTGTTTTCTTAATATTTTAAATAATCTATAAAATACATGCTATAATATAAACATAGAAAGAATTTATTTTATTAAATAGGAGATGTGAATATGAATAAAAAAGCTTTTACTCTTGTAGAATTATTAGTTACCATTATAATCATTGGTCTTATTGCTCTAATGGGATTTCCATCTCTTCAGCGAATGTTAAATGATAATACCACTAAAGAAATAGAGACTTATGGAAAATCTATGATAGGTGCAGCTAAGATGTATATGCAAAAAGAAGGCCGTGATATAAGTGAAGATAATTCTGCTACAGCATCTCTTGAAGGAGAAGGATATATTATTAAACTTAATACCTTAATAAGTGAAAACTATATAGAAGAGTTTAAACCTTCTAAAAATATAAAGTGTAATATGGAAAATGCCGAAGTAAGAGTAAAAAAAGATACTAAAAACACTTTAAAATACGATTACAAGCTAACCTGTACTTATAAAGATAAAACCTATCAAAAAGACTATGATAAAGAAATAATCAAAAAATAATACTATCTATAATAAGTTTAAAAATTTAAACTTTTTTTCTTGTATAAAATCATCAAAAACGCCCTCTATATAATTAGAAAGAGGAGATAAAATTGACAAAATACTATATTTTTGCTATAATATGTAACTGTCCCGTGATTAAGAGGTGTTATTTATGATGTTTTATAATGAAGACCAAGCAATCAAGGTTTGTATCAGTAATCCAGTAATGATTTTTGAATTAATCAAAGAGGGTTATACAGAAGTAGTAGATAAAATTTTAACTACTAATAAAGAGTTAATTAATACTATAGATGAAAATGGAAATAGTGTTATGATGAGATTACTTAATAAAAAAGATTACAGCATCGTTTTAAAGCATAGTAAAAATAAGTATTGGGACGTAAATCATCAAAACAAAGATAAAAATACATTTGCCCATTTTCTTGTAATGCATAATTATGTAGATATAGCTAAAATATTAGAAATATTATTAAAAAACAAAACATTTATTCCAAACCTAAAAAATAATAAAGGTGAGACTATATTAGATAAAGCAATTGCGGCTGATCAATTATTTACAATAACCAAAATACTAGGAGATAAAAGATTTGATAATATTGATATAATTTCATTTAAATATTTATATAATAAATACATTAAAAACTCATACTATGGAAAATACTCTAAATTAAACAATTTAGAAGTTATAATAAATAGTTTGGAACACAAACAAAAATTACAACCAAAAATGCAAGAATTATTAGAAAAAATCACTACTAATATGGATACTATAAAAAAAGATTTATTAACTAATAAACTAAATAATATTGATATAATTATAAATTCATTAACATAAATAAGTTTAGCAAATTAAACTTATTTTTTCTTTTGAAACAAAACATAATGTGATATAGTTAATAAAGAAGGAGTGATATTGTGAAGAAGAGTATATTTTTATCAATGGCATTAATTTTATTATTAGTTACAGGTTGTATGAATAAGACAAAAACATTAGTATGTACTAAAGATATTGGTACTTCATCAATTGACATGACTCAAAGCATCAACATTAAATTTATTGATGATAAAGTTGAAGATATGACTACAACAATAAATGTTAACTTACCAGATAATTATAAATCATATATTAATACATTTAAAACAACTCTAGAAAAAGAATATAAGAGTAAATATGGTAGTTACAAGAATGTAAAATTAAATACAAAAGTAAAAAATGATAATGAAATAGATGTTACAATGTATTTTGATTACAAGAAAATGTCATCATCAGAGAAAAAAGCTTTAAATCTATCAGGTAGTGAAAAGTATTCAGTAAATAAAAAGACATTAGAAGATCAGGGTTTCTCTTGTAAATAAAAATATCTGAAAAAGTCTCATAGACTTTTTTTTCTTTTACTAGTATAATAACTAAAGAAATGGAGTGATAGTATGAATTTACCTAACTATAAAGAAGCAAGAAATAGATTGAAGAATTATCATACTGTGAAGTATGACATAGAAAAGTCAATTATTAACAAATATAGTGGAAAAACATATTTTTTAAAAACATATGGTTGTCAAATGAATGAACATGATAGTGAAAACATAAGGGCTATGCTTGAAGAACTTGGTTTTAAGGCAGTAGAAGATTATACACAAGCAGATTTAATAATGTTAAATACATGTTCAATTAGAGAAAATGCTCATAATAAAGCCTTTGGTATGCTTGGAAGATGTAAAAATCTTAAAGAAGAAAATCCTAATCTTATAGTAGGAATTTGTGGATGTATGGCCCAAGAGGAAGGAGTAGTAAATGAAATCCTTCATAAATATAAATGGGTTAATTTTGTTATGGGAACTCATAATATGTATCGTCTTCCTTATATTTTAGATCAAGCTATAGAAGAAAATAATCAACAAATAGAAGTCTTCTCTAAAGAAGGAGATTTAGTAGAATCAATTCCTGTAAAAAGAGATAATGGTTTTAAGGCTTGGGTAAATATCATTTATGGTTGTGATAAATTTTGTACTTATTGTATAGTACCATATACTAGGGGTGGTGAACGAAGCAGAACAAAAGAAGCTATTTTAGAAGAGATTAAGGGTCTAAGTGCAGCAGGATATAAAGAAGTTACTCTCCTAGGACAAAATGTAAATGCTTATGGCAAAGACTTATATGATAACTATGGTTTAGGAGAATTATTAGAAGATGTTGCTAAGTTAAATATTCCACGAATCACTTTCATGACAAGCCATCCATGGGATTTCACAGATAAAATGATAGATGTAATTGCTTCTCACGAAAATATCTTGCCTTATATTCATTTACCACTTCAATCAGGAAGTAATAAAATATTAAAACTTATGGGTAGAAGATATACTAAAGAAAGTTATCTTGAGTTATTTGATAAAATGAAAAAGAAGATTCCCAATGTTAGTATTTCTACTGATATCATTGTAGGTTTTCCTGGTGAAGATGAAAAAGACTTTGAAGAAACTTTAGAGGTAGTAAATTATTGCAAATACGATAATGCCTTCACATTTATTTATTCCCCAAGAGAAAATACCCCAGCAGCAAAATTAAAAGATAATGTCACACTAGAAGAAAAGGAAAAACGCTTATATAAGTTAAATGATACAGTAAATAAATACTTCCTAGAAAACAATAAAAAAATGATTGGAAAAATAGAAGAAGTTTTAGTAGAGGGAATATCAGAAAAGAAAAAAGATAACTACTACGGTTATACTAGAAATCATAAATTAATTAACTTTACAGGTGACAATATAAAAGCAGGAGACATTGTAAATGTCGAAGTAACAGATGCTAAAACATGGAGCTTAGATGGAAAATTATCTAAATAGTAATACTATAAAGGCTTTAGAAAAACTTATCAATTACATTAAAGAAAGTAAAGATTATAAAGAATGTCTAAAGTTAAAAAAAGTAATATCAGAGAATAAAGAACTAACTAAATTAATAAATGAAGTAAGAGTTTCTCAAAAAAAATATGTTCGCTCAAACTTTAAAGAAGAAGAAAAAAAACTAATGGATGAAAAATTAAATCTCCTAAATACAAATAAAACATATACTTTGTACTTATATTACTTAAATAATGTTAACAATATGATTGAACTTATAAAAGATGAATTGAACGACTACTTTTATAAAGTTACAAATATTCTCTAATTAAATAGTAAAAAAATCCTTTTCATTGCATAAACTACAATGAGGAGGGATATGGTGGCAAGTTATAAGGAAATTGTTACAAAGACGGTTATTGGTAAAGGAAAGAAAACATTTACTGATACAAGACGTAAAAAAATAGAAAACAATCCATCTACTATTCTTGGGTGCTGGGTTATAAATCACAATTTTGAAGGAGTTAAAAATAGGGACAGCGTAACTATCAATGGAAGTTATGATGTCAATGTTTGGTATTCATATGATAATGATACTAAAACAGATGTCTTAAAAGAAACAGTTCCATATACAGAAACAGTACATATAAAAAATAACAGTAATGTCACAAACCAAGAGGCTATCATTCGTAGCCTAAAACAACCAAATTGTATTAAAGTAGATATAGATGGCAACGATATAGTATATACGATTGAAAAAGAATTAGGTATTGAGCTAGTTGGAGATGAGAAAGTAAAAATAGCTATAGATGAAAATGAAGATCCTTGGGATGAAATTATAGATGATGTTAATGACAAACAAATAGACAATGAAGTAGATGAAAACTTTATCAAAGAAGATGAATCTATCTAACTTTTAATAGGAGGGGAAAACTCTTCTTTTTTAGTGTTATACAAAAATGGTTGACAGAGTTGAAAAAATAGTATATATTAATATCATTGAAAGAAAGGAAGGAATTATTATGGCAGTTAAAATACGTTTAACAAGAATGGGAGCAAAGAAGCGTCCATCATACAGAATAGTAGCAACTGATTCACGTCGTCCAAGAGATGGTCAATATATTGAATTAATCGGAACTTATAATCCAGTAGCAGAACCAAAAGCTGTTAACATTAAAGAAGAAGTAGCTATGAAATGGTTAAGAAATGGAGCTGTTCCTACTGATACAGTTCGTAACTTATTTTCTGAAGCTGGAATCATGAAAAAATTTGCTGAAGAAAAAGATAAGAAAGAAGCTTAGTTAATGAATCTAATAGAATTAACAGAATCAATAATTAAATCAATTGTTAAAGATGAAGAAAGCGTCGCAGTTAAAGAATTTCCAAGCGAAGATGAAAATACAATAGATATAGAAGTCCTTGTATCAGAAGATGATCTTGGAAGAGTAATTGGCAAAAATGGTAAGATTGCGAATGCTATTAGAATGCTGGTTCAAGCAAGCAGTAGTCTAAAAGATAACAAATATGTTAAAATTAATATTGATAAGTTTTAGATTAATCTAAAGCTTTTTCTTTTCCTATTTAGAAAGGAGATTATATGTCAGAACCAAAAGATAAAGCCTATTTAACAAGGTTAATTGAAATAAATGATATCAAAGATAAAAGTAATGGAGAAACTTTACCAAATATTTGGGAAATAATAGATCTAATGCAAGAAATGGGAGAAATATTTCAAAGAGAAAGAATTGGCTTAAAATATGAAAATGGCCCTCAGTACGGAACAATATATTATCGTATGAAAGAAGAGATAGATGAATTAATAAAATCTAGTAATGATCTTCTTGAATTACTTGAGTCAAATAAAAGTGTAAACAAAATGTTTAATTTATTATATAGAAAATGTATAAAAGGTGAATTAGCTGTACCAAGTGATGATGAATTAAAATTATTACAAAGAACAACTATCAATGATATGTTTTTGGAGTATTATAAAATTATTAATTCAAAAGATGAAGAAATTTATAATAATATGGAACTTTATAATACTTTGAAGTTAAACACTACAGTAATTAAAAAATACTATGGTGATCAAGTGTTAAATGGACAAATGAATTTATTAGAAAATGGCTATATTATTGCGCCTCCTGTCATCTTAGAAAACACTCTTAGAGCAATAGAGGACGAATATATTAATCAGAAAATAATAGAAAATCCATTAAATAAAGTCAAAATAAAAGTAGGAAAAAAGAAATAATCTTTCCTACTTTTATTTTACGCCTGTTAAATCAAACTCAGGGATAAAACTTTCACTACAAGTATCGCCTTCCTGAATAAAGGCATTTTCTACCCCAATATCACAGGCATAATTAATTAACTTGGAATATTCTTCATCACTAACTTTTTTATTTAACTCATCGATTTCTTTTACCTGTTTAAGTGGAGTGTACTGATTCATAATACTAATAAAAATATTATTTCCATATGTCAGGTGTAGATACTCAATAATTTTTTTAGAATCATCTCCTCTACCAGGTAACATTAGATGTCTCACTATAATACCTTTTTTCATTATTCCATTTTTATCATATACAACATTTCCAACTTGCCTATACATCTCTTCAATCGCATCAATTGCGATATTGAAATAATTAGGAGCTTTGGAATACTTTATTGAATACCAATCATCATAATATTTTAAATCAGGTAAATAAATATCGATTAATCCATCTAAAAGCTTTAAGGAACTTACTTTTTCATAAGAACTAGTATTATAGACAATTGGAATTACTAAACCATTTTCTTTTGCTATCTTAATAGCTTGAGCAATTTGGGGTATAAAATGAGTAGGGGTTACCAAATTAATATTGTGTACACCTAAATTCTGTAATTCTATCATTTTATTTGCTAGTTCAAGAACAGTAATTTCCTTTCCGAAATTTTTAGTTGAAATATTATAATTTTGACAAAATATACACTTTAAATTACAACCAGAAAAAAAGATTGCACCAGAACCATTAACTCCAGAAATAGGCGGTTCTTCAAAGTAATGTGGCGCAATTCTTGCCACTACAATTTTATCACTCATTCCACAAAGACCAACTTGTGCTAAACTACGATTTACTTTGCATTCTCTAGGACATATTGTGCAGGATTCCATTAAGTTTTTCATAACATCACCATGAAGATTATAACATTTTTCTTGTAGAAAACAAAGGAGTGTATTATACTATTAATAGAGAAAATGGAGGACCATATGAAAAAAAGAATTTTAAGTGCCATTGTTATGATAATTATATTTATTCCAATTTTATTGATTGGTGGCAAAGCTTTCGTAGTACTAACAAGCTTACTTGCTGCGATGGGATTATATGAATTATTAAAACTTAGATCAAATGAAAATAAAGTACCATTATTTATGAGACTATGTTCTTACTTAATACTTATAATTATTTGTACCAGAAATATTAGTTCCCTAGATTTTAATTATACTCTAGACTATAAAATGATATCATTAATTATCTTTTTATTCCTATTTCCACTTGTATTTTATAATGATAACAAGAAATATAATATTACAGATGCCTTATTTTTAATAGGAAGTGTTTTATTCTTAGGCTTTAGCTTTAATCTATTAATTATAGCAAGAAATTATGATTTATATCGTATTATATATTTACTTCTACTTTCTACCATGACAGATACTTTTGCACTTATTACTGGTAAGTTAGTAGGAAAACATAAACTAGTACCTAAAATATCACCAAATAAAACAATTGAAGGATTACTAGGTGGTGTAATCATGGGAACATTTATTGCCTCATCTTTTTATCACGTATTTATAAATCCTACTATATCCTTAGTAATGGTAATTCTTATTACTACAGCTCTAAGTATTGTTGGTCAAATAGGAGACTTAGTATTTTCAATGATAAAAAGATATTATAATAAAAAAGACTTTTCAAACTTAATTCCAGGTCATGGAGGTATACTTGATAGATTTGATAGTATAATATTTATAGCCCTAGCATTTATATTAGTAGCGGATATTTTATAGGAGGACGAAATGACAATTTTAATCAATATTATTATCTTTATTTTAATACTTAGTGTTATAGTAGCTATTCATGAGTTTGGACACTTTATCTTTGCTAAATTAATGGGTGTATATGTTTATGAATACGCTATTGGTATGGGACCTAGAATTTTTAGTTTCAAACCTAAAAAAAGTGAGACAGTATATTCCCTTAGAGCAATACCTCTAGGCGGTTTTTGTTCTTTAGCCGGAGAAGATACTGAAAATGATGATGAAGAAGAAGTTCCAAAGAACATGCGTTTACAATCAAAAAAACCATGGCAAAGATTTTTAATTATGTTTTTTGGACCTGGATTTAATTTTCTTTTAGCTATCATAATTTTATTTTCCATTGCGCTATTTTGTGGTGGTACAACTTACGATCCAATCATTAATGGTGTGACAAAAAATACACCTGCACATGAGGTTGGCCTTGAAAAGGGCGATAGAATAGTAAAAATTGATAACCATAAAATCAAAACTATTGATGATGTTAGCCTTTATTTAACTGTAGCTGATAAAACAAAAGGTACTACTATCAAAGTAGAAAAAGCAGGAACTGGTAAAGTAGAAGAATATAAAATTAAACCTAAAAAAATAGTTAAAGATAAAAAAACAGGCTATGTTTATGGATTAAGTTTAAAATCAGAAAAGACAAAAGGATTTGTTAATGCTTGCAAATACACATTCGTTAAAACAAATTCCTTATTTAGACAGATGTTTGTTACTATTGAGTCATTATTTACGGGAAAAGTTTCAGTAAATCAACTAAGTGGACCAGTAGGTATTTATTCTATTGTTAGTGAACAAGCAAAAAGTGGTTTTGCTAATTTGATGTATTTAATGGCTTACTTGAGTATCAATGTAGGTTTCTTAAACCTATTACCAATTCCAGCCTTTGATGGTGGACATATCCTATTTATCTTAATAGAATTAATTAGAAGAAAACCTGTAAAACCAGAAGTGGAAAACACTATTCATACAGTTGGATTATGCTTATTAATGCTACTTATGATTTATGTTACTATTAATGATATTTTTCGAATTGTTTAATCTAATTCCAAAAGAATTAGATTTTTTTTGGAAAAACTATTAATCTGCATTATAATATATATAGAAAAGGAGGAACTGTTTATGTATATAGGAGTATTAGTTGAATTATCAAATAAAAACATCGATAAAAAATTCATATATTCAGTTCCTAATGATTTAGAAAAAAATATTAAACTAGGTATTAGAGTAGAAGTACCATTTGGTTATCAACGCCTAGAAGGATTTGTTATTTCTTTTGAAGAAGAACCAGAAATGGAAACAAAGAGTATTATTAGTATCATTGATGAAGATATCATTTTAAATAAAGAACTTTTGAAACTCGGAAAAATAATGCAAGAAGAAACTCTTTCAACACTTATCAGTTGCTACCAAGTGATGTTACCAAAGGCTCTTAAAGCAAGCAGAAAATCATCAGTTTCCAAAAAATATGATATATTCTATGAACTTGTTAAAATACCTGAGAAGACAACAAAAAAACAGGATGAGATAATAGAATTATTTAAGATGCGAAAAATTATTCCTAAAAAAGAACTACAAAAGATATCTGCTAGTAGCTTAAAAACCTTAGAAGCAAATAACACCCTTCGTGAAATAAAAAAAGAACATTATAGAGTAGCTTTATTAGAAGAAAGAGAAGAAAAAAAACCTCTTACTGTGGACCAAGAAAAAGTAGTAAATGAATTTAGAAATAGTAGCGATAAAGTATACTTACTTCATGGAGTTACTGGTAGTGGAAAAACAGAAGTTTATATGGAACTAATAGAAGATTGCATAAAAGAAAATAAAACATGCATAGTTTTAGTACCTGAAATTAGTTTAACACCTCAAACTATAAGTAGATTTAGCAAAAGATTTGGTTCCCGCATTGCTCTTTTACATAGTGCCTTGTCTGACGGTGAAAGATACGATGAATGGCGCCGAATTAACCGTGGTGAAGTTGATATAGTAATAGGCGCTAGAAGTGCTTTGTTTGCTCCTCTCAAAAATTTGGGTTTAATAGTAATAGATGAACAACACAGTGAATCTTACAAGCAAGATGATTCTAATCCTAGATATGATGCCATTAATATGGCAATTAAAAGAGTAGAATTAAATAAAGGTGCGAAAGTAATTCTTGGTAGTGCCACTCCAACTTTAGATGCCTACGCTAGAGCCTTAAAAAATATATATCATCTTCTAAACTTACCAAAAAGAGTTAATAAGAAACCTTTACCTGAAGTTACATTAGTAGATATGAATCAAGAGTTTAAAAGAAGTGAAGGCCATTTTTCCCTTCTCCTTCTAAATAAGATTAAAGAAAAATTATCTAAAGAAGAACAAGTAATACTTCTTTTAAATAGAAGAGGATATTCAAGTTTTGTCACATGTAAGAACTGTGGCTATACTGTCAAATGTCCGCACTGTGACATTACCTTGACTTATCATAAATCAAGTAACAATTTAAGATGCCACTACTGTGGTTATGCAACTAACATAACAAATATTTGTCCAGAATGTCATGAAAAATCATTAACAACATTAGGCGTAGGTACCGAAAAAATTGAAGAAGAACTACATACATTAATTCCTGCTGCAAAAATACTTCGCATGGATTTTGATACCACCAGTAAAAAAGGTTCACATGCTAAAATGATAGAAGAATTTAAGGAACATAAATATGATATTTTATTAGGTACTCAAATAGTTGCCAAAGGACTTGATTTTGAAAATGTTACTCTAGTTGGCGTAGTAAATGCAGATACCTCTCTTAACATACCAAACTTTAGAAGTAGCGAACAAACATTTTCGCTATTAAGTCAAGTAGCTGGCAGAAGTGGTAGAAGTTCTAAAACAGGAGAAGTAATAATTCAAACCTACAATCCAACACATTACGCTATAGAATGTGTAAAAAATCATGATTATTTAGATTTTTTTAATAAAGAAATGAATATTAGAAGGCGCCTAAATTACCCCCCATATTACTATGTAACATATATAAGAGTGAGTGGAAAAGATGACAAAATTTGCTACAAAGAATCCTTAAAAATTGCTCGAATACTACAAAAATACCTAGATAAAACAATTATTTTAGGACCTAGTCCATGTAATGTTTTTAAAATAAATAATACTTTTAGATATGGAATTACTCTAAAGTATAAAAAACAAGATAATCTAAAAGAGATACTAAACCGCATTATTGATGTTTACAAAAGCAATAGGCTTATTGTAATAGATTTAAATTTTAATCCAATAGTATTTGGATAAGGAGGAGAAGTTTTTATGGAAAAGTATAAGAGAATATTATTAAAGGTTAGTGGTGAAAGTCTAGCAGGTGACAACAAAACAGGTATTAACTTTGAGAGAGTATTAGAAATATGCCAAGAAATCAAAGAAGCAAAAGAAAAAACAGAAGTAGAAATTGCCATAGTAGTTGGTGGTGGAAATTTCTGGAGAGGTCGCTGCAATTTACAAATGGATCGTTGTACAGCAGACCATATAGGAATGCTTGCTACCACGATGAATGCCTTAGCACTAGATGATGCTTTTAGACAATTAGGCTGTCCATCGCGAGTTCAAACTGGTATTGAAATGAGACAAATATCAGAATTCTACATCAGAAAAAGAGCTGATCGTCATTTAGATAAAGATAGAATAGTAATCTTTGGCTGTGGAACCGGTAATCCGTTCTTTTCAACAGATACAGCTGCTGCTTTACGTGCTGCTGAAATAAATGCAGATGTAGTCATAAAAGCAACTAATGTAGATGGAATATATACTGCTGATCCTAAAAAAGATAAAAATGCCAAGAAAATCGAGCACCTTACTTATATGGATGTGTTAAACCAAAAGTTAAATGTCATGGATTCTACCGCAACAACTCTATGCATGGATAATAAAATTCCAATAGTTGTTTATAACATGAATGTTAAAGGTAATCTCCTAAAAGTAATTAACCAAGAAAATGTTGGTACAATAGTTACGGAATAATGATAGTAAGACACTAAAACACTTTGCATTTGTCATAAATTTTGATATACTATGAATGTAAATAGTAAGGTGGTGATTCTGTTGTTTGAGAGCTTAAAAAATAAAGACGTTCGTACTTTTTTGCAACAAACATTAACAAAAGATTGCTACAAATCCATTGAACCACCAGAAAGCTTAAAGAATAATTATTATTTAGAAAAAAATTTTGCCTTCTTTATAGCGATAGATGCCATAGTAAAATTTGAACAAGTAATAAATGATAATAACTTAATTGATGAATACATTGAACAATTAAAAAGGATATTCAAAAAATTTACCAACTATAATGATATAAAGAAAGGAATATATCTCTTCCTTGAAAAGGCCCTATCAGAAAAACTAGATATCTCCGGTAAAAGTCCTGAAGAAAAAAGAGCACAGCTTCTTTACTATGTTTATGATAAATATATCGTAAATGGTTATTTCTATTTCGGCTTTTGTTCCAATTATACTAACGAAATAACTTGTCTGGGCCTAAGAAAAGAAAACTTTATCTTAGATGAAAGACTTGAAAAAATAAATCAAATAATAAGTAAAGTTGGGACAGAAAATTTATTTAAAAGGGAAAACACCGGTATCACCGATAATGTTATTGTTGCTATATACTTTGCATTGTTGTCACCTAGTTATATTTCTGATCTGTCAACGAGCTCCTATTTAAAATCCAAAAAGTATAATAAAGATTGTCTGTTTTCTAAAAATCTAGATGAAATAAGAAATAATCTCTTAACATTATCTAAAGAAAAAAGATTAAACAATAAGGATACAAGTGATGTTATTAATAACTTTGTTGAAACATATAGTAGTGATAAAGTAAATAATACCAAACCATGCATTGCCCTTATTAAAAGAAGTACTATTTTAAAAAATGAGTTAAAGGATATTCAAGAAATCATCAATAATAAAGATGAGTCAATTGCGTCTTCCCTTTCTCTAATAATGGAAAGTAGATATAATAGTTATGAACTAGAAAATGATATTGCCCCATCAGAAATAAGAATAATAGAACTTCCTAAATATAGTGAGTTTTTACTTGGGCTAAGCAATTTTGCCATAGTAAACAAAAATATTGATATTGTACAAGATGATTTTAAAATTTCCGAAGAAGATATTATTAAGAATAAAGAAGTAAATGCCTATGGTGCGGTTTCAGTAGCGATAGTTGGAAGTATATTGATCATAGTAGGCTTAATAATTAGTGTAATATTAAAATTAACATAGAAGGTGATTTAATGATTAAAGTTGTTTTTATCGGAACTCCAGAATTTAGTGTTCCCATACTAGAAAAGTTAATAGAAAATAAAAAGGATTATTCTGTAGTTGGTGTAGTAAGCCAACCAGATAAAAAAGTTGGTAGAAAACAAATACTAACTCCAAGTCCAGTCTCTAAGGTTGCACTAGATAATAATATTTTTCTATTACGTCCAGTTAAGATAAAAGAAGAATATGCAAAAATAAAAGAGCTAAATCCTGATATTATAATTACCTGTGCTTACGGACAAATTATTCCAAAAGACCTTCTAGATTATCCCAAGTATGGTTGCATAAATGTTCATCCATCTTTATTACCTAAATTAAGAGGAGGCGCTCCAGTGCATCGAGCTCTAATAAATGGTTTTACAAAAACAGGTGTTACAATCATGTATATGGATGTAGAAATGGATGCTGGAGATATTATTTCTCAAAGATCATTAGATATTTTAGACAGTGATAATCTAGATAGTCTTAATATTAAATTAAGTAATTTAGGAACAGAACTTTTAATGGAAACATTACCTCACATCATTGATAAAACCTCAAAGAGAATAAAACAAAATCCCAAAGAAGTAACGTATGGATATAATATAAAAAAAGAAGAAGAACATATCGACTTTGAAAAAACAAGTAGAGAAGTGTTCAATCAAGTACGAGGCCTAAGTTCTACACCAGGTGCATATGCCATTTTAGATGATAAAGTAATTAAAATATATAGTGGCTATATTGGTAAAGATATAAAAGGTACTCCGGGACAAATAAGTAATTTATATAAAGATGGTATAGGAGTTTTTACTTCATCAGGAGAATACGTTATAACAGAATTACAAGAAGCAGGCAAGAAAAGAATACCAGCCAAAATGTATTTAAATGGTAAAAATAAGGAAGAATTACTTCAGAAAAGATTTAAGTAGGTGAGATTATGTTTAATAACAATGATAACAATAATAAAAAAATGCCAGAAATTTTAAATGACAACAACGTTTTAAAGCAAGTAATATTTTTTGGCTTTTATTTAGTATTTTTTATAATTTTAATACTATTACTTAGAAATGGATATAAAAATAATAAAACTGATACAACTAAGAAGAACACAGGATATAATTATGACTATAATCTAAATAGAGTTATGAATCAAAATTATCACTTTACATATACCGAAAAGATAAATGATACTACAACGATATATGATGGCGATTTAATTGATAATACTATGTCTTACCGAAAAAGTGGAAACATTAGTACAGAATATTATCAAAATAAAGAAGATGTTTATGTTAAAGATTTAAATACTCTAACTTGGCAAAAAACAGAAAACCCTATTAGTTTCTCTAAGTTAACAAATCCTACCACCTTAAAACACCTAATTACAAGATCAAATTACTTTTCAAAAATTGATTATATAGGTACAACTACTAAAGCATTTACATATCAATTATCTTCATCCCTTATCTATGAAACATTAACTGGTGAAACAAAAGAACTAGACACTCCGGATAACGAAATAATTGTTAAGATAGAAAAAAATGGCGCTATAAAATCAATCGAATTAAATTTAACAAACTATTATCAATCGCTAAACCCAGAAATAAAGAGTTATAGTTTACTACTAGCATATTCAAAGTTTGGTCAAATAGAGGAAATAGCTAATCCAATTAGTTAGCGATTTCTTTTTTTACTACAATAAGTTATAATAATTACTGAGGTGATAACCGTGACTATATATGATTTAACAAAGGAAGAATTAGAAAACTACTTTCTTGATCATAATGATAAAAAATTTAGAGCGACACAACTATTTAGTTGGTTATATCAAAAAAAGGTAAAAAGCTATGCAGAAATTACTGATATAAAAAAAGAAACATTATCAATGTTAGAAAATGATCTTCCCTTAAAAAGAGTAGAAAAAGTTAATGTAGAACGTGATAAAGATGTTAATAAATATCTTTTTGAACTTTCTGATAAGGAACATATCGAAGCAGTTTTAATGCGCCATGACTATGGCAATAGCATCTGTGTTTCAAGTCAAGTTGGCTGTAATATGGGGTGCAAGTTCTGTGAAAGCGGTCGCAGAAAGAAAGTACGTAATTTAACAGCCGGCGAAATTGTTTCTCAAGTTCTAGAAGTAGAAGAAGACATAAATGAAAGAATAACTCATGTAGTCTTAATGGGAATTGGTGAACCATTTGATAATTATGAGGAAATCATAAAATTCATAAAAATAATTAATGATCCTAAAGGTTTAGCGATTGGAAGTAGACACATAACCGTTTCTACATCCGGAATTATTCCCAAAATAGAAGAATTTAAAAACTTAAATTTACAAGTAAACTTAGCTATTAGTCTTCATGCTCCAAACGATAAACTAAGAACTAGCATTATGCCTATAAATAAAGCTTATCCTCTAGAAAAATTGATTAAATCAGTAAAGGAATATGTTTCCAAAACGAATAGAAGAGTAACTTTTGAATATATTATGTTGAAAAATGTTAATGATACTGAAGAATGTGCTAAGGAATTGAGTAACTTGTTAAAAAATATTAATTGTTATGTCAATCTCATTCCTTATAATGAAACAGAAAATATAGAGTATGAACGTAGTAATATGTTTCAAATTATGAAATTTTATGATATACTAAAGAAAAATAATGTTAATGTAACAATAAGAAGAGAATTTGGTTCAAAGATTAGTGCTGCATGCGGACAACTTCGAAGCAAAAAGGAGGAACTATGAAATCTTTTTATTTAACTGATGCTGGTAAAGTTCGTGATCATAACGAGGACAGTGTCATAATTGTAAAAAATAAAAATAATGAATGTTTGATGGCAATTGCCGATGGAATGGGTGGTCATTCTGCCGGAGAAGTAGCGAGTAGTATAGCCATCGGATATCTAGGAAAACACTTCCAGGAAACGTTTCTAAATTTATCAAAAGTAGATGCTGTTGAATGGATTAGAAATAGTACAAATGAAATAAACTCTCTAATTTTTCAGCATGAAAAAACACACCCTGAAAGTAAGGGAATGGGAACAACTCTAGTTTTAGCAATTATTACCGAAGACTACATTTTATTTGGTAATGTAGGCGATTCATCTGGATATGTTATGAAAGATAATAAGTTGCATAAAGTAACATATGACCACACACTTGTTAATTTATTAGTAAGTGCCGGAGAATTAACTAAAGAAGAGGCTAAAGAACATCCTAAGAAAAACGTTTTAATGAAAGCACTTGGTGCTAATGATCCAGTTGAAATAGATGTTTTTGACTGTGATATGGAAATAGATGAAATACTTCTATGTAGTGATGGCCTAACAAACATGTTAGAAAATGACCAAATAGAACGAGTACTACTAGGAGATAGTGGACCAAAAGAAAAGGTTGAAAAACTTATTATTAAAGCTAACAACAGAGGGGGAACAGATAATATTTCAATTGCATACTTAGTACGTGAAGAAGGTGAATTATAGTGATAACAAAGGGGCAAAAAATAAATGATCGCTATGAAATAGTTCGTAGTATTGGCGAAGGTGGAATGGCGAATGTATATTTAGGCTATGATACAATTTTAGATAGAAATGTAGCAATAAAAGTATTAAGAGGTGATCTATCTAATGATGAAAAATTCGTTAGAAGATTTCAACGTGAGGCTTTGTCTGCTTCATCTCTTTCTCATCCTAATATTGTTGAAATGTATGATGTAGGTGAAGATAACGGAATATACTATATCGTTATGGAATACATTGAGGGTCAAACATTAAAACAACTACTAAAAAGAAGAGGTAGCTTAACTTTAAGCGAAGCCATTGATATTATGCTTCAAATAACTGAAGGAATGGCCCATGCTCATGATAGTTATATCATCCATAGAGACCTAAAACCTCAAAATATTATGATTCAAGATGATGGACAAATAAAAATTACAGACTTCGGAATAGCTATGGCTCTTAATTCCACTCAATTGACTCAAACAAATTCAGTAATGGGTTCAGTTCATTATCTTCCACCAGAACAAGCTGCTGGTAAAGGATCAACAATAAAAAGTGATATCTATTCAATGGGAATAATTTTTTATGAATTATTAACCGGTAGTCTTCCATTCAAGGGAGAAAATGCTGTCGAAATAGCCTTAAAACAAATGAAAGAACCACTTCCTGATTTAAGAGAAGATAATCCTAGTATTCCAATGAGTGTGGAAAATGTTATCATCAAGGCAACAGCTAAAAATCCTAAAAATAGATATAGTGATTCTAGAGCAATGCATGATGATCTTTTAACAGTATTAGACGATGACAGAATAAATGAAGAAAAATATCGTTATCCATATCCTGAACATGAAGAAAATACTAAAACAATCAAAAAACTAGAAGAGGTAAAGGAAGACGAAGAAAAAATAGCTGAGAAAATAGAGGATACAGAAGATAAGAAGAGTAAAAAAATAATAATAATTCTAGGAATAATCTTTACAGGAATATTACTAATCTTAATAGTAGTGGCCTTAGTTATCCCTAAATTAACAGTAACAAAGGCTATAGAAGTACCAGACGTTAAAAATATGACAGTAAGTAAAGCCGAAAAAACACTACAAGATAAAGGCTTTGAAGTTAATACTAAAATAAAAACAGTTACAGATGAAAATGTCAAGAAAAATAGAGTTGTAAAAACTGATCCTGAAGCTGGTAGAAGTATCAAAAAAGGAACTAAGATAACAATTTATAAATCTGCTGGTGTAAAAACATATACTTTAGAAAACTATGTAGAAAAAAATTATAATGATAGTATGAGTGTCTTACAAGGATATGGTTTGAAAGTGACCTTGACAAAGGTTGATCCAGATAATACAACTTGTAAATATATAGGACAGGATGTAGTAATTGAACAATCACTATCTGAAGGTTCTGAAATTAAAAAGGGTGACTCTATCATATTTAAAATACTAAATCCAGTAGTATTCCCTGATTGGCAGAATCAAACTCAAGAAACTGTCTCAGCTTGGTGCAATAACAATTGTGTTACTCTAAATGTTAATTATCAAGAAACAGCCGATGAAAGTCAAGTTGGAAAAGTAATTAGTCAAACACGACCAAAAGGTGCTACTGTTAAAAATGATGATAGTGTAACAATAACAATCGGTAAAAAATCACAAGTAGTAACCGAAACAAAAACATGTGTTTCAACAACAGATTCTACTAAAACAAAAACAGTAGGAAAAGATGAGACATGTCCAACAGGATATAAAGAAAAAACAGATACAACAACACAAAAGCCAAGTGATAGCAGCACAACAAATTAATATAAGAAAGGTTTTTTATGGAAGGACAAATAGTAAAAATTATAAGACAAACACATATTGTTAATTGCGACAACGAAAATTATGCATGTCATTGTAGAGGAAAAATAAGAAACAAAAATATAGTTCCTCTAGTCGGTGATTACTGCATATTCTCGAAAGAAAATAAAACTATTGAAGAAATCCTTCCTCGAAAAAACGAGTTTAAAAGACCCCCAGTAAGTAATATAGATCAAGCAATAATTGTTACTAGTCTTGTAAGTCCTGCTTTTTCAACAAACCTGTTAGATAGATTTTTAACAACCATGGAGTTACATAACATAGAATCTATAATATGTGTAACAAAAGAAGACATTACCCCACAGGATGAATTAGAAAAATTAAAACCTATTTTAAAATACTATGAAAATATTGGCTATAAAGTAATATCTAATAAAGACATTGAGTCCTTAAAACAACTGTTGGAAGGAAAAGTTAGTGTGTTTACCGGTCAAACAGGTGCAGGAAAGTCAACTTTAATAAATAAAATAATCCCTGATTTAAATCTTGAAACAGGAGAAATTTCAAAAGCCTTAGGAAGAGGAAAACACACGACAAGAGTAGTAAGCTTATTTAATGTTCAAAATGGAATGGTTTTAGATACTCCAGGCTTTTCTTCACTAGAGTTTGAAGATTCATCAAGAAAAGAAATAGAAAATACCTTTAAAGAGTTCAAAAATTATCAATGTGAATACACAAGTTGTACTCATACTAAGGAACAGGAATGTTCCATAAGAAAAGCAGTTGATAATAACGAAATATTGAAATCACGATATGAAGATTATCTTAAATTTATAGAAAAGAGGCGATAAAATGTTAATTTCTACATCATTTTTAAGTAGTATGAACCCAGCTCGCGATTTAAAACTATTAAATGAAACAGACACCGATTATATCCATGTAGATGTTATGGATGGAATATTTGTTCCAGGAAGGACTATGCCATTTAAGGAAATGCGAAAAATATATAAATATACATCTAAAAGATTAGATGTTCATTTAATGGTAGAAGATGCAAGTAAACTAATTACTAAATATGCTAATTTAAACGCTGAATATATAACTATTCACGTGGAAAGTGAAAACGTTGAACAAAATTTAAAACTAATAAAAAAATATGCCATTAAAGCAGGAATCGCAATTAATCCAGAAACAAAGGTTAAAGAGTTAGTTCCATATCTTCCTTTAGTAGATTTAATCTTAGTTATGAGTGTTGAACCAGGAAAAGGCGGACAAGCCTTCTTACCAAAAACTAAAAATAAAATTAAAGAAATCAGTAAATTAATCCAGGAACATAAATCTAAAGCGATTATCAGTGTTGATGGTGGAATTAATGATGAAACAAAGAAAAATTGTATAGAGGCATCTCAGTTAGTATCAGGAAGTTACATTCTTTCTGGAGACGATTATCAAGAAAGAATTAATTCATTAAGATAAGGAGAAAACTATGAATGAGCCAAATAATAATTTAGGAAACAATATTGAAACATTATCAACAAATAGTAATACCAATAAACCTATTCAAAATCAGTCTGTTAGTAGTAATGTTCCACCAACCATAAACCAACCAGAAATACTTCAACCACAACAACAGGCCACTAATAATCAAACTCCACCTAAAAAAGGAGGCAATTTCAAATACATTTTGGCCTTTATATTCCTAATTGCCATACTAGCATTTGTGTTCTTTTTACCTGAAATTTCAATGTATGTAGAATCAAAAAAACAAAACACAGGTTCTACTGGCACAAGTACTAAAGAAATCGAAAACGGAATACTAACATGTAGTTTTGAAAAAGATAGTGATGAAACAAATACATACTATGAAATAGACTTCAAATTCACCAATAAGAAATTAATTACTTCTAATTTAGTTACAACAATAGAAAGTACCAACGAAACATATCTTGCTACTAAAAAGGCAGCATGTGATATGGCTTCTGCAACATCTTTTGATGTTACTGGCATAAATACAAGTTGTAGCCTATCATTAGATATTTTAACAATTAGTGAAAGTTATACTCATAAAGATATAGATAAATCAGCTATGTCAAAGTATGTTGAAGCAAGTGGAACAGCACCTGAATTCAACTATCAGAAAAATATTTATGATATCAAAACAAAAATGGAAAAGAGCGGTTATGACTGTTCAATCAGTTCGCAAGTAGAATAGTATGAAAAAAATAATTAACATAACAAATATATTTTTATTTTTAATAATAGTTTCTCTCATCTATCATATAGGTAGACAAACTAATAATACTTATAAGGCCGTAATAACAAATGATTTAAAGTCTATAAATACCACTAAATTAAACGTTGTAACACCAACTAATAAAGGCACTGAAAAGGAAACATCAGACAAAGAAGAAGTAAAAACAGATGACTCACCAAAAATAGAAATAAATACAAAAAAAGAAGTCACAACTGATAATTCTAAAGAAATAGCCAAGAAAAATGTTATACCTAAAACAAGTGAAAATGATAATGAGATTCACGTTGGAACAGTATTAACAGGAAATATGACCGCCTATGGGCGAGACTGTTGTAGTAGTGATGTAGAGCAACAAGGAAAAACATCATCGGGGTATAACTTAAGAATTAACGGCAAAACTTATCACGATAAACAATATGGTGAACTTAGAATTTTAGCATCAGATAAATCATTTCCACTATATTCCGTAATTAAAATAACGGATCCCAAAGATGGAATTTATAATGCAATCGTTTTAGATCGGGCAGGATCAAATATCGGAATTAACAAGAAATATTTATTTGATTTAGTAGTAGAAAGTCAAGAATATGCCAGATTAAGTTATGGAATACACTCAAATGTTAAATTTGAAGTATTACGTTTAGGAAAATAACAATAGAAAAGTATAAGCTTTTCTTTTTTACTGAAAATACATGGAGGATAAAATGAACGAAGTAATAATAGAACAAATAGCGCAAGAACAAGGAATTACAAAAAAACAGGTAGAAACAGTTTTAGAGCTTTTAAAAGAGGGGAACACTATCCCTTTCATAGCGCGTTATAGAAAGGAAAAAACAAATGCTCTAGATGAAGAACAAATTAGAAAAATCAATGAGGTTTATGAATATCAACTAAATTTATTAGCACGTAAAGAAGATGTTATTAGATTAATAGATGAAAAACAAATGTTAACTGAAGAATTAAGAGAAAACATCATGAAATGTAGTCGTTTAGTAGAAGTAGAGGATCTATATAGACCGTTTAAAGAAAAGAAAAAGACTAAAGCAACAGAAGCAATAGCTTTAGGGTTAGAACCACTTGCCAAAATAATAATGTCCTTTCCCACAAAGGGTGATTTAAATACCTTAACCTCTAAATTTATAAATGATAAAGTAAAAACACCAGAAGAGGCAATAAAAAATGCCAGTTACATAATAGCTGAGTGGATTAGTGATAATGCCAGCTATAGAAAATTTATTAGAGACTTTATTTATAAAAATGGAACAGTAATAACTAAGAAAAAGAAGAATGCTGTTGACGAAAAAAATACCTACGAAATGTATTACGAATATAGTGAAACAATTAAATATATTAAACCTCACCGTATTATGGCTATTAATAGAGCAGAAAAAGAGGGTGTAATCTCAGTTAATATTGATTATGATAATGATAAAATAATTGAATATCTAGAAAAAAGAATTATTAAAAATAAAGAATCTTACGTAACTGAAATTGTAAAAGAAAGTATAAAAGATTCTCTAAAAAGATTAATTTTACCAAGTGTAGAAAGAGAAATAAGAGCTGACTTAAAAGAAAAA
The DNA here is from genome assembly GCA_000432835.1 of Clostridium sp. CAG:417. GTDB lineage: Bacteria > Bacillota_I > Bacilli_A > RF39 > UBA660 > CAG-417. Next base: position 36,774 of record FR890375.1, on the reverse strand, counting down.
GCTGAAATCACCGCTATCGATAATTTTTCAAGTAATGTAGAACATTTACTTCTAACACCACCAATCAAAGAAAAAGTAGTCCTAGGATATGATCCAGCCTTTAGAACTGGTTGTAAACTTGCTGTTCTTGATAAAACTGGAAAGCCATTAGAAATTGCCGTAATTTATCCAACTGAACCACATAATAAAATTGAAGAAAGTAAAAAGAAAGTACTAGAATTGATTGATAAATATAATGTTGATGTTATCGCTATAGGTAATGGAACAGCCTCAAGAGAAAGTGAAGCGTTCATAGCGGATACTATAAAAGACTGTAAAAGAAAAGTAGAATATATAATAGTAAGTGAAGCAGGAGCTTCAGTTTATTCAGCAAGTAAATTAGCTATTTCAGAGTTTCCAGATTTAACTGTTGAAAAAAGAAGTGCTATAAGTATTGGTAGAAGATTACAAGATAGTCTTTCTGAACTTGTAAAAATAGATCCAAAAAGTATTGGAGTAGGTCTATATCAACATGATGTAACACCTAAAAAACTTGATGAATCTCTCGACTTTGTTGTAAGTAAAGCTGTAAATTCCGTAGGTGTAAACATTAATACCGCAAGTCGTTCACTTTTAACATATGTATCTGGCCTTAATAAAAAATCAATAGACGAAATATTAAATAGTCGTGATAAACTTGGAAAATTTGAAACAAGAGAAGATGTAAAGAAACTAAAATCTATGACTCCTAAAGTGTATGAACAAGCAATTGGTTTTATGAGAATAATAGATGGAAAAAATCCTTTAGATAGAACAAGTATCCACCCAGAAAGTTATGATGCCGCCAAAAAATTATTAGATATTATGGGCTTCAGTGTTAATGATATTGGTAGTGAAAAACTAAAAAGCTCTCTAAATATAGATATCGATGAATATAGTAAAAAACTAGGAATAGATAAATACACATTAAAAGATATTATAGATTCACTAGCATCTCCTGAAAGAGATCCAAGAGATGAAATGCCTAAACCAATTTTAAGAAGTGATGTCTTACATATCGAAGATTTACATGTCGGGGATAAACTACAAGGTACAGTTAGAAACGTAGTTGATTTTGGGCTATTTATAGACATAGGATTACACGATGATGGACTTGCTCATATTTCTAAACTAAGTAAAAACTACATTAAACACCCATCAGAGCTCTTTAGTGTAGGAGATATTGTAGATTGTTATGTAGATAGTATTAATGCTGAAAAGGGAAAAATAAACCTATCATTGCTAGCTAATTAATTTAACAAAATAAGGTTCACCTATTGTTATTTTTCCATTTTTTTGGTTAAATATAGGTATATAGTAGGAGGAGTGTATGAATAAAAAAGAAAAAAGGGAACAGGGTATTGATAAAAAAACAATTGGATTACAAAAATATAGAAGAATGACATTAAATCTAATAGTAATTCTATTATTTCTATCAATATGGACAACAATGATTAATAACATTGATTGGAAATTTAGTGATATTGCAATGGAGATGATTAGTCTCATCATAATCGCAATAGTTGGAATGTTTTCAAATGTAGATAATGGCTTTCCATTATTTCACTTTAGAAGACTAAGAATGACACATGAGAGATTAGTATCTGTATTAATAGGATTATTCTTCCCATTAGTATTTATCTTATATATTATGGTTACAAATAATAATTTTATGAAATATATAGGAAGTATATCTTTACATAATTTTATTACACTGGCAACGCTAGCTTGTCCAGCAGTTATATTAATATCTTTAGTCATATATATTGGATATATCATTCTTGAACCAAGAAGTAAGAGAAAAAAAGAACCTAGATATAAAGATGAAATAGAAATGAAATTAGATAGTTATAAGAAAACAACTCTAAACTTATTAACCACAACATCACTTATTTCTATTTGGATAAAAATAGGGTTCAATCAAAATTGGATAATAGAAAATATCAATACTGAAATAATATTATTAATAATAATCGCAGTCATGAAAATAGTTGGTAATGTTGATAATAAATTGGCATGGAACTATTGTGAAAATAAAAAACTAGATAAACAATTCTATTTCACTTTATCTATACCATACATCTTAGTATTCTTATTTTTCCTTGTAAGTACAAATTTTAGAGATAAAGTATTATTAATCGGATTTAAAGGATTAATTTCAATATTAGTATGTATTTTCCCAATAATACTACTAGTAGCGCTACTATTATATTTTGCTTCTAAAACGTCTAATAAAAAATTCCTAAAAGAAGCAGGAAAGAGTCTTGAAAAAAGAGAAGAAAATATAATAATCACTTTATCTATAACATTAATCAGTTTAGTAATATTATTTATTTATATAATAAATTTTGTTATTGAAGTATTAACAATGCAAATATTATCACAAATTATTATTTTATTAATACCATTAGGTGTTATAATATACTTAGTTTTATATTATTCATTAATAGATATTAATAAATAAAATAAAGCATCCTAAGGGATGCTTTAATAATTTAAAGGAGAAATAGTATGAAAAAATTAAAGTTAAAGGGAGAAGATATTAAACCACTATTAGAATGGGATGGTCCTAGTGGATGTATAGCAACAGATAAAATAACGGTAGAAGGCTTCAAGATAGGGTATATGTATAGAGAAAAACCAAATCCAAAATATCCAGATAGTGGCTGGAGATTCTTTCAAGGAGAGGAAAGCGATGAATATATCAAGGATGTTAAAAACTCTGGCATTTATGACCTTAATACTATTTGTAATTATGATCCATCCATCATTCCATTATTGAAATCACCATATGGTGTATGTTATTACAGAGATAAAATGGGAACATTTAGGGGAGAAAAATTAAAATAATAAAAAAATTAGCAAAAAACATTGACAATATTTATAAATTTAGTATAATTAATATTGTCTACTGAATGCGGATGTAGTTTAATGGTAGAACCTCAGCCTTCCAAGCTGACTACGTGGGTTCGATTCCCATCATCCGCTCCATAAGGAAATACGCTCGAACTTTTCGAGCTTTTTTAATACAACTAACTCAATTTGGGTTAGTTTTTTTGTGTACCTGCTTCAACGCGCAAAGTTTGGAAGTCATACAAAGACTATCCTACAAAGAAAGGATGGTATTTATGGTAAATATTATTAAGCAAGAAGTTGTTATTGAAGAATCATTAAAAAAGAAGTTAGAACTAATATGTGAGTTTTCAAATACTACTCTAAAAATCATAAATGGTAGTATAAGAAAAATTGATAGAACTAACTTAACCTATGTTGAACCACATAGAATAATAATTAATGATATAACATTTCTTGCTTTTAATTATTCTAATGAGATATTTATTGAAAACCTATCTAATAAAATAAAACTATCGGAATTAGAAGAATATTTAAAAACCAATTTTTAATCAATATACTCTATTATTTTTTTACCCAATGGAGTTATTGTAAAAGAAATAATATTTCTAGTATTGTTATTACCTGGATAAATTGGAAAATATGTATTTATTATGTTTAATCTATCGAGTTTCATAAATGCAATTCCCATCATGTTAAACTCTAAATTCATATTGCCATCGTCTGAAAAATCTGTTGATATTAGTTGATTTAAACTAATTTTTGTTATTTTATCATCTGAATTATTTACTTCATATGGAGAAATTTCTTCCCATTTTAATTCAGCATCTAAATTTGTAAAACTATGTTTTATCTTTTTTAATAATTCTATATCAGATGATTCCATTTGACATAGCATAGATATTATTAAATTCATTGAATCTCTTTTATTTGAAAGAATATAATCAACAAGAAATTTTACAACTGTTTCAGACACTATTGGTTCAGATTCCAACAAGTAAAATTTAATTAATTTTCTAGACAAAAAATATTCTTGCTCATTTAAATTATTCATATTTTTTTCAAATATATCTTTTCTATCATCACCTAGAATTTTTTCTAATTTCTCAATACGTAAATCCACATATTTTCCTTGATAATATGAAATCACTTCATTTATAATCCCACCAGCCCAAGGTATTAATGATATAGCACTCTTTGCACTTGTAATAGCAACATCTTTTTTAGACATCTAATCACATCCTTTACTTGCTATTATACCATATTAATTTACAAATCTTGACAAATCTAAAATAAAAATGTATTATATAAAACCAATAAATGACATGCAGTATCGTCTTTATTATTGGAGGGATACTATGCACTATTTTAATTACATAAAAACTAATAATTATTTTAGAGGAGTCAAGAGTATTACTTGTTAATGCTTTTGTCTCCTCTTTTTTGTAGAAAAGGAGTTGAATATTTATGAATGAAGAAAAGAAATTATGTGGAATTTATATGAGAGTATCAACCGAAGATCAAGCTCGTGAGGGTTTTAGTTTATCAGAACAAAAAGAACGATTAGAAGCCTATTGTAAGTTCAATGGTTATAGGATAGTAGAATATTATACTGACGCTGGAATAAGTGCTAAAACAGGCAATCATAGACCAGAATACGACAGAATGCTTGAAGATGGTAAACAAGGCAAAATAAATATGATTATTGCTTTAAAATTAGATAGAATTACAAGAAGTACAAGAGATTGGGAAACTTTAATGGACTATCTAGAAAAATATAATATTAATATTGCTTTTGTTAATGATGACATTAATACTACTACTGCTAATGGTAAAATGGTATCTCGTATCATGATGAGTGTTTCTCAAAATGAAATAGAAAGAACAAGTGAAAGAACTATTATCGGTTTAGATGGTGCAATTAAACAAGGACATATTCCAGCAAGAGCTCCACTCGGTTATAAGCATATTGATAAAAAATTAGTTCCTGATCCACTAACAAAAGATATAGTTATAAGAATATATAATTTATATTTTGAAGGACTTACTTATAATACAATTGCTAAATTATTTAATAAAGAAAAAGTATTAGATAAAACTAATTGGAAAGATACAAGTATATTAAAGATTATTACTAATGTTATTTATAAAGGAGATTATATACAAGGTAAAACTACTAGAAATCCAAGATATTTTGAAAATGTTGTTGAACCTATTGTATCAAAAGAATTATGGGATAGTTGTCAAGTTCAAAAGAAAAAGAATCAAAGAAACTATATGAGAAGTCAAACATATATTTTCTTACAAAAATTAAAATGTCCTAAATGTGGAAGAATACTTGCTGGAGGAGCTTCTCATAAGATAAAAGCTGATAAATGGTATTACTATTATAGATGTGAAAAATGTCATGGTAATATTAGAGAACATGAAATTGAAGATTCAATTAAAGACTTATTATCAGATATTTTTGAATATGATTCAGTTGTTAATGAATTCTTCTTACCAGTATTGCAAAATAAAATACATAATCCAAAAGAAGATTTTGAAAAAGAAATAACTAATCTAAATAATAAAAAGATTAGAATTAGAAAAGCATATATTGATGAATTATTTACTGAAGAAGAATATAAAGAAGAAACAACTATTATAGAAAACAAGATTAAAGACTTACAAAAAAAGATATTAGAAAATGAACAAGTTAGTAAACTAAATTTATCAGTTGATGATATTTTAGTTAAAAGAGATATGGACTTTATCAACTCTATCAAACTACCAATTCTATATAATGCTTTTGTTGATAGTTGGGATGGTTTAGACCGTGAAGAAAAAGCCGAAATAGTTATGAAATATATTGATGATATTGAACTAGAATTAGTAAATAATAAATACAAAGTTAAACTAACAAATTTTAGATCTACTTTCTATAAAGAATTTAAATCATTATTTGATAAAGGTTATATTGATTGGAAAAGAAAAATAGTACATTCATTTAATGGCTTTTGTGTAGATGGTAAAGTTCGTTATAGTGAATATTTACCAGCTAAAGAAGTATATAGACATTTAATGAGATTAAATGAATGCTATGAAGTGAATTTTTATAAAGGTTATCTTCAAAAGAAAACCGAAGAATTAAAAATGCTACCACTTCATAAAGGAGATGTCGTTGTAAGAATATTCCCTACTGAAAAAGATTATGACTCAAAAGAAATATTAGGTATGGGAATGTTCGTAACAAAAAACTCTCCTAACGATATTAAGGTAGACATTCCAGACTTGTTTGAATGTATACCTGATATCGAAGATTAATTTATAAACGTGACATGTTTTGTTTACGATAGTAAATGAAAGTGGCGATAGTGTTAAATTAATACGGTTTCTAAGGTGGTAAACCTTAGCTTCCATATCTTGTCTCTGACAAGATATATAGGAAGTTATGAATAATGACAAAGCCACTTTCGTGCCATTTTCAATATTCATAATTTAGGGGGTGTAAAAATATGGAATTATCTTATTCACTACATTTAAGTAATGATAAAAACAAATCTATTAAAGCAAGACAAGAAGCAAAAAATACTCCATCGGGTACTACATCAAAGAATAATAATGCTATTCAAAATGTTAAGCAATTAGGAAAAGTTAATCATCATAATTTAAGATTATATGATAACAAACAAGAACTTATAAAAAATATCAAAGGTTCAAATGATATTACTAAAGATGTTAAAGAATTATATTTAGATTTATTTGAAGATGCAAGATTAGAATATAATAATAAGCAAACAAGAGATGATAGAAAAATAGATAACTATTTTAATAAGATTGCTAATGATACAAAACATGATCTTGCTTGTGAGATAGTTATTGAACTTGGAAATATGGAATATTGGGATGAGAAAAGTTTAGAATATAAATATCAAATGACACAAGTTTTTGAGCAACAAATTGAAGATTTAAAAGTAATAGTTCCAGACTTTTATGTAGCAAATGCTACCATACATTTTGATGAGCACTCTCCACACTTACATATAGTTGGTGTTCCAGTAAAAGAAAATTGTAAAACAGGTTTATCAAGACAAGTTGGAAAAACTTCAATATTCACAAAAGAATCATTAGTAATTATTCAAGATAAAATGAGAGAAAGATGTATTAATGAATTTAATATTGCCTATGGTATGGATTCCAAATTAAAAGAAAAACAAAAAGGTAAAAATAGGGATATAACTTCATATGAAAGAAAACTTTTTAATGAAAGAGTTAAAGGACTTAAACAAGAAATATCTAACCTTGAAAATGAAGTATCTGATTTAGAAGATAACAAACAAAATATTAATAATCAAATAACTAAACTTAATAAAGATAAAAATGATATAACTGATGAAATTGATAAAAAGAAAAAAATTAATAATAAAATTATTATTAAATCTAAAAATCAACTTTGGGATGAAAGCGAAGAATTAAAGGCAGAAAATGAAGATTTAAAAAGATTAAATTATCAGTATGAGCATAGATACAACGATTTAAAGGAAAAAACTGATTATCTTATTAATCACTTAAATAAAGTCTTTCAAAAATTACCAGAATTTATTAAAACAATAGTTGACCACTTATTTAATCATAGTGGTTTAGGTTTAAAATATTTTAAGCAACAATATGATCCAGAAGTTAAAAGAAAAGAACAAAGTATATTTAAAGGATTTAATTTATTTAATAAGAAAGAAATTGAAAAAGCAATTAACCATATTAACTATGAAATGGAAGAATCGGCTGAAGATTTTTATACTGATAAAAAAGATAAAGAAAAAGACGATGGCTTATCATTGTAAGCTATCGTCTTTTATTTCTTTAATATTGAAATAATTTTTAAGCACAACTCATATAATTTTTTTTTATCATTTTCTTTTTTAGACATTTAAACCACCTCTTTTAGATAATTCATTTGGTTGAATAGGCATATCTTTTGTTGTATTATCATAAAAACAACCAGCCATCTTTTCATGTTCATTTTTTACAAATTCATAAAAGAATTCTTTTTGATTTTCTGGTATGATACTATCAATTTCATTAAGTATCTCTTGAAAATACTGATTAGAAAAGTATTTTTCACGAATATATTTATGTTGTGGTCCTCTACAACCATTTCTATTATTATTAAATTTTATAATTATATTTTTTAGTAATCCCATATCATGAGAAACATTATAGTCATCTAACATTTTTCTAATTAAATTGTTTTCATTTCGTGCAATTCTTTCTCTATTTATTACTAATATTGGAAGATTTCCAAATTCTTTTGCTGCTTTAATAGTATTATTTCTATATTCTTCAAATTGTTTTTGCTCTTCTACACTAAGTTGTGAAATATCTTCGCATTCTTGATCCAGAATAATAAAATCTGGATTTTTTTTGAAATGTGGGTTTCGTGGATCAGTGCTTTTTCTTTCAAAGTCTAATTCGTTATGCCATTCTCTTGTACTATCTATGAATTTACTAGGTAGGCTTAATTTAGAATATATTTTTGCACCCATATTTCTACTATCTGGGGTACTATTAATATCTTTATTGCCACCACCTAAAAACATTGTTTCATCAAAATCATAAAAACCTAATTTTATATGTAGTTTTCCATCTTGCTCTGCAAATGCTAAATTATCATTTCTTATTAAACTTACAGCGTTTATATGACTCCTATACCTATCATTATTCCATTCTTCGTAATAATTTGCTTGTCCATTTCCATCTTCTGAGAAAGCACCTAAAGTTTTTACAATTGAATAAAATTGATCTCCTGAATCGTAAACATTAATACCATCTATAGTTGTTAATATATTTGATTCATTAAATTTAGGCTTGCATTTATTAAATTCATTAGCATAAAGTAATAAAAGATTTTCTTCAATCAAACTATTATTAAATAAATTAATTTTAAATTCAGTACCATTTATTAAAGTTGTTGCAACTTCCTTTAATTTATCAATATCTTCATAACCTAATATCATTTTTATAGTTGTGAGTTCTATTACACCTTCATTTAATGCTAATTCAGGTGATAAGCCTTCTACATCAAAAGCTTTAACGAAAAATTTAGCATCTGATAAATCTATTCCAAATAAAGCATATAGTAAGTCATCTTTTAAATCACTTATGTCATTATTAGTATTTATATCTTCAGATAGCATTCCTTTTATTTTACCAGTAAAATCTTCAAGTTCTTCAACATTTTTTGGAAAAATTCCAGTTTTGATTATAAATCCAATATTTCCGATTATTTCATCATTTAAAGTATACTGATTTTCAAACTCTTTAATTAAATCAAATAAAGAACTAATTTTTTCTAAAAATTTCTCATTATTTCTACCTGGAATAGATGATCTACCCAAACGATCTATAATGGTACCAATTAATCTATGTGAATTTATACCATAACTTGATGATAAATCAACTATTTTTTTTATTATGTATAATTCGTAATCATCAAGACTTAATAATCTATCTTGAATAATTGTATCTAACGCTAATTCGTTTACGTATGGTTCTAAAAAAGCATACTTTTCTTGTAAAATATAAGGATTTAAAGTTAGCAATAATTCATTATTTGTTTTTAACATACTTTTTATTTTTTGTTTTTGATAATCGTTTAAAGTCGCAGTTTTATATAATTCTTGTATAGCAACAGTATCTTTACTAAGTGTAGCAATACTAAATTTATCACACATTTCATCACATAACTCGATATAAGGCATTGTATTTTCCCATATAGCACTAAAAACACCAGCAAAAAATTCTTCATGATTACTACAATTCTTACACATTTCACGCCATGCTGTACAAGCTTGTTCCTTTGTTCTCATTATTTCACTACCTTTCAAACATAATTATATCATTATTTTTATCAATTTTATTAAATTCCTTTAAAATTTTACGAAAATATGGTAATATTGTTATAGAAGTTAGTTGTATTAACTTATATAGTGATAGTTTCAAATTATCTTATCTATCGCTCCATAAGGTAAAATCGTCGCACCAATGTGACGTTAATGATTAAATCAATCTGAAAAGATTGATTTTTTTGTGCGTTATTGCAAAGAAAGGTGTGATGTGATATGATTAAAATAATTAAGAAGAAAATCAATATGAGTGATGAACTCAAAGCCAAAATTAATTGGTCTTGCAAATTTAATAACAGACACTACCAGATTATTGAGGGTCACCTAAGAATTGTGGAACAGACAAATCTAGCGTATGTTGAGCCACACAAAGTAATTATTGGAGATGCACTATATTTATTCTTCAATGAACAAAAACATTTTTATATTGGATATTTTGACGATGAACGAGCAATTGGAATTAAAATTGAATATTTAACTACACTTAAAAAATATATACCTAATATAGATAAAGACAATGTCAGCTAAGCATTGTCTTTCTGCGTTAATTATTTTATTAGTGATAAAATCAAAACACAAATAAATATGCCTAATATCATTAAATATTTTTTATAAGCTATTTTTTCTTTTAAAATAAATCTCGAAGATAAAATTGTTACTACAATAGAACTTGTAGTAATTACAGAGATTATTGAAACATTTCCATCTAATAATGCAAATCTGTTAAATATTGAAGATGATGCATCTAATAATGCTTGTAATACAAAAAATTTCTTAGCATTAATTTTTCTAATATCTAGATAATTCCAGTTTTTTGTAAATAAACAGTATATAAATAAACCAATAATAATTATAACGGCATAGTTAAAAACTACATACATTGGATTTTGATATTCAGTAACATACATTTTATTTAAAAAATTAGAAATACCATTAAATAATACAAAACCATAAGAATACATAATTGCTTTTTGTTCTAACTTTTTATCTATTGGATTTTTTGTATCAGTCTTATTTTTAGCAACCATAATAGATAAAATTACTAATATAGTAGAAAAAAATAATTGTAATAGTGTACAATTTTCTTTTAATATTATAATACCCAATAAAAATGTAACAACTACATTTGCCTTAGAAATAGATGATGTAATTGCTACTTTTCCATACTTAGTAGCTGAAATCATACAATAAAATCCTATTGATTGCATTAAAATTCCCGGCAATATATTTATCATATCAGCAATATTTAGTTTTGTTATAAACCCAGGATTAGTTATTATACTAACTGCAATCATAATTAAATGATATGATAATAACCCCATTAATGCAATTCTTTTTGGTTCATTATTTGAGCATTTCTTTAACGCAATTGCTGTAAAACCACTAATGATGGTTGATAATAAACACCAATATAACCACATATATTCTTTCACCTAATTTTCGTATATATCATCATTTATTTTTAATATCATTCTTCTGTAATGAGTTTTAAATCCTAATCTTTCATATAAATCTCTAGCAATATTTTCTCCAATTACTTCTAACGATAAATCTTTATTTTCAAATTTTGCTAATTCTATTATTTGGTTTAATGCAATAGTACCAATTCCATTATTTCTATATTTTTCATCTATAAAAAATCTATATAAATATATTTCTTTTTCATAATTTTTAATTCCAATGAATCCAACCATTTTATTGTTATATAAAATTTTATAATATTCTTCATTTTCTTTAAATTTTAATTCCTCTGGTTTTATTATTCTTAATTGATATATTGGATCTACTGTATTATGATGTTGCCATTCTTTTATAATCCATTCCCTAAAAAAATCATTATTATCTTTTTCTAATTTAACTTCTATCTTTTCCATTTAACCTATCCTTAATTTATATATTTTACAAATGTTTTATTTGAATTTTCATCATATCTTAATTTATTATGTAATTTATGTGCTTTTTTTCTTTGAATTCCACTAAATAACCAAATATGACTTACATCTTCATAATTTTTTATAACACAAATCTGTTTAATGATAACATATTTTGCCATTTTTTTCTATAATCCTATTAAAATTCACTGAAATTTTATATAATTATATGCAGAAAGAAAACTTAGTTCATATCTTGTTGTTTAATTGCTCGATTTGAAATCAACTTACGAACTTAATTGTTCGTAAGTTTTTATTTTAGATTATAAATCATAAAAAGAAAAAACATCATCAATTTTTCTAATTATCTTTTATGTTTTTTGGTACTTATTGATAATCACCTAATATGTTAGGATTATATAAGTTCTACAAACTATAATAATTATGAGTACAGGCCTTACAATTATTTTCATTTTCAATTAAATGTTGGAGCTTATCTGGAAAATTGACGGTCATTCCATCGATATCAAATTTGTAAACCTCTTGCATTATTTTTTCGTTTGAAACACCCCAAAGTCTAACTCTAAGTCCATTTTTGAGAGCCAACTCTATATCATTTTTTGTAACATTATCTGCTTTTGGACAAATTTGCGTTCCATTAATTTTTAAAAGTTTATTTATATTCTCATTATTAATTTTTTCTTTTATTAGCCAAGCTAATTTTATATTTGAATCAATTTTTCTCATATTTTCAAGTGCTTTATAATCAAAAGATGAAATATAAATATTGTTATGTGTTGCATATTTTTTTATAATATCAAAAGTTTCTTTTTCTATTCCTTCATCCTTTAATTCTATAGCGAAAGTTAGGCTTTTAGATAAAAACTTTTTTGCAAAATCTTCAAATAAAACAATCTTTTCACCCTTATATTTTAAACTAAACCAACTTCCAAAATCAAAGTCTAATAATTCCTGATATGTATAATCACTTATTTTACCTTTTTTATTAGACTTATTATCGATTTTATTATCATGAAAGATAACAATTTTACCATCTTTTGTTCTTTGTAAATCTAATTCAATTCCGTTTGCTCCTAACTGTAATGCCATATTAAATGCAGACATTGTGTTTTCTGGTGCGTATTCTGAAGCGCCTCTATGTGCATAGTTAATAAACATTTGTAAACACCTCTTTCTATTACATAACAAAATTATACTATAAATAACTATATTTATTTTATCTAATTTTTTATAGTCTATATCTAAAATCAATAGGGGAGTAAAGAACCTTTGAATCTCTAATAAGAATAAATCTCATATAGTAATTTTCATAAATTGTAACAATATTCTTTACTTTATATTTAGTTTTTTCCTTTGATAAACTAACATATACGCTAATGTTAATTGCGTTAGCATAAAGAAAGCAGATAGTCCGAACATGTATCTTAAACCAATAACATACATAATTCCACATAAAAATGTTCCAATTGCTTCTCCAAGTGAACCAACCATATACCTTAAATTTGTATATGCTAATTGTTTATTAAGTTCAATACTATTGATATAAGGTGCATCTGTAACATTTTCATATGCAGTTGAAATAAGCAAAGACCAAGACATTGCGCATATTACAACAATAATATTATTTGATAAGAATGCCAATGTATATCCTAAAAATCTTATTCCAAATTTTATAGTTATTGTTATATAGTCATTTTTTGGAGTGAGAAATTTAAGCGCAACTATTCCTATTATGTCTGCAAGTATTCCTATAATTAAGAAGTATTTTGTCGCACAACTATCTGTAAAACCTAAATAGTTTGTTAGCGTTAACATTTTTAGTCCTAGGGCAGTAGAATATGCTATTTGACCTACTAAATAATATATAATATAAGTCATTCTAAATTTATTTGTAAAAATATATTTAAATATGTTATCGGAAGAATTACTTGTTTCTATACTATCTATTTTAATATTAAATAGAATTATTAATGATATAATAGAAAACAGAATTGAAATTAGTAAACATAAATTATAATTAAATACTATTCCTAATATTGTTTTTCCAATTGCAAAACCACCAATTAAAACCCCTAAGTCACGTCCTGTATATTCTACCAATTTTCTCTTACTATATAAGGTATTATTTTTCTTGATAGTAACAATTAATGGATAAATGCTAATAATTATCAATCGTTCTATGATTATATCAATAATAATAGATAAATTAATAAATGTGCCTAAACTTCTATTATTTAGAAAAAACAATATAACTAAATTTATTATTTTAATCAGTAATGCAGTTGTTATAAAACTTTTTATTTTATTTAATTTTATATACTTTGAAAAAATCAATATACCAACTACACAAAATAATGTACCATAACTTAAGATTCTGCTTATTTGTGTTGGATCAAGTCCATTATCCTGCATCCATAATTGTCTAAAATTATTCCATAATCCAATTGATATACTAAATAATAATAGTATAATTAATATTTTGTTCTCTGTTTTACTCCATATTTTACTCATTTATTACTCCTTTAAAATTTCCTATTTATAACATTAATTAATATACATTAAAGATTTACTAGAACAGTGGTATTTTACTCACTACTGAAAGGTCATTATATTATATTTGTATTATCGTCTCTAGTTATTCACTAACATATTTATACATTTCTTCCTATTATCCATCATTACATCATCTTAAATCAATTTATATAACTTATTTTGTTATTATTTCCATCAATTTTTTTGTACTAAAATTTGGTACATGATTTTTTGATAATGCAATTCCTATATCTCTACTTGGAATTTTTTCTTTTATTTTTAACTCGAATAGACTACCATTTCTGATTTCATCTTCTACATATTCTTTAGTAACATACGCAATGCCAAAACCAATTTTTGCAAATTCCACCACTAATGAATAACTTGCTAGTTCAATATTTGGTTTAAGTATAACTCCATTTTCTTCTGCTATATTATCTAAAAACTTTCTCGTGTTTGAACCTTTGGCCTGTAAGATTAGGGGATAGTTATTTAAATCTTTTAAAGAAAGTTTTTTATCAACCAAATTTTGATATTTATTGTTTACAACAAAACAATCATTTATTTTTTTACATTTAATAATATTAACATCATTTCCATAGTTCTTATCATCAATGTTTAGTATCAAAATATCTATTAAACCATTTTTTAATTTTTTCACTAATTCAGAAGTTAAATTTGTAATTATTTGTATATCTATTTTAGGATATAAAGAATGAAATTGTTCAAGATAGGGCAGTAAAAATTCCTTTGTCAATGTTGTACTAACGCCAATTTTAATGCATCCTGCTTCAAGATTAATTAGATCTGTAAACTTATTTTCTGCATTATTAATATATTCCATAGCTTGTTTTATGTATTTATAAAATTCTTTTCCTTCTTCTGTAAGAACAACACCACGTTTAGTTCTAACAAATAGTTGTCCGCCTAATTGTTCTTCTAAATTTTTAATTGACTTACTTATTGCTGGTTGAGATATATTTAATTCCTTACTTGCCCTGGTAATATTAGAGTTATTGGCAACAACAAAAAAAATTCTATACAATTCAAAATCTATATTCATAATAACCTCCGGTTATAATAAGCATAACAAACATGTATTTTAATTATATCAATAACAGTAATATAATACAAGTAGATAGGAGGTAGATTATGATTATAGGTATTTGTGGTAAATCTGGTAGTGGAAAAACTACATTAGCAAATGAAATAATTAAATTAACAGAAAATAAGGCTATACATTTAGATATAGATAAGGTTGGACATAGGTCATTATTGCTACCAAATGTCAAGGAGAAATTAGTAAACTCTTTTGGAAACTCTATTCTAAAAAAAGATATGGTTGATAGAAAAAAGCTAGCTAAAATAGTTTTTAATTCTAAGGAAGCAATGAATAAATTAACAGATATTACATGGAAGTATATGCAAATAGAAATTGATAATTTTCTTAATACAAATAAAGATAAAATTATAATTATAGATTGGTTATTATTACCAAATTCAAAATACTTTGATATGTGTGATGTGAAAATACTTTTAGATATCCCCTACGAGATAAGAAAAAAAAGAGCGATGAAAAGAGATAATATAACAGAAGAAGCATTTGATTTAAGAGAACAAGCAAGTATTAATTTTGATGTGGATGCTTTTGATTATGTTATCAAAACAAATAATGAAGAAACAGTTAAAAGGTTGGTGAAATTATTATGACAAAAGTTTTATATCCAGGAAGTTTCGATCCTATCACAAAAGGACACATGAATATTATAGAACAAGCAAGTAATTTATTTGATGAAGTAATAATAGCGGTTATGCAAAACCCTTCTAAAAAATCTGGTTTATTTACTTTAGAGGAAAGGCTTGAAATGATTAGAAAATTATATCAAAATATGAACAATATCAAAGTTATTTCAGCTCGTGGTGCAGCAGTAGATGTTGCATTGCTCAATGAATGTAAAGCAATCATTAGAGGCCTTAGAAGTTTAAGTGATTATGACTATGAAGTACAATTACAACAGATAAATAAAGAAATATCAAGTAATGAAGTAAATACAGTATGTTTATTTGCGGACAAGGACTATCAGTTTATATCATCGAGCATGGTTAAGGAAGTTTTTACTCTTGATAAGAATATTTTAGGATACGTGGATCCCATTGTACAACAAAAAATGTTAATTAAGAAAAGAAGTTTAATACAATGAGTTCAATAATAATTACTAAGCTAAGAACTGTATCACCGTATACAAAAGGTAACATGAATTGTCCAAGGCTCTTAATGGTAAAAAATAATATTAAGGAGATGATGATGTGGAAATTTGTTCTAATAAAACTAATTATAATATGAAAAAAATAAATTCGAGCTTAATAGTAGAGAAATTAAACAATCCATCTTTTTCTAATTTAACTAACTCATCCACCAAAATAATTGATATGCACACCCATACCAATTATTCAGACGGAGTTCTATCACCGCAAGAATTAATAGCTTTAGCGATTGCTAAAAATATAGGCACTATTGCAATAACTGATCATAATACTATTGAAGGAATAAAAACAATTAATAGAAGTGATAAATTAATTAAAGATAGTGGTATCAAAATTATCAATGGTATTGAAATATCTGCCAAGGCCAATAAAGGAAGGATGCATATATTAGGTTATGGTTTTGATTTAAATAATAAAACCTTAAATAAAAAAATGGTCAATTTAAAAGATAACAGTATCAATCAAGTTCTATCAATAATGGAACAAATTAAAAGAGACTATGGAATTAGATTTAGTTATGAAGATATAAAAGAGCTGGTCAATGCGAATCATAACTTAGGTCGTCCAGATTTAGCAAAGCTTTGTGTCAAATATGGCTATGCAACTAGTATTAAAGATGCCTTTGATAAGTATTTAGTAGATGCATATAATAAAACAAGACAATCAAATAATCAACTACAATATCAAGAATGTTTGGAATTAATAATAAATAGTGGAGGTATACCTGTTTTAGCGCATCCCAAATCACTAGAATTATCAGAAAAGGAATTTCTAATTTTATTGAAGGATATGATTAGTTGTGGATTACAGGGGATTGAAGTATATCATTCAAGTCACACCAAAAAAGAAATGAACTATTATTTATCAATAGCGGCAGAGTATGGTTTACTTGTCAGCGGAGGTAGTGATTTTCATGGAAAGTCTGTTAAACCAGATATTGAATTAGGAACAGGAAAAAATAATAACATAAAAATTAAAAAGTTATCATTACTTGACAAGTTAGAAAAACGTACTTTTCTACACTAGAATTAATCAAATCATTTAACATAAAACGTATTGATTTAATCGCTAATACGTTTTGTGCGCTTTTATATTTTTTATTCTAACCATTTTATATAAATAACAATATACAAGTAAAAGGATTCCAATTATAAAAAATATTTTAAAGAAAAAATTACCATTTAAACACTATCCTAAACTATCTTTTTAAATTTTTATTAAAAAGAGGTTGACATTTTAATTTGATATTAATATACTGTTAATAACAGACGGTCGCCTATTATATTTTTTAAAGAAAGATATTAACAAAATGTTAATAAGAGGAGAAATATGATTAAAAATTTAAAGCTTTATAAAAAAGCATTAATAGTTGTGGATATGGTAAATGGCTTCATCTATGAAGGGCCATTACATGATAAATCTTGTAGTAAAATTATACCCACCCAAAAGGAAATTATTGAAAACTATTTAAATAATGGTGATTTAGTTATCTTCATTAAAGATACTCATGATAAAAATGCTACTGAGTTTTTAAGAATGCCAGCACATTGTATTAAAGGTACAAAAGAAGCAGAGCTTGTTCCTGAACTTAAAGTTTATGAAAACCTTGACAATACGATATCGATTGAAAAAAACTCCACCAGTTTTAATGAAGCTCCAGCATTTAGAACATTAATTGATGAATTAGTTAATCTTGAAAGAATTGATGAAGTTGGTGTTTGTACTGATATATGTGATTTTAATGGTATCATGGGACTTGCTAACAGATTAAATCAAGAAAATAGAAATGTTTTTCTAAATATATATGAGAACGCTATTAAAACATTTGATGAGGATGCAAGACAAGAATATGTAAAAGCAGCTAAGTTATTAATGAAACAACAAGGTATTAATATTATAAGAAAGTAGGTAAATTTATGAATAATAAAAGTATAATGACAGATTTTTATGAGTTAACAATGGCTCAAACATATTTTGATTCTGGTAAGAAAGATGAAGAAGTATATTTTGATATTTTCTTCAGAAATAATCCTTTTAATGGAGGATATACATTAAGTGGAGGTTTAGAAGAAATAATTAATTATGTTAAAAATTTTAAATATGGAGAAGAGGAGATAAATTATTTAAGAAGTCTTAAAATATTTAACGAAAAATTTCTTAACTATTTATCTAATCTAGAGTTTAAGGGAGATATATTTGCAGTTCCCGATGGAACAGTAGTTTTTCCTAACGAACCAGTAATTACTGTTAAGGCAGATGCGGTTACTGCTCAACTTCTAGAAACAGCACTTCTTGCGTGCTTCAATCATGGATCTCTTGTTACAACTGCAGCTAAAAGAATAACAAATGAAGCCGGAAACATTCCTGTAATGGAGTTCGGTGCCCGTAGAGCCCGTGGAATTGACTCTAGTATTGAGGCTAGTAAAGATGCTTATATAGGAGGATGTTGTGGAACATCTAATACATATGCCGGCATGAAGTATAACATTCCAGTACTTGGAACAATGGCTCATTCTCTAGTAACCGAATCTGACAATGAGTATGAAGCCTTCAAAAAGTATGCTATGTCAAACCCTGATAATTGCGTTTTCTTAGTTGATACATATGACACTCTAAAAAGTGGTATTCCAAATGCTATTAAGTTAGCTGATGAATATTTGAAACCAAATGGAATCAAATTTAAAGGTATTAGAATTGATAGCGGTGATTTAGCCTATCTTTCTAAAGAAGCGAGAAAAATGTTAGATGAGGCTGGATATAAAGATACAAATATTTGCTTATCCAATGGATTAAACGAATATACCATTCGTGACTTAAAAAATCAGGGAGCATGTATTGATTCTCTAGGAGTTGGGGATAATATTTCTGCAGCTAAAGAACGTCTAGGAGGAGTTTATAAATTAGTAGCGGTAAAAAAAGATGATAAAATTATTCCCAAAATTAAAGTCAGTAATGATTCTATCAAGACGACAAATCCAGGATATAAAAAAACATATCGTTTTTATGATAAATCAACAGGCTATGCCCTAGGTGATGTAATAGTCCTTGCTGAAGAAAAAATATCAAAAAATAATTATACATTAGTACATCCTGTTGATACTTGGAAACAAAAAAGATTAAGCAATTATCATGTCCGTGAATTACAAGTACCAATATTTAAAAATGGCGTATTAGTGTATGAAGATCCTAGTATCCAAGATAAGAAAAAATATTGTGAAAATGAATTTAAAACCTTATATCCAGAAGTCACAAGAATCGAAAAGCCTCATGAATACTATGTAGATTTAAGTGAAAAATTGAGAAAATTAAAAGAAGAATTAATTAAAATACAAACAAGTAAAAATATAGAAAATGCAAAGGTAAAGATAAAAAATGAAAAAGGCAAAATTAAATGAATTAAAATCATATATTGAAGAATTGAAAATTATAAAAAAAGAATTGCTACAAGAAGATAATGGATTTTTAAATATAGAAAGTTTTCGCTGTACTCTTAATAATGGCAAGAGTATGAAAAGAGAAAAAATACTCAAGGGAGGACTTAATAAAAGCGCGTGTATTGTAATGCCAATTCTAGATGATGCTAAAACCATTTTAGTAGTTCAACCACGTCTTTCTACCAGTGAAGGTGTGTCGGTTGAGTTACCGGCGGGATACGTAGAACAAAATGAAAAACCTGTTACTGCTGCTTTAAGAGAATTAAGAGAAGAAACTGGTTATGTTCCTAACCAAATAGTTTATCTAGATAAATTTTATCAAGATCAAGCTTGTGGCGTGGCTTCCTATAATTATGGTTTTGTAGCGCTAAATTGTCAAAAGAAATTTAATCAAGAGTTAGATGAAAGTGAATATTTAAAATATTTTGAATGTGATTTAGATGATGCCTATGAATTGACACAACTTGGATATATTAATGATATTCAATCAAAATATGTTATGATGTGTGCTAAAAAATATCTAAAAAAGTGAGGTGTTAAAATGAAAGAAAATGGTTTTGTAAGAGTAGGTGCTCTTGTTAATAAACTAAGTTTAGGTAATGTCATAGAAAATGCCAAAGAAATCTCTAGGCAAATAAAAAAAGCTTATGAGGCAGGAGTAGAAATCATTGTTACTCCCGAACTTTCTCTTACTGGCTACACTTGTGGGGATATGTTTTTACAAGACAAATTAGTAAAGGATAGTATCATTGGACTTGAATACGTCCTTTCAGAGACAAAAAGCCTTAATATTATTTCTATTATTGGTATGCCAATAAGTACTAATAACGCATTATTTAATTGTGGGGTAGTTATTAATAGAGGGAAGTTACTTGGAATTATCCCTAAAACATATATCCCTAATTATAAGGAGTTTTATGAATGTCGGTGGTTTTCATCTAGCTTAAATTTAGATATTAACGAAATAGAACTGTTAGGTCAAAAAGTTCCACTTGGTTGTGATTTACTATTTCAAGATAGAAAAAATCCTAATATAACTTTTGCTATTGAAATATGTGAGGATTTATGGGCCGTTACGCCTCCTAGTAATGATTATGCTAAAAGTGGAGCGACAATTATCTTTAATTTATCTAGTAGTAATGAGCTAATAGGTAAACATAATTACAGAAAAAATTTAATTTCCTCACAATCATCTAAAACAATATCTGCCTATATTTATGCATCAAGTGGCATGCTGGAGTCTACTTCTGACATACTATTCGGTGGAGCAAGTCTGATATATGAAAATGGTACTTTATTAAAAGAAGGAGAACGCTTTTTAACAGAAAGTAATATTATTTATCAAGATATTGATGTTTTAAGATTAGTTAATGATAGAAGAGTTAATAAAAGCTTTAACTTTTCATCTGACAATAAGATTTATCGTAGAATAAACATTGATATACATAATAACATTTCTAAGTTAGAAAGAAAGTATTCAAAATATCCTTTTGTTCCTAAAGATGATATATTAAGAAATGAAAGATGTTTAGAAATCATAAATATTCAGAGTAGTGCTCTTGCCAGAAGATTAATTCAACTAAATTATCCTAAATGTGTTATTGGTATGAGTGGTGGACTTGATTCCACACTTGCTTTTCTAGTAACTGTTAGGGCTTTTGAAAAATTAAACCTTGATAATAAAAATATAATAGGCATTACAATGCCAGGTTTTGGTACTACAGATAGAACATATAATAATTCTATAAAATTAGTAGAAAGTTATAATGCTACTTTAAAAGAAATAAATATAAAAGAAGCCTGCACTATTCATATGAAAGATATTGGTCTTAATCCTACTGATAGAAGCATTACTTATGAAAATATTCAAGCTAGAGAAAGAACACAAATATTAATGGATGTTGCCAATATGGAAAAAGGTATTGTAATTGGAACAGGTGATTTATCAGAACTTGCTCTTGGTTGGTGTACCTATAATGGTGACCATATGAGTATGTATTCTGTTAATTCATCCATTCCTAAAACCCTAATAAGATATCTAGTAAACTGGTTTATGGATAATGAAAAGGGTATAAGACATGATGTTTTAAAAGATATTTTATCTACTCCAATTTCACCAGAACTATTGCCACCAGATAAATATGGCAATATAGTTCAAAAAACAGAAAATTCAATAGGTCCTTATGTTTTGCATGACTTTTTCTTATATCACTTTTTAAGGTACGGAGTACGACCAAAAAAACTTTATTTTTTGGCACTACATACATTTGATGATTTTTCTCGTGAAGATATTTTAAATTATTTGAAAGTATTTATAAAAAGATTTTTCACTCAACAATTTAAAAGAAATTGTGTTCCCGATGGCATAAAAGTAGGTAGTATTAGTCTATCTCCTAGAGGGGACCTTAGAATGCCTAGTGATATGGAATATAAAAGTTATCTAAAAGAACTTGATGAATTAGAAAAAAATTAAGAAGAAACGATTAACTACATCACCAAATATAAATTATATGTTATAATCAATTTATAAATAAGAGGTGATATTATGAGTATTTATAAAACAGAAGAAGAGTTTTTAAAGAATTACGATTCATCTGCCTTTGAAAAATTATCTATGACATCTGATATTTTACTAATAAGCGTATCGTCAGAAGAAAAAGAAAATTATCGTAAAACGGATAAGAAGATGATGAGTATTTTACTTGTTAAAAGAACTGATTTCCCATATAAAGATAAATGGTGTCTTCCTGGTGGTTTTTTAAATCCTAAGACAGAAACTTTAGAGGAATGCGCTAAAAGAGTTTTAAAAAGTGAAACAAATTTATCTGATATTTATTTAGAACAATTATATACATATGATGCCATTAATAGGGACCCAAGACTTAGGGTTGTTTCAACATCTTATATAGCTTTAGTTGATAAAAATAGATTAAGTAAGGATTTAAATCCTAATGCTTCATGGTTTGATATAACTTTAATAGAGGAAAAGAATGGAGTCGTTGATATTATATTAGATAATAAAACAGAAGTACTACATCTCCAAATAAAGAAAACATTACGTGAAAAAACAACAGATAGGTATCAATTCAGTACCAAAAAAAATACTTTAGCCTTTGATCATGATTTAGTAGTTCTTTCAGGAATTGAAAGAATTAAGAACAAGTTAAATTATACTGATATAGTATTTAATATGATGCCAGAGTATTTTACTTTAGGGGAGCTTCAGAATGTTTATGAAGTAATTCTTGGTAAAAAACTACTTGCTCCAGCTTTTAGAAGAATTATTAAAGATAAGGTTCAAAAAACAAATAAACAAACTTCTGGTGATGGACATAGACCATCAACATTATTTAAATATAAAAGAAATATATAGCTTATATATTTTTTTTAAACACTATGATATTAATAATATATTAATAAGAAAGGTGAATATATGAAAATAGGAATATTTATTGGGAGTTTTAATCCTCCTCATTTAGGTCATTTAGATATAATAAAGTATTTGTTAAATAAAAAATATGTGGATAAAATACTAATTGTTCCAACAAAAAATTACTGGAATAAAACTAATTTAATCGATATCAATAAAAGAATCGCTATGCTTAAATTTTATGAAAATGACAATATTAAGGTTGATACCAGTAATAATAATTATCAGTATACATATCAATTGATGAGAAAATTAAAAAAAGAATATAGTCATGATGAACTATATTTGATTATTGGAGCTGATAATATTATTAATTTTAAGAAATGGAAAAATTACGAGGAACTTTTAACTTATAATATTATAATAATGACACGTAATAATATTGATATTTTAAAATACACTTCTCACTTAACAGGGAAATTTACTGTTGTTAATGACTATAACTTCACTGACATTTCATCTACCAAAATCAGAAATAATCTTTTCTTAAATAAGAAATATCTACAAGAAGATATCTATCACTATATTATAGAAAATAAATTATATAATACAGCTGATAAAATTTTAACTGAGCATATTAGTAGTAGTTAAATTTATTTATAAAAAGGAAATGATTCCGATACTAGAGAAAAATATTCCCATTAACAAAGTTATTACTTCACTGAATCTAATACTTTTATATATTATAAATTTTTGGGGCTTATTTTCATTAATGAATATTTCATATTTATTTCCAACGATTAATTGGCAAACCTCTTTTTTTGTTAATGCTTCAAAAGTTTGTACCTCATATTGTTGACCATTAAACTCATATCTAAAAACAGGAGAGTAGGAAGTAATTATTCCATAACCACCTGTAGGAGCTTTATAAGTATTATATCCTAAGTATATAGCATCTATTTTCATCTTGCATCTAGACTTTGATAGTTGTAAAAAAATAAAGAATAAAATTAGAAGTATACCTAAAATAAGTATCAAGATCATTTCCGTACCTCCTTTGAATATTACCATAAATTATACTATAAAAATTAATAAAATAAAATATTATTAGTATTAACACTTTATAAATTAAAAGGTTTAGATAAAATTTCTAAACCTTTATTCATTTATAAGATCATTATTTAGTTTTATTTTTTCTAAATTACTACTTGAAATATGAATAATTACTTTGTAATCAAAAATTTTATAAATTCTTCTTTTGTGTTTCAAACTATCTAAAGCCATTTTAAATGAGTCGATAGGTGATAGCATATTATCATAGAAGTAATAATAATATTTTTTGTCATTAGAATCATAATCAAAATCTTTTTCTATACTAACTTTATTACCACTATGATATTTTACATCTATTACCATATCTTCCAAACTATCATCTACAATAATTTCGGTATGAGGTAAATCAATTGCTGGTAAGATAATATTGTCATTCATTTTTATATTATAATGATCTGTCACAAGATTATCCTTATTATCATAGAAATTTAGGTATGTACAAAAACTAATTGCTCCACCAACACCAATTAGGGAAAAACTAGTTATTAGAATTATAAAGATATTTTTTATATCCATTTTCTGGTTAAATATAAAATTATATATAATTTTTAAAAGACATATACCAAGGACAACAGTTCCAGAACCAGCTACAAAAAGTCCTGCAAAAAAAAGTCCATCTTTTATAAATATCAATGCTGACATAGAACAGAATATTAAAAATATTAAAAACATAATCAAAGGTAATGCAACCATTATTAAACATCCTTTAAAGAATACAATGGCGATTTTTGCTAAAAGATAGAAAAAATTATAAATAGAATGTTTAGCATCTCTAATAATAATCTTATTTTTCTTTTTTTCTAAAAAAACTCTTTGTTCTTTTTTAGCATTGTTATTTGTATCATCATTTATTGGCTCTTCAATAATCTTATCATTTGCATACTCATCTTCTACTGTTACAAAATAATCAAGATATCTAATCTTAAAAATATGTATCACAACTATAAATCCTATAATAATACTAAATATTAAATAAGCACATGTAAAGAAGGCATTAATAATATTTTGTAGGGGATAGGGTAGTAGACCTGATAAAGAGCGTATAACTTCATTGTAGATAAAGGTATAAAATATTCCCAGAATAGATGTAATTAATATTATCATAATTATAATTTCTAATACACATTTGATTTTTTCCCTTAATCTCATACTCCAAAACATATTGACTGTCTTCGTTATGAATGATAAAAACTCTTGCAGATAGTTTCCTATATTCATCTTTTTTGCCTTGGAAGAAGTAGTATTACCGGAAGCCACATCATCAATTAAATCATAAATATTACAATCTAAAATATCACACAGTAACATAATTTTATCCATATCAGGATATGATCTTCCAGATTCCCATTTAGAAACAGCTTGTCTTGAAACTCCACATCTATCAGCAAGTTGTTCTTGACTCATATTTTTTTCTTTTCTTCGTTTTTGCAACTTATCACAAAACTTCATTTTTTTCACCTCTACCAAAAATTTTACTACACAAAATAATGGTTGCGCTACCAACTATTAGTTGTTTTTCTGTATAATATCAGTTGCATTTAAAAAAGACAATAAAAAAAAGAAGAAAATTACTTTCTTCCATTACTTAGTTAAGGTAAATGTATCAACAACATCAAAATTGCTACTATACATTGATGGACCATTAATTGCTATATAATGATAATTACCATATTCATCAGCAAAACACCATGTACACATATAAGAACTAATTGAACTTAGATAAGCTGACTGTTTTGTTGCTTGATATTTACCAACTCTTACACTTTCAACTTTTATGTTAGTAGCGCCATAACCTTCCATTTTACTATAGATACTATTAGCGTATTCTCCTATAGTATAATTTGGACTATCTATTGCGTATAAAGATAAAACCCATTTTCTATCAATACTATATTGAAGGGCAGAACTACCATCAGAATCTTTATATAAAATCCAGTCATTACTAATTCTTAAATAACCGAATTTTTCATTTCCAATTACTTGCATACCTCTTTCATCATAATAATCATCATCACTATCAACTATATTAGTATCTTCAATTCTAGGTTGAATGTCATTATCATCCATATCCATAACCGCAAAAACAATTAAAATTATAAATCCTACTAATATTATAAAGGATAGAACTAGACCAATAATACTTAATACAAAACCAGGGCATCCTTTTTTCTCATTACTTTTATATTTTGCTCCCATACATATTCCGACAATAGCAACAGGAATAACCAAAATATTACAAAATGCAAATATAATACTTATTAAACCTAAAACAAAAGATGCATTTTTTAAACTGTCATTTCCATTAGCTACAACATTTTGCTTATTAGGAGTATTATTTGTAATTTCAAAATTATCAAGTTCCTCTATTGGTTGAGCATTACTTGTATTTTCTAGAGTATTTTTTTCACCTTCACTAATATTTTCTTTTATTTCTTTCTTTGGTAAAGTATCTTTATTTTCATCAATTTTATTTCCGCAATATGGACAAAATGTTGCATCATTTTCTAACTTACTACCACACTTACCACAATACATATTTAACCACCTCTTCCTAAATTATAACATAAGAATAAAAATAAACATAAATAAAAATAAAAAAGTATAGAAATTTGTAAAATAATATGCTATAATCTAAGAGTTTATAAAGAAGAGGTGTATTTTATGAAGAAGAGAAATGTTGCTATCATAGCGCATGTTGACCATGGTAAAACAACCCTTGTAGATGAAATATTAAAAACTTCAGGAATGTTTCGTGATAATGAAGATATGTCAAATGTTTCCATGGATTCAAACCAATTAGAAAAAGAAAGAGGAATCACAATTTTAGCTAAGACAACGGCCTTAGACTATAATGATTATCGTATCAACATTTTAGATACTCCAGGTCATGCAGATTTTGGTGGAGAAGTTGAACGTATTATGAATATGGTTGATGGAGCAATATTAGTAGTGGATGCTTATGAAGGCCCAATGCCACAAACAAGATTTGTTTTGAAAAAAGCTTTTGAGGCTAAGGTAAAACCTATTGTTGTCATTAATAAAGTTGATAAACCAAGTGCTAGATGTGGAAAAGTATTAGATGAAATTCTTGACTTATTCATTGAACTAGGAGCAGATGAAGAACAATTAGATTTTAAAGTTGTATATGCTAGTGCTCTTAATGGTACATGTTCACTTTCAGATGATCTATCAACTCAAACTCCAGGATTCCATGAATTATTAGACTTAATTATTTCAGAAATTCCAGCTCCAACAGGAAGCAAAGAAGAAAATTTACAAATGCAACCAGCATTATTAGATTATAATGAATTTGTTGGAAGAATTGGAATAGGTAAAGTAGCTAATGGCCAAATTAAAACAGGTCAAATGGTTTCATGCTGCCGATTAGATGGTTCTATAAAACAGTTTAGAATTCAAAAATTATTTGGTTTTTATGGCTATAAGAGAATAGAAATCGAATCTGCCGAAGCAGGGGACATTATCGCAGTTGCGGGACTTACTGATATTTCAGTAGGTGAAACATTATGTGATGTCGGACAAGAAAAAGCTCTTCCAAAATTACATATTGATGAACCAACACTACAAATGACATTTGGTACAAACACATCACCATTTGTTGGTAAAGATGGAAAAATTGTAACCGCAAGAAAAATAGAAGAAAGATTATTAAAAGAAACACAAAAAGATGTAAGCTTAAAAGTAGAACCTTATACAAATGAATCATTCTTAGTATCAGGACGTGGAGAATTACATTTAGGAATCTTAATAGAAAACATGCGTCGTGAAGGATTTGAACTTGAAGTTAGTAAACCACAAGTCATTATTAAAGAAGAGAATGGTCAAAAAATGGAACCATATGAAGAATTACAAATTGACTGTCCAGAAGAAGTTGTTGGTAGTGTAATCGAACAATTAGGGTTAAGAGGCGCTAATATGGAAAATATGACTAACTTTGAAAATCAAGTTCGATTAATTTATACAATTCCATCAAGAGGACTTATCGGTTTTTCAACTGATTTCATGACTTTAACAAAAGGATATGGAATAATGAGTCACTCATTTAAAGAATATCGCCCAATGTCTAGTCTAAATGTTGGAGAAAGAAAACTAGGAGTTTTAGTTTCTATGGAAAATGGAGCTTCAACTGCTTACTCAATCGGAAATTTAGAGGACAGAGGAGTAATGTTTATTGAACCAGGAACAGAAGTTTATGAAGGAATGATTATTGGTGAATGTAACCGTGATAATGATTTAGCTGTAAACGTAGTAAAAGGTAAAAACTTAACCAATGTTCGTGCATCAGGAAGTGATCATACAGTTGTTTTAAAAAGACCAAGACCAATATCACTTGAGTATGCTATTGAATATATAAATTCAGATGAATTAGTTGAAATTACTCCAAACTTTATTAGATTAAGAAAGAGAATTTTAAATACTGAAGAAAGAAAAAAATATGATTCAAGAAAAAAATAACTATTATATAGTTGTTTTTTTTTAAACATTTATTTATAATATACTTATGATAGAGGGTGATGATATGGCCAAGAAAAAAGACGTTCAAGAAGAACTAATGAAAACTCACGTCCTTAATTTAAATGAAATAAGAGAAGCAGAAAAGAAAGACAAGATAGAAAAAAGAAAAAAAACACCCATCGCTTTACTTATTTTGGGTATTATTCTAATTATTATAGGAATTTCATATTCAATCTTTTTAACGCATAAAAAACTAAATGCACCACAAAAAACCGAAAAAGAAAAAAATGAAATCACGTGTATCTCAAATTTAGTGGATAATATCTTTAATGTTAATATCAACACTAAGACAACATATAAATTTAACAATCAAAAATTAATTTCTGGCTCAACAACTTCAACTATTGTTCCAATAGATAACGCTAATATAACTTCATTACCAACCATTCAAACTAATTTAGTAAATGCTAGTTTTGGTGTACCAACATATAGTGACTTAAATAGCGGGATATCATTAGCCATGTTAATTACAAATAATACATTAAATATAAATACAAATATAAACTATACAACTTATATTTATAATGAAAAACAAGCGATTATAAATAGATATATAAATATTCCTAATTTTACTAAGGATTATAATTTAACAAAGGTAAAAAAGGAAAGTGAAAAATTAGGAGCCCTATGTAATTAGGACTCTTTTTTAGTGATAATATTTTATTATATAAAAAAAGATAGCTTATGCAGCTATTCTTTCACCTTTGTTTAATGATCTCTTTTCTCTAGTAGTCATTCTAACCTTTGTACCATCTTCAAGTCTTACAACTTGTAAGTTCAATTTTTGTTGTCTTTTAGTCGTATTTAAAGCATGTGATCTATCATTAGCTGATAAAGGTTTTCTACTTGTAATCTTAACTGCCATATTATCCCTCCTTTGCGTTAACTACATCTGCTTACTAACTTTACCATAAAAAGAAAACAAAGTCAAACATTTTTCCCATTTTTCTGCATAACGCGTTAATAATAATTATTTCCTATTTTTAAACTTTACACTATAAAAGATTTATACTTTAGAAATTAATACAATAATGATATAATGAAATAGGAGGGATAAATATGGCTAATAATATTAGAATTAAACGTTTAAATCATGCTTTTATGGAAGAAATTAGTATGATTTTAATGGAAGAAGTCCGTGATGAGGATTTAAAATTCGTGACCATAACAGGTTGTGATATTACTAACGATTTAAGTTATGCCAAAGTATATTTCACAGTCTTAGATAAAGATAAAAAAGAAAAGGTATTAGAAGATATAAATAATGCTGCATCATTCATTAGAGGAAAACTTAGTGAAAGAATTGAAATAAGGCATACACCAGAATTAAAGTTTATTTATGATGACTCAATAGAATATGGAGAAAAAATAGAAAAAATAATAGATAAGTTACATAAAGAAAAACAAAATTAATACAATTTGTTTCATTTGTGTTATTATAATTATGAAGTTAAGGGTGATTATATGAAATTAAAGGCTAACAATACAGAAGTAAATTACATACAATATGGTAAGGGCAAAGATATAATTTTATTACATGGCTGGGGGCAAAATATTGAAATGATGCGTCCAATAGGTGATGCCCTACAAGATAAATTTAGAATTACTATATTAGATTTACCTGGATTTGGTGAAAGTAAAGAGCCACCCTTTCCATGGGACATAGATCAATATTCACTAATGTTAGAGGAAGTTGTTGAACAGTTAAATATTAAGAAACCCATTGTTATGGGACATTCATTCGGTGGAAGACTTGCCATCCGTTATGCATCTGAAAATAATATTGAAAAACTGATTCTATTTGGTAGCCCAGTTCGTCCAGAAAAATCACCGACTGATATTAAAACAAGAATACTAAAGAAAATAAAAACAATGCCCGGAATGAATAAAATTGGCGAATATATGAAAAAGTATATTGGCTCAAGAGACTATAAGAATGCGTCTCCTATAATGCGTCAAGTATTAGTAAATGTCGTGAATAAAGATCTTTTTGAATATGCCAAGAAGATTAAGGCTCCAACATTACTAATCTGGGGTGATAATGATGAAGAAGCTTCAATTGAAGATGCTAAATTATTAGAAGGTACAATGCTAGATGCCGGATTAATAGTTCTAAGAGGAACACATTATGCTTATTTAGAAAATCTACCGCAAGTAATTAGTATTTTAAATAACTTTTTATAGGAGGAATGTATGTTTTACTTAATAACCATTTTAATTATTGCCTTACTGTTTGTTAAAAGCAAAAAAAGTCTACATATGTTACAACAAAATCTTTATAATGAAAATAATCGCTATATCAAGTGGAATTTAAAACACTGTTCACAGTTTTTGAATATAGAAATAATAGCCATTTTATTATCTGCAATAGGATTATTTGTAGTATATGATTTAAGATTATATAATTTCATTATTGAACTCGCTTTAATAATTATATATTTAGTTTCATTTATACTTTGGAAAAACCATCTTAAAAATGAACAAACAAAAAAGCCACTTGTTTATACCAAAAGAATAAAACGCTTAATTTTGACTACTTCAATAATATATTTAATTCCTATTATTTTAATGTTTTTACATAAAAATGATATCGAGTATGTGTGGTTAATGATATTAATTCTTGCTATTGCTACTTATTTAAATGCTTTGATTGTTTTTGTTGCTAATATCATTAATTATCCAATTGAAAGAATGGTATATATATATTATAAGAATAAGGCTCAAAAGAAATTAAAGAGTATGCCAAATCTTAAAATAATAGGTATTACCGGTAGTTATGGTAAAACAAGTAGTAAAAATATTTTAAGTGATATTTTAAATATTAAATATAATGCCTTACCAACTCCTAAAAACTTAAATACTTATAATGGTTTGATTATGACTATTAATAACAATATGGATAAGTTTACAGAAATATTCATAGCGGAAATGGGAGCCTATGTAAAGGGTGAAATAAAGGGACTATGTAATTTAGTAAAACCTCAATATGGAATTCTAACAAGAATTGGAACTGCTCATCTTGAAAGCTTTGGTAGTGAACAAAATATTATTGATGGTAAATTTGAACTAATTGAGTCACTTCCATCAAATGGAATAGGTATTCTAAACATGGATGATGAAAAACAAGTAAATTACAATTTGAAAAATAATTGTAAGATAGTTTGGATTGGTATTGATAATGAAGAAGCTGCAGTACGAGCTACCAATATAAAATGTTCATCCAAAGGAACAACCTTTGACTTAGTGCTTAAGAACAGTACAAAGAAGTATCAATTTGAGACTAAGTTATTAGGAAAACACAATGTTTATAACATTTTAGCTTCAATCGCCCTTGGACTTGAATTTGGAATTGAAATATCTGATTTACAAGTTGCGGTAAGAGGAGTTAGACCAATAGAACATCGTCTAGAATTAAAACGCTTAGGAAATTTTTATATGATTGATGATGCTTATAATTCTAATCCAACAGGTGCAAAGAATGCCTTAGATGTTTTAAAAATGATGCCAGGTATAAAAATAGTCGTGACTCCAGGTATGATAGAACTTGGAAAAAAAGAAGACGAATATAATGAAAAATTCGGTGAACAAATAGCGGGCGTTAGCGATTATGTTGTCCTAATTGGTGCTGAGAAAACAAAGCCAATTAGTCAAGGATTAAAAAGACAAGGCTATGACTTTGACAATGTTATTGTTTACAATGATGTAAGAGAAGCCTATAAATTTATAAATTCAATAAAAAGTAACACTGATCAAGATGTGTATGCTTTATTTGAAAATGATTTACCAGATACATATAACGAAAAATAGAGGAGGAGTTTCATAATGAAAATTAAAGTAGGAGTTATTTTTGGTGGAGAATCAGCAGAACATGAGGTTAGTATAATTTCTGCTATTCAAGCAATAAATAAAATGAATGAGGAAAAATATGATATTATTCCCATTTATATAACAAAAGATAGACAGTGGTATACAGGAGCAATGCTAAAGGATATTGACTCATACCAAGATTTATCTTTAATAAAAAAATATGCTACTAATGTAGTGTTAGTAGAAAAAAATAATAGATTTATCTTACAAAAGAAAAAAGGTCTATTCAAACGTGAAGTAGCAGAAATTGATATAGCGTTCCCTATAGTTCATGGAACTAATGTTGAAGATGGTGTCCTACAAGGATATTTACAAACGATTGGTATTCCATTTGTTGGACCAAATACCTATGCCAGTGTAGTAGGTCAAGATAAAGTGTTTATGAAAGCTATTTTTGAGAAAGAAGACTTACCATTATCAAAATATGTATGGTTTTATGATAGCGAATATAAAACAGATAAAGATGAAGTCTTAAAGAAAATAGCTAAGTTAAAATATCCACTTATTGTAAAACCAGCTACAACAGGAAGTAGTATTGGTATTTCCTATGCTGAAGATGAAGCAAAACTTTGTGAGGCAATTGACGATGCAATCAATTATGATACTAAAATTTTAGTAGAGGAAGTAGTGGAAAATCTAAAAGAAGTAAATATAAGTGTATTAGGAAATTATGAACATCAAAAACTAAGTGTTATAGAAGAAGTAAATGGTCATAATAAATTTTTAACATATGAGGATAAATATATTGGTGGAGGAAAAACCAAAGCTAAATTTGGTGTAAAAAGTGTCCCATCTTGTAAAGGATCAAAAGGAATGTTATCTGCGTCAAGAAAAATTCCTGCTGACTTATCAGATAAGTTAAAAGAAGAAGTAGAAACTGTTGCTAAAAAAGCCTTTAAGGCATTAGGAAGTTCTGGCTGTTGCAGAATAGACTTTTTGATTGACAGTAAGAAAAATAAAGTATATGTAAATGAAATAAATTCAATTCCAGGATCATTAGCTTTCTATTTATGGGAACCATTAGGAAAAGATTATACAGAATTATTAGATGATATGATTAATATAGGAATTAAGGATTATAAAAAAAGATCAAGCAAGACTTATACCTTTGATACTAATATCTTACAAGGATTTGCAAATAATAGTCTAAAGGGTGGAAAAACAAAACTAAAATAAGAAAAATGTAGCTTCAAATTTTGAAACTACATTTTTTTTAGAACAAAAGCATAAGAATTGTATAATCTATAATAAAAAGACAACTATGTTGTCTTAAAATTCAAATGGTGTCCCCTTGCGGGCTCGAACCGCAGACCCACTGATTAAGAGTCAGTTGCTCTACCAACTGAGCTAAGGAGACAAAATCAATTTACAAATAAGAGTATAACACACAATTTATTATTTGCATAGATTTTTTTGCTAAATTTCACAAAATAACTTAATATAATTAAACAATAACAAAAAAATTGTGGTATATTATTGAATATAGGGGAGGTAATGGTATGTCAGTAAAGAGATTTAATCCAGATATAAATGTTGGGCTTAATGTTGAAGAAGTAACAAAAAGATACGAAAGTAACCTTGTTAATTTTGATCCCAGTTCTAAAACAAAGTCATTTAAACAGATAATCTTAGAAAATGTATTTACTTTATTTAATATCATTAACATTATATTATCAATTGCTATAATTTTAGTTGGCTCATATAAAAATTTAGCCTTTATGATAATTATAATTTTGAATACCTTAATTAGCATTATTCAAGAATATCGTAGTAAAAAAACTTTAGATAAATTAAAAATTATTTCAGAGGCTAAGGTTAAGGTAAGAAGAGAAGGCGTCGATAATAAACTTAATCTAAATGAGATTGTTTTAGATGACATCATTATTTTAGAAGCCGGTAACCAAGTGGTAGTAGACACAGTTATAAAAAGTGGTGAGGCTGAAGTTGACGAGTCATTTATTACTGGTGAGTCAGAAACCATTTATAAAAAAACTGGGGATATGATATTATCAGGTAGTTTTATTGTTAGTGGAAATGTTATTGGACAGGTAGAACACATAGGAAATGATAACTACACTTCAAAAATAGTTAATGATACTAAATACATCAAAGCTGTTTCTAGTGAGATAATGAATGCCCTAAATAAAATTGTTAGTACCATCTCAATGTTAATAGTACCAATTGCCATCCTCCTTTTTTATCGTCAGTTATACCTAGAGGATAGTAATATTACTAATGCCGTAGTTAATACAGTAGCGGCCCTAATTGGAATGATACCAGAAGGTTTAGTTCTACTAACTAGTACTGTTTTAGCTGTTAGTGTTATAAAGTTATCTAGAAGAAACGTATTAGTTCATGACCTATATTGTATAGAAACACTTGCTCGTGTTGATGTAGTTTGTTTAGATAAAACTGGTACAATAACAGAGGGCTGTATGGAAGTAGTTGAAGAAAAAAAAGAATCAAATAAAAATATTGGTAGTATTATAGCAACGATTTGTACTGCCCTAAATGAAGAAAATCCTACCGCCAAAGCTCTAAAAGAATACTATCATAGTGAGTTATTAGACGAAGAAATTATTAAAAATATATCCTTTTCCTCTAAAAGAAAATACTCAGGAATAGTAACTAATAAAAAAACATATGTCATGGGAGCCCCAGAATTTATATTAAAGGAAAAAATTGACAAATACAGAAATAAAATTGACAAATATACTAAGGAATATAGAGTTATTTGTGTTTGTGAGGCAGATAACGCGAAATTAGAAAATGTACATGTTTTAGGCTTTGTCCTATTAAGAGATAAAATTAGACCAGAAGCTCCTGCCACTCTTAATTATTTTAAAGAACAGGGGGTAACAATTAAAATTATTTCGGGTGATAATCCAAATACAGTTTTAAATATAGCTAAAAGAGCAGGAATGAAAGAGGACATTGAAATGATCGATGCCACTACATTAAAAACTGATGAAGATATTATGAATGCTGTTGAACGATATACAGTTTTTGGCAGAGTAACACCAGAGCAGAAAAAAGAAATAGTTATTGCCCTTCAAAATCATGGCCATACTGTCGCAATGACCGGAGATGGAGTTAACGATGTCTTAGCCCTTAAAGAAGCCGATTGTTCCATTGCCATGTCTACAGGATCGGATGCTACTAAAAATGTTAGTCAATTAGTATTGTTAGATTCCAACTTTTCGTCTATGCCAGAAATTGTTAAAGAGGGTAGAAGAACTATTAATAATATTGAAAGAAGTGCTTCACTATTTTTAGTTAAAACAGTTTATGCTAGTATTTTAGCTTTACTATTTATATTTATAAAAATGCCTTATCCTTTCATTCCTATCCAGTTAACTTTGGCAAGTGTTTCTACAATAGGAATTCCTTCATTTATTCTTTCCTTTGAACCTAATAATGAAAGGGTTACTGGCAAGTTTTTACCTAATGTCTTAAAGAAAGCTGTTCCACCAGCTATTACTATTGTTATAAATATATTAATAATAATTATTATTAGCAGTATTTTGAAATTAACATATACGCAAACCTCAACCTTATCTGTTCTAATGACTGGTTATACATCATTCATACTTTTATTTAAAGTATGTCAGCCTTTTAATATGATGAGAAAATGTCTCTTTGGCAGTATGTTCTTACTTTTTGTATTTGGAATAGTAAAATTAAAAACAATATTTTCATTTAGTTCATTTACCCTGCCAATGATCTTTACTACAATTTTATGTATTATTACTTCCCATTATTTCTATAATTTAATAGAACATGTCTTAAAAAAGTCCCTCGAAAATGCTAAAAAAATGCAAGAGGAGAAGAGAAAAACATTACTAAAACAAATTTAATTATAAAAAAATAAGAAAATACTTGATTTCTTATTTTTTTTGTTATAATATAATGTTGTTTACTTCTTGAAAAAAAGTAAAAAAACATCTTGCTTTTTTAAAAGGAATATTGTAAACTATAAAAGTAACTTAATTAAGTGGACCTGTAGCTCAGTT
>FR890374.1:249210-249456 GCA_000432835.1 Clostridium sp. CAG:417 | reverse complement strand
CATTACAAAATACCTCATCCGCAATATATTTTGAATAATTATCCAATAAATTTTTCTTATACCAATTATCAAGTGTTGTTTTTATATATGAATCTTTTGTATTATTTAAAGTAGCTTGATAATTTTTTGAACTATAAGATATTGGTGTAAGTATTGGCCAATTATCTTCATTTTTACCCGATATTTTTAACATAAAATCACAAGTACTACCGCGATTACTACTAAAACATGTATAAGGATAACTTT
>FR890374.1:249074-249194 GCA_000432835.1 Clostridium sp. CAG:417 | reverse complement strand
TTTATTTCTTCATAATCATCTGCCCATTTTTTTGAAACTATATTTCCCGCTAGTTTAAATTTCCTAGTTGTATCATCTTTTGTATAACTGTCCGCATAATAATAAGTTGCCGTTTGACTC
>FR890374.1:248757-249009 GCA_000432835.1 Clostridium sp. CAG:417 | reverse complement strand
TTTCTCCGTCATTAAACTCAAAATCTTCACTATACTTATATCCTACATAGGTTGGATCATAATATGATTGATTAATGGGTGCATTACCTATAGTGGCATTATTACCAGTGGCACTAGTTGATGTTCCATTATATATCATTCTTACCGTTCCATCGCCATTTTGTCTAACTATTTTCCAAACAAAACCACCAAATGAAACAAAATTATTTTTTACAGCTCCTCTATAATAATAGCTTGTCCCAATATCATCAG
>FR890374.1:0-248691 GCA_000432835.1 Clostridium sp. CAG:417 | reverse complement strand
ACTTTTTTAGCATCATGGCGTTCAGCAGAAGTTATCTTATAAGTCGTACCTGTACTACTTACAGGTGAAGTCTGAGCTTTTATCTTATAAACAGTACCGCAACCACTATAACCAGTACTTGCACATGTATATTTTCCTATATAATCATCCGATAAAAATCCTTTTACTAAATTAGTATTAATATTATAAAGTCCCGTTGAGGAATCAAAAGAATATGAATCAGCATAATACATCCAGTTAGTAGATGTTATTACTCCATTTTCATTACTAAAATCCACTACATTATCTACATATGTAGTAGAAGGCTCTATTTTAGAAAAATCAGGTGTTCCCTTAGACACAATATAATTCTTCGCATCATCTACAGTTTGGGAATATTTTTCCATCACCAACATACAATCTGATAATTTATTAAAACCGTTATTAATACAATAATTATTTTCAGGTACTGTTATACTACCTGATAAACTTCCATTATATATATATTTTGCCGACACATTTGTGGGCATTAAAAAGAATATAAAAAGAAAAAATGGAAATGCCTTTAAAGCGCAAAAATGCCTAGTCTGTCTGTCTGTCTGTCTGTCTGTCTGTCTGTCTAATGATAAAATTGTCTACAATTCTTGTCAACATATTTCCACCAACTTTTTTCACAAAATAAATTTTTTAAATACTTCCCACGTATCTATTATTTAACTAATATTAGTTTATCATTTTTATTCAGAAATTAACAGTAAATTACGACTTTTTTTTCAAAAAAAAATAGACAATCATTACAATTGTCTATTTAAACGTACATATTTTTACATATTTTTGACTACCAGAAACTAAGCTACTACCAAGATAAGCTACATATTTTCCAGATTCTTTATATACTTTAATTCCTTCTGGTTCTTCAAAAATAGAAGTAGATGTTGAATACACTTTTTTATTAAATTTCTCATTACCTAAGAAGTCGTACATAGCAACATATCCCTGAGAATTTTGTGTACCATTTCTATTGCTTTCACCATAATAAACATATACATAATCTCCAGCTATATCAAATCCCTGAAAATCAAGTGGTGTTTTTGGTATGGTAAATGTTGCTAATTTAGGAATATTACCATCTATATAGTCTACTGAACTATTTTTAATATCTGTTAACTTATAGATACTAAAGATTTGACCTGAACTTCCTGTAACCCTAATAATAAATAAGTTATTAGTTGTATCTATTGCCACTTGTTCATTTGAGCGAGTCTTATAGAATTTATATATATTATAATATTTAGAGCTTAAAGCTGTTGTACTATAATTTTTACCATTATAAAGTTTAATATCATTTCTACTAACACTACTTCTTGTATCAAATGAAACTGAATTAGAAGTATAAGTACTATTACCATGATAAGCAAGTCTGGTTGGGAAAGCTCCATCTCTTGTTACATCAAAACTAAATTTAGAGTTATCATTATTCCAAGTATAATGTCCTCCTGCTAACCACATATAAGCATCAGATGTATCATTATATTTTGAATTAGCCCATTCAAACGCTATATTAGTACCATGTCCAAAACCATACAAACTCATATTAGAATCACTTCCAGATACTCCTGGTCTTGGATGTTTATTAATAAATAAACTATTAGTATTCATATCTGTACTAGTTGAGTAAAGATTCTGAACAGTAAATATATAATTTTTAGAAATATCAAATCCTTGAATAATCGTTGATGGATGAGCCGAAACAACATATTGTGTATAAAGACTTCTAGTTGCGTTATTAACATTTACATAGTTTTTACCATCATTTTGAACTAATACTTTAATAGTTGCTTTTTTACTACTATCTTCAACACTCTTTACAGTAATCACTGCAACTCCTGGGAAGACACCCGTAATTTTACCGGTAGAAGAAACTTTTGCTACACTACTATTAGATGATGAGTAAACTACATTTTTATTAGTTGCATTACTTGGCGAAATGGTAGGTGTAATACTTATACTATTACTCTCTTCAATATTAATAGTTGCACTGTCTTTAGAAAGACTTACACCAGTAACTGGAATACTTTTAATTTCAAATGTCAAAGTAGTATTAAGTGCTGGATTAGCATTTGACGAAACTAAAACTATTGCATTTCCCGCATCAATTCCTTTAACAGTATTATTAGAAACATTAACACTATTTCCATAAACAACACGTGAATCATATGTATCATCACTTACATTAACAGGATACACTTGAGCAACTATTTTAGTGGATGATGATGCTTTAAGTTTTGTATTAGCACTAACTACTCTAATACCTTTAGGTTTAATAACATAAGTACTATTTAATCTCTTATTAATATAGTATAAATCACTAATATCAATAACTTCATCTACATTATAATCAGCTGCCTTAGCTTCATACTCATTAAAATTAGACTTAGAAAGTAAAACTAATATCAACTTTCCATAGTCATTATAATCAACACTACCATCTCCTGTAACGTCTCCCTTTATAATAACTCTATAATTATCACTACCATAAGTTAATAAATCACCAGTACCAACATAACTACTACTAGAAAGTTCACTATCACTTCTTTTAACAGTAACACTTTTATCAAATAAGTTACTCTTCATATTAGAATAACTAGTAGAAGCTTCAACATTAAGCAAATAATTATCCTTAATTTCATAACCATTAAGATCTATAGCTGTAGTACTTGCCGACATACTATTATTACTAAATTTAGCAACCAATATTACCAACAGAATTAAACTTAAATTAACTTTTCCCTTTAGTCCAACTTGACTAAACAATAGGATACCAACTATAACTTCTAAAACTCCTACAACAATAAATAATTTACTGTAGTTACTAGAAGTATCAGGAACACTAACTAGTTCACCATTTTTTCTTAAACTTATATTATAAGTACTACTATTTCCTACTTCATCTATAATAGTAATAACATAATCCCCTGGGGAATTTATAACATCTCCCATTTTATATTCTTGTAAAGCACCATTTTTTACTACCTTTATTGTTTTAACATTCTTATTAAATTCTAACTTTATACTATCATAAACTCCATTATTCATAACCCCATTAATAGTAGGTTTTTCTTTATCTATATTACTAATATTAATGGTAATATCTTTTTGTAATCCATCAACTGATTCTACTAATATAGTTTTTTTGGTATTAGTCATATAAACTTTAATTAAACTATATTTATCATCTGATAAACTAAATCCTTCTATTTCCTTAAGTTCATGATTCGCTGTAAGTGTTACTACAACATTTTCATTACTTAATTTTGTGATACTATAATTAACTTTTATATTTAATGGTTCATTCACAAAGTAATATTTAATCTTTACTACTCTAGAATTTCCTAATACATCTTTTACAGTATACTCTTTATCAATATCACTATAAATTATTTTACTTAAACTATGTTTATCTGAAGAAAGTTGAAATCCCTCTAAACTACTTAATTCATTAGGTGATGAAATTATTATCTTCTCTGCCCCATCATTTTGTAATTCGTATGACAAACTTATATTTAAGTCATTCTTTTTAATACCATCTATATTTAGTGAGATATCTGTACAGTTTCCTGCTACATCACAAAAGCTTTCTTGAAAAGTTCCATTTTCAAAATACACTTTAGATAGTTCTTTTTTATCTACTGAAAGAACAAATCCACTCTTAGCATCCAACTCTTCATTAGCTTTAATAACCGCTTCTACTGAATCTTCACTTTTATCATATGTAACGCTTAATTTTGGCTTTTCTTTATCTATATTTGAAATAACAATAGTTTGTGTCTCACTGTTACCATAGATATCTGTTACTACAACTTTATCACCTGTTGTATTTTCACTATAGCTTTTACTTAAACTATATCCATCACTAGACAAACTAAATCCTGCAAGTGGCAACAATTTAGTACTTGAAGTAATTGTTACTACAACATCTTTATTTGTTGGAAGTGAAGTTGATTTTTTCATTGTAAGTGCCATTGGGCTATGTTTAATCTTAAAGGAAAAGCTCTTACTATTTACTCCATTTATATCAACATTACTAACAGCTCTTGCAATAACACTATATTCTCCTTCTTCCGTAAATGTTATTTTCTTACTACTATCATAATCAATAAAACTAACTCCGTTATTTAAAGAATATTGATATTTTTTTATACCACTTAAAGCTGTTGAAGAATCTATTTGTAATAAAACATCTGACTCTGCTGTTTCTCCATTTTTTATATTAGCACTAATTGTCGGTGCTGTTGGCAAAGTATTATCAAATTTAAATACTTCACTTCTAACAACAGTGTAATTTCCTGCTTCATCAATTGCATAAATCCACAAATAATAATCTCCACTATAAGAACTCTTACTTATTGTAGTGTTATTAGTAAAAGGTGTTGTAAAACTAGATAAATCAGGTTGAACAGTATCAGTTGTCCATTGATATTTAAGACCATTTTCGGCTAGCTTTATATCATTAACAACAACTTCACTACTGTGTGTTTTACTATACTGTAATGAACCATTATTTTTTATATTTATAACAGGACGATCCTTATCAATATTGTTAACATCTATACTACAAGAATTAACATTGCCAGCATAATCTTTTACATAAGCACTATATTTTCCATTTTCACTTACAGTTTTTTGATAGTTGTGAGAAAAATTTACTCCATCGAAAGAATAAGCAGCATCACTTAATCCATTTTCATCATTACCAGTAACCGTTAAAACTAAATTAGTATTGGTATATTTTGAAGTTGAAGAAGTAATAGAACAGCTAGGCGAAGTATTATCAAATATATAAGGACCAAATCTATGATAAGTAACATTATCAATTACAAATGTATCATTAAAACTATCTGTACTTTTATTTGAAGCTGTATCAGTTATTGCTTTTACAAACAAATAATATATGCCATCTTTTTTAGCACCTATTGTAAAACTTTCGCCACTTTGATAATTGGTCCACTCACCATCAGTTAACATTGTAGAACTACTAGATAAATAATATTGATAAGTATTGTTGGTATCTAATTCATATGCTCCTTTTAAGGCATTAATTGTAACGTTTAAACTCTTAGTAGGTAAAGTTTGTGAGTTAGAAATGGCAATCGTTGGAGCTGTAACATTAACAACATAACTACATTCTGCAACATTTCCTACCTTATCTCTAACATAAGCTTTATATGTTCCATTTGATGAAATACTCTTTTTATTAACATTCGTAAAATTTATATTATCAAATGAATATGGAAGAGTATCTAAACCACTTTGACTGTCACTTCCATTAACTATTAAATTACTTCCATCTGATGTTATGTTACAAGTTGGAGCAGTGTTATCAAAGTAAAATGCTTCACTACGAACTATACTCGTATTTTTCTTTGTATCTTTAGCTAACACCCATAAATACCAATTACTACCGGTAAGTCCATCTTTAGTAATTGTTTGGTTATTTGTAAAAGTATCTGTAAATGAAGCCTCACTTGGTTTAGTATTACCTTGAACCCATTGATATTTTAAACTGCTATTATCCAAGTCACTATCAACAACTGATATAGTTGCACTATGACTTTTA
This sequence comes from Clostridium sp. CAG:417, assembly GCA_000432835.1. Classification (GTDB taxonomy): domain Bacteria; phylum Bacillota_I; class Bacilli_A; order RF39; family UBA660; genus CAG-417. The sequence continues at coordinate 243,095 of FR890374.1, read as the reverse complement.
GCATATTCATTAGGATTTTTTACATCAAATGTTACTCTAGGAGCTCCTTCATCTTTTACTAAGACTGTCAAAGAAGCATTTTTTGATGAAACACTACTACCAGCACTACCCAAAATATTACTTAGACTAATTAAAGAATTAACATTATTTACATTACTTTTACTCTTTAAAGTAAAGGTAAAAACTGTAGTATCAGCAGTTAATACCTTACCATCATTCATAACAATTATATAGTCACCATTATTATTAGTACTAATCTTTCCAACAGCAGAAGATGAACTAGTCAAACTAAAAACATCACTATCATAATCAAGTTTAAAAGATAAAACTCCGATACCTTTATCTCCACTATTAATATTAATATTTAAAAGTTTAACTGTTAAAGTAACACTATCCCCCGCTACTACACTAGGTGAACTAGAAGATAGTTCGGTTATAAATGAGTCTCCACTAGCAAACTTCTTAGACGAATTAACCTTAGATGCGCCAAGCTTAATGTTTAAGGAACCTACTCCAATAAATATAAGTCCAAATCCAAACAAAACAAGTAAAATTACTTTTATATTAACTTTTTTCAACTTATCTCTTACCATAACTATCTTTCTCCTATTATCATTTTACTACAAAAGAAAAAATAGCACAATTAAAAGTTAAAACAAAAAGTAGCCTTAATAATATTAAAGCTACTTAAATAATAAAACTAATAATTAATTAGAAAAGTGATAATTGATTAGAATTAGGAAGTCCTTCTAATATTCCCATCTCTACCATCTTATCTATTAATGTTTTTGAAACCTTACCGCGTACCTGAACATCTTCAATACTTAAGAAACGATTAATTTCACGTTCTCTTACAATATTTTTAGCTACTGTATCACCAAGTCCATCTATTGCATTAAACGGTGGATATATTTCATTATCACTACCAACTGTCCAAACCGTTGCTTCACTCTTATATAAATCAACATTTAAGAATTTAATTCCCCTAGCTGTTGCTTCCAAGGCCACTTTTAAACTTTCAGCTTGACCATTTTCCTTGTTTGTAGCCTCATATCCTTTAGCCTGAATCTCAAGAATTTTTTGTTTAATAGCGTTATAACCTTTAATCATAGCTTCAACATCTACATCTGTTGCTTTTGAAGAGTACCATGATGCATAAAAATATACAGGCATATGAACTTTATACCAAGCAATCCTAAAGGCACTAATTACATATGCTGCTGCATGGGCCTTAGGGAACATATATTTAATCTTAGCACAAGAATCTATAAACCACTCTGGAATATTAGCGTCTTGCATAGTCTTAACATGACCTTTCCAGGTTTCTGGATCTTTTGAAGCCTTACCTTTACGAACAAACTCCATTATTTTAAAGGCCTTAATTGGTTCTAATCCATTATACATCAAATAAACCATTATATCATCACGACAGCCAATAGTATCCTTAAATGGCACTATGTTATTTTTTATTAACTCTTGGGCATTTCCAAGCCATACATCCGTACCATGAGAAAGTCCTGATATTTTAATAAGCTCGGCAAATGTTGTAGGTTTAGTATCTTCTACTAATTTAATTGTAAAAGCTGTTCCAAACTCCGGAATACCAAGAGTTCCAGTATTACACATTATTTGTTCAGTTGTTACACCTAATGCCTTAGTAGAAGTAAAAATACTCATTGTTTCTTTATCATCTAAAGGAACTTTCATAATATCAGTTCCTGACTGTAATTGAATTAATCTTAACTGAGTAGGATCAGAATGTCCCAATATATCTAGTTTTAAAACATCTTGATCAATAGCGTGGTAATCAAAGTGGGTAGTTCGCCATTCAGCAGTTGCATCTTCTGCTGGAAACTGGAAAGGTGTAAAATCATATACATCCATATAATCAGGTATAACAACAATTCCTCCTGGATGCTGCCCCGTTGTTCTCTTAACTCCAGTACATCCCATAGCTAAACGTTCTACCTCTGCCGTTCTAAGTTCTTTTTGATGCTCTTCAGCCCAGCCCTTTACAAATCCAAATGCTGTTTTTTCAGCAACCGTACCTATAGTACCGGCACGATAGACATTATCCTCACCAAAAAGGACTTTTGTATAGGCATGAGCACTAGCTTGGTTTAAATCTGAGAAGTTCAAATCTATATCTGGTACTTTATCAGCATTAAATCCTAAGAAAGTAGCGAACGGCATATCTTGTCCATCTTTTAAAAGTAAAATATTACAATTAGGACACATTTTATCTGGTAAATCAAATCCTGAAGAATAATTTGAACCAAGTGGATTTCCATCATCATCATTAAAGATACTAACCTTACACTTTGAACAACGATAATGTGCTGGAAGTGGATTAACTTCTGTAATTCCCATCATTGTAGCAACAAAGCTTGAACCTACTGAACCACGGGAACCAACCAAGTATCCCTCATCATTAGAGTGTTTAACAAGACGTTGCGCAATCAAATAAATTGGATCAAATCCTCCACCTATAATTCCTCCTAATTTTTTATTAAGTTCTTTTTCCAAATCATCATCTGAAAGACTTTCTTCACTATTTCTCTTAATATATGAACGAACCAAATCCTTAACAGCATCAAATCCCTTTAAAATAACTTCATGTAAATTCGCAAAAGACCTTTTTACCATTTCATCATCTGATAAGTTATCACTACTTAACTTATCTTTAACAGACTTCAAAACAATATCACCATAAAGTTCAGTAGCAATTCTTTCCTCTATATTATATGGTAAATTATCACCATACCAATCTTTAGCTTTTGTATAAACAAGATCCGTTACTACTCTTGGACAATCCAAATAGCTCTTACCATCATCACTCTTAACTCTTGGAGAGAATGGTATACCTCCAGTATCAATAATAACTTCAATTATCTCAACCATATCACTAATTTTATTAGGATTATCTATAACTATTTTTTTAATAAGTTCTTCATTTTCCAAAAATTTAAAATCTTCAAGCATTTCTTCTGTTGTTCTAAAATGATTAGAAGGAATTTCTTTAATATTATTACGTGCTAAAGGATGTCTTCCTCCACCCGGAACTTTTTGATTAACTATTATTTCTCTAAATATTTTATCTTCTCTATTAATATGATGTACGTCTCCAGTTGCAACAATTAATTTACCAGCATCATCTGTTACTCTGATAATTTTCATTAAATGATGAGCAAGTTCAAGTTCATTCGCAAAGTCTCCACTTTGAATCAAATGATTATAACACTCTAAAGGTTGTACTTCAACATAATCATAAAAACGAATAATATTAGTTAATTCTTGATCAGCCTTACTACGTGCTTGTAAAAATACTTCACTCTCATAACAGCCACTACCAACAAGTAATCCTTCACGATGTTTTTCAATTTCACTACGTAATATTCTTGGTGTTTTATATAAATATTTTGTATTAGCTAAACTAATAAGTTTAAATAAATTTTTAAGTCCTACTTTATTTTTAGCTAATAAATTAACATGATAACTTTTACCATATTTATGGATTTCATCTTTACTAACTAACTCAGAAAGTTGTCCCATTCTTTCAATATTACGATTATCTAGTTTCTTTAACATTTTATAAAATACTAAGGCTGTTCCTTCAGCATCATAATCACCTCTGTGGTGACTTTCCTCATCCCAAGGTACTTCATATCGTTTTACTAAGGCACTTAAACTGTGTCTTGCATAATTATTATCCATAGTACGTGATAATTCTAAAGTATCTATAACAGTATTAGTAAAAGTTCCCAGATTATATTTTTTATAAGCCATTTCCAAGAACGATACATCGAACTTAGCATTATGCGCTACCATTGGTAAATCTCCAAACCATTCAATAAAACGTTTTACTGCATTTTCTTCATTGTCTTTTCCTTCTAACATTTCATCAGTAATACTTGTAACATCAATTATCTTCTGCTCTAACTTAACTCCCGGATTGATTAATTCATCATATCTTTCTAGAATCATTCCATCCTTCATTTTAACCGCACCAATTTCAATAATTGAATCTTTTCCACCAGCATTAAAACCGGTCGTCTCAAAATCGAATACCACATATGTCTGATCAAGCATCACAACATCTTTTGGTCTTACTACAATATCTACACTATCATCTATTAACGTAAGTTCAGTTCCATAAATAGCCTTAAATTTTTCCTCATCACTTTTACCTTTATTATATGATGTAACAGTATTAAAAACATGAGGAAAAGCCTGACAACCATTATGATCAGTAATCGCAATAGCCTTATGTCCCCAACTAATAGCCTGATTAACTAAAAGAATCTCATCTGCAAGTCCATCCATTTGACTCATTTTAGTATGAGCATGTAACTCAACTCTTTTTTCTAAGGCATTATCTTGTCTTACTTGTTTTTCTTTGTCACATAAAACAATATCTCTAGCATTTAAAACTAATTCATCATTACTAAAATGATCACTCTTGACATATCCACGTATTTTATACCATTTTCCTTTTTTTAATTCACTACAAATTCTTGCATATTCATCTTTTTCTCTAGCAAAAACTTTACAATAAATACTATCAGTATAATCTGTTACCTTCAAAGTAATAATTTTAAAATCACTTTTAGAAGACTCAAAGTACTCTATACCAAATACTTCTCCCCATATAGTAACATTATTATCCTCTCCTAAAATAGATTTAATAGAAATAGGCATATCTTCAATCATTATACCAATTACACTATTAGGATCTTTTTCTCTTTTTCTTGAAAACTTAGGTTTAAAATCTTTTTTAACCTCTTCTGTAGAAGGAGTTTTTTCTTTTTTTAACTCTGCAGCATTAGCCAAACTATCATCAAGGCTCTTTTTAATTTCATCTAAAACAAGATGTTCTTCTCTATATAAAAGACTAATTTCATCTGTATATCCTAAATTATGATAAATGTGATTAATTTCTTCTAACGCATTTCCTAATTTAGCCTCTTCTACTTTATTATTAGCGATAAGTACTAACTTATTATCTTCAAGCCTTAGTTTATCTTTATATATTTCAAGTACTCTTAATTTATCTTTCACATGTTCTAATACACTAGGAAAATAAGATAAATATACCTCATTATTTTTATTAACAAACTGATAAATAATTTCTACTTTATTAAAATTAGGAGCAATCAATTCTTTCTTCATATCTAATTCCATAATTAAAGAAGGATCAAACATATCCTCATTTTCAATATAGATATAACACTCCTTTATACTACTCTTAACTTTAATTTTTAAAAGTCTAGCTTTGGTAAAATAATTATAATGGCCCTTCTCAATCTCTAATCTATCAAGTAATATTTTCATTTTTCCATCCATTATAATTACCTCCCCACCATTATAAAACGACTATCTCTTCTTGATTATCAACCTTTATCATATTTTTTTGATTTTTTATACAAAAACTTATAAATTGCTTTAAGTCTATTTTTCTAAGTTGTATTTCATTAGTATAATTTGTAGCATCGAAAACAATACCATCTCTTCTCATATAAGTGGTTAAATCATCCCTATCTATTCCTAAATACATTAAAAAATAAGGATAAATTTGTCTCTTTAACAACTTATTATTACGTCCACCAACTAAATAATGACTCATACCAGTCATTCTCGTTCCAAGTTCATTTAAAATAGCTAGTTCAAGAACAGCTTCTACTATTTGCTGATTTTCTTTTTCATAGTCTACCATTTCTTTCTTTAAAACTGAAAAGATAATTTCTAGTATATTTTGAATATCAGCCTCTTCCATCTTTTTACCATAAACAATAGTATGTATTTTATTTGTAACATCACTAGACAAATCTATAATATTTAGTTTTTGATTTACTAGTAAAACATAATATGTATCAATATCAAATCTTAATATATTTTTTAACTCTTTATTAAGTTTTGTCTTATATTCATCCCATATTTTGATTATATTCATTTTATATTGTTCTGTTTCTCTATATATATCATCATAACCATCAAATTCCCTCATAATATCATATATTGTATCATCATCAGGAATATAGTTTTTAGGATCTCTAAGAATTATTTCTTTTTCTTTTTGTAAATCTTTATATTCACTACAATAATTTTTCCATACTTTCTGCTTATAATCATTCATCTCTTTACTTATTGATTGATGAAAAAGTAAATACCAGATTAAAACACTTTCATTTATCACAAATTTAAGATTCATACTACCACCACTTTAACAATAACATTGTATCACACATGTCATTAAAATGGCTATATATAAAAGAAAAAATATTTAGATTACTCTAAATACCTTTTACTAAAAAATAAACTAATGCTGCCACTAAGAGAAGTAAAATTATAGTTAAAATTATTTTCACTGCCAATTTTGTTTTTCTATGTTTAACAACATCACTATCTAAATCAATATCAAAGTCTTTATCTGACAAATCCATACTTTTTGTATAAAATGATTTATCCATATTTCTAAATAAGTCACTGCTCTGATTATTTTCTTTTAATTCACTAGCTTTTTTCTCTTCCTCTTCTTCTTTTTCTTTTACTAGTTTTAACTCTTCTTGTTTTAATATATCTGTATCATTTTTTTCTATTCTTTCCTCTTCATGAACTCCTTCAACCATATCTACTGCTTGAGTAGCCATTAAATCACTTAATAAATTAACACTTGTTTCTTGATCTATTTCTCCATTTAATGTTTTAGTAGTAATAGTATTAATTAGTTCTCTTATTTCTTCATCACTTGCTCTAACAACTTTATTTCGTTCAGCTCTATATTCTTCTATTTTTTCTGGATCAAGAGACGCTAAAATATTATAATTAGTATTTTTTAATTTTCTTTTTTCTTCATCTATATCGTTTTTTATTCTATTCTTTTTAGCTTGTTCAATAACACTATTGATATCATAAACCTTATTTTCTCTACTACTATATAAGTTATTAAAGTCATCTAATTCTTTTTTTACTTTTGGTTTAGGTACAAAGTCATATTCTTTTATTTTTTGATATCCTTCTCTAGTTCTATAATTTTTACTCGCCGCATCTAACAAAACAGCATTAGTATTTTTTACATCTGTATAAGTTGTGAAAGAAGTATTATCATTAAATGAATCATATAATTTTTGATTTCTATTACTTCTACTCATGTTTTTAATACTTTCATCTTCATATCTTGTCATTCTACTTGGCATAATATCACCTTCCAAAGTGCCTTTATTATAATAATTTTAACATATAATGTTGCTAAAGAGAAGTACTAAAATATCTTTACGATTAACTTTTTTTTTGTTAAAATGAGCTTGGAGGAAAAATAATATGAAAGTTAAAGTAAACGAAGATGCTTGCATCGGTTGTGGAGCTTGTGCTGCTATTGCACCAGAAGTTTTTGAAATTAACGATGAGGGGCTTTCAACAGTTATCGTTGATGAAGTAGCTAAGGAAAATGAAGAAGAAGCAAATGATGCTATCGACTCATGTCCAACAAGTGCTATTGAAAGAAAAGATTAAAGTGACATCTGTCACTTTTTTATTATGAAAAAAAGAGAATAACTACTTATTCTCTACCTATTTCTTATTTGATTTATATAACTATTAATTTTAGAAACCCAAGTATTACTTTGAGCATATCTTGGTCCAATAGATTCTACTGTAGTTAATCCTTTAGCATAGAAATTATTATATAAGTTATCAATAGCACCTTTAATTCCTTCATCTATTGTACTATATCCCTTATAGCCACCACTACAATTAGGGCTTCCCTTTTGTCCAGCAACATTATTACAGCTACGAACCAAAGCACTACACTTCCATTTGCAACCAGTTTCATGAAGCATTATAGCTGTTACCAAATATGGACTTACTCCCTTAGAAAGGGAATATGTAGCAATAAGTTCACCTTTTCCAGCAAGCAAATCTTTTCCCAAGCTTCTATTAAGCTTATCAGTTAACTCTTCTAAAGTAAGACCATCAAAAACCTCAGCCCTTAAAGTCTTAGCTTCCGCTATTTCTCTATCCTCAGCAACAATAACAGATGTATTTTGAACATTATTATTTACTAAATTATTATTTAAAGACACACTTGTCTTTGTAGATGCTGCCATCATTTTTGTATTAACTGAACTAGATAAAATATTTTTATCAAGCTTAATTTCTGTATTACTATTTAACATTACCATTGCTACTAAAATCATCGCAAATCCCAAAGTTGAACATACTGCAGCAATATAATTACTTTTTTTCATTTTTCACCTCAAACTTATTAAAAATAAGTATAGCACAATAATAACATAAACACCTAAAGTTGTCAAGTTGTGTAAAGATAGCACTCCCAAGTAAAAAAACATACAACTATAAAAGTCATACGCTTTTTACAATACTATTTTATTGATTTAATAACAAAATCATAACCAAAATTACTTTTAGTAACTTCAAAGGTAACAGTATATTTATTACCTTGAACAAGTCCCAACGATCCATTATCATTAATGTATTTCATTTGAAACGTAGTATTTTTTTCATTAACAATTTTATAATTTCTATATGCATATGATTGATTCCCCTGTGATGCAAAACCAACAGTACCTATCTCAGTCAAGGTAAATGAATCAGTATGTGTTCCCACTGAATATAATCCAATTTTATCTCTTAATTGATCTTCTGTTGAAACACTACTTATATCCTTATTATTTGATCTAATAAATATCTTGTAATCAACAATAGTAATTTCACTATCCTTTTTAGCATAATATATATTTAGCTTAATGTAATCTTTATAATTACTTAATACCTTAATATAATCGCTTTTACTATTTTCCAATATATAATTAGTAGTATTGCCAGTTTTATCCTCTATAGAAATACTACATTTAGAATTAAAACAAGAATACCCTTGCACACTAACATCTTCTACCAAAGTTCCAGAAACATCAGTTACTCTAATAACAAAATTATTAGTATGAAGTGATTGTCTAACAATATCGCCAATTCCAAGCAACTTAACAAAAACTAATACAACAACTGCCATAACTATTTCAACAGTTATTCCCAAAAATATCCTAGGTACACTTGTTCCGCCCTTAGAAGAACAAATACTTTTCAATTCATCCACACTTTTAAGATTATTTTTAGATTTTATAGTAGCAATCCTTTTTTCACGTAAGACAAATAAATTTTATTTATGAATAACCCCACAATCACATTAAAGGCATACGTTACTAAATAGTTATTGGCAAGACATAGTATAACTAAATTAATTAAAAAAGCTAATAAACCATACAAAAACATTTTTCTATAAAACATATATAATGATGTAAAGAAAAAACCAGCTAGATTAAAAGGACTTCTAGTTATTTTTTCATAATTATTACCTATAAAGGATTTTAATAAATCCTCATCATTATAAGAATTATTATTTATATTCTGCTGATGTGAAACAGTACTAAAACTTTGAACTGATTTCATCAATGATTGATTTTGTATACTCTGATTGGAATTTGAAACAGAAAAATTTGTGTTATTAATCGCAAACATTGAATTTAAATCTGTAGTCTGTTGTACTTCATTATTATTCATTTGCACTTGTTTTGATTCATTTGAATTATTTACCCTATCCTCCATTATCAACTTTATTTCTTTCAACCAAATCTAATCTCTATATTCTACTACAAGTGTAACACTTAATTTGATAAAGTAACAGAAAAATAATTTTCATATATGTTAATGCAATTTAAATGTTTTAAAAGACTTTCTCTTTATTAAATATAATATTATTAATAAATAAATCATGGTAACAACAACCATCACAAATGTTAGTAAATAAAGTGAAACTTTAACTCTACTAATCATAAGTAATATCACGCCCACTACTAAATTACTAACCACCAAACGCATATCTTTAATCTTTGCCTCCCTATCATATGGTTGAACTAAATAATAAATAGATAAATAATAAAGGGTAAATATAATAGATGAGCTTATTAAAATAATCAATACATATATTAGTTCCAAAAAATTCATTCCTAAATAAAATTTAAAAATAACATCTATAAAAATGCCTAATATCAATATAGGGAATAAATTTAAAAGAATAAGACTTTTAAGTCTTTCTTTAAATAAAGAAAAAACACTTTCACTTTTGCGATAAAAATCATATTCCAAAAGACTCCTATCACAATTCATGAACATAATCTGAGTAATTTGTGATGTCTTATTTAATGAAAATATTATTAAAAATACTAGCATAAAGTATCTCATAAATAATTTTGCGAAACTATATCCAAGTCTTTTATCAACAAAAGATATCAAACATACTAAAATACCAATACCAAATATAACTACTACCTCTCTAAGAATGGGCCTTTTTAATATAAAACTATGTCGTCTTATAAAAATATCATTTAAATAACGATAAGGATTATTAGTTATCATTTTATTAGTTTTCACATAATAATTGCCTTTTTTAATTTCAATTAATTCATCCCTTGTAAAACTACTACCATCAGAGTATAAATAACTATTCAAACCATTAATCATTTTATACATCAATTTATAATCTTTTACTTTAAACATATATAAAATACTTAAAATAGCGAGCAAACAAAATAAAATATCAAGGAAAAATATTTTCATATTGCTTATATTAATTTCATTTTTGAGAAAATAAACTAACAATATAGTAAATAATCCTAACAAAATAAAATATAAAAAGCTATTATTTAAGAGTGTATCGTTTCTTTTTTTATAATAGAGTAAATTAACCCCTTCTCCCACCAGTCTCGTAAAGAAGAAGAAAATCATCATGAAAATAATAGTTATAACCTTAAATTTTAACAATGAATTTAGAAGTAAAAAAGAAATTAGTAAAAGAAAAGAATCACTTATTGAATTAAGTAATATATCACATATTATATACTCTTTTGCATCGATTCCAAATAAAATAATACTTTGATATTTTTTCTTACTAGTCTTTAATATTCTAGCTTTAACCAATCCCCCTAATAGTGTTAAAAAAATAAACACCACAACAAAGTAATTAGTCTGATAATTCTTACAAAGAATCTTCACTAATAAATAAATAATATATAAATAAAATCCCTTGATAATAACTTTACCCAACATATCTAGAAATATTTGAAGTAAAAGTAATACTTTTTTTACGTTAGGAGAAATATTATTTTTCTTTATTAAACCCACTTTTCTTAAACGATATAATAGTAAATTTACCACAGAATAAGATTCTATCTTCATAGTTATAAAAAAATTAGTTAACATTTTCACACTCTAATGACTGAATAATTTTTTTCTTATATTCATTATCGTTTAAATCTTTCTTTTCTATCAAATTAAATTTACCATCTTTAAGTATTATTATTTCATCACATAGTTCTATAGCTATTTCTAATATATGAGTAGTTATTACTATTATCTTATTCTTTTTAATTTCTCTTAATAATTTTTTCATTTGTTCCTGTACTAAAATATCAAGTGAAGTAAAAGGCTCATCCAATAATAAGACTTTTTTATCACTAATTATATTTACTAGTGTTTGCATTTTACTTTTCATTCCTGTTGAGTATTCCTTCATAATTTTATCTTGATCATCTAAAGAAATATTAACCATTTTAAAGTATTCAAAAACACTTTTCATATTTTTTATCCTTTTTTTATTTATCTCTAAATAAAATTCTAAAAATTCTCTTCCTGTCAAAAATAATGGTACATTAGGAGTAGTTGGTACTAATGAAACATCACTTTCTAATATCTTATTTTTATCTAATAAAACATCTCCACCATCACTTTTTATATTTTGATCTAATATATTTAAAAAAGTAGTTTTGCCTGCTCCATTTTTACCTATAATGCCATAAATCTTATTATCTTTAAATGTAAAATTTATATTATCTAAGATAATTCTACTATTATATTTTTTGGTTAAGTCTTTTATCTCCAACATAAAAATTATCACTCCACAGGATCAATTATATCACATATTTTAAAATGATGTGTTATACTTATAGAAGTTGGTGGTATTGTGAAAAGTAAATCAAAATTAATTTTAAATATATTAACTATCATAGGAATTGTAGCTGTAATCTTTTTTATTTATTTTGCAGTTAAAGAAAGGTGGTTTTTAGATAATGAAATTTTACTAACAAAAATTAAATCTTTCGGACTACTAGCCCCTCTTTGTTTTATTCTTATTCAAATAGTTCAAGTCGTCTTACCAGTTATACCAGGAGGAGCCAGTTGTCTAGTTGGTGTAATGGCATTCGGTGCTGTTGGAGGTTTTATTTATAACTATGTTGGTCTTGTTTTAGGATCAATCTGTAGTTTTCTTCTCTCAAGAAAATTTGGAATGAGTATCATTAATAAATTATTTAAAGAAAAAGATATAAAAAAGGCCCTTGATAAAATAAATAATAGTAAATATGATTTAATTTTCTTTTTAATAATACTTCTTCCTGGATTACCAGATGACCTATTTTGTTATATTTCAGGAATTACTAAAATGAGTTTAAAAAAGTTTACCCTAATTATTCTAATATGTAAACCATTAACACTTCTTGTCTATAGTATATGTTTTCAGTTTTTTCCCATTATATTTGGAAAATTTCTATAAAAAAATATTAAGTTTAATCTTAATATTTTTTTATTTATTAAAAGAATTTAACCTGTCTATTTTTTCTTTTAAAGTATCTATAAACTGATTAATTTCATTCTTCGTTGTGAGATATGAAATACTTATTCTTACACTATGTGTTGCATATAATTCATTCTTCGTAAGTTCTAAAACAGAAGTACTTAAATCTCCCGCTTTATGACACGCTGTTTGAGTAGAAATATAAATATCATCTTCTTCTAAAGCATGAAGAATAGTTTCTGGTTTAACATTCAAAATGCTTATATTAACAATATGAGGAAGAGAACAACTTGTACTATTTAGAATAATGCCATCTATAAGCTGAATTTTTTGCTTCAAATAATTACTCAGCTCTAAAACATGTGCATACTTTTCTTCAAAATCTTCATATACAAGTCTCAAAGCTTTTGACATAGAAACAATTAAAGCCGTCGCCGGAGTACCACTACGATAGATTGTAGTAGACTTTCCTCCATATATTATAGGTTCAATTTCCAAATTCTTATTTTTTAATAAAGCGCCTACTCCTTTCATCCCATAAAACTTCTGACTAGACATAGAAGCCATATCAACATTCCATAAATTAAGTTTTACCTTCCCAATAGCTTGTGTTATATCAGAATGAAAAATTACTTTTGGATACTTTTTTAATAAATTTCCAATACCATCTAAATCTTGCATTAAACCTATTTCGCTATTAACAGCGCATATTGAAACTAATATTGTATCATCACATATTAAACTTTTTAAATCATCTAGCTTAACTCTTCCGTCACTATCTATTTCAACATAGCTTACTCTAAAGCCTTCTTTCTCTAACTCATTAAAACATTCACTAACAGAAGAGTGTTCCAATCTTGTCGTAATAATATGCTTTCCCCTATTCTTATATTTTCTACAAACTCCAAAGATTGCTAAATTATTAGCCTCACTTGCCCCACTAGTGTAAATTATCTCTTTTTCTTCTATATCCAATATCTTCTTTATTTGTCTAGTGGCATCATTTATAAGCTTACTACTTTCTAATCCTAACTTATGTAAAGAATTAGGATTACCAATATAGTTTTTTGTCACCTTAACATAAGTATCTAAAACAGAATCATTAACTGGCGTGGTTGCACTATAATCTAAATATATCAAGATAATCACCTCTAAAATTCAATATCATTATAACAAAAAACAAAAGAAAAAACTATTTCAAAATAAAATAGTTTTATCTAAGACCCTTTTTTAAAGTTAGCATTTTGTTTTCTATACGTCTAAACTCTTGTGCACATTCACGAAGTTCATCACGTTCTCTTTTAGTAACACTTCCATTACTCTTATATTGTAGTTCATGTTCTAGTGCTGCCCAAGCATCCATCGCCAATGTTCTAACCTGAATTTCTGCATCTATAAACTCAATATCATCTTTAAATGAAACCGGAACTTTTACTATAATATGATAACTTGAATACCCTGATTCCTTAGGATTTTCAATATAGTCTTTTTCATGACACACTTGTAATAAATCACTAGACTTAATTAAATCAACCATCTCATATACATCATCTTCAAATGGACAAACAAGTCTAACTCCAACCATATCATGAATATGTTCCTCTAAGTTTTCAAGAGTTATATCATAGTTTCTTTTCTCTAATTTGCCTAACGCACTGTCAATGCTTTTTATACGAGCATTTACATGTTCAACACTCTTAGTATGATTTGACATATCATAATCCTTAATTAATATTTCCAAATGGGTCTTTAAAACCTGTAATGCTGCTTCATATTTAAATTGCAGCTTCTTGAGGTCCTCCTGTGAAAAATTATTTGTGCTTTTATTCAAAATATTCACCCTTTCAATTGTATTATATGTATTTTAAAATTATTACTACTTATCATATATCCCTCATCAGAGGAACTACATTATACCACATATCAATAAAAATTGCAAATTCTTTCTTTTATAGCAACAAAAAATGAGTTATTTTAACTCATCTATATATTTTTTTAATTGTTTTGAATCAGGTCCAAGTATTATTTTTAACTGGTTATCAATCTCAACTATACCCCTAGCCCCTAGCTTTTGAATTCCTTCTTTATTAGCCTTAGTTACGTCTTTTAACTCAACCTTAAATCTTGACATATCTGTCTCAGTTGAAATTATATTATCTTTTCCTCCTAAATACTCCACAAGCTTATTTAAATCAATACTGACATCCTTCTTACTAGCTTTTAATACGGCTAATAAAATAATTAAAAGTACAATTCCTATAATTATATATTCCATCAATTTATCACACACTAATATTTATTAGTTCCTTTCTATTAACAACATCTATTATATATTACTTTCATAAAGTTGTAAATATTTCATTTTTATATCATATATTTTAATAGGTTAATACCTACACAAATTTATTTATAATTCATATTGTATATTAGAAAAGAATAAAGAGGTGGAAATATGGTAAATAATGATAGTTGTTGTTTTGCTAAAATTTTAAAAGTAATTGAAATTTTACAAAATAGCTCAACTAATCCTGCTTGTTGTGAGGAAGGCTGCGACAAACCATTTCTAGGACCTAATCAAAATTTCATATGTTACAACACTAGACCTGTACAGTTCTATACAAGAGCTGGAACTTTATTTAGTGCTTCTTATACCCAAGATGAAGAAGTTTTAAATAGCAATGTATTTCGTGTAGAAAAGGTAGACGATTGTTGTTGTAAATGTAGGATATTACAAAGAGGTGCTAATCAAGATGAATTTGTTGCGACTAACAGTTTCATTACAATTAATTTAAAATGTATGTGTGTATTAAAGTGTCTTAACGATGTTGCACTAGAAAACATATAGAAAGGAGAATAATTATGTGTGAAAAAAGTAATAACACAAATGAATGTTCTTGCCTACATGATTTATTGAAAGAAATAATTAGATTACAAAAACAAGATAACTCTTGTTGTAATGAAGATGGTTGTGATAAACCTTATTTAGGACCAACACCTAGTTTAGTTTGTTACAATACAAGACCACTTAATTTTTATAACTGTCAAACTGGTGCTTTATGGTCAATAGAATATACTTATAATGGTAACACTTCAACATCAACAGTATTTAGATGTGAAAATTTAGATGATTGTTGTTGTACATGTAGAATATTAATTGATAATGGTAATAATGACTATACAGCGACCAACCAATTCTTTACAATCAATTTAAATTGTGTTAGCGCAATTAAATGTCAACCTGATGCTTACGTTGAAATATGCTAAATAAAAAGCGATCACCAATGTGATCGTTTTTATTTTCTTTGAATACTAACTATATCACTAATTTTAATTATATCCTCAGTTAAAGTATATAGTCTATCAGTACTTTTTCTAATAATAGCCGTATCATATGTTTTATCTTTCGTTTTAATAATTAAAGGTTTATTAAAAATAAAACCATCTTCTTTAAATAAATCATCAATAAACTTTTCTATATCACTATTAACAGACATATCATATTTAAAATTACTAGTATTTCCAGCATAAACATAATCTTTATTATTAGAAAAATTTTTTTCTATTTTGCTCCGATAAATTTTAGGTAACTCAGACATTTTTTCACCTCAATAAATTTTATGTAATAAATGGTTAAAATTTACAATATTTTAGCATAATAAATATAGGAGATGATTTAATGATTAAAAAACTAAAAATTGATTTAAATATTATTATACCAATTATTTGCTTTTTCATTATCAGTCTTATAAGTATTAAAAGTGCCCTTACCTATACCTCTCCTGATTTAGGAAATCTTGTTTTCAAACAATGTATTTGGTATTTTCTAGGTACGATATTAATAATATTTATTTTGCATTTTAAAAATAATTATTTATATGAAAATACTATTTTTTTATATAGTCTAGGATGTATTTTATTACTATTATTACTTTTCTTAGGAACACCTATTAATAATAGTAAATGTTGGTTTACTATCCCAGGTATTGGAAGTTTTCAACCTAGTGAATTTATGAAAATATTTTTAATGTTAACCCTTGCTGTCATGATTAAAGAATATAAATTACAATATAAAACCCCATCCCTAAAAGAAGAATTTATATTTATTTTAAAGACACTTCTCATTGTCGTAATTCCAGCAATATTAACCTTTCTAGAACCAGATACAGGAGCTGTTATTATGTATCTTATAATTTATTTTTCAATGATGATTCTATCTGGCATAAGACTTAGATGGTTTATCGCTTTAGCCCTAATAACAGTAGCTATTGCGACATCAATCTTACTACTTTACTATTTAAGTAGTGAAAATTTTATTAAAATATTTGGAACCAAAATGTTTTATCGTTTTGATAGAATTCTAGAATGGAAAAAAGGTTCTGGATTGCAATTAGAAAATGCCTTGGCATCAATCGGTTCAGGAGGACTACTAGGTCACGGTTTTAACAAAACTCCTGTCTACTTTCCTGAATCCGCAACAGACTTTATCTTTGCTGTTTTTGCTTCTAATTTTGGTTTTATAGGTTCAATAATCCTAGTCCTTATCATCTTTTATTTTGACTTCTATATAATTAAAATGATGCAAAAACCTCTTCCTTTAACAGATTGCTTTATTTTAGCGGGCATTAGTAGTTGTCTCATCTTTCAACACATAGAAAATATTGGCATGACTATTGGTCTAGTTCCAATAACCGGTATAACTCTTCCTTTCATTAGCTATGGTGGATCTAGTCTTTTATCGTATATGATTATGTTAGGAATAATAATTAATATAACAAAAGAAAAAGAAATATCATATAAACACTAAAAAAGATGTCTATTGATATAAACTCTCATAGACATCTTTTAATTTTTTACCTATTATTTTCAAATCCCTTTCTTCAGCAATCTTTCTTGTATTATTTTTTAAAGAAGGAAGTTCATTTTCTAAAATTAATTTTATTTTTTCTGTAAACTCTTCTATATTTTTAGCTTTATATACATTTACTCCATCTTCTACCATACCATCCCAAATAGGAATATCTCTCACTAAAATATTACATTTCATAGCGCAAGCCTCTATTAAAGGAATTCCCTCGGTTTCTTCATAAGTTGGAAATAAATATAAATCACATCCACCTAAAGCCTCTCGTATAAGTTCTTTTTCGCCATATCCTGGGAAAATAATATTTTTAGGTAAGTTTTTAAAGGCCTCTCGTACATCACTAGTTGCCGCTTTTAAAGAACTATATCCATACCAAATAAAAGTATAATCCGGTAATCTACGTGCTAACTCTATAAAATCAACTATACCCTTTCGTCTTATATAAAGACCTATTCCTAAAACTATCTTAGTATTACTAGAAAGATTATAACGCTTTCTTAAATTCTTTCTATAATTTTTATTTTCTTTAAAGAAAGAAATATCAATTCCATTAGAAATATCTACTATCTTTTTATCTTTAAGTTCATCATAACCTTCTAATATTCTTTTAGAATAAGGTGTAGGAGTAACAATTATATCTCCTAATCTATAACATTTACAAATCCACTTTTTAAAAAGTTTACTAGTTGCATGTCCCATTATAAAACCATCTCTATAATCTTCCTCAGTTGAATGGGCATGATAAACTATTTTTTTGCCCTGTTTTTTGGCTCTCTTGGCAAATAAATATGACTTAGGAAAATAAGTGTTAATATGTAAAATATCATAACTATCATGAGGATTTGTAGTATATAAAACGTTCTCCTCATCAAGAGCTATCATTTGATGCTTAATAGCTTTCCCAAGACCACTTTTACCGATAACTTTTTCTCCTTCTGTATAAAGCAATACCATAAAATAACTCCTAAACTTCTTGAATAACTGTAATAATCATTGGTTTTGATTCTGTTTTCTCATAGAAGAAATGTCCTAAACGCTCACGAACCTCATTTTTAATTTTACTATAATCTACTCTCTTAGTGTTTTCTAATATATTATCATTAATAATTAACACACATAACTCTCTTGTTTGTTCCAATAACTCTTGATTATCTTTTACATAGATAAATCCTCTAGTTAATATTTCTGGTCCACCAACAATTTTTTTAGTAGCTCTATCTAAAGTACAACTAACAATAACAATACCATTTTCTCCTAACATCTCACGATCTTTAAGGACTAAATTACCAACATCTTCCCCGTTGTTACCATCTACTAATATTTCATCAACTTTTACTTTATCAAAACATTTCAAATTAAGTTTTCCATCAATAAACTCACAAACATCACCATTTTGTTTTAAAATAATGTTTTCTTTAGGGACCCCAATTTCTTCTGCTACTTTAGCGTTAGCTAATTGATAACGATATTCCCCTTTAACTGGGAAATAATATTTAGGATTCATTAAATTAATCATTAACATCAAATCTTCTCTAGAAGCATGATGTAATAAGTGCTTTTTACTAGATAAATTAATAGCGTCAGCCCCAAGCATAGCTACTTCATCCATAATTTCCGCAGTTACTTTTTCAATACCATCATATGTTGGTTCTGTAATAAAGACAGTATCTGTTTCTTTTATTTTAATATACTTATCAAATCCTTTTATAATTCTTTGTAGATTAGCAAAAGGACTTTCTTTAGCGTCTGAAATTAAAACAACAGTATTTTTATCATTTAAATTTGTTAAATCGCCTACTATTCTCTTATCAAAATTAATATAGCCATTTTCTCTTGCATAATTAATAGTTTCTTGTAATCTTTTTCCCATTATTACTACTTTTCTGTGAGTTTTACTTACTTCATTCAATAACTCCTGAATTCTATAAAAATGGGCTGGAAAAACAGTTGCGATTATTCTATCCTCACTTTTTGATAAGACATCTCTAATAAATGATGCCGCTCTATTATTAGGACTAGTATGTCCCTCACGTTCTGCATAAATAGATTCACTAAGTAAACATAAAACTCCTTGTTTACCAACATAAGCTAATTTACCAATATCTGTTTTATATTTTTCAGGTACAGTGGAATCAAAAACAAAGTCCCCCGTATAAACAATCGCTCCATCTTTAGTATATAAAACGTATAATAGTGAATCTGGAATAGAATGGGTAACACTAATTGGAAATACTGATAAACGTCCAAAATTAATCTTAACATGAGGTTTAATTTCAACTAATTTTACCTTTTTCAAATCCTCATCAGACATATCTTTCTTTAAAATGTCCAAAGTTAGTTTAGCACCATAAACACTTAATCCAGGAATAGCCCTAACAATATCAGGAAGAGCCCCAATATGACTTTCATGTCCGTGTGTTAAAAATATACCAACTATATTCTTTTTATTTTTTACTAAATAATCATAATTAGGAATAATATAATCAACGCCTAAATTATGTTCATTATCATATTTTAGGCCAGCATCAAAAACAAAAATCTTCTTATCTACTTCAACTACATATAAATTTTTACCATTTTCATTTAATCCGCCTAAACTAAAAATTCTAATTTTACTCATTTTCTTCATCCTTTCTTAATATTTAAAAACTTACATTCCAAGAAATTATTATAATTAAAATAATATTTATCTTTCAAAATATTACCTTCACATAATCAAATTTTAATCCCGACACAAATAAATTTAAATATAATTTCTTAAAAGTAAATAACGTAGATATTATACCATTACATAACTAATTTGTCTAGGGCATCTTTTGCCGCTATTTGTTCTGCCTCTTTTTTACTTTTGGCTGTTCCTACACCATATGATATATTATCTATTCTAACTTCAAAGGTAAATGTTTTATTATGAGCAGGTCCACTTTCTTTTATTAAAACATATTCAATACTTTGTTTATTAGTTTGTACAGCCTCTTGTAAAGCTGATTTATAATCACTAAAGAAAGTTACATTATCATTGATATATGGTGTAATAATATTTAAGGCTACTCTCCTTGCTGTAGCATATCCCAAATCAATATATATAGCTCCAATTAAAGCTTCAAAAATATCAGCAACTATAGCTTTCTTATATGTACCAGAAGCTTTCAGTTCGCCATGCCCAACTTTTATATATTTAGTCAAACCCAAAGCCGTAGAATATTGATATAATGCATTCTCACATACATAACTTGCTCTAACTTTAGTCATTTCCCCTTCTGTTTCTTTAAAATTTGCATACAAATAGTCGGCAACAACTAAATCCACAACAGCATCTCCCAAAAACTCAAGCCTTTCATAATCTTGTCTTGATTTATGTTCATTCGCATAACTAGAATGTGAAAATGCTCTCTCATAAAGTTTTAAATCTTTTGGATTTATTTTTAATTTGTTAAATAATTCTTCCATAAAATCACCATTTTCATTATATATCATTTTCTATTTTATGAAAAGAATAAATATTTTTATTACAAGTTAAAAATCGATATTGAAAGATACCAATATTTTTAGTAAAATAAGACTAGGAGGTTTTATGAAAAGGGTATTAATTTTTTTTATTAATTGTTATCAAAAAATACCCGGAAGCTTTCATAGTGCTTGCAGGTTCACTCCTACTTGCTCGGAATATGCCAAAATAGCTATTGAAAAATTTGGTGCTATTAAAGGGAGCTTTCTTTCCATAAAAAGAATTCTAAGGTGTAATCCTTTTGGAAAAACGGGATATGACCCCGTACCTCTAAGAAAGGAAAAAAAATGAAAATATCAAATAAGAAAATTTTATTATGTCTTCTCTCAATATTTATATTGTTGTCAGTTACTGGTTGTCGCCAAGATGATATGGAGGATATTGATATTATAGTTACAAATTATCCTAATGAGTATATAGTATCACAGTTATATGGAAAACATTCTAATATTAGTTCCATATATCCTGATGGTGTTGATATAGATAATTATAAAATTACTAATAAAAGAAAAAAAGATATCAGCAAAAAAGCTCTTTTCGTTTACACTGGATTAATTGAAAAGGAAAGAAAAATTGCAGTTGACTTATTAGACATTAATGGAGGTCTTAAAATAATTGATACCTCATACGTCTTAGAAACGCAAAATAGCATCGAAGAACTATGGCTTAATCCTTCTTATCTTCTAATGATGGCTAAAAATGTAGAACTAGGATTAAATGAATATATATCTAGTAGTTATTTAAAAAAAGAAATCAAGGAAAACTATGAGAAATTAAAAGTTAGTCTTTCAGAACTTGATGCCGATTATCGACTAAGTATAGAAAATGCGAAGAAAAAAACGCTTATCGTTAACAATAATAACTTAAAATATCTAGAAAAATTTGGTTTAACAGTTATTGTCTTAGATGATGATGCTATGGACAAAACTTATAATGATGTAAAAACATTAATAGATAGTGGACAAATCAACTATATTTATAAATTTAAGGATGATAAAAATAGTACTAGAATTGAAAGTCTTATAACAGAATATCCTAATCTTAAAATAACAGAACTTCACAAAATAGATAATATTACAGATAAAGAACGTGATGATAAAGAAGATTATATATCACTAATGAACAAAAACTTAGAATTGATAAAGCAAGAACTATATCAATAAATTACAAAAAAAGAATTGAAATTACTCAATTCTTTTTTAGTTAACAGAAATCTTTTCTATAAACTTATGAAACGAAGAATTTGATCTACTTAAAGTAAATACACCTAGATAAGTAAACATTCCCATAACTGCACAAATAATATCTTCCATTGTATCTCTTACACCGGTATCTATGCTATGTTGTAAATTCATTCCTAAGGTATTATCTCCAAAAAACTCAAATATCTCCCAAAAAGCAGCTATTGCCATACAAAATCCTACGATATATGTGTATTTTAGTATTTTATTATCCTTCTCTTTTTTGGCAAGATAATTATATAAAACCATTCCAAGTAGAGCCGTAGAAAAACCAGATACAAAATGCATAACAACATCATAATAAGTCGTTTTATTATAAAGTCCTACAACACACCCTAAAAAGTCCGCAAAAAACATAAATAAATTATAGACAAATAAAGCATTTGGATTTAAGTTCAAAACTTTTAATTTTCTAAGAATAAACGGAATTAAAAGCACAAGAGGTAATGCTAAGCAAGTAAGTATCATATTATTGTTTTCTTCTACCAACGCCCTACTAAAATAAACACCATCTCCACATAACATTATTATAACTAAAAAATAATTACTATACTTTAACTTCATACAAAACCTCTACTACTGAATTATTCTAATTAAACTATATTTTTGATCAACTACACTACTCTTATAATTTTTATCACTTAAATCAATATTAACTATTTTTTCTTTTTTGTCTAATGCCGTAGATGTATCAACTACTTGTAGTGTGTTGTTGTTTATTAACTCCATATCAGACAAAACATTATAACGTGATTTATAAATTTCCTTTACTTTACCATTATCATTTACATAAACATAGTTATCAGTATAATAGTAATATTTTTTATTAGAAATAACTAATTTTTTAACATTACTTACAATCTCTCCATTATTACCATTTACAATATTATATCCATAATATGTATAATTTTTATTATCAGAAGTTGATGCATATAACAAAACATTATCAGTAATTGAAAGATTTATACTACCGTTAACATTATCTAAAACCTTAGTTATTTCTCCATTAGCCTCATTTACTGCATATAAGGAATTATCAGCCTGATAAAATAACTTTTTTACAGCATCACTATGCGTAATACTAGAATACTTATTAGAATTAAATGTACTAACATTAACCTGTTTTCCCTTTTTCTTATAGTTAAAGCCACTTATTCCACAACCTGAATTGTTAAAGTAAATGATTTTATCTGTAACCAAAATATTAGAAGTAAGACCATTAGAGTTATCACTACATAAAACAGGTGTATAAGTATATTCCTCCTCCAATTCATAAACTCCATTACCTTCATTTAAAGAAATAGAATAAATATTATTACTTCCAAATAGGAAATAAAGTTTCTTATCATAATAAGTATAATCTATAAAGTCTCCCAAATTACCAGTTCCCTGCGATAGATTATAAATACGCCTATTATATCCATTCTTCTTTAAAGCAACAATATAATCCCCCTCTTTAGCGAAACTATATGTTCCATCAAGTTCACTATTCAAACTAACAATATTATCATCATCTGTTGTTTTCTTATCTTTTTTAGTATTAATATTTCTTACAAGAATAATTACCAAAAATATTACTACAATTAAAACTAATAATATTCCTCCTATAATTAAAAATGGTTTAAAAGAAAAACTCTTCTTACCTGATTCTTCAGTTTGTAACCCGTTCATATCATTTCTCCTCTACTATAATCTAACATTAGTTTAACACTTTTATATAAAAAGAAAAAGTACTAAATTAATACTAAAATTTTTACCAATTTATACATATTCTAACTAAAGGCAAAGAAAAAATGACTATTTAAATTATTAAAATCAACCTATTTAAGCATCTTTTCAGACTAAATTTTTCTAATTGGCTCTTTTACAAGTATAGTTTTTCCTGCTAGAGTGCTCATGAAAGGAGGTTCTATGAAGGACAATAATCATAAGAAATTTTTTTCTCTTCTTAGTGATACTACTTTTAAGTACTTATTTAAGAAGGAAGAAAACAAACCATTTTTTAGGGAAACTATCCTAGATGTAACAGGTATTGATATTAATGGTTATACTCTTATTGATAATGAAATTAATAGTGGTAATAATAAAAAAGATTATTGACTTGACATTTTACTAAAAAAAGATGATAGTATCATAAATATTGAAATGAATCAGTTTATTAGTAGAAATTATTACAATCCTACTTCTTTAAAAAATAGAAATTATTTATATTCTCTAGCTTCTTCTACATATACTAGTGGTGATAAATTTAAGATAAAATATATTACCCAAATCAACTTTAATAACTCTTTATGCCCTGCTGATAAACACATTACAAATGTTACTTTCAAGTTAGCGGATACTAAACATAATGTTTATTTAGATGATATCAAAATTCATGAAAGATACTTAGAAAGTTTTAAACATTCATGTTATACTAACCTTGGAAATAAAGACTATCGTCTTTTAATGTTTACCGCTAAAAGTTTTACTGAAATGAAAGCATTAGCTGGTACCGACAAGGAAGCTTTAAATATCGTGGATGAATTAGAAAAACTAAACAAAGATAAGTATTTTGGTGGACTTTATGATAACGAAGTTATTCAAAAAAAGTTAAATAATTCTTATCATGATGAAAGCTATAATGAAGGTTATAACTTAGGTAAGAAAGAGACCACCAAAGAAATTGCTTTAAATATGTTAAAAATGCAAATAGATATTAAGACTATTTCTGAAGTTACTAATTTGTCATTCGACGAAATAAAGTCAATTATTGAAAACAAAAAAAGTTAGGACACCCTAACTTTTTAATTTTTTATTTCAAAATTATCATCTTTCGGTACATAGCACACAATACTATTATTACTTAAATCAAGATTATTACTAACCTTTAAAAGATTCTCATATTTAAGTTGTCTAATTAAATCTACCTTATTAGTGATAATTTTATTATAATTAATTAAATCCTCATATAAAGAATCTCCAACCGCATCAATATAACAACTAGCCTTTATTTTATTCGCAATCATTACTTTTTTACTTCTAATAAAGTCATCTTCATTGATTATATTTTCTCTATCAAGTAATGTTTCTTTAATAAAAGATAATAACTCATTTTGTTTTTTAGATTCACCATAAAAATTTAAAACCAAATAATCATCTGTACTATCAAAATTATAATAAAATTCAGAATATAAGTCTTGCATCTTTGCCTTCTCACTAAAAATAGAGGTGCTGCCAAAAAGTATTTTTAAAAGTATAGCTAAATATAAATCTAAAATATAATCATCCTGAATATTAAAATCCTTTTTCTTCATTTTAAAAGAATAAGTTAATTTACTAACATCAACATTAAATTTAACTACCTCACATTTTTTCGCAACAGCATATGGTTCTTTTTCTTTTTTTATTTTTGGTAACACTTTATATTTATTTTCTCTATTTTCTACTCTTTCTCGAATAACATCTAATGCCGTTTCAACACTAAAATTTCCTACTATTAAAATAAACATATTGTTTGGTTGATAAAAATTGTCATAACAAGAATATAAATCTTCTTTAGTTATACTTTTAACCTCGTCTACTTCTCCACCAATATCATATTTGTGGTGATCTTTTTGAAAAATACATTTTCTTGTAGTATCATCGATGGCACTATCAACCATGTCCTTATACATGTTTACTTCTTCAATAATAATTCCTTTTTCTTTTGCCACATTTTCATCTGTAAAATACGGACTATTCACAAAATTCAGTAAATAATCTAAATTTTCTCTAAACTTAGTGTTACCAGAGCAAATATATCTAGTACTTTCAAATCCAGTAGAAGCATTTACGTAACATCCACTTTGACTATAAAAACTAAATGGATCAATTCCACTTTCTTGTTCAAACATTTTATGTTCTAAAAAATGAGCAATACCATTAGGAACTTTCACATTTTTACGACTACCATTAGGACAAAATTCAGTAATTAAAGAACCATATTTTGTCGCATAAGTTGCATAATACCGTTTCATATTTTTAAGAGGTACCAAATACACTTCAAATCCATTGGAAAATTTCTCACTATATAAGTCTATATCTAAACCACTCAATGTATCCTTTTTCATTCTTTGACACCTTCTAACATATATATTGTATCTATGAAAACCTTTTTACTAACTTTTATAATATCATCACGACTTACTAGCATCATTTTTTTCTTCTTTGTCTCAATGTCATCTACACCAAGTAAATCCATCATATAATAAGAATCAATAATATCACTTTGACTTTCTTCTATTTCATCTATTGCACTAAGATATATTTGTTTAGCCTTAGCTATATCATCATCAAGGAATTTACCCTTCTTCATTTGATTCATTTCCTGCTCTATAAGTTTAACAACAGAATCAAAGTTATCTCTTGTAATACCCGCTCTTATAAGCATTATATTATCTAACTTATTAACAACTGAAGAAATATAATAAGCCATAGAATGTGCCTCTCTTACTTCTTTAAATAACTTTGAATCAGTTCCGCCACCTAAAATTATATTATAAATAGTTAAGGCATAATTTCTTTCATAATCCGTCAAACCAACTAACCTACATCCAACTGCAAGTTTTGATTGATTAGAATCGTTTTCTTCAAGCTTAATAAGTTTTTTACTACGACTATTCTTTTCTTCTAAACGACAAGGTATCGTCATCTTTTTGAATATTTTAGTTGGAAAATTAGCTCTTATTATATCTTCTATTTCTTTAAAATCTATATTACCAATTACAAAAATATCCATAATATCCCGGTCTATCATATTTTTGTAATAATCATAAAGAATAGTTGGAGTAATCTGTTCTAAATCTTCTAAATAACCAGCTGCTCGATAAGATAAAGGACTACTACTATCCATTTCCTCTAACATTCTGATGAGACTATAATTATCTCCGTTTTCTTTTAGACTACTAAGAGAAATCAACGCATCACTTTTAACAATTTGAAAAACCTTTTCATCAAACATATTAGAAGAAACATTAGGTTTATAAATAATATCACTAAAAAATCTTAATGCCTCCTCTAAATTGCCATCTTCACTATATTTGTCTTCTAAAACATTTAAAGAAAAACATAAATTACTATAATTACCAAATCTAGATATATTATAACCAATATTACATGAATACAAATCTTGACACTTTAAAGCTATATCTCTTCTAGTCTTGTATTTTTCGTTTGTTGCCATTAGCATAGCCGCTAAAAAATTACGAATAGTAATCTCTTTCTTTTTTACTGGAGCATTGAAAAAAACTTTAGTTCTTATTGTTTTAAACTTATCATTTTTAATTAAATGTAGTTTATAACTCCCTAAATCTTTTACTTTATATTCCATCATTTCACCTCTCTTTTTAGTATGAACAATTTTAAAGTATTTTATAAAATAGAATCAAGAGCTAGTGTAATCATTTTTGTAAAAGAATTTTGTCTTTCTTCACTTGTTGCTTCAGCACCAGTTATTAAATTATCTGATACTGTTAGAATACAAGCAGCTTTCTTATTTAATTTTTTAGCATTTAAAAACAAAGCAAAACTTTCCATTTCTACACCTAAACATTTGTGATCATTATATAATCTTGTTGGATTCTCCAATTCACTATAAAAAACATCCGTACAATAAATATTACCAAATAATATTTGATCACCTCTAGCATCAGCGCATTCTAATATTTTATTATTTAATTCTATACTTCCCTCTGAATAAGGAACATTTTCTCCATTCAAAATATCATCATAGGCAGAATTAGAGTATGATTTATCTACTAAAATCAAACTGTACAAATCTAAATTTTTAGTATAAGCTCCACAACTCCCTATCCTAATTATTTTATCTACATCATAAAATTTAAATAATTCATATGAATATATTCCTATACTAGCATTCCCCATTCCAGATGAAAAGACAGTTACTTCCTTTCCTTTATAAGTTCCAGTATAAGCTAAAATATTTCTTACTGAATTTACTAACCTTGGGTTATCTAAATATTTTTCCGCAATCATTTTCGCTCTAAGTGGATCCCCAGGCATTAATACAACTTTCGCTATATCTTCCTTTTTACTTTCTATATGTGGTGTTGGCATAATTTAATTTCCTCCTTTTATACTTCTAATATTAGTATAGCACTACAAAATCATTATAAAAAGAAAAAGAGTTAAACTTTACACTAAGTCTAACTACTTTATAAATTATTAGATACATAATTAACTTGAAAATCTAAATTAACGAAAACATCATTTTGAGGTAAATCTATAGGATTCAAATCATCCCTATACTTTACTTCAACAATTAATGTTTTAACGCCTCCTGCTGCAATTACGTCGCCACGTTTAAGTTTTTTATTGTTACTATAAACAACTTCATATTTCAAAAACTTCTTCACAGAATCACTTAACTCGGTCATTACAATATTATCAACTTTAACATCTTCATTAGAAGTATTTACAACATCAATACTAAATTGATAGTAATCTCCTGGAACATCAAGATTAACATCATATGTAAATTTGCATTGACCATCATCAATCTTCAAAGGAATAGTATTATTACTTTTAACATTAGTGCTTAATAATTTAACATTATCAAAGTAAACTCCTAAATCTTCATTTTGACTTTTAGTGGTAGTTAACGCTAATGTATTAGGAACATAACATAATGCTCCACATATTAAAACAGATAGCATAAAAACAATAATTTTATATTTCTTTTTCATAATTACTCAACCGCCTTTTCTTTTATAGTATTCCCCCTATAAATGTTTATTATTATAACATATTAAAAAAAAACAAAGAAAAAGCTGCAAAAAGAAAAGACATAAAAGATTATGTCTTTATAAATTATTGTTGGCTATCAACATTTTCTTCTAATTTTACCAATACTTCCCTTGGCTTAGAACCATTCGAAGGTCCAATAATTCCACGTTCTTCAAGTAAATCTATAATTCTTGCAGCTCTATTATAACCTAATTTAAATTTTCTTTGTAAAAGTGAAGCACTAGCTTTTTGCGTACTAATAACAAATTCAACAATATCATTATATAATGGATCATCATATTCTTCAGTCTGATTCATATCTTCTATTTGAGAAGCACTCTTATCAGAATTAGATACTTCTAAATTCATCATTGAATCATCATATTGAGCCTTTTGTTGAGAAACTGTATAATCTATAATTCGTTTTATTTCATCATCTGTAATAAATGAACCTTGAATACGAAGTGGAGAATTCATCCCTATTGGTAAGAAAAGCATATCTCCTTTCCCTAATAAGTTTTCTGCACCTGTTTGATCCAAAATTGTTCTAGAATCTATTCCAGAACCAACTGAAAACGCTATACGTGATGGAATATTTGCTTTAATCAAACCAGTAATTACTTCAGTTGATGGACGCTGAGTTGCAACTATCAAATGCATTCCGGCAGCACGTGCCTTTTGTGTAATTCTAAGTATTGAATCTTCTACTTCTTTTGCCGCAACCATCATTAAATCAGCTAACTCATCAATAATAATAACGATATATGGCATTTTATCCTTTTTAGCTTCAATATCTGTAATTTTAGCATTTTCTTTATCTATATAATCATTATATCCTTCAATATTCTTAGTCTTAGACTCACTAAATACTTGATATCTTCTTTCCATCTCAGCGACCATCCTAGAAAGCGCAATTGATGCTTGCTTAGGATCAGTAACAACTGGTCTTAATAAATGAGGCACTCCATTATAAACAGAAAGTTCTACTACTTTTGGATCGACCATCATAAGTTTAACTTCTTCTGGTTTTGCTCTCATTAAAATTGAACAAATTATTCCATTAACACAAACAGACTTACCAGAACCAGTAGTACCGGCTATTAAAAGATGGGGCATCTTATTAATTTCACAAACACCAATATCACCCATAATACTTTTACCAAGTGGAACCATTAATTTCTTATTCATATTACTTTGCATCTGTTTACTACTAATAATTTCATAAAAGCTAACCGGTGTTGGAGTATCATTTGCGAACTCTATTCCAACTGTATTCTTTCCCGGAATAGGCGCTTCAATTCTAACATCCTTTTTAGCAAGTGCTAAAGATATTTCCCTATTGATACTTGTAATTTTATTAACTCTAGTACCGCTTGCTATTTCAAGTTCATACTGAACAACAGTTGGACCAACATGAACTTCCACTACCTTACCATTAATCTTAAAGTCCTTTAAAACCTGTTCCAAAGTAACAATATTTTTTTCAATAATACTATTATCTGTTGCTTTATTTTTCTTCTTAGGTTTATCTAAAATATCAATTGGTGGTAAAACATAATTCCTATTTTGTTCACTATGTGATACATGCTCTACTATATTATCACTAGCTTCAACAACACTCATTTCTTTAACTGTATTATTTTCTTTTGCTTCATCCTTATGTGTTAATTCCGCAATAGATGTAATAACCTTTTTATTATCAGGTTGTTCTTCTTCATCTTCCCCATTACTAATAATAACATGTGACATAGTCTCTTCTAAATTTTTATCAGATTTAATTTTATTATTCGCTTTCTCTTCCTTTTTATGAGCTCTTTTTTCTGCCATTTTTTCTTTTGAAGTATTAAGTTTTTCCTTAACAAATTCAAATACAGAAAAACCAGTAAATAATAACACACCTAATCCAATCATGACACAAGAAACAATTTCCATTCCAGTAAACGAGAATAACTTATCAAAAATAATAGAGAATACTCCTCCAACTATTCCACCACCTACAACAAAAACATCATCTATCTTTCCTGTATTCATAATGCCATTAAAAGACGCAATTAATTGATTCATAGTCTCTTTAAAAATAAGCATCAAATTACCATCATTTTGTGAAACAAATTCTTTATGCATTAAGACTAAAAAACCAATCACAGCTATATAAATACCAATTAATTTAGTTGTAAACAAATCTGGCTTTTCACGATTTACTATCATGTACAATCCAACAACTAAAAAAACAAGTAATAATACCATATAGATAGATCCTACTAAAAAAAGAGAAAAAGATGCTATCGCACGTCCTACTATACCATATTTACCTATTCCAAGTATGGAACACAAAATTAAAGCAATACCAATTAATTCTTCTTTATGATCAAAAGTTTCTTTTTTTTCTTTCTTCTTTTTTTTCTTTGCCATACTAACACTCCCTAGAATAAATTATATCATTATAATTTTTTATTTCCAATTATACCATAGCTATTTTACCAAAATTTTACATAACTTAACTTATCTATCATCTAAAGAAATTATAACATTAAGAGTTAAAGTTGTAAATTAAAAGAAAAAGAGCATTCCTGCTCTTAATTTAAAAATTCCTATTTTGTAAGAATGGTGGTAATTCAAATCCATCATCACTTGTGCTATCATCTGTAGAAGTATAACTTGTATCTCCGCTTCTACGACGAGGAGCTTCTTTTTCTACATCACTTGGTGTAGGAATCTTAACGCTTTCTTTTTCTTTAGCCAATTGACGAGCTCTCTTATCAAATCCTGTCGCAATAACAGTAACAATTACCTCATCAGTCAAGTTTTCATTGATAACAGCACCAAATATTGTATTAATATCATTACCTGATGCAGCTCTAACAACCTCAGCAGCTTGTTCTGCTTCAAATAAAGTAAGGTTAACTCCACCAGTAATATTGATTATAGCATCAGTTGCTCCATCTATACTTGTTTCTAGAAGTGGAGAAGAAACTGCATCCTTTGCTGCTTCAATAGCTCTATCTTCGCCCATTCCAATACCAATTCCAATAATAGCATTACCAGAATCTTTCATAACTGATTTAATATCAGCAAAATCCAAGTTAACAAGTCCAACAACTGCAATCAAATCAGAAATAGATTGTACACCTCTATGAAGGACATTATCAACTTCCTTAAATGCTTGAAGCATTGGAGTAGTTTTATCAATAATTTCTCTTAATCTATCATTTGGAATTACAATTAATGTATCAACGTGTTTCTTTAATTCCTCTAATCCCTTAAGAGCATTTTCCATTCTTTTTTTACCTTCAAAAGAGAAAGGTTTAGTAACAATGGCAACAGTTAAAGCACCTAATGCTTGAGCTATTTCAGCAACTACAGGAGCCGCACCAGTACCGGTTCCACCACCCATACCACAAGTAATAAAAACCATATCGGCTCCAGATAATGAATCTTCTAATTCTTTTTTAGACTCAAGAGCAGCCTCTTTTCCTATTTCTGGTTTTGCTCCAGCACCAAGTCCATCTGTAAGATTAGCCCCTATTTGAATCTTTACATCTGCCTTAGAATTTTTTAATACCTGTAAATCAGTATTAGCAACAATGAACTCAACGCCTTTAACTCCAGACTCAACCATTCTATTAACGGCATTTCCTCCACCGCCGCCTAATCCTATAACTTTAATTTTTGCTAACTGATCCATCTCTAGTTCGCCTATCATACCTTATCCTCCTTATTTTGTAAAAAGCTACCAAGCATCCTATTTAATACAGAATCATTCCTACTTTTTACTGTAATTATTTTTTTTAGATCTTCTAACTCGAACATATTACACTCTGTATCTCGAAGAGTAAGTTTATTATCAAAATACTTTAATAGTCCAAATACACTAGTATAGCTATTATTTCTAATACCTATCTTATTATTGTTATAAACATAAGCTAAATTACCAAAAACACTATCTAAAACATAACTAAATCCTGCAATTTCGCTTAGTCCACCTACTACGATTATATAACTTATTTTTCTATTTGTTAAGTTTTTTATTTCTTTTTTAGAAACTTTTAATATTTCTTCTATTCTAGCCTCTACTACTTTTGAAACATCAAGTTGTGTAACATTATACTTTGTACCACCTGTTGTTTTAAGTTCAATCTTATCGTTTGCATCAGCATATCTACTTGCGGCAATGACAAAATTTTCTTTTAAATCTCTAGCATCTTCCATACTAATATTATAAATATATGATAAATCATGATCAACATAATAACTACCAACATTTATAACACTATTTTTAATCATAATACCTTTATTGTATACAGAAACATTCGTAGTATCTTCACCTATATTTATGATAGCCCCAACTTGATTATCTAAGCTATCATTTCTAACCGCAAAGTAATCTCCTGTCGTACCAAACGCTATATCAACTACCTCTAGTCCACATAAATCTAACACGGCTAAAAACTTATAGAGTTGCTCTTTGGGAGTCTCAGTAATTACTAATTTTGTTTCTAGTACTTTACCACATCTTCCCTTAGGATCTTTAACATTAAGATTTCCATCTATCTTGAAAGTTATTGGCATAGCTGTAACTAATTCATAATCTTGATTAACTTGTCCCATAATGGCATCTCTAAAAACTTCACTAATATCTTCACCAGTAATACAATTTGGATCAATAACATCTCTCTTACCACTTACAATATTAAAAATACAATTCTTAGTAGAAACACAAGCAACAATCTTTTTCAACTTAATATCAAGTTTTTCTTCTATTTCATCAACAGCCATTTTAACAGAATTACTAAGTTCCCTAACATCAACTACTTCACTTCTTTTAATTCCTCTAGATTTAACCTTACTTGAAGCTAAAAGATGAAACTCACCCTTAATTTTTTCTAACACGATGATTTTAACACTATCAGTACCTATATCAATACCTGCATAAATCTTCTTCAAAGCTCCATCTCTTCCTTTCCATCCTACTCTACATATAAATTATACTATAAAGAATTTAAAAATAAAAGAATAAGTTTAATATAAAACAAAAGATTATCCTTTTAGATAACCATTAGTTAATTTTGGGTTCTAGATTAACAAGTTTTAACATACATTCCACAACTTAGGTATTTTCTTTGTATTTTTTTATTTGTTATTTTATAGTTTTTAAATTTTATTGGTAAACCACTTGCTGTAGAAAAGTCATATCCCGCTTGTACCTGATAATGAATATGTGGTCCCATAGTATTACCTGAGTTTCCTACTAAACCAATAACATCTCCGGCACGTAAAAAGTCACCAATCATACATTTAAAACTATTCAAAAGAACATGACAAATTAAACTATACTCATTATGTTCATGTTTTATTAAAATGTAATTACCTCTCACATCTTTACAATCGCAGATAGCCTTCCTACCATCAACAATTCTAGTGTCATCATATTCATTAACTAAATCAACAACTACACCATCACAGGGACAAACAATTTCTTGTTTATAACTATAAAAGTTATTACACTCATGATAATCTCCAAAATAAGGTTTATCCTCTTTTCTTATTTCAAAGTCATAAGCATAACGTTGCGAAATTATATCCCAAGAATGAGAAGTTTTTTTCGTAACCCCTCCAAATTCTATATACCACTCTCCCTTAAAAGGAAGAATATATTTATTCTTAGACATTATATATCACCCTATTAAATATTATGATTACATCCTACTCTAAAAACATTTTTCTAGTAATAAAATTAAATACCATTACTATCATAGTCGCAATTACTTTAGCTAACATATAATAGATATTTAATTTATCAACACATAAAAACATAATTAAATCATTCAAAAGAAGCCCCAAAGCGCTAAAAATCATAAACATTACAAATTGTTTTTTAGCATCTTTTTCCTTATTAACATCAAAAACCCATTTGACACTAGCAATATAATTATAAATTACCGAAATCAAAAACGATAAAGTATTAGAAACTATTGTATTTAATTTAAAGAATTCTTTAAATATATAAAGAAATAAGAAATCAATAACAGTTGCTACTACTCCAACAATTGCAAATTTAAATATTTGTACAAATAAATTTTCCGTTTTCTCACTTACTTTAATATGCAACAATTTCAAGGCTTTTTTTACAAACACCTTTGACATATCTCTTTGCTTCACTTCATTACTTTTACTAGACTTCATTTTATCACCTCTAAAGCTCACTTCTTGACATATAAATATCAAAATCCAAAATACTATCTACTTTTTTATAATGTTGTAAAAAATATTCAAGAGTATAAACATCTAATTGACTTCTAGAATATTTATCATATTCATTATATAATTTTGGATTAAAAACGTAAATAGTATTTTTATCTAATTGCCTCATTTCCTTAATTGGATTAATACTACCTAAATGACCAAAATTACCATTATTTAATAAATCTAAATATTTATAACTTCTATAGTCATTAGTTAGTTTATAATACATCGAATTAGTATCAAAAATAACAATATTAGAAGTATTATATTTTTTTAAATATGACGCTAATTGATTATTCTTTTGCATAACTTCTTTTGGTTGATAAAAGTAATTTAAATATTTAATATTATTAGGATAAATAGCTTCTTCTTTAAAATTTGTTATAACTATATTTCCAAGTAAAATAAATTGAAAAACAAGAATAATCATTTGAATAGATGCTTTACTAAATATCTTAAAGCGTCGTTCTTCAAATAATAATACAAAAGCATAAAAGGAAAGTAAAAAATGAGCACAATCATAAAGTGGAAGTGCAATGAACATATAAGCTAATAATAAAAAGCGTTCCAAACTTTTATTTTTTATAACATAAACAATTGAAACACCAAATATTATCAATGTCAAATAAAAATAAATTCCTCGATGATAATTATTTTCTTTTTCAAAATTTACTAATCCCAAAAAGCATTGATCAAAAAAATCATATAACGAATTTGTTAAAATAAAGTAAGCAAAAAATATTAAAAACACTATAAATATTCCTACTAACTTTTTTAAAAATGTTTTATTTCTAAATGAGTAAATAAGATCAACAAGAATAAATACAATACCAATATTTTGTTTTGTAAAAAAACTTAAACCCAGTAGTATTCCAATAATTAAAGGATTAACGTCCTTCCTTTCACACAAAATAAGTATAAGCAACAAAAGAAGCAATAAAAAGTTATAATTACATGATGACATAAAGATTGGTAAAATATTAGGTGAAATAAACATTAAAGCCACAACTACAAGACCCTTTTTACCATATAACACATCTAATAAATAGCAAATTAAAGTTAAAATCAAAGAATAAAACATTATATAAATATGAATTCCTTTTCCAAATATAAATAAAAAAAGAGCAAACAGCATCTGCGTAAATGGTGTTGTAACCATATTAAAATCACGATAAGCCACTAATCCATTAGCCAGTTTAAGACTAAAACCATAACTCCAGAAATAGTCATACGTTGTTTTTCCAGATAATAATTGCCATAAAATAATTAATATAAATATTGTTAAATAAAATAATATTTTTTTTACATTTTTCATAATCTTTATTCCATGATCTTAAAGTGATTACCACTATCTAAATATAAAATACCACGTCTTCCTTCTAACTGTCCTAACACTTCATTATAATAATTTATCATTTCAAATTTAGTCAATGTAAGATAAACACTATTTCCATCATCCATTAATAATAAAAATCTATCTTTATCAAACTCATTAGGTTGATAACTAATTTCTGATATTTTTCCCAAAATACTCTTATCAACACTTTTCATGTTTTCGATAAGACTACTATATTTTTTATCAGGAGTATAATTAACTAGTCTTGGCACTCTAAATTCTAAATCACTCATAATTTCTTCTTTATTATCTAACACATACTTATTAAGTGTATCATTTTTAAATAAAACATCATATTCCTTAATAGTTATTTCAAAAGTATGATAGAATTTTCTCCTTACTTTAACACTTTTAATATATTCATTTTTTGCTAATTTTTTTTGAATTTTAGAAGGCATAGTTAGAATAAAACTGGGATAATTTTTAAGATCAGTTTCTTGAAGTACTTCTTCATCACTTATATAATTATTTCCCCTTATAATTATATTCTGCGTATTAGTCGTAACATATAAATAAACGAAAAAAGATATTATTGCTATTACAAATAACAATAATAATAGTCTAAATACTCTTAGTTTTTTTCTTTTGACTATTTTTTTCGTCATACCCTATTCTACTCCCAATTTACAAATTCTTGTTCTACTTTTAAATCAATATTCTTATTATCCTTAACTGATTTTTTTACATACATAATTAATTCTTTTATATCATCAGCACTAGCTCCACCGGTATTAATAATAAAATTAGCATGTTTTAAACTTACTTGAGCACCACCTTTAGTTAATCCTTTTAAACCTAATTCTTCTATAATCTTGCCAGAAGGCATGTCAACAGACGGATTTCTAAAAACACTACCTGCACTTGGATATTCCAAAGGTTGTGACTCAAGTCTTCTTTTTTTCCTATCTTTCATGACTTTTTCAATAGCGCTCTTTTCTCCTTTTGAAAGGGAAATAATTGCTTCCAAACAAATATAATTAGGATGAGTTTGTAAAAAAGAGCTACGATAATGAAAATCCATTTCTTTATTAGTTAAATTAATAATTTCTAACTCATCAGTTAAAACCTTAACTCCCTTTACCACATATCCCATATCACTCTTATAAGCACCGGCATTCATGAATATAGCGCCACCTACAGTAGCAGGAATACCTGCAGCAAATTCAAGCCCAGTAAGAGAATTCTTCATTGCTACTAAACTAAGTTTCATTAAAGAATACCCTGCCCCCACTATCATTTTATTACCAACTATCTCTAATTTATCAAGATTATTAAGTTTTATAATAACTCCATCAAATCTCTTATCACTAAACAAAAGATTAGATCCATTACCAATCACTTTATACTTAACATTATACTTCTTTATTAATTTTATAAGTTGAACCAACTTTGAAATATCCTTAGGATAAATAACACATTTAGCAAGCCCGCCAACTTTATAAGTCGTGTATTTAGATAAAAATACATCTTCTTCAATCTTACCAATGTTTTGATCCTTAACTTCCTTTAAAAAAACATCCATTTTATCTGCCCTCTACTACTTTTTTGATTTCATTATATACCCTAGTTGCACTATCACAAACTCCTAATTTTTTGGTACATTGAACCATCTTTTTATATTTTTCATCATCATTTAAGACTTCATCAATTAATGGTATTAACCTTTCCTTAGAAAAATCTTTTTCTTCTAAAATAAGACTTGCTCCAGCCTGCTCTAATTCTTGTGCATTTTTAAATTGGTGATTATTTGTCACATAAGGAGAAGGTACCAATATAGATGGCAAACCTATAGCCGTAACCTCAGCAATAGTAGAAGCTCCTGCTCGTGAAACAATCAAATCCGTCTTCTTTAACACATTAATAAAATTTTTAAGGAATGGAACAACCTTTACATTACTCGGAACATCAATATTTTTATAATCCGCAAAATAACGTTCTCCTGTTACAAGCAAAACTTCATACTTTTTATCCTTAAATGCTGGTACTATTTCTAACTCTTTTTGATTTATAGTTGCACTTCCTAAAGACCCCATAACTATAACGACTAACTTTTTAGATGGTGTTAACCCTAGTTCACATTTATTAACAGGACTGATAGTAGCAATTTCTTCACTTCTAGGATTTCCTGTATAAACTGTCTTTGCTTTATTAAAATAATCTATCGTTTTAGGAAGAGAGACCAATATCTTATCAACATATTTTTCCAAATGTTTATTAGAAACTCCTGGTATTGAGTTTTGCTCATGGATCACAGTCTTATAACCCGCCTGATGAGCAGCAATAATAACAGGTGCCGTAATATAGCCGCCTACACCTAAAACAACATCAGGCTTAAATTTTTTTATTTCTTCTTTGGCCTTCTTAATAGCTTTTCTATACATCAACAAAACTTTAACATTATCTAATATTTTTTTTCTATTAATACCATTCATTTCTATTCCTACATAAGGAATACCAAGTTCAGGAATTATATCTTTTTCCATTCTATCTGTAGTACCAATATACAAAAAACTACTATTAGGTTCTATGTCTTTAATCTTATTGATTATAGCAAGTGCTGGATAAATATGACCACCAGTTCCTCCCGCAGAAATAACTACCTTCATATCCTACCTCCTATATAATTTTTTATAAAAAAAGAACTAAAAGTAAAACACTCTACTCACTAACATTATACTCGTAAAGTTCAAAAATGTAAACAAAACTAATCTATTCATTCATAAAATTAGCTTTATTATTTATAAGTTTCTTTAAAATAATAACAACATAAATACAAACTGCTGGAGTTGTTATAATATGACCCGAATGTAGAGACAAAATAAGTACCAAAATAAGGCTTAAATATTCCATCAATTGTTTAAAATCAATTTTCTTAACTAAATTTTTAAAGACTAAATAAAGAGAATATATATATACACTAAAATAAACAATAAAACCCAAAATACCATGATTATAGAAAACATCATAATAATCCATTTCTATAGCCTTATACTCCTTACCATTTTTATTGACATAACCAATTCCAAAAAGCTTATTTTTTAAAGAAGCTTTATCATACCTATTAGATGTATTTTTTAAGAAAGTAATACGTTGACTAAATATAAAATGATCAAAAACATAGTCATTTTCGAAAATATCATCTACACTATCTAACTTTAAATACTTTACATGAATCATTATATTTTTATAAAAATTGGTTTTAGGAACAACTAAAAATGAAGTAACTGTAACAGAGGTAAGAATAATAAGTAGACCTGCAAAAATTTTATAATTTTTCTTTTTCAAACTTCTTATCATGAAATATATAAAACTCACTAAAAAAGTTATTAACAAAGAAAGTACTGGTGTTTTTGTTCCAATTTCTCCAATTACAAAGATAAAAATTAAAGATAAAACTACCTTAATAACTATATTTTTCTTATTCATAAACTGAGCAACTGTAATAGGAAGAAGAATACTTATAATACCACTAATCTCATTAGTAGAATTAAACCAACCCAAACTTCCCTTTTTTGCAATATCATAACTATTAAAACCAGTATTAGTAACAACAGCTATAAAAATTAAAATAATATAGATAAACATTGTCATAACCAAAATTTTATTATCGATCTTAATATCTTTAATATTTAAGAAAAGTATTAACATTAAAGGAAAATAAAATGTTCTTAATAGTCCATGTAAATTAGACATGAAATAATTACTATCCAACGACAAAAAATATCCTAAACTATAAAACAACAAAATAAAAAAGTAGACAAGTAAATATTTTCTTTTTCCTTTTATAAAAAAAACAACATAACTCATAAAGACTAAAAAAAACATTCTTACAATCATCCCTAAATTTAATCCCACATGAAAAACATTTAAAGATAATGATACAACTAAATCTAATATTGGTTGTATGATAATAAAAATAGTTATTATTAAATTCAGATTTTTATTTATAAACCCATTTACTTTCTGCATAATTCCTCCAAAAAAAATACCTTTAACATATATTATCATAACATATATCAAAGATATTTAATAACTATTTTTTATCTACTGCATTAACTATTTTTTTCTTATAATTAATTTGTTGTGCCAATTCTTTATTTGCTTCTTCAAGAAACTTTATTGCTTTTTCTAACTCACTTATACTTATACTATTTAATACTCTATCTACCTTATTATTCT
Source organism: Clostridium sp. CAG:417 (assembly GCA_000432835.1). Lineage (GTDB taxonomy): Bacteria > Bacillota_I > Bacilli_A > RF39 > UBA660 > CAG-417. The sequence continues at coordinate 202,262 of FR890374.1, read as the reverse complement.
TCATCCTAATCACCAGCAACTATTTCTTTTTAAGATTATGATGTTTTTTCAATCCTTCATCTTCATTAACATATGTAGACATCTCTTCTAATAATACTGCAATCATTTTTTGATTTAATTGTGCATTTACTTCATTTAATTTATCATTCTCTTTTTTTAAATTCATATATCTTTCTAATAAACTCTTCTTATAATTAATTGCTTCATTTAAATCATGGTTTTTAATTTCAATGTTATTAATTTGAGATTGAAATAACTCTTCACCATTACCTACTTTTATTATTTGTTTTCTATTCTTTATACTTTCATTCTTAAGTAAAATACCATAACTATGTATTCTATTTATAACTTTTTCCAATGAAGAAGCACCTAAATTTCTAATACGTTGCAATTGATAAAAATTCATTTGTGAAAGATCATATAAATTTTTTACTCCCGCTCTTTCTAGAGCATGAACTATTCTCTCATTAAATCCCACATCATATATAGTAACGTTATCAATATATATAACTTCTCTATTATTAACTTTCTCATCTAATTCTGCTTGTAAAGCCATAAATTCGCTAGGTTCATATTCATAAAAAAACTTATAACCTGCAGCATGAACTTTATCTATTACTTCTTTTGATAAAGTTTTACTAAATCCTAATAAAGATCTGTCTAAAGCTAAAACATCCTTCACAAAAAACACTTTTTTATTTAACAGCGCAGCATTCACACTTGGTGAAAAATTAAGCACTTTTATTTCATCTTCTAAATCTAACATATAAATCCCCCTCATTTAATGCCTATGATTATATCACATTCTAATCTTTTTTGCAACATTGATCTATCTTTCTATTTTTTTAAAATTCTTTGTTGTAATATTTTAGCATCATCTTTTGTATAACCAAGTAACTGATTCTTTAAAAGTAAATTTCTTAATTGAATAAACTTATCTTTATTAATTATTTTTGCTAATCTTTCTCTATCTGTTAGTATAGCCTTTAATTGTTTTAATTGATCAAGTTGTAATTCTACTGGAAAATTACTTAATTGTAATAATGGTTCAATAAAATAATTTTCCGTAACTACATAATTATCTGATCTTACACTTTCATCAAATAAATTAGGTGTAAGATTCATAATAGGATACTCCTCTTCTTTATCACTAATTAAGTCAATTGCTCTTCTATCTTTATTAACTAAAAAGATAATTCCTCTTACATATCTTAGTTCATTAGTCTTATAAACTCTATAATTTAAACCATCTACAGCTTTTCCATCATACATTATATTACTAGCCTCAAATGTAGCATTTTTTGTTAAAATACCAACCCTAATCTTACTCATTAATATCTTTTTATCTCCAAACATCTTCTACTCCTTAAAAATGACTGTTATGACACTTATTATAACTAGCAAATATAATTTTGCCAACATCATTTTTTATTTTTTTACACATAAAAAATCATAAATTAAATTATGATTTCTTAATAATTTATTTATTTATTTAAGCTTTTACTAACAGCAACAGCTATTGAAACGGTTGCACCAACCATTGGGTTATTACCCATACCAATAAATCCCATCATTTCTACATGAGCAGGAACACTACTTGAACCAGCAAATTGAGCATCAGAATGCATTCTACCCATTGTATCTGTCATACCATAACTAGCAGGTCCTGCAGCCATATTATCAGGATGTAATGTACGACCCGTTCCACCACCTGATGCAACAGAAAAATATGGTTTATTCAATTCAATTCTTTCTTTTTTATAAGTTCCAGCAACAGGATGTTGGAATCTTGTCGGATTAGTGGAATTACCCGTAATTGAAACATCAACGTTTTCATGGTGCATAATCGCAACACCTTCTCTAACATCATCAGCTCCATAGCATCTTACTTTAGATCTAGCTCCATCAGAATAAGGAATTTCTTCAACAATTTTTAATTCACCAGTGTAATAATCAAATTTAGTTTGAACATAAGTAAATCCATTAATTCTAGAAATAATTTTAGCCGCATCCTTACCAAGACCATTTAAAATTACTCTAAGTGGTTTTTTTCTTACTTTGTTAGCATTATTAGCTATACCGATAGCACCTTCAGCAGCAGCAAAAGACTCGTGTCCTGCCAAGAAAGCAAAACAATCAGTATCTTCAGACAAAAGCATAGATGCTAAATTACCATGACCAAGTCCAACTTTTCTGTCACTCGCAACACTACCAGGAATACAAAAGGCTTGTAATCCTTCTCCAATAGATTTTGCTGCATCACGCGCTTCCATATCCTTCTTCTTTAAGGCTATACTAGCTCCCAAAATATATGCCCAGCAAGCATCCTCAAAGCATATTCTCTGTACATCTTTTACCATGTTATAAACATCAATACCTGCATCATCACAAATCTGTTTTGCCTCTTCTAATGAAGAAATATCATACTTTTTTAAAACTTTATTAATTCCATCTATTCTTTGTTCATAATTTTCAAACATAATACTCTCCTATTCCTCACGTGGATCTATCTTTTTAACGGCTTCATCAAATCTACCATAAGTTCCACAAGACTTTTCTATAGCTTCCATTGGATCCATACCCTTTTTAATATTTTCCATCATTTTACCAGTATTACAATATTTATAACCAATAATATTATCATCTTTATCAAGACCCATTTCTAAAATGTATCCTTCAGTTAAATTTAAATATCTTGGTCCTTTTTTCTTAGTAGAATAGATTGTTCCAACTTGACTACACTTTCCTTTTCCTAAATCTTCCATACCAGCTCCAATAGAAAGACCACCATCAGAAAAAGCAGATTGGCTTCTTCCATAAACTATTTGTAAAAACAACTCTCTCATAGCTGTATTAATAGCGTCACATACCAAATCAGTATTAAGTGCTTCAAGAATTGTTTTTCCAATTAATATTTCTCCAGCCATCGCAGCACTATGGGTCATTCCTGAACAACCAACAGTTTCCACTAAAGCTTCTTCAATTATTCCATTTTTTATATTTAATGTTAACTTACACGCTCCCTGTTGAGGTGCACACCATCCAATACCATGAGTAAGACCAGAAATATCTCTTATTTCTTTTGCTTGAATCCATTTTCCCTCTTCAGGTATAGGTGCTGGACCATGATCAGTACCCTTGTTAACATAACACATGTTTTCTACTTCTTTTGTGTATTCCATTTTAATCCCTCACAATCAATTATAACTTTGATTATCCTTTCTTCATTTTCATAAATTAATAAGTACATCAGGAGATAACTACAATTAATTTTTATTTTTAACTTCTAACCTACTTCGACAATACTTACAAGTGCCAACATTTGTAGTTAATATATTATCTGCACCACAATGTGGACAATACACAACTGTCATATTTTTAGCAGCCTCTATCTTTTCTTTCATTATCAAATCATTTTTAGAAGAAATTTCTCTATTAACTTTTTCTTCTTTCTGAATGTATGATTTCAAATAAGTCTGAATTCTATCAAAAATTCCTCTAAAAATAGCTATTAAAAATAGAAATATAATTCCTACTATAAATAAGTTTTTACTATAATTTATAAGATTAACACTATAAAAACTATCAGTAAATATACTAGTAATTTTTGAAGGTATATTAAAATTAGTCATTTTAGCTAATTCCAATAAACATCCTGGTATAAGTATCAAAGATCCTACTAACATTAAAATAATTGGTACTAAAATTTTTTTCTTTTCACTATATAAAAAGTATCTTAATAAAATAAGACAAACACCAACAAATGGTATAAAATATAAAAATACCAAGATTATAGGAATGCTACATAGCAATCTTATAAAGGGATTATATTTCATAATTACCTCCTATAAATTTTATTATAACACTTCATTATCCGACTGTAACATTTAATTTATATTTTTATACATTTTTAATTATCATAAACAAAGGATAACACCAAACAACAAAAACTTATCAAACAAAAACTATTAGTTACTCACTAATAGTTTTTTGTGGTTTTAAAATTATTTTAATTGCATCATCTGTACCGCTTGTAAGTCTCTCAAATGAGTGTTGAGCTTCACTTAATGGAACTTTATCATCTATATATTTTACTACATTAATTATTTTTTGTGAAATTAAATCTATACACGTATCAAATTCCTTTTCTGTATAAGCAATAGCTCCTTGCATTTTTACTTCACCCATAACTGACATAACGCTAGGAATACTAATAGGTTCCATAGATACACCAACAAGAACTATTGTACCTCCTGGTTTTACAGCCATAATAGCCTCACTAACCGCAGCACTAGAACCACAACATTCAATTACAACATCAAAGCCGCCATTTTTTTGTACTAATGAAGGAATAACTTTAGGGTCTTTTGCATCATAAAATTTATCTACTTTACCAAATTTTAAAGATTTTTTACCTCTCTTTTCATTTGTTTCAAGTAAAGCAACATTACTCGCACCATTTAATTTTGCAAATTCACTAGCCATAAGTCCAATGATTCCGCCACCTATTATTAAGACACTATTACCTACTTTGATATCCGCTAAATTAATAGCGTGTAAGCTAACAGCTGAGGGCTCAACCATTGCTGCTTCATCATCACTAATACTATCAGGAATTTTACGTACCATATCACCACGACACTTAATATATTCACTATATGCTCCAGGTCTTGTTAAAGAAAGCCCTAAAGCATCAGTCCATGTTGAACGACAGTATTGTGGATTACCACTCTTACAAGCATCACATTTAAGACAAGGAGAAATAGGTAATCCTGTAACCCTTTGTCCTATCTTTAAGTCATTTCTATCTCCTGGATCTAAAACTTCACCAGCAAATTCATGTCCCATTACTAATCCCTTAGGCTCACCACTAACAAAATAATGAATATCAGAACCACAAATACCACACGAATTAACTTTAATGATTACATCACTTCTACTTCTCTCTGGCATTTCCATTTCTTCTACTTTTAACTTCTTTGCACCAGTTATTTTCACACACTGCATATAAATACCTCCTATTATTACTATAATTGTACACAAAAAAAGATAAACTTTCAATGTTTACCAATATATTTATTTTTTACCCTTTCTAAAGTCTTATTACGAGGGGGATTAGAATTACTCTGTTTATTACTTTGCTTTGTATTTTCACTCTTAGTTTTAGTAGAAACATATAAAGTTGTATCTCCTATCACGCTAATTTTATTATTTGAAACAATTAATTGTTCCACATCAACTAAAGAAGCCATATGTCCAGAGAAAGTTATTTGAAGCTTTAGAAAACTGGGAATGGTATTACTAGCATTTTCGAGAACAATATCACTTAATGAGGGAACATAAATATTTAAATTACCCGTATTTGAAACACTAAATTTATGCAAATGACCATTAAGTGTTAAAAAGGAAGAATCATTTTCTAAATTACTGTTATTAGATTGTTGCGATTTAATTCTATGTTTAATAAGTATACTTTCACCCTTAACATCTATTTTTCCAGAAGCATATCCCAAAGGAACAATATCATGCCTATTATAATATAGAATTTTGGCTAAATCCAATCCTGATGAGAAAAGAGAATCAGCATCATGATTACCTAAAGTGACAAAATTTAAAATATTTTTATCAAATGGATAATTTTTAAGAAGATATCTTGCCTGTTCCTCATAACTACAAATATTATTAGGACATCCAAACATACCATTAATCAAATCACCTGCATTAATTATTATATGAATATCATTTTTTATACAATAATCATACATTAAGTTAAGACAATCAAGTCTTTCTAAACAAGAACCTAAATGTAAATCAGACACTACTAAAGCCTGAAAAATATTCTTCTCATTATCCATAATTATTCTATTAGTCAAATCATCATCATTAAAAGACTTGTTTAAGATATATTTTATATCTCCATTATAATAATACTGTCTAGAAAATGAATATCCATTAACAGATAAGTTCTTAATTCTTTGGAATATTTTTTTATTACTTATATTCATATCTAAAGAAATTTGATTTACAGTTTTTTCTTCCTTAATATTCTTTAATAATCTTTCATTTTCACTTGTCATATACTTCTCCCAAACCAAAAATTATTATAACATAATACTAAATTTTCAAAATTTCTGATAATTTTTTTACTATTTCTTCTACTATCTTATCCTTATTTTCATGTCTCGTCTTCAATAATGCTCTATAGGTAAAATTATAATATTTATCGGTATCTTTATCATAAATACTAATATAAACTAAGTTATCATCACCAAATTTATTATTCTTATCAACTCTATTTAGCTTACCTGTTACACCAACTCCATAATTGGAATCAGTAAATAAAGAAATATTTTTACTCATCTCCTGAGCTGTCTCCATACTATAAACACTATACTTATCTATTACCTCTTTAGAAACACCCATCTTTTCCTTAAAAAAATTACTATATGTAACAGCTCCAAACTTAAATGCTTCACTTGCCCCATCAACATTTGTAATACTATTACTAACAGCGCCACCTGTACAAGATTCCATTGTACTAATCGTTTTATTTAAACTAATTAATTTATTAACTATTTCTTTCATAATTTTCCTCCACCAATATTATTTATCTAATACTAATTTTTATTCATTTTATCATATTGCTTATATAAATACTGCACACCATTCTCTAATTTAAAATAATGAATTATATAAAATATAACAAATATCATTAATATAAAACCTATTATTAAAAATCCTATAAAAACATTCCCTAAAGCAAAAAATATTAGCATCATAAGTACATAAAATAAAGTAACTACTAAATGAATAAACCTCTCATGTTGAAAAAAACTTATCTTTATTAGGTGTTCATTAATACACTTATCGTCTATCTTACCATCTCTTATTTTTCTATCTATATTTTCTATGTAATCATATAAGTATTTTCTCATGATATCACCATCATAATTATACATCATAAATAACATAAAAAAATAGTATTTCTACTATTTTATAATGAAAAAATATAACAACACAATTATTCCTAATACTATTCTATAATATCCAAATACTTTGAAATCATGTTTTCTAATATAATTCATCAAGAACTTAATTACTAAAATACTAACTATAAAAGCAACAAGACACCCAATTCCAAGAAGTGCTAACTCTCCAGCTTGAAAAGCTACGCCTACTTTCATAATATATTTTAAAAGTTTCAATAAAGATGCTCCAAACATAACAGGAATAGCTAAGAAAAATGTAAATTGTGCCGCAACACTTCTCTTTAAACCCAGAATTAAACCTCCAATTATAGTAGCACCACTTCTACTAGTACCAGGTATTAAAGATAACAATTGAAATACCCCTACGCCTAAAGCTTGTTTATAAGTAATATCATTTAAATTTTCAGTTTTTCCTTTTCCCATATTTTTAGATTCAACTACTATAAATATAATACCATAGATTATTAACATTAAAGAAACTACAATACTATTATATAAATGAGCATCTAACCAATCGTCTAATAATATTCCAATAATAGCGGCAGGAACACATGCTACTAATATTTTGCCCCATAAATTAAATGTTTCTTTTGTCTCTTTTTTTGTTTTGCCAAAACCAAATGGCCATATAGTTTTAAAATACATAACAACAACAGCCATAATAGCACCTAACTGAATAACTACTTCAAACAAACTATAAAAATCCTTACTAACATTCAAATTAATAAATTCATTTAAAAGTATCATATGTCCAGTAGAAGAAATAGGTAACCATTCTGTTATTCCTTCAACTATACCGAATAAAATTGCTTTAATAATTTCCATATCATCATCTCCTAGAATTCCTCTAAATTTTACTTCAGTAACAATAAAATTATACCAAAAAAAAGTGTTTTTCCACTCTTTTTAACTATTTATTTATACTTTACACTTTTTTCTTAGTCATAACAATATTTTTTCTCTTCATTTCATATATATCAGTTTTTTCATCTAAAATACTATTAGATTGAAGTGATAAATCATTATTAACAAAATCACTTGTCATTGACATGTTAATTTGTTTTTTTACGTCAGTAAGTAAATTAATATTACACTGAACAAAATCAGCTAAATATATATCATATTTCTGAATAAAATCAATAATAAAATGATTAATACCATACTCTAAAAAATCATCTTTTCTTCGAAATTTAGAGTGTACATTCTTCACTATATCATTAATAACATCAAAGGAAAAAATATCTTTAAGCATTTTTCTTGCAAAAAACATCTGTTCAGTTTTTTTTGTATATTCACTAAGTATAAAAACAAACCCAAGACCAATTTCATTACTCATAGTAGCCATTTCTTCATCTTTTGTTGCATCTTCAATCACTAATTTTTCATATTTATAAATAATATTCAAAAAATTATTATAAATTCTTTTTAGATTAGAATATTTACCAAAAGTAATTTGATCATAGATATAAAATATCTCGTGTTTTAATTCAAAAACATCTATTTCATCAACTATATAACTTCGTAAAACTTCATCACAAAACATAACACTATTTGAAAAATGATTAAGTAAATATGAAACAAAATTATAATCATGTTTTACACTATTTGAGCAAAAATAATAAAACATTTTATCATTTGTTTTCTTTATGACATTTAACATAAAATTAGGATCATTTTCTAATCTTTTTCTATTTAATATTGGACTTTTATTTATATAACTATCAATAAGATTTTCATCATAAAACATACTATCACCACTTTGGCAAATATTATAACACTATCACTTTCTACTAACAAGTTATTATTGCTTTTTCAGTTATTTAGTGTTATCATATGTAGCAATCAAAGGGGTGAATAAATATGGCCGACAAAATGGAATTATACCATATTCATAAGCATAATAATTACGATAAATTGTGGAAACCATATAGAGAAATAACTGTTAACGAAAACTTCAAAAGTATTATGTCAAAAAGATATAATGATTTTACAACAAGTATGATTATAGAAGAAGATCAAAATAAAATTTTACTAAACTTTCATGACTATTTATTAACATTACTAAGTAGTAAAACTCAAATAAATAGACAAGAGTTCCAAAAAATTTTACAAATCGCCTACCAAACATCATATTTTTCCAACATGTTTAAAAGAGAAACAGCTCTTGAAAATTATAGAAAAAATAACTTTAATTTTCTACCAAGTAGATTACATAGTATTTATTTAACAGACGAAAAAGGTGTCTCTTATTGGATTGATGCTTTGGATGCAAAAGATTATGATTTATGCAGAGTAGAAGTAACTGGTAATATCTTTAAAACAAATGAGCAACTATTACCTGATGAAACCTTATCCTATAAGGATGCCTATGAAAACTCTTTTAATTATTGGCATCCAAACTTTAAAAAAGTACCAGATAATACAAATGAATATCTTGTAAACGGAAAAATTAAGATTCTAGAAAAAATAAAATAAAAAAAAGATTGCTACAACAACTATGAACAAGCAATCTTTTCTATTTTTTATTCTTAACTTTTAAAACCTAATCCACTAAAGAATTTAAGGTTTCCATCCTTACCAAAAGATGCTGTAACATTACTACTTCCATCTCCTGCTACCCAAACATATTTATTCCAAGAACCTAATTCATATAAAGTTCCATCAACTCCACCAACTGCGTTCTTAAAATCAGCATAACTTACTCCATCATTAATTTTAGCCTTTACATCAGCTAAATTATCTAAAGTTACTTTACTATTTTTTAATTCTTTTTTATCATAAGCCATAGTTATAGATGACACTTTGCCACTAAATAAAGTTACTGTTATTTTTTTGTCATTTCCAAAATCATATTCATATTTTTCCATATTTTCTACAGTTGTTTCAACACTCTTAGCTTCGATGCCAACAATATTATTTAATTCATCTACTGTATTACTCAAAGACATTTTAGATAAACATTTATAATATGAACACTTAGCCTTTACCTCTGTTTTTGTTTCTGTGTTATCAGATTGTTTTTTACTTGAAAGATTTGTTTTCTTTCCACAACCTGTAATAGAAACTAAAACTAATAAACATATAACGCCTACAAATAATTTATTTTTCTTCATAACTCTCTCCTCCTCCATCATTATATCTTAAAATATATCTTCTGTAAACATTTAATTAAGTTTTCTAAACTACGAAAATATTAAACTCCTTTATTAAATATTTATTTTCTTGCCAGTAACAACATAATCATAAAATTCCATACATTTAATATGTTTTTTTGGCTTTTCATATAAGTACATCCCAAAAGTTGCATTCTTACTTACATAATTATTTTCTTTAACAAATTTATTTTTCACATCTTCATATAGTTTTTTCATACTTTTGTACTGATGAACTCCCATATATTTATTCCATGAATGTTCAAACCAGTAATAATTATTGTTATTTTGATATACTAAAAATGTATGTGATGGAAGCATATTATTATCATTTAAATAGATAAAATATGTTTCATATTTGAACTTAGTGTTCTTAAAGAGTTCTCTTTCTAATTCAACTTGATCCCAACAAATACCACATTTTGACTTCAATAACTCTTTTGGAGTCTGTAAATAATAAAAATCATTAAACTCATTACGCCATTTTTCTTCATCATAAATTATATTTTTATTATTTTCATCCCTAAATCCATATTCAATACTATTCATAACATGCATTATTTCATTTATTTTCTGTTCCATAAAACACCTCTACTAGTCAATCATAACATAAAAGTTATATTATTTCATAGAAGCGCTTAAAAAGAGTGATTCTGAAGTGTTGTTTGGATTTAATGATTCATACTTTGTAATTGGAGATATTGCTCCACAAATAAGTAGTACCATTACAGCTAGAAAAAATCGCAATTGTGAAATAGCTGGAGTTAAGCAGATAAGGATACACGACTTTAGACATTCATGTGCTTTCTTATTAATTTATAAAGGTGCTAATATTATTACAGTTTCTAAATTCTTAGGACACACTAAAATAGAAGAAACACTTAATACATATACACATTTATATAAAAATGCTTTTACTGATATAACATCACTAATTGATGATATGAATGAAGCTAGGATTAACTCCTAGCCTTTTAATTACGCTCATTTTCTACAAAAGTTGAGTTTGTTTTAATAACACTTATACCTTGAAAACTTTGTAACCACATTTTATAATGCATTTTTGTCTTAATTCCATTAAAGTTAAGTATTGTCAAATTAAACATAAAACATAAATCAGCATCATTTTGCATCATGCTATCAAAACATTTTCCAGGTTCACAATATACTTTTATTTGGATAAAAAATTCATCCTCACTAACCCAATTTAAATAAGTTTTATTATTTATATCAATATCTAATCCTAATGGAATCGGATCATCAGAATTATCTTCCCATTTTAATCCACCCTCTGAAGGATCTTGAACACACAACATTTTATCAATTAATATTTCTTTTATAATATGTCACATACAAAACTTTCTTAGTATTTAACATTCCCTTTTTAAAATCTATTAAAACGGGCTATGATGTGTAAATACGCTAAATAAAATTGGGCCAAAATTGGACCAAAAATTACAATTTTAAAAATCATAAACCCTTATAAACATTGGCTTTAATACAAAAAAAGCGGAGCCAAATTGGCTCCTTCAGGGGGAAATATTATTATCAGTTCGTAACAATTTAATAATTTATTAAAGTCTTGCAAAATAAGACTTTTTCTTTTATCAAAATTTATCAAAGTTTATAAAAATAACTTTATTTTTGCTGTTTAGTATCTAGTTTTGGTATCTGGAATTATTTATACATTAGTTTCAACATTTTCTTCTTCAAAATCATTAATTCCTGTGACAATCTTTTCAATAACCTCAATTATATTACTGTATACAGCATTTGAAAGTTTATCATCGTCACCAAATGAAGTATCTTTATCTATCTTAATATTATCCCCTTTTTCAAAATTTGAAAACAATGCATCATATAATTTTTTTCCATCAACACTTAATGTGCTTTTAGAAATTTCAAATATTTCTTCTGTCCCATTGTTAATTGTATATTTATCACTTTTATTATACATCGTATATGTTTTTGTCATATCTTTTCCACCTTTCATTAATAGAATCTATTCCACCTTCTATGTTATCAGCAACAATTTTTAAAATATCATAATCCTTATCACAATATTCCAGTGCTCCATTTTGAATATATATTTTATCATTTTCATCTTTTCCTATAAAAATAACATTATCAACATCTAAATTAACAATAAATTGGGGATTATGTGTAATTATAATGACCTGTCTATTTTTACTCATATCATAAAAATCTCCAAGTATATTTTTCTTTATAGATGGTTGTGATACATCATCTTCAGGTTGATCAATTATATATATTCTATTATCATCAGTTTGATTAGATATTAAATCAAAATAAATTTTAGAATTAAAACCTGATGATAATTCTTTTGTTACATCTTTATCACTAGCATCATTTATTGCTTTATCAATTGAAAAATAATTATCTATTTCTTTATCTAATTCATTTTTTAGATTTATTAATTTATCATTATAAGAAATGTCTTTATTCCTATTACTAAATCTATCTGGAATAGTAATTGAATCAATTAAATTTATATCTTTTACACTTTTTCCTAAAACATTATTAATTAAAGTTAATAAATTTGTGTTTGATATCTCTTTAATTTTAGTCTTTGCAACAAATCTGTATTTTCCAACCTTATTAGATGTTGTCGGTACTTTTTCCTCTTTTATATTAGGTTCATATTTAACTTTATTCCTGTTCTTATAATAGTAATTTACAATATTTTCTGAAAAAAAATCCTTATTACTTTCATAATTTGCTATTTTTTCTGTTTCATCTGTTTTAGTCTTCTTTAGTTCTTTATCTTTACTTGTGAATTCATCATTAATAATATTTATTTTAGAAATTTCAAATAAATTTTGTTTAATTTTATTATTATATTTTGAAATTAATTTAATATTAGAATTTATACTATCATTAATATATTTTTCATCTTCTTTATCAAAAAAATCATTTTCCTGTATTTTATCCAATAAAGAATTAATTGATTCAAAATATTCAACTATTTTACCTATTTTTTTTATTTTTGAATTAATACTAGTAATAGTTGCTTGAGTTACATTTTTAAAATTTAAAGATTTTGAAGTAGCCTCAATAACACATATATCAAAATTTGTTATTTTATTAAATGCATTACTTTTTTCTTCTTTATTTTTTAATATTGAAATATAATTTTCAATTTCAGATTTATAAATTTCAATATACTTGCTTACTAGTGGTTCTGCAGGGAAAAATCCATTTAAGAATTCATCACTGTCAAAAGTTTTATTTTCAAACATTTTTCTAATAGAACCTTGCCCATTGAATTTAGAAATATTTGATTCAGGTATGGATGAGTTAATTCTAATTTTATTGTTTATTAAATATTCATCATAACTATCTTTAATTTTTTGATCATTAAGATAATTATAATTAGTTAACTTATGAATAAGTAAAGATTTACCAATAGAATTGTCTCCGATTATAACATTAATACCTTTAGAAAGTTTTATATCATATTCATTGTTATCTATTTCGATATTAATACTATCTAAACATTTATCAGTAGTAGAATAAAAATTATTAACATAATTAATTCTTTTTGTATTTGTTACTGCCATTGCCAAACCTCTAAATGTTGGCAAACATTTTAAATAAGTAAATGAAAAGTCATCATTTTCTTTTGGATATTTAGACCAATCATGGCAATCAGAACCTGTTACAAATCTTAAAGTAATATCTTTATACTTTTCTTTATTTTTTTCAATATAATTTTTATTAAATATTTCATTTCTTTTTCTCTTAAATTCAAATGATTCAAAATAATCTAAGAAAACTAATTCATCAAATTTTTCCTCTCCCAAACTCATAACATCATGATTTCTTGTTTCTTTGCTTGATAAAGTCTCCTTTTGATGTGCTATCATTACAACATTTAAATCTATATTTTTTAAAATATTAAGATATTTATTTTCAGAAAATGAATTTAATTCAATATCATCATAAAATGGTTTATTGTTTTTTATATCAAATATTTCATTTCGTATTTTTTTTATTTTTTCTTCATCTTTATCATCAAAAATTGTAATTACATGTAAAACTTTTTTATCATATGTTACTGAAAATTCAACTGCAGGAAAAACTTTTTTAATACTACCTTTGTTTTCTTCTTGCTTTAACCTATTATATATATTGAAATCAAAATTATCGTGATCTGAAATAGAACACATATTTATTTCCCTTTGGTTTAATTTATCTATTAATAAATCTATATTATCTATGGTAGATAAATCTACACAATCATCACTTTCTTTGTGTTTAGATGCAATAGAATGAATATGAAAATCAACTTTATTCCCTGTTTCAATAATTTTTTCTATCATAAATTACCACCTCACTACTAAAAAACGCCAATACAAAAACTTATAAAATATAAGCCTGTACTAGCGCTTCTTTTTATATATACTATTATATATATATCCTTTTATTTTTATTATTAAATGACACTATGACACATCGTTTGTGAGAGCCTCACTCGCATTTTTAGTGTCATTGTGTCATATTTAATGTCTTTATTTTGATTTTTTATTTCCACTTAAATCTGGACCCAAAATATCATCTGGAATATTATTATAATTTTGTAAGCTATCTTCCAATTTTTTTATTTCATCTAACGATATAAATCTATACAAGTTTTCATTATTTCTTTCTATTTGACTAACCATTGCACTTTGTGGAATCACACTATATATTTTATCAAATTCCGATAAATACTCATCATAACCAGAAGTAAGTCCATTAGGAAATGATATTCCATTTGGAGATAATATATATATACCTCTTCCAAAACTTGCTTTTGTATTTTCAATTGCTTTTTTTTGTGTTAATAATTCATTATAGAATTCATTATTAACAGTTATTAATTCCTCTCCTGAATATATATATTCTGCATTACCAACTTTTACAATATCTAAATTATTTTCTCTTCGAACACTACTAGTTAATGAATGTCTTATTTCGTGTCGTAGATGTATATCTAAATATTCTTCATCACATGCATAAGGATCAAAGAATAATAACCTATTTTTTTCTATTCCATCTTCCTGTTCAAATGAAGCAAAAAGTTGTAAATCAGATAAAGATAAATCAGTATCCATTTCTATACCGGAAATATCATAATTTGATTCAAATGTAAATGCTTCAAGTATTTGTTTATTATACCTTTTAGCAGCCTTTTCTCTGGCATTTTTTATAATTTGAACAATATCTTTTTTTTGATTGCTTTCTCCGTAATACAATGAATATAATTCTTGTATTTCTTCTGCTGATGAAGTTTCTATTTTACTTTCATCATTTAAACTTTGACCATTATAAAAAAACATATTTAAAAAAT
The DNA here is from genome assembly GCA_000432835.1 of Clostridium sp. CAG:417. Lineage (GTDB taxonomy): Bacteria > Bacillota_I > Bacilli_A > RF39 > UBA660 > CAG-417. Next base: position 186,768 of record FR890374.1, on the reverse strand, counting down.
CTATTTCCCTTAAATTATAATTACCACTGGCAACTTTTTTCTTATCATCATCTGATAAATATGCAGTTAATTCTTCTAACATTTTTTTATAATTATTAACAAATAATTTTTTTCTAATACTTTCAAGTTTATTAAATATATCTATATCATTTTCTAATTTTACTTTTACATCGTTTAAAGTATTATTATACTTTTGCATTAGTCCTTCATAATAATGACATAAGTTTAAATAATTCGCATCATTACATATCATTTCATTAGTATAATCTGCTGGATATTTTCCTATATTTCTTAAAAAATCACATCTGTTATTTCTTATAAACTCTTCAGTAGTAATGTTTCTATATTGTGCATATGTACTTAACTCATTATAATCTAGAGAAGCATCGAATGAGTAAATGCCAAAAACATTTTTACGTTTTCCTTCAAAATCAAAATCTAAAAAACGATTATTAAAAATATTATAAAACAAATCTTCTTCATTTTTTGATTCGATTGTGTAACCACAAATATCTTTAAAACTATCATCTACATATACATCATTTAAAATGCCATTTTCTTTTATAAATTCAACAATTTTATTTGCAGCTAAATATGAATATCTTTTCCTTAAATATCTTTTATAATTTGTTAAACTAGCAAAAAATACAAATTTAATTTTATCAAATCTTTCATTTAATAATCCTTCATATTCACTACCAAATTCATCTGTCAATTCAGAAATTAACACATTCTTATTAGACAAAATCTTGTTTATATATTTTTTTTCTAATAATGAATTCATAAAAACCTCCTTTTTTTATTTATAACATTTTATAAAAATAGCCTTATATTTAGTTTTCCTTTGGTAATTTATTATAATCATACTTTTGCTCTACATCCTTTAGTTCATCAAAAGCATATTTTATATCTTCAATAGCTTTATCAATTGTATATAAACTATCTTTATTATCTTTCATAATTTGTAAGTGCTCCATAGTATAAAATAATTTTTGCCTTACATCACTTACTTTGTTTCTTTTTTGAGTATCAAAATCTAACAATTCTAATTCCGATTTCTTATATTTTTCAATTAATTCTTTTAAATCTTTACTAGACTTATCAATATATTTATCTTTACTCTTATGTGCATGAAAGTATAAAGACATTTCATCATAACCTGCAGCTTTCAATAGTTTTTGTAATGACATATCTAAAGTTTCAGCAATTTTACGTAGATCATCAATATCTACTTTTTTTATTTTTCCATTAATTAAATCATTTAAAGTACTTCTACTAATACCAGTTAGTTTAGCAAGTTCTCTTTGTGAAATACCTTTAGCAACTCTTGCAGATTCAATTAAAATTTTAAGTTCTTCTGAGTTCATAATAACACTTCTTTCTCCCCTTTTTTCTCTTAACAATTTAATTTTATCATATTTTTGTTTAAATGTCTAGTTTTACGGTCAATTTATATTGACAATATTTCCGGACGGCGCTATATTTATATTGTCCTAGGTATCGGACACTCAATAAGAAAGGAAGCTGTAGATATGAGATTATTTAAAAAGGATAATATTGATGACTATATAATTCCTAAAGATTTATCTATCGGAGCAACCAGTATGCTTAATTCTTTATTAGTTAGAACTAATGATGAACTTGAAAATACTGACCTCTACTCTATCAGTAATGACAGTAGAAAAGATGTTGCATTAGCATTTAGAGAATTAAGAAAGAAAAAATATACTATCTATAACGCACTAGATGATACGTATTACATTTATGTATCACCACAGAAAAATTAAAAAGAAAGGAGAAAAAATATGACTGCAGAAGAAACATTAAATTTAGTAGCTAAGCAATGGTGCACCCTAGAAGATATTATGAAACTTGGACATCTTGGTAGGAATTCTGCACTAAAGGCTAAAAAGAAAATAAAAGACAAATTAGAAAAACAAGGTTATCACATACCAAAGTCTGTTGTACCAACTAAAGAAGTAGTAGCATTCTTTGATATAGATATACCTTATTTAGAATCTAGAGTTTCTAGTAAAAAATTAATAAAAAATATGTAAGAAAGGAGATACAATATGAAACAAATTAATGAAATAAATAAAAGCATAAAAAAAGATATCATCGTCGAAAATCTAATGATATCAAATGGAGTTTATTTACTTGTATCTCATCCTAAGGTTGGCAAGTCAATGTTTGCTCAGCAACTTGCCTTCTCTCTTACTACTGGAGAAGATTTTTTAGGATTCAAAGTAAATCCCTCTCATGTCTTATATATTACCACAGAGGGCTATATAAATCAATTAAATGACCGATTTAAATTGATGAATTTGAAACCTAATGTAAATAAACTACACATTATAGATATAGATGATATTCCAGATTTTTATATTAGAGATATTGAAAGAGATATTTATGAATTAACATTTGATAAAGAACCTTTATTTATAATAATGGATATGTTTAAAGATATTAAATTTGATACTAGTTATGATTTAAACAATTATCAAGAAATTAATGATGTTGTATTTAGAAAATTAAAAGAACTATGTAGAAAATATAATTCTACATTACTTGTAACACATCACTTAAATAAAAGAGATGAAACTATGGGCAGTGTCGGATTAAATGCTGATGTATCTGGAATTATTAAATTAAAAGAATCAAAAAATAATTACAATAAACTAACTTTAGATTATAAAGGTAGAGATTTAGGAAGATTACAATTAAATTTAAAAAGAAATGATAATCAGACCTTTAGTGTTATAGATGAGAACACTAATGATGAAACTGATTACAATTTATTATTGTTTATAAAATATGCTGTTGCTAAGAAAGATTTTGATTATACGATATCGGATATCTTATCTAAAACAAATATTTTATTGACTCCAACACAGCTTGGAGGTTTAATTCAAAGAAACCTAAGTTTGTTGGAGAAAGAAGGTCTTCATATAACAAGTAAAAGAACTGCTAATGAAAGATTATGGCATTGTTCTTATGAAGAACCTTCCGAAAATAATGAATGAACGAGGCACGTTCTGACCTGCAAGGTTGGAAGTGGCGATAGTGAATTCATTATCTATTAATTAAATGATATTGTATATCGTTTAATTAATCTTGTGATAGCGAATGCCTTCACCTATTTATTAGGTATTGGCTCTAGCTATTACAAGCATAAAGGATTCTAAGGAATATTCCTTAGCTCACGGTTGGGCATATATTATGCCCTAGTGAGATAGAGTATTATTTTAAAACAAGCATTGAAGGGAGGTCAAAATAAATGTACTCAGGAAAACAAGCACTACGATTAGAAAAGTTTAAAGCATCAAATATTGGTGGACTTGATAAAGAATTAAAAGAAAGAAAAGGTTCTGGTAAATATGATAGTTCTAGAACTCCATACAATATAGAACTAATAAATTATGATGGTCCTACTCTATCTAGTTCAACATTTGATTATCTTTATTCTAATAATATAAACTATAATCCAAATAAGAAAAACACAAAAGTATTAAATGGATTAATAATAACAAGCGGTCAAGAATTCTTTGAACACTATGGAATGGAATTTAAAGATACTGGAGAGTTTTATAAAACTGGAGATAATGCAGGACAACCTATCAGACATGTAGTTATAGATGAAAATCATAAATTACCAACTGAAATAAAAAAGTTCTTTGATGAAAGTTTAAACTTCATTAAAGAATATGTAGGAAGTGAAAATATAAGATACGCTGCAATCCATCTTGATGAATCTACTCCACATATGCATATATATTTTACGCCAGTAGTTAATGAAGTTAAAAGAAAGGTATTTGAACTTGATGAAAATGGTCATCAATTAAAACATGAAATAGTTAATAAAAACGGAGAAAAGAAGTTAGTACCTATTCAGAAGAAAGATGAGAATGGTAAAAATATTTATGAAACAGTTAAAGGTAAATTTCTAAACTCAGATCAATTTTGGAAACAAAAAGGTGGTAATGCTTCTTATACTCTACTTCAAGATGATTATAACGAATTTATCAAATCTAGAGGTTTTAATATATTTAGAGGAGAAATTGGTGGAGATAAAACTCATTTAACTAATGCTATGAAACAACAAATTGAATTAAATGCTTTAAATCAAGAAATCAAACAAGAAAATGAACTACTAAAAGAAGCAAATAAAGCCGAAAATCAGTTTATTGATAAAGTTGATACAGAAACATCTAAAGACATCTTAAATCCCGTCAAAAAAGGTATTATGAAGCAATATAAAGATGAAGATATAGATAAGTTATCACTCTATTCTAAAGAACTGGCTGAAGATAACATAAAAAAGGATTTAGAAATTGAAATTCTAACTAAAGAAGTTAATAACTTTAAATCAGGTCAAGCTTATATTAAACAAAAGAAAATTATTGATAGTCAAAAAGAGATTATTGATAACAAAAATAAAGAAATAGGATTTTGGAAAAATAAATTTCAAGAATTAACTGAAGAATTTAATAATTTTAAAACCATGATTCAAAACAAAATATATTCTTTAACTACAAAATTATTAGATGTACTTCATATTCCATATAATTGGCATCAAGCTAATGATCCTGACTTTGCTATCAATAAGGCAAAACAATATTTAAATAAAAATAAATCACGTGATGATTTAGAGAGATGATTATAAATATTCGTAGTTTGTATGATAAAATATAATTGTTACGAACTGGTATATTTATAAATCCCAATAAAAAGGAGGAATGAAATATGGGAATATATAAATTACCAAAAAATCAATGGACTAAAGATGGTCGTAAATATAAATATTATTGGAATGAAAAAGATAAAAATGGAAAATGGAAAAAAAGTTTTTCTAAAGCATATAAAACTAAGTTAGATGCAATTAATGCTGAAAGAGAGTTCTTAAATAGTAAAGTTGAATTCGGTGGAGATATGGATATGACATTTGGTACTCTTACCGACCAATATATTGAATCTCAAAAAAATAAAGTTAGAAAAAGAACAATGGAAACATATTTAAAAAGAAGAAGATATTTTGCTGATTTTGAAAATGTTAAATTAAAAGATATGGATGGAAATCTATATCATAAGTTCCAACAAGATTTATGGAATAAACCTATTAAATGTTCTACTAGAAATGATGTTCAAAAGTTTTTAAAAATTATTCTCAATTGGGGAATGAAAATGTATGATATCAATTTAATGAAATTTTATAAAAAAATAGAGTTCTTTAAAGACCCTAATGAAATGAAAGAAGAAAAAGATGTTTACACTTTTGAAGAATTTCAAAAATATATAACTGGTACTACTAATCTAAATGATAAAACAATGTTTGAAATGTTATATTATTGTGGATTACGTAGAGGCGAAGCAAGAGGTCTTCAATGGTCTGATATTGATTGAAATAATAAGTTAGTATCTATTACTAAACAAGCTAATAGTGTTAAGGATAGTCAAAAATATTATGAACTAACTCCACCTAAGACATCTAAAAGTATTAAGACATTACCTCTTACTGAAGTTTTATATAATTATTTAGTAAATTTATACAATGAAAAAAAGAAGTACTATAACTTCAATGATAAATGGTTTATTTTCGGTGAACATGAACCATTAACCTTCGGAATGATGTCCAGAATTAATGGTAGAATTACTAAAAATGCAGATATCCGAAGAAGTTCACTACACTCTTTTAGACATAGTTGTGCTTCTTTACTAATAAATACTGGTCAACCAGTAACAACTGTATCAAAATATTTAGGTCATGCTAGTACTAAAGAAACATTAGACACATATGCTCATATGTTTCCAAATAATCTAACTGATGCGAAAAATACTATGGATAATTTAAATCTAAGTATTTAAATAAATTCAAATAAAAAAAATATTTAGTATCTAAAAACTAATATTTGGTATCTAGTATGGTATCTAGATAAATCAAAAATAGTTAAAAATCCCTTATAAACACTGGCTTTAATACAAAAAAAGCGGAGCCAAATTGGCTCCTTCAGGGGGTTCGGTTGAATATACTCTCACATTATATCGTCGTGAGAGATATCAGCATAATATCTCTATCATGCATATTAATAATATCTAAGAAAAAAAGAAAAGTCAATTATTTTAACTCAACTTTTTTAAAATATTTCTACTTTACACTTTTAATAATTTGTATTCATTGTATTAACAAAGAATTCTTTTAATTCATCTTTACACTGTTCATCTAAAAGATACTCTTCACTATCTTCACGAGCTTTTAACAATATCTCATAATCATCTCTAAGAGATGCTATTTTAAATGACATATCACCGCTTTGTTTAGTCCCAAATAAATCACCATGTCCTCGTAATTTAAAGTCTTCCTCACTAATTTTAAAGCCATCATTTTCTTTTTCCATAATATGTAATCTCTTAGTATCTGTATCACTAATTAAAATACACTTAGCCTCATCTTCACCGCGACCAACTCTTCCACGTAACTGATGAAGTGTAGATAATCCAAACCTATTAGCGTCAAATATTACCATAGTCGTAGCGTTACTAACATCTACTCCAACCTCAATAACTGTTGTTGAGATTAATATCTGAATCTTATTCTGTAAAAATTCTTGCATAATTAAGTCTTTAGCTTTACTAGCCATTTTCCCATGCACTATATCTATTTTATAATATTCACCAAAGGCAAGCCTCATCTTATCTCTTAAATCACATACAGTAGCAAGATCACCAGAATTTTCACTTTCTTCTATAAGTGGCGCAATTATATATATTTGATGATGTTTCTTTAACTCGTCAAGCATCATTTGTAAAACTTCTTTAATTTCTTGATTACTCTTAACATAAGTTTTTACAGGTTTTCTACCACTAGGTTTTTCTTTAATAATAGATGTATCCATATCCCCATAAATAGTTAAAGCATATGTACGAGGAATAGGAGTCGCACTCATATATAATATATCTGGCATAACTCCTTTATTTTGTAAATTACCCCTTTGGTTAACTCCAAAACGATGTTGTTCATCTGTTATTACTAAGCCCAAATTATGATAGTTAACTTCTTCTTGAATTAATGCATGTGTACCAATTACTATACTTATACGCCCATCCTCTAATCCTTTATATATATCTGACTTTTCTTTTTTTGTAGTAGAACCAGTCAACAAACTAACCTCTATTGGATAATCCTTTAAAATATTTTTTAAATTATTATAGTGTTGAACAGCAAGTATTTCAGTAGGTGCCATCAAGGCTGATTGATATCCACAAAGACTATTAACATACATAGCGATAAAAGAAACAATAGTTTTTCCACTACCAACGTCTCCCTGCAACAATCTATTCATTCTATGAGACGACTCCATATCCTTTAAGATATCATTAACAGCCTTTAACTGATCACCAGTAAGTTTAAATGGCAAATGTTCAATAAATTTAGAAACATCATCATGATTAATTTCTCGCTTAATACCAACTACATTTTTTCTCTTTTCTAATTTTAGGTAATTAATCTTATACATAAATTGAAATAATTCTTCATACTTTAGTCGATACTTAGCCTCCTCCAATTTTTCATCCGTAGGAGGATTATGTACAATATTAAGTGCAGTCTTTTTATTAACAAAATTATATTTTTCAATATATTTATTTGGAATATAATCTCTTATTTGCTTACCATACATTAAAAGAGCCATATTAATATAAGTACTTAAATTTTTATTAGTTAAACCACTAGTAGCGTGATAAACCGGCTCAATTTTTACTTTATTAGAAAGTGTTCCCATTTTTATTTCAGCAGCTGTTATAACATTTTTTGCTTTATCATACTTTCCAACAACTGTAACACCAATACCTATTTCCAAATCTTTTTTCATAAAAGCTCTATTAAAGATAGAAACACCCACTACACCACTTTGAGTAACTAGTCTAAAATTCATTTTATTTAATCCCGCTTTAAATCTCATCAAAATTGGCACACTCTCTATTTTTCCATCAATGATAATGTGTTCCTTATCTAAAACCTCATTTAAATTATCCCTTCTTAAATATTCATAACGAAAGGGATAATGTGTAACTAAATCCTCAATTGTATATATTCCAATTTTTTCAAGTAATGAAAGGGCTTTTGGACCAATTCCTTTTACATTTTTTAACTCATCCACATAAACCACTTCCTCATCTCGCCTTATTATAACACAGAGCCACCAATAAAATCAAATAAAATATTAACATTTAACACGCTACTATGATATACTAAAAATGAGAAAGATGAGGAAAAATTATGAATGAAAAAAGAAAAAAATTATTACTAAATATTCTAAAACTAGCAGTTGCTTTTGCATCATTTGAGTTAAGTCCACTCTTAAAACTATTGCCAATAACTATTTTTAAACTAAACGTAAACAAGATATCAACTACAACTAATTATATTTTGTCTATATATACTTACATCTGTCTAGTTATTATCCTATTTTTAATGTATCGAAAAGAATTAAAAATAGAATGGCAAAGATTTAAAAATCACTTTGCAAAAAACATGGATACTGCTTTTAAATATTATTTTATTGGATTACTTGGTATGATGTTTTTTAATATTATCATCAATTTTGTTTTAAAATTAGGTGGTCCACAAAATGAAAAAAACGTTCAAAGTATGATTCATTCTTCTCCCTTTTTAATGCTTATTTGTGCTGGACTATTCGCCCCTATAGTTGAAGAATTAATTTTTAGAAAATCATTTAAGAATGTATTTAGTAACAAATGGGTATTTGTAATTATTTCAGGACTAATTTTCGGTGGTCTACATGTTATTGATTACACTTTTCAAAAACCGTTAGAAATTCTTTATATTCTTCCTTATGGTATACTTGGAGGAACATTTGCCTATATGGATTATGAAGTTGATTCAGTCTTTCCATCAATTACTATGCATATGCTTCATAATACCCTACTCACTATACTTTCAATATTAGTTTAGAAGCCAAGGCTTCTTTTTTTTATAAAAAAAAGAGGCTTAATCAATACCTCTTACAACAATACTATCAAATAAACTTAACACAATTGCGAAAGCTCCTTGAAATAAAACCAACAAAATATACTCTAACCAAAAAGTATCAGTAAATATCATATTATATTGAAATATCATACATATCATATTATAAATTAATAAATCAAATATATAATTAATTATAACACCCGCTATTGGTAATCTTGTATTTACAAGTAAATAATTGTAAATTGCCAAGCTAACAGATTGACTAAACAAATAAGCTATTGTAAAGCCTAAGCAACTAAACAAATTAAAACTATTATAAATAATAAAATTAGTACATAAGCCATAAAAGAATAAAACAAATGTGGAAATTCCGACCGACATCATAGCGTTCTTATATCCTATTTCTTTATTAATTACATTGGAAATAAAAAATATAATTGGTGCCAACAAATACATCATACATAATTTAGCTCCCCCATAATTAATAAACAAATTATGTAAAGAGAAAATGAATATTGCCGCCGCACACAACAAAATAGTATAAGCTCCAAATAATTGTTTTATCGTATTTTTCTGTTCCTTTATAATCTCCACATTACTTTTTCTTGCCATTAAAATCACACACCCTCTATCTAATAGAATTATAACACATCTCTTTATTTAAAAAAACAATATTTTATAATATTAATTTTCATGTTAAAATAATAATAGGTGATGATATGACTACTAGAGAAGAAAAGAATAAAGAAATACAAAAAAAATTAGAAAACGAAGAAAAAAGTAAACAAAGACGTAAAATAATAAAAAAAATTGTTTCGGTCATTATCATAATCTTCTTTGCTTTTTTAATTTTTATATTATATACACACTATGCCGCAACTAGTGGCTTAATTGTAAAGGAAAAAAGAATTGTGGAGCCATCACTTCCAACCTCTTTTAACGGATTTAAAATTATTCACTTTAGTGACTTACAATATGGCTCAACTGTTTATGGAGATGAATTAAATAGTCTTGTAAAAAAAATAAATGAGAGATCTCCTAGTATCATAGTGTTTACAGGAGATTTAATTGATAAAAATTATAATGTCTCACATAAAGAAATTGAAAAAATTATCAAAGCATTAAGTAATCTTAACGCAGATATAGGAAAATATGCTGTAACGGGTGATGAAGATAATGATAATTTTACAACTATTCTAAAACAAGCTGGCTTTACAATACTTGACAATAATTATGATTTAATATATAACCGCTCCAATAATCCTATCTTGATAACAGGGCTTTCATCTAGTTCCAAGAATCGTGATATTGATAAAGCTTTTGAATATTTTAATGATCCAACATCAAATAAAGAAATTTATAGTATCGTTATCATGCATGAAGCAGATAGTATAGATGAGGTCATATCAAAATATAAAGTAAACCTAGCTTTGGCTGGAGGAAATTTAAATGGTCAAATTCGCTTTCCTGGTATAGGTGGACTATTAACTCGTGAAAATGCTTCCAAATATTTAAATGAATATTACAAAATTTCCAATACTAATTTATATATATCTAGTGGTGTGGGTACAGACAACAGTCAAATTAGGATGTTTAATAGACCAAGTATCAACTTCTTTCGCCTAGCCACAAACAATTAATCTAAATTATGAAGAAAATAAAAATTTCTTCTTTTTTTGTGCCTTTTTCTTTATATAAACAGAAACACTTCCAATTTTATCATTATCTAATAAAACATTTACTACTCCGACCTTTGTACCATTTTTATAATTTTTAATCTTATTCAATTCAACAATAGTCTTTATTTTAGATTTTTCTTCTTCCATAAGTGGATACTTAAATGATTTCTTTAAATACAAATTATCTTTATAAAAATTATTCTTTATTTCAAAATTATCCTTATCAACAATAGTATAACTTTTATATTTTTCAAACAAGTAATCATAAAGATTTGCGTGCGTCTCATATTGATTAGCATCCTTTAGTGTTACAGCTGTCAAACGTAGATCATACTTTTCAGCCGTTGTAACTAACGTTTTTCCTGCGCTCGGCGTATATCCATTTTTTCCACCAGTAGCGTAATCATATTGCTTTAAAAATTTATTACGATTATACCACAAATAAGATTTATTATTTGATTGGACTTCATATTTATAAGTCTTTGTAATTTTTCGATATTCTTTTGAAGTTCTATAAATATAACTAGAAAGTAAAGCCATATCATGAGCCGTAGAATAATTTTTAGTTTCTTCATCAAGACCATGACTATTCATATAAGTAGTACCAGTCATTCCTATTTCTAAGGCCTTCTTATTCATTAACTTAACAAATTCTTTTTCATTAGAGCATATGTTATTAGCAATCACAACAGCCGCATCCCTGGCGTGAACAGAAAAGCAGCAAAAATTTGTTAAAATCAAATGTGTCATCTTTTGAATTTGACACATTTAATTTAGCATGTAATATAACCTTTTGATCCGTTTCATCATCCTTAATTGACTCTACTCTTATATCTTCAAAAAACAATTGAGCAATTTCCAAAATCTTTTCATCATCATTTAAAACCATATCATTTATCTTCTTTTTAAAATCTTCATAATTTTTTTCACTAGACTGTTCATTTTGTTCTTCTTCTATCAGTTTTCTTTTATTTTCTTCTAATGAGTTAATTTTGTCATCTAAATCATCTTTAAGAGAGTTGTATTCTTTTAGGTCTATTTCTTTTCCCATTCTCATCATTATAAGTTCTTTTTTTTCATTATTTGTTTTGAATAATTTTTCATCAATCAGTTTTATTTCTTTTTTATAATCTTTTTTTGTTCTAATATCACTAATCATATCATTTATTTCACTTATTAAATCATCTTGACAAACAAGTATCATATTCAATATCTTTTTGCATACTTCAACTAGTTCTTCATAATAAAGTACAGGAGAATTACACCCTTCAGTTTTTTTCTTGCCGTGTATTCTATAATTATTACAAGCCCAAAACTTTCTTCTTCTACTTCTATCTCCTTTACCAATTTGGTAAGTACCTCTTACAAATGTAGCACCATCAAAATAGCAATGCATCAAACCAGAAAATGGGAACTTATTATATTTATTATTTTTATTTATCTGATCGTGCTTTTTACTTCTAACATCTAATATCTCATTTGCTTTATCCCATAATTCTTCTGACACTATTGGAGGACAAGTTTCATTATCCTTATAGACAATCCATTCATCCCTTTTAAATCGTTTTCTTTTTCTATCGTGATAGTCAACAGTAGTTTCTTTATGAGCACAAAAATATCCTTTATATTTGGGATTTCTAATTATGTTTTTTATGACAGTGCCTGCAATTGGTTTGCCAGAATAATTAGTTACACCATATTCATCAAATAATTTAAAACCCAATCTATGAACACCTATGTTTTCTGATACATAAGTTTCAAATATTAGTCTAATGAATTTAGCTTGTTCCTCATCAATAACTAACTTACCTTTATTTTTAGTATATCCATAAATATTATTACTGCCTGGAACTATTCCTTTTTCTACACTTCTTTTATATCCAAATCTAACTCTTTCAGAAAGTTTTCTTATTTCTTCTTGAGCAATTGAAGACATTATAGTAAGTCTTAATTCCGAATCTGGTTGAAATGTATTAATGTTATCACTTAGAAAATGAACACCAACACCATTTGAAAGTAATTCTTGTGTATATTTAATACTATCCAATGTATTTCTTGAAAATCTTGATATTTCTTTTGTTAAAATTAAATCAAATTTCTTTTTCTTGGCATCATCTACCATTCTTAAAAAGTCTTCTCTTTTTTTAACACTTGTACCACTTATACCTTCATCAACATATCCCTCTACAAAAGTCCAATTTTCTTGTTCCTTTATAAAATTACTAAAATATGTTACTTGGTTTTCTAATGAGTTTAATTGCTCATATCTATCAGTTGATACACGAGCATAGAATGTAACTCTTAATGGTAAATCATAAATACTTTTTCCTTGACCTAGCATATTTCTTATAGCATATAAATCCACTTAAATCACCTCCATTTATTTTTATATTCTTATATCAACTTTCATTGGATAAGAATATTTTTCTTTATTTTTTTCTAATTGTTCATTTAATTTATTTATCTTTTCATCACACTTTGAAATTAATGCCTCATACTCACTAATAGTAATATCGTTATTTTGATATAAATAATTTATTATCTTTTTTTGAACTTCTTTTTTTACTACTTCATAAGTAATGTTGTTGTCCAAAGTACATTCTCCTCCTGATTAAGTTTATTAACATTAGAAAAAAAAAATTAATAAAAAAAGGAGAATGCATCTACACAATTCTCCTTAAAAAATATTAATTTTTTTCAAAGATCATTGTGTAGATATAAATTAATCATTGCCAAATATAGCACTACTAAGCATAACTGCTTATTTAAATTTAGTAATGCATAACATTACTATTATTTTATTTATTGTATGAATCATATTTATTAAACTTTCTGTTCTTGAATTAAATGGGCTATATCATATCCATTTGATTTTGAATCAAACGATAAAATTGTTATTTTTTCTTTAAAATAAGTTTCATTATCATATCTAATGACAATTTCACTAAACACATCTAATTTTTCATTGTATTGTAATTTTTCAAATTGTGAATCAAGTTTTTTATCTTCTTTATCATATACAATACCTAATACATTTCCATTATCTTCATATGCATCTTTTGAATTAGTTAAGCCATTATAAAGCATAACAAAGTATTCTAACAATATTGTACAAGCATTTGCAGACAAACCAACTGATTCTAATGTAAATATTTCCATTTCTTCATCTTCTATTAAATCAGGATTTGCCTCATTTCAACCTTTTCAACAAGACTTTGTGCCATCGCAAATAGCATTTCAGGTGGATTTTGATTAATTTCTGCAATCAGTTCTCTCATACCTTCATTTTTTAACAATTCTGATACATATTCTCTTTCAGCAGTCAAATATGTATCTCTTAAATGTGCTATTTCTCCACTAACATTGCCCTTATATGGTGTAATATCAGATATATCAGCCATCATAGCATCTTGTAAACTATGCTGATATCTTTGATGCCATCTTAAATACATAGGACTTTCATAAATTCTTCCTTCTTCAGCAACATATAGATGTCCTTTTCCTGTTTTTTCTAATGCTTCTTTTATAGTAGCATTTGCAAGTGCAGGATTTGGATTTCTATGAATTGTTCCATCTTCTCCTATTTTTAATTCTCCATCAGTCATTTTATAACTTGCTAAAAAATCCTCAACACTTTGATATCTAACAGTGTCCTGAATTCTAAACACATCTGTTAAAGCAACAAGTTCTCTCATTGAATCTTCTGTCATACCTTTTACTGCAATACCAAAAGTATTTCTAAATCCATCAAAATAATATCTAGGATCAGATTGTGCTAGTTCTTTTAATATAGACACATTTTCTGGTGAAACATTTGCTAACAATACATATAAATCTTTATCATCATTATTACTTACCATAAATGTTTCAATATTTTTATTTCATAAAGCTTTACAAGCGGGTTGACAAGCAGGAATAATATATTCATCTGGATTTGCCATTACTTGTTCCAACTCTACATAAGGATATTGATATCTTGTATCTGTTGATTTACTCTGACCTTCAAATTTTTTTAGTATCTCGGAATCAAGTTCACTATTTCCATTTTTTGCTTCTTCTAAAATTCTTTTTACTTCTTCATTATTCATCAATATTTCCTCCTAAATCTTTTAAATAGTCATCTAAATTAAAATCAAATTCAATTACACTGCTATAATCTTCAACTAAAAAAGTTATATATACTAAATATCTATTATTTATATATTTTGAAATTTTAATACTTAATTCATCTGGTTCAACACCATTTTCATCATTAAAATTGAAAAATGCTTCTCCTATATTAAATTTATCACTTGTATTTTTATAATTATTAAAGTCAATAGTTTTCGATACATTTAGGGTTAATAAATCTTCAGGATAACAACTTAAATCAAAACCGAATGAATATTTATTATTATCAAATTCTCCTGTAATATCAAAAGATAACCCCAGTTTATAACCTACTACACCTACTCCAGCTTTAATAACTTCTAGTTTTGAAGAAGTAATCTTTACATTTTCATTAGAAGTGTTATTCAATTTACCAATTTTAAACATTATTTCACCACCTATATCTCAATATTATATTTAATAATACTTTTGGGATTAGAAACAAATTCAGATTTAGTACAATAATATTTATCAAAAATACCTTTCCTAAATTTTTCATCATACTTTTCATAATTTAAATCAATATACTCTTTAAGTAAATCAATGAATTCATTATAATCACATATTACAGCATTTTTAAGCACGATCACTTCATTCCCAACAAACAAACCTGCACATTTACTATATCTTTCTTCTAATACTTTTATAATTCCTTTTTCAGTTTCTATTTCAAAGCATAGTCTATCAACATAATCTTCGGGCAATGGCATTCCGTTTTCATAAACATCAGGAACATAAATATTTTTAATTGTTCCTTTTATTTTTTCAATTAATTTTTTTTCCATAATCCACCTCAATTTAGTCGTCATTTATTTTATTAAATGCAATTGCAGATAATTCTTTTATATTAATAAGATAAGAAAAAGCAACAGATAAAAATTCATCATCATTTTCATATTCATCATATAATGGATAATCAATATTATTTATTTTTTTTAAATATGCAAACAATTCTTTAAAATGCTTAATTAACTCCTCCTTTTTATCATCAGTAGTTAATTCATTAAATGCAAAAATATATTTTTGAAAACTATTTCCCATTACCTTTTTTCACTCCTTTTTTACCCTTTGCCTTTTCAAATTCACTTTCTTCCGAAAATGCTTCTTCTGCCTCTTTGAATGCTTTTACTTTATCAAAAAATGTTGGGCTAACTGCAAGGATTAATTTTGCAAGCTCTGCAACTGTTGGCAGGTTCTCCATTTCCTCATATATTTTTTTCCTTTTGTTAAAAACCCAATTACACATTGAACCACCATCTGAAAATTCTTTATCTACTGACTTTTTCATCGGTAATATTCCATTTTCTTTATAATATTGTAATATTTCTAATGTATGAATTTCAAATTTACCTTGTTCTGAATTCCTATAAATTATGTCATAAGCAATTTTAGCAATTTCGTCGCCACTATCTGCTTTTTCTTTTATTAATGCTTTAGTATCTCCAATCCAAGAAGTCATTAAATTACCATCTGAAAATCTTATTCTTTCTGTACTTTTTGGAAGTGTTCCATGTTCTTGGTAATAAGTAATTAATTCCTTAATATGTATATCATAAGTATCTAATCTTGATTTAGTTTTTGCTTTTTCACTATATTGATTTTCTAAAATGAATATTGCTAATTGATTCCCTTTACTAGCATATTCTTCAATTTTACTTCTTTTATTAAGAATCCAAGAATATATATCTGATTCATCACTAAATTTGTCTCCAGAAATACTTTTTACATTTGTACCTCTTTTTTTAATAAGTTCTACAAGTTCGCTCATTTTTCTTTCAAATATTCCATCAGAAGAAAGACTATATTGAATTTGAGTTAATCTTATTGCTTCTGAATTATTTTGTTCTAGCAATCTTTGTATAGAATCTTTAACGGATTTTGACGATAACCAATTAGCCATATCAGCACCATTTTCAAACTCTGCTTTATCTGTATCTATTGGTAATTTCCCAGTTCTATCATAATATGCTAAAATTTCAATAATTCTATCTACTGTTTTCCTATCTTTATTTTCTTTTGTTTTACTATTCATTTTTTGCATTTCACTAATTGTTTTTGCCTTATCATTGCCTTCTAATCCTGATTGTTCTATTTTTCTCCTATTCTTATTCAACCAAGCAGACATTAATTTGCCATCTGAAAATTTTTCATTTTTAGATTTTTGTGGTAATCTTCCGTTTCTTTGTATATATTCATACATTTCATCTATATGTAAATTAAATGATTCGTCAATTGTAAGTGTATAATATGAATACAATTTTTTAGCAGTTTCATTACCCTTTAGGGCATATTCTTCGATTTTTTCTTTAGAATGTCTAGACCAATGATGAATTTGTGTACCAGTAGAAAAAGTTACATTATCATCATATCTGGGAAAACCATTATGTTCTTTACAATACACCAACGCTTCTTCCAAATGTATTAAAAATAACTCATCTGGATCTAAACTAAATTGTTCACATACTGTTTTAGCGATTTCGTTGCCACTATCTGCTTTTTCATATATTTTTAATCTTTTTTGAGTTATCCATGTACTCATTACTCTACCGTCAGTAAATTTTGTTTCTTCATCCCATTTAGGCAATCTTCCATTTTCTTGTAAATAATCATAAACTTCCTTTAATCTACCATCAAAATCTAAAGTAAATTCAACTTTACTTTTTAATTCTTCTAATGTAGATAATAAATTGATTATTTCTTCTGATAATCCAAAATTAATATCAAACTCATCTTTAGGAGTTCCATTTCCTTGTGATCTTTCTATTGGCTCAGTTCCTTCACTTGCTTTTCTTGTTTCAACTCTTAAATATAATCTTTTAATTTCTTTTAAATTTCCCATCAAATCAATAACTAATGGTGGCGATACTTTTTCGCCTGTTCCTTCACTTTTCTTTTTTACTGCTAATGCTCTACCTAGTTGTTGATAAAAAGTAATATCAGATTTTGTTGCTCTTCCCATTATTACACCATCAATATCAGGCACATGGATACCTTCATTATACATATCAATTGCAAACATAATTCTTAATTTCCCCATTGCACTTTGACCGTCTAATGTAATATTATGATAAAAGTTATTTGAATTTAAATTATTTTGCTTATCTGTTTGTGCTGAACTATGTACTTGATAAAATTCAATATTGTTAATATATTCAGTTGGTAACATTCTTTTAATATTATCTTGTAATATTGAAATATCACTACCTTTTGGGCAGAAATAAATATATTTACCATCTCTTTTTATATGATTTCTTATTATTTCATCAGCAGACTCTCCCTCAGATATTTTTTTTCTTATATCCGATAATACTTTTTGATATTGTTGCTTTTCTTCAGGACTTGCACTACCGCTATTAATTTTTCTTTCTAATTCTTCGCAATCACCTTCAAGTACAGCCAGTGCAGCATGATAATTAGGTTGAGGTAATACCCCATCAACTATTGCTTGTGCTAAATCGTATCTACTAGCAACATTACCTTCAAAAAAACTTTCAGCCACATCTTCTTCATATTTAGTACCAAACGACCTTACTGAAGTTGCAGACATGCCAAATATTTTTGCTTCTGGATTTGCTTCTATAATCATTTGTAATCTCTTCGTCCATTCAGGAGCTCCAATATGGTGAAACTCATCTAAAACTAATAAATCAAAATCTATATTTTTTAGTTCTTCTTCTGTTTTTACTACTAATGTTTGATAATTATTAAATTGTACATTGTCAAAAATACCATCTGGTAAATTCATTGTAGATATGTGTTCTCTTATTTGATCTCCAATACCACTTAATGGAGCTAAAAACATAACTTTACTGTCTGGATTTTCAATTATAAAATCATATATTAACTTCAATGCTATAAATGATTTACCTGTTCCTGTTGCATGAACAACGCAAGCCTTATCTTCTGTTTTTAACATTTCTTCTACTTTTTCATAAGCAACTTTATTATGTTTATATAGTTCTACTCCCATTTTGACCTCCTTATCATTTAAGTTTAGCAGGTCTAGGATTATATTGTTCTGAAATTATATTTGCATATCTTTTCATATATTCATCCCAAATATTACTTGCTATATCTTTTTTTCTCAATTCATCAAAACCAAAGTCATTTCTTGCTCTCGCAAAATTCATCCACTTATGATACAAAACGTTTTCACTTAAAAGCATATTTTCAATTTGTTCCTCTGCAAATAACATACCTGATGGATTGTATTTAGGATTATAATTTGAATTAGGCATTACTTGCTTTCTTTCAGATGAATATACACCTGCTATCAAGTGAGGAGTTAATATTTTTAAATCTCCGTAAGCAGTCTTTTTATCATTAGTAGGAATCCAAATTGAAATTGGTGGTTCTATACTATCATCTCTATGTATCATCCAGCCCATATAATATTTAGGTATTTTTATTAAATAACAATATTTAAAACCATGTATTTGAGTATAATTTTCTTCTATAGTTCTTATCCCAAATTTCTCTATATCTTCATTACTAATAGGTGTCATAGTTGCTGTAATTTTACAACCATATTTCGACAATAATCCTTTATTAAAAAAGCTTTCTACATCATCATTGTTAGTACCGTGAATAAAATATTGATATCTATCATCAAATTCTTCAAATGTCGCCATAATAACAACCTCCACTTATAATATAACATATTTTCTTGCTTTTTTGTTGAAATACAAAGAAGTTTTTACTTTTTTATATTGAATTGTCAGTTCTAGTTTATATTTTTTATCGTTTATGTTATAAAACTAATCAAAATAAAAAAGAAAGCCTACTTTTTCAAGTTAACTCTCTTTGGTAAAGATTTTCGGTGATCATTTTTAATTAATAAATAATATTCAACCTTTAAACACTTTGCTATATTTTCTAAAGTATCAATAGAAATATTACCATTATAATTTTCAATATCGCTTATATATCTGGGACTTAAATCAGTTAATTCTGCTAATTTCTCTTGTGTATATCCCATCTTAAATCTATAATATTTAATATTATCACCTAAAATTTTACGAATACTAGGATATTTCATATCACACCACCAATTCTAGTTTATCCTCTTTAAAAAAATTTAAACACGAGGTGGTATCGCTGAAAATTTGAAGAAATTTGTCATTTTTTTGTTGCATTTAGATTAATTATGTGTTATCACTAATTTATCAGATAGCACAAGTAGTATCGTGTTGATTTGATTCAGTTGATGTAGTAATGTAGTATTTTCAACTGAGTAGTGAGATCGTCTGCTAGTTTAGAGACGATTTTTTTGTGCTTATCTTTCCATACTGGAATTATATAAATCTTCTAATTCTTCCTCACCCCATAAATCTTCTATATTCATATTAAGTTTATTTATATTGCTAATAATTGCATTTTTAAAATATCCAAACTTATTTTCTATTACATTACCGTCTTCGTCTTTAAAATTTCTTTTAACTACTCTTGGCACAATATAATGTATTATTTGTATTAAATCTTGATATGAATTATCTTCTTCTAATAACTGATTAAACAACTTATCATAATAAAATATTTGTATATCATCTTCATTTATATACCCTCTTTCTATTAGTTCTAATGTTAGTCTATTATGTTCTTCGGCAACAAAAAATGATGATATTTTGGTTTTATCATCTTTATCTATTTGTTTTTTAGTATTTATTATATTAGTATTTATTTGTGTAGTTGTTTCCACATTTGGAGTATCCAGGTGTGGATTTTCCATATCTGGATTACTTTGCTCATTTTCTAAACTAATAAAATGTGGTACTTCATATATTAAATAGTTATATTCAAAATAACCTTTATATCCTCTTACTTTTTCTATTTCAACATAATGATGTTCTTGTAATTCTTTAAGTATTGATCTAATACCATCTCTACTTTCTTTACTAATAGAACATAAACCTGCAAGAGAATAATCCCAATCATCTGGTAAAGATAACATAAAGGACAATAATCCTTTTGCCTTATATGATAAATTTCTATCTCTTAAATGATGATTACTCATAACAGTATAGTTTTGATTTTTTTCTATTTTAAATACTGACATCATAATCACCTCCTAATAAAAAAAGATACTAGTTTTATTTTAGTATCTCGTAGATTTATATAAATATGCTATGTCATTTATTATATATATAATTTCCAATAATATGTTAAAGTATAAGGTTTAAAAGATGTTATATTATTAAATCTTCTTTCATAAGTTCCAACTGCTATTCCGTTCATGCTAGTTCATTTCCACTTCTTAATAACAAACCATAAAGTAAATCTTGAAGCTTCATCTCCTCTCCTTTTTCTAAATAGATATTTGTACCATACATTTTTAAAACTTCATCACCCGCAACAAAAACATCATTTAGATTTCCTTTTTCTAAAGCAATTGTTGCTGTCATGATTTTCATTGTGACTACAAAGTGACGAAATTTTTTCAAAATTATTGTAATCCCATATATACGTTATATTAAATAAGTTTATGTATATATTAAGGATTACTCTCGTTTTATCGGCTGATTTTTTAACTACTATCTTGTCAATTAAAAGTTTTGATAATCTTTCAAAATTTTCATTAATAAAATCACCTAGTTCCAATTTTTTTATTTGTTTAAGTGTTGCATTAATATCTTTTTTTTCTAATTCTTTTTTTTCTTTTTTTATATTTTCTATTTTATTATTGTATTTATCATTTCTAGTTTCAAATTCACTTTTTTCTATAACTTTTTCTATGTACAATTCGAGCAAGCTTTCTTTCTTATAATTTAAATTATTGATTTCCTTTTTTAATTTTTCTATTTCATTACATGCATTAAAGGTAGAATTTTTATATATATTTATCAATTTACCTTTTATTTCATCAAAATTATCAATTAAATAACTATATACATTTTTAAAGATTTTATCTAGCTCTTTTTCATATAATTTTGGGCTTTTACAAGTTTTATCACCATGTGTTGCATATTCATTACAAATCCAATAACTATTTCCATTATTATTAACTCTTTTATATTTAGAGTTATGATGTTCGCAATAAATATTACCACTATAAGGATATCTTTTTGAAAATACTCTTGGTTCTGCTACATTTTTCAAATAATTTACTTTTTTTATTTTTAATAATTTGTTTGCTTTATCCCAAAGTTCTTCTGACACTATTGCAGGTATTTCACCTTTACTATCTTCTATGATCCATTCATCCATTGGTAATCTAATTTGTTTTTTATTTCGATAATCTTTTGTCATAACAGTATTTGTACAATAAAATCCTTTATATTTAGGATTAGTAATCATTCTTCTTAAAGTTGTTATATGGATATAGTCACCTTTTTTAGTTTTATACCCTTCTTCATATAATATTTTAGATATTTTTGATAGGCCGTACTCTCCACTAGCGTACAACGAATAAATTCTTCTAATCATTTTTGCTTCTTTTTCATCTATCTTTAATTTACCTTTTTCTTTTGTAAAACCTGTAATAACATTATTGCCTAGAACATGTCCTTTTTCTCTAGATCTTTTCATGCCAAATCTAACTCTTTCAGATAGTTTTCTAACCTCTTCTTGAGCAATTGAAGACATTATAGTAAGTCTTAGCTCTGAATCAGGTAATATTGTATTAATATTATCTGATAAAAATAATACCCCAACATCACTAGCTAGAAGTTCCTGAGTATATTTAATACTATCTACTGTATTTCTTGAAAATCTAGATATTTCTTTTGTTAGAATCAAATCAAATTTTCCTTTTTTTGCATCGTGAATCATTTTTAAAAAGTTAGTTCTATTTTTAACACTAGTTCCACTAATTCCCTCATCTATATATCCTGGAACATATTTCCAATTTGAGTTTTCCATTATAAAGTTTTTAAAATATAAAATCTGATTGTCTAGAGAATTAAGTTGTTCATCTTTATCAGTAGATACCCTTGCATAAAAAGTTACTCTAAGTGGTATGTTATATATACTTTCTCCTCTTGATATTTCATTTCTGATTTTACATAAGTCCATCAACTATCAACTCCTAATTTTTTTAAAGCATCATTATATAAATCAAAATTAATTATTTTTCTCTTATATAAGTACTCATTTAAAATTATAGCAAGTTCAGTATCAATCATTTATATCACCAATTAATCTTATTACACAAAAAAAGAAATAATTACATACAAATTATTTCTTAAATTTTTATTTTACAAACTATCATTTAAAATTACACATTCATCGTTATCACAAATTTTATCGATTATTCCATTTTTTATTTTATAGCTCTCTCCGTACAATTTACATTCATTATTTGTTTGCAAAATGTATGCACCATCAGTTAAAGCAATTATCGTTCTGTTATATGATTCCTTTATTATTGCATTTCTTTGTAACTTTTTGTTATAATCATCATTTAGATTTTCTAATATAAAATGCGGTTCAATATTAATTGTTGTTAATCCTAATCCTTTTAAATAAGGAGAATTATTTAAGTCTTCGTCACTTTCAGGACTATTGTATACATCACCAGCTGAATTTATCGAACCTGCACTTATTCCAACAATGACCGAATCAACATCTTTTAAATATTTCTTTAAATTAATACTATTAAAGAATTTATTTTGAATCAATGTGTTACCTCCACATAGAAAAATTAAATCGCAATCCTCCAAAATGCTAGTAATATTTTCTTTAGCTCGTCCATCTAATACAAGATATTCTTCAAATGTCAAACCACTTAGTTTTAATGCTTCAATATCCATTTGTAAAAACAAATCATTTCTTTCATAATTATCTGGATCACTTGCTACCAAAACAAATTTTTTGTTATTTTTTATAATTTTTTTTAAATTTTTTAAAAAATCGTTATTTTCAAAAAATTTAATTGGAATTTTATTACCATTTTCTTTTTTTACTCCTCCAATATTGCTTGCTA
The DNA here is from genome assembly GCA_000432835.1 of Clostridium sp. CAG:417. Lineage (GTDB taxonomy): Bacteria > Bacillota_I > Bacilli_A > RF39 > UBA660 > CAG-417. The sequence goes on along the minus strand of FR890374.1, from coordinate 163,034 downwards.
AAAATAAATACATGAAATCACTCTCCTTTAAATATATTTTCCAGATTCAACTATTGTATATTTATTATTGTAATATTTTATAATACAATAATCAATATCTTCATATTTTTCACCAGATATTTTTGATTTTATATTGCTTATCGCAGCACCGTGAGAAATAATTGCAACTTTATCGTAATTATAATTATCTCTTATTATATCCAAACCTTTAATATATCTAGAGTTTAATTGATTAATACTTTCACCACCTGGAATTACAAAATCATAGTCAACAAATGCTTTTTTCACACTTTCATTATTTAAAAAATCACTCATTAAACCACCTTGAAATTTTCCCATATTTAATCCTCGAAAGTTTTCACAATAATAAATTGGTAACTTAGAATTTTCGTTTATTATTTTTGTTGTTTCCTTAGTTCTATATAAATCCGAAGTAAAAATAGCCTCTATTTTTTCATCAAATAATCTATTTTTTAAATTAACAATTTGTTTATTTCCTCGATCTGTAAATGTTGTTTTTAAGTCTTCTATTTGACCTTTAATACGATTTTCCACATTCCAATTTGTTTCACCATGTCTACATATATAGTATGTTATTTCTTTTTCTTCAGTTTTAATTTTTTTTCGTGTCATCATTCGCTTTGTTAATCTTCTTTCTACTTCCATATCATTTTTGACAATTATATCATCTAAAGATTTTATTTTTTTTGCTTCAGTTATGTCATTATATCTTTTGATTGCTTTTTCTATATCACTTTTATTCAATTCATAATGTCCTAATTTTACTAATTCTAGAAAATCATGAAGTGTTTCAGAAGATACTGGAAGTTTAAATTCTTGATTTAAAATAGAGTATTCTGAGTCTTGATACATCTTTTGTAATGTTTTCTTATTCAAATTAATAGTATCCACTAATTCCTGAGATAGTTGATTTAAAGTGCTTATATTAATTTTATTTTCTGATAAATAATCTTGAATAACTCTAATGTTATAATATAGCCTTATTTTTTCGTCTGCAAACAATAAAGTACCAGCATAATCTCTTATATTAACAGATTTCATTAAAGATACTGTTCTAGGTGAAATCTCATTAACAATACTTTCTCTATATTTTGAACCTTTATCTATATATGAATATGTCAACAAATCATTCAGTGTGTTATTAACAACAGTATCATAATCATCTTCATAAATATTTAACAAATTGTCTTGCACTCTATTTTGCCATGTGCATACATTACCATTATATTCAACAATCCAATCAAACCCTATCTTTCCATCAAAGTTATGTATAATAGATGGATAATCTTTTTGGGATAGTTGTAAATCAGTATCATATATATTTTCACTCTCAATAATACTTTGTTTATCATTAATATTTGGTCTAAGATTAGATTTAAAAATACGTGATTTACCAAGTATAACTTCATAACCAGATTTTAGTTTTAATTTATATTTCCAAGGCATTACCTTAATATATTTTTCATCATCTGTCCCATTGTTTTCTATTAAAAATAGTTTATATCCAGGAAAATAATCATTTAAATATTTTTCTAACGCATGATCACCTTCAAAAAACTTTAATTGGAGAGTGAAGTTTTTTTTATTTTTATATTTTTTATCAAAAATATTAATTAAATTTACAAGAGGTTTTTCTTTCAATTTGATGCTATGATATTCACTAATACTAACTCTTATTGTCAATCTAGGAGTTATAGGATTTTTTGAGAGTGAATTATATAATTCTTTCAAATATTTTTCAGCATTAATTTCATTATATGCCCAAAAGCCACTTGTTACTAAAATAATTCGTTCTGCTTTAATTGTTTCAATACATTTTAAAATCGCATCAAATTCAAGAAAAGGTTCTCCACCTCCAGATATTTGTAAATAGCCGACATTAGCATCATTAGCAAATTTTATAAACTTATCAACTGCTTCTTTAGAAAAATGATTTTCTTTAGAAATAAATTCATTTTTTTCTTTTCGTGAAGTTGGTGAATGAAAAAAGCAAAATGGACATCCTACGCCACAATATGCAGTAAAAAATACGCATATTAATGATTTGCCATCTATTTTTTTTCTTTGATTTATATCAAATAAATTTATCTTCAACAATTGTTCTCTATAATATTGCGGATTCTCAAAAATATTAATACTATCACTCATAAATAAACCACCTTTTTATCTTTTTAAAACTTTTATCCATGATTCATGTTTTTCTTCAAAATCACTTTTATATTCCACATTTAGAAATTTAATTATTATTTCAACTAATTCTTCACTAGTAAATTTATATTGTTGATTCCAATACATAAGTGCGTTTAAATATTGTCTAAATTTTTTCCTAAAATGTTTCGAAGGATGTTCTAAAATATTTTCTTTTAATAAAACCGAAACCGCTATTAATGCATCAGTAAATTTTGATTTTTCCACGCTATCAATTTGAATTATATCAGCCATTCTAGAACTCTCAACTGTAGAATTTAATCCAAATTTACACATTGCTAAAGAACTATTACCCAACCCCATATCAATTGCAATAGGTTTATCCTGATTTTCCATTAAAACAAATGTGGCACAATTAAAGAACTCTTCTGTTCCTTTTTTTCTTATTCCTATATTAAAGTCCCTACCAGTTATATTTAAATTATCCATACCATATTTATGTCTGTAATGTTTTAAATCAACTGTATCAATTTCCCTTCTTATTCCTTTATCAACATACTGAATTGCATTAAGTAAATCTTCATCACTAGAGCATATTTTAATATGTATATCATCAACTGGAATATTTAAATAATCAGGATTTGTTAAATAATCGAAAGTATCATATACTACTTGTTCTAATTTTGGTTTTGTTAATGTTCCCATACACTTATAATAACTTCCAAATTTTTGTGGAATATCTGTTTTTAAATATTGTAATGATTTTAACTTCATGCTATTTTGTATTAAATAAATACCTTGTTCTGGAATATTATCACTAATTATATATTTTTTTAATGGTGAAATTTTAGATCCAATAAAATCAATTGTAGGATCTACTTGAGAAGTTATTTCAACTGGGTTCTCTTGAAAATATCCTTTTTTTGAAAAACATTCACTAAATTTTGATTCTACAAAATCCAAATAATCAGTATTATTTCTTTTTACTTGGTGCATTCAAATTTCCTCCTTAATTGGTACGTAGTATACAACAAAAGTAAAAAATTGACAACATGTGCCAATTCATTTATTTAACATACAATATATAAAGTAGCATTATACAAAACAGTATATTTACTTGTACAAATATTGTTTATATTTCTAATATATTTACTGTTAATCATTATATAGTCATGATTTTTGTAATTGACGCTACTAACCTCTTTTCATTAGCGTTTTTTTGATACAATATTCTACCACTATCTATATCCATAACAATACTACTCCTACTAGTATCATTAAAAGCAAATACATTTTTCGGTATCATAATACATAGAAGAAGTAAAAAAATAAGAATTGTTTTTTTCATTAAATCACCTATTACTATTCTATTTTTAGCAAATAAAAAAATTCAAAAAAGTCTGATAATTTGCAAAAGATGTCTCTAGACTTGAAAAAATATGAAAAATGTGATATAATCTGTCCAAATAAGAGGGGGATACTTATGGAAGAAAAGGATAAAATTAAAATTTTAAAGGAAGCAGAACAAGCCATCAAGATGTGTAAAGTAATTTCTAATAAGAGTTTTAAAGATTTTAATAGATATTGGATTAGACAAGATAAGGCCTTTCAAAAATATAGCCAATGTTACTGTTTTTCAAATGAGATACTAAAAGAATATTATAATAGAATTAATTTTTCTAATAAAGATGTTCTAACAGTCTGTGGTTCAGGAGATCAGATAATAGAATCTCTTGCCCGTGGAGCAAGAAAAGTAGATAGTTTTGACTCAAATAAATTAACATACTATAACCTATATTTAAAGATTGCCGCTATTAAAGCTCTAAAATACGATGAGTTCATAAAATTCTATAACTTATATTCTAAAGATAATAAGAAATATATTTATACTGAACTAAGAGATGCCATTAAAAAAGAAGATATAAAACTATTTTGGGATAAATTTTTCCAAAATGATGAAGAATTATTTACGACATTTTTCTTAGGAGAACATAACAACAAAAACATAGAATCTAGAGAAGAAAGTGCAAAAATCAGCCTAACACAAGCAAAAAATAATATTTCTTATCTCGAAGAAGATACTTTTAAAGATGTAAAAAATAAAATAAATGAAGATAGTATTACTTTTAAAGAAATGGATATATTTGATGTAAAAAAGAAGTACAATAACAAATATGACTTTATAAACTTTTCAAATATTTTCAACTATGTAGATACTAAAGAATTTATTAGCTATATAAAACAATTATTAGAAGATAACTTATATAATGACGGTGAAATAATTCTAGACTATATTTGGGAGTATAGTGAAAAATTCCAATCTTTTGCCATATTCCTTATGGATCTTTATGAACTAAATCCTAATATTATAACCTTCAATAACAACTATAATGGTAATGATGCTGTTGTGGTAAAAAAGAAAAAAAGAAGCTAATTTAGCCTCCGTATAAACCATGTAACTTTTGTCTATCAGAATCACTGATATCATCAAGTATCCATTTATCATTTTCTTTATGTAACGTGAAGATAATTTCATTTTTGATTTTATCTTCCGTTTTTTTCATTTCACTAATTTTATAATCCCAATACTTTTCTTGATCTATTTTACCATCATCTTTTTGAAACTTCTTTTTATTATTCTCATAATACTCTTCACTTTTATTAAGTGCTGATCTATAATCAAATGTTTCAACCTCTACTGTTACAGTAGCATTTTCTCCACTAGTATTTTCATCCTTTATTTTATATGAAATATTTTGATATTGTCTTTCGATAAGATTCTTATAATCTTTCTTTTGATCATCTGTTAAATCTTTATTATTAGAAACAATACTATCTAATTGGCTTAAAACATCACTATCCATTCTTTGATATTTACTCATAAATTCTTCTATTTTACTAGTTGGTGTATTAGTATTGGTGCTACAACCTGATAAAAATAAAACAATTGTAAACAAAACTAAATAAAATTTCTTCATATTTTCCTCCATTAATATAATGATACAAATTAGAGCTTTTATACTTAAAAACATATAATTTTCATATAATTAAATATGAATTATGAAGAAATAAACGAAAAATTAAAAATATTAAATACGGAAGATTATATTTGGCTTATTTATATTGGAATAATATTTATGAGTTGGTATTCAAACAGTCTCGAAAGAAAATATTTCACTGAAAATGATATAGAAAGTAAAACTAAATACCAAAAAATCATGGTTTTAATTTTTACTATTTTAATCGTTATATATCTTTATTTTCTGAAAGAATCAATCAATGATATAAAAAATTTAAAACCTTGGGATACTCCCAAAAAGAAAAATTTGGTTTATCTATCGTTTCTAGGCTCTTTATTAATTGCCATAAGCGGTTTTATATTTTTATATATATCAATAGTTGATGAAAATCTAGATATTGAACTTGCCTTTAATTAATAAGTACTTTTTAATTGAATATAATTAAAAAAAGGAGGGATATAATTGATACCAAATATTCCTCCTAAATTATTTTCACTCAGTGCCGTCGTTGTTGGCTATATTTTAATAGATGATATGACAGCTAACGAACAAAATGCCGTTGGTAACTGGTTGATGTTAGTAGCACAAGTATTATCTACAAATGCTTTTTACAGAGCTGTCATGCAAGAACGAGGATTAGAGCCTAAGGATTCTACCGAAACAGGTAGAAATAATGCCGATACCTTTGCAGGCAATGGTCAAAACACATCTAACAGAAGTAATAGAAATGAAACTGAAGAAACGATTGCTATGTTAGAAAAAATGGTAAAGGCCATGCAAACAGAAATAAATCAAATCAAAAATAATATTTAACTATTTTTTAATTAATTTCTTAGATGAATTAACTTGACTATATTGATAAGCTTTTGTAAAGTCAGGATTTTCACTATTTTTCAAGATATATTCTATTATTTTTTCTTTAAGACATTTCAAATCATCCACTTCTTTTATATCAATTTTAGCAGTAGACAAAATATCAAAAATGTCATCCATTATATTATCTTTTTCTAAAAAATTCTTACCTGCACACTCAATATAATGATTACTCAAATCCTCAAGTACAAAAGAAAATAATTTTTTATCACTATCCATCACTTGACTTGTTAATTCACTATTAAATAGTTTTAAATACTCATCCTTATTACTTACAAGTTCAAAGTCTGTTGTTGACGGAGAACACGTCAAACAATTACTCCTATTTTCTCTAATGAAGGAAACCCCTAATTCCATAAGATTGATTAACTTATCATATGATAACAAAATTTCATCACTAATATATTTTACTCTATCACAAGGTATATACGTTTTATCAAAGTTTTTAGAAAAGAAAGAAAAAATATCTTCTTCATTCTTTGCAATTTCAAAAACATCTATCCTACCACATAAATCAGATAATAAATACTTCATATTACCGTCTATTAGAAAAAATCTGCCTCTTAATTTTTCCAATTCATCAGTAGTATTTACTTCTAATCTCTCTTTTTCTTTTTTTAAACTATCAATTTCCTTTTCCAATTCATCTATTTTTTTATAAGCTTCTTTATATATTTGTCTTTTATCTTCCATTATAAACCCTCCATGACTACTAACTATAATAACAGAAAAACGACTATACAACAAGTCGTTTTTCGGTTAACTAATTCTTTTCTCTTATTTTAATATGTGCTTCCCTTAGTTGTAACTCTGAAATATCACTAGGTGCTTGCATTAAGCTATCTGCTCCATTAGCATTTAGTGGGAATGCAATAGTTTCTCTAATAGAATCTTCATCAAGTAACATCATAAGCATTCTATCAATACCAGGAGCCATTCCTGCATGAGGAGGTGCACCATATTGGAAGGCTGTATATAATGCTCCAAATTTTTCTTCAATCACATCTTCACCTAAACCAACAACAGCAAAAGCTTTTTTCATAACTTCTGGATCATGATTACGAACAGCACCACTTGCCATTTCAACACCATTACATACAAAATCAAACTGTTCAGCAACTATTTCATCAATATTTTCATTTTCAAGAGCCTTACTTCCACCCTTTGGATTATTAAACGGATTATGAGTAAAGTCATACTTTTCTTCTTCTTCATTCCACTCATACATTGGGAAATCCTTGATAATACAAAATTCAAATTTATTAGGATCCATAAGATCTAACTTACGACCTAACTCATCTCTAATCTTACCTGCAAGAGTAGCAGCATGCTTACGATCAGCAATAAAGAACAAAACACTGTTAGGTACTAATTCTGCTTTTTCTATTAAAGCTTTGCGATCATCATCTGTTAAGAATTTATCAATAGGTCCAGCAAAACTCATATCTTCCATAACTTTAAAATAACCAATACCAGGCATACCAATAGATTTAGCGTAATCAACTAATTCATTAAACCAAGAATTTGATTTTGATGCAATATTATCTACTTTAATTCCTTTAACTTGAACTCCTCTAAAAGGTCTAAAATCAGTATCCTCAAATTGTTCTGTCAAATCGATGATTTCAAGTGGATTACGTAAATCTGGTTTATCAGTACCATATTTTTCCATAGATTCTTTAAATGATATTCTTCTAAATGGACGAGGACTTATTTCTTTGTTTGAGAAATGTTTATATGTTTCATAAAATAACTCTTCACCTAATTCTAAGACATCTTCTTCTTCTGCAAAAGCCATTTCAAAATCTAATTGATAAAACTCTCCATATACACGGTCACTTCTAGCATCTTCATCTCTGAAACAAGGGGCAATTTGAAAATATTTATCGAATCCTCCACACATTAATAATTGTTTAAATTGTTGAGGTGCTTGTGGTAGAGCATAAAACTTACCATGATACTTACGACTAGGTACAATAAAGTCTCTTGCACCTTCTGGTGAAGAAGCTGTTAAAATTGGTGTTTGAATTTCTATAAATTCACGCTCTTCCATAAAGTTTCTCATAAAACGAATAACCTTATTACGAAATAAAATGTTATTTTTTACTTTAGGATTACGTAAATCTAAATAACGATATTTAAGTCTTACATCCTCTCCTGATTCATGTGAAGTCATTACTTCAAATGGTAAAACATTTTTACTCCTACCAAGTACAGTAATAGAATCAACTAATAATTCAATCTCCCCTGTCTTAATACGATTATTATAGTCTTCTTCTGCTCTTTTTCTAACAGTTCCTGTAACACTAACACTAGATTCACGTGTTAAATTATCAAACATTTTATCATCATTACTAACAAGTTGTAATGTATCATATTGATCACGAATATCTACAAATATAACTCCTCCATGATCACGAATATTTTCAATAAAACCGGCAACTTTTACAGTTTTACCTATATCATCATTATTTAATTTTCCACAATAATGATCACGATATTTATTTTCTTTCATTAATTTTTCCTCTTTTCTAACTCTATTTTAATAAGTTCTAAACTACGATTTGGATTAGCTTGACGATTAGATTTTTGCATTACTTTACCAATAAAGTAGTTAACTACATAATCCTTGCCCTCTTCTACATATTGTCTTACTTGGTCAGGATTTTCATCTATTGCCTCTTTGATAAACTCTAATAATTTAGAATCATCACTAATTTGAGAAATATTAGATTCATTAATTATTTCAAGCGGATCTTTTTTCTTTTCAATAGCTTGATATAAAATCTTTTTAGCATTATCTAATGAAATCTTTTTAGCATATACTAAATCAATTACTCCACTTAACATCTTAGGTGTAATAAAGAATTGATCTATTGAAATTTCTAATTTTTTTAGGGAACTAAGTACTGCTGTTGTAACAAAGTTAACTGTAAGTAAAACATCACTACCATACCCTAAAACTTCTTCAAAATAATCAGCAATTTTTCTATTTTTAGCAAGTACTGAAGCATCATATAAAGATAAATTATATTTTTCCATATACATTTCTTCTCTATCTAATTTTAATACTGGAACAGTTTTTCTAATTTCTTCTAAGTACTCGTCTGTTAATTTTACAGGAGCTAAATTTGGTTCAATATAATATTTATAATCTATAGCGTCAACTTTTTTACGCATTGGATAAGTCTTTCCATCATCAGCTATTCTTCTTGTTTCTTGAACAACTTTTTCGCCACTTTCCAAAACTTCGGTTTGTCTTTTTATTTCATATTCAATAGCCGCTCTTACTTGATCAAAAGCATTAATATTTTTCATTTCAACCTTTGTACCAAGAACATTACTTCCTTCTTCCATCAATGAAATATTAACATCACATCTCATTTGTCCCTTATTACTACGAGCCTCACTTACCTCACAAAATAGAAATAAATCTCTTAAATCCTCTAAGAAAGTAACAGCTTCATCTGCAGAAGACATACATGGTTCAGTTACTATTTCCATAAGTGGAATACCAGATCTATTATAATCTATTAAAGAATAATTATTCATATGATCAAGAGATGCTGTATCTTCCTCTAAATGAAGTTGATGAATATAAACACGTTTGATGGCATCACCTACTCTAATATCCAAATATCCATCTCTTCCCATAGGTTTAGTTACTTGAGTAATTTGATATCCTTTTGGTAAGTCAGGATAAAAATAATTTTTACGATCAAAAATAATTTCATCTGGTTGATAACAGTGTAAAGCCATAGCTGTTTTTATAGCTTTTCTACAAGCTTCTTCATTAACAACTGGTAAAATTCCAGGAAGTCCTAAATCAACTGCTGACACATTTTCATTAGGAATCATTGAAAACGTATTAGGCGCACCAGAAAAGTTTTTTGATTTTGTTTCAAGTTCACAATGAACCTCTAATCCAATAACAACCTTATACATCTTTATCCCTCCAATTTCCTTTAAATCCTGTTACTTCTTCTATTTTATTTGCCATATTTAAAACCACATCATCTTCTAAAATTCTACCTGTTATATTAACTCCAACAGGCATTGAAGAAACTTTAGCATATGGAATAGTAATACTTGGAAAACCACCAAAATTAGCTATAGCCATATGGTTTTCAAGTAACAAATAACGATCAGACAACTTATCAGAAGAATCATCAAATTTAGGAGCAATACCACCACTAGCTGGTAAAATCATTCCATCATATTCCTTAAATAATTCATTAATCTTTTCTACTATTAATCTTCTAACACGACAAGCATTTAAATAAAGTCTTTCTTGATTTTCTTTTTGTAAAATATAACTTCCTAACACAAAACGTCTCTTAATAAGTTCTGAAAAACCTTTAGTACGAGCATCAAACATAATTTCTTCTGGAGTATTTCCTTCTCCTCTTACTCCAAACTGTATTCCCGTAAGATTAGCATTATTACTTGTAGCCTCAGCACAACTAATAGTCATATAACTAGGATAAATTGCTTCAAGTAAATGTTTATCAATAGAAACTTCTTCTACAGTAAACCCTGCCTCACGACACTTATCCAGTAAGATATAAAATTTATCAAGAACCTCATGTAATTCTTTATCATCTACATCTTTATATAAATTTCTATCACAAATTTCTTTAATGTAAAATAATTTTCTATTAGAAATATCATTATTAATTGAATCAAGGTAACTCTTACCATCATCTTTAAGAGATGTCATATCATGATAATCACTACCTTTTAATATATCAGTAAGTATTGCAGCATCTTCTACTGTTTTTGTAAAAGTACCAACATGATCCAAGCTTGAAGCGAAAGCAAATAATCCATATCTAGAGATTCTACCATAAGTTGGCTTAAATCCAACTACTCCACCAAAACTAGCTGGTTTTCTTATTGAGTCCCCTGTATCACTACCAAGCGCAAAAGGTACAATTCCAAGACTAACAGCCGCTGCACTACCAGCAGATGATCCTCCAATTTGGCGCGTAATATCATAAGGATTTTTAACTACCCCTGTATGACCAGTAGTACCAGTACCACCCATAGCAAGTTCATCAAGAACAGTTTTTCCAACTAACACTGCCCCTGCATCCCTTAGCTTTTTATAACTAGTAGCATCATAAACTGGCACATAATCTTTCATTATATTAGAAGAACCTGTAGTTAAAATACCAGAAGTAGAAAAATTATCCTTTAAAGCATATGGAATACCTGTTATCAAAGTATCTTTTTTCTTTTTCATTTTATATTTAGAAAGAATAGTTACAAAAGCATTATAATCAGCTTGAAACTTATTAGCTAAATCAACTGATTCATTAAATAACTCTTCACTAGTTACTACTCCATTATCCAAATCTGTTCTTAAATCTGTTATTGTTTTATCCTGAATATTATATTCCATCTTATTCCACCACCTTTGGTAATTTAACTTGATCATTATACTGATGTTTACAATTAGTCAAAACTTCATTAACCGTAAGTGTATCATCTAAGATAACTTCATCTTTTCTTAAATGAGCTTCATACGTTATAAATGGAAAAGACATTGGCTGAACATCCTTAATATTAGGAATATTTTCAATCAAATCCATCTGTTTCAAAATAGTTCTAAACTCTTCTTGTAATGTTTCATACTCACTATCATCCATATCAAACATTAATTTAGCAGCATAATCTTTTAACTTTGCTTTACTAACTTCGTATTCCATATTCATTCTCCTTTCAAACAAAAAACTATTCATTCCTAAAAAGGGACGAATAGTTTCCGCGGTACCACCCAAATTACTATAAAATATAGTCACTCTTACTTATAACGGCAAGTACCGGCTTAGTCTACTTTATTCTTTAAGCTCTCCAAAGTGTTATTCAGAAGACTTTCTTATCTACATTCCACCATCAGTAGACTCTCTTTAAAGAAATAATCCCCCTACTTCTCTTCATCAACGATTTCAGTGTTTATTTTACTATTAACAATCTACATTGTCAACATATTTTTATTAAGCAGTCATACCTTTTATTTGACTATTTTCATTGTTATAACTATCTTCATTAAATATTTTTTCTAAAACACTATCAATTTGTGCCTGAATTTCATCTTTTTCTTTTTCTTTATTTTTTAACTCCTGAGTTAATTTTTTTAATTCTGCTCTATAACCTGCCATTTTAGTAGATTGTTCACTAAGAGTAATTACTTTATTTGTATTATTCATTGCTTCTACTTTATTATTATTGTCAACAACAGTAACATTTTCAAACACATTATTAGCGGGAAATCCAGCAAAAACATCAGGAGTACTAGATAAAGTGTTAGTAACAGGGGCAACAGGATTACTTGGAACACTTACAATTGTCTTTTTTACTTCAAACATTGGTGAACTCTTTTTATTCAATGTTTCTTGTCCATTTTCCATAACTTTTTGAGTCACAAAGATTAAGCATTGTTTCTCTTCACATTTTGCATATAAATCAACTGATCCTGTAGCGTCTATCTGACAAGCTGACAACCACTTTTCAGTAACTTCATTAATATCTTGTCCAAAATATTCTTTATCATAATTAAGATTTTTAGTTTTATTTACTACTTTATCGAACTCCATACCTAAAGTAGAATTACCGCCATTATTCGCAACATTAAAATTTTCCAAACTGTCCATCTGTTTACCTAAGAATGCTAAACATTTAGCTTTTAATATTTCAACACATAAATACATAGGTATTTTTGAATCAAGACTATCATTATTTTTTGTTGTGAAAGTATCTCCTAATATTTTATTATTAACATCCTGATTATCAACAATTTTATTAACCACCGCTAAAAAACTTATAACATCAGAAAGATAAGTATTAACAACATTACCATCTTTATTAGCTAAACTAGCATTATCATCTAATAATCTAGAACAATTTATATCAATATATCTTCTTGTATCTTCTGGATTTTGAAAGAATACCTGATTAGCCTGTGCATCAACATATTGACTTGCAGGTGTAGTCATACTCATATGTTCATATGCCATCAATTGATCAAATACTTGGTTCTGAAAAACTTTATTTCCTACTTCATCCACTAAAATATTATTTTCATTTTTTCTTAAACTACTAATATTCATACTCGCACCTCTATTCTATTAATAATATTACCATAATTTAGTTATCTTGAAAATAGAAATTTAAAAAAATATTGTATTAATGTTATTATTATAACCAAATTTATATTTTAATATTTAAATTATTGTTTTTTTCTGATAAAATCTAATCAAAGGGTGATATTATGTATATTTTAAGTGCTATTTGTTCAGATTATGCCCTAGCAAGTGTCTTAGGAATAATCAAAAGAATAATTACAATTCTTCAAATAGTAGTTCCCATCTTTTTAATTATTGGTGGTTCAATTACTTTCTCTAAAGCTTTAATAAATCCTGACGATGGCCCTAAAGCTAAAAAAAATTTTCTTAACGCTATTGCGAGTGCTGTCATAGTATTCTTGATGCCATTTTTAATAAACAGTATTATGGCTATCATTAGTGCTTATGGAGATGTTGGTATAACTGATAGTAATGGTAATAATACTGCATTTAATATTTCATCATGCTGGAGTAATGCCAATGTAACAGACATTTCTTCTAGTTCCATTTCTAATTATAATGAAAACACTTCAATAAGTGATGAGGCAAACGGAAACACGAGAACAAATTCTAATAGTCAAAATAATAATAGAAATAATTCAAATAACAGTAACAAAAACAACAATAGTAATAATTCAAACAGCAGCAACAAAAATAATAAGAATAATAACACTAACTCTAATAGTAATAAAAATAATAACAGTAGTTCTAATAGTAATAACAAAAATAACAATTCTAAAACTGATACATCAACTAACAATTATAGTAGTTTTGTTTTAGTAGGTGATTCAAGATTTGTAGGCCAAGAAAGTAGCGGTTTTAAAAATTCCAAAACAACATATATTGCCTCAGTCGGCAAAGGTCTAACTTATATGAAAAGCAATGAAGAAGCCATGAAAAAAAAGGATTCTAAGAACACAGCCTATGTCATAAATATGGGTGTAAATGACTTGTACAACGCTAATAGTTACGTAGAATATATAAATAAAATTGCTAAAAATTACAAAGGTGACATTTACTATCTTTCCGTTAATCCTGTAGAGGAAAGTAAAGCCGCAAACAATGGTTACAGTATCAAAAACTCTGACATTGAAAAATTTAATAGTACACTAAAAAGCGGCTTAAAAAATGTGACTTATCTAGATTCATATAATTATTTAAAAAATAATGGTTTTTCAACAACAGATGGTATTCACTACGACAAAAAGACATATCAAAAAATATATAGTTATATTAATTTCAATGTAAATAGAAGGCAAAAGCCTTCTTTTTTATTGCAACATTTCCCCTTTAAAGTTATTAACTTGTTTCCTATTTAAAATAATAAGTCTTTTAGCATTTCTTTCTAAATCACTTAAATATTTTTTTCTTTTTCTTAAGCCCAAATTACGCCATTTAAACATCTTAATAAGCATTTTAAAGTTAACTTCATATGGAGAATATTCTAAACCAACTCTTTGTAAAAACCATCTTTTGATAATTCTTTCACCAAGCACAATTCTATTAATATTTAAATAAATAACGACATCAGCAAGCACTACTGACCTACTAAAAACATCTCTTCCAACATCTTCTATAACCCAATTATCACTTTCTAATATTTTATTAAATTTTTTTTGAACATCTAAAACATCTCTTTTTATATCATTATTCCATATTACACTATCAAGTTCAACATACAAGATATCAAGTTCTTTAGAAATACGTTTTGCCAGAGTACTCTTCCCGCTTCCTACCGGTCCAACTACATAAATTTTCATACGCTCACTCCTATATATATTATACATAATATTCTAAAATATGGCTTTAATATCTAATAATATTATGCTAAAATAAAGTCTAGGAAGTGAAAAACATGAAAAAAAATATCTTAACAGGACTTCGTCCAACTGGAAACCTACATTTAGGACACTATTTCGGTGCTTGCCAAAACTATTTAAAAATGCAAGATGAGTATAACTTTTTTCTTGAAATAGCTGATGTTCAAGCTTTAACCGATAATTTTAATAACCCTGAAAAAGTTCGACGAAATGTCTATGAAATTACAATGGATTTACTATCTATCGGAATAGATCCTTCCAAAGTAAATTTCTTCATTCAATCTAAAATACCAGAAATAGCAGAATTAACTGTTTTTTACTCTAACTTAGTAACAGTCGCTAGATTAGAAAGAAACCCTACTGTTAAAACAGAAATAGCCCAAAAAAAGGAGCTTTTCGGTAATAATGGAGAAAGCATAACCTATGGTTTTCTAGGATATCCTGTCAGTCAGGCAGCAGATATTACGGCTTTTAACGGTGCACTAGTTCCTGTAGGAGACGATCAACTACCACTACTTGAACAATGCCGTGAAATAGTTCGTAAATTTAACTCTATTTATGGAGAAACTCTTACTGAGCCAGAACAAGTCTTAAGTACAACCACTAGAGTAAAAGGTCTAGACGGTAATGAAAAAATGGGAAAAAGCCTAGGTAATGCCATTTACTTAATTGATAATGAAGAAACTATAAAGAAAAAAGTTATGGGGGCTGTAACCGATAAAAACAAAATAAAAAAAGACGATCCAGCAAACCCTGATGTATGTATGGTCTACTATTATCATAAATTAGTAAATTCTAAGGAAAATACAGAAAAAGTATGTAGTGAATGTAAAAAAGGGGCCAGAGGTTGTGTAGCCTGTAAAAAGGAACTAATTGAAGCTATGACAAAATTCTTAAAACCAATCCAAGAAAAAAGAAAGTATTACGAAGAAAACCCTGAAGAAGTTAAGAAAATTCTTCAAGAAGGTACAACAAAAGCCCAAAATGAAGCTAAAGAAAATATGAAAAATATAAAAAAACATATGATGATAGATTATGATTTAAACTAAAAAGGCGCGTATTTACGCGTCTTTTTAACTTACCATTTTAATAAATTGATTTAATGTAGTGGTCTTATAAATTGGATATCTTGGAATTAAATATTTATTATTACTTCGTCTTGCTTTTACACTTCCACCAACAAAGGCTATTTGGAATCCCGCTTCTTTAACCGCCTGTATTGCAGTATCACTATAACTATAAAATGGATAACAGAATGAATCATTATTATCTACTATTTCCAATGATTTCTTAAGATCTGCCAAAGCCTGATCCTTACTATAACAAACTAATTGTCCACGGCCACAAGTACCATATTTGTGCATATCATTTGTATGCGATTGAATATCCAAATTCTTAGAACGATAATTTTCAACACTCCACCAACCAGTTATCAAAAATAGCGTAGCATTCATATTATATTCTTCTAAAATAGGTATTAACTTATTACCATTGTGTTTTCCAGTACCCTTAGCACCATCATCAACAGTAATCAAAACACTTTTTTCTGGAAGTTCAATTTCACCAAACATCCACTTTTTAAATTCGGACATTTTTAAAGTTTTGTACCCATTATTTTTAAGATAATCAAGTTGTTCTCTAAACTTACTAACTTCAAGACAGATGGATTCATCACACTCTTCTCCTAAAGTAGGATCATAGAAAAAGTGATAATTTAAAACTGCAATCCTTTGCTCACCAGAACTAGCACTTTTAACTACTTCTACTACATCTTCACCATTACTCATTTTTTTAAAATTATCTAATGAAGTTGTTTTCTTAACCACATATCTTTCAATCTTATCTAAAGTAGAATTTTTAGTAGATTTTTTATTAACATCACTAAATTTAATAGAAGCATCACTTAGTATTTCTATCTTAATATTACTTTCATTATTAAGAGTAGAGACATTATTATTACTATTAGTTGTAGTAAGTAAAATTGACTTCTCTTTTAATCTTATCTTTCCCGCAAGCCATAACTTATATTCATCAATACTGATACTAGAAAAGCCTTGTTCTTTAAGATAATTTAACTGGTTACGTACATTATCAACACTAACACAAATATCCTTAGTACAATTATCTATTGTATCATAATTAATAACACTAATATAACTAGCCTCATTAACGGAAGTATTGTTATTATCATTTAAACTAACACTTTCATCCTTTTTCACTTGCATTACTTTATCTAAATAACTTACATAATAATAATTATCATCCATATATTCTAACGGTAAATTTAATTTTTCTTTTAATTCTAATACTTTTTTATTATCTTTATAAAATACTGTTTTCTTAGATACTACATTTTTATTAAATACTAAATATTTATTAGAAAAATTATCTTCCATCTTTTTATCAACTTTTTTAACATCATTATAATAAATATAATAATTTGTGTTCTTTACCTTAAAATACTGTTCACTACTCTTATTTATTTTTTTATTATCTAATATAAAAGTAAATTCCTTACTAACTTTACCAATTACTTTTTCATTATGGTCATATAATTTGGCATCATTAACCATTATTACCTGATTACCATAATGCTTTTTAATATTAGTTAATAATTTTTCATCACAATAATTTACATATAATACTACTCCACTAACAATTAACATAATAAGAGCAATTAACATTATTATAAAAATGTATTTATTTTTATTATGAACCTTCTTCTTTTTCTTCACTTCACTACTACTCTTTTTCTTTTTCATATTAATATTCCTCTACTCACTACTATAATAGTATTATATCATTAATATTTACAAAATCTATTATTTTTATAAAAATTAAAAAAGATAATTCTTAAATAAATAAAGATTTATCTTTTTTATACATTTGACCAAATATTTTTTTCCCTTTATATCTTGAAATTTCAACAACCATATTTTGTTTTAGGCTTTCTTTTACATCTATTATTCTCTGATTAGCTGATCCTTTATAATAAAGATCTAGACTTCGTTCATCTATTAGAAATTTACCATCTACTAAAACATCCACTTCTTCCAATAGTGCTTTTTGTTTTTCGTTTTTTAAAATATTTTCATATAAATATCCTGTATAACACCAAACATTTAGACCTAATTTATGAGCATATTTAGCAATTTCTAAACATTGAAGTGGTTGTACCATAGGATCACCACCAGATAGCGTAATACCATCCTGTCCCCTTAATTTGTTCATTTCTTTGAAAATATCATCTAATTCTACAACATATCCACCATTAAAGTCATGAGTTTGCGGATTATGACAAAAAGGACAGTGATGAGGACACCCTTGAGTCCATACCACTGTTCTAATGCCTTCGCCATCAACAATACTATCCGGTTGTAAAGTACTTGCTAAGCGAATTGTCATAACTATTTTTCCTTTGGAGTATTAGAAGGGCAAAGACCAACAGTAGAGTGTTTTACACGATCATGTTCCTCTGCTCTTTTACCATTATTGAAACGATCAACAGTACCAACTAAATATCCTGTAATACGACGGATTCTTTCAAATCCTACGCCTTCACCAATTTTTCTTTCTTCACTTTTCATATTAAATCTCCTTCTTTCTATCTTCCTAAACTAGTAAGGTTAGCATTTCTAACTCTTTCTATACTAACACCCTCATTTTCATGTCTGCCACATCCAGGGCATACATCTCCAATAACACCAGTATATCCACAAACAGGATCTCTATCTACTGGATGGTTAATTGCACCATAACCAACTCCAACATCGTGCATTACACGTACAATTTTTTCAAATGCCTCTACATTAGTAGCAGTATCACCATCAAGTTCAATATAACTTATATGTCCACCATTTGTTAATTCATGGTATGGGCCTTCAATTTTTAACTTATCTACAATTGAAATATCATAATATACTGGAACATGGAATGAATTAGTATAATAATCTCTATCTGTAACTCCTGGAATAATACCATAAATTGATTTATCAATGCTTGTAAATCTACCTGATAATCCTTCAGCAGGTGTTGCGATTAAAGAGAAATTAAGTTTATATTCAAGTACATACTTATCTGCTCTATCACGCATGAATTTTATTATTTCATATCCTAATTTTTGAGCCCTTTTACTTTCTCCATGATGCTCACCAATTAAAGCCTTCAAACATTCAGCTAAACCTATGAACCCAAATGTTAAAGTACCATTCTTCAAAACTGGTCTTAAACGAGAATTATTCTTTAATCCCTTAGAATCAATCCATACACCTTGTCCTAATAAGAATGGGAAATTATATACTTTTTTACTACATTGAATCTCAAATCTTTCTAGTAATTGGTCTTTAACTAAGTCCATTACCTCGCCTAATTCTTTATAAAAACCTTCCATATCTGTCTTCTTATTTGAAACAATACCATGTTTAATACCTAATCTAACTAAGTTAATTGAAGTAAATGATAAGTTTCCTCTTCCAGATACAATTTCTTTACTAGGATTAGCCGGATTAGCCATTACTCTTGTACGACATCCCATATAAGCAATTTCTGTTCTATAATCTCCAGGTTTATAATACATTTTGTTAAATGGTGCATCAATAAATGAAAAGTTAGGGAAAAGTCTTTTAGCTGAAACCTTACAAGATAATTTAAATAAATCATAGTTTGGATCTCCAGGATTATAGTTAACTCCCTCTTTTACTTTAAAGATTGAAATAGGAAATATTGGAGTTTCCCCTTTACCTAATCCTGCATCTGTTGCTAATAAATAATTTTTCATTACTAATCTACCTTCATTAGAAGTATCTGTTCCAAAGTTAATAGATGAGAATGGTACTTGAGCACCTGCTCTCGAATGCATTGTATTTAAGTTATGAATAAATGCTTCCATAGCTTGATAAGTAATACGATCTGTTTTACTTAAAGCTTTATCATATGCCAATTTAAAAATTCTTTCTAAAATATCACTGTTAGCATAGTAATCACTAAATTCACTGATATCAAATTCAATACTAGTTAACTTATCTATTTGTTTAACTATATTATCGAATTTTACTAATCCTAAGAATCCATCTAACTCTAAATAATCATATAACATTTGTTTAAATTGTTTTTTAAATGTTTTTAAAACTCCTGGAGCCATAAAATAATCGAATGCTGGTATACTTTGTCCACCATGTTGATCATTTTGATTTGATTGAATAGCAATAGCTGCAAGTGCAGAATAAGACATTATATCGTTAGGACATCTTAAATGACCATGACCTGTTGAAAAACCATCTTTAAATAAGTCATTCAAGTCTATTTGGCAACATGTAGTTGTTCCCATTGGCAAGAAATCCATATCATGTATATGTATCAAACCACTGTCATGTGCTTCAGCAAATCTTTTTTGCATTTGATATGATTTTGCAAACTCTTTTGCTAAAGTTGATCCATATTGAAGCATTGTACCCATTGCTGTATCACCATCTACATTGGCATTATCACGTTTTAAATCAACTTCTTTAGCATCTTTTAATGTCAATGTTTCAATAGCTTTAGTTAATTTATGATATCTTGCTTTAAATATCTTTCTTGACTCATTTCTTCTTTCTCTATATGTCGCAAAAGATTCCATAACATCTTCATATCCAAGTTCTTTCAAATTCTTTTCTATTAAATCTTGAATATCTTCAATTTTAATTAAATCAAGTTTATCATAGTCTCTATTGATTTCTTCAATAACAGCCTCATATACCTTGTTAGCATCTTCTACTGTATAAGAATTCTCAGTAACTAAACCATCAAATCCCTTCTTAATTGCAACAGCAATCTTTTCTCCTTGAAATGTATCCTTTTTTCCATCTCGTTTTACTACTTTAAGTTTAGGATCTTTCATAATCGTTGTACTCATAACTTACCTCCACTGCCATAAAATACTTTTTACAATTTAAATTCTATACTGCCTAAAATGATTTTTCAAGCAGGTTTGAATACATTTTTTTTAGTAATTTTTTAATTTCTTTATATTACGTCATTTTAACAAAAAATTTTTTTGTTCGATTTACGACAAATTTACATTTTTTTGCACTTTTTTGAAATATTGTATTTTTGTAAAATGTAAAATTTGCTATTTTCCAATCAGCATAGTTAACTAAAAGTATTATAAAATAACGTTTTTGCTAAAACAGTCTGTTTTAAAAATAGTAATTTTACTCTAAGCAAGATTTTTAACTTCATAATTTTTCAAACTACCTAAAAAGAAAAAAACTCACTCATTTGCAAATTTTATTGTTATGAGCAAGTCTCAAAATAAAGTTTAATCTCTTTAAATAAAATGAATCCTGATTATTTATCGAATAAACTAATCTATTAAATTTTTCTTTATAAGATGTATCATCATTTCCAAAACATTCACTATAAAGATATTTTAATTTTGTATAATTTTTATTTTTATATGTATATATTAAATCTTTTTCAACAAAGTTTTTTTTCTTTTCTTCTCTTCTGGTTAATAAACTCTTATCTAAATCTTTATTATCAGTTTGATACTCGACATCTAATTTTTGTAATGTATCACATATTTCTAATACTTCTTCTTCCTCATCCAGTAATAAACTACTACTATAAATTACTTTTCCCCCTTCATTTAATTCAAAAGCGTAACATCTTTTTCCATTACTAAAAAGAAAAGCATATTTTATCAAATTATCAAACGAATTACCAAAAACTATTGTCTTATTTTCAATGTCACTCATAAATTTATGACTAAATGTCACATTATTATTTAAAATGTCTTCCATTACCCTATCTGAAACGCAAAACATAGGTATCCTTTTTATATGTTCAACTACATCTTCACTATTCCACTCAAAAAATTCATACATTCTCTTTCCATCAATAAAATTAAGTAATATGTCATATATATATATCATATAATTATTTTCCTTTCCTAAATATAGAGATACTGACTATTAAAAGGCCTATTAAAAAACAAAAACACTCTTTATGTGTACATAAAAAAAATAAATATTCTAAGAAATCATAATAAAATGTAAATAAGTTACTATATATTATTATTGAAAAAATACCTATTATAAGTAAAATTATTCCTACTATAAATAGTATTACTCTAAACATAATTTCTCCCTAATTAAATTTATGAGTAATCTAATTATAGTATACTTTTAAAATCTTAATTTATACAAAAAAGAGAAAACTAAATTTAGTTTTCATCTATATTTAAACTGTTATCTAATTCTTTTATTTCTACCCTATTAATTGCTTGAAATTTTTTAGAAAGTTTCTCTGTTGTTATTGAAAAACTTTCTACGTCCTTATTAACAGTTTGGATACTTCTAGATAGTTTATCCCATCTATCTTTATAACGAGAAAATTCTACTCCAAGTTTATTTAACTCTTCATGAATTACTTTGGTATATTTATCTCTTTCAATATTTTTTATAATCATTTCAACGACTGTAAGTGTTGATATTAGTGTTGTAGGACTAGTAATCCAAACTCTTTTTTTATAGGCATAATCAATGACATCCTGATGATAAGCATTAATTTCTGCAAAAATGGCTTCCGCTGGTAAAAATAAAATAGCTTGATCTGATGTTTCACCTGGAATTATATATTTACTACTAATGGCATCTATATGTTTTTTTACATCAGCCTTGAACATTTTTTCATACATATTTCTTTCTTCTTTAGATGTATTATGATCAACCATTTTCTGATAATTTTCTAATGGAAATTTCGAATCAATCGCAATTACTCCCAATGGCTCTGGTGCAAATAAAACACTGTCCGCAATAACTCCAGTACTAAGCATACACTGCATTTTATAAATCTTATCATTCTTTTCACCAAATATTGCCGCTAAAATATGATGCAAATTAACTTCCCCAAAAATACCTCTGCTCTTCTTATCAGTTAAAATACTTTCTAAAGATATAATATCACTGGATAAATTATCTATCTTTTTTTGTGCCTCATCTATTTTACTAAGTCGTTCTATAACATTTGCAAATGTTTTATTTGTCTTTTCAAAATTATAATCTAGTCTTTCATTTACCTTCTCATTAATCATCATGAGCCTATTTTCTACATTGGTATTAAGTTTATTAAAATCATCATTCATATTTTTACTTAAACCGTCTTTAAAATTAGCCAACTCTTTCATAACAGAGACTTCAAACCTTCCTAGTCTTTCCGTTATATTAGCATCATTTATCTCTTCTTTTTTATTTTTTATTAACATAATAACAAGTATTATTATTATTACTATCACTAATAATCCAATAATTATAAACTCCATACTTATACCTCCATCAGTATGATTATATCACAACTTATTTAAATTTTTCCAACATATCCACTATATCCATCTTTTAAACTGTAAACCTTATAACCTATATTATTTAAATAATTACTAACTTTCTTACTTCTATTTCCATAATCACAAAAAACCACATAATTATTTTCCTTTTTTAAGTATTTTTCTGGATTAAGTAAAATAATATTTTCTACAATATTAATACTTCCTGGAATAGTTCCCTGTAAATATTTATATGCACTTCTTATATCTATAAATAAACTGTTTTTATCTTTTGCATCAAGAAAAGTAATTTCCATACTACCACCTCATAGTAATATATGACTTTTTAATAGTAAGGAAACAAAAAAAGTAGAATTATCTACTTAATTTTATAAGGTTTATTTTTAGTACCTTTTCCACTCTTATACATTGTTTTACTGTTTAAATGAATAACTGGTCTAATATCAAAATATGATGATGCATAAGTTGATTTTATTATACCACTAGATGAAACATAATAAACATCTGTATTATTTTTAGAATTAGCTGTTAAAAGCCACCAATCACTATCATGTGTTGCTAAATAATTATAGTTTTGACATGACACATCTGTAGCTTTTGTACATGACTGATCAAGGCTAGCATTAATGTAGTCAGATAGAGTTAAAAGACCAATCTTAGCGTTATCCATAGTTTGAGAGCATTCTAAACTATTATTATTAAATGCATCATTTTCTCCTCTCATACCATGACATAATTTATAACCACTAAGATGTTTCATAGTATTTTTAGAGAAAAGTAATGGATCAAAAGACTTAGTATCTTGTTCTTTTGCTGCTGTATAAATACTTGTTAAATAAGTATTCATTCGACTAATTTTAAAACTATTGTAACCATAATTAAATTCTTCTGCTGTATTATATCTATCATCCCAGTAAGTAGACATATCATAAGCTCCATCTAGTATTAAGACAACATCATCATTACTATCTACCTTAACTATACGCCATAAGTTATCACCTAACTTAACATAGTTATTAACATTGTCACCTCTAAATACATATTCTCCATTCATAGAGTAAAGTCCTGCATCACTAGTTACAATATTAGATGAAGAAGTAACTTTTCTAAATAGTTCAGTAGTTTTATATGAAGAACCACAATCTAAATATGGTACATAAACATATTGATCATCATTATTTTCAACTACTACCTTACCACTACAACTAGTAGCCTTACTACTATATTTTTCCAACTCTTTCATGTATTCAAGATTAATTAATTTCTGTAAACTAACTTCATTAGTTCCTTTATCTGCTTTAGGAAGCAAACTCTTATTATCAGCATAATATGATTCAGCAGCTTTTGACATTATATTTTCTACATCAGCAAAGCTTCTATTTCCACTCCTTGTTAGTGATAAAAGCCAAATTATTACTAATATAAAAACTGTAAACATAATTATTATTAGTATTAGTTTTTTCATTCTTTGTTTTAACAAAAACTCATCATTTTTTTTAGCATATATTTCTTCTTTCATGTCATCTTCATCTTTTAATGCTTCCACTATTTGATCATTATTATTTTTCTTTGGATCTATCATTTTAACTCCTCATTTCCGTATTAATTATCAAAAAAATCATCAAAAAATTCATCATCTTCTAAATCATCATCAAGATCTAGTGAAATTTGTTGTTGATCTTTATTTATATCTTTATTTTCATTAACTTCCGCAACAGGTTTATCATTTGTTGAAGAGTTATTGTTATCTTGAATAGCAGCATCCGGAATAGTGTTAGGCTTATTAGCTGCCTCTTCTTTATCACGTTTTTCTTTCTCTAGTCTTTCTTCTTCTTCTAACTCAGCAATTTTTTTATCAATCTTTTTAACTAAGTCATCAATATTTAGTGAAGAAGGCATCACAGGAGCACCATCATCGTCATCATCATCTACACTATCAACAAATGGATTAACTGCAGGTCTTGCTGCATTACTACCAAAAGGAGACTGAATATTTCCACCATTAGTTCTATTATTAATGCTATTATTTGGCATCATTCCACCAAATGGAGTAAACATTCCACCAGGTATACCAGGCATCATAGGATTACTAGGGAAAGAATTTTTATTATCACCATTACCATCATCAGCAGCATTCATCATTTCTAATAATTTTTTCTTCTTTAGATCTTTAACAAATTGTTTTATATCAAAAACATGAACTTCTTCTTTTTGTCTAATTGGATATTTTGCTTTAGGATATTTTTCACCCCAATCTATCTTATAGTTAGGAGTAAACTTAGTTTTAAATGGAGACATACGAAGTCTTAATATTATTACTTCATTTTCCTTCATCTTTTGTAAATCTGTAACGGTTACCAAAGGAGTTGAAGCCGTTTTAGCATCTTTTTTCGATTTCACTTCTCCACACATTTTACTAATTTCTTCCAAAGCTTTAAGTTCCGTTGTAACAAGATAAATTAAGTTACCACAGTTACCACGAAGTGTTTCAGCCTGTTCTTTTCCATAAACTTGCTCTAACTGAGCAAAGTTTTGGATAATCATTGTAAATCTAATTTGTCTAGAACGAGCCGCCGTAATCATTGTAGTTACATCTTTAAGTGGTGGCATATTAGCAAACTCATCCAATAAGAAGTTAGTACGTACAGGTAATGCACCACCATGAACTTGAGCAACACTAATTAAAGTTTCATAAATTTGTTTTAATAAAATTGTAACAAGTGAATGGTATGTTTTCTTTTCATCTTGAATAACAATATAAACTACAGTAGGTCTTTCACCAATAGAACGTAAATCAACATCACTATGAGAAAGCATTTCACTTAAGTTTTCACGAGAAGCAAATAATTGAATTTTTTGTCTAAATACAGATAAAATACTTTGTTTTGTTTCATTAGCCGCCATTACGGTACTAGTAGCTTTAATATAAGAAGCACTAGTTGGATCTTTACCTTGAAAATATTCTTTGATATAAGTAGAACCACCAAATTTATCTTCTCCAACACTAGTTGCTAAACTAATACTATTAATATTAATTTCATCAGGTTTTGCATCTTCAAAAAGTCCAAGAGCAACTCCGGAGAAATAATCCGCTGAAGTTTTTTCCCAGAATGGATCTCCACCTTTATTATTTTCATCATATAAGATATTAAGTGCAAGGTCATCAAGTAACTCTATAGCTTTATCTTTATTTCCTTCTTTATATAGTTTATAAGGTAAATCCATTGGATTCCAAGCATTACCATTTTGTGGATCACGGAAGTTAAGTAAAATAACATTATATCCACGAGCCTTAAGCATATTTGCTGTTTCCTCAAATATTTCACCCTTAGGGTCTGTAATAATCATAGATTCGCGCTTTTTAGCAAGTATCTTTACTGTTGGGAAAATAACTGTCTGTGTTTTTCCTGATCCAGTAGCACCAATTACTAAAGTATGATTTTCACCATTATCAACATAAACATTTTCACCTTTATATAATAATGGAGTACCAGCATATTTAGAATATTTACTATGAATATTAACAGCTTCTACTTTTTTACTCTCAATAATTTCTTTTTCTTTTGACCATCTTGAATAACCTTTGTCTTTTTTTTCAGTTGTTAAACCAAAACCCTTATCAAACTCAAATATATATGATTTTACACTAGCAATAATAGCAATAATAGCTATTAAATAAAAACCTAAAGTAGATGCTATATACTCTTTTGAAAATGCTGGAAGAGGATTAAATCCAGAAATTCTTCCTTCACTTGCAAAAGTAGATAAATTAACTACCAAAATAGCAACAACATACAATAGGAATATTGCAAAAACAACTACCATCCATAAATCATCTGAATCAATACGTAACTTTAACTTCATACCAAGTCCCTCTTTCTCTAGTGAGATATTATACACAATTATTTACTGTAAAGCAATAATTGATATTTATTATTATTAAATTGATACAATCCATATTCATCATTATTTCCAACACTATAATGACTACATTTAGTAATAATTTGAGAACCTTTTGTTCCTTCTACTTCAATAATACCATATAAATAGGCATAACATCCAGAAAGATTAGCTCCCTCTCCATAAATTTTACCATAAATCACTTTGTTATTACCATTATCATTAACAAATATAAAACTATATGATGATGAAACATCATGATCAGAAAACAAGTTTGAAACAATATACATTACTTCATCCTTATTATCATTATCAAAGTCATAATTTACTTTAAATGCATAAGTATAATCGTTTTGAATGTCTCTTGAAATTTTATAATGATCCAATACCTTATGAATATAAGTCCAGTCAGTAGTATTTACATTAGTCTGATTAAAATTTTTATGAGTAGTTTTAATTTTACCACCTAAATATAACTTATCTCCAGGTACATTAACCGCATCTCTATTTTTTTCAAATACATACCACTTACCATCAGTAGTAAAAATAGATTTTGTACCAATATAAGTATTATTACTATAAATTTTAAACTTATCCCAATTATAATTTGAATAAGAATTAGGAGAAGCTGTAACCCATTTTTTCTTTGAGTATTTAAACATAACAGCATCATCTACAATAATATTAGCTTCATTTGGTCTTCTGTTAAAAATACCAAGTAAATATAATATTATAATTATTACTATTAATGATAGTAAAAATACTATTATAAATATTCCTACTTTTTCATTAGTACTCTTATCTTCCATACAGCCCTCCTTATCCTATTTGATAAACATTTAATGTTGAACATTCACCTAAACTATATGTTGCAAATGCATTTGTTTTTTCGCTTCCTGGATCTGCCATAATTACATCATTATTAGTTACTCCCACTACAGCAACCCAGTGTTGACCATTAGTAGTTTTAACTCTCATGATAGGATATAATCCTTGATCTAAATATCCTTTAATTATATTAATCTTGTTTTGTGCGCTTCCAGTAAGAGAAACTCCATGATATTTTTCTGAGAATGTCGGAACTATTTTTGAAATATTAGCCGCTCCAACAAAACTACCACTACCATCGAATGAACCATATTCATTTAATTTTCTTACAAACGTTCCTGGATTAAATTCACTTAACGTTGTAGTAGCACCACTTCTAGCTATCTGAATGGCAATAGATGTAATAAAGCATCCATAACCTCCAATAGTTGCTCCACTATTTCCAAGAGGAACATTACACCAAGCAGCAGGACAGTATTGTTTCCAGCTTAGAGCTTCACCAGATTCAGCTGATTGACAACTACTTCCACCAACATTAGAAACC
Organism: Clostridium sp. CAG:417; assembly: GCA_000432835.1. Lineage (GTDB taxonomy): Bacteria > Bacillota_I > Bacilli_A > RF39 > UBA660 > CAG-417. The sequence goes on along the minus strand of FR890374.1, from coordinate 134,430 downwards.
CTAATGATTTTTCCTGCACGATTATCACTTTTAGCAAAATTAGTAACATCAATTGGTTTTCCAGCTTTTGCATTACTAGTATTCCAATTACTTTCACTACCGGCATCATAAGCAAGGATTTTTCCATCATCTACGGAAGCAATGATATTCATATGACCATTAGCTCCACCACCAGCATCACGAACTAAAATATCTCCTGCTCGTAGTTTTGAAGTAACATCTTCGCTAGCTGCCACACTAACCTCTTGCCATCCCATTTTTGTCGTCCAATCAGTACTAACAAATGAAACCGTATCATAAGTATTACTACCAAATTCATCTTTAAATCCATATTCATATAGAACCCAATTTACAAAAGCACTACAATTGATCTTTTTATCACTTGGTGGTATAGCAACAGAACCACTAGTATATTGATAGCCATCATTAGCAATTTGCTTCCATATTCTTGCAGCCACTTGTACAAATGCACTATCAGTAACTTCACTAGTTGAAGAACAATTCATCTTTTTTATTTCAGTTACTTCAGGATAAGCTCTTAAAATAATTTGGACATAATCCATTCCTGATTCGGCCCATCTTTTCCAAACCCAATCATCTTTATTTCCATTTCCTACAGCATATCCCATTTCTACAACTTTTCCATCTTTATCAAGTCCAACCATACCAAGTGTTTCTTGCCAAGAACTTTTTAAAGTAGAATTAGGATAATTTGATAATGGTTCTTTATATGTATTTGCATGAGTATTTGCTCCACTATAGACAATTCCATATTGATTACCAGCAGCAACATCTTTAGAACATCCTAATTCTGTATTACAGTAAACCTGATCTGCAACACAAGATCTAAGTTGCAACACAGTTTGTCCACCACTAGTAACATATTTAACACCTGAAGAATTTCCCATAACAGTAGGACGAGCTAAAGCAAAACTACGAGCCGCAATCATATGTACCTTTTCAGTTTCAGTATTAAAAGCTTGTCCTATTTCTCCATAGGTAACACCAAGTACATAATTTTCAAAAGGAACTAAATCTTCATCAAGAGCCCTACCATCAGTTCCGCCACAAAAGGAAGAACTCATAAGTCTTACTTGTAAATTAGAGATAGTTAAAGAATCAGAATTATACCCATGTACACCTTTTAATGAATATTGACAACTCCCACCAGTAACAGTTGAACACCCACTTGTTTTAGGATGTACTCGATTCATATACTGCTCAATATATTCAAAAACACGATCCACAGCTCCATCTACTCTTGCATCTGAAATATACTGAGGAAAATATTCATCTGTTAGAAACTTTCTATATGTATCTTCACTATAAACAGTACTTCCGCCAAGCATACCATCGGCTAATTTATTAATTTCACTCTGTGTCATATCTTCCAAAGTAACATCAGTATTATATTCACGCAAAATATGAAATGTGGCGGTAATATACATAGCATTTATTGATTTACCATCCTCACTGTATGAATCTTTTGTCGAAATAACATTATCATAAAACTTTTGAAGTTTAGGATTATTATTAGCATAATATGAAGTAGAACCCTTTTCGCCCTCTTCTATATCATCATCAACAGCACTTAAATCATTATCTTTATTAAATGTGTCTGCAGCTCCCAATAAAATAATCAAAAAAATTACTATTCCTACAAAAGGTAATATGGTTTTTTTCATTAAAGATATAACCTCAGCCGAAATAATTACATTTTGGTCATTGTCATTTTTAAACGGATTGTTAAAGATTTTTTTTCTCTTTGAAGATTTTTCAGAATAATCAGAACTATTGGAACTTTCTCGTCTTTTTTGAATATCATCAAAACTTTTTCGCATGGACCCTTCTTTATTATCAAGACCCGGAATTTCTTGTCCTTCATCAGTTAATCCATTTTTAGCAAAATTTTTTCTGGGTATGTTAGAATTATTGTCTACACTTGAATGATTAGGGAACGCATTATTAGCTCTATTAGGATTAGAGCTAGGTGAAGATTTTGCTTTAGAACCACCAAAAGCATTTAGACCCTTATTTACACCATCAACTACTCCAGCATCATCCAACTTTTTAGCAAGCTTTTTTGTTTCTTTACCACCAGGACTTTTGGCAAATTTTTTAGCGGTTTTATCTTCTGCCTTCTGAGCAATTTTACCTACCACTGGAGCATTACGAACTTTTTCCCATTGTCCACCAGTAGCATAATCAAAGGCCCCCCTAGCTACTGTTTGTCCGAGTTTTTCAGTTGATTGTTGTTCCTGCTCTTTTTTACTCATATGTTGATTATTGTCCATTACCTCACCTACTTCCTAATATACATCAAAGGATATTAAAAATTAATATCCTCCTCCACTACCAAACGAATCAAGTTCATCTTTAGTAACAGCTACATTAATTTGCATTCTTCTATTACCACAAACAAACAATGCTTCTCCTTGAGAGAATTGTTTAATTCCCTCCTTTTCACTATCATTTAAATCTATTAATTTACCTAAATCATCAACAGCTTGTTTCTTTAATCCCATGACTAGATAATAAGCAGCATTATCAAAAATAGCTTTTCCTTGAGTAATAACAGAAGGATCCGAGAAATCACTTGGTTGTTGTGTTATTATAATAGCCCCTGTATTATATTTACGAGCACGTCTTTGAATTTGCGCTAAGAAATCAGCTCCTAAGGCATTTTTATCTCCTAATAAAACATGTGCCTCATCCACCATCAAAATAGTATTAATATTAGGATTTAAACATAATCCCCAAGCATATTTTAAAATATTAAAGAACAAAGCATTTCTAACATTAGAATCACTATTCATTAACTCTCTAATATTAAACACCATAAAATCACTCTTAGAGGTAATAGTAGTATGACCATCAAAATAGAATTTTAACTCTTTTGTAATTGGTCTTAATTTTAACTCTAATCTTTCCAAAATATCTTTTTCTTGAGTTTGCTCAGTCATAGACATCAAACGTCCTTTTACTGTTGCATAAACATCCGTAAAAGTAGGATAATCAGCAGATGTAAATTTAGAAAAATCCGTATTATAATCAATACCAAAACGTCTATAAGTATCCTGAACAACCTCACTAAACATTGTTAAAACATCTTCTTGAATAGATGGGTCATAATATTTCATAAAGGCTTTCAAAGTTTGTAAAGTACGAGTTAAAACTGTATAACCTAAACCCTGTTTTATTTCCTCTTCATCGGCATCAACTACAACTTCAAGTGGATTAATTAAACCAAATTCTCCACCTTTACCAATCTCAATTGTATCTCCACCCATTGCTCTTGTTATATCATGTAATTCGTTTTCTGGATCAATCGCAACAATTTGACATCCATTTCTAATATGAGTTCTAAGAAGTAACTTAGCCGCTGTAGACTTACCAGAACCAGAAGTACCTAAAATAATCATATTAGCATTATTTCTATTAGTTTCTTTACGCACTTGATATAAAAACTGATTAAATAGGATTACTCCACCTGAAAAATCAACACCCAGTAAAGTTGATAAACCTGGATCTTTTATACTGTCAAATATAAATGGATACATAGCAGCAATTGTTTGAGAAGGCATCGGCGTACCAATACGCTCTTCTATATCTTGCTTCGGAAATATGGGAAGAATAGATTTTAAAACTTTTTCTTGCTCAAAGCGAAGCGCAACAGCTCTAAGTTCCATAGCATCCAAATAGTTTCTAACATTGGTCTTCATTAGTTCCAAATTTTCTTTAGTATCAGCTGTTATCATAACATGCATTTGAAAATCAAAAATACGTGCCTGACTAGCTGCTAACATAGAAGTAAAATATTGAAGATTATCCATCTCTTGACGAATCTTTTCCCTATAAGTAACATCTTTTTCATTCTTATAACGATCTTCTAACTCAACAATTTGTTTATTTAACATCTTAGACATTACAGAAAATGGTACAGGAATATGTTTTACAACAACTTTAATTCCTGGAATGTTAGTAAGTGTTGATAAATAACCAGGCATAATAGCCCCTGGATAAGATATAACACTAAGTATCGTTGCATACTTATCACTAATATAAAATTCACTAGCCTTGAACTCCAAACTCTTAGGAGCAAGCTGACTTCTTATTCCTCTACTCATGCAGGCATCACCACTCCAAATCCAGTATCTCTTCCCCCATTAAGGAAATTATTTAAAACTACTCTTAAATCATCATTAGTAGTTTGAGATGCATTTAAACCACAACTTGCCAAACCATTAATCATCAATCTAATTTTTTTCTGTGCCTCATTTATATCTTTTTCTTTAAATAATAAGTAATACTCTGTATCAACAACATTATTGTTTATAAATGATTTACCTTTTTCTATATCTTGATCTATTAATTTACGTATTGCTGGAGACTGTGCTTTATTGTATAGCAATTGCAACTGTGACATATAAACAGATATATCAACAGGTCTATCTGAAACTACTAACCAAAATTCAAAATCCAGCATATTATAAAAGTTTTTCAAACTAATTAGTACATGATTCTGCATATCATTATCTAGTATAAAAATATTTCTTGGTGTAATTTTAACTCCTGTTACAAATTGTTTTGTTGTAGTTAAAATCATACCATTTTGTATATCTCTTATTGGCAACCAATCTTCTGTATAGGGACTACCATTACCTTTGCTTTTTCTCATCGCTAATTGCACACCAACCTTTCCAAATATATTTTTGACGAGATGTCAAGAATATAAAACATTCTGTGATAACTACTAATACATTATGATAATGCGGAACTGGTAAAACCAGACCTGCACATATCAGTGCAGGAGCTAAAACTAACAAAGCCGAACTAACAGAACTAAGAGAAAATATTAACATCATAATCAAAGTAACTGAAATTCCACTTGCAAGTAATATCAAATCAATTGGTCTAAATATACCAAATATTAATTCCCCTTGCTTTGTATTAGCAGGTATTAAATAAGTATTCACTTATATCACACTCCCTTTTATTTTCCACCTCTAGAACCATCTGTACCACGCATATCAGCAGATAAACTTTCTAGTTTAGCTTCAGAATCTTGTTGCATTAAAGTATTATTATAAATTTGTTGCTCTAATCTATTAATTTGAACATTTTGAGCTTCAATTTGAGCACCAATTGAATCGTTAACACCTTTTAAATCAGAACGAAGACTATCAATATTAAGATTATAGCCTGCCTCTTTATAATCTGACATAGCGTTAGTTAATTGAGCCTTAAATGTAGCACTTTGATTCAAAGCTGTTACACCATCACCCATTTTAGCATTACCGCTTACATAACTATCAACGGCATTATCTAAGGCATCAGCGTACATTTTATTAAGAGTAGCAGCGTCAAACTCATATCCACCATACTTATAAACACCAGTGCTTTCACCTACTGATAAAGCACTCTTTATTCCTTTTAAATCACCGGTCATTCCACTAATGCTAAATTTATTACCATCGGAATCAATCGCTTGATAACTCTTACTTGTCAAGTCAAAATAAGCACCCTTCTTTTGTACCTCGTCAGAAGCCGAACTAATTACACCTTTACCAACACCCTGCATAGCTGAAAGTAAACTCTTTTTTCGATCGAATGCTGCCTTTGATTTATTAAGCTCAGATCCTCTTTCTTTAAACATCTTAATTTCTCGTTTTGTACGATCGTATTCTGAATCTCCCGTAAAATCTTGGGCAAGTTGGGCCTTTTCAGCACCCCACCAAGTTCCACCTGCTGCACCATTGGCACGACGCATAGCGTTAGCTCTATTCACTTGATCAAGAGAACTCCGCCACCTATTATTTTCTGCCTTACTGTAAGCAGAGCCGGCCATACGAGCACCAGAAACCGCCGCAGCAAGCCCTGACCCAACATGCTTAATTCTATTTCCAAGAGACATATCATTATTATTGTTTTTCCTATCAGCATCTCTACTAGCTGCCATTCCACTTCTAAACGAAGAAATTCCTGCTGCTGCAGTTGCACCTAAACCGCCAAGCCTTGACATACCACCAAACAATTTCAATTTACCCCCATCTTTAATACCAAGCGCATCTGTAATAAATTTGGGAGCCTCTTTAGCAAACATTAATAAGCCCAAAATAATGAATAATTTAGCAAAAATAGGCACAATACCAGTAGCATCATCAAGATGCAATCCAAAACCATTACTATCCAATTCCTTAATAAAGAACACAATCAAATTTAAAATACCTAACCTAATAAATAAATCAGCAAAGGTGGTACCTATCATCTTCAACCAATTTTGAAAAGTACTTTCTGTTTTTGGATCAATATAACTTAAAATTGGTACAGGGGCTATTAATTTTAAAATTGCTAATTTAAACACCCTGATTGCAGCATCAACTGTAAAACTTACCAATAAAATAACAACCAGCACACCTATTAATGTTGAAAAAATATAAGAATAACTAAAAGCATAATAAGCTCCATTTTGATAATCAACTATAGCATCAGCTGCAGCGTTTGCTCCAAATGCACCAATTAAAAGTCCAATAGGACCACCGATAACTGCACCACCAGCTCCACCAGCTATTGTACCCAAAACAGTTCCAATTTTTTGTCCAATACTTTCCTCAGGACTACAACTAACATTAACCATACTTAAAACATTAGATGGAATCATAGTAGATTCATATTGATCATATATATCGGCATAACTGTCATCATCATACTGACTAGATAAAGCATCGGCAGAACACACTCTATTCTTGTCATCTTCAGGATCAAGTCCATCAACTAATACATTAGGAGTAACAAAACTCTTTAAAATAATACTTGATAATTGATAACCACTATATGAGTCATCAAGGGAATATTCTTCATCATTATCATTATCGCCAAGAATTAATTTAGAAATAGTATTTTGTGATAAAAGTCTAGATTGAATTTCAAATAAAGTTCCAAATAATATACCATTATTATTCATTCTAGCATTCCAAGACTCTTGACTATTATTATCATAAGAATCTTCGCTACCAACATTAGGAATATTTAGCGGTACCATTAAAACAAGCATTATAAGTACCATTACAATTCGCTTTATAATAGAAGAAAAGCCATTTTTGTTATCATTTAAACTATCTGGATTCATAATACCATTAAATAAAGAAATAGCCACTTTAAACATGATAATAACGCCTAGTATCAACTGAACTCTACTGTAAAAATTTCTAACTGTTTCTCCTTCAATAATAGTAGCAGTTGCAACATAATAAAATATTTGATAGAGTCCTGAAATTAGTGAATATACAAAACTATCCAACTTAGCAAATAAACCACGTATAGCATCAGAAAACCAACCCTGTCTATCTAAATCTGACATACACTATCCACCTCTTTTCCTATTGAATTCCACAAGCTTGATCACCAGATGTATTGTTTATTAAATTAAGAATAAAACTAGTAAGTAAAGGAACAAAATATAATCCTACTGCACATATCAGTCTTGTAACTAACTTTTTACTAATTTTTTTCATATTATCAGCATCAGGTGATAATGCATTCTTAGCAAAATCAAAGCCACTTAAAACTATAACAAGTAATGGGCCTATAATTTTAGCATAATTAAGAAATTTTTGAAGCATCCATGCAATAGTACTATCATCATTAGGATCACCAAAAACATATTCACAATTGTTATTGTTTTGATTATTATCATTACGTGCAGTATTATGTCCTCCACCACTACTATGAGCAAGTGTATACACATAACTATCTATCTTTCCATAATTAAAATCCTTAGTTTCACTAGCATAAACATCAGTAAAAGAAACTAATGTAATTAGAAAAACAATAGTACATAATAATATTTTTTTTAATTTATTTAACATAGTATCACTCCAAAACATTAAACCATCTTCAGTATATCAAATATAAAAAAAAATAGCAATGAAAATTGCTATCACGAAATAATTATTATTTAGCTGCGGCTGCCCAACAACTGGTCCAATCGTTATTACCTTCAACAGCGTCAGTACCTGCCTTACCAATAACATTCATAACTAGACTTACAATTGTAGCCATGAAGAATATAACTGCAGCATATAATACTCTCTTAAATAATCTACCTTGTGCTGCTTTAATTTCTTTATCATCACTTGCTAAAACAGCTTTACCCAAATCAATAGTTCCCATTAAAATTAACACAATTGGAATACCAATCCAAATTATAGGGAAAATTCCTTGTCTTATAACTTTAAAAATTGGAAGTAAACCTCCACAACTATCATTAAGATTAGTTTTTACAGCTAACTCGAATAAACTAGACATTTTTACTAACTCCTTTCGTTAACAATATGATACATAATTTTTCTATCTTTGTCAACTATTCCAAATATAAATTAAGCCTTTAAAATCTAAATAATCCTAAAATTTTACCACTACTTTTTTTACTATTAGTATCATTTATATTACTAAGTCCAACATTATTAATTAAATTAAGGATTTCTTCATTTCTTCTTCTTTCATCCAAAGGAGGAAGATTGTAAAACACCTTAGTTCTAGCCTCATACTCAAAATCCTCTATATCTTTATTATTTAAAAGACTCTTATTCAGTATAATTTTTTTACCATTTAATTCATTAAATATATTCTTATTAGTTCGCATAAGTTTATTTAATCTAATTGAACTAGGCTCAATCAAATATAATACATCACCACAAGATGAATCATCTTCACATTCATTTAAATCAACTAGTATAACTGAGGCAGTAGTCAATTTATTTATAGTTGATGTTAAATTATCTCTTGTAGTACTAATTGTATTTCTAACATTGAAGTATTGTAAATCATGTTTATTCACTTCAATGGCATAAACTGTTTCTCCATAAATTCTTTCTAGTTCTCTTTTTAACATATATATTAATGTAGTAGACCCTGCGTGATCCGTTACATTCTTTATACCCATAACTCTACATCCACTTTTCACCTTTTCTTGTACCGTTTCCGTTAACTCTTTTACCTGTTCAACTTGTGCTACATCCTCACGTGTATTGGTATGGGTAATTAAATATTTAACTCCTGCAATGTTATTAGTAAAATTATATAATCCCATATCAACAAGTCTTGCTAGATAACTTTGTGAAGAAACTTCAGCTATTTTTGGTAATAATAAAATTATTTTATTAGGATCTAAGGCCTGAACAATTTTTTCTATGTTTGATGTATTAATATAATCTTTAATAGCAGTAGCATCCAATACCATCTTATTAAAGTAAAAATTTTTAAATATAGACACAATTTCTTGAGCATCAAAACATCCTGTCATACTTTTAATTATATCTATATCTAAATTAGACAATTCATTTTGTCTTTCATTTGCAATTATTACATTCATTAAACCACCTGCTTAATCATTCAATTTCTTAGTCGTTTTAGTTGAACCTTCCAACATAAAGAATCTTAAATTAGGTAAAACTCTATTAATTATTGGAACATCAATTGATACAAAAGTTTTTACTTTTATATATCTCATATCCATAGAAGTAGCGTTTTCATCTACTATCTTATAACACCAACCTTCACCTAAATCATTATTCCAACCTTCACTACGATTACATTCTTTAGCTGTAAAATTAGTAGAAGCGGAATATCCAATTAATTGTGAATAACTTGTAATTTCTTCTCTAATAGAATTTTTGGCTCTATTACTTGTTAAATTTTCTTCTTCCTGTAAAACATCAATAATTTTACTTTTCATCTTAAAAGCCTTACTATAATTAACAGAAAATGCCAAATATCCACTAATTATAATTATAAACATAAAGACTAAAGCTAATGAAGGAATTGCTCCTATTGAATCTTTCATAAATAATCACCACTCTACTATTTTCTAATAATAATTGGTTTAGTTCTTCCCGTAACTTGAAAAAATTTAAAGGCTCCCATTATCCTATTAACTAATGGAATATCAGTACTAACAAAAGTAACTACATCATAGTATCTAGTCTCTTGTCCATCTTTCCATTTTGATTTATTAATATAGCTGTAGCACCAACCTTCTTCATCAATACAAGTCCAATAATTTTCGCTTTTGTTTTGTAAAGAATCTATTGCTGACTGTCCAGGATGATAACCCACTCTATTAACAAGACTTTCTACTTTCTCTTTAAATTTATCATTATTAACATTACCTTCATACTTCTCTATTAAGGTAAGTAAATTGTTTTTTACCTGAAATGCCTTATAATAATTAACTCCAAATAAAACAAACCCTGAAACAACCAAAATAAAAGCAAAAAGCAGTGTTAAATTAAAAACACTCCCAAAAGAATCCTTCATATTTTAACACCACCTTTCACAACAAATAAACTACTCAATAGTTTTATTAACAGTATTCCACTGATTATTAAGACTATTTCTAATATTAGGCCAAATAACAGCTGTAAAAAAGGCTGCTATTGCTGCTATTGCAATAATTGTTACAACAGTCATATTTAATTCTCCTGACGCTTCTTTCATATAAGAATCCTCCTCCCTAGTCTCTACAAAAATTATAGTACACTAATTATTATTTTTCAATATATTTTTTATACGTTGACACCTACGCCCCAAACATACTCATCATAGCTATAAGTAGTATTATCATAACTCCAATACCTGTCGTTACAAGCATTGTCATAGTTTGTCCTTCCATCTTTCCTAATCTTTCTTTATACTTAACCTCGCGGGCTTTATTCTGAAGACTAGAAACACTTCTCGAAAACATCATTAATCTATCCTGTTTTCTCTCTTGAGAACCGATTCCTAAACGATATAAAAGTCTCATCATTCGCATTGAATCTCTAACCGGATAAGTATTTGCAAATTCCATATAAGGATCAACAGATGCATCACCTGCATTAATTTTTTCTATCATTTTCTTTAATCCAGGTTTAAAAACATCTGGTGCATCATCAATACTCTTTCCTAATGCAACAGGAACAGTATAATGCTGTACCAAAATTTCTAATCCCTTTAAATAGTATGGCAACATAAGATCAATTTCATGCAAATGAGCCTTATAAAAATTATTTAATTGTATATATGGAAGTTTAAACATACCATAAAAAACAACTACACAAATAACAAAATTTAATGCGTTAAAGTCTCCCATAAATAAAATCATAAAGATACATGCGACTAAAACAGCATTAGTAATTCTTTTTTGAAACAAAGTATCAACATCTACTCTATCTCCATACTTTGCATATAATAGAAATTCATAGTTATCCTCTTTTAATAAATCAAATACCTGTGAATTATCAATCATAAACCTTTTAAAATCAATAGTCTTATTATATACTAATATTCCGATTATTATCAGTATAACAAAAAATATTTCCATTCCAGCCATTATTCAGCACCTACATTCTCATTATAATATTTTTCTCCTTTTATAAGGAAATAAGTATTAATAATTAGTATTCCATGGAGTAATAATCTAACATACCATCTTTGCAACATAATAATATATGATTCTTTTCCTAATAAATATTGTACTAATAGTACCAAAACATATAACATCATACCAAATTGTAAGAATTTTTTATGGAAGTTTTGTCTATCTATTCTATCTCTATAAACACCTTCTACAAGAGTATCGATATCTAATTGCATCTGCTCCAAACTATCTTGACTATTTTGAGCACCCTCTTTTGTAATTTGTAAGAATAATTGATGCATGTTTTTTACTATATAATATGGGTATAAATTATTGAAATAACTTACAGATTCATCGATACTACCATTTTGATAGGCAAGTTCAATAACTCTATCAACATCACCCGCAACTGGATCATCTAAAAGACCTGATTCCCTAACACCTTCAAGGGATTTTACAAATGATTGTGTTGTTGCAAATTCCATAATAGTGTTACTTGTATATACCTGAATTTGTTCAAAAATGAATTCACTATATATTCTTTTACAACGTAAGAATGATAAATATGGAACAAGTGCTACAGCTCCTAAAACATAAATAATACTAACAACTAAATTATAAAAATATAAATAAGAAATAACTCCTGCAAAGGCTCCTAAAAAAACTGCCTGCATAATGTATTGTCTTGGACTAAGTTCTTGACCTAACTCTTTTGTTTTCTCACGAACTTTTTTAAATGAATAAGGAGCAAATTTGTCATATAAAACCGTAACTTGATCATTTATAAATCTACCTACATTTTGACCTTCATAATTTCTATATAACATAATTAAGATTGCTATTGCTAATAAAATAATTAATTCCATAATTTTACTCCTTTCTATACATTAGAATCATTTAATAATGAATTTATATCTATAGTATTAATTACCCCAGGGGGTTGATTTTCTGGCTTTTGAGGAGCTTGTTGTTCCTCTTTTTCCATTCCATCAAAAATATTATTCATATCTAAGTTAACATTATTTTGTTGTCCCATCATTTGATTTATAGAATTATCTATTTTAGGTTCAACAACTTGTTGGCTTTGATTATTTGTAAATAAATCCTTACCAGTAAATGAAAAATCTTTAGTAGCATCAGAACTTTGTAATGGGCTATCTATATTATTAGAATTCTCTAAGTTAGGTGTTGAACTTTTCACCTCATTGCTCTGTAAATTTGGCATTATAGATGACAAATTAGTTTGCAAAGGTAAAGTATCATTATCTTTCTTAATTTCATTAGATATTATGGCTTTATTAGTTGAGATATCACTTGGAAAAATTGTATTACCATCAGGAGTTGATTCATTTTGCTTCATATCTTCATTACTAGAACTATTAGATTCAACTGTATTGTTATTATTATCATTTTTCTCTAATTTTTTCTCACTTTCCAATTCTTCTTCGAAAGGTTTATCAGAAAGTTTAGAAGTAATTGAAGAAATATCAATATTTTGATTTTCCAAATACTCAATCAAGTGGGCACTTGGTTTAACCATGATAGGATTTTTATCAAACATTTTTCGATAAATGGTATGTGTTTGACATTTATTATTTTCATCTACATAAAACTCTGTAACTTCATCTACTTCACGATGAAATTTTCCATATTTCTTACTATAATAAGCCTTAATATGAACACCTAATTGAATATAACGATAAATTGTGTTCAAAAACTGATCTACATCCAAATCTGTTTCCATCAAACTATAAAGACGATATGGAATAGCACTAGCTTTATCAGCGTGAATTGTAGACAAAATATTATGTCCTGAAGATATTGAGTTACGCACTGCAGAAACAGCTTCAGCACTACGAACTTCTGAAAGTAAAATCCACTTAGGATTTTGACGCATACATGTAACTAATACATCAGAATAACTCGCTACATTATTTGTTTTCATAGCAACAATATCTCTATGAGGAAAAATTTTATCCAAATGAAGCTCTAGCGTATCTTCAATTGTAATAATTTTTTCATTATCTTTGGTATGACTGGCTAAATATTTTACAAACTCTGTTTTACCAGAACCAGTTTCACCACATACAATAATATTACAATGTCCTTCGACACATTTAATCAAGACATCATGAATATCAGCTGTAAAATAATCATCTTCTAATAACTTTTCTTTTTTTAGTCTTATTTTAGCTGGTGTCTTACGTAAAACACACGCTATACCATTAGTAGCAATAGATTGATGTACAAAGTTTAAACGAAGTTCACTACTTTCAGCATCCAAAAATGGTTTCGCATTATTAAAGGTTGTACCCATAACATTAGAGCACTGAAAAGCAAGTTTTTCCATAAACTCTTGGGTACAACCTGGAACTTCTACACGGATAGAACCCTGAGTTAATGAACGAATCCAGATTTGACCACCATTACAGTAAGAAATATCTGTAATATCATCATTATCTAGAAGAGGCTTTAACGGACCAAAATCTAGTTTATCAAATATTGTCTCATTCATCTATCTCACTTCCTACCCTTTTAAATTTTTTTATTCTTTATTCTTTTTATTTATATACTATTGTGCATAAACAGTATTATCATTAATAAATTGTTTTAATGAATCACTAGTTAATTTTAAATCACCTGGATTAGATTTTAGACTTTCTGCAGTTGGTACAGGTAATAATTCTGTATTAAAACTTCGTAAATATTCAGCCTTTTTAAGTAAAAGATAATATTCTTGAGGTACAGCAAATATTAATTGAGAAGGTACACTGTTTTCATCTACATTAGCAAATACATTTTTACCATTACTATCTCTAACTGCAAGAACTTTTACATTTTCTAATAACTTACCAAAAGTAATCTTACTAGTACTTCCATCATTTTGTCTTAAAGATGCTTTTAAATAAACATCAATATAATTATTAGGATAAATTGAATTACTATAAGTAGTTTCCATATTTACACTCATGTAGTATAATACATAACCCTTAGGATATTTTAAAATTATACTAGCTGGCAATTGTTCCTGTTCCGCAACAGCTCTCCCATAAAATAAACTACCTTCAGGAATAACTGTATCAGCCATAGCATATTTTCCTACTACTGCTTGTTTATCACGAATTACATCTCCCTTTAACATAGCAGGAGGAACATCTGTTACCCCCACCATATCTTCTGTAATTTCTGTCCCAGCAGAAATTGTTTTAACTGCATAGGGAACAGAAATAGGATTTGTAGCTGATTTTACTCTCCAATTATAACCTACATATAAAACTATAACTGCTAGTATAACACCAAGTATAGTAACTGTATTTTTATTAGTCAAAGCTCTTTTCAATCCAGTTTTCATATTATTCATAAATTCAACCCTTCTTTCTTATTCTACTTGCTCTTAAAAGAAGAGCTTGTATTATTGTCTCTACTAGTAAAATTAGTAGTATAAGTATCTGTTTTATTTTTAGATTCTATAATCATATCTACATTAGTAGTTATGTCAGTAGAATTATTTTTACTAGCACTACTACTCTTAGAAGAAATCTTGACACTTACTTTTGGTGGAGTTTCGTTTAAATCATAAACATCTATATTATAATCACGAGTACCATCAACGGAATCAGCAAAGCGACGAACAAAACTTTCTAAGAATTTTTCTTTATCCATTCTAACTACGCCATTATTACTATAAAAGTCATAATCAATAGCATCATTCATTGCAGCTTCTGTAGTATCTTTAAGTAAATAATAATCAAGTTCAGAACCAGTCTGTTGAGATGTAACCATATTAACAGCAAAGAATCCCATCAAAGCCATAATAATTATTCCAATTAATAACATTGGTTTATTCATATAATGTTACACCCACCTTTTCATTATTTAATTTAACACAAGCTTGTTCAGAAGAAACATATTCACTTAATACATCACATTCACCATTCTTCATATTATTACATAAATGAACTCTAGGTCCAGAATAAGAATAAACGTAACTTGTATTTTTTAAGAAACTACTCTTATAAAATGATATATTATTAACATTATTAACATATTTATCTGTACCAAAATCAGTATAAGCCTTATCTTTATTATAAGAACGAATATTTTTGATATTTTGTTTAGTAATAGTTAAATGGAAATCTTTTTCTGTACTATCATTATAAATACTATCACCCTGTTTTTGAATTTTTGAAATTAAGGCAGTTGGTGTAACAGGATAATTTTTATTAGTTAAATTAGTTGAATCACAACTCCAATTATATCCAACATCACGACTTGTGGAAGAGTTAGCAACTTTAGTTGCTGAACTCCTTTTAGTCGTATAATTTAATTTTGTAACTTTTGCAGATTCTTTTAATTCTGTAGTTGTACTTGTTCCAACAGCATTATCTGTTGTATCTGCTGCTGGGAACAACTCATCTAATGCCGCAGCTTTTGTATCATAGTTAGTGGCACTAGTCTTTTTACAATTAGTACCTCTACATTCATCACCATCATCAGAAGGTGTATCAGAAACAGTACTTACAGCATAGAAACAGCTAACATCAACATTCCAATCTAAGAATCCAAACTTTTTAATAGTTGCCCCTATATTATAGATTGCATTACTATCAGTATATTTATTATAAGTAGTTCCAGTAGTATCAGTAGTTAATGTTGTATTAACACTAGATTTAGCACTTTCAGCGCGTTTATTTACTTGATCCCAAATATACCAATTCTTATTAACATCTTTAGCATTTAGAGGAACGCAATATTGATTCTTCTTATAAGAATAATATTTTTCTTTTCCTGTAGGAACTTTAAATACAACATCTCCAGTTTTATTATTTATATAACTACCAGGGAAGCTAATAACTGTTTTATAATCATCATTATCAGTTGTAGGAGTTAAAGCACAAACTCCAGAAACTTCTTTAGTTATAATATTGTTCTTACTATCAGTAGTAATGGAAGTTTTCTTATCACTAGTCTCTTCCCATGTAGTACAAGAACCATTGCTTCCATCATTACCTTTACCCTCATCAACAGTACATGTCTTAATATTAATACTGTTGTTAGCAGTCATGGTATAAGTAGCTGTAGTTTCACTACATTTAGCCTTCGCAGAACATTCCTCAAGAGTTTCATTATATTTTTTCAAATCTTTATAGTAAGCATTATAAGCACTTGAAGTACCATTAGGAGAAACATAGTTCAAATATCCATCACAAGTACCAATCTCCCAATGACACTTATCATTACAAGCACTACTACTCTTAAATCCATTACTAGGAAAATATAGCCAATCCCCTAGTTTATCATTACCATCATAATAATGAATTCTAATATGGTTATCATTAAATACAGTTCTAATACCTTTAGTTGTATTTAAGAAGTAATATCTACCATATCCATTCCAATAACATCCAGGATAAGCAGGAACAACAGTACCATCTGCAAGTTTACGAGTAGATGAATTACTAAAGCTAGCATCATATGTTTTCCAACTAATATTAGGTTGCTCTATACCATCAAGTGTTACCTTGCCATTTGAATAATAATAACCTCCATAAACACTATTTCTATATGCTGCAGCTATAGTACTAGCTTTTCCTATTGCTTGATTTGAAGGATACTGAACATTGCCGTCATTGTCACGACGTTCACCATCCCCAATTTGAGCCAAATTGTTTTCATTACACCAACTAGGATTACTATTAGCAAGCTTCATTACAGAACTACTATTTAAAGCTAAAGATGCTGTTTTCTTTTTCGAACTCTTCTTCTTTTTATAAACTTTATTGTAACAACTATTTATACATGATTGTGAATATTTACCACCATCACAACTATTTACACAGCTATCAAATTCTTCATTTGGACCAGCCTGATCAAAATAATATGATCCACTATTATTACAATAAGCAGTAGGTTCACAAACTTTGTATTGAGATATTTTTGGTTCCTCTGTAAGTAATTTTGAAGAACATGTAACCTTACTTCTAATTTCAACTTCATATTCAAAGCATAGTCCAGCTTTTACTGAAACTGGAGGACCATAACTTACAGTTACTTGTTCTACACATTCAACAGAACAAACGTCCTTAGTTTCAGTTGTATTAGGAGTATAATGAAAGTCCATACTCTTTTTATCACTAGAAGTAAAATAGAATTTTCTAACATTTGATTTTCTTGTACTTTCAGTATTAACTGCAAAAGCATCACAAGTTAGAGAAATCTTTCTAGAAGGATCAAGTTTTACAAATCCCTCATTCTCTGAATTAGGTAGAGCATTTTCTTGAAAATTAGCTCTATTTATAACAATACCAGCAGCTTGATATAACTGATTTAATACTTGCCTATCACTATAAACATTATCAACATATTGACTATCACAATATGGGAACAAATTACTTAATAAGCTTGCTCCACTTTGTCCATTAATAGTTTTAGAACTAACTGTAGCGTATGAATATTTACCTCCAGCAGTTAATTCCTTGAAATTATTATTTAATCTTAAATCACTATTACTTAATGTACCTGACTTATATCTGGCACAAATCCCATTAAAAGAAGGATTAGCTACTTTTTCAATAGAATTATCCTCAAAACGATAAGATGATTCTAAAACAAAATTTCTACTACAATCATAAGTAACTCCATCAGTATCTGTTACTTGTGTTGAAGAAACTAAAGTAGCAGTTATTTTAACAATAACATTACTTTTACCATCATACTTTGTAGGTATAGTAATTTCATGATCTGTTGTTTGATTAGTAAAATCTTGATGAGTAGTAGTATCACCAATAGTATAATCAACACCAACATCAAATGTATATTGTTGACCATCTTTAGATTTGATATAGACTGTCAATTGTGATTGATCACTACTTAGTTTTTTCTTACTTTCATCCCATTCAACTTTTCTATTTTCCAATTTAGATTTGCACAATTCTTTAGCTCTAGCATCATAATCTATTTCTGCTGCAAATACATCTTTAACATGAAAAATAGAAAAAGCCATAAACATAAAAGTAACTACTAAAAATAACCCCTTATTTTTATGCTTCTTCATTATTTTCATCTCCCTTCATAGTATCTTCAATTTTTTTATAGCTATCGTTCTTAGATACTTTATAGTTTCTTACTTTTTCATCTTCTCTTACCATTCTTGCATCAAGTTTAATTATTGTACCTTTTTGTCCAAAAAATCTTGTACAAGTAACTAAAGTAATCAACTTATCGCTACTATTTACATCTATATCAAAATTGAAATAACTATCTTCTATACTTTCTTTTATATATGCTTTTTTAGTCTTAGAATCCATATTCTCATCATAATAGAATTCACTTTCATCCATCATACTAACCGCATATAACTTATATAAATAATTTTTATTATTAATTGTATATTGAATATATTTATTTTGTTTTACAAAACTATAATATAGAAAACTAGGTAAATGTTCAAAATCATTAAATTCTTTTTCATTTAATAATGGTTTACTAGAAACGTTTCTAATGTTGTGTCCATGTAGAATAACTCTATCATTTAAAGTAGTACTGCTACTGTTTGTCCATGCGAATGAAATATCTACATCATTTAAACTATAATTACTATCTTGAGCATATAAAACAGGATAGTCAATATTAGTTCCTTGGACTCTTACCCATCCCATAACGGGATATCCTTCACTACTTTTTTCCCTAACTTTAAGTGTTCTATCACTTACTTTATAGGATGATTTAAACATATTAGTAAAGGATATAATTAAACCTATAATCAATAATGTTATTAACAATATAGCTGCAACTAATACTTGCTTTTTTTTCTTTTTCATACTTCAACACCACCTACTTTTCCAAAATATAAGGATTACTATAAGTTCCTTTACCAGAAAGTATAGTAGCATCTTTATTAATATATCCGACAACCCTTACTCCAGCTTGCATAGTATCAAGAACCTGATTGTAATAAATTATATTAGTATTAGAGACTAAATATTTTCTAAATTGTTCTTTAGAAGAGTTTCTTAACCAATATTGTGATGTAGTATCACTGTTAACTCCACTAAACATTTCATACATATCTGGTGCTGCTAATGAAACTTTATATTTCTTCACATTTTTCTTACCAGAATAAGTTGCCAATTTATCATAAATAGGTACTTCTATTTCTTTTTTTATAAAGATATCTTTTTTTATACTCTTACTTAATTCATTTTCAATATAATAACCAACATTACCCTTTTTAGTAGGATTGTAAATCTTGCTCTTATTGGTATCAGAATAACCAACTGAATTATCAGAAACAACAGATGTGCTTATTACTTTTGCACTGCCATCTAAATTACCATCTATAATTCTATAAATAACATTACCATAAGAAACATATTCGCCAGTATATCTTGTATTAATTTTATCCCCAGGTTGTCCTACTTTTTCACTTTCAAATTTGTAAGGAGAAGCTTTTGTACCATCACCACTAGTTAATTTAATATCTTTCTTTATATTAATAACTGGATATAAAGTAAAATTATATTTTTTATTAAAAGCCATATTTTTAGCTTTTTCACTATTTAAATATAGATCTTTAGTTGTCCAAGCTTCATTTTTATCCTTTTGATCACTAGTCCAAGCTATAGTATTTGGATATAAATAAGAATCATTGTCTTTTATACTCTTATTATAATCACTTACAGAAAGTAATCCTACATTTAGTTTTTTACCCGCTTTACATGTTTTAACATTTCCAACATCACTTTCTTTGATAGTAGAATTACAATAACTACCCTTAACTACATATTTTTTTGCTTTACTAGTTAAGTGTTCATAATAGTAATCATTTAACCAAGTATTAATGTCATCATAGTTAACTGTACCAACGGCCTCAGCACTAATAAGTTTAACACTATCATCACTATTTAATCCAACTATTCTAAATAACATATTAGAAAACTCGATATAATTATTATTAACATTACCTTTGTAAAGGTTATCTTTATCAGTATCACTGCTTACTACTTTATTTAATGTCTGAATAACTTTAACTACTCTTTTAACTGTACTCTTGTTTTCAAATGAATCAACAACAGTATAGGTTATAGTATAAGTACCAATCTTTTTAGTATTAACACTACCATCTACTGTTACTTTACTAGTATCCATTTTACCATCAGTATTATCAATAATACTTTCTATTCCTTGATCATTATAAGTACTGCCTTTTTCTATCTCAATAGTACTTTCACCCTTTAATTTTATATCAGGTCCTTCATGATCAATAGAAGACTTCATTTTACCACAATCTAAATATACATAATAACTATATTTACCACTTTTTCTTTTTACTTTAACCCAAGAACTATCCACATCACAATATTCTGATCCATAAGTACTCTTAATAGTACCAACATATTTTTGTTCCAATAGAGTTCTTAATTTTACTGTACTCATACTTTCTTCTTCTGGAAGTAAATTAATATTTTTTTCATAATATTTCTTAGAAGCATCAAGTACACTTTCTTCTTTCTTATTAAAGTCTATTAATGGATAAACTATTAAAAACCATACCACAAACAAAATAACCGCAATTACTATAATTAGTGTAACATTTCTTTTTACTTTACCCTTTTTCATAATTATCTCCTATTTTATTTTTACTATATATTCTTTATTTCTTAATATATATTCTAAATCAATTTTATTAGCATTTAATAAATCATTAGATACCTTTAAGAATATTTCCTTACCTTCATAATCAGTATCAATCAAATCTATCATCTTAGAATATCCTACTTTTCCATTATTATCTACATATTTTATTCTACCATATTTAGATGAAAAGTCAATAAATTCTTCCCCTTCAAAATCAGATGAAGCAAATGAAATTTTTAATATTTGATAACCATTTTCAGTTTGTATTTCTTTTAGTGTAACGCCACAATTACCATTAGAATCACACATATATTTATAATATCCATCGCTAAGACCAATCTTATATTCTTCTAATGTTATTTCTTTAGTAGTATTAGATAAGAACTTAAATTTAATTTGTTCACCCATATTATAATTCTTAACATCTTTTATTTTAGTAACATCATTTATATTAAGTTTTATCTTCCTTAAATATGTTTTATTAACTCCTTGATATTCTTGATAATATAAAGTGAAATATTTGTTATCAAGTTTATTAGAAACCTTATAAACCAAAATAAATCTCTTTTCTTCACCACCACTAATTTCATTATCTACCGCAACACTTTTTCCCATATCAGTAAATGAATTATCATAATAAATGGTATTTACTCTATTAATATTTTTATTCATTAAATGAAATCTGCTAAAATTTGGTTCTATTTTTTCATGTGAATTGTTTTTCATTGTTACATCAATAATTACAAATTTATTATTTTTCTCTATTAAATTACCCATCGTATCTTTATCAGTAACATAAGCATTATTTATTTTAATACTATAAATACCAGTAGAAAAAGTTTCTCCTTCTTTGTAACTCTTATTTTTAATTCCAAAATGATAATAATTATAACCTACTAAACTAACAACTATTAAAACAATGGCTACATTGCATAAAAATTTATGTTCTTGATAAAAGTAATTTATGTTTCTCTTTAAAGAATTGTACTTTCTAATAAATGAATGTTTATCAATTTCAATATTTACTTCAAATTCTTCTCTATCTTGACTACTAAGTTCTAAAAATTCTTGATCTGTATTAAAACTAAATTTTTTTAAATCTAGCCCTGTAATACGCATTAATAATATTATTAGTACAAAATATTGTATAATATTTACTATATTTAAAATATCTCGATATATAAAGACCTCTGATATTAGGTTATCGTTTGTATAACTATTAAAAAATGACAACAAAGAAGCACAATCATAAATCATTAAAATATATTCAACTATTATTACTAAATATAATTTCCATGGTTTTTTCTTATGTCTAAGTAAAAACAATAAGGCAATACTAATTAATATTAAAAATATTGCCGCAACAAAAAGTGATGCTGTCACTTTAGTAGAAATACCCTCTAAATTTTCATTATATGTCCCAAATGATACGAATTCTTTGACAAATGACCTTAAATTATATATTTTATAGTAAACAAATCCCCATAGTATAAGCATTAATATATGTATTTTCTTAAAATTTTTAATTAAAAATGCATACGGTTTTCTAAATACCATTTTTCTTCCCCATTTCTTATCTTTACAGTAATTATAGCATGTATACAAATCGATGTAAATTTATTTAAAAGAAAAAATAACGCTCAAACATTTTAAGCATTATTTTTTATCTATTAATCTTCTCTTTCTAAATAATCAACACCCTTATGTGGTTCATCTCTTAAAAGATTATTATAATTTTGTTGCCTTAAGGCCTCATATATCACAATAGCACAACAATTAGATAAGTTAAGAGCTCTTACATTAGCGCTCATAGGTATTCTCATACATTTATCTAAATGATCTTTAAGTATTTCTTTAGGAAGGCCGGTAGATTCTTTTCCAAATATAAAATATAGTTCTTCATTACTTTTATTACTATAATCAAAACTAGTATGTGGCATATGACCATATCTTGTGAAGAAATAATATTCTCCCTTATTTTTACTAACAAAATCATCAAAATTTTCATAAACATGATATCTTAACTTATCAATATAATTTACTCCACTTCTCTTTAAATGAGCATCATCTAACACAAAACCTAATGGTTTGATCAAATGAAGTGTTGTATCTGTCGCAACACAAGTTCTCATAATATTCCCCGTATTTTGTGGAATTTCTGGTTCAAATAAAACTATATTATTCATAACTACCTCCTCTAAAAGAAAAAGACTAATTAGTCTTTCCTATCTTATGTATTTCTATAAATTGTTTCATTTTTGAAATAGATAAACTATTACCATCCTCTCCTTGTACAAGTCCAGTTACTTTTCCATCTGTAAATTCTACTAATAAAGGATAATTCTTTGTAAGTTTTATCTTATAATTATATTTATTGTTAAAATCTTTTACAAAACTATCAATATCTGTATTACTTAAATTTAAATAAATAATACTATCTTGTAAATTTTTCGCAACAACTATCTTTTTAAAGTCTTTTTCAAAATTTCTACATTTTTCTTCACTCGCTGTACACATATAAACAACACTACTAGGATTTTCTAAAATATAATGTTCAAAGTCACTTTCTGTTATTTCATAATTAAGAGTTCCTCTAATAACCGGAATTTCTTTTTTGTAATCATTACAAACCGTATACCATTTACAAATATACCACACAAGTAAAACAACAGCTAAAAATATCAAGGCCAAAATGAAATAATTCTTAACTATTTTCTTATTACTATTTGTCATTAATACTCACCACCATTCGCATATCTATAATTAGTTTAACACATTTTTTTATTTTTAGATATTATAATTTTTATTCTTTACATAAATGTCGTATCAACTCTTAAACTAACTTCATCTAGATTATGTTCATAAAAGTCAAGTTTATTTCTTTTTAAATAGTTATAAACATGAGTATAGACGCCATCATAAAATACTGGAAATCTTCTATTTTTACTGTCTATTAAGAAACTAGTATCTCTACACTTCAATAAATCTCCCTTTATAATCATAAGTTCTGCTCTACCTAAAGCAAAGACTTCAAGATTTGGCTTGAAACCAAATGTTGCAACAAATTCCTTTTGTAATAATTTAATATCCTCATAAGTAAGTTCTAAAGATAAAGTTACACATTTATAACCCATTTTATGTAAATAATAAACTGTATATCTATTAAAAACATTAAAGGTATAATCACAAATATCATTCTTAGTTTTACTTAAACAAATATCATGAATCAAATTCTTTTCATAAAAACAAACATTTAATAAATTACGCCTTCCACTATAATATATATTCGGATACTTATTCTTATATTTATCATAAATGTCTTTTTTTGTCACATATATTCTATCATATTTATCATCTATTGCTTTTAAAAAGTTAGCTAGATCATTAACCAATATAGATTTAGCTGGTAAAACTTCTACATCAAGTTTTGAAAAATTTACATCACAAATCCTTTTTTCCTTAACTTTTGTCCTTAATTCAGTAAGTTTATCTAAAATTTCTCTCCTAATTTCATTAAGTTCCTTAATTGGAATAAATAACTCTTCATCCATATCTACAGTAATATCTTTAACTCTATATACTGTATCATTTGTTTTTTGTAATTGTTTTCTAATTCTATCTTCAGTAGTAGGACTATTTAATGCCTTAGCTACTATTTTGCCTGTAAGTAAAACTTTATTTGTACCATCACTTACTATTAATTTTAATGGTTCAGATGCCTTAGTTACTAATTTAAATGAAACATCTACTTTTCTTTTTTCATATGCTAAAATTTCTTTTTCTAAGACCTTAGAACTAGTTAAATTTACCTTATCTAAACTTGTAAGTCCAATTTTATTATCTACATAACAAATATTTTCAGCACATGAAGTAAGCTTATTGTTTTTATCATATAAAAAGTTGACTACTAATCCTTTCTTACTTTCCATAAATCTAATACCATCTTCTTGATGTAACGGATAATCAAGTTTAATTTTAATTTTATTTTTATTTACACTAATTACTTTTCCAATTGTTTTTCCCTGATGATTTGGAGATTTTGTATTTAATAAATTAGAATCATTAATATTAAATAAATGACCTAAGGTAAACTCTCTATTAAATAGTATTTTTAGTTTTTCCTCTTCCTTATCTATATCTACATCTACTCCATCTATTAACATCCTATAAAATTTAGTAATAAAATAAACATAAGAACTTGACTTCATTCTTCCTTCTATTTTTAAAGAACAAACTCCACTATTTAATAATTCTTTAATTCTTTTAGTAGTATTTAATTCCTTCATACTTAACAAGTAACCAGAATTAACTATTTTTCCATTTGTTTCTAATTTATAAGGAAGACGACAACATCCAGTACATTCACCCCTATTACCACTCCTGTGTCCTATCATACTACTAAAAAGACAACATCCAGAATAACTAACACACAATGCTCCATGAATAAATATTTCTTTTTCAATATCAACATCCATCATCTTAATTTCATCTATTGAAAGTTCTCTAGATAAAACAGCTCTCTTTACTCCCAACTTTTTCAGTAATATTAAAGTATCTTTACTACTATTATTAAACTGGGTTGAAGCATGAATTTCAAGATCCGGATACATTTGTCTAACTAAACAAATCATTCCTAAATCCTGCATTATAAGAGCATCAACACCCTCTAAATACAAGAATTTAACCTTTTCTAAAAAGTCATCTACTTCTGTATCCTTAACCAAAGTATTCATTGTAACATATAAACGAACACCATACAAATGACATAGTTTAATTGCTGATTTTATTTCATCCATTGTAAAATTAGGAGCAAAAGCTCTAGCACCATAACTTTTTAGCGAAACATAAACAGCATCTGCACCGGCATCTATTGCCATTTCTAAAGATTTATAATCACCTGCTGGACTAAGCAATTCTATTTTTTTCATACTACAACTTCCCTTCTCCATATATTTTACTACATATAAACAATTTTTACGAGGATATTAATTTAGTTATATTATTATTGCCCTTTAAACATTCATCAAAATATTAAAATATAAATTAACAATTTTAATCAAAATATGACAATCAAATGTAAAAGATGAATCTTTTATTATTTTTTTACACCCTAATATACACACAAGAAAAGATAGCTTATTTAGCTACCTCTACTAGTTGATATACTTCAATAATATCTTTTTCTTTATAATCTTGACAATTCT
The DNA here is from genome assembly GCA_000432835.1 of Clostridium sp. CAG:417. GTDB lineage: Bacteria > Bacillota_I > Bacilli_A > RF39 > UBA660 > CAG-417. The sequence goes on along the minus strand of FR890374.1, from coordinate 108,192 downwards.
CTAAAGTAATACCACAATCCATATCTTTCTTTACTTCTTTTACTTGATCTTTCTCATGTTGTAATGTTTTAATTTTTCCATTATAAACGACTATACCATCACGTATTATTCTAGCATTATCATTATTTTTAATAACTCCATCTAAAACATGACATCCAGCAATCAAGCCCACTTTAGAAAATTTAAATATTTGTCTAATTTCTAGAGTACCAACTACTTTTTCTTCATAAGTAGGTTCTAGCATTCCTCTCATAGAACTTTCCATTTCTTCTACCAATTTATAAATAATATCATATGTTTTTATATCTACACCATATTCATTTGCTGTATCTTTTATTTTAGCAGTAGCACGAACATTAAATCCTAAAATCAAAGCATTTGAGGCACTTGCCAAAACAATATCACTCTCTGTAATAGCTCCTACACTACCATGAATGACTGATAATTTTACGCCATCAACATCAATTTTTTCAAGTGAAGATTTTACAGCTTCTAAGCTACCATTAACATCTGTTTTTAAAACAATATTAATAGTCTTAGTACCTTCTTTTATTTTATCAAATAAATCATCAAAACTAATCTTTTGATTATTAAAGTGTTTCTCTTTTTCTCTTAGACTTCTTTCATTAGCAATTTGTTTTGCCTCTTTTTCAGTTTCAAACGCCATGAACTTGTCACCTGCACTTGGAATATTTGCAAATCCAGTTACCTCAACAGGGGTAGAAGGAAGAGCTTCAACAATATTCTCCCCTAAGTCATTTTTTAAAGTTCTTATTTTACCAAAGCTAGTACCAATAACAACAGGATCACCAAGTCTTAAAGTACCATTTTGAATTAATAAACTTATTACATTTCCAACTTTTTTATCTTGTCTTGACTCAATTACTACACCACTAGCATAACGTGAAGGATTTGCCTTATATTCATTCATTTCAGCAACTAATAAGATACTTTCCAAAAGTTCGTTAACACCTTCACCAGTATGAGCTGAGATACGATTTACAATAATATCTCCACCCCATTCTTCTGGTGTAAGACCGTTTTCTACTAACTGAGTTAATACACGATCAACATTTGCTCCTTCTTTATCTATTTTATTGATTGCAACAATAATTGGAACACCAGCTGCTTTAGCGTGATCGATAGCTTCTTTTGTTTGAGGCATAACTCCATCATCTGCCGCTACTATTATTATTACTATATCAGTAACACTTGCCCCTCTAGCACGCATTTGTGTAAATGCTTCATGTCCAGGTGTATCAATAAATGTAATATTTTCTCCATTACAAGTAACAGAATAAGCTCCAATAGCCTGTGTAATACCACCAGCTTCTAAACTTGCAATCTTACTCTTACGAATATAATCAAGTAAAGTTGTTTTACCATGATCAACATGACCCATAATTGTTACAACAGGAGGACGTTTTACTAAATCTTCTTCCCTATCTTCAATCTCAAAATTTTCAAAATTTGAAATATCAGCTGTTTCTTCTTTCTTTAGAACCTTATCAAACTCACTAACTAAAACCTCAGTAGTTTCAAAATCAACACTTTGATTCAAATTAACCATTATTCCAAGTTCCATTAACTTCTTTATAAGTAAAGCCCCACTTACATTTAAAGCTGTAGCGAGCTCAGAAACAGTCATTCCATCTTTATAAAGAATAACATTCGAATCTATATCTTGAACATTACTTTGTAATTTTTCACGATGTTTATACATCTTTTTCTTTTCTGCTTGAAAATTCTTTTTAGCATCCTGTTGTCTCTTTTGTTTTGATTTAACTTTTTCAAATTTATCTTCATTATCAAAGTCAAATTTAGATCCTTCAGTCATCTCTAAAGCTTTATCATAGGTTTTTTCATCTTCCAAATATTCACTAAGTTCTTCACTAATTTCTGAAGAATCCTCCATATTATTTGAAGAAATATAATTATCTAATTTTACAATATCTGTCTCAGATAATAATGATGAAGGATCAATATTATTTATCCCTAATTCCTTACAAATTTCTTTTATTTTTTCAATGTCTAAGTTTACATCATTTGCATACTCCAATAAACTCATCATGAAAACCACCTCACTTTCTTACATTTTTTCTATTTCATTTTTTACCTCTTCATATGTTTCATCACTAATTGTACATTCTAATCTTTTTTCTAATATTTTAGTTTTTTTAGCCTTTTCTAATACATCTACATCTTTTTTAATATATGCACCACGGCCATTAATTTTTCCACTTAAATCACAAACAACCGTTCCGTCTGTTGTTCTAACGATTCTTAACAATTCACGTTTAGGAAGTTTTTCTCCCGTCACAACACAACTTCTCATAGGTATTTTTTTTTGTTTCATGTTATCACCTATTCTTCTGTTCTAATGTTTATTCCATTTTCACTTGCTTGTTCACGAGTTTTTATGTCTATTTTATAGTGTGTTAATCTACTAGCAAGTCTTGCATTTTGACCTCTTTTTCCGATAGCTAAAGAGAAGTTATCATCATCTGCTATTACCATTGCTTCTTGTTTTTTAGGATCAGTAATAATTACTGTTAAATTCTTAGCAGGACTTAAACTATTAGCAATAAAAACTGCTGGATCTTTATCATATCTAACAACGTCTATTTTTTCTCCACCTAATTCATTAATAATACGTGCAATTCTGCTTCCTTTTTCTCCAATACATGCTCCTATTGGATCTACATTAGGATTTTCTGAATAAACTGCTACCTTACTTCTTGAACCAGCATCTCTTGCTACACTATATAAAAGAACTGTTCCATCACTAAGTTCAGGTATTTCAAGTTCAAATAATCTCTTAACAAAACCATAATGTACACGTGAAAGTAAAACTAATAGGCTCTTACCATTATTATCAACTTTAGTAACATAAACCTTTATTTGGCTACCCATTTCTATTTTTTCACCTGGAATAATATCTTTCTTAGGTAATATTCCATTAGTACGACCTAAATCTATATAATAGTTATCTGGATCTTCCAAAGCTACTGTACCAACTAACATTTCATCTTGCTTATCACCAAACTCTGCCATGATACTATTTCTTTCAGCTTCTCTAATTTTTTGAACTACTACTTGTTTTGCAGTTGAAGTAGCAACACGCCCAAAGTCTTTTGGTGTCACTTCTGTATCAATAGTATCACCAACATTTAAAGTCTTATCAATCTTTCTTGCATCACTTAATTTAATTTCAACATTAGGATTAAAGTAAGAATATTTTTCTTCCTCTTTTTCTTCATCTTCTGCTACTTCTTCTTCATCCTCATCATCTTCATCTGTATAATGTTCAAATAAATAATCTTCATATTCTTCTTTAGTCATTTTTGAATCATCTACAACAGTTAAATAAGAGTAAACTTTTATTTCTCCTGTTTCACGATTAAATACTACTTTAACATTAGTATTAGAATTAAAATTCTTTTTATAAGCAGATGTCAAAGCAAGTTCCATTGCATCATATACTACTTCAGGATCTATATTTTTTTCTTTTGTAATTTCATTTAAGGCTTTTAAAAATTCTTTACTATTCATTACAATCATCTCCCTTCACTTTTGAATGAATATCTAAAACATACTCTCCATCAACTAAATCAAGCTCATCTATAATAGGATTAATAATTTTAGAAGCTTCTGTTATACGTGTAACGTCTATTACATCATCACTATCTAACTCAACATTTAAAGTTTTAACACCTTCTTCAGTACTCATATAAACATCAGTTACAAACATACCTAAGTCTAAAATCTTAGCATCTAGAGCATTTTTTACTTTTTCCTTCATAACTCCTCCTACAAATATAAAGAGTGGGCCTAAATTCCCACTCCTTTCTTATGTGTATTATATCATATTTTTCTTAAATTACAAACATTTATTTTAATTTAAATATATAATCTGTTTGGAAAGAATAAATTTGATTAAGTGCATTTACATCTGATGAACAAGATGTTTTATATGTATCTCCCCACATTTTAAATGAATAAGAACCTGCTTTTGAATTGTAATTCTTAATGGTAAATGTTCTCGTAATATCTACTGATTTACCATTACCACCCCAATCGGTCTTAACGCTTTGAGTATCACTTGTACAAGTGGCATTAGTAAAGGTTCTATTTCCTTTCTTTAAACACATATATCTATTATATCCACTTGAATAAGTACCAAAATATCCATTTGCAACTGCAAACGTTATTTTTACCTTTAAATCACTACCAGAAACCGATGTTGTCAGAGATGAAATTTTCATATTGGCATATGTTTTATCACCATGATTATTTACATTATATCCAGCAGTATAACAATTAGTACCACTGTCTACAGCTTGCGAACAAGATTTAGTCGTAGAACCACCAGTTGCATCAGCTATACCATTATGCATTGTACAGAACCTTGTACTCCAATATTTTGTCTTAACAAAAGTTAATGATGTTGATATATCTTTTGAAATAGAGTTTCCTGCATAATCTTTTACAACAACTGTATAAGTTGTTCCAGCCTGAATAGTTGTTTTTTTACTAGTCGTAATTTTAGAAATATTACTTAAACTATAAGTACTACCAGAATTAACAGCAACATAACCACTATCATTTGTACAATCCCCACCTTTTATCTTAACACAGTAAGATTTAATACCAGAAATTGTATCTTTTGCCGCAAAACTAATTTTATTATTGCTAGTTGTAAGAGAAGTAAATGATGGCTTACTGTGATCTAGTTTAATTGTATATGATGACGTAGTTTTAATATTACCAGCATTATCCATTGTTCTAAATTTAAGTGTTGAAACACCCTCTGCATTTACATCAAATTTGGTTCTCGATAACCACTTTCCTTGATTTCCATTACTACTGTTAGTAGCGCTTCCAGAATCAATCCATAATTGTGGATAACCACTCTTAATACCACTTACAGAATCACTATTTGATAAGAATATTGTTATATATTTATTACTCCAACTATTACTAGTATATGTAGTATTACTTTCAGATGCAGCATCACTAGTACTTCTCCTTCCAGTCATTTTAACTCCTAAATTAGGAGCTCCCGTATCTACCTTAACACTAACATTAGTCATATTTGTAGTACCAGTTGACTTAGTGGCTTCAAACTGTAAGTTACTTATACCATTAGAATTAACATCATGATATTTCTTTGTAGACCATGATAAACAAGTAGATTTTGATGTAGAATTAGCTGCCGCACCACATGCCCTTTCTTTAAGTGTTACTCCAGAAGAAGAACTTGCTTCACAATATACACATTTATTACTCCATGAACCAGGTGTATAGTTACCATTATTAGTACTAGGGCGACTTGTAACAGCTGTACAGCTTGTTTTCTTAACACAAGCAACAGAAATAGCTGGCTTATCAGCATCTACTTTGAATTTAACAGTTACTCCTTTATTAGAGTTGTAAACATTATCCATTGCATTAAGATTAAGAGCATAACTACCAGTAGTGTTATAAACATATTCGTAATATGAATTAGGAGTAGATCCCGTTGCTAAAACAGTTGGTCCTTGACCAATTCTAAAGAACTGCATACCACTCGCAGAATCACTAAACGATATCCTAACTCTAATATATGTGTAAGCCGGAGAAGTGATATCAACATCACTATTCGTTTTTGAAGTTATAGTGTTACCATTAGCATCATACAATGTAACACTTATTTTAGGAGGGGTTACATCTTGATAAACACCTGTAGTACAAGTTGTACTATTTCCTGCTTTATCATAAATATTTGCAACTTGATAACTTGGAAGACTTCTATCTTGCGAAGCAGTAAGCGTTACAGAAGTATTAGCTTGTTTACATCCACTTCCACCCTTATCACTACATACTGCCGTTAAATTTAAATCTTTATTTGTATAATGAAGTGAATCATACCCTATACCAGCATCTCTACTAACAGAACAAGTAGGCCTAACCTTATCTATTTGATAATAAATTGATTCAGTAGTATCTGTATTGTTATTAGAATCATAACATATAACTTTCAATTTATTTTTTCCATTAGAAGTAATATTGATATTCTTATCACGTTTTTTATGACCTATTACTAGATTAGTATTAGTAACAGAATTAGTATCAACATCAGTATTTTCTAAACTTACATCAAATTTATTAACTCCACCTTTTTTAGTAATTAAAGTATTTATATTTGAATTAGTCCAAGTGTTTTGAACATAATTATCAGCTGAAAATTCTATTTGGTTTTTACAGTCAAGCTTAAACCTTAATGTCACCTCACCTGACTTTCCATTGGCTTCTTTTCCACCCCAATTATAAGCCCATCCTCTTACATAATAAGTACCATCACTATCTAAGTTAATATTTACTACTACTTTTTCTTGATTTTTGCCTTTAACGCTCCTCCAACCAGTATCGTAATAAACTAAATCATTGTTATTTTCTCCACTATACTTTTTATAAATAACATATCTATAGCTTGCTACACCATAGTTTTCCTGTGAGGCATTTTTAGTTGCAGTATCATTTACAGTCATTATTAATTTATATTCCTCATTATCACGACTGGCAGTATTACCCTCGGTAAGACTAAATTGAAGTTCAGGATTTTTATATTCAACACTTGTAAACTCATTACCACAATTTAAATAACTATAATAAAGATTATTAGTATTAGATAACTTTTTAACACAAGCTTTACTTTTATCACCATTACATACTTTTTTATTATAATCAAATACTTTATCAATATATTTAAAATTAATCAAAGTGTTTAAAGTAACACAACTTTCTTCCCCAGATGCTTGTGGCATCTTTCCCTTATTATCATTATAAAAGTCCCTGCCTGACTGTGTTAGTAACTTTTCTTGAGCAATATAATAGTTTTTCTTTGCCTTTTTTATATAAGCACTATATCCACCAATTGCAACACCAGACAAAATTCCAAGTATTACTATTACAGCCAAAATTTCAACTAATGTAAATCCTAATTGTTTCTTTCTCATACCAATACCTACCTTATATTTATAAGTATAACATAGACCTAAAAAAATTTATAACTTTTTTAAAAAATTGGTTGACAAAATTACCTCAATTGATTATTATAGTAATCACCAATTCGGTATTAGGCGAATTGGTCGCTAGTATCACACTAGCCAACCCCTTTTTATTCTTTTTTTGAGACTGCCCTCAGGGGGTGCAGTCTCTATTTTTTTGTTCAAATTTCAAAAAAAAAAATGAACTTACTGTTCACTTTTAGCTTAAAACTTTTATATGTTCTTCTTGAAGTACATCAACATTAGAATTTTCTACATAATCCTTAATTATTTGTAAAGCTTCAATAGAATCTCCATCTTCATATAACAAACAACCATCAACATTACAACTATCATTATACCATGCATTATTAACCATAACCACTTTATCTAATAAGTTAGGAAATAGACTTAAAACACCTTTACTTATATTTTCATTAACCTTTTTAGGAAGTGTTGCAACTATAACATCTGGTTCATCAAAATCTGTAGTCCAAATAATAGCGTGATTATTTGCCGCTATATGATTAGCTATTTCCATTCCATTAAGTGATTGAATATCTAACTCATCACTAATAAAAGCATCTGGTACCATCTCTTTCAATCTTAAAAACGCATCCGTATGAAATTCAAATCCATCTAATTTAGGTAATGAAACAATATTACCATCTTCTTTAATAAGAATTATAGAATTTTCTTTAAATATATCTTTCATTAATTTTTCTCCTCCCAAGTAACACGAAGTGATTTAAATTATACCACAAAACAAAGAAAATTGCAAGAAAAAGTATAGAAAACAAAAGTAGCATGCTATTAAAACATACTACTTTCTTTAATTTATATTACTCTTTTATTGCTCTTTGTTTACTAAACTTTGATAATAATCATAGCGTTCCATCGCTTCTTTCTTATTATCTTCTAATAATTTTTTATAATCGTTATTAACATTTTTTAAACTACGATATCTATTTTCACCACTCAAAAACTCTATATAATTAGTAAAATCTGCTTTTGAGTCTAGAGAAAACTTAGAAGTTTCTGGATTAAAATGGAACAATGGGAAATATCCAACTTTTGTAGCCATTTTTTCTTCTTCTATACTATTATTCATTCCTTTTAGAATTCCCTGTGCAATACATGGAGAATATGCTATTACAATGGAAGGTCCATTATATGCTTCCGCTTCCTTTAAGACTTTTATAGCCTGTTGAGGATTAAATCCTAAAGAAATTGTTCCAACATAAACATGTGGATATGTAAGAGCTATCTTAGCCAAATCTTTTTTAGCAACATTCTTACCACTAGCTGCAAACTTTGCTACAGCACCTTTTCTAGTAGACTTAGATGCCTGACCTCCAGTGTTAGAATAAACCTCTGTATCTAATACTAAAATATTAACATTATCATGACTAGCTAATACATGATCAATACCATTATAACCAATATCATAAGCCCATCCATCTCCACCAACAGTCCAAATAGATTTTGGCTTAATAAAACTCTTAAGTGATTTTAATTCATCTATTTTAGTATTATCAACTATATTATATAGCTTATCTGCTGTTTCGATATTTATATCATCTGCATAAGCTTTATATATTTTGGCCTCACTCTTTTTTACCTTATCTATATTATCATTAATAAGAGTTACAATACGATTCTTTAAAGCATCATCCGCAATTCTCATACCATAACCAAATTCGGCATTATCTTCAAACAAAGAATTAGCCCAAGGAACACTATATGGACTTGATGGATTACTCGCACCATATATAGAAGAACAACCCGTAGCGTTAGCTATCACTAGATTATCTCCAAATAATTGCGTTAAAAGTTTTAAATATGGTGTTTCACCACAACCACTACAAGCTCCACTAAATTCAAATTTTGGCGTTCTAAACTGACTACCCTTTACTGTATCTGTAGTCATTACCCTTTTTTCCGTAACTTCGTTAAATAAATAATTTGAATTAACATATTCATCACGTGTTATTTGGTCTTTATCAACCATAGTAAGAGCCTTCTTCCCCTTCTTGCCAGGACAAATATTACTACACAAACTACATCCTGTACAATCTGGATAACTGATACCAATCGTATATTTCAAGTTACAATCTTTTATCTTAGCATCCATCAATTTACTAGCAAGAGTATCAGGAGCATCTAGTGCCTCATTTTCATCAAGTAAGAATGGTCTAACAACCGCATGTGGACAAACCAGTGAACAAAGCCCGCAATTAATACAATTTTCAGGATCATAATGTGGACAAGTATCAGAAATATTTCTCTTTTCTCTTTTACTTGTACCAGCTTCCAAACTTCCATCAGATGAATTTAAGAATTTACTAACTGGTAAGCTGTTTCCTTCCATCTGTTCTATAACCTCAAAAGTATCTAAGTCCCCCTTCATCTCAGGAACATATGTAACATCAGGAATTTTAACTTGTTCATACTTATTAACACAACTGTCAACAGATAAAATATTACGCTTAACTACATCATCACCCTTATTCTTAAATCTAAGAGCAATATTATCCTTTATTTGTTTCAAGGCAAAATCAAAGTCTATTATCTTACCTAATTTAAATATTAAAGTCTCCATAATAGTACTAATCTTACCATCAATACCATTCTCCTTAGCAATCAAAGAGGCATCAACTATATAAAACTTAACATTCCTCTTCTTTAAAATATTTTTATCATAATTAGTTAAATACTTTAATATTTGATTTTTATCTTTTTTAGTATTAAGTAAGAATATTCCATTATTATCAATAGAATCTAAAATATGCATCTTTTGTAAATAACTATCTTTTGTACAAACTATAAGTTTAGCCTTTTCAACATAATAAGTTGACTTAATTGGATTCTTACCAAACCTTAAGTTGGAAATAGTTACTCCTCCACTTTTTTTAGAATCATACTTAAAATAACCTTGGACATAAGCATTAGTATAAGTACCTGTAATTTTCATTAAGTCTTTTGAAGCACTGACCATTCCATCTGAACCATATCCATATATTAAGAATCCTGTATTAGTAGTTGGAAGCTTAAACTTAGGGTCATATTTTATACTTAAGTTTGTAACATCATCATCTATTCCTACCGTAAAATTAGTATGACATTCCTTTACGTCTAGGAAATCAAATACCCCTTTTATCATTGCTGGAGTAGTATTTTTACTAGAAAGTCCATATCTTCCACCAAATACTCTTATTTTATCATTAACATCTTTTACTGTTTTTAAAACATCTAGATAAAGTGGTTCACCACTCGCCCCAGCTTCTTTAGTTCTATCTAAAACTGCAATTTTTTTAACTGTCTTCGGTAATACTCTTAAAAAGTGTTTTGCAGAAAATGGTCTATATAGATGTACCTCTAATAATCCAACATTGTGACCTTTTTTTGTTAAATAATCAACTGTTTCCTTTATAGTTTCACAAACAGACCCCATCGCCACTATAACTTTTGTTGCTGTTGCACTACCATAATAATTAAATGGTTTATAATTTTGTCCTGTTATCTTATTTATTTCATCCATATAAGATGAAACTATATCAGGTAATTTATTATAATATTCATTACGTGCCTCAGTTACCTGAAAGTAAATATCCTCATTTTGTGATGTACCACGTGTTACAGGATTTATTGGATTTAAGGCTCTATTTCTAAAATCACTAAGAGCTTTTTGATCAATTAGTTCATAAACTTTATCCATATCCAATACATCAATTTTTTGTAATTCGTGACTAGTCCTAAATCCATCATTAAAGTTTACAAATGGAACACTACCTTTAATAGTTGACAAATAAGAAACAGCTGTTAAATCCATACATTCTTGAACAGAACTTGACGCTAAAATAGCAAACCCAGTTTGTCTTACAGCATAAATATCTTGATGATCTCCAAATATTGATAAGGCATGTGTCGCAAGTGATCTTGCTGAAACATTTATAACACAAGGAAAAAGTTGTCCGGCTATTTTATACATATTAGGAATCATCAATAATAATCCTTGACTAGCTGTATAAGTAGATGTTAAACATCCTGATTGTACTGATCCATGCACTAATCCAATAGCACCAGCTTCACTTTCCATTTCTACTACTTTGACTGGTAATCCAAAAAAATTCTTTTTACCTTCACTTGCCCATTTATCAGTAACTTCTGCCATGGTAGAGGCCGGGGTAATAGGATAAATTCCTGCTACTTCTGTAAAAGGATATGCTGCATAACTACAAGCTTCATTTCCATCCATTATCTTTTTCATGATTAATCCCACCTATCTTTATATATTATACAATAATATTTATTCTAATAAAAGAAGAAAAGAAGTAAACTTATACTTCTTAAAAAACTATTTCTTAACTGTTGGTACTTTTTTATTATTTTTATTTGTTACTATCCAAGCATTAGATACCGTTCTACCACCATACTCTTTTCCTGCACTTGGACGATTATATAGTTTACCATTAACTGCCATTGTAGTTGAAGCACCACCATCAAGATTAGCTGCATTATAAGCCTTATAACGCAATAGTACTTCTATGATATCATTCATTGTAGCTCCTAAGCTATAACCAGGTAATCTACCTTCAATTGATAAAAATAATACTACACCATCTTTTCTTTGTGCAATAACTGTACGAGGAGCTCTACCCCAACCACCATCACCTTTGATAGTTGCAACTTTACCATTGACAATAAGGAAAGGTCCAAATTCAACAGCATCTTCCATTCCATCTTTAATAGCAACAGCAGGAGCATCATTAGTTAAATACATCTTATGATCTTTAGTAAAACCTATAAGTCCCCCTGAACCACCATCATGTGTCCAAATAAGTTTACCATCTTTTATTATAGAACCATATGGAGTAGAACCATTTCCCCAACCATCAAGGTCTTCAAATCCTCCACCATTAATTCCAACTAATCCATCATTTTCTACACAAAGTTTAGCAACACTCTGTCCCATTTTACCAAGTTTTTTAGGAACAGCCAAATCTACATCACTAGGATCATAAATAACAGTTAGATACCCTTTAAAGTTTTCTTCCTGAATTCTAATAATCTTATAAACATCATTATCTGGATCTTTATTAAACATTTCTTGTTCATATTTAGATGTATAGTGTTTTTTACTTCCATTTGTATCAATAACTATATCATTCAAATTCACTTTTTCATTAACTCCCACAATATAGTTAGCACTCATAACATCATCTACACTTTTTTCACTATATAATGTATAAGCTAAATATCTATGAGACATAGTAGTCATAGCTGTTGGAATCCAAAAGTTTTTAAATGAAACAATAGGTGTATAAATAATAACAAGCGCTACTGTCACTAAAAAATCTAAACCTATAACAAAATATGTAAATTTACTTAATTTTATTTTACTTTTCTTCTTATTTTTCTTCATAAAACTACTCCACTACATAAGGATTATTTATACTACCATCTCCTGCTTTTATAAATGTCTTATCCAAACATACAACAGGTACAATTTTTTTCTTCTCACTAACTTTAACTTCATCAATAAGACCAAGTTTATTATAAGTATATACTAAGTTTCCAACATTAGAAGTACTATTAATTAAATAATAAGTATCCAAAGTAGTATTATCATTAAAGTCTACCATATTTAACATTCCAACTTTTGCAACAACACTATCTTTATATACATTCGTATAACTATAACCACCATCACCAACTAATGAAATTTCACCAGTATAAAAACTACATTGTCCTAAATAATTTTTATAAGTCAAACTATTATAATATGTTCTATTTAAATAATAACCTATATTACTTCTATTTAATAATTCAAATTGTGTTCCCTTAGTATTAAAAACAAGTTCCACATCTACATTTTTTACTTTCAAATAATCATTTAATCTTAATCTTAAATTATTATTATTATCTTCTATTACTTGATATAAATCATTTCCCATTTTTACATATTTATTTATATAATTATCATTTCCTTCTTGATTTATAACATAAGGATTACCTATACTTCCATCACCACCAGTAATTAAAATATTTTTCTTTAACATCATTACTGGTCTAATACCATATCCTTCATAATTAGAAACCCCACTAGCCGTACCATCTGCTGCAACTACTAATGGATTACCATCAGTATCACTTCCTAAAAGATAACTATAACTTCCATTATTTAAAAAGCTTTTTTTACCTCTTGCTCTTATATAATCTTCTATTTCTAAAATAGAAAAATAGGAATTTCCTTTTTTATTTTTACAACTTACTTTGTCATTCTTTAAAGTTCCTTCACAATAAGAAAACTTTTTAAGTAATTTTTCTACTCCAGGAATACTATTTTCATATATTCCACTATTTTCTACACTACTTTTATTTAACCATAAATTTATATTTGATTCTTGATATTTTTTACTATCTCCATAAATCATAACTCCATGGTTTCCATTAGCTATTATTTTTACTTCATTTGCATTAGTAACTTCAATAACTCTATATAATCTATTAAAGACTTTAACATAATTATTTTCTACTAATCCACTAAAATAATAACCATCTTCACTTTTTCTAAAGCCATTATCTTCTGTTGTTATTTTATTATTATTTATAATAGCACTTGCTAAGGTATTTGCCTCTACCTTTTTCTTATTAGTTTCTTTAGTATAGTATAAAATACTTCTATATCCAAAATAAACCCCTAAACATATTATTAAAACAACACTTACTATATCAAATATTAGTTCTTTTGTTCCAACTATATGTTTTTCTTTTTTCTTTTTATTCTTCTTAACACTCATAAATCCTCCACATGAGACTACTAAATTATAACAAAACACTACATCTTTTTCAAGGCTTGAAAAAAAGATAATTTAAAAAATGCTAGAACACTTTCTAGCATTTAATTATTTAATTTCTGTTATTTCTATTTCATAGTTTCCATTAGGAGACTCAACTGTAACTACATCTCCTACTTTATGATTTAATAAAGCTTTAGCAATAGGAGATTCATTAGATATTTTACTTTCAAATGGATCTGCTTCTTGACTACCAACAATTTTATATTCATCTTCATCGTCATCATCAATATATTTAATCGCAACAGTACTACCTAATCCAACAATATCTTTAGGGATATCATTTATTACTGTAACGTTTTCTAACATTTTTTCAATAGTTTTAATACGTCCCTCTATTTGTGCTTGTTCATTTTTAGCAGCATCATAATCAGCATTTTCTGATAAGTCACCAAGACTTCTTGCTTCCTTTATAGATTGGATATTTTCTGGTCTACGAACATTGATAAGATTATCTAGTTCTGCCTTTAAATCCTTTAAACCTTCCTCAGTTAAATAAACAGTATTTTTACTTGCCATAATAATCACCTCGTATATAATTAACAACTTTCTAAATATTACTATATAATACTGATAAAGTCAATATTTTTATTTATTTTTTTGGCTACTACCGCCTCAAAAATATGACTAATTATATCACAAATTTTAAAATTTGTAAAGTATTATATAGCTAATTAATTTCTATTTGATGAAGGAAAAACATATCTGTCATACCAGCTATAAAATCAATAACCATTCTTTTAGGTGACGTACTTTTTAAGTAACTCTCATCTTGAGTATTTAAGAATATTTTAAATATAATATTTTCTTGGTCATTGTCATTTATTGCCTTCAAATATGACTGATATATTCTATACATTCCCTCTTTATAATATTCATAATCTTTACTTGTTGAAGCTTTATTATAAATATTTTTATAATTAAAGTCTAATAATTCTTGTAAAGCATTATATACTTTATCACTCATTTTTATATATGGTTTATTCATACTCATACAAATTACATCAGTAACTATAAAATTAACAATTTCCCTATTTGTATTTCCTAGTACTTGAGTAATTTTTTCTGGAATATCACATCTATTTAAAAGTCCTAAGTTAATAGCATCTTCTAAATCTCGTCCTATATAAGAAATTACATCACAAAGTCTAACAACACATCCTTCTAAGGTCATAGCGAAAGTGTTATTAGCGTCCCTATTTTTATAACTATTTCTATATTGTTCTAAAACATCATCAAGCGTTTTAGGAACCGGTTTATAAACTTGACATAGTTCTTCACCATTATGACATAAAATACCATCTAGTGTTTGAATTGTTAAGTTAAGACCCAATCCATTATTTTCAATATTCATATAGCATCTCATACTTTGAACATTATGTGAAAAATATTCCCCTAATTCTTTTTGACTAATCTCATTTAGAATAGATTCTCCCATATGTCCTAAAGGAGTATGACCAATATCATGTCCTAAACTAATAGCTTCTATCAAATCCGTATTAAGACGAAGAGCTCGTCCTATAGTTCTAGCTATTTTGCTAACCAATTGTACATGGACAATTCTTTTACTAACATGATCATTACTTTTAAAGGAATAAACCTGTGTTTTATCTAAATATCTAGTATAAGATAGTGAATGAATGATTCTATCTACATCCCTAAAATAAGGTGTTCTAAAATCTTCCTCCATCTTTTCAATTCTTAAAGCATCACCACTCTTACTAGCGTAATCACATAAATTAGAATCAATAAGTAAAAAGTTTAAACGGGCTTCATCTAATACATCCATTTAGTTAATCTCCTTCCTAAGCATTGAATATGCACAAACATCAAAAGCAATTTTAATTTCAATAAAATATATATTATCAGGATGTCTTGCCACATCAACTAGATTGTAACTATCATCATATATTTTAGAAACTGTAAAGGTCATTTCATCACGCGGTGTAAAAAGAGTTACTTTATCTCCTACTTTAAAATAATTTCTTTCTTTTATCTGTAACAAGCATTTATCCCTATCATAGTCTATAACTTGTCCCAAATAGTCTTGATTAGATATTTCTACTCTCCCTGTATAATACTGGTCACTAGCATCTGCTTCTTTCAAATAATAGTGTGTGCTAACCTCTCTATTGGCAACTCTATCTAATATTTTTTCTTGTTTATTTAATACTTCATCGGTCAAAGTATGATTATAATAATTATCTATTATTTTTCTATAAGCTCCTATTACTGTTGCTAAATAATAAAGAGATCTCATTCTACCTTCTACTTTCATACTAGTAACATTCATTTCAATTAGCTCACTAACATACCTAGCCATATTTAAATCTTTAGTAGCCATTGTAAAATTACTACCATCATCAGTAGTAAATGCAAATCGACATACTTGACTACACCCTCCTCTATTAGCGTCTCTATTAGTAACATAGTTAGACAATGAACATCTTCCACTAACACACGTACACATAGCCCCATGAATAAACACTTCAATATCAATAGAGGCCTTATCAATAATTTCTTTTATTTCATCTTTTGAAAGTTCACGTGCTAATACAATTCTATCAACACCCATACTTTTATAAAATAATGCCGCCTCATAATTCATCGTTGAAGCCTGTGTTGATAGATGTACTTCAACCTGAGGATAATGTTGTTTTATATATCGAATAATAGCTAAATCACTAACAATAAAAGCATCAATTCCCGCTTCTACTACATCCCTAATATAATCATTAACTCCCAAAATATCCTCATTATGAAAAACGATGTTTAAAGTTAAAAATACTTTTTTTCCCAATTTATGGGCAAACTGACATCCTTCTTTTAAATCTTCTAAAGAAAAATTTGTAGCATTAGCTCTTAAATTATAGAGTTTTCCCCCTAAATATACTGCATCTGCTCCATATAATAAAGTAACCTTTAATCTCTCTAAGTCCCCTGCTGGACTAAGTAATTCTATTTTTTTCATTTTTTCACCCTATAAATAGTCTTTCTAAATAAAAATCCCGTATCTCCCTTAAACAAATTACGCATTGAAGAAACATAATCACAATAGTCCATCTTTTTATCAAGAACATTTCTTGTCCATTCTAGTCCCAAAATAAAATCATCATGATTAATATCATCTTCTATTAAATAAACATAATCAAGACCACTATCAACTATTTTTTCTAAACAAGAAGCATTATTTCTAATACTATCATACTTAAAAGTTGTCCCATCAGAATTTTCTTTTACCATATATTTTTGTTTTGATACTGGCTCATTAATAATGATATTTTCCCTAAAACCACAATTACTTACAAGTCTTCTCTTAGAAAAAGATACAACAGGATATCCTAGTAACATAAATATATTATGAGTATTTGATTTTTTATTTAGTTCTAATATTTCATCTATTGTTATTTCATTAGATAAATAAGCATATTTAACACCCAAGTCATAATAACAATTACAAGTATAGTAATTAGTAACCATATGTGTATTATTCCATACTAAATCAACATTCAAATTAAGTCTTCTCTTAATCTCCAATACTGCCATATCATAAAAGAAAATACCCGCTATACCAATTTTATCTAACTTTAACATAAGAGTTTCCAAATCCTTGATATCTTTATTACTAATCATTTTATTTATAACTACAAATATTTCTTTATCTGTCTTTGATAAAATAGCCTCTATCTCTTCTAAAGTAAAGTAGTTATTATAGTCAACTGCAAATCCTAAAATAGGAAGAACAAAACTATCTGCCATTTTATAAGCATCAAGATTAACAGCACTAGCTGGTTTCACCATTATTTTCATAACTTCGCCTCCATATCAAAAAAAGAAAGTATATCTTTCTATTTCTTAAACTCAGGTATTAATTTTTTAGGTATTTCATATACTAAAGAACCATCATACTTTATTTTATAATATTTTTCACTATACCACTTATCATTATCTTTTTCTCTATATAGTTTAACTCTTATATAAATCCAGTCTTTCTTTACTCCATATATTCCTGAAATAGATGCATTACCTGTAAAGAATCCTTCTTTTACTTTTTTAGTCTTTTCTGGATTACTTTTATTTAAATCATAAATAACTATTTTAGATGATAAAAGATAAAAATAATTTTTATAAAATAAATAGTTATCTTTCATTAAAGTATTTTCTTCATCATTTAAACTAATTATTAACTTATACGTATTATCTTTCTTATCTCTTTTAACGATAGCGTTATTATAATTAATTAATTTACTACTTTCATCTTTTGGTCCATAATAATACGTATTTCCTTTATAACTATAAAGCTCTTTAGTTAACACTACACCATACTTATATATATCAGAATCCCCATCTACTTTAGTTAAAAATAACCATGTTAGACTGTATGTCAAAACAACTATTACTAATAACGAACCTAAATATATAGCTTTTGTATATTTTTTTTCCATAGTATTAACTCCTTTTTCTGAAATATTATACTACTTGTCTTACATAAAGAAAACATTTATTTACTAAATTTTCTTAGGAATTTGCTTCATCACTAATTGGTACGTTACTATCTCCTGATGAAATACTTTTAGCATCAGCTGCTGTCCAACAAGAAGAAATATCAAATGCCACATTACTTCCACCTTCATTAATTCCAACATCGCCAAAACTACTTATAATTCCCATCGTTATATTAACTAAAAAAGGTAATAGAAAAACTATAACAGCACTCGCAATAGCGTTTGTAAACGTTTTAAAGTTTTTCTTATCATCTGGATTTAAAATTCCCTTTATTAAAGTAATAGTACCACCCACTATTAAAAGAATAGGAACAACTATTGCAGTAACACTAATTACCCTCCTAATAATTCCTAAAACTTCCTTTAAAGCATAATCTGAACAAGTATTAAGAATATAAAACATAACTTCACCCCACTATTTAATTAAAAACCTAAAGTCAGCTCTTGTAAAATAATCCTGTTCATCATATATAGAATATGTTTGAAAAGATCTATATACAACTAAACTATCATTTTCAATATAATAATTGACGCCACTTAATAAATCACTAACTTCCCTAAGCTTCAAATAACAATTATTATAATCACATTTTGAACTAGATATAATATCTTTTTTTACTTCATCTAAATATTTATTTTTAAATTTATTATTAATTTGCTTTTCTACATAATTATTATCAATGTTAAATAAGTTAAGTATTTCTGTATCACTAAGTGCTCTTGCACCATCACTTAAATCAAAAACATAACTCTTAAAATCAAACTGTAATCTATTACTACTATCCATTTTTTTAAATATTAACACCAATGATAAGTAATTACCAGAAACATTAAAACGATAACTTAAAGAATTAGTAGAGCTATTAGAATTTTTATAACTTGAAGAAAGTTTTTCCAATTGACCATTAAGTACTTTAGCAAAATCCGTATTTAAGTTAATATAAGGAATACTAGTTTCACTAGCACTATAAGTTACATAATCATAGATATAATCTTCATTTTTATCTAATTTATATTTTTCATATCTATTATTAACAAAGTGTCTTACTAGAAGTAAAATTATAGTTAAACCAACAACTACAGCAAAGGTTATAAATAACTTTTTATTAACTTCAAATTTTCCAATCTTCATACACTACTTTCTCCTTGTAACAGCTATACCATCACCAATTTTTTTAATTACTGTCTCATAACTATCATTTTCCTCTAAAAATGAAACATAATCTCTTATTTTTCTAGCTATACCTCTCACATTTCTACTTTCAATTTTTTCAGGATCCATATAGGTATAACCATGGAAAAATATATTATCAGTTATTATTGTACCATGTTTTTCCAAATTTTTTTCAAAATATGTAAAGAAATGAATATTTTGCGCCTTTGCGGCATCAAAAAATATTAAATCAAACTTTTTATCAATTTGAACATTAAAAGCATCATTAAAAATAAGGGTAATTCTGTTTTCTAATCCAAAATTTTTTATATTTTTAATTGCTTCTAGATATCTTTCTTCATCTCTTTCAATAGTTGTAATTTTTATTTTAGGATCTACTAAAGCCATACAAATAGCAGAATAACCAATAGCTGTACCAACTTCTAATATGCTTTTTACGCCTTGTTCTTGTACATAATTAGTTAAAAACTTTATCCCATCTTTTTGCATAATAGGTACTTTATTTTCTTTTGCGTATTTTTCTATTTCTTTAAGTAATACTTTATTTTCGTCTACCATATCCAATTACCCGCCTCTTTGATTTCCTTTATTGTTTGTAAATGTCCACTACTAGTTTTATTATAATATATTTTTCCATTCTTATCAGCAACAAAATAATAATAGTCGTTAGCTGTTGGATTAATTGATGCATCTATACTAGATTTAGAAACACTACAAATTGGACCAACAGGTAATTTTCCTGCCATATCACTTGCTCTTGTATTATAAGGATTACTTGTCGCAAATTCTTTCGCTGTTAAATCTCCAGTCATAGTTTTTTGAAAAGCATAGTAAGTAGTAACATCACTACCCAAATTCATATTAGCCGCTAATCGATTATTAAACACCCCAACTATCATTTTTCTATCTTTTGTATTAACGCCTTCAAGTTCAGCCATAGAAGCTAAAGTAATATATTTATGAATATTATTCAAAGATCTATAACTACTCAAATTTTTAGCAGTTTGATCTAACATAACTTGAATAATCTCTTTAACACTTGAATCTTTACTGAATTCATAAGTATCAGGAGCTAAATACCCTTCTAGAGGATAATAAATTCTAGAATCAAATATATCATTAGTCAAAAACCAATAATCTTGTTGTAAACTTTTAAGATAATTAGTATCATTCATGATATTAATAACTTCTTCATAGTTAACATTTAATTTTTCACTAATAACTTTAGCATAATCTGTAATTCTTTTTCCCTCTTTAAAAGTAATTCTTATAACATTACTATTATAACTATTTCCAGAGCAAATATTTTTAACTATTTCTCCCATATTCATACTCTTTTTTAAATCATAAGTAGAAGCTTTTAAAGACGCACAATTATTTATTTTTGTATAAACAAGAAAAAACTTAGAACTTTTAATTAAACCTCTTTTTTCTAATAACTCCCCTATTTGTTTAGTAGACATTCCAGGTTCTATAACTAATTCTATATCAGCCTGAGATTTCTTATCAACTGGTGAAACATAATAAGTATATAAAAGACTAGAACCAATTAAAATAATTCCCACTACAATTAATAATATCACAGTAACCTTAACCTTTTTCTTCAGTTTCAATTTTGAATCCCTCCGTAACAAATAACGAGCTTACTCTTGCTCGTTACTATTTTCTATATTATCAGCTTGTCTTACTTCTTGTTGAATAGTATTAAGAATAGTCTCTACTACCTTCCATTCATTTTCTGTTTCTATTTTTCCAAGAATAACCTCACTACTGTTAGGATCATATGTAGATGCATATACCGAAATATTACCATCATCATCATATGTATTATCCGTATAAGCTATATAACTTTTATTTGTCTCCTCATTATCAAAAGTAAATAATACATCGTATTTTACTTCTTCTCCTGCCTCATTTAGCATTGTAAATGAATTATTTTCCATGTTTACTATTCTCCTTATCTAAGTAACTTTGTAATATAATTACTGCTGCCATACTATCTATTACTTTTTTTCTTTTTTTACGTGAAGTATCATTTGAAATTAAAATATCTTGTGCTTGCTTTGTAGTAAGTCTTTCATCTTGTAAAAAAACTGGTAATCCTATTTCCTCTTCTAATTTTTTCTTAAATGAAAGACTAAGTTCCCCTTTAGGCCCAACTGTATTATTCATATTTTTAGGATATCCCAAGACAATTGCCTCTACTTTTTCCAAAGTAACAATGTCATAAACATCCTTAATTAATCTATCATACTCTTCATTATGTCTTATAATAGTATAACTTCGAGCAAAAATACCACCCTTATCGGATAACGCACACCCAAGTGTTCTACTACCAAGATCTAGTCCTAAATAACGCATTAACTATTCCTTTGAAACTCCTTAAGTAAAACTTCTACTACCTCACAACGATCAAATTCTTTCATTTTATTACGAGCATTCTTATGGTTAGAAATATATCCTAAGTCCCCACTAGTTAAATATCCCACTATTTGGTTAACTGGATTATAACCTCTTTCTTCTAAGGCATCATATACTTCTTTTAAAGTCTTTCTAATTCTTGCTGTGTTAGACTCCTCAACATGAAAAACACTTGTTTCATCAATACTCATAATATCACCTCACATTTTTATTATTAATTTTATTTTAGCATTTTTCTACATAATAAGCAACACTAAGAAGAAAACAGTCAGAAGTACATTATATTATTTACTGATTTTTTTAAGTAGCCTGGGTGTATCAAAATTTTCCTTAGATACTTGCATAGAGCAATAATATTTTTGAGAATTTTCTGAAGGCACACTTAATAAGTGTATTCCTTTATCTAGTTTAAGTAAAAGCCTTCTCATTTTAGGAATTAAAGAGTTATAGAATGTATAAAGTTGTTCCATACTCAATTTTACTGATACAGGATTATCTAAATCCTTGCCATATCTTAGTTTCACTAATAACTTTTCTTCTTCTGTCAAACTCTCCAATACTAAATTTACTTGTTTTTTAGTATAATTATTAAAAATAGTATAAATTGATTTTACTTTTCTTGATGTATTTTTCTTTCTAGATTCTCCCATTGAATTTATAACTATAATATCTTTTTTAACCAACTGTTCTTCTATTTTTTTCAAATTTTTCCTTATTAATTTTGAAACATATTCCTGTGAAATTAACATTATATGAGCTATTTCTTTCTGCGTATAATTTTTATTATAAAATCCAAAATAAAGCATAATTATTTTTCTATCTCGATCAGGTAATTCTTTTATAATTTCTCGTATAATTTTACAGGTTATATCTTTCTCATATTCATCAACTATATCAGTTTCATCACTTATTGTATCTTCAATTTTTAATTCATTGCCTTCTTTATCTTGTTTAATTGCCCGTTCTAAACTATCAACATTTTGATTTTTCGCTACATCTCTTAAGAATATCAATATTTCATTATCGATGCATCTAATTGCATAAGTTGCAAATTCTACATTTCTTGATCTATCAAATGTTAATATTGCCTTCATCAAGCCAACATTTCCAACAGAAACCAAATCTTTTCTATCATATTCAACCGACTTAAATCTATTTGTTACCTCATACAAAACCAGTCTAATATTATGTTCAACTATTGTTTTGATTGCAGTTTTATCATTAGCCTTTGCTTTTTCTAATAATTCATATAATTGAGATTTATTTAAAATTCCCGGCAAATTATCAATATTTAAAAATATTTCACTTGTATTCATATTTTCCTCCATTATGCCAAACCCACCTATTAAAAACAGTTACATGTGTCACCTAATATAATACCAATATAACACTAAGAATAAAATTTGGCTTATATTTTAACACTTTTTACTTTACTAGTAAATAATTTTAATCGAGTTATAAAAATAAAAATCCCGTTATTATATCCAAACAACGAGACTTTTTATAATTACTTAACATAAATAAAAGCCATAAAGATTAGGAAGGAAACGTAAATCAAGGAAATAATATAACCATTAACTTTTTCAAAAGTACTACTCTTATATTTTACCCCTAATCCAATATTAATTAAAAATCCTCCAATAAGTCCACCTATATGTGCCCAATTATCTATTCCATTTACTAGGAATCCTAAAGCTAAGTTTAAGATTATTATAGGAATAAGATTCGTTCTTACAACATTTCCCAAATATACTCTATAGTGATATCCAAAATATACAATAGCGCCCATTACACCAAATATTGCTCCACTAGCACCAATACTTACACCATTACCTAAAAATACCATTGATAATAGTGATCCGGTTAAAGCACTAAATAAGTAAACACATAAAAACTTAATTTTACCAATAAAACTTTCTAACTGACTTCCAAGTATATAAAGAGCATACATATTACAAAGTAAGTGGATTATATTGGCATGTAAAAATGTTCCTGTTAATAATCGATAATACTCTCCATTTCTAATATAGGGAGCATATACACAAAATTTATTTAGGAAATAATCTTGTTTATTAAAGATAAGTGGAAAGAAAAACATCGCCACATTTAAAGCAATCAAAATATAAGTAATCATCGGATATTTTGGCTTAAACACTTTCTCAACTTTCTCACTATCTTCTAAATTATGTTCATTAATATCATTAGTAATTTTAACAAATAACTGCATACCATCTTCACTATACTTTAACTTATCCTTCATATCAGGAAAAGACTCTTTTATAGCAACATTTTTTTGTAAATCCTCTTCATTAGGTGCCGAAACACACGTAATACCCTTAGGGGAATCTAATTTTACCCTATCTCCTAAATCAAGAAAAATACTTAAAGTTTTAAGATTAAAAGAAAAAGTTTTATTTCGAATTTTTTTCATAATTCTTTTTGTCTTAAATATATCAAATCCAAACTGTTCTTCATTTAAAATAGTTCCCGTAACAATTCTTACAATTCTATAATCCTCATCTAAATTTTCCAACCAAATTTCATTTTCTGCTCCCTGTAAAATAATAGGGTTATAATTTTTATCTATTATAAAATAATGTAATAGTTTCATAACTAACATATTTTTACTATCCAAAAGTTGTTCTTCAGCAATTTCTTCCATAAAACTACTCCCTTCTAAAACTATTAATATTATAACTTAATTTTCTAATAAAAAAAAGGAAAATATTAATCTTCTAAACTATTTAATATTTCCATAAACTCTTTTGGTGGTTCCACTTCATAATAAATTTTTTCTCCCGTTACAGGATGAATAAATTCTATACTCTTAGAATGTAACATTTGGCCAAATTCTGTTGCCTTCTTTTTATTATATACTGGATCATTAGTAATTGGATGATTAATGTAGGCCATATGCACACGTATTTGATGTGTTCTTCCTGTTCCTAAAACACACTCTACCAATGTATTAGCGGCATATCTTTTGATAACTTGAAAATGCGTAATAGCCTCTTTTCCATTAATATCTGTAACACTCATTTTCTCTCTATAATTTACATCTCTACCGATAGGAGCATCTATTGTCCCACTATCTGGTCCAATAACTCCGTCAACCAAAGCTAAATAATGTCTTTTTACTTCCTTATTTTTTATCATCAAAGATAATTTTTCCAAAATTCTATCGTCTTTCGCGACCATCATTACACCACTGGTATCCTTGTCTAATCTATGTACTATTCCTACTCTAATATCACTAGCTTCATCAATATGCAAATGATATAACAAAGCGTTTACTAATGTATCATCATAATGTCCTGGAGCAGGATGAACAACCATTCCACTCTTTTTATTAATAATCATTAAATACTGATCTTCATATAAAATATCAAGCTTAATATCCTTTGCCTGTACTTTAATTGAGAAATCTAATAAATCATTAATTGTTAGTTCATCACCTATCTTAACAAGATAACTTCCCTTTTCTACTTTATTATTAACCAATATTTTATCTTGCTTAATTAATTTCTGTATCTTACTACGCGAAATATCTAGTATATTACTAATATATTGATCAAGTCTAATGTTTTCTTCTTCTACTACTATTTTTTCCATTACTTATCTCCCTAATTTTTTCATATTGTTCATCCATAATTGTCTTTTCATTACCTTCTAGTATAACATCTATAATAAATAAAAACATTCCTATTACAATAGCCATATCAGCACAATTAAATATTGGAAAATAGTAATGAAAAATCTTAAATGATAAAAAATCTATTACTTTTTGATAAAATATTCTATCTAACATATTTCCAATAATTCCACCAATCATCAGTCCATACGCTAATACATTTATTTTGGTTTTACGCTTATCAGTTTTTAAACATCTAAATATAAATAATAGAAATAAAAAACTTATAATCACCAAAAATACGCTTTTTCCTTCTAGAATAGACCATGCTGCTCCTTCATTTTCAACATAAGTTAAAGAAAAGAAGTGTGGAATAATTGTAACTGTCGATGACATCAAAATATTGCATTTTACAACTAATTTTAAAACCTGATCTATAACTAGTGTTATAGCCGCTATTAAAAATACTTTCTTTGTTTTCTCCATATTATCTCCTAATTAAGTTTTGTTATTTTACTAACTATTATTTGTAATTCATTAAGTCTTTTTTCAACTTTTCCAAATACTAAGATAACGTCTCCCCTAGTAATGTTATTATATAAATTATATACCTTTGGAAAACAGGTATAACTAATACTACCATCTTCATCACTACATGTAAGAAAAGCCATATTGTCACCATTTTTAGTTTTTATAACCTTCACTCTTTCGACTAATACTACTGTATTAATATTTTTATCAAAATAGTTAGCGACATCCTTCAAATTAACATAGTCACGTCTTCCATATTTATATTTTGTCGAAGGATGATTCGTTAAATAAAAACCAAATATTTCTTTTTCTTTCTGCAATAAGAAATCACTATCATATTCATCTCTTATCTCTATTTCAGGTTTCATTACTAAACTTGGATCTAAGTCTTTAGTCAATTCACCATAATTAATTAATTCATCTAAATTATAAATAAGCGTTTGTCTATTATAATTAAATGTTCGAAATGCTAAACTAAATATTAAAGATTCTAAAGTAGATCTTCCTACACCATTAATAATTAATTTACTAAAGGCATCATATATATCTTGAAAGCACTCATTTCGAGATTTTATTATTTTCAAAGCCGCTACTAATCCCACTGATTTTATATTAGTAAAGGGATAATATATTTTTTTATCAAGAACTATATATTTATCCGTACTAATATTGATATCCGGAAGTTCAATTTCTATTCCTTTACTCCTAGCTTCTAAAATATACTCTTTAGTTTTTACTTCGCTTCCTATCACATTAGTTAATAGATTACTATAAAATATATGTTGATAATACACCTTAAAATATGCCATTTTATAAGCAATCAAGGAATAAGCAACAGAGTGAGATCTGTTAAAACCATATCCTGCAAAGTTTAAAATTAAGTCATATATTTTCTTAGATACTTCTTTATTACGATTAAGTTTAGCACTTTTTTCTAAAAACTTAGTTTCTTCTGTTTTTAATAGTTCTAACTTTTTCTTACTCATAGCTCGTCTCAAAATATCAGCTTCACCTAAGGTATAACCAGCATATTTATTAGCTGCTTGCATAATCTGTTCCTGATAGATAAATATTCCATAAGTATTTTTTAGTATTGGCTCCAAGGTAGGATCCAAATAAGTCACTTTTTCTAAACCATGTTTTCTTCTAATATATGTATCAATATTAACTGCTGGCCCAGGTCTAAAAAGCGCTATTGCCGCAAAGATATCTTCAAAAGTAGTCGGACGAAGTCTTTTCAAAAAATTCTTCATTCCACTAGATTCAAATTGAAATATTCCAACTGTATCAGCTTCTCTAAAAACAGAAAGTACTCTATCATCATTTAGGGCAATCTTATTAAAGTTAATATCTACACCATAAATTTTTTTTATGTCACTAATAATATTTTCAATAATACTTAAATTTTTAAGACCTAAAAAGTCCATTTTAAGAAGTCCTAACTCCTCTAAATACTCCATAGAATAACCTGATAAATACATTGAATCATTAACAGTTAATGGAATAACTTCATCTAACTCTTTAGAACACATTAATATTCCAGCCGCATGAGAGGAGATATGTCTCGGAAAGCCTTCTAATTTAAGCGCAGATACAAATAAATTTTTTAAAGTAACATCTCCATCAATCATCATTTTAAAATTAGTATTTTTTTGATAAATATCTTTTAACTTATCTTTTGACATGTTAGGAATAAGTTTAGTTAAAGAATCTATTTTATAACCTGGAATATTAAAAATCCTAGCTAAATCTCTTAAAACTTGTTTACTACTTAAAGTTCCAAAAGTAACAATTCCTGAAACATGTTTCTTCCCATATTTATTAGTCACATACTCTATTACTTGATCTCTTTTTTCATCTGGAAAATCCGTATCTATATCTGGCATTCCATGTCTTTCAGGATTTAAAAATCTTTCAAACAACAAATCATATTCTAAAGGATCAATTTCTGTAATTCCTAAAGCATAAGCCACTAAACTCCCAGCGGCACTTCCCCTTCCTGGTCCAACTAAAATATTATGAGTCTTAGCGTATTTAATAAAATCATATACTACTAAAAAATAATTAGGAAATCCCATTTGTTTTATTATATTAAGTTCATAGCTAAGTCTTTTTTGATACTTCTCAGGGATTTCACTTCCTAGTCTTTTTCGAAGTCCTGCCTTAGCAAGTTCAAATAAATATTTATCTGGTGACATATTATTATCTATTTTATAAACAGGTAGTAAAATTTCACTCTTAGGAAATAAAAGATCACACATACTAATAATATCTAAAATATTATTATGACTATTTGATGATAAATCCGTATTATTTAACAATTCTTTATGATAAATATCATAATTAATCTCATCACTTATAGTTTTACCATCTCTAATTAAATATAGATAATTTAAATATTTACTGTCTTTTCTCTCTAAATATAAACATTCTTTAAAAAAGATAACTTTCTCTGTTACATTTAAGGCATTTTTTTCTTGTTCCTTATTATCTACACCTATATATAACATATCAAAAATATTTTTTAATTGATCATAATATTTAATATTATCATACTTTAATACCGTAACCAAATTAGTATTATATTTTTCTAAGTCATTAATATTTACTTCTCTTTCATTCTGAATAGTAGTTAATTTTATAATATTTTTATAACCATCATAATTTCTACAATATAAGTAAAGTTCAAATAATTCAAGATGAATATTAACTCCTATAATAGGTTTAATATTATTATTTCTACATTTTTTATAAAATTCCATGACACCATACATATTATTATCACATAAAAATGCAGCTTTACTTTTATTATCAAGTGCTACTTTTATAATGTCATCTATTCTAAGCATACTAGATAGAAGAGAGTAATTACTTTTAACATTTAAATTAACCATTTAATCCTCTCCTCTCTAAACATATTTTAACACAAATCAGTATAAATTCCCAAGAAGAAAAGAGATATTACTATCTCTACTTCTAATTAATTATTACCACCATTAGATGATTTCTCATCTTTTTTTGTCTCATCAGATGATGTTGTTTTATCATCACTGCCTATATCATCTTTTTCATCATCTTTTTCATCATCTTTTTTTGTCTCATCAGATGATGTTCCTTTATCTTTATTATTGTTATTATTATTATTATTTTTACTAGTATCCTTACTACTTTCAGTTGTAGTATTAGATTTACTACTACCTGAAAGAGTTAGTGTTACAGAACCATTTAATTTATCAACTCTCTTATTAACAGGAGCACTTTGACTAACTACTGTTCCACCACTTCCAGAAAAGACTACTTTAATACCGTTACGCGAAGCAATTGATCTTGCTACAGCTTCACTGTAACCAACAAAATTTGGAACTAATTTATAAGTATAATTACTATTATATGGTCCATAACCAACTATTTGTTTTTCATATTCATCGTTAATTGAGAAACTAAATGTTTTCTTATCTTCATATTCTAATAATCCTAAATTAGTTTTCATAGCATTAACAACATCTTTACGACTATCTTTATTAGGAACATAATTCCAAAGAACCATTCTTGCTCTCTCATCATATATCATCTGACCAGTTCCTTGTAAGTAAAGTTGTTGGATATTCACTAAGTCCGCATCATCTTTAGCCAAATTATTATTTAAAATATCTTCAGCAATACTATAGAAAGATAAAATTTGATTAGCTGTAAAGTTAGTATCAAAGTTATTAGATATTGTATCAAGTATCTTCATAAACTTAGAGGCACTCTTAATCGTTCTAACTTTATTGACCATTGCTTGTATTACTAATTGTTGATTACGACCTCTATCAAGATCTCCAGCCGCTAATTGTTTTCTGTTTCTTGATAAAACTAATGCCTGTTCACCATTTAAATGTTGATATCCTTGTGATATACATACTTCTCCCTCACGATTAGAATTATCAGTACATAAATCTTTTGGTACTTCTACATCAATTCCACCCATAGCATCAACTAATTTAACTAAACCTTTAAAATTAATCTTAGCATAATAATCTATTTTAATATCAAAATACTCTTCTATTGTACTCATCATACAATCAGTTCCATATGCCGCAGCATGTGTTATCTTATTTTCTGGTTTACCACTCCAACAAGCAATAGGAACATAACTATCACGCGGAATACTAATCATAGTTGCATTTAATGTTTTGGGATTAAATGTAATTAATACTAAAGAATCTCCATTAGCAACAGTATTTTTTGTAAGACCTTCATCTGTTGAATCAACTCCCATAAGTAAAATGGTAAATGGTTCTTTAATATTTTTACCCTTTGAAGAAGTTTCCCTTTTACTAGTAACAACTTTCTTCATCTTTTTCTCTTGAGTAAATATTTTCTTAGTTTCATTATCTATATTTTCATAAGCATCAATACTACTAAAAATAGAGTGATATGAAGTTGTAATAAATAAAGCATCTATTTCTTTCGCATACAAATCAGCCATCATTTCAGTGTAGTTATCATATTCCACTATATCATTGTTATCTTTTAATTTATATTTCTTAATAACTTCTTGAGGAATAATATATCCTTCTACCGAATTTTTATCAGAAAGAATACCTATTCTATAATCATCAACATCTTCTATTGTTTTACTCTCATTAGAACTTAAAGTTACTAAACTTGATGAATATGTTACATATTCTTTATTAAAACTACCGACAAAGCCATAAACATACGCTATCGCACCACCTAAGATAGCTGTAAAAATGATATAAAGAACAAAACAAATAATAAGTCCTCTATCCTTTTTCTCTTTCTTTTCTTTTCCCTTTTTTCTTCTCTTTAATCTAACTTTAACTTTAAAAAATAGCAAAATATATAAACCAATAATTAGTACCATTGCAAAATAAAAATATTTTACTAGGTTACCCATATTTCTTAATAGAAACAAATTATATATTGCAAAACCACCAGAGAGTAAAGCAAGAATTAAAAGAACTGTAAGTACTATTCTACCCTTAGGTCTAACTTTTTCTTCATTATTTTTTTCTTTTGCCATCATTACCCTCCTATTCCATTTCAACTATTACTAATTTTTTATCTTGATGAATAATAGTTAATGTAGCACTCTTCTGATAGCTATCAAATTGTTCATCAGAATAAGTCCAAGATACTTTTACAACATAACTCTCAACATCTGTTTTTTTGTATTTAAAAGTATCTTTAGTAATACTATTAATCTTTACACTATCAACAGTAGGTAACTTTTGTGTTCTACCACCATAAACATTACTTTCTACATATTTATAAAAAGTATCTTCTGCTTTTTCTAAAAAGTCTGTAAGTTCATCACTATGAACGAAATCACTACCACCAACATCAGTTTTTGCTAACTTATCTGATAGAGAGAAAAAGTCTATGATAAATAACTTAGAAATACTCTTAGCGTATTCTTCTTCATCAACATCTTTTTTAGCAAGTATCTTCTCTAAATTTTTGAATTCATCTTTATATAACTTACTCTTAGAGTCTTTTAACTGATAAGAATACTCTTTTATTTCATCAATTACCTTTACTTTACGTGCTTTCTTTGTATCAAAAAATTTAAAATAACATAAAACCCCTACACAAATTAGTATTATTATTAACAAGAAGATTAATTTTCTCTTAACACTTTTCTTTAAATGCATATATCCTCCATTACTTTGAAGAACTAGCTTGTTCTTTTTCATTCTCTTTTTTTACTAAATCGAATACTATCATATCGTTAGAGACACTTAATAAATCCTCTGCATATTTAGTATTCTCAGAAATATAATTTTTATCTATAATTTCATTATTATTTAATGATAAATATTGTCCTTTTTGTGCATTATAGTAAACCTTATTAGTAACCCAATTACCATTAGGGAAAACTACTATATTATTTTCTTTTATGTTAAAGATATCATGTCCTAAAGCATATTTATTACTAAATCCTAACATATTACCAAGAGTTGGCATAGCATCATACATTCCCATAACATTTTTAACTTCAACATTATATTTTTTATCTTTTGTCCAAATAATGAATGGAACTTTTCTATTAAGTTCATATTGATAGCTATCAAAATTAACATAACCTTCGCTATCTTCATCTTTTACACTATCAGTTGTTTTATCATAATTATATAGTCTATTGTAATCTTTTTTAGGAAGTCTAGCATCATGATCACCATATATTACAACTACTGTATTATCTAGTAATCCTTTTTCATCAAGTTTATTTATAAATTCACCAAGTGCTTCATCTGCATAATGAACAGATTTAAAATAGTTTCCTAGTTTAGTTCCTTCCATATAAGGATAAGTAACATCTGTAACTGTTCCGTCTTCATTAGTGACACTTTCTTTAATATTAACATCAAAATCGCCATACTTATCTACTTCAGAGAAAGGTGTATGATTAGTAAGTGTAATCAAAGTTCCATAGAATTTATCATGTTCTTTGCTAATTTTTTCTATATAGTCTACTGATTGACTAAAGAAAGCTTTATCACTTATTCCAAGTCCTATTGTATTTTCTTTAGTAACATTATAATCTACTTTACTATAAAACTTATCAAAACCAAAATTTTTATGCATAACACGCCTATTCCAGAAATCTGCAGTATTACCATGCATACTAAAGGTATAATAACCAAGTTCCTTCATTTTTTGAGGGGTAGCTGTATAAGTTCTATCTGAATAAGAAACAAAAGCTGTACCACTCTTAGTTGGCATTAATGATGTATTAAAGGAAAGTTCAGCATCACTACTTGTTCCAACACTAACTTGGGAGTAATAATTAGAAAAATAAATTCCTTCACTAGCTAATCTCTTAAAGTTTGGCGCTACATCTTGTCCATTAAAAGAGGTATTTAACGCTATAGTCTGTAAACTTTCAGCATGAATTACTAAAACATTTTTTCCCTTAAGAATATCTGTATATTCATTTTTCTTAGTATATTCAGTTTGTTCACTCTTTTTCTTAAAATATTCTCTAAATTTTCTAGCCGCTTCATCATATCCAAACATAGAACTGATCTTAGGTTGTAAACTAGTAAATCCATCATTTACTTGATAAACATAAATACCAAATCTTTGTACCACATATTCTTTATTCCATTGTTTAACAAAACGTCCTATTTCTAAACTGGTTAGAGTAACACAAAATAATAGAACTAAAATACCACCTGTCGAGATAGTTTTAACAAATTTATCTTTTCTCTTTCTCTTAAGTTCAAACTTGTTTTTATATTGTTTCTTCTTCAAAAAGCAATACACATAAAATGCAATAGTAGGAATTAGATATACCAAATCTTTAATCTGTAAAACATTTTCTACAACTGCATCTCCTACAGGCGCAATGAACTGTGTCAAAGAAAGCATTGAAAAGCTTGCAAATGATGTGTAAAAAGTATAATAAACTGAATTTATTGTACATATAGCCGTAAAAATAAATGTAATTATACTTAAATAAATTACTTGTGACTTGCCTTTATGAAACAAGTAATTAAACGATCCTATAATAATTACCACTGCTAAATCAGCAATAATAGGCTTTAAAGCAAAAATATTTTCCGCATTTGGCATTGTAAGAATTCTTAACAAAGTTGAATTAATAACATTAACCAAAACGAAAAATACAAAAATTTTATTATTTTTGATGTATTTAGAAATAAGATGTTCCTCTTTTATTTTTTTACAAGTATTAATAAATTTATTTTTCAAATTTTTAATTTTTTCCATTTTATTACCTCACTTATTTTTTTATTATAACACTAATAGTATACTTTTTCAATCTCGCCTATTTTTTTTAGTCAAGTCACTAAGTTCTATTTGTTTTGTTAAATTAAGTTCTTTATCACTAGTGGCACTTATGGCCATTCCAAGTACAAAGACATAAGCTAAATAATATACCCAAATCATTAAAATAATAATATTAGAAATACTTCCATAAAATAAATTATAGTTAGAAAAATACTTTACATAAATCGAGTAAATCTCTGTACCAATAATCCATAGTACAGTAGTAAAAAATGGTCCTAATAAATTATCTTTAGTAGGTACTTCTTCATCAGGAGCCATTGCATAAATCATTTTGACTGCTAAAAACATTAGAATCATAGTAACTGGAATTTTAATTATCGTATATATCCCATTACATATTACTAAAAACTTAGTATGACCATATTGCAAAAATAAAGCCTCAAACAAAGTATCTCCAAATACAGGAACTGCTAAGGTAAAAAAGATAATCCACACTAGGAGAAATGTAATAGCTATAGCTTTAAATCTTCTACCTATATATCCTCTTCCTTTAATTCCATATATTTCATTCGACGTAATAATAACCGAATGAGCTCCATTAGAGGCCAAGATAAAAGCAGAAAAAAGAAATACTACAATATTAAATGTTAACCCTTTACCAGTAATAGAACTAGTAAACATCACAGATAAATCTGTTGGGAAAAAAGTATTGAGTATTTCTTCTAATGAATTTAATGATAACGAAAAATAAGTTGCAAGTGTTCCAACAACTGCGACCAATGGAATTAATGATAGCACAGTGAAAAAAGCGAGTTGACCTGGCAATACTCGCATATAAGGTTTTTGAACTACAAAAATAACTTTTTTCAAAAACTTTCTAACTCGCTCCATCACAATCCCCTATTCTATTTAAAATCTTCTTTGGCGTTAATCATATCTAAAGTAGCTTCATTAATAGCATCATCTAAGGTCTTAATCGAATCTTCTATCATACTAAATCCAATAGCTGCTCCAAATTCATGTGGTAAATTTTTCATCTCTTTAGTTAATTTTTTACAATAAGTAGATATCTGTCTTTCACTATAACCAATCAAATAAATTAAGAATTCATTACCATCTGTTCTTATTATTTCACTATTTTCAAGCTGTGTATTAACAAGAAGAGCTGCCGCTTTAATTATTAAATTATCTCCTTCACTATGTCCATAGTTATCATTTACATATTTTACATTATTTAAATCAACCATAACAATAGCTTGTGGATAAACATTACAATCTTCCCACTCACTCATCTTAGCATTTAAATAATTTCTATTCTTCAAAGATGTAAGCATATCTGTATATTTATGTCTATCTATCTTCTTAACCTTCTTTTTCTTATTTTTATGTTTAATAATTAAATAGAACAATGCCAAAGCAGTAAGAGGAATAAATATTATAAGTAATACTATTATATAAAGTTTTTGGAAAGTAGCGCCTTTAAATATTGATTCATTTAAACTTTCTATTCCACTATTACGATAATTATAATATGAATTAGTATTAATAACATAGTTAAGTAAATTATAGAATGAACCATTATTAGATTTAACCATAAATTTATAATCATTCATCATCGTATCAAGATATAAAATATTATAATCTTTAAATTTATTTTTATTATAATTATATACTTCTCTATCTAAGACTATTAAATCACTGTTTTTATCATTTAACATATCTTTAATATTATCATATTTTCTTATATTAGCACGACTGTTATTAGCAAAATAATTATATAAAGAATCTCCCCCAAGCATACTAATATTTTCTCCTCTAAGACTTTCAAAGGAATTCACTATATGTTGATCTTTTTCTCTTCCTAAAACAACATAATATTCAACAAAAGTCGATAATGTTGCTAAATAAGAGTCATTAGAGTAATTATAATAATCAAAATAAATATCTATTTCTTTATTATCAATAGCTTTCTTTAACTCTTTAGTATTTTTATATTTTTTAAATTTAAATTCAATATCAGTTAATCTTGAAATTCTATTAATATATTCTCCAGCTATTCCAGCTATTCCATCTGAACTCTTTACCTCATATGGTGAATTATCAACATAACCATATGTATATGTTTTAGCAATTAAAGAAGTTTTTATCTTATCACTTAAATTATTTTTTTCTACATAATAATCTAAATAACTATCATTATATTCTTTTACATATCTAGATTCTTTCCATTTATTAAAATATTTTCTTACTATTTTATTTAACTCATTATTATTTTTACTAAGAGTTAAAACAACTTTTTTATTAATCTCTGTAAAATAGTAGTTAATTGAATATTCACTTTTACCAATAGTTCTATCTAAATACATAATATTAGGTACAATAATCATATCTACTTCACTACTATCAAGAGCTTTATATAACTCATCTATTGTATCATAATTTTTAAAAGATAAGTTTGTACCACTCTTTAAGTAATAACTAATATCACTACTATCATTAGAAAAAACTCCAAATGTTAAGTTTTTCATATCCGAAATATGATTAATTCTTCTATAACTACGTCCAACTGCTATATAACTATCTTGAAAAATAACTAAATCATCATTACTAACTTCATCATTATTATTCAATATACGAATTCTATAGCTATCAGTAGTTGAAGTAGACTCCTTTAAATAAGGTATTTTATTAAATTCTAATCCGACATTTTTCTCAAAATCATTAACAAAATCAAAGAATACTCCATTACCATTCATACCATATAAAGGATAATCATTAATTATTTCAAAATCAATTACCTGTTTTTTATTTTCTTCTACCCATTTCTTTTCTACTACTGTTAAAGATGTATTTTTATCTTCCTTATTATAGTAACGATATACAAATACAAATGCAATTATCGCTATTAATATTGGCATAATAATTAATAGTTTTTTTTTCATATATTTCTCCTACCTATCTTTAGTCCAAGTAATATTGTCTTTATTATGATGTTTATAACCAATTATAGGAAACTTCTCATCTTTACTACTTTTTTTAATAAAGATTTGTACATCAAAATATTTTTTCTGTTTATCAGATAATTTTTCTATAACTTTATTTCCAATTTCCTTACTTTTATTTACTTCAATATCATCATTAACTAAAGCTATAACATTAATAATTTTACCTGATTCTTCTATTTCTACTGACTTAGTAATATCAAGTGTCTTAATATTTTCTTTGATTTCTTTTTCTAAATTACTAGTAACTTTAACTTCATCAATTCCTTCTAATCTATCACCATACTTAGAGGAATTATTTAAAAAGATACTATTATAAATTGAAAATAAAATTATTACTGCTAAAACAAAGATAACAACTATCGCTATAAGTTTTGCATGTTCCTTCAAAAATTTCATCTAATCAACTCCCTATTATTAGTTTTAATTATACACTTATTTCAAGTATATTTCAATCTAGAAAAATCGATTTATAACTTTTGGATTAATAATTCCATAGCAGTCTTAGGATCTGCTTTACCCTTAGACTTTTTCATTACCTGCCCCATTAGGAATTTGATACATCTATCATGACCATTATGATAGTCAACAACACTATCAGGATTTTCTTTTATTACCTCATCAATAATTTCTAAAATAACACTATCATCAGTTATATTTTCAATATGATGTTTTTCAATTAACTGATCAATAGTATCAGTAGTTTCCATTATATCATTAATTAAATCCTTAACATTTTTGCTAACTAATTTTTTAGTAGAAAGTTTTAAAACTAAATCACTAAATTTATCATGACTAAGCGCTGTATCTTTTAAGGCTTTATTAGTTTTATTTAAATATGAAGCAATATCACCTAATAGTAAGTTGCTTGCAATCACAAAATCTAAATCACTATCAATATATGTGTTTAAGAAGTCACTCATTTCACGGTGATTAATTACCTTTTGGGTATTTAATTCAGATATACCTCTTTCTACATATATTTTTCTTCTTTCATCAGGTAACATTGGAATATCTTTACTAGCCTCCAAAATCTCTTCATCACTCAAGTGAATAAATGGAATATCTGGCTCTGGAAAGTAACGATAATCATTTCCTGTTTCTTTTACACGCATTAAAACAGTATCATTAAGTTTAGAATCAAAACGTCTAGTTTGTGGTAAGAACTCTTCATTATTATCATATAACTTAGATTGTCTTTCTATTTCTTTTTCTATACTTAGAGAAACGTTACTAATAGAGCCTATGTTTTTAATTTCTGCCTTAGTACCAAAAGGATCTGTTTCCCTTTTCCTAATTGATACGTTCGCATCACATCTCATGCTTCCTTCTTCCATTTTACAATCACTAATATCTGAGTATAGTAAAAGTTCACGTAATTTTTCTATATATAATCTAGCCTCAACACTAGAAGAAATACAAGGTTTAGTAACTATTTCTATTAGTGGAACACCAGCTCTATTAAAATCAAGTAAAGTAACATTACCTCTATGAGCACTCTTACATGTATCCTCTTCTATATGCATCTCTTCTATTTCAATTTTCTTCTCACATCCATCAACTTCAATTAAAACATAACCATTACATCCAATAGGAGTATTAAATTGTGTAATTTGATAGTTCTTAGGATTATCTGGATAAAAATAATTCTTACGATCAAAATGCATTTCTTTTTGAATATCACAGTGTAAAACCTTAGCCGCTCTTATAGCTTGTCTTACAACTTCACGATTAATAGTAGGTAAAGTTCCAGGATATCCTAGATCAACAACATTCGTAAGCATATTAGCTCCTTGACCATATCCATTAATAGAATTAGAAAATATCTTTGTTTTAGTTTTTAATTCAACGTGTACCTCAATACCAATTGTTGGAATATAATTACTCATTGTTAAGTCCCTCCCCTGGTGTTAAGTTAAGCTTTAATTTATTTTCAACAAAGCTTGCTAATTTATAAATAGTAGCCTCATCAAAATGTTTACCAATAATATGCATACCAATAGGCATATGACTTTTATCAAAACCAACTGGCACATTGATAGCCGGAAGACCAGCCATATTAACAGGAATAACCAAAACATCGTCCATAAAGCTCTTTAATGGATCATCCAAATTTTCATCTAAGCCATATGCTGTTGTAGTGGTTGTTGGTCCAATTATCAAGTCATAATCATTAAAAACATTCAAGAATTCCTTTTTCATATCGTCACGAATAGATAAAGCTTTATTATAATAAGCCTTGGCATTGTCTCCACTTAACAAATAAGAACCAACCATTATTCTTCTCTTCACTTCATCACCAAAGCCTAAAGAACGAGTTGATAGATATAAATCCTCTATATCTTTTGGTTTATCATAAGAATAACCATATCGGATACCATCAAATCTAGCTAAATTACTACTTGCTTCACCCATCGCTATTATTTGATATAATGTAACAGCATTTTCTAAATATTTTACTGAAACAAAAGACACTGTAACACCATTTTTCTCAAGTAAATCTTTAATCTCCAAAATCTTATTTTTAACTTCATCAGAAACTATATCACTCATGAAGTAATCCGGTATAGCAATACGCATACCTTTAACATCCTGACCTATTAATCTTGTAAAGTCTTCTGCTTCTTTCTTACTTGAAGTTAAATCCTTTTCATCTCTACCAACAATAGCATTTAAAAGTAGTGCATTATCATATACATTTTTAGTCATTGGACCAATCTGATCTAAGCTTGAAGCAAATGCAACTAAACCGAAGCGAGACACTCTTCCATAGGTAGGCTTCATTCCTACAATTCCACAATAACTAGCTGGTTGACGAATACTTCCTCCTGTATCACTACCAAGCGCAAATTTTACCAATCCAGCACTAATACAAGATGCACTTCCACCACTTGAACCACCTGCTATTTTATTCTTATTCCAAGGATTATGAGGAGCACCATAATAACTAGTGCGACTAGTAGAACCCATAGCAAACTCATCCATATTAGTTTTTCCTATGATAATCATGTGATTAGCTTTAATTTTCTCTACAACAGTAGCATCATAAATAGGAATAAAATTATCTAACATCTTAGAAGCACAAGTAGTTCTAAGTCCACAAGTAACTATATTATCTTTTACAGCAATAGGAATACCAAATAATAAATTATCTTTTTCTACTTCAATATTTTCAAGTTCTAAAGCCATCTTTCTAGCTCCATCTTCATTTAGAGTAATAAAACAATTTAAATCACTATTCTCTTTGATTGTATTTATAGCATCTTCTACTAAATCAATAGGTTTTATCTTCTTATTAACTAATAACTCATGAATTTCTTGTATATCTTTTTCTATATATTTACTCATATTTACTCTCCTATTACAACAGGTACCTCAATATAATTACCACTATGTCTAGGAACATTTAAAAGTACCTCTTTTGCCTCTAACATTTCTCCACTTTCATCTTCTCTTAAGGTACTATCATCACTCCAAGGTGCAATTAAAAATTGGTCATCGTATCCAACTACATCATTGATTTTTTCTACTTCATCAAGAATCTTTTTTAATTCTATTTGATACTTTTCCATCTCACTATCACTAATCCTGATTCTAGCAAGCTTCGCAACATGTTCGACTTCTTCTCTAGTTAATTTATCTGTCATAATATCCTCCTCAACTAGCTTTAATTATAACACTAATAACAAATGATGTAAATTTCTATTTATTTAAAAGAAAAAAAGTAGAAATCTACTTTCTAGTACCATTTATCATATTAATATTTATTCCCTGCTTATTATCACTATAATCATCTAAAACACCAGCAATTTTTACTGTATTTCCCTTTTTAAGTTCATCATAATTAGCATCTTTATCCATCTTAAATGTAACAATCGTTTGATATTTGTTATCACTATCTTCATATATTAATTTAACAACTTGCTTCTCTTTAGAAACACTTAAAACTTTTCCCGTAACAACAACATATTTTCCTTCTAAAAGTGAAAAATTAGTAAAATCATCACGATATAATATAGCAAGATCTAACACTGATTTTTTATAAACTTCACCAGAATAAGAAAGCTTATAACTTCCTAAAACCATATCACGTCTTCCATTAGTCTGCTTATATTTAATCACCTTATAAAAAATACCAGCATATTCCTTAGTTCCACCATCATTATATGTTTTCACCTTTATAGCAAAAATAGGTCCTACATTAAATTTAGTAACCATTACAACATCAAAAACAACTAAAAAAGCACCTGCCATAACTAGAATTAAGAAAAAGTTTAAAACTTTTAACATAATACCACCAACAGACTTAGTAGAGTCATCAGTATAAGTAGTATTATTATCATTATCATCTGCATTGTCATCTTCATCTACTTGATCATAACCATTATAAAAATCT
Organism: Clostridium sp. CAG:417; assembly: GCA_000432835.1. GTDB lineage: Bacteria > Bacillota_I > Bacilli_A > RF39 > UBA660 > CAG-417. The sequence goes on along the minus strand of FR890374.1, from coordinate 66,883 downwards.
GTTGAAACATAGTCTGAATTATCATTATTATTATCTAAACTATCTATATTAGATTCTGCCTTATATTTTAAAGAAGAATTGATAGGCTCTTCATTATCAAATCTAAAAAAGTCAGTATCATCTTCATATTCATAATATGAACTATCTTCTTCTGTTTTTAGTTCAAAATCATTCTTGTTTTTCTTAAAGAACACATACTTCACCTCTTTTTATGTGCTATATAATACCACAAAATAAAGATTTATTCAAGAAAAAGTATAAGCATCATATACTAATAATTGAAATAAAAAAAGTAAATACTATTTTCATAACCAAAATAATATTTACTTATATTTTTATTATTTATCTTTTTTAGGACTAATAATTTCTTTACCACCCATATAAGGTTGTAATGCCTTAGGAATTTTAACACTACCATCTGCCTGATAATTATTTTCAAGAACAGCTATCATACCACGAGGTGTTGCAAGAACTGTATTATTAAGAGTTGTAACTAAATAGTTTCCTTCCTTACCTTTTGCTCTAATACCTAATCTTCTTGATTGAGCATCTCCTAAAATAGAGCAACTTCCAACCTCAAAGTATTTCTTTTGTCTAGGACTCCAAGCTTCAACATCACAAGACTTAACTTTTAAATCAGCAAGATCACCACTACAACATTCTAATGTTCTAACAGGGACATCCAAACTTCTAAAGAATTCTACAGTATATTGCCACATTTTATTGTACCAATCCATTCCATCCTCTTTTTTACATAAAACAACCATTTCTTGTTTTTCAAATTGATGAACTCTATAAAGTCCTCTTTCCTCGATACCATGTGCTCCAACTTCTTTTCTAAAACATGGAGAATAAGAAGTTAAAGTAAGTGGTAATTCTTCTTCTTTTAATAGTTGGCCTTTAAATTTACCAATCATTGAATGTTCACTAGTACCAATTAAATAAAGATCTTCTCCTTCAATCTTATACATCATAGCATCCATTTCTTCAAAAGACATAACACCATCAACTACATCACTTCTAATCATAAATGGAGGTACACAATAAGTAAATCCCTTATTAATCATAAAATCTCTTGCATATGAAAGCATAGCAGAATGAAGTCTAGCAACATCACCCATTAAATAATAAAAACCATTACCACTTGTTCTTCCTGCACTTTCTTTGTCTAAACCTAATAATTTTTCACAAATATCAGCATGATAAGGAATTTCATATTCTGGTACTACTGGATCACCAAATTTTTCATTTTCTACATTACAAGAATCATCCTTTCCAATAGGTACACTTGGATCCATAATATTAGGAATCTTCATCATAATTTCTCTTATTTGTTGATTAAGTTTTTGCTCTTCTTCTTCCATTGAAACTAATTGTTCATTAATATTTTTAACTTCTTCTTTTTTGTCATTAGCTTCATCAACTTTCTTATCTCGCATAAGTTGTCCAATTTCATTACTAATTGAATTACGTTTACTACGTAAAGCATCTCCATTTTTCTTTAAATCTCTCACTTTTTGATCAAGATCTATTACTTCATCAACTAATACTAATTTTTGATCTTGAAACTTTTTCTTAATATTTTCTTTAACCATTTCAGGATTTTCTCTTACTAACTTTATGTCTATCATATTCATCTCTCCTTTATTTTTACAAAAAAAAGAACAGTACAAGGAGTGCTAAAGCACGGTACCATCCTTTTAATTTGACTTTCTTAGATAACGGTTCCCCGGAAGTTAAAACTTCATCTTATAGAGTAGATAAATAAGTATTTAACAGTTATTTTCACCAAACATAACCTCTCTAAAGTTAAATATTCTTATTATTGTCTCTAATCATTGATTTGCCTCAATTATACGTTTTTTTAATAAATATTGCAATAGATTTTCTAAATATTTAAGAATTTTTAAAATCACTATTCATATATTTTACTATAGAAAGGAATGATTAAAATAATGGAAACACTTAAAGTTTCATCAAAATCAAACCCTAGTAGTGTTGCTGGGGCACTAGCCAATGTATTTCGTGAAAAAGGAAATGTTGAAATACAAGCAGTAGGAGCAGGAGCGCTAAATCAAGCAATTAAAGCTGTCGCTATAGCCAGAGGTTTTATGGCCCCATCTGGAAAGAATTTGGTTTGTATTCCAGCTTTTGCGGATATTACAATTGATGGTGAAGAAAGAACTGCCATTAAACTAATAATAGAAGCCCACTAGAGCTTCTATTTTTTTATTATAATTGTTGATTATCAGCTGGCATTATAGGCGCCGTTGCTGTAACTTGTACTGATGGTATACCAGTAGGAACTATAGGTACTTGATTTTGTTGCTCTAATCCACTTGGAACAACTGGTGTTGAAACTTCAGGTGTTGGAATAACTATATTTTCCTCCACTGGTGTTACTGATACATTTGGAATTATTGGTGTAGCATTTACACTAGGAATATCTGGAACAACTGGAGCTACTTCAGGAGCAACTGATACTGGTGCAGTAGACATTTCAGGTTGTGTATTACCCATAATTGGTAATGATTGCGTATTCTCTAAAGGATTAGCCCCACCATAAATTTGATGATTACTAGAGCCAGTATTGATTGACATATCATTAGGTAAAATTTGACTAACTCCTCCATATATAGCATGTTGTTCATTGCTTACACTAGAAACAGTAGGAGCAACTGGAGTTGGAATAGCATCAACACTTGGAGAAATAACTTCAGGATTAATTGGAGAAGAAACTTCTGGTTGAACTACTGGAGTATCAAGAATTGGAGCAACTTCAACTGGAGTTGCTGGAGCAGTTACACTATTCATTACTGGAGTAACTTCAGGAGCTACTTCAATTGGTTCTACACTTTGACTAACAGGAGCTACTGGTTCTTGAACATAATTATCATTTAAAATAGCAGCACTATTAGCCATTGCTTGATAAGCATCAACAGTAGTATTATTTACTACAGGACTAGATAGAGCTGGAGTATCTTCAACTACTGGAGCACTACTTACAGTCTCAACTTCAATAGGAGTTGGATTAACTGTCTGTGTAGGTTGCATATTTTGAAGAGATTCTATTCCAACATTTTCAGTAACCGGAGTAGCATTTTGCATAGGAGTTTCTACAGATGTCTTAGAACCAGCATCCGTATTAACTGCTACAACTGTTTCACTAGAAACACTATCAGAAACAGGCTGAACATTATCTTTAGGAGTAGTATCCTCTCCCTTTGGATTATTATTTTGAGCTTCCTTCTTTACATTTTTATTATTTTTAGAAGTAACAATAAATATTATTAAAGCTATTATTAATAAAACAACACCACAAGTAATAAGTAAACCTGGTACTGTCTTAAACCAGCTTAAATCAAAATTCATACTAAATCAATCTCCCTCTATTTTTATTCTATTAACATCATAACAAAAAAACTTTTCAAATGCAACTAATTCTTTAAGTTGACAATTTGTTTACAAAGTAAAGTCTGTCCAATATGTGTCCAATGGTTTTTCTATTTCAAACTTCATCAATTGTTTCGTCGTGGGATGAATAAACTCTAATTTATATGCACAAAGAGCAATTTGAGTCTTATCACTTTTTCCATATCTCTGATCACCACATAATGGATATCCCCTACTTGCAAATTGTACTCTAATTTGATGATGTCTACCAGTTTTTAAATCAATACTTACTAGTGTCTCATTCTTTTCATAATTACGTTTTAATACTTTATAAGTTAAAACACTTTCTTTTCCCTTGTCTTTCGTCGTAACAATGGTATTACCATTATCTAACTTTAATAAATAATCAACAAACGTATCCTCATCTTTTTTTATTATTCCTTTTACCACTGCCATATATGTTTTCTTAATTTCTTTTTTTCGAACTTGATCAGATAGTCTACTGGCAGCTTTACTAGTTTTAGCAAACACCATAATCCCACTAACAGGTCTATCAAGTCTATGCACGAGTCCCAAATAAACATTACCAGGTTTATTATATTTTTCTTTTAAATATTTCTTTATTATAGTAAGCATATCTATATCATGGGTATTATCAGCCTGACTCAAAACATTTTTTTCTTTGACTACAACTATCACATGATTATCTTCATACAAAACTCTTAATTTATTCACAGCTTTCCCATCTTCCATAAATACCACAAGGCAAAATTAAATTTGAATTTTTTATAGGTAATCCTATTTCTCCACAAGTGATCTTCCCCTTTTTATGTTTATCCACAGTCAATGTTAATAAATTTGCAAGAACTGTAGATGACAATCCCGTAGTATATGAATTTATAAGGAAAAACAATGGATTATCTACTAAAATATCACAACATAATGAAACTAATTCTGCTAAATCTTTTTCAATATCCCAAACTTCACCATTACTTCCTCTACCGTAACTTGGAGGATCCATTATAATAGCGTCATACTTATTGCCTCTTCTTATTTCTCTTTTTACAAATTTGACAACATCATCTATCAAAAATCGAATTGGTTTATCACCTAATTTACAAGAGTTGACATTTTCTTTACACCAATCAACCATTCCCTTAGAGGAATCAACATGAACAACTGATGCCCCAGCACTTAGACAAGCACAACTAGCTCCACCAGTATAGGCAAATAAGTTTAATACTTTAACTGGTTTTTTACTGTTTTTTATCTTTTTAATCATCATATCCCAATTATAAGCCTGTTCAGGAAATAATCCTGTATGTTTAAAGCCCATTTGTTTTATATTAAACGTTAAATTTTTATACTTAACTTGCCAAACTGGATTAAATTTTTTTAAATTTTCCCATTGTCCCCCACCTTTATTACTGCGATGATATATCGCATCAATCTTACCTTTATATTTTTGAGATAAATCCCCATTGTCCCAAATAATTTGTGGATCTGGTCTAAGTAAATAAATATTTCCCCAGCGTTCCAATTTTTCTCCTCTTGAAGCATCTATTATCTCATAATCTTGCCAGTCCTTAGTAAATTCCATCCTATCACTTCTTTCTGTAACAATTATACACACATAACACTAATAAGTAAATTAATTATTAAACTAGATAAACCACATTATAATTAATGTTTCATCCTCATTTTATGTTTTCCAGCTAATTTACATTTTACCTCTATATTGTTTTTTCTTAACCCCTCTAGCGTACATTTTCTTACACTATGACCATTTATTTTCAGATGTTTTATATCGTGCAGATATAATATATATTTCATGTCCACCAAGTCTTAGTCTTTTTATAACATCGCTTGCGAACTTTGTGCAGGTTTATTTTTTACATAATTTAAAAAATATTTTTTCCTATAATCGTTGATTACATCTTCATTCCAACTTAGTTTTCTATATTCATACAGATTAGCATTATCAAATCCATTCAGATTATTTTCATAACAATATTTACTAAAATATAATCATCGTCATTTGTCAAAACACCATCTCTACTCCAATCCGCATAAATACACCTTTAATCCTTCATCAAAAATTCTTCCACTGTTTCTTTTATTTTATCAAATTCATCGCCTGTTGCATTGCATACATTCCAGCCTAGCTCTCTTGCGGCATCTATATTTTTAATACTATCATCTATAAATAAAATATTTTTCCCTTCAATTCCAGTTTCCCTAGATACATATTCAAATACTTTAACATCCGGCTTTTCCATTCCTAAATCACAAGAAAAAAATAAATTATCAAACCTACTTAGATTTATATTTTTCTCTAAATATATTTTATCCAAAACACACAATTTAGATAAAATTGCTGTCTTATAATTTTTATCTTGTAAATTTTCTATAAATTTAATAACCTTCTCATAACAAGAAACTTTTCCATAATATTTTATATATGATTCCTTAAATCTGTTAATATCTATATTTGATTTACATTTATTTATATATTCTTTTATTAAATCATCAAAATCTTTTCCATTTGTTATACCAAATTTTGCATCCTTAAAAAACATTGAAAATATATTTATATCAAATTTACAATCATTTGCTATATCTCTTCTAGCATCATGTACATTATATTTTGTTTTAGAATGACTATCTATAATTACACCAAACAAATCAAAAATAACTATTTTTTGTTTTTTACTAACTTTTCCTTTTTCTAAATTCATAATCTTACCTCCATCATAACATCATTTGAATATTAAAAATAAATTGAAATGATTACTAATAAATTATTTTATACACACTTAACAATATATTAATTTACTCATATATTATTAAGCTTCAAAATAAAACTACTTTCAATTTAATTTGAGAGTATCTTGAAAAAGTTCGAGTTTCCTATCAATCTGGTACCAATAAAGTAGATATATACAGCTTTTGGCTCTCATAAAGGTTGATACAAATATCAATCAATTTACTAAAGTATATCATATTTTTTATAAATTGGAATAAGCTTTACTATTACATAAAATTTATATATTCAACTCACATTTTACCTCATCCAATAACTGGTTAAATAATATTTGCCTGTTTTCAGATGTATCAATGCATTTTATATTATACATCTTACAATCTTTTATAATTTTCTTTTCTATATCTTTATAAAATTTAAAATGATTTAATAATTCATCATCGGACCTTCTAGTAGTCCATTCTTCTTTTGAATCAAACTTCCTACAATTTTCTAGAATTTGTTCAGGAGATAACTTTTCAGTTACAAAATAATAAACAATCATATCTTTTAAATCAAAATATTTAGATAAATCTTCTGGCAAGATAGAATCCCCATTTATAATAAAACCTAGTTCTTTCCCGTTTTTATTAATATTCTTTTGTATAAACAAATTTAAAAATTCCGGCAATCTATTTTCTTTTAAATTATCGTGAATAAATCCAATTGGAACATTAGGAACAGTTTTTTGTAATGCAGAAATGATTGTGTCAACTTCTATAATTTGATAGTTATTATATTCTTTTTGTATCATTTTTGAAAAGGTAGTCTTCCCGGTTCTACATATCCCAAATATCATTATATTTTTCATAGTTGCTCTCCTTTACTCATTTTTACTGCTTGTTTTAACAGTTCTTCTAATGAATTTATTGGATTTTTATTATATTCTAAATTATATAACCAATCCAAATAGTGTGTTCTATAAGCACCATCTGGTCTACCATATATGCATTTTTTACTTTTTAGCCAATAACCAAATTCTACATTTGTAGTTAAGCCTAGCATTGATGGAAATTTCCTTGGTACCCAAAACAATAATACATTTGAATTCATATAACAATCTCTCTCCCAAGATACTTGTTCATCCTTTGTCTTAAATACTGGCGTTTCATCTTTTAGCTCCGGAACATACACAATTCCATCATAATTAATATTTTGTAATATATTCAAAGCTTCTTTTCTCCAACTAGTTACTTTATTATTTCTAGGAGTTGGTCCACATAATGATATTGCTCTAGTGCTTTTTTCAATTTTATCACCATAATATTTTATTTTCATATATACCTCACCTCGTAATTTTTGAAAATAAATCATCATATATTTCAGTACTATCAAGATTTTGGACAAATTTTATTTTATGTCTAAATTTCGTTAATTTAAATGATGTATCCTCTTTTATTCTAGGACAACTTATTTCCATTGTTTCAAACCATTCTTTATTAATCATATATGCTATAGCGCTAATATCCCATATAACTCTTCTTATTTTTTCAGTACCGTAATCATCTGTAAATATATCACAAAAATAATTACACAATTTGTTAGAATTTCTTATTCTACTTTCTAATTCATATTTTGAAATCATTAGTCCATAGCTTACCGGATAAACAGGAATTATAGTTATTTTTACTTTACTATCCAATACATATCTAACAGCTTCAACGTCTTGTCTAAAATTAAAATCATCATTTTTCATAAATAAAAAGTTAGTACCTAACCAAATTACTTCTATTTTGTTTATTATTGATGAGTCCTTTTTTATTGCTAATGCAATATTAGTTATACATCCTATACTTAAAATATATGTTTTATCATTTTTTTTAGCTATTTGTATTATCTCATTAACTGCTGCATTGGTTTGAGTTGAATCGTTTGTAAAATATTCTGTAGCCCCTTTAAATATTATCTTATCATTTTGTTCATTGCACATTTTAAATATTTTCTTAGCTACTTCATAACTTTTATCAATTGACGTTTTTGTATTATATTCACCTTTGGTAAATGGCGCAATTGTAACTGCTTTTAAATTTAATTCATCTTTTGATTTTAATACATATGCTAAAGCAATTTGGTCATCTATTTCATTATATAAATCTGTGTCTAATATTATATTTTTCATTATCGTCTCCTTTTTTAACTCACCGATATTATATCATATATTCTATAAAAATAATAATGTAATAAATTCAAAACTAGAAGTCGTTAGTTATAATTAAAGCCGGTTTTGGGATTGAATATGCTACTAAAGAATTCATATCAGATGAATTAAATAATAAATTCTTATATGAAATAAAAATTGACAATAATATTTCAAAAAGAACTATTGTAATCGCAACAATTGATAAAGGAAACCAAATTATAGTTCTAAAAAGCTTATTGAAATGATTACTAATAAATCATAATTTTTAAAGAATTATAATAATTATATAGAGTATTTCCTTTTACACACGAAAAATTGATATATCAATTTGCAAGTTTGCTTCTAAATAAAAAAATAAAACTACTTTCAATTTAATTTGAGAGTAGTTTTTATATTATCTCGAAAAAGTTCGAGTTTCCTATCAATCTGGTGCCTGTGGTCGGACTTGAACCGACACGGTATTGCTACCATTGGATTTTGAGTCCAACGCGTCTACCAATTCCACCACACAGGCAAGAACAAAATAATTATATCATAATTAATATATTTTTAACAAGAGATTAAATTAATTTTGTTCTTTATATTTAGAATGATATAAATCAACTTCATCTTCATTTTCATCCTGTGTTATGAAGTCTCTCATATCTGGCAAATCATCTATAGAATTAAGTCCAAAATAATCCAGAAATTCACTCGTGGTCTCATATAATATAGGCCTTCCAGGAAGATTACTTCTACCAGACTCCTTAATAAATCCTTTAGCAACAAGCTTTCTTATAATTTGTACAGTTGAAACACCCCTTAATTCATCTATTTGCATTCTAGTTACAGGTTCATTATACGCAATTATGGCTAAAGTTTCCAAAGCAGCCTGACTTAATACATTAGTTTCAGGATTAAGAATTAACTTTTGATAATAAGCCTTGTGCTCAGGTTTAGTAGTTAATTTAATTTTGTTACCCAAAAAGTCTATCCTTAATCCCCTATCAGGATTATTATAACTATTTTTAAGATCAAAAATTAAATTTTTTGCCTCTTCTTCATCAATTTGAAAAACATCTTTTATCTGTTCAATATTTAATCCATCTTCACCTACTACAAAAAGTAAACCTTCTAATATTGCTCTATTCTCCATTTCCTACCTCACATATTATCTCATCAAAATTATTATTTTGATTGATAAACAACTCTCCTGCTTTAGCCATTTCTAAGATAGCTAAAAAAGTTGCTACTACATATTCTCTACTATAATCCTCAAAGAGTTCAAAAAAAGATACCTTTTTTCTTCTCATAATTATATCTTTAATTTTTTTTCGCCTTTCAGCAACCGTAACTTCTTTTTCTGTTACTTGTGTATGAATTGGTCTATTCTCTTTTTGTCTTTCCAAAAATTTTTTGAAAGTATCAACCAATGAATCAACACTCATTTCCTGAACTATATTAACTTCATTACTAATATATTCTCTAATATCCTCTGGAGCTTTAGTATATATCTCTTTTCGTAACTCCTCTTTTTCTTTAAGTGTTTTAGTAATTTCTTTATAAGTTTGATATTCCAAAAGTCTATTAACTAATTCTTCTCTAGGATCAACTTCTTCGCTCTCTTCTTCTTCCTTGACACTTGGTAAAAGCATTTTAGACTTTATATATAAAAGTTCAGACGCAAGAACAAGGTAATTACTAGTTACCTCTAAATTCATACTTTCCATTTTATTAAGATAATCCATATACTGATCTGTAATTTTTTCTATTTCAATATTTAAAATATCCATCTTATTTTCTTTTATCAAATGAAGTAACAAATCAAGTGGACCACTAAAATCTCCTAATGTAAAATCTAAATTCATAAAATCAACCCTAACTATATTGTTATTATACCATATATGTTATAATGATTCTAGGTGATTTTAATGAAAAAATTTGTGATGCGTGATGAAGAATTTATATGTCAAAATTGTGGAAAAAAAGTCCTACCTCTAAATTATACAGCAAGAGATCATTGTCCTTATTGTCTATACTCTATTCACATAGATATTAATCCGGGTGATAGACAAAATAAATGCCAAGGATTATTAAAACCCGTTGGCATTGAAAAATTTAAAGATACATATAAGATAATATACGAGTGTTTAAAATGTCACGAACATCATAAAAATATTATGGCCAAAGATGATAACATGGATATGATAATAGAAATATCCAAACAAAGCTAAGAATTTTCTTAGTTTTTTTAATTTCTAGGTTTAAATATTAAAGTAAGGAAAAATGAAAATATGATAGCTGCACTTATTCCAGAAGCCGTTAAGTCAAACATTCCCATTACTAAACCAAATACTCCAGCACCCTCGGCCTGATGAAGTCCACCATGAATTAGTTGATGACCGAAACTAGTAATTGGTACCATCGCACCACCACCTACTTTTTCTACAATAATATCATAAATATTAAATGTATCAAGTAAGGCTCCAAGTACAACAAATATACTTGTTATATGTCCAGGAGTAAGTTTTGTATTATCTAAAATTATTTGCGCTATTAAACAAATTGCTCCACAAAATAAGAATGATAAAAGTATTTTTTCCATTATATAGCCTCCAAACTAATTGCATGAGCAATACTTAAAATATTTTCTTTTTGATAAAGCATAGTTGGACTAAATAATGCCCCAGTAGCAATTAATAAAACTTTTTTAATATTCTTTTTCTTCATTTCATTTAAAATAAAACCATATAATACCAATGCACTACATACAGGACCACTACCTCCGGCCAAGACTTCTTTTTGTTCTTCCAAATCATAAAGCATTACACCACAATCATTATAGTTACAACTTATATTAATTTTATGTTCTTTCATCATAAACTCTTTCAATATTTCTCTACCATAAAGACCTAAATCACCAGTTAAAATTAAATCATAGTAATCTTCTTTACGATTTAAATCATCTAAATGTCTTTTTAATGTATCTGCAGCTGCACAAGCCATCACTGCACCCATATTTAAAGCATCCTTTTGATTATAATCTACAATTCTCCCGATAGTAGCACTCTCTATTTTAATATTACTTTTTTTATTAGAAATCACAGCACTCGCTCCACCTGTTGCTGTAAAGGTAGCAGTTTCAGGTTTAGGTGCACCATATTCGGTAGGATTTCTAAATTGTTTTTCACTAGACATATTATGTGAACTAGTACCACATAAACAATTATTAATAATTCCACTGTTAATAAAATTTGATCCAATAATAAGTCCTTCTACATTTGAAGCACATGCACTATAAATTCCTAAAAATGGCTTATTTATTTTACTTGCCGCATAACAAGAAGAAGTTACCTGATTCAATAAATCACCAGAAATAACTAAATCAATATTTTCTTTTGTTAATTTATTTTTTCTAAGTGCTTTTTTCATACTTTCTTCTAATAACTTAGTTTCTGCCTTTTCCCAAGAATCAGCTTCACAATATAAATCTTCATAACTATTGTCAAAATATTTTCCAAGTGGTCCTTTATCTTCATATGGACCTACAACAGTATAAGTTTCATTAAGATAGACTTTATCATATTTAAATGTCATAGCAAGCTACCTCCTATAATTAGCCTAATGAGACCAAAGGTCCAAGCTGATACTACTCCATAAACAATTACCGAACCAGCCAATTTAAATGTATTACTTCCGATACCAAATATAGGTCCTTCTCTTTTATATTCCAAAGCCGCACTCATCATTGAATGTGAAAAACCAGTAATAGGTATTAATAAACCACATCTTGCAAAATTAACCCATTTATCAAAAAAACCAATCGCTGTTGCTAAAGCAGCTATAAAAATTAAGGTTATAATCATATAAACAGAACTTACAGTTCTAGAAATATGCCAAATACTACAATAAATTTGGATTAATCCCTCTCCAATTGCACCTACTAGTCCTCCTATTAAAAATGCAATCAATGAATTTTTACTTCTCTGTTCTGTAGGTTTATGTCTTTCTACTATCTCATCATACTTTTTATTAATCATTTTTAATCACCAGTATTATTCTTTACCAATAATTTCTTTATATACAAAAAAACTAAAGATTAACCTTTAGTTTTTGTAAAATTTTTGATTCTTTCCTAGAAATTTGTACTTGGCTCATTCCAAGTTCTCTACTCAATTCACTTTGTGTATAACCATCATAATATCTTGCATAAATAAGTTTTTTCTCATCATCATTTAAATTTTTTAACTGCTCTTGTAAATCTAAATGCATTGAATCTAAATTATCATCATAGGTGATAATAGAATTATAATAACTATCTTCATCCTCACTTTTTACGGAATCAAGACTTTCTACTTTCTGCATTAAGTTTTTAACTTCTCTTATCCTATTTTCATCTATTTCCAAAAAAAGTGAAACTTCTAAATCACTAGGTTCTCGTTGTAATTTTTGATGTAATAATTCACGACATTTTTCTATTTGTTTATTAAGTCTAATAATATCCTTACTAATTTTTACAGGTTGACTCTCTCTAATAAATGTATTTACTTCTCCTAATATATATTTATAAGCATAAGTTGAAAATTTTGCTGTACTCTCTTTATAATTTTTACATGCCTTTACAAGTCCCATCATTCCCACTTGATATAAATCCTCATAATCACCATAATATGTGTATTTACTAATTATGCTTCTCACTAAATTTTCGTATTGTAAAATAGTATCCATATTTCTCCTTTATAAACTCAAAACTTTAAATATATCTGCCTTATTATTTACATAAAAAAGATTGTTTCTATCTCCTATTACCTTCCTCATAATATTATTCATTCCACATAAAACTACACTACCACATCTTAAAAATATTTCTACTAACTTATTTTGAAATAAATTAATAAATTTACTACTTTCAATATTTAGATTATTAAAATCAATTGCGTAATAATTTATTCCTTGTCTATATAACATATAATCTATTTCCCGACTTAATTCTAATATTGCCTGATCATTAATCACCCCTTCAAAACCCATATATAGTATTCCATTGATAACTTGTGTATATAACATATTTTCACCTCTATAAAAATATAGACCATTTTTTATTTTTTTTATACCAATTCGACAAAACATTACAAATTATTCTTTCGACAAAATATAACAAAAAAAGGAAGTAATACTTCCTACTTTAACTTGCTATCACCTGTTTTATAATCAATTTCTATTCCCTGTTGAACATTATAAACAAAAACATTAAAACTAATTCCCTTACCTAAGTCTTCTATTGATTCTGCTTCTATTTGAACCCCTGTTGCTAATAAATTATCATTACGAAATATTGGAGTAACTCTATATAATACATGATTATTTGTCTTTTTAACATATGATGCTACTTTATTTTCAAATTCTAACATTCCTACAGTATTCATATATCTTGTACAAGTAATAAGGTTTTTAGGATTAGCATTTTCACCTGTTAATTGATATCCTACTAAATGACAACGATTATAAAGATATTTACCATTTACAATATCATACTTTATTGTATGCCATCCAGATGGTTTTATCATTCCTATACTCCCCCTCTCTTCTGTAGGCATAGTATCTTTTCCAACTCTTGCAAAAGCTACTCCACATCTTCCTAAGGAATCAAGTTCACTATAAACTTCACCAGTTAATGACATATCATTATCAGAAAAGTTTGGTTTATTATTATTTATAATTATATAGCTATTACCACTATAATCAGGAATATTACTATTTTCTAAAGAAGTATTATCATTAACATTGACAACTTTAATACTATTTGTCTTATTTCCAATTAAAACAGCTAAATCATTTCTATAATATATTAATGAACAAACTACAAACAATACTATTGTTCCTATTGATATTTTTCTAGATCTTTTCATATTATCAAACTCCATTATCTAAAATAATTATACTTATTAATATATTCAAAGTAAATAAAAATCGCCAAATGCGATTTTTCATCTATAATAATTCTTCATATAAATTAAGTTTTTACTATATTTGTTTTAATTGTTTTTTAAATACTATTCTAAAAATATTTCTTACTAATGGTCCTACAAAAAAGATTTGTAAAGGATAAGCCATTATAAAGTTCTTACAATATAATATCAAGTAATTACATACAATATTACTATTTATTAAGTATTGTGCAAATAAAGCATATATACTCATTAATCCTACCATAATAAGCACTGTAAATGTTTGAATTGATACAATAACAAACATTTTATTATCCTCTTTAGGATTTACTATTCTAAATGCCAATTTTTTTGCAATAGGACTTGCAACAAAAAACGCTAATACAAATACTATTATCCCTTCAATGGGAAACTCTTTTAAGGCAATTAGAAAAGTTTGATTGATTAAACCCTCAGATAAATTTATTGCTACGCTATAAACTACCATACAATAAGCCATTACAACAGTAGTTATTAAAGTAAATATAAAGTTCTGAAACTTTGTTTTAGGCATTATATACCTCCTCCTTTCTTTCAAAAGTTATCGGTATTTTTTCTATAAATAAAAAAATACCATCTAGTCGCAGACATAGACTAGACAGCATTTAATGTCTCTAACATTATATTACAAATTTCTATTTTGTTCAATGCGAAACTTTTATTTTGTGAAAACAAATATTATTTATTACTCATATATTCAAGGAATGTTAACTACTAACAATATTACATAAATTTAAGTATTATGATTAAATTTTATCTATAATATACCACTACTAATTTTTGTAATATTTTTCATAAACAATTGAAAAAAGTTTAATTTATCAACATTTTTAGTAGCTACTAAATCTTGTGTTGCCACTACTTTATTATTATCTAATACTGATATTTTTCCTACCACATCACCTTTTTTCAAAGGTAATACTATCTTGTCTACTTTTACACTCGTTTTATATTTAGTGTTACTAATTCCTTTATCCTTAAGGATACTAACATCATATTTTGGCACTATAGTAATAGACTTTTCTGTTGCCTTGTCTAATTTAATTTTCTTTATTTCATCCGTACTCTTTTTAATCAATTGAATTTGCTTATTATTAAATCCATAATCCAATAATTGAGCTGCCTCACTATTTCTTACTTTAGCATTATCTTCTCCCAAAACTATTGCAATAAGTCTCATTCCATCTCGTTTTGCTGTCACTGCCAAGCAGTACTTAGCATTATCCGTATGCCCAGTCTTTAGTCCATCTGCTCCATTATAAGTTCTTACTAATTTATTTGTATTAACAAGCCAAAATTTGTTTGGTGTATTAACTCTTAAATAATCTTCATAAACTCCAGAAAATTCTAATATTTCTTGATGACTAAGTAATGTTCTAGCAATTATTGCCATATCATAGGCACTAGAAAAATGTCCATCTTCATCAAGTCCGGTAGCATTTTTAAATACCGTGTTTTTAAGTCCTAACTTCTTTACTTTGTCATTCATTTTTTTGACAAACTTATCCTCACTTCCTGCTATATATTCTGCCATAGCAACCACCGCATCATTAGCACTAGCCATAGAAATACCCTTAAATAAATCTCTTACTGTCATCTTTTCATTAGCTGCTAAATATATTTGTGAGCCACCCATATCTGCTGCATTTTTAGAAGCTGTTACTACATCAGACCATTTAATATTTCCTGATTCTATGTTCTCTAATATTATTATTTGAGCGACCATCTTTGTCATAGAAGCCACCGCTACCTGTTTATCCTTATCTTTTTCAAAAATAATTTCCCCAGTAGACTCTTCCATTAATAGACCACTAACAGCATTACTTATAAGAGATGTTTCTTCACTTTCACTATTTTTTTCCACATTAGTGTTTGTATTATTATTATCTTGACTATTATTAGTATTAGTTTCTTGAGCTAAAACACTAATAGGCATTACCAACAAACAAAAAATAAATATAAATATTATTCTTTTCAATATATCAACTCCTATTAAAGATTATTCTTGAAATAAAAAAAAAGAACTATGATAAAATCATAGACTAATTATTATTATTTTCTTTTATATATGGCATCAAAATATCTGTAATAATGTTATAAGCTTCATCTGAAACATGTAGCCCATCTCTTGTGTATTCTAATTTTAAATTTCCATCATCATCAAGTAGATGATTATAAATATCAATATACGTACATACCTTTTTCTTATCACAAAACTTTTTTAATTCTTTATTTATATCTTTTATTGTTTTATTATCTCTATCATAAACCATTTCCTTATTAATCTTTTCATCATCACTATTATTAACAGGATAAATACTTTCTAAATATACTTTTGCATTAGGTCTTTTATCATTGATATCATTAACAATTTTTTTTATATTTCCTACTATGTATTCATTACTTCTATCATCAAAAAAATCATTTGTTCCAATAAGTAAAAATACTTTAGTTGGATTATAAATATATAACCTATCATATAGTTCATCATAAATATCCATAGTTTTATACCCAGACTTTCCTGTATTAATTACTGGAAGATTTTTATAGTGTTTATCTAAATCATAAAGTTCAGTAATAGAGTCACCAATAAAAACAATATTTTCTTTTCTATAATCAATTTTATTTTCAACAACTACCTTTTTCTCTTTTGTTCCTAATTTAAAAAAACATAGACTACTTATTAATAAGAGTAATAATATAATCAAAATAATACCTACACCAATAATTAATTTTTTCCTTTTGCCTCTTCTCGTAATACATTTTACTAAATCTAAAACTGCCTCTTCCTTATTACAACAATATACATTTGTATAGCTTTCATAATTTTTTTCTAATTTTGTCATTTTTTCCTTACTAGTCAAAATAATAATCTGTTTCTTTTCTTTTAAAGCAAATTTAATAACAGTAGGATTAGAGTCAGTAACAACTATAGTTGATTTTCTTATCAAACTATACATATCATCATTATCATAACAAAATTTTAATTCATTATTATCAAATATTTCTATTATATTATCTAAAATTTTTTTATTTTTTACTGAAATATAAATCATATATAAAACTCCTAAAATTAAAAAAAGAATAATATTCTTAACCACTACCAATTATAGCAAAATTAAGATTATTATTCAATATAACTGAAAATTTTGACTAATGTTTTATCCTTGAGATGATCTAATAATGTAAAGTTCACTCAACCATTTGTAATATCTGTTTCTAATTTTTTCTGATATTTTTCTATTAGAAATGAACTTAAACAATGCTACTCGCAATCTTTCTATAATCATAGAACCTACAAATATTGCTATAGTCATTAAAAATGCATAGAATATAAACCAACTCTTACTACTATTAACAGATAATAGGCCAAGCCATCCATATATTTTACTTCTTACATAATTATTTTCATGAATAAAGTATACTCCTAGCATCAAACTAGAACACTTATTAATAAATTTAGACTTTATATCTAAAGTGGTAAAAATAGAAAAATAAGCAACACTTTGTATTATAATTATAGGGTTACTATAAGCTAATGAGGCTGAATCTATATAACTTGCGACTAAATCTAAAATTTGATTAGTACCAGAAATATGTTTACCATAGTAAAATAATATATTATTTAGTAGAGCACATCCCAAAAATAAACAAATCATAATTACTCTAAATAACTTTTTAGAAAAGATTTTAAAAAAGTAACTATTCTCCAATGGATATATTCTAAGATAGGCTCCTACTAAGTATAAATATATAAAACCATATAAAGAATAACCATTATTAAAAAACATTTCTCCACCAGTAATTGCTGGGATTATTGAAAAAACTAGAAATCCACACAACAACATTTTCTGATAAAAATTTTTACTAATACTAGATATTAATTTATTAATAAAAGGGGATAAACAATATAATAAAATATACACTTTTATAAACCAATAATTATCAATAGTAACTGGTAACAAGTCTTTTAAAACTTGCACCTTACTGACGGAAATAATTCCTAAAATAGAAAAAAGTAATAATATCACAACTCTATAGAACCAACTAGCATTAATTATTTTCAACAACTGTTTTTGCTTAAATTTAGATTTAGACTGATAATATCCAGATACTAAAACATAAGAATTAACATGTACTATTAATATAAATTCGAAAAAATAATAAATAATACTCATTGACTTATTTGGTGTATCTAATAACTTTCCAAATAAAAATACGTGTCCTAACACTATGAAAAACATTGATAAAATTCTCATTAATTCATGATTAGAGTTTCTTTCTCTTGTTACTGCATTTGCCATATACCTATATCCCCCTAAGTATGTATCCAATCTTATATGTACATTATAAATTACAATATAGGTTTTTTCAAGTATACAAAAGAAAAAAGATAATAATCAAACAAATAATTATTATCTTAAATTAAATAATTCTTTTATATCTTTTATACTTTTTTTTGCTAACTTTGTATATTCCTTTCTAAACTTAGCATATTCGTTCAAAATAATCTGTTTGTTTTTTTCTACAGATAATATTTTATCATTCATTTCATTAATATCATCATCACTCTTCAATACTAGATTACTTTTTAATACTTCATTACCATCGAAAAAGTCAGTATTTCCAACAATACAAGGAATACCTCTATCCATACTTTCTAATATAAAAGGATAACATATAGAAGAAAATTGTCCATAAAAATTAATAGTATTTCCATCAATACACTCAGATATACTTTTTGATTTAATCAATTTTAGATTAAATCTTTTAGCAAATTTGGAAACAGCCCTAATAGGCTTATACGTCTTAACATTTTTGTAGTTTGTCAACGTAATGGCACTAAGTTCATTAATTGTATTACCATAAACACTACTAGAATCATCAATAATACCAATACTGTTGCCAGTAGATCCTTTTGTTTGTAAAACATCAAGTTTTAAATATTTAGCTCCATATTTATCCTTTAACAACATATAAGTCGCATAGTCAATACATATTATACCATCTACTAAATTCATATCTATATATTTTAAAAGTAAAAGTAATTCATTTAATTTCTTATAATCAGATAATTCAGATACAGAATATTCAAAAATAATATATTTTTTTGAATTATTAGATAGCATATTCAATAATAAATCATTTGCTTCTGTTAAGTTATAGAAAACTATATTTTGAACACCGCCAAGGCTTGAGGCATATTTTTCAATTTTCTTAATTGAATTTTTTTCATCAAATTCAAATACTGCATCTTCCCCAAAACTGTATGAAATAGCATTGTAATAATTACTATTTGGAGATATTACTACTTTATATTTAATCACTATTATCACCTAATTCTATATAACGTTTTACTAATTCTTTACCACTATTTAAATTTTTCACACTAAATTCATCATACAATTTAAGGACTTTTTTTCTATTATCATTGCAATAAATTATTTTCTTATATATATCTAAAGGATTATTCTCATTATTAACAACCAAATATTGTTCTAACTCGCTATTTTTAAAATAATGATGATTATTTCCTGTTAAACATGGAACACCTACATAAAAACTTTCAAGAGGTACCATAGGCGCGCATTCACTAAATGTAACATAAAGATTTATATCTGTATTACTCATTCTATTTAACAATTGTTCACGAGGAATACCTTTATCAACACCAGTTGTTTTTATACCAAGAAGATGACAAAAAGCAACCGTTGTTTCAGATCTAGGAACAATATCTAATATAACTTCCTTGTCTTTTATTTCTTTTCCAACAAAATAAGCACTTGCCAAACTAGAGAACACATTTTTTCTAGTATTTGTTGCCTGAACAGCATAAACACCTATTACAAACCTATTTTTATCTTTTTTCTTCTTATTAATATCAAAATTAATGTTAACTAAATTTTTCAAAAAGGTTGCGTTACATCCTTTATCTTTATAAAAGTCAATAATTGATTCTTTACAAAAAGCCATTTCAGAAACTATGTTCTTTTTCTCTAACAAATAAATTTGTTTATTCATCTTCCACCCATATTCATCAAGATATTGTGAGTGACTTCCATGAAAATATGTCTTTACAACAACACCATCTTTATGAAGCAATTTTGCTAGCTTATACCACCCAATAACAAATCCACTAAAGATAACTTCCTTTATATTATTACTTTTAATACGATTTCGAACCATTTTAATTTCTTTAGAACTAATTAATTCACCACAAGGAACACTATTTTCAAATAATTCTACAGTTGCACTAGAAACTCCTGTAAAGGCCGGATTATGAAAAGCAACATAGTCTTTATTTTTACACGAATCTATTTCATTAAGTGTTAGTTGCAAAAGTTCTCTATGCTTTTTAGTATCCTTTTTCCTAAATTCTTTAAACTTTAAAAGTGGAAATAATAGTATTTTTATTACTTTCTTTAACATTCTAGCAACACTAAACAAGAAAGTAGATATATAGCTACCAAAAATACTATAAATTATATTTTTTAGCCTTCCCTTTAAAGTAATAAAATCATAATGAAAATAATTTTTAGTTCTCGTATTTTTAGAGATAGATTTAGTGTGACCATCATAAGATAAAGGATAAAAATAATCACAACTATAAACAACTACACCATTATCCAAATATTGAGTTTTTTTATTAGTAAAATCAAAATCATTAAGAACCTCTTTAAATATAAATTGTAAACCGACAAAAAACGGATTATATTCGCCTTCCGCCATTTTTTCCTTAAAGCATTCATATACTCTCTGTGAGAAATCACTTTTTGCATTTTTTTCATACCATATATTAGAACAAATTCTATGTCTTTCATCCATTCCCAAAAAAGAGTTACTATTCGCTAATAAATCACATATAGGTTCAACAATTTTAATATTTTGATCAACATAAATACCACCATATTTATATAGGGCATATATTTCTAAAAAGTCCTTACTGATATTATAATTATCTATTCTTGCAATTTCGACAGCTATATCATCATCTATTGTATATAAATCATCAAGTGTCCAAAGTTTAATTTCATACTCTTCACTCATATATTCTTTCCAAGAGTTTAAACACTTTTCACTAAATGGAGGTATTTCTTTATTCTTGCCTACAAAATAATGGATATACTTACTCATATAATACTTCCTCCCATTTAACATTAAGATAGTTTTTCATATAAATTCTTTGCCTGTAACATACAATCTTCCATTGAACAATACGTCCACGCACCATATCTTCCAATACAATAAATGTTATTCTTTGCAAAATCATTGAATAAAGCTTTTATTTTTTGATCGGTTTCCTTTTCAATATGAACATATGCTGGATCCATAACAATAGCACAATGATCAATCAATTTTGTATCATCATCTATAATATCTTGATCTCTTAAATTTTCTAAAGTTAATTTAAGTTGTCTATCAATTTCTTCATTAGTAATGACAGCATCTTTAGAATAACCAATCTCAACATACATACTTAACCTATCAGAATTCAAAATATTATCATAAAAGCCAATTCTATAATAATTACATTTCTTATCAGGAATATACAACCAGTGTTCATTAACCAATTTAGACTTTTTATTAAATCCTAGATTAAACACAAGAACCTTATTATATGATAATTCTTTTTGTAAACTTTTAATTCTATCATCATTAAATAATTGTAAAAAGTGATTAAGTGGTGAAGAATTAACTAAATATTCATATTCAATTTTTTCACCTTTATCAGTTGTTGCTACTTTATTTTTTACATCTATATCTACAATTCTAGTATTTAATAAAATCTTTTTCTTATCTAAATTATCATACAAAATCTTAATAAAAGTTTCTGCTCCCTTTTTAGGATACAAAAAAGAATTATTATAAGATACATCCTTAGAGTTCTTCATATTATTTATAATTTGCTCTTTATTAGCGTAAGGAAAAAATCTTCCCATAGCATCTTTATCTAATTTAGTTAAGTCAATAGCGTATAATTTTTCATTATAAGGCTTTAAAAATTTTTCTGTAATTGAACGTCCAAATTTTCCATATAACATGTCCAAAAAGCTATCATAGTTTTCCTTTTCTTCCTTATTAAATAAATCATACAAACAATCAATAAATTCTTCCTTTTCTAGCTGATGTATATTAGTTTGAAACGGATAATCAATTAACTTTTTATTATATAAAATTTTTGTACATTTATCCTGTGTTATAATTTCATTTTTTGGAACCTTTGCTAAAAATTTTTTCTTAAATTCTTCGGTATTAAAATGGAAAAAATGTCCCGCATAATCCCACACAAATCCATTTCTACTAATAGTTCTACAGTAGCCACCTACTTCATTTTCCTTTTCAGCAATTAAATAATCATCCTTAACATAATTAGCAAATGTTAAATTTGAAATTCCAGCTCCAATTAATAAATATTTAGTTTTCATATATTACCTCCTAATCAATTTACCTAATTTTATAAAAACTTCATTCATCCATATAAAGTGTCCGTTAGTTAGTCTATGTATCTTAACTCTTCTTCCAGCAATTGAAGTATTATTATAAAATTGTGGATATTTTTTTAATTTTCTATCAAATGATATAAAATGTTCATTATTTTTAAACATTTCTGTAGTAAGTTCATACTGCCTTTTGCACATAGGAACAATAATACAATTATTAAGATAAGCCTTCTTACTTTCTGATAATTCCTTTTCTTTTTCAGTATAATAATCTATTAATCTTAAACATACTTTTTCGTGATGTAAAATATTTTTCTTATATGATTCTTTTGAAATAGATTGTCCCTGTCGTCCTAAATAATAGTTATAAATATCAAAAGGATAATAACTAACTGTTTTGGCATTTATATACCCAACTAAATTGTATTCCATATCTACATAGAAACAATGTTCATCGATTTTAAAATTAGCATTTTTTAATATGGATGTTTTATATGTTGAGGTTGGTAATAATGGGCCAAACATTATAAATCCATATTCATTACCATTATAATACATTTCATCCAAATTATATTGAACACCAGGTACCAAATTAGGATAAAATTTAGTAGGATTATAAACAGCTGTAACAGCAAAATCCTCTATATAATTTGTTAGAACTATATCACTATCTTCGTCCTTTAATTTTTCCAATAACTTATCTAAATTTTCAGTAATATAATAGTCATCGCCATCCATAAGTCTAAAATACTTACCAGTAGCTATTTCAATTCCCTTATTAATTGTAGAACCATGTCCACCATTTTCCTTATCTATTATTTTTATAATAGGATTCTTACCACGATAATTACTCAATAATTCGTTACTTTTAGCGACTGTATCATCCTTAGAGCCATCATTCACAATAATTATTTCCAAGTCAGATGCATATTTAGAACGTAAAAGTGATTTTACACCACCTTTAATATACTTACCAACATTATAAGAAGGAATAACAATACTCAATATAGGATTTTTCTTTATATCAGGAACCTTAATTTTTTCAGTCTTATCAAAACTAAGTATCATATCCATATCTTTTTTTATAGAATACTTATAACTACACGTTTTCATAACAGAATCATGCATCTTCTCAGACATTGTTTTAAACAATTTTGGATCATTATATAATTCTTCGATTAGGTCAGCATATTCGATAATATTTTCTGTTTCACAAAAAGCACCTATTTTAGGATCTATGTACTCACAAGTTCCAACATTTTTAGAACTTACAACAACACAACCTGCCATTGCTGCCTCACATGAAGACACAGCCTGTGTATCAAATCTTGTTGCAAAAAGGCCTATACCATTTTCTTTTTGCATCATTTTAATTTCATCATGCGATAAAAATTTTCTATATATATGAACATTAGAAAACTTTCTTAATGGTTCAACCAACTTATCATGAATTCCTCCATCACCATAAATTGAAAATTCCATGTCATTAAAACATTTTCTATGACTAAGTTCTAAAATTACTCTAACATCAATATCAATAGAATAAGTACTTAAATCATCAAACTTTCTAAGCACAAAAACTCTTTTTCTTAATTCTGGATCCTTTTCAGTATATGGAAATTGCTTTTCATCTATAAAGCAAGGTATAACTTCTGCATTATTATATTTTATTTTCAGTAATTCCTCACTCATCTTTTTAGCCCAATTTGACACAAACACAAATTTCACATTTGGCAGATTATTATATTTTTTTATATAATAATCCCTCAAAGCAAAAGTTTTAGTGAATGATTCTGGAACAACATAATCTGAAACAAAGTATGGACGTCCAATCACATCAAAAGCTCTATACAAGGCATCAGTACCATGAGAATATAAAATAATTTGAGTATTCGATAAATCCTGTGGTTCTAACAATTGAAAATAGGCAGGATCAAAAAAGTGTATTAAAATTTTATCATACTTTTTAACTTGTAATAAATTTCTTATTTGATTGTATCCAGTTCTTATATAATCAACATTTTCAAAAGTAGCAAATTCAGTTTTTTCAATATATTCACTATGAACAACTGCAACATCAACATTCAATTTATTTTCCTTATAAGCTTGCACCCTTGAATGAATAAAAGAAAATAAATATTTATTTTTTACCATTGGATACCCAGGACAAATTAACAATATATTACCAGAAAAATATTCCTTAATACTTGCATCTTCTTTTTCAAAGGAAACCTCCAAAGAATCAATTTCAATCTTAGCATTTGGTAAAATTGAAAGCCCTATAAAAACCTTTTTAGGTAAATTAGAAAAAAATGATTTAGTATTCATATCAACTGATTGAATAACTCTAAACTTTCTATTTAAAATTTTTATTGTACAATTTTCCTCTGTATTAATATTTGAAACAGAATTAATTGTTAATCTTTTATTATCTGTTTTTATCGATTTATAAAAAATTAATTTTTGTTTTATATCGGAATTATTCTCTATTACTATTTTATTTTTTTCCCTAACAACCCTTAATTTTCCAGATGATTTTATATAATTTCTGCCTAATATATTCATATTATCCTCCACAACTACTTATCTTGTTTTTTTCTCTTATTATCCTTCTTACTCTTTTTCATATCGATAGGTTCACCCATTTGAAAGCGGTAATATGTATCACAAATAGTATCAGGATCACCTATCATCTTCATTGTACCATGTTCCAACCATACTACCTTAGTACATAATTCTCTTATACTTTCCAGAGAATGTGATACATATAACACAGTAGTACCACCATTAATCATGCTCATCATTTTATTTCTACTTTTTTCCTGAAACTTAATATCTCCGACTGATAAAATTTCATCTACAATCAGAACCTCTGGATCAACAACAGTAGCAATTGCAAATGCAAGTTTAGCTGTCATACCAGAAGAAAAGTTTTTTATTGGAACATCCAAAAAATCTCGTAACTCAGAAAAATCGACAATTTCCTCAAATTTTTGATCAATAAAGTTCTTTGAATAACCTAAAACTGCTCCATTTAAATAAATATTCTCTCTAGCTGTTAATTCAGCATCAAAACCTGCTCCTAATTCAATCATTGGAGCAATAGAACCATTGACAGTTACATTACCTTTTGTAGGTTTCATAACACCACTAACAACTTTCAATAAAGTAGACTTTCCAGCACCATTACTACCAATTAAACCAACTACTTCACCCTTATCAACATGAAATGAAACATCATTCAATGCTACAAAAACACTTTTTTTCTTTTTGTTTTTCTTTCTTTCTCTTGGATCAAGCATATTAATAAACAATTGTTTAAATGAAAAACCTTTTTCAATTCCCATATCAAACTTCATTGTTACATTTTTTATATCAATCATATTTTCCTCCTTTTATGCATAATAAACAAAATTATCTTGATGTTTTTTGAAAATAATAGATCCAATTACTACGGCAAAAACACCATAAAATACCATTAAAAATATGTTTGTCATAGACGGGCAATTACCAAACAAAATAATTTGTCTAGCAGAATCTATATATACGTACAAAGGATTAAATCTAAATATTCTCTGTAGAGTAGCTGGTATAATTGAAATATCATAAAATACAGGTGTAGCATAATTCCATATAGTAAGTAAAATACTATAAATATAAAACATATCACGGAAAAACACTGACACAGTAGCTAAAATAAAGCTTATACCTACAGTAAATAAAAATCCAAATAAAAATATAAGTGGTAATAGCAAGTAAAACCATGATATTTCTTTTATTGTACCTGTAAAAATAATAACAAAAAACAATGGTATTAAAGTCAAAATAAAATTAATTCCACAAAAAAGGCACTTTGATAATGGAAAAATATATTTTGGTATATATACTTTTGTCAATAAATTAAAATTGAAAACTACAGAAGTCATACCATTATTTGTGGCTTCACTAAAATAATTAAACATAATAAATCCAACTTCAAAGTAAACAAAATAATTTACTCCTGGAACACTAAATCTAAACATTTTAGAAAAAACAACAGCCATTACCAACATCATTAGTATTGGATAAAGTAGACTCCATAGAATTCCTAAAACACTCCTTTTATATTTTACCTTAAAATCTCTAGATATTAATTGTTTCATTAAAAACTGATATCTATTAAAATTCGAAGCAATATTTTTTAACATCTTCTTTCCTCCTAAATCTTTAACATATTAATTATAACATCAATAAACCACTTTGTAAAAGATATCTGTAAAATCAACTATTTTGCATCAATACTATTTACTTCAAAATATCTCGCTAAGTCCTTATTTAACCAAATATCTTTTCCTGGAGTAATATCAGCTAACCCATAAGCAGGACTATGTTTATCATTACAAACAAATGGTGTAAGTTTTATATCATATATTTTTTTACTCTTTTGTCTTTCAATATATTCACTTCTATAACTCCACACTGAATTTAGTTGACGAATTTCACCTAAGGCTACAATAAATTGCTCTACATAAATAATAAATAAAATAATAACTGAATCAACTAATATATACTTAATTACCTTTTTCATACTTAAAATATTAATTAACAGATTAAAAACGGAAATCACCATAAAAACCACAATACCAAACCAAGCTCGTTCAGGAAAGGTAGGTGATAAAACCATTGCATAAACTGATAAAATGCTTGCACTAAAGAATACATAAAAATATTTATCTATCTTCTTTTTATAATATATATAAATAGTAGATAAAACAATCATTAATATAAATAGTGGCTTAAGAACGTTTATCATAGAAACAGTATCATTTAAAATTCTTCCTATCAACTTAACTACAATAAAGGTATTATCATTAACTAAACTGTTTCTAACATAATTACCGGGCGCTATAATAAGTATAACAAAACCAACAATAGTTCCTACCAATCCAGAAATCTTCCACTTAGTAATCTTTTCCTTATATTCAAACTTACTAATTAATAATATTCCTACTGTTGCAACTATCAATCCAAAGGCAGTATTTTCATTTGTCCATCCCGCAATAATTCCGAGTAACAAAAAGCCAATTGATTTAAATAAATTATCATTCCTTTTTGAAGTCCTAAATAAATATAAAAACAGCAAAATTATCGTAGTAGTCCAAAGATAATTACATGACCCAATTAACCATAAACAGTCTTGACCAAATGCAGGAACAACAAACCACAAACACAAATGAATAAGCAACAAAATTATAGGATATTCCTTTTTATTTATACCTTTTATATTGAGATAAATTAACCATATCAACAATAAATAAACACATGAATTGGCAATACTAAACAAAATTTTAGGAAAAAGTAAGAATGTTTGAGCAATAGTGTGAGCAACACTTCTCCCTCCCCACGTGAAATAATGCTGAACCTGTTTTTCTATAACATCAATAAAACTGTGTAAACGACCATTAACACCAAAAGAATAGCCATAATCATCTGCTATTAACGGAGTAAAAATATTTAGTAATAAAATTGATATAAATATTAAAAACATAAATATTATTATCTGATTTTTTTCTTTTTTTAAACAAGCAACAATTTTTTTCATTTTTTAAACTCCCTCCTAAAAGAAATATAAAGTAAACAGTATAGTTTTGTTATAAACTCATGTTTTTCTATTATAGAACGAGCAAATCCTCTTTCTTTAAAGTAAGAACTCTTTTTATAATTAGGAACATTTAACTTCAAATAATCAAAGCTATCACTAATAAATTTCATAGCCACTTTTTTATCACTTTGATAACATTCTTGTATATTATAATTCATAAGTATTCTAACAGTTAATTTGTCAATAATATCCTGCATATATTTCTTATCACTAAAGTAATGTCTTATTATGTCTATTATTTTAATAATATCAAAGACACGAGCATCTCTAATAGTTGTCTCACTCTTTTCATTAATTACATAATAATTTAAATATTTATTAACCTTTCCAATTTTATTTGCCTTATCCATTGCTTCCAACACAAATGGAGCATCTTCATACTTTAAATTTTCTATAAACTTAATATTATTTTCTTTTAAAAATTCTGTTTTATATAATTTATTCCAAGGAGCAAGATTAACTTCATATGCAAGAATTGGCATTGATTTCAAAGTTGTTGGCTTAAAATCTAATAAGCTTTCTTTTTCTAATTCTTGTCCTTTTTTTATATAAAAATCACATATTACCATATCCAAACTATTTGAAAAAGCTTTATCAAACAAAGTTTTACAAGCATGTTTATCTAAAAAGTCATCACTATCAAGAAACATAATATATTTACCTGTCGCTTTAGTAATACCAAAATTTCTCGTCTTTCCAATTCCTTGATTTTTATTCTTAAAATACCTAATTCTCTTATCTTTATATTCTTTTATAATTTCTTCAGAATTATCAGTAGACCCATCATTTATTAATATTATTTCAAGTTCTGTTTTAGTTTGATTTATTACTGAATCTAAACATCTTTTGAGATATTTTGAAGCATTATATATAGGAATAATAATACTTACATCTTTTCTATTTATCATAATTTTCTCTCATTTTTTCAGTTTCATCTATTATATAAACTGGACGTTTTTTAACTTCTAAGTATAATTTTGACAAATACATTCCAATAACACCTAAAAATAATAATTGAATACCGCTGACAAACATAATAATACAAGCAAGGCTTGGCCATCCACCAACTGGATCTCCAAAAGCTAATGTTTTAACAATAATTACTATTACTGCTACAAAAGCTATCAAGCAAAATATCAAACCCACAAATGCAGAGATAACAAGAGGAGTAGTGGAAAAAGCAAGAATACCTTCTAATGCATATTTAAATAGTTTCCAAAAATTAAATTTTGAATTTCCTGCCACTCTTTCTGGAGTTTCATATTCTATCCACTTAGTATTAAATCCAACAAAACTAAATATTCCTTTAGAATAACGATTATACTCTTGCATACTAATAATTGAGTCCACAACTTTTCTCTTCATCAATCTAAAATCTCTTGCTCCAGGAACTTGCGGTGTAGAAGAAATTTTTCCAATTAACTTATACCAACAATTTGTAAAAAACTTTCTCAAAGGACTATAGTCACCATGTTTAGGACTGCATAATGCAACACAATCATATCCCTCATTTTTAATACCTTCATACATAGTTTTTATCATACTAGGAGGATCCTGCATATCAGCATCCATTATAGCAACAAAGTCTCCCTTAGCATTTTGTAAACCAGCATACATTCCAGCCTCTTTTCCAAAGTTTCTTGAAAAAGAAATATAACGAACTCGCTCATCTTTCTTTGCTAATTTCCTAAGTTCTAAAAGAGTATTATCACTACTTCCATCATTCACAAACAAGAACTCAAAATCTACTTCCTTCATTTCTTTTGAAATTTTATTAATTTCTTTATAAAATATTTCTAAGGATTCCTCCTCATTATAGCAAGGAACAACAATCGATATTTTTTCTTTCACATTTTTTTCCATAATACTACCTCCTACCCACTTTTTTAAATAACTTTGGACTAACCTTCATAACAATTTTTTTTAACTTTCTAGTTATTGTATCATCTAAAATATCATTAAAGACTCCATCTCTTTTCAATCTAGTCTTATATTCTTTATACAAAGGATTATTTAGCTCTGTTATTTTTATAATTAATGAATTAGCTATAAAACTCATAAACACCTGTTTATCTAAATTAGTCTTATTAATTTCATCTCTTAAATATAAATAATGTTGGTAAAAGTCTTCAACTTTTCTTTTTGTCTTTTCGTAATCTCCATTATTCATAATTGAATTAGATCTTTGAAAATAATTATACCCAACATATTCTATTGAATTAACCTTGGTAGCTTTAATAATTACAAGCGGTATTATACCAAAATCCTCATGAATTCTTCCCTTAGCAAATTGAAATTTATTTTCTAGCCAATATTTTCTTTTTATACAATAAGCCCAGGCATTTTCAACAAAATGATATTTAACTATTTTACTAAAGGCCTCTTCTCCAGCAAGTCCTTTGAATCCTTCTTCATTGTAACACATACTATTATCATTTTCATCAACTTGCTTTATCTGAAATCTTACTAAATCAGGATTATTTTTTAAGGATTTACTTAATTCTTTTAAAATGTTTTTTTCCCAGTAATCATCACTATCTAAAAATATTAAATAATCTCCAACAGCCTCTTTTACTCCCCTATTTCTTGCCGCACTTAACCCTTGATTTTTCTGATTAATAATTTTGACATCATATTTTTTTACAATATCCATTGAATTATCTTTGGTTCCATCATTAACAACTATTACCTCAAAATCCTTATCAGTTTGACTAAAAACACTATCCAAACATTTCCTTATATATTTTTCTACATTATAAACAGGAATAATGATACTATACTTAGTCATCTATATCACCACCATCAAAATATTTTTCTAATTCTTTACTTCTTTCTTTTTGAATCAAAGCAAGGTCGATTTTTTTTATTTTTCTAGGTTTTTCTAAAATTGTCTTAACTTCTTGTACCATTATATCTTCATTCTTAGAAACTATTTCAGCATAGTCTTTTCCCATATTAATTTTATCATCGCTTACATCTATGGTAGTAATTATTCTTTTTTCTAAAACTATTGCCTCCAAATAAGTAACCGGAAAGCCCTCATAGTCAGACGTTAAAATAATATAATCTGCCTGTAACATATAAGGGTATGGATTAGTTCTTCTTCCTACAAAAATAACTCTATCTAAAAGACTTTTTTGTTTAACTAAATTCCGATATTTTGTATCATCAGGACCACTCCCAACAATCAATAATTTTGTATTATCAATTTTATCTATCAAGTTAATAGCGCGTCCTAATTTTTTAGATGTATCATCAAGCCTACCTACATAGACAAATAATGTTTCGCATTTCTTCTTTTTTAAAGTTATCTTTTCAAGACTTTTTTCTTTTATAGACTTAACATCCACAAAATTATTAATAACTACACTTCTATCTGCAAGTGCACTATATATCTCCAAAAAGTCTCTCTTAGATTCATTAGAAACAAAAAAGATTGTTTTGAACTTATTAATATTTCTTTTATCAAAAAAGTTTTTAAAACTATTCTCATCATACAGTTGTCTATAATTACTATGAACATAAATAGAATTGTTTTTAGAAGCAAGTCTTGCTAATTTATTGCAACTAAAACTATATGTAGCATAACAACAACTAAAGTCATATTTATGATAATTTTTTAGAAAAAAAGATAATTGATGTATTAAATTAATTGCTTTTCTGAAAATAATATTTTTATGATTTGAAACCCTAAACTCACTTATTTGAACATTTTTGTTAACCTTCTTTAATAAGTAACCACTCATTTTTTCCAAAACCAAACAAACTTCATACTTATCATAATCTATATAATTTAATAAATTAACTAAAGCACTCTCTATTCCACCGATATCAAGACTATATGCTGTAAACAATAACTTTTTCTTCATAATATACCGCCTTAATTTAATGTATCTAAAATCATTATAACACTTCTAACCCATCATAATAAAGAAAAAAGAACTACTTTGCCAAATAATTCTTTAAAATCTTCGTAATTCTTTCAATTTCCTCTAAATATTTTTCATAATTTTCCCTTATAAAATTAACATCTCCTTCTTTAGCATGAATTTCATGTTGAAAAGACGTCTCAGCTAAATTAATAAAGCCTAAATATTTACTATCACTTTTAATAGAATGTGCCTCAATCGCATAACCATTTAAATCATCATTATTGAAAGCATTTTTTAATCTAGAAACTTTTGCCGGTATTTCCTCCACAAAGCCCGTAACCGTTTCATTATAAGTATCTAAATCACCTAATAACAAAATACTATCATCTACATTTATCCCATTTTGCTCCAAATACTCTTTATTGAGATAATTATTACTATCAATATCATCATCTGGATAATTAATATCAAAAGTAACTGTACTTGTATTACCCAAAGTAGTTAAATCATTAATATCTATTTCTACTGTCGCTTCATCTACACTAAGACCCTGTTTTTCAATATCACTTTTATTAATTATATAAATATCATTTGGCAATGGATCATAATGTACTCTTTTTTTATTAAAATTAGTAACTAAGGTACCTGTATTAAAAAACTCTCTTAAAAGTTGATCAAGATCATCTTTTGCTACAGGTTTAGACAAATAACCATCAAATCCTTCACTTAAATATTTTTCTTTCATTCCAGAAATAGCATTAGCTGTAAGTGCAATCGTAGTCATATTAAAATTAGGGTTATCTTTTAATTTATGAAATGTTTCAACGCCACTCATTTGAGGCATCATATCATCCATCAAAATCATATCATAAACTTGACCATTATATATTTTTTGAATACACTCCATACCACTTTGTGCTACATCAACTATAGCCCTATATTTTGAAAGAAGCTTCTCCTCCACTTTTATATTAAGTAAATTATCATCTACTATTAATATCTTTTTATCACTAAGATCTAACACCATATCTTTAGGTTTAATGATAGATGTCATTCCACTTTCTTTTTCAATTATTTGTTGACTAAGATAAATTGTAAACTTAGAACCAACACCATATTTACTCTGTACGACTATTCTACCACCCATTAGTTCTACTAATGATTTAGTAATAACAAGTCCAAGTCCAGTTCCATCTATTGTAGAATTCTTATCTTCCTCTAACCTATCAAATTTGGTAAATAACTTATCTACATTTTCTTCTTTAATTCCTCTTCCAGTATCCTTTACTGAAATAACCAAATTACATAAATTACGTTGATTAATACAACTAACAACAAAATCCACTTTACCTTTATCAGTATATTTACAAGCATTCGTTAAAATATTAGTAACAACCTGTTTTACTTTTGTTCCATCACCATATAAAATATGCGGCAAATCATCAGCAATATGGACATTAAATTCTACCGGTTTTTCTCCTATTCTAGGCTTAACTAATTTAACAATATTTAAAAATAAATCTCGTGGTTCATAATTTGCCTCAACAATTTCCATTTTATTAGCTTCAATCTTAGAAATATCTAATATTCCATTAACTATTTCTAACAAATTTTGACTAGCCATCTTAACATCTTTAGCGTCATTTTTTGCACTCTCTAAATCTTCCTCTTCCAATATGCAATCACTGAATCCAACAATTGCATTCAGTGGTGTTCTAATTTCATGAGACATATTTGATAAAAAATCTGTTTTAGCTCTATTAGCAATTTCTGCTTGTTCTTTAGCTAATCGTAATTCACTCAACAACTTAGCATCCGGATTTTCGATAGTAAAATACATAATTAAATCTAAATAAGATAACAAAAATGCAATCAACATAACTTCGGGGTGAAAATACCTAACAACAAAAAATATAGAAGCTAACACAATAAACGAATATAAATGAAACTTTTTCTTATTAAGACATTTCTTCCTAAAGAAAAATATTAAAATAATAGCTAAAACTGAATATAAAAGTGATAAATAATAAACGACATTAAGAGCTGGACCATAACTATACATGATGCCATCACTACTATAGATAGAAACAGGTAAGAAAAGAATCAAAATTGCTGCAAAAAAAGTAATCAATCCCGTAATTTTTGTTATATTGTTAAAGCTATCTTCTTCCTTTCTCCCGTCAAAGAACAAATAATAAATAACATAAATAAAAAACAACCATATCCACACTAATAAAGCTAAATATTCAAATTTACTAAGAAAGGAAAGAAAAGTTAAATCATAGTTAAAGTAATAAAGACATAATATTATCAACATCAATACTGTATCTAAAACGTTAGTAAGCAACAAATATAAATATATTTTTGTTTCAATGTTGTTAACTCTTTTCTTTGAATAAAATAAAATTAACAATAATAAACTAATGAAAAATGCACATCCAGGAATATAAAGATTACTCATACTACCAACACCTTCTATAAGAATAGAATAACATACAAAAGAGGTCTTGAAAATAATAAATATAAATTTTTTTAGCTGCTTTTGCTATACCAGGTTGTTGCTATTTTACGTTTTTCTATTTCTTGACCGTTTTCAAAAACATGCAAATATGTATTATATCCTAAATACCCTATTTTTACTGATTCTGTGGTATAAGTTTTACCCTCTTTTGCCATACTGTTAGACCAAAAATCAACATGAGCTTCGCCACCCTTTGCATATGCTGAAATATATATAGGATATTTATATGTATTTTTAAACTGGAAATCAACATATCCACCATTAGCGTAACTTGCTACGGTCGCATCAAGCCCACCTGGAACGTATACCGGTAAAGCGGCATGAGGATAACGTCTAACTATTTCCAAACCACCTAATAAGGCAGTATTATATATAGTAGTTGCTATTTGACAAACCCCATTACCAACATATTCATAATAAAAAACATAACCCTTTCTATTATATGGACCAGCATATTTATAAAATGAAAACACTTCGCCCGGTTCTATCACCGCACCATCTATATGACTTAAAGCCATTTTTAGATTTGTAGCTCTAGATATATAAGGATTAAATAAAGTTGTAAATTCAGATATCTTAGTATCAATATATTTATAACTGTCACGATTTGCTTTTTCTAAAACATCATATTTTAATGTAATTGAATTTTTAAGATTTCCCTTCTTGCACTCCGTTTTAATAACTTCCACCGATTTATCAATATTTAAAAAAATACCATTTTGAGCAGCTACAAATTTTACATTCCTATTATCATCAATTTCAAATCTCCAATCACTACCACTAAAGTCATATTTATTTTTAAATTCCTGTAATTTTATTCGTAACTTTTCCTCATCCACAACTAGCCTATATTTAAAAACATGTTTTTTATTTCCTAAAAAATATTCAAGTTTGTTTATTCCCAACCCCTTTTGATAATCTTTAATTTCTTTTATCAAACTATCTTTATCAAGTGCTATTCCAAGTTCCTCATATGAAGCACTAAAAGTATTAGATGAAACATTCAAACTTATATTTTTCTTTAAAATTTCTGCTGAAATTTGATCTATTTTATCATTTAAATCATTAAACTTAACATCTGATATATTATATTTATCTACATATATACTTTTTAAAACATAATTATTGTAATAGTTAGCCTTTAAAAGTAAAAAAATAACAACACTTAAAATAAAAACTACTAAAAAAATTATGCCCACTAAAAAAATTATCTTTTTTCGACTTTTTTTCTTTTCTTCTTCCATAAAAAATTCCTACCAAATAATATTTACTACATAACAAAAGTATATCTCATAAATAATATAATTAATATTAATAACTATTAATTTAAATAAAGTTGACGTAAAAATAAGCACAAATAAAAAACAATTGAAGTATTTAATGTTATTATATAATTAAGGTGAGAGTATGAAAAAGAAAAAGAGACTGAAACTACATAAAAAAAATTTTATGATTCTTTGTCTTACTATAATTGTCCTTATAGGATCAGTAACGCTTCTAACACGAATGGTAGTTAAAGAAATAAGTCATAAAAATAAACCTCAAAAAACACTAAGTACAAAAGAAATTAAATTAGAAAAACTAAATAACATTGATAAAAAAGTTAATTATTTTAACTATAACTACTTAGATAGATATATTAATTATAAAAAGAAAAATAATAATCTTAGTGATAAACAGATAGTTTTAAACGTCAACATGAACCTAGATTATAAATTTTATGAAAAAATAATTCCTTCAAAATATTTAAATAAAGAATATATTTTAGTAAATAAATACTATTATGTTGGTGAAAAATACGTTCCAGAAAATCTTGAAAGTCTTCCTTTATCATATTCTAGAAGTGGTATGAAATTAACTAACGTAGCTAAATCAGCGCTTGAAGAATTAATTAATGCAGCAAAAAAAGATAACATGACCATACTCGTTACCTCTAGTTACAGAAGTTATGAGTATCAAGTAAAACTTTATAATCAATATGCCGAAGAAAATAGCAAAGAAGAAGCAGATACATACTCAGCAAGACCAGGATATTCGGAACATCAAACAGGACTTGCTGTTGACATACATAATGGAAAAAAAGTTTATACAGATTTCGAAAATACCGAAGAATTTAACTGGATGCAAGAAAATGCCTATAAGTATGGATTTATCTTAAGATTTCCTAAAGACAAGGTAAATGAAACAGGATATATATATGAATCATGGCATTATCGTTATGTTGGAAAAGATATAGCTAAATACATCCACAAAAACAATATTTCTTTTGAGGAATATTATGCACGATTCATAGAAAATAAAAAATAATTGTGCATATCATTTAATGATAATTAATCTACTATAATAGAGGTGAAACATGAAAAAATTTTATCTAGCTATTATAGTATTTTTATTAGTTATAACCACTATTCTTTTAAATGTTCCTATAAAAAAAGCAAACAATAAAAATATAGAAGAAAACAGTAAAGTAAAAAAATACCCGTATTATAAAAAAGAATACAAGAAACGTTATAAAACATATCAACTACTAAATCCTAATCTAAAATTTGAAAAAGTAATCATCAAAGTAAATATAGGATTAGACCAAAAACCATATACAAATACAAAACCAGCCGATAAATTAAACAAAACGAATATTTTAGTAAATAAATATAGGAGCTTAAATCCCGAATATACTCCAAATAATCTCGTAGATTTAGATCCCAGTTATTCACGAAATGGCATGAAATTAGTAAAATGTGCCAAGGATATGTTAGAAATAATGGTACATGAAGCTAGAAAAGAAGGATATGATATACGAGTAATGTCGAGTTATCGTAGCTATCAATATCAAGAAAAATTATATAATGATTATGTAGCCGTTGATGGCAAAGAGGAGGCTGATGCCTATTCAGCCAGACCAGGGTTTTCAGAACATCAAACAGGACTAGCAGTTGATATAGATAATAATTTACTACCTTATACTTCCTTTGAACAAACTAAAACCTATACTTGGATGATAAATAATTGTTATAAATATGGATTTATTTTAAGGTATCCAAAAGATAAAGAAGAAATAACCGGTTACAATTATGAGTCATGGCATTATCGTTATGTTGGAAAGGATATAGCCAAATATATTCACACACATAATATAACATTTGATGAATACTATATAAAATTTATTGACAAAAATTAAAAAATACACAAATACGTGTATTTAATCTAATCAAACTTTTTTCTGAAATAATTATATATCTTAATAAAAAATGTTATTAACATCCACAACCAAAATATCAAATTACTAAGTTGCACAAATGAAAGTATATATTTATCTTTATAAATAGCATAATCAATAGAAAGTAATAAATTATTACTAACAATATAACTAAATAATCCTACAAAGAAAACATATAAAATAAAGCAAAATATATAATTAAATATTTTAAATCTATCAGAGTACTTATTACTATAAACTATATAAATTAAATAAATAGTAGTAAATAACATAATTACGAAATAAAAAGACATTGAAGGAAAGTAATAATAATTGATTAAAAATTTAACAACTTCATTTATTGCTGCTATAGCATACTCGTGAAATCCCATAGAAATAAAAGCCAAAAATAATAAAACAACAACTGGCACAAATATGTTTACACTTTTTTTGTTACGTTTTAAATTAAAAAATAAAAATAAGAATAAACACAAAACTATTACAATTAATTCAATAGACATAAAAGAAGAGGTAAAATACTTTAAAACTATCTTTAATCTATCAAATAAAGATAAATCTATATACATATTTTACCACTCCTTTTTATCTTATATCAAAATAATAAACAGATTGTTGACTATCACTATCTTTCGTACATGTAATAAGTGTCAACTCTTTTGTATTAGTATTAGGTCTATTAATTTCTAATACACCCGTTTTAGGTAAATCTTCTTTTTTTACTAATTGATATGTGTATTTTTGATTATTCCAAGTAACATAAGCATAATCACCAATATTTAACTTATATAAAAAGGCAAAATAAGCTATATATGCATCTCCTGAATGAGCATATAAAATAAAATTTCCATTATCTACATCTGGCATATTAGCAACATCAGAAATAGTAACGTTATATTGAATATTATTGTATTTAGAGTTTCTATCAACAAAACCTCTCTTTAATTTAATTTTAGGTATTTCTAAATATCCTATATAATTATAATAAACTTTAGGTTGTTGTACCTTCTCTTCTTGTACAGGAGTCTCCTGAACTATTGGATTATCATCCTCTTTTTTTACCTCTTTTTTTTCTTCTTTAGCATCTATAAGTGATAATCTTACATTTTCATATATTAGTTCCTTTAAAACTTTTAAATGTCCATAGGACAATGTAATAATACCAATAAATACAAGTAAAGAGCCAAACAATAAAATTTGACTCCTCTTAATCCCTTGTTTACGTTTATTGTTCTTTTCTTGTCTTTGTATTAACATAAATTACAGATAAACCTATAACTAATACTAATGTACCAACTATATAAATATACTTAGAATAATTTGAACCAGTATCAGGAACTTTAATATTTAATTTTAATGGTACTGTAGTTTCTTTATAATTATTAGTTACTAATAAAGCAATCTGTGACTCTGTTGGATTATCTTGATCTTGGTATGCTAAGAATGTATGAGTTGTAAACACACCTGAGATATCTCCTGTAATTGTTGCTTCATTACCAGCATTTAAATTAGTTGCTGCAACTCTTATTTTAAACTTTTTACCAGTAGCAATTGTAGCTAAATCAGTAATTTCATTATTATTTTCATCTACTACAGTTGTAGTATAATTATTAGAATTAATTGTAAATTTGAATCCAGAGAACTCAGTATTAACAGCAGTAGTAACTGCTACACTCATAACTCCAGTTTCATAATAATTTTTATCCGCACTTAATTTAAGTTCTGGATTACCATCTGATAATTTAATAGAATTAGTTAAATTAGAAGATTTAACATTCTTTGCGCTATCAACATAATCATATATAGCTTTAGCAGTCGCATTTGTATCTTTTAATGCTTGAACTGAAGTCCACATTTTTGCAATATCAGCATTTTTTGCATTTAAAATTTCTTGATAAATCCAAATAGCAGATTGAGCTATATAATATTCATCATTTGATAATGTAATTACAGTATTTGAACCACTAACAGTTTCTTTAGCGCTTGCATAAGCTCTATTAACAATATTAGCAATTCCTGCATCAACATAACTATCGGAATTAGTTACTTTAACATACTTAGTAGCATCAGGCATACCTTTTTCATGTTCCAAACAGAACATATCAACAACATAGTTAACATTATCTTTGCTAAATTCTGAAGTAAATTTATTTACCATAACAACGCTATCTGCAAATTTAGAACCAGCAGCTATATTAATAGGTGTTAATTTTGTCTTAACTTCACTAATATCTTTAGCATCTAAATTTGTTGGTAAAGCATAACTAGTCTTCAATTTATTACTAAAAGCGAAAACAGTAACCATAAAGAAACATACTAAAACACCAAGAATAATTGAAGCACCAGACTTACCATCTAATCTAAAATTTTTCTTTTTCATCACAATTCTCCTTATCTTTATATTTAACTATAGTATAACACAAAACTTCTCTTTTTAAAGTTATTTTTTAAATTATTTTAAATACACTGTCAAAATTGTCAATTTGATAATTATCATCACCATAGATTGTCGCAATAACATCACCTTTTTTTATTTTATCTCCAATTTGAACATTTAAACTAATTCCTACACCAAAATCTATTTTATCAGTAAGTTCTTTCCTTCCGGCTCCTAATCCCAAAGATATTTTTCCTATTTCTATTGCACTAATTCCTTCTACCACACCATTTTTAGGCGAAATTATTTTTGACACTTTATTACTTATTTTTACAGAAGAAATATTTCCACCCTGATTAGTTACTATTTGGATAAATTTATTGTAAGCATCACCATTTTCAATAACTTCTATTACCATCTTTCTAGCTGTAGTAAGATCTATATTTTTACCCATACTAACCATGTTACTAGCTAACTCAACACAAACATCAAACAAATGACCTCTTACATTATTTTTTAATACTTGTGCTGCCTCAATTACCTCTAGACTATTACCTATATTATAACCAAGGGGCATATTCATATCTGATAAAATATAACGAACTTCTCTACCATAGTATTCACCTATTTTTTTCATAAGTTGCGCAAGTTTTAAAGCATCATCTTTATCATGAATAAGTGCCCCATTTCCATATTTTACATCCAACATAATTTTATCAGCACCAGAGGCTATTTTTTTACTCATAATACTAACTGCTATTAAAGGAATAGATGAAACAGTCGCAGTAACATCTCTTAAAGCATATACCATTTTATCAAGTGCAACTAAATTTTTAGTTTGAGATGTTATAACTGCTCCTACCTTAGAAACACTGCTAAAAATTTCTTGATCAGATAAGTTAGTTCTAAAACCAGGAATAGATTCGAGTTTATCAATAGTACCTCCAGTATATCCTAACCCTCTACCACTCATTTTAACTACAGGTATTTTTAATGATGCCACAATAGGAACAATAACTAAAGTTGTTTTGTCACCTATACCACCAGTAGAATGCTTATCAACCTTTATTCCTGGAATACTTGAAAAATCAAGAACCTCACCACTATCAATAAATATTTTAGTTAAATCAAAAATTTCTCTTTCACTCATCCCCTTTATACAAATAGCCATAAGTAAACTACTCATCTGATAATCAGGAACATCTCCCTTCAAATATCCATTAAAAATAGTTTTGAGCTCATCTGTTTCAAGTTCTAATCCTAATCTTTTTTTATCTATAATATCAACTATCATTAATTTATCTCCTTTCTAAATAAATCTGTTTCGATAATTTTAAAGTTATTCTTCTGATATAATTTATGGGCCGCACACCTTTTTTTATTAGAAGTTAATTCTAAATAACTAATATTATCACTCTTTGCCACCTGATCTAATTCCTCTAATAATTTTGTTCCAATACCAAGGCCTCTATAACCTTCCTTTACACATAGATCGTCTATTTTATACCAATTTTCTTTAGTAATAGCGTTATAAATCTTAGTAACATATAAATGGGCCACTACTATATTATTATGAACACCCACTAAATTAAACATGTCTAAATTGTTATTAACCTCATCTAGATGATGTTTAAAAACATCACCAATCAAAGTATTAATTCCATCTAAATCTATAACTTTTGCTTTTCTAAATACTATATCCACCTTAATCACCTATCTTAATAATAACAATAAACAAAGAAAAAAACTACTCTAAAGTAGTTTTAATTTATTTTTTTATTAATAAGTTCTACAAATCTTTTAGGATCATCAATCATCATCTTATGAATATTATTATTTTTTCTAATCTCTTTAATAAAAGTAATTTCTTCTTGAGACATATATATACCATATGAATTATCACCATCAGCAATTTCATAACTATCATTACCAAGTAAATAATTAATATCCACATTAAACGTTTCTGCAAGAACTTTTAGAGTTTCTAAAGTAGGAGTTCTTGTTCCATTTTCATAACAGCAAATACTAACCTTAGTAACATTAATTAAATGGCCTAATTCTTCTTGTGTAAGATTCATTTTCTTACGTTGTTCTTTTATTCGCTTTCCTAATAACACCATACCACCTCTGTTACTTAGTATTTACAAGTTCATTATAAAGATTCGTATGATGTAATTGTTTAAAGTTAACTAATTGTAATTTTTTATTCTTGTGTAGGTTTTGAAGATAAAAAAGTCACTTTTTCCGCTATTACTTGAAGAATGGATTTATTATTTTCTTTTTCTAATATTCTAGATTCAATTCTTCCTTTGATACCTATTATGTCGCCTTTTTTACAATAAGACGCCGTGTTACTAGCAACATTATTCCATAAAATACACTCTACAAAATCAGTTTCATAAATTCCATCATGATTTTTAAAACTTCTTGGAATAGCCAAGGTAATAAATGAAAATTTTTTATTATTGTCATTGCTCTTAACTTCGACATCTCTTACAAGTCTACCTACAAGTACAACTTGGTTTAGCATACATTTCCCTCCTTTCGCGACATATTTTACTGATAATAAAATAATAGTCAAAGGAAACATTTTGCCAGCTTTTTTGTATTCTAAAAACAAAAAAACAAATTTCCCTAACAGAAATTTGTCAAATCTAGTTATATAAATAATAATATTTTATAAATTTCTCTTTATAAGTTGATTTAATTCTACTGCATATTCCATTGGTAATTCTTGCCTAAACTTATCTAGAAAACCTAAAACAATTAATTCCGTCGCTCTTTCTTCAGAAATTCCTCGTGACATCATATAATACAAATTATCCTCACTAATCTTAGAAACTGTTGCTTCATGTTCAATATTACTGCTTTCATTTTCACAAATATTTACAGGGATTGTATCACTTTTTGAAATGCTATCCAAAATTAAAGTGTCACATTTTACCATAGCTGATGATCCAGTAGCGCCTTTTGTAATCCTAACTTTTCCTCTATAAGTACTATTACCACCAGATTGTGCGATACTCTTTGAAATTATATTACTAGTAGTATTTTTACCTAAGTGAATCATTCTAGCACCACTATCTTGTTCTTGTGTCTTTGAAGCAACACTAATCGTAATACAAGTTCCTTTAGAGTTATCACCCTTAAGTACACAACAAGGATATTTCATAGTAAGCCTTGACCCTATATTACCATCAATCCACTCCATTACACCATTTTCATCCACCAAAGCCCTTTTCGTAACTAAATTATATACATTAGGAGCCCAGTTTTGAATAGTACTATAACGACAACTACTATTTTTACCAACATAAATCTCTACGACTGCAGCATGAAGTGATGAATCACTATAAGTTGGAGCTGTGCATCCCTCAACATAGTGCAAATGACTATTATCATCTACAATAATTAAAGTTCTTTCAAACTGTCCCATATTACGACTATTAATTCTAAAGTAACTTTGCAAAGGCCTATCTAACGTAGTATTTGGTGGAATATAAATAAAACTACCTCCACTAAATACTGCTCCATTTAAAGCAGCAAACTTATTTTCATTATTTGAAACAATCTTGCCAAAATACTTTTTTACTAATTCTGGATATTTTTTCATGGCAACTTCAATAGATGTAAAAATAACATTTTTCTCTTCCAATTCTGATAACATATTATGATATATTACTTCACTCTCATACTGTACACCTATACCATCCAAATGTTTTTCACTTTCAAGAACTCCCAAGTTGTCTAATTCATTTTTAACACTACAATTAATATCATTCCAATTATTTTTAATCTCAGATTCTTGACGAGACTTATAATAAATTATGTTATCAAA
This sequence comes from Clostridium sp. CAG:417, assembly GCA_000432835.1. GTDB lineage: Bacteria > Bacillota_I > Bacilli_A > RF39 > UBA660 > CAG-417. The sequence continues at coordinate 22,677 of FR890374.1, read as the reverse complement.
ATCAAGCTCAATCTTAGGACCAAAATCAGGCAAACCTAATTTTAAAAAATTATGATAACTATCTATTCTATATTTTAAAGCCCATTCATCCTCTTCTTTTATATGTGAGATTTTTAATATATTATCATCACTTAATCCTTTGATTTCCATTAAACCTCATCCAATCTATTCAACATTTTTACTATTGCATCTCTTGGTAAAAGAGCACATTTTTTACGATTAGGCTGCTTATAGATTTCATCATAAACATTTAATTCTCCTAATAATTCTTTATCATATTCCTTCTCTTCAATCATATTATCATAATTTTGTAGTATTTTTCTTGCCTCATTTACACTTTTACCAATCAATGTTCTTATCATAATAGAAGTCGCGCTAGTTGAAATAGCACAAGCCTCCCCATCAAATCTAATATCTTCTATTGTATCATTCGTAACCTTTATTTGAATATCAATATTATCAATACAAGATTCATTATTTGTATTTTCTTTTATATAATGAGTATCATTAATCAATCCCCTATTCATAGGATTTTGATAATTATCTAAAATTATTTCACGTCTTAGTTCTTTATCCTCTAGTATTTCCATTATTTCACCTCTATATAACTATTTTAAAAATATCCTTACTATTTCTAAGTGCTTCAAGTAATCTATCCACATCTTCTACAGTATTATATATATACATACTTACACGACATGTATTTTTAATATTTAAATCATCTTTTAACATTTTAGCGCAATGATTTCCTGCACGTATTGAAATATTATAATAATTTAAATAGACTGAAGTATCCTGGCTAAAAACACCTTCTATATTAAAAATAACAATTCCACTATCACTGGTTTTATTATATAGGATAATGTTATCGATTTTTTGCATCTCATCGATTAAGTATTTCTTTAATTTTAATTCATGTTCATGAATTTTATTAACCCCTATTTTGTTTATGTATAAAATTGCTTCTTTCAAACCTATTACTTCCGCAATTGGTGGTGTACCAGCTTCAAATCTTGTTGGAATACTCTTTAATTCATATGTACCATCTTCTTCAAAATATTGATTCATTCCGCCACCATATTGTAGTGGTTCCATTTTCTCTAATAAATTATACTTACCATATAAAACACCAACACCAGTAGGACCCATCATTTTGTGGGCAGAAAAAGCCATAAATGACATTTTACACTTTTCTACATTAACTTCAATATGACTTACAGCTTGTGAAGCATCAACAATAAAATATATATTTTTATCTTCACAAATTCTACCTATTTCTTCTATAGGGCGAATATCTCCAACTACATTACTCACATAAGCCATCGCTATTACTTTAGTCTTATCTGTTATAGATTTCAAAACATTATCAACCGTAATTTCATGATTTTCATCAAGTGGAACATATTTAACCTTAATACCTATTTCTTTTTCTAAAACCATGTAAGGTAACACATTACTAGCATGTTCTGCCTTATTTATTAATATTTCATCACCTGGTTTTAAATTCTTTTTAAGGAATCCAAAAGCAATCATATTCAAAGCTTCTGTACTACCCTTAGTAAAAATTATCTCTTTTTGATCAAGAGCTCCAACAAAATCTCTTACGACTTCTCTTGTTGAATCATATTCGTGATTTGTTCTAATTGCCGCATTATAATCACCACGATGAATATTAGAAGTATAATTAGAATAATAGTCAACCATTTTATCAATAACACATTGTGGTTTTAAAGTAGTTGCGCCATTGTCAAAATAAACAATATCCTGCTTTAACATAGGAAAATCTTCCCTATTCATAAAATCACCTCCTATATCTTTTTTACTTCTAAGATAAAATTCTCTATTTTTGCCTTATCTATACCTTCTGGTAATAGAAAACTAAGTATTAAAAGCTCATAGGCCTTCTTCTTATTTATTCCCCTACTCATCAAATAAAATAAAACATCATCACTAAATTTTCCAATATATGCAGCATGTGAACTAACTACATCATAAGAATCTATCAATAAATTAGGACAAATAGTTGATTTACCATCATTTATATTAATTATTCTGTTTTCCTGATTACAAATAGAACCCTTTATATCTTTTAACACTACACCAGTTACATTAAAATCTAAAACATTGTCTAAAACATTTACTCCGTGATTACATACATTACTAATTGTATTATCATAATTATGATTAATAGTCATTGAAGATTTATTGTCATTATAGTTTACAACATCATAATTATATAAAATCTGAGAATTGTCACCATTTAAATTAACAACAATATTATTACAAATATCAACCCCAACATGATAAACAGTAACCATACTATTATCCCCTATATTTAAAGTTACTTTTCCACTACCATATAAATATAACACTACATCGCCTTTTACGTCTAAAACAGTATTATCGTCAAGAATAATATCTTCATTTTCTAATATCATTTTATGCATAATTTTCTTCTTTTCTTACTTCATTTATACTATCATAACCATTTTTTTCTATAGTATCTGCTAAAGAAATATCCCCGGTCTTAACGATGGTTCCACCTTTAATGACGTGTACATAATTTGGTTTTATGTAATCTAAAATTCTAGGGTAATGTGTAATAATAAGTACTGATGTATCCTTATTTTCTTCTAAGTAACTGTTGATATTATCACAAACAATTCGCAAACTATCAACATCAAGGCCACTGTCTAGTTCATCTAAAATAATAAATTTAGGTTTTAGTAATTTTAATTGTAAAACTTCATTTTTCTTTTTTTCTCCACCAGAAAAGCCTTGATTTAAAGAACGGTGAAGCATACTCTCATTTAGTTTTAGATTCTTCATTTCTTTTTCCAATGTTTTAATAAATTCAAATAACCCAACTTTTTCTCCTGTTGTCTCACTAATAGCAGTCTTTAAAAATTCACTATTACTAAGTCCTTCTATAGATATTGGATCTTGCATAGCTAAAAATATTCCTAGTCTAGCTCTTTCATCAGTAGTCAAATCTAAAATGCTTTTTCCTTCAAATAAAATATCTCCTCCAGTTACCTCATATTTATAATATCCTGTAATAACTTTTGACAAAGTACTTTTACCAGTACCATTAGGTCCCATAATTACATGAACCTCACCCTTATTTATATTAAGAGATAATTTATTTAAAATAACTTTATCTTCGTTTTTTACTTTAACATCTAAGTCCTTAATTTCTAACATTATCTCACCTCTCTTAAATTATAAAATAAATTTTGTACTTTTTTTGTAGAAATCTATAAAGCAATATTATTTTAACACTTTTTCACATTAAAAAAAAGGGTAAATAATTACCCTTCCTAAAAGCCTAAGCAACTTTTTTATAACCAAATACCGAAGTATTAGTATTATCTATCAAACTACTAAATTCATCAACAATCTTATTCATTGAATTCTTTAACTCATCATTAGCAGATTCTAACTCTTTATTAGTATTTTTCAATTCTATATTTTCTTTCTTCATTGAATTAATTTGTTTATCTTGAGCAGTATTCTTTTGTTCTAAAAGTTCTAATCTTTTATGCATAGTATGTATTTCTACTTTGCTAGACTCCAATTCACGCTTTAAATTGTTAATAATTTGATCTTTATCTCTTAACTCTTCTGCACTCTCATTTAATCTATTTTTTACAGCCCCAACGATTTGTGAAACAGTCGCTAATGTATCACCATCTCTTGAAGCACTAGTCTCAGGAGTAAAAGCATAATCTTCCTCAGTAGAAGAGATATTTTCACTTGCATCATCAAAGAAATTAGCACTAGTCTCTTTAGCACTTTCCTCTGCCATACTTTCATTAATTAATTTAGGAGCACCATCCTTAACCTCATCAATACTATTTTCTGTAGTTAGAGTATCAAGAGGTTTTTCTTCTATATTAGTAAATCTTAATGATGGCATTTCAACAGGTTTACTTTCTATTGTATCATTTTCTACTGTATCACTTTCATTTGGTACTTCTTCACTCTTATTTAAAGATTCCTTAACCGTAATAACTTCATCATTTACATTATTTGTATGTGCATAAATTGCCCCATCAGTTGTAACACCAACAAAACTAACATCACTACACAATAAAGAGAAAGTATTATTATCTATTTTATATATATCATTTTTACTATAAAAATCATTACAAACAAAATCTATATCAGTTCCACTAACATTAGTAATACTGTTTTTTATTTCGTTAGCAACAGAGGCATTCTCTTGAGCCTTAATAGGATCACTCTTAATTTCTTCTATTTCATAAACACTGCTAGCCTTATTACATGCATAATATTCATCAGTAATCTTTATAATACTAGAATTATTCATTGGTACTAATATTCTATCATCAAGACTTATAACTCCTAAACTAGTTTTATCAACTCTACCTAAAGCTTCCAAAACATTAGGAGTAACAACAAAATAAGGACTTTCCATCCCAGTATCAGAAACCAAATATAAAGGTTTATCCTTCAATTCATCAGATCTATTTTCCCCTGGTTTTACAAAGATACATTTAGCAGTGGGATATCCCTCCTGACTAACATTACCTGTTGCAAACAAAATATTTTTATTCTCTACATTATTATTAATTGACTCATTCATCTTCTTAGCCACCACCTATTATCAACATGATACCACACTTTAAAAGTATAAACAATAAAATTATTTAAATTTATATAAATTATGTTAAAATAAAGTAGGAGGATATCATGAATAAAAAACAAAATACTTTAATAATCCAAATGGGAATATTTTTCTTAATTATCATTCTATCACTAGGACTAATAACAATAAACGAGATTAGTCCAAAAATGAAATTAAAAAAAGTAGACACCAAATTAAATGAATATATTGATAATAATTATAACAGCGTTATAAATGACATAAATATAGGAGACACAAAATTCCAAGAAAATACCTATTCTAAAAAAATAACTAATAAAAAAAATAATGATTTATATTTTTACATAAAGTATAAGAACCAAAAAATAACTTCTACTTACCAAAAAGATTATGTAGAAGGAAAAACATTAAGTAACAATATTACCAAATATCTAAATAAAAATATAACCCCAAAAATCAATAAAGATACCCTAGGTATTGATAAAATATCTATTTCTTTTAATACAAAACTTAACAACTGCAATGACATTATAAAAAAAAGTCTATTAAAAAAAGAATACCAAATGCCTCTTTATACAATAAATATAACAAAAAAAATACCTCTTACAGAACACACTATAAATATGGAATTACAAAACTTGGATACTTACTTCAAACAAAATAATATTTTAGCTAAAGAATACAATTTAACATTTATAAATAATACAAATTATACAAATACCTTAAATATAATTATAAAATCTGATATAATTAAAGAAAATAGTCCAGTTATTAGCAATGCTATTATAAATAATAATAGAACTATTTTAAATAAATACAATGTTATTATAAAATATTTAAATTAAAGGAGATAAATATGAACGATTGCTTATTTTGTAAAATAATGAATGGTGAAATTCCCTCAAAAAAAATATATGAAGATGATAAGGTCTATGCTTTTTTAGATATTAATCCTAACAGTAATGGACATGTATTATTAATACCAAAAAAACATTATGTTACAGTTCTTGATATAGATAAAGACTTTATTGGCTATGCCTTAGAAGTAATACAAGAAAAACTATATCCACTATTAAAGACAAAATTGGGTATTGATGGCTTAACTATTAGTCAAAATAATTTTCTCGGTCAAGATGTTAAACATTATCACATCCATCTAATTCCAAGATACAACAAAAATAATCCACTAAAAGAAAAAATGGACGTAGAAAAAATCTACCAAAAGTTAACTTCTAATAATTAATGAAAGTAAAATATCAGTAATAGTAATAATCAACATAATATTACTAAACAAAACTGGTATTTTTTTTAATACTTTATCAAAAAATGGTTTTAAAACATAAAGAAATACAATAGACATTATGCCCCACACAAAACTTACTTCCAGACAAATATATTTTCCTAAGTTAAACTTCATATCTGAATAATTCCATAAAACTTTATGTACCAATTTTTCTAGGATAACACCAGATATCCCCTCTAAAGCAGTTAATACAACTATAGTTGTTATAAATACAAGAAAAATTTTTAATCGCTTTGATACTTTTATTCTATTAAAAATAAATCTCTCAATAATTATAATTATTATTACTCCTATACCATAAATAGGTTTAATTGGTTCGTAAAGTACATTCTTTAAAAATTTACCCTTTATTATTAAATGTAACAAATTTTCATAAATATATCCAAAAAAACTGTATAAATAAAAGGAATTTATATAATAATACATAAATATCACCTAATATTTATTATGCCAAGAAAAAAGAGCATTTATGCAATACTCTTAATAACTTAATAATATGTATTTTGAGCTGAGCAGCCTAAAATAATAGCAAGTAAGATATATAAAACTATTATAAATACATATCCATTACCGCTTCTTCTACAACAAGTTGTTGTAGTATTTGTTTCTGGACAAGACATTAAAACACCTCCCTTAAATGTATGCACCTAAAATGATTATTAATAAAATAAATAGTACTAAAACGATTGCAGATGATGAAACACAATTTCCCATATTCTTTCCTCCTTTTTATTGGTATTCACATTATTGTATGGCATTAGTTGAAAATATGTGATTAAACTGACCCAAATTATTGAAATTATTAATATTTTTATGTTATGATAAGTATGCACATAGGAGGACAATATGAAGAAAAAAATAATCTATGGTATCACTACTGTCTTGGCAATTAGCCTATTAACAGGATGTGGTGCTGCTAAATTAAAAAATGGTGAAGAGTTAGTAGCTAAAGTAGATAACTATAAAATATCAGCAGATGACTTATATAGTGAAATGAAAGAAAAATACGCTGTTAAAACATTAATTGATAATATAGATCATCAACTACTTGATACTACTTATAAAACTGATGAAACTGAAACAAAAGCTATCGAAAATCAAATAGAAGAAATTAAAAAAACATATGGTAGTAATGATCAAATATTTGAACAAATAATAAAGCAAGTATACAATGTTGAAAGTGTAGATGAATTGAAAGCAATGCTTTCACTAGATTATAAAAGAGACTTAGCTATCAAAGATTATGTTAAAGAAAAAGTAGTAACAGATGAAGAAGTAACTACTTATTATGATACAAAGGTAATTGGTGACGTTAAAGCTAGCCATATTTTAATAAAGCCAAATGCAAAAGATAGTGATTCAGAAGAAACTAAAACTAAAAAAGAAAATGAAGCAAAAAAGAAAGCCGAAGAAATCATTAAAAAGTTAGATAATGGCGAAGACTTTGCAAAACTTGCAAAAAAATATTCTGATGATAAAGGAACTGCCAGTAAAGGTGGAAACTTAGGATACTTCAACATGGATGATGACTTTGAAGAAAACTTTGTAAGTGCTGCTGCGGCATTAAAAAAAGGAGCATACAGTAAAGAACCAGTAAAAACAAAATATGGTTACGAAATAATTTTAAAGGTTGACGAAAAAGATAAAAAGAAAAAAGATGATTTAGAGTCAACAATCAGACAAACTCTTGCTGATGAAAAAATTAAAGAAGATTCAAGTACAACTACTTACTATAAACGTTTAAGAGATTGGCGTGAAAGTAAAGGTTTAAAATTTGAAGATAAAGAACTAAAGAAAATGTATGACAAATATATGAAAACCTTAACAAAAGAAGATGAAAATGAATAAAAGTACTAGTTAGTAGTACTTTTTTTATGTCTTAATTACATGTAAAAACCCTTTTGAACCATTTTTTCTTTAATTTTATATTCAAGCTCCTGACCAGAGTACTTTTTAGAAAGCCTATTTTTAATTTTTTCATATTCCTTCTGCATAATTAATTTATCATCGGAAAAATTACTATTATCAATAGCAGAATTAATATCTTCTCTATAAAAACCCTGCATTACTAAATCATTACCAATTTTTCTCTTTAAAAGAGCATTACTTTTATTATGATTTGCTCTAATCTGTTTATTGACGATTTTATCAATTTTTTCTCTTTGTATCTGTCTTGTATATTGTAACATTACTTTTTCGATAACACTCTGAGCTATTCCCTTCTGTTCAAGTTCCCTGCGAATCTTTCCAGGACCATAACATGTAGTCATAATTTTTAAATTAACATAACTATTAGCGTATGCCATATCATTCAAATATCCCTGCTTTTCTAATTGATCAAGAGCCCTGTTTATATCACTATTCTCATAGTCCAAACTGCCTAACTTCAAATAAAGTTCTTTTCTACTCTTAGCGCTAACTTTAATAAGCTTTAAAGCTCTGTAATAACAATCATAATATTTGTTATCTTTTTCAATTGAATTATAATCTATATCATTAATATTTTTAGTAATTAATAAATCATGAGCTAAAATTACTTCTTCATAAGTATCAACAATAACTCCATTATCTAACTCTAATTCATACATTCCATTTTTTTTCTTTTTATATTTCAAAATCTTCATATAATCACCACCATAAAGCACCCCGAATATATCATACAAATATTCGCCTGTCAATATAGTTTAATTAACAAAATAAGGAAAATCAATTGTTCCATCTCCACCGGCAATTAAAACATTATCTTTCAAATATAAAACTGGTCTAAAGTAGCGTTTTTCCAGTGTATTATCTGTTAAAACACGTCCAGTATCATCTATATAATACGTTTTACCTTTATCTCCTAATAACCACTCATTATAACCTGAATATAAATAACTACCTTTTCCATTACACTTGCTAACATCAGAAAAGCACAGTAAATTAACGCCATTAGAAAAAGTTGTTTTATAATCATTATAACTAAGTAATGTAAAATGCTCTAAAATACTATTATAGTAAACATCTTCTATTTTATTACTTAGTATTTCATAATTAATATCATTATATAAAACACTTTGATTTAAAACATCATCTAAAACTATTTTAACTAACTTCTTTTTTTTACCATTTTGAACATCCACATTACAAATACCAATAATTCTCCATAACTGGCAATGACCTAAATTATTTTTTCCACAATTAAAATAAAGATAATTATTACTAACATCTCCTATATATCTGTAATCATTTTCAATTTTATACATTTGTTTTGCAGACTCAGTATCCTTGTAATATAAACTTGAATTAACAACCTTCATAGATAAAAAATCTTTTAAAGTTGCATTATTTTTAACATTATCATAAAAAAATCTTATATGGAGATGCTTACCCCAATTGTTTACAGTACTTTCTTTCTTAACCCAAATATGTACTTGCATTTTTTTCTTTTCACCTGGTTCTAACTTACCAGAAAAAGCAATATAATTATTTTTTTCTAAGTCTACAATTCTACCATTATTATTACCTACCTCATAATTAATAAATTCATTAAAGATTATATTTTTAGAACAATTATCATTATCCATCATCAAATTATTAGGTTTTAAATAAATATTATACTTAACTGTATATTTATTATTATTATAAATAACAAAATCCTTAGTCATAGTATTTCTATCGCTAGAGATAATCATATCAAAATCATTATTATAATTATTAACATCCTTCTTATAATTCACTACACTAGCAAACAACCCTCGATTTTTATAGTTACCATAAAAATCTTTATAGTTATAATAAACTACCAATAAAATTACTACAAACATAAACATTAATGTCAAAGTTATCTCTAATTTTTTATTATATTTTCTCTTCATAAATAAATTATATCAAAAAAAAAGCAGAACACATCTACTTTAATAAAAGAAAATTCGACAAATTACACCAAACCAATAATATCAATAACAATACCACTAATAACACCTATACCATATAGTAAAAATAATATTTTAAGATTATCATAAATATTTCTATTAACTCGAAACAAAACTAACAAACTAATTCCACTACCTGTTAAGAGACCACCAATCATTGAACCAAAAGATATAGCTCCTTTTAAATATAACTCTGTAATTACTACACTAGCACCACAATTTGGAATTAAACCAACAAGTGCTGTAATAAAGGAACCAAAAAAACTATTCTTTAAAAACATTTTAGATAAAACATCAGAACCAATAAAATGCATGATAATATTTAAAATTAAAGAAATGACAAATATAAAAAGAGTCGTCATAAATGTATGTTTTAATGTTGATTTTAAAATTCCATGTTTACAATCACATTCTTCTTCATCACATATACTATAGTCAATTTGAGCTTTCTTTACTTCCTTTTTTCTTAATAAAAAATCAATAATAAATCCACAAAACATTCCTATTACAACTTTAAATAATAATATTTTTACAACTAAACCAATTTTTACTTGATGACTTAATAATACTGGTAACATTTCATCACTTGTAGATAAATAAATTGCAATTAAAGTTCCCAATGTAACAATTCTAGTAGCGTATAAATTTGTTGCCATTACTGAGAATCCACATTGCGGAATAGCTCCTAATAATGATCCAAAAAAAGGTCCAAATTTACCCGCTTCACTAATAGCGTTACGACTCTTTTTAGAAAGCTTATGTTCCATATACTCTATCAATAAAAAGGCAAGAAAAAGAAATGGTATCAATTTAAGTGTATCAATTAATGTATCTAATAAAACTTCATTCATCTTATCACCCTCAACAATTACTTCTAAAAGTATAACATTTGTTATTTTCATATGCAAGAAAAAAGAGTATTATAACTCTTCGAAATTAATATTAACATTGTTGTTTTCTTTCACAAACACCATTATTTATAGAATTAAACCCATTTCTATAAATTCGCGCTAATTCCCTTTTCTGATTTTCACTTAAAGACTTAGTATAATCATCATATGAATCAACTAATCCTTCGTGATAATCCACTATTTTCCCTTCTTTTATAAAAATTAAAACCGGAGTTGTAAAATATTTAGATACTGTATCTTTTCTTTTGTTTCCTATAATATTAATAACTTCTTTATATAACTCATTATCCTTAGTTATATTATTAGAATCATAATAATAAACTATATCACAGTCAAATTCATTAGCGACATCAAATAAAACAGGAATAGCCTCTCTCGTAAATAAATCACTTTCATTTCCAAATAAAACTACCTCAGTTCCCTTTTTTAATCTCTTTACTACATCTGACTTCTTTAAATATATAATTGGATTATCTTTTGAAATATCTAAATTACGTAATTTATAACTCTTATTATTATATTTAATCATATTTCCATTATATTTTTCATAGTTTTGCTTAAATTTAAGTGCATCCTTAGAACAATTTATCTTATTGTTATGATTATAAAAAACAACAATACCACCTATTATAAAAACAAATAATATTATTATTAGAATTAAAACATTTCTCTTCTTCACTGTAAAATCCTCCACTATCTATATATAAAATATATCACATAATATAAATTCTTGAAAGAAAAAAAGCACCTAAGTGCTTTTATATTATTTGTTTAACTCTTTTAATAAATCAATTACTTTATGCATTTCTAAATCATATTGAATCATTTCAAGTCCACCAAATTGTTTTAAGAAATCTTCTTTATCCATTTTGTACTTCTTAGCAAGTTCTTCAGCTTCTTTTGAAGCTTCTTCTTGAGATACTTCTATTTTTTCAAGATTCATAATTTCTTCAAGCATTAATCTATATAAAACATTTTGATATGCTTCTTTATCCATTTGTTTTCTTAAATCTTCTTCACTAGATTTAGTAAATTGATAATATATATCAAGACTAATACCTTGCATAGCCATTTGTTGTTCAAAACGACCTAATAATCTAGTAGTTTCTTCATCAACCATTTCTTGTGGAATATCAACTTCTACGTTTTTAGCAACTTCTTCTAAAAGATGATCAATGTATTTATTTTCATTATCAGCTTCTTTTTGAGCTTTAATATTTTCTTCAACTTCTTTTTCTAGTGTTTCTTTAGAATCAACACCTTCCATTGCTAAATCTTCAAAGAATTCTTTATCAAGTTCACGAGTAACTTTTTCTTTAATTTCATTAACTTTTACTTTAAATATAACTGGTTGACCTTTTAAATCTTCAACACCATAATCTTCTGGGAAAGATACTGTTAAATCTTTTTCTTCTCCAGTCTTCATACCAATCACTTGTTCTTCAAATCCAGGAATAAATGTGTTACTTCCTATTTCTAATGAATAGTTTTCACCTTTTCCACCATCAAATGGTTTTCCATCTTTAAATCCTTCAAAGTCAATAACTGCAACATCACCGTTCTTAACTTCTCCTTCTTTAGTTACTAGTTCAGTATATTCCTCTAATAAATGACCAATTTCATGATCTATTTCATCTTTTGTAACTTTTATTTCTTCTGGCTTAATACCTAATCCTTTATAATTCTTAATTTTTACTTCTGGTTTAGTAATAATTTTAAATGTAAATTCTACACCCTTATCACTAATATCTTTAATATCAACAGAAGGTTGAACTACTGGTATTAAATTTGATTCTTCCATTGCTTTAGCGTAAGCACTTTGTAGTACTTCTTCAGCAGCAGGAAAGAATAATGATTCTTTACCATAATGTTTTTCATAAATATTTCTAGGTACTTTACCTTTTCTAAAACCATCTACCTTAGCATCTTTTTGCTTAGATTTAAATGCTTTGTCAAGTGCTTCAGTCCATTCAACACCTTCAATTTTTACAATAACTTCATGGACGTTATTTTTCTTTTCTGTTTTTTTAGTTTCTTTTGTATTTGCCATACTATCCCTCCAACAAGACTTATTATACAGTAAAAAAACTTTTTCTACAAGAAAAAGTTATCACTATAACAAGCATTTATTTAACTATCCAAAAAGTCGGCATATCACGAAGTCCATCACGACCACCAGCAACTGGTTTGTTAATGATTTTATTATTTATAACAAGTTCCGTAGAACTACCTCCATCCATATTTGCAGCATTATAGGCACCATACTTTTGCATAATCTCTATTAAATCATTCATATCAGCTCCTATACTAGTAGGAATTCTACCATTAATAACTAAAAATAACACAATTCCATCCTGCCTTTGACCAATAGCAGTACGAGGTGCAATACCCCAACCACCATTACCTAATACTTTAGAAGCCTCTCCATTAATTATCAAAAATGGACCAAACTCAACGGCATCACGAATTCCCATATTAAGAGCCTCACTCTTACTAAACTTTCCTAAAACGAGTTTATTATCATTTGTAAAGCCTACCATACCACCGCCTACATTAGCCTTGGCATATTCACTAACAACTTTACCATTTTCAATAACAATTCCATGAGGCAAAGCACCATTACTATTCCAATCAGGATCATAAAAACCACCTGCATTCATTGCTACTACAGCACCATATCTTTTAGCTACATTATCAATAGCTTCACCTCGAACACCTAAATACCTAGTTGTAGCGATTCCCACTCTACTAGGATCATATATAGCAACTAAATACCCCTGATAAGTCTTTCCACTCACATTTATTACCTTATATAATGACTCATCTTTACTTCTATCTAATATTTGTTTTTCATATTCATTTTTATATGTTTTACTTTCCTTTTTTTTCCTAATATTAATTAACTTAGTATCAGTTGATTTATCACTTTCTATTATGCCATTCTTCTTTAAAACCTTATCTATAGTTTTATCACTATAAAAAAATTTAGCAATATATTGATGAGATTTAGTAGTCATTGAAGACGTAATCAAAAAATCTCTAAATCCAGAGTAAGGACCATAAAGCAAAAATAGAAAAGATATAACTAATACTAGAAAAATACTTCCAACTATTATAAAAATCTTTTTTAACTTCTTATTTTTCTTCTTCACTTCTATCACCACAATCTATTAAAATTTTAACATACTAATTATTATATTACAATTTAAAAAAAACAGTACTTCTACTGTTCCTATGAGACAATAAGTATCACTATACCAATTAATATTACTAAAAACAAAATATTAACAACATATCGAAATCTATTATACCAACTAGTATGATTGTCATTTTCAATATATTTAGTAATGTTATTTACGAATTTTTTATTATTAGATTTATATTTTTTAGGCTTAAAAGTACTAGCCTCTTTTAAAACTTCATCTAGTTTGTTAAAATCATCTAATTCTATTAAATACCCATCTTTAACAAATTCTCCTATAATTTGTTTTTGATGATCATTAGTATGTTCTTTGTATTTAGAAAGTCTAGCCGCAGCTATCACTGGTTTATTATATTTTAAAGCGTTTAAAATACTACCTACTCCACCATGGGTAATGACAATTCTCGCTTCCTTCATCAATTTATCAATTTCATCAGGTGTAGTCAAATCAAATATTTCCATATTTTTAGAATTATACTTTGTATAACCTGCTTGAACTATAACTTTTTCTTTGATATTTCCCTTCTTAATTTCTCTATCAATTGCTTTCAATAACCTAACAAAACTTTTATCCTGTGTTCCTAAAGTAACTAATATCATTAAAAAATCCAACCTCCAAACTTAGCTTTTGGATAAAGCTCAAGCATACTCTTCCATTGCACTACAAATAAGTCTGCTATAGGATAAATTAACTTACCAGTAATAGTTTTTGTAGTAATATTGGCAAAAGTTTCTATATAAATAACTCTACTACCAAAAATCTTTCCAAAGTAACATATAGGGCCTGCTGTATGTGTTCCAGTAGTAATAATGTAATCAGGATGAATTTTAAAATATAAATATATAGATTTTATACAATTAAACAATAACTTAAAAATATATGAAAATAAATGATCTTTCGTTCCATACACTAAAAAACTTACTCTCTTACCATACTTATCACGAAGTGATAAATTAGATTTAGTTTTTTCTGTTACTATATAATATTCATATTTGTCAAAACAACTACTTAACTTCATCATTTCTGATAAATGACCACCAGTACTAGAAATAAATAATACTCTCTTTTTTTTCATTACACTCACTTCTTTTCTATCAACTTAAACCAATCTTCACCTACTACATCAACACTATATTTTTGAACACTAACACGCGCTTGCTTTCCAATTTTTTTTCGAGTTTTAATATCATCAATCAAATCCTCAACTTTTTTAACATAGGCATCACTATTTCTATGTTTAATGAGATATCCATTATATCCACTAACAATAATTTCATTGGCACCCTCTGCCGACGTAAATGCAATACAAGGTAGTCCAACACTCATTGCTTCTAATAAAACAATTCCAAAAGATTCAGTAAAAGAAGTCATCAAATATATGGACGACTTTTCTAACAAGTCATAAATATATTCTCTCGTTCTAAAACCATGCAAGGTAACACTTTCTTCTAAATGATTATCTATAATATAATTGGATAATACTTCTCTTTCATCACCATCACCGACAATATCTAAAACCCAGTTTGGATATTTTTGATGAATAATTTTAAAAATTTTTAGTAAATCTAAAAACCCTTTTTCAGCAGATAATCTTCCTACAGAAACTAATCTACATTCATCAAGTTTAGAGAAATTTTCAGGAATATTTTCTATAACATTAGGGATAAAAACACACTTACACTTATATTTTCTCATATTATCCTTATAAAATTTCTGTAAGGATTCTGATACCAAAACCAAATAATCAAGTTTACTACATGATCTAATAATTTTTTGAGCATAATCCATATTACCATGATGATGATTATGTTCCCACCCTATTTTAACAACAGATGGCATACCATATCTACCCAACCACTCATCAAAGATATCCCTAGTGGAAATTATAACGTCTGAATCACAATTCTTAATATAATTTATAGTTTTAATACGACGTGAATTAAGTATTTTAATTGATTTTATTCCTTCTTTAAAAATTTTAAACACATGATGACTTTTTAATGCATTTTTAAACTCATTCTTATTTGGGCCACCATTTATTAAGTACTTAACATCAACTCTATCATCAATATCAAAAGAAGGTTTATCATATAATTTATAAACAGATACAATTTCTACCATATATTTTTTACACAAGATATTAGCTAATGAGACAACTGATCTTTCTATTCCTCCAAAACCAAGATGTAATGATAAAATTGTTATCTTCTTCATAAAATCACCTAACATAATTATATAACAAAAAAAAAAGAAGGTCAAAGCCTTCTAATCTAATATATTTTTAAGTACTATAGTCTTAGTTCTAGACATTTCCTTTAAAGTAGTTGAAACTCCCTCATTTCCAATACCTGAATGTTTCCATCCTCCAAAAGGCATTTCAGCTGAACGGAAGAAGCTTGCACCATTAATAACAGCACCACCAACTTCTAAACTATTGGCAACCTTAAAGGCATTTTTCATATTTCTTGTAAAAATACAACCACATAAACCATAACTTGACTGATTTGCTATTTCAATTGCTTCGTCAATATTTTCAAAAGTACAAACAGGAATAACAGGTCCAAATATCTCCATATCTTTCATAACATCCATATCTTTAGTTACGTTATCGATGATGGTAGGTTCAAAGAAAGCACCCTTTCTTCTTCCACCAACTACAATATTAGCCCCTTGAGATACTGTCTCTTTTACTTGATCAGAAACCCTAATAGCCGCATTTTCGTTTATTAAACATCCTATATCTGTACTTTCATCAAGTGGCATGCCAACTCTTAATGTAGAAATTTTTGCAATCGCTTTTCTTATAAATTCATCTTTTATATCTTTATGAATTAAAAATCTTTTACTAGCACAACACACTTGTCCAGTATTATATAAACGACCCCATACTAATTCTTCAACAGCTAAATCAATATCGCCATCTTTATCTAAGATGAAAGCATCATTTCCACCTAATTCAAGCATAACGTGAGTAATATTTTTACTAGCATTTCCCATAACTTCTGCTCCTACTTTAGTAGAACCAGTAACACTGATAAGATTTACATCTGGATGCATCGCTAAGGCTTCACCAACAATTGGACCATCTCCAGATACACAGTTAATAACGCCGTTTGGAACACCAGCTTCTTGCAATAATTCACAATATCTATGTAAAGTTAATGGATTATAAGTAGAAGGTTTTACAATAACTGAATTTCCCATCACTAAAGCGCTTGGAACCTTTTGCCCAAATAAATCACTAGGAAAGTTAAATGGTATTATACATGCTACTACACCCAAAGGAGCTTGTACGGTAAACTGAATTGTTTTTTCTTGACCAGGCTCACTACCGGCAGGTATAACATTACCATAATCATGTCTTGCCTTTTCAACGTAGCTACTTACAAACATTTTCATATTACCAATTTCGGCTCTAGCTTCCTTAATTGGCTTACCAGTCTCGTTGCATAATAAAGTAGCTAATTCCTCTTTTTTCTCTTCTACTAGACTAGCAAACTTAAGTAATATTTCTCCCCTTTCATGAATAGATACTTTTTCCCATTCTTTTTGAGAATTTTTTGCTATTTTAACAGCAATATCAACATCTTCCACTGTTGAATTTGGAACTGTATCAATCACCTCTTTAGTAGCAGGATTTATTACTTCTATTACTGCTCCATTAGAAGCATCTAGTTTTTCTCCTCCAATTAAATTTTTCATCTTCTATCCCTCTATTCTTTTCCAAATCCTGTAAATGAAAGCATTAATCCACCACATGTGTTGGCAGAATGTTCTCTATAACCATATTCACCAAATGTAAATATACAAATAAATGGAACTCCTTTTGCCTCTTTTACTAATTGTTTATGAACTTCTTCTAAACGATTACCAATGCCTAGCTTTCTTCCACCGCAATGTACAAGGAAATAAGCTCCAGGTTCAGTAGTTAACTCCTTACGAACTAGTTTAAGTGTATCACCTGTAGAATCAATTAATTCATCAACAGTAGCTTCCATTTGAATTACTGTAGTACCAGGTACTAATTTATTACCTAAGTTCATAGTATCATTTGTGTTACCAACCATAGGATGACGAATAACAGTTAAATTTCCTACTTGATCCTTTACACCTAAAGGCTTACAAATAGATTCAACCAATAAATTAGTTCCTCTTAAATCATTAACACTCTTACCAATCCATTCACCATATTTCTTAAGAGCTTTAACACCATCAATACTTACTAAATTACGATCATCATTAACTTCTGTAACGATTCCCATATTCTTAGTTTCACGATATGCTCCAGTATACTCAGTAACAATATCATTAGCTGTATAGAAAAATGCAACTGCAACTCCATCAGAGAATACCTTTTCGTCACAAATAATTTTCCATTTTCCTTCAACTGTATCATCAGCTGCACTACCACCAAAGAAAGGAACACGACCAATAACATCTTGAATTCCCATCAAGTAATCCTCTTCTTCTTTTGGAGATGCTACCATATAAAAGTATGATGGCGCAATATTCATACCAGCTTTCTTAGCCGCTTCCATTGCTACCTTTCTACCTATTAATCTGGCATTTTTTCCTGCTTCATGACAAGCAACACCAACAGTTAAGTTAACATCAGACATACTCATCATACCTGCAAAACCTTTTTCACTAGCAACAATTCCTTCTGGAACCATAATAGCACCTGAAGAAGTACAACCAATTAAAGGAATATCAGTAACACTTCTAACCCCTTTTACAACTTCCTTCACATTTGAAACACATGAAGTATAAAGAAAACCAATTTTTGAACTACTTCCTATAATAGCATTTTTTGCTGTCATAACACCTGAAGTAAAACTATCTTCATTCATGCTATAACCAACTTTAGATCTTAACATATCACACCTTCTCCTTCTTATTTCTATTTATTCATAAGCCTCTTGATATAGGGCTAATATATCTTGTTCAGTTACATTACGTGGATTACCAGCTGTACACACATCATCAATTGCTTGATGCGCAAGCATTGGTAAATCTTCCTTTTTTATTCCAATTTCTTTTAATGTTTGAGGAATTCCAATCTTTATAGCTAAACTTCTAACAGCATCTACCACTTTATCAACTGCTTCATCATCAGTTAAATTATCCATATCTAGCCCCATTGCTCTACCCATATTTCTAAATAAATCCGGACATATTTTTCCATTAAATTTTAAAACATGAGGTAGTAATAAAGCATTAGCTAAACCGTGTGGAGTATCAAAGAACGCCCCAAGTGAATGAGCCATTGAATGAACAATACCTAAACCTACATTGGAAAATCCCATACCAGCTATATATTGACCATATCCAACATTATCAATAGCATCTCTATCTTTCAAATTAACTGCCTTTTCCAAATTTTTATAAATAAGCGCCATGGCATTCAAATGGAACATATCAGTCATTAACCACGCTGCTTTAGTTGTATATCCTTCCATAGCATGAGTTAAAGCATCCATTCCGGTAGACGCAGCTAAACTTTTTGGCATTTTTTCCATCAAGTCCTGATCAATAATAGCTACTATTGGAATATCATGTGGATCAACACACACCATTTTCTTTGGTCCTACAGGATTAGTAATAACATAATTTATTGTTACCTCTGCTGCAGTACCAGCCGTTGTTGGTAAAGCTATAATAGGCATACCAGCATTTTTTGTTTCAACAGCCCCATCCAACGAAATAACATCAAAATGTTCAGGATTAGTCATAATAATACTAATTGCCTTTGCAGTATCTATAGCACTTCCGCCACCTACCGCAATAATAACATCAGCCTTACTATTACGACAGAAAGTAACTCCTTCTTGAACATTAAGAGTAGTTGGATTAGGCTTTATATCAGAATAAATCTGATATGAAAAATCATTTTTATCAAGAACATCTGTAACTAAATTAGTCACATGTGCATCAAGTAAATTTTTATCAGTTACAACTAAAGCTTTAGTGAAATTTCTATTTCTTAACTCAGTAATAACATTCTCTCTAGCACCACGACCAAAATAAGAAGTTCCATTCAGAATAATTCTATTTCCCATTTTATCCTCCTATTATCTTACCTTAAAGTATACCACAATGAAAAAGGAAAATAAATACATTAAAATGAAATAACTTGTAAAAAACGTAAAATAAAAAGAACTAATATAAAATAGTTCTAAAATATTAAATTAATTTATCATTAGATTTACTATTAAGTGATAAATCAGCAATCCGACCATCTTTATAAGCAAAGTATCCAGCAGCAGCAATCATTGCGGCATTATCTGTACAATATTGCATCGGTGGAAAAGACAAATCAACATGTAAAACTTCACACATTTTTGTAAGATTTTCCCTCAAACCTTTATTAGCTGCAACTCCACCGGCCACTATCAAACTATGAATATTTTCGTTCTCAATAGCCTTTTTAGTTTTGTTTACTATTTCTTCGACAGCTACTTTTTGAAATGATGCTGCTAAATCATCTTTCCTTATTATCATTCCACGTTGTTGTTCATTATGAACTAAATTTATAACAGCACTCTTCAAACCACTAAAGGAAAAATTATATGAATTATCATTCAAAGGAACTGGTAATTTATAAGTAGCTTTACCCTTATGAGCTAAAGCATCAAGTTTAGGACCTCCTGGATATTCTAATCCTATAACTCTAGCAGCTTTATCATAACATTCGCCAATAGCGTCATCCAAGGTACCACCTAGCTTTTCAAAATGATAATGATCAGACATTTTAATTAATTCTGTATGACCACCACTTACAACTAAGGCTAATAACGGAAATTTAAGCTCCTTTACTAAACTATTCGCGTAAATATGGCCTGCAATATGATGAACAGGAATCAATGGTTTATCATAAATAAAAGATAATGTTTTAGCTGCTTCAACTCCGACTAAAAGAGAACCAATAAGTCCTGGACCATATGTAATCGCAATAGCATCGATCTCATCAAAAGTCATCTGTGCCTTTTCCAAACATTCCTCAAGTACAAAGGTAATGTTTTTAACATGATTTCTACTAGCTATTTCAGGAACAACACCACCATAGTTTTTGTGAATATCAATCTGAGATGAAACAACAGTTGCTATTTCTTCACATCCATTTTTAACAATAGAACAGCTAGTTTCATCACAACTACTCTCAATTCCTAAAATATACATATCTTTCATAAATTAATCACCTTCAAATTTTCTTTCCATTAAAATTCCATCAATCCCATTATAATAGTTCTTTCTTATACTAACTGATTTAAATCCAAATTTTTGGTATAAATGAATTGCAGAAAAATTATCAATTCTTACTTCCAAAGTAATATCATAATTACCTAAATTAACAAGATAGTCTAACAAACTAGAACCTATTTTTTTATTGCGATACTCTTCTAAAACTTCAAATTGATTAATTTCGATTCGATCATAAATTAAACTATAATATAAATAGCCTAAAATAATACCATTATTTTTATAAACAACAAAATGTGCAAAAGGATTACTATTAAACTCGTTATCCACATATTCTGTGGACAAAATAGGAGAAAGAAAAGAACTATTCGTTATTTCTTCAATCATATATTTGCAATTTTTTCTTCCGCTTCTGTCAATTTTAAATAATTAGGATTAACAGAATGAGGATTAATAGAATGATTGTTCTCATTTTTCTTAATAATTTTAAGCATATTAGGAACATAAGGAACTGTTTTAACATCAGTATTAATATCATCATTAGTTATAATCAAACAACTACCTAATTCCGACATTTTTTGTTTCAATATATCCAAATTAATGTGTTGAGGTTCCAATACCACGTTATAAGAGGAATCATAAATAGCTGCATAAACAAAATTTCTACGTGCATCAATAATTGGAACAATATATTTAAAAGATGTTGCTTTAGTAGAACATGCCATAGCTTCTAAGCTTGAAACACAACAAATATCTTTCTTTAAACCCCAAGCATAAACTTTTGCAATCGTAATTCCAACTCTAATACCAGTAAAAGAACCAGGACCATTCACAACTATTATTTTATCTATATCCTGAGGCTTCATATTAATTTCTTTAAACATATTTGAAATTTTTACAAGTGTTATCTTGGATAGATCATGATCCAATTCTTCAGAAGTAGAAGTTAACAATTTACCATTATTAGAAATTGCTGAATATAAAAAACTAGAAGAAGTATCTATATATAAGCATTTCATAGAACAGCCTCACATAATTCGTCATACTTAGAGCCATGAGGAATTATAGAGATAACCCTTTTCTCTTCATCCACTATCTTGAATTTTATATCTAATCTATTTTTAGGTAAATAATCAGTAATAGTTTCAGACCACTCAATAATACAAATACCACCTTTTTTATAGTATTCCTCAATACCTAAATCATCAACTTTTCCATCAAGTCTATAAACATCCATATGATAAAGTGGCATTTCTCCGGAAGTATATTCTTTAATAATATTAAAAGTGGGAGAAGTCACACTTTCATCAACCTCAAGAGCTTCAGCAAAACCTTTGGTAAAAACTGTTTTTCCACTACCTAAATCACCATCTAAACATATAACCATGTTTTTAAATTTTTCAGATTCTATGTTCTGAGCAAGTTCAATAGTATCCTGTTCATTATATGAAGTTATTTTATAATTCATTTTAATCACCATAATAATTATAGCCAAAAAAAAAGAGTAATACAACTC
>FR890373.1 GCA_000432835.1 Clostridium sp. CAG:417 | reverse complement strand
TTAGTACCTATCCATCGACACCTAACAATAGTTGTGGAGTGCGACCAGTAATAGAAGTGAAAAAAGAGGATATGCTTTACTAGAAATAAAATATTGGAGTTATTATGAAAGTAGAAATAAAAAATTATTGTAGACAAGATTTATTTGATTATTATCATACGAGAAGTAATCCCTTTGTATTTGTCACGACAAAAATAGATATAACGCATATTTATGATTATTGCAAAATACATAAATACCATTATGCAACTATCGCGTATGTTTTTGGTTCTGCTATGAATGAGATAGAAGAATTCAAATATCGTTATGAAAATGGCAAAATATATAAATATGATAAATTAAATATTGGTTTTACCCAAATGTTTAAAGATGGAAATATTGGTTATTTTACTTGTCTTATAAAAGATAACTATAAAGATTTTATTAATGAATTCAAAAAAACAGAAAAAGAATTTTTAACCACTAATAAATCTATCAGAAAAGAAGGCGGAGAACTTTGGGTATCATGTTCACCTTGGTATCACTTTTCAAGTTTAGTTCCACCATTTGATAAAAATATTACTATTCCTCAACTTATTTGGGATAAATTTGAACTAACAGATAATAAGTGCTTTGTTAATCTAATGATCATGTCTCATCATGGTTTTACAGATGGATTTCATATCGGAAAATTAATAGAAAAGATTAATAAAAATATCAATGAATTCGTAGGCAACTAGTAATATGACCCCTTATTTATATAACATTTTTATAAAAATTAAAATGTCTGACAAAAGTCATTCTATCTGATAATTAGTTCCAAAATAAATTTTATTTATTGAATACAGCATTAGGACGTGTACAATGTGATAGAAAAATATCAAAAATGATTATACTTCTGTTTTTAGTTATTTAGAGTATGCCATGAATTTTTAACATATTATAAAGTAAAATAATATAAAATTAATTTTTAAGGTATTTTTTTTTCTTTAAGTAATATTATATAATGGGAGTGGTTAACTGAATGTCTACAGAGCATATAAAAAAATGTAATTCTTGTTATATTCAAGGCCCGCAAGGTCCAAGGGGAAAGGAAGGACCAAGGGGTCCACAAGGACCTATAGGACCTAGTGGACCATTATCTATAAAAAGGGCATATTTAGTTACATATAATGATGGCACTATAACAGAAGGAGTAAACATATCATCAGGTAAAAGAATTCCGATAAACAGAGTGGAAATAGATACAGACAATATTATTACATTAAATAAAAATGAGAGCACCTTAAAATTTAACAATATAGGTTACTACAAAATTTCAATTATTTTGTCAGCTTCAATTTATCCTACAAACCCTAATTTTGATTCTAAAAATGATTTTATATCATTTGGACTTAGATTAGTAGATACAGATGAAATATATATAGGCTCTAGTGAGTGGAGACAAAATAAATATGCTTCTCAAATAGTAGCCGAAGGAATATTGTCTATAAATAACACAGACAATACGTTTGAGATTATAAATCTAGGTAAAAAAGAATTCTATTTGAATAGCCCAGATATAAAAGATATTAATTCAAAATCTTACTTTGTTAATTCTTTAGTTACAATTAATATTGAATATTTAGGTAGAGGAATATAACAAAAATTAGTAAATCTTCCCATTTTATTATGGGAAGATTTAACTTTGTATACATAAACATCTTAATTATAGTAAAGATCAATTGTATTTTAACTAAATGTTTGCCGTTTCATTTTTTCTTTTAAATACATAAGATAACACGAAAGGAGAAAAATATGGACAATAAGGCAAATGATTGCTCTTTCAACCCATGCTGTAAAGAAATGAATAATATTCATTCAAAAGCAAAGTACTGTTACATTCAAGGCCCACAGGGACCGCGGGGTAGGAGTGGTCCAACAACTATCAAGATTGGAGAAACACAAACTGTAGAATCAAATCAAGAAGCTGCAGTTGAAAATGTTGGAACTGAAAATGATCTCATTCTTAATTTTAAGATTCCAAAAGGCCTAAAAGGTGATAAGGGTGAAAAAGGAGAAAGTAGCTTAATAACAATTCTTCCTGCATATGGGATGAGATTCTTAACATCCAATCAGCAAATTGAACTCGCAAAACTAGCTGATACTATCATTTCATTCAATGAAGTGGGGCCAAATAAAAATACTGACTATCAAGTTGATAATGCCATAAAAATTAATGAAAGCGGATTTTATATCATTTCATATTTTCTTAGTGGCATTACTGACAGGGATTGCACTTTAACCTTATCTGTTATGAATGAAAATAAAATAGTGCCAGGCAGTGATATAAATGCTAATTTCGAAGCAACATATAAATCAAATATTAGTAACACCATAATAGCAGCATTACCCGCTAATAGTATTATTACCTTAAATGTTAGAGCAACAGATGACATAACAATGTCATTCGACGAAACTACAAATGCTACACTAACTGTAGCAAAAATAGGATAATTAGAGAAATGTTATATTTTACAATAAAGCATCAATAAATACTATTGTTATTGATGCTTTTGTAATAATCTTAAATCTATTATCAAAAAGCACTCATTTATCATAAATTATATTATAAAGAATATTAATTAGGAGGTAAATAAATGAGTGGGTGTAATTGTAATGACAATTATGAAAACATAAAAAGAAAGCTAGATGAAAAGAATTCAAAAATCAAATATTGCTACATTCAGGGGCCAAAAGGAGAACAAGGAGAACCAGGAAAAACAGGAGCACGTGGACCTCAAGGACCTGCAAGTATTTCTGTAGGATTAACAGAAACCGTTATGCCGGATAGTAATGCTAGTGTTGAAAACATTGGAACTGCCGAAGATTTGATTCTAAAGTTTAGTATTCCTAAAGGAAATAAAGGAGAAAAGGGTGACATTGGCCCTCAAGGAGAACAAGGTATAAAAGGGGAAAAAGGTGAAACTGGTGAAAGGGGACCTGCTGGTCCACAGGGAGAGCAAGGACCAGCAACTATAAAGGTTGGAAAAACTGAAACACTCGAATCTGACAAAGAAGCACAAGTACAGAATGTAGGGACAACTACAGATGTAATATTAGATTTTAAAATTCCTAAGGGAGAAAAAGGTGATACAGGCGATATTGGACCAAGAGGTCTCCCAGGAGAAATAGGTAGAACTGAACATATTGCGATAGATGAAACAGAAACACTCGAACCGGGGGAACCAGCACAAGTTATGGATACTTTTGAAAATTGGGTTCATCATTTAGCATTTCTTATACCAAAGGGAGAAAAAGGTGATACAGGCGATGTTGGACCAATAGGCCCACAAGGACCTCCGGGTACAGGATTTATATCTTCATATGGAATAAGATATTCAATGACAGATACACAATTAAGTATATCACAAGGTACTGATACAGTAATTCCTCTATCTGAAAAAGGTACTGCACTATTTACAGAGTATCCTGATGATAATTCAATTAAGATAAGAGAAACTGGGGTTTATCTTGTATCTTATCTATTGTGTGGAGCACCCAATGAAGAATGTTCTATAACTATGTCAGTTAGAGCAAATGGTTTACTTCAACCAGCAACAAATACAACAAGTGAGTTTCAAGCCCAGATGATAAATAGTATAAGTGGTTCAACTATTATATCTTTACAAAGTGATGACCTTGTAACTTTAAACGCTAAGGCATCAAAAACAGTGAATATAAAATTTAATGGAAGTACAAACGCTATGCTTAGCGTTATCAAAATACATTAGTAATAGTATCAATTATTTTTTTCAACGTAATTGTTATAAATTAATTAATCTAAATTTCACTTAAAGAATAAATTATATAAAGGAAAGTGATAATATGCAAATAATAGATGATAATACTGTTGTAGTGAATAATAGCGAAGAGTTCAAAAAAGCATTAAGTGAAGAAAATGACTACAATTATATTTATTTAGGCAATGATATTACTCTTACAAGTGGCTTTACCATAAATGCTAATAAAACGAATTTAATAATAGATGGAACATATAATAATGTTAAATATACATATACAAATAATTTAAATGAATCATCTGATGTAATAGAAGCTAGTACTTCAAATAGAAAAATTACTTTAAAAAATATGAACATAATTAGTTCACATACATATGGTATAGTTTATGTTCCATCACATCCTAATTATTCAAATTTGAGTGTTGAATATAATAATATTAATTTTAGTGGTGTAGAACTTTCTTGTAATTATTATGGTATAACCAAAATAATTGATTCACTTATATCTGGTAGTGATACGAATGGTGTTACCGTAAAAAAAGTTTGTGATTCTAATAGAATTTTAATTGGAGGAAATACTACAATTACAAGTAATTCTAATACAAACCCAGTATTCTTTTTTAATGATGTCATACCATCGTATATAAAAATAGTTCCGAATAGTAATGTAAATATTACTACTAATAAGGAACTTATGAATGGAACAAATAGACTTGACTTAACAGTTGGACATGGATCAGAATTTCTTTTAACTACCGGAAACGGTTTTGCAATAACGACTACACACGGTGCTAGAAACGTTTTAATAGAAGAAATGGCCAATTTTACATTTATCGAAAAAAGTCATCAAAGAGTTCCAATGTGGAATGTATTCGGAGACTTAAAAGTTTTAGAAGGTGCAAGTTTATCAGTAATTAATACATATATGAATACTCCAACCGATAATTATAACATTTATTTTAAAGGTTCTAATCAAAAATTTATATTAGATAATCCAAAATACATAAATATTTATACCAAAAATGCTAATGTGGTATATACTAATAATCCTGTTGATTTTTCCTTCAAATTTAGTAGAATAAATATGTGGATATATGCTTTAGATTATTTAAATGCTTGTACACTGGATGATACACCAGCTTTTTATTGGTACAAGGAAGATACACCAGCAGAAATAACTGGAATATTTAATAAAGATAGTACTACTATTACATCCCATAATTTTACAGATAGCGAATTAATTTCTTCAACAGATATAAATAGTTTTACACTTCAAGGTATAAAGATATTAACAATAGGAATGCTAAAAATAAACATTCATCCAATTACAGATTCTATAAATTCCATCTCAGGTCATACAATACCATATGCAAATGTTAAAATAGAATATAGTAATAAAGCTTTTACTGCAACAGCAGATAAAGATGGTTTATTTGAAGTAAATATTGATGCTATTGTTCCTGATAATACAAGGGTTAAAGTAACATCTTGTTTAAATAGTTGTTATACCGAAAGAAAAGTAACTGTTCCGTTCATGGGAGAATTAACTCTTTTAAAAGTAACAGAAAATATTCCTTTTAGTATGACACCACTATCCAGTAATCCTATTGTTTTACATAAAAAAAATAAAACAGTAATAACAGTGATTGATAGCAGAGTAAACAGTACAAATTGGAAATTATATATAAATTTTACAAACCCTATGATAGATAGCAGTGGAAAAGTATTAATAGACTCATTGCTATTTAAAAAGTTTGATAATGAATCCTTTAAATTAACAACAAATAAAAAATTAGTGTATGAATCAAGTACTAACAATGGAATTGTTGGAGTAAGTAATATTACATTTTCTACTGATAAGGGTCTATTAATTAGTCCTACTAAAGATTTACTGGAAGATGAAGACTATTCTACTATGATAATTTGGAGTATAGAGGAATAATGTCTTTATAAAAAAGTAAATTAATTCATAAAATATATTGTAATGAGGTGAATTATGAAAAAAGATTATATTTATATTAACCTTTACAGTGATAAGAATGTGAGTCAAAATAGTTTAAAAATTATGTTAAAAGACAACTGTAATAAGATTGTTTTTAAGGGAATAACAAATAACTTAGGAAAAATAAAAATTCCAATATGTGATAATGAGCTATATAACTTAATTATATATTCGAATATAATTATAATAGTACCACTAATTGCACGAAAAGATAAAATATATTGTGTAAATATTGATAATAATAAAGAAAGAAAACATCTTGTTACAATTATGCTAATGGATAAGAATTATCCAAATATCAAAATAGAAGGAGGTAAGATGATATTATGGCAAGACATACAATTCCAATAACAAATGGTAAAGGAAGTATTGAACTTGTTACAGGAACGTATAACGCGACTGCTGTAGCTGGAGGTTATGACCCTTCAACACTTAGTCCAAGCAGTATTACCATTATAGATGAAACAGATACATACGCTTTTACAATAAGTGCTAAAGGAACCTTAACACTTCATGTAACAGATACAGGAGATCCAGACACTGGAGTACAAATTATTGGTGCAAAATTTGTAAGAACTGATAGTACGGGAACAATAAATGGACCAGAAATTTCAACTAATGATGATGGAAATGCCGTATTTAATAACGTTCCGTTTGCCGCCTCAGGAAGTAATAAAATATATTATAAGCAAATATCTGGCGATGGCGGACATACATTTGATGATACAGTTAAATCAATCACAATGACTGAGGAATCAGTAACAGTTGAAATAACAAATCCAGAAGCACCTATTAGAAACTTTACGTTAATGGATGCAAGTTTCCCAAATATTCCAATCATAGATGGTCAAATAATACTTGAGAATAATTAATAAAAGAGCAGATTTTTTATAAAATTTGCTTCTTTTTATGTTATATTATAAGTAAAAATAATGATGGAAGGTTAGATATGAAAAATGTAATTTTAATTATTTTTATATGTGTGATTGTTATCTTTGGACTGACTGGTTGCAGTTATTATGACACTGAATTAATAGACAATAGAGAATCACAATATAGTCAAATACAAAAATGAATGGAGTATCAATAGTTTTCATTTCTATAGCATAGATTAAAATAATAGTTACTAGTCATCAGCATAATATACGATAGACATTTATCTACTAAAAATCTAGTCAATCATTTCATATGTTTGATTTAGCAGCTCACCAAAGAAGATAATGCGCTTTGGGAAAAAATAAATTTGAAACTATAATATATACTCCTTGTTATAATACAGATAAGGAATTTATTATACAATCTTCGGTAATCATCAAATGAATATAATAGATTTACATAAAGAAAATAAAAGAATTTCTTTAGCATGTTACATGATACTAAAATTTCCATTTGTTTTCTGTATGGAAAAGCGACTCCTAAGAGAAAAATTAATGGTCTATTATTATGCTTGTTATTATTATTTGCCCCATTATTTATTCAAAATAAATTTGTAATAAGATACCAGAATATTAGAAACAGTAATTTTAACAGATATTTCTCTTTTTGTCTTTTTTCAAAACTATTTTACACTATTTACTATAACTGGATTCTTTGACTTATTAGAAGTATTTTGTTAAAATATAGTTGTATTAATTTAGGGGTGAAAATATGATTTTTGGTGAATATAATTATATCAATGTAGATGTAGATAAATTAGTAACTCTTCCACAAGTAAGAAAAATAAAAAATGCTAAGATAGAAGAACTTGTAGATTCTATTAGAAGTAATGGACTAATAAATCCTATAGATATAGTAATTTTAGATAAAGAAAGTTTTATTAATCATATAAATTTTATAAATAAAATATGGAAAGAAAATATCGACTATAGTACTTATCCTTCTTTAGGTGAAAAGTATTATGTCGTAGTGGCGGGACATACAAGATTAAAAGCTATTAAAAAGATTATAAAAGATGATAATATAGTGGACTCTAAAATAAATACTAAAGTTCATAATGCTAAAACAAGTGAAGAAATATTATCTATTCAATTAGATGAAAACATTCATTCTGAACCACGTATAGAAGAGCGAGCTATCGCGATTATAGAGTGCTTTTATTTGGGACTTTCTACTGGTAAATGGCATGATCAAAAAGATTTTATCTCTCAAAATAAGCATAAATTTAGTAGTAATGTTTTAAAAGATGCTTTAGCATTCACTAATTTACCACTAGATATTCAAACCTATATTTTAAATGGAAATCTATTTTATAAAACAGGTGTTGAACTAGGAAAACTTAGTTCTTTAATTGAAAAGTATACAGCTAATCTTTTAGGTAAAGATTTTACAGAAGAAGAGTTCAATGAGGCTTTAAGAATAGAGTACGCTATTATTATTTCTAAAGCACAAAAGCTAAAAAGTGTAAAAGCCACCCAATCTTTTATTTCTGGATATAAGTCTATGATGGAAGATGCATTTAAGCCAAAAGAAGATGTAGCTCAAACTATGTTAGCGTGGTGGGAAGATGGCGTCCTACGTCAAAGTAGAGAAGCCATAAATAAATTAAGAAAAGAACATGACAAATTATTAAAAGATTTTACCAAAGAAAAATTAGAACAACAAGAAACATTTTTTGATCTTGATACAGAACTCACTGGTAAAAATAATGATTCTAATAAAGAACTACTTTTAAGAATGTATAATTTAGTACATAAAGAAAATTAAATTATTAAATGTTTATTTAATAAAAGTATTATTAAGTTAAGTTAGTGAAGAATATGCGTATTTTGATTGTTGAAGATGAATTTAATTTAGTGGATGTTATAAGAAAAAGTTTAGAAAAAGAAAAATATGTTATAGACATCTCTGGCGATGGAGAAGATGCGTGAAGAAGAAATTGTAAGTAAAGTTATAATGCTTACCGCTAAATCTACGCTAGATGATAAGTTAGAAGGATTACAAAATGGTGCGAATGATTACATAACGAAACCATTTCATATTGAAGAGTTAGTTGCGAGAGTAAATATTCAGTTAAATTCTTTCTCTTCCAAAAAGTAAAAGGCAATATTGTTGTTGACTCTATTTCTACTTTAGAATTTTCTCTAAAAAATTCATCTTCATACGAAGAAACAATTAATAAAGATAAAACAGCCAAAAGTATTAAGTTAACTCTAGATAAGTCATCTAAAATAAAATTAACTGGAGATAGTTATGTTACTAGCTTAACAGATGAAGATACTACTTATTCTAATATTGATTTTAATGGTTACAAGTTATATGTAAACGGTAACGCTATTAATTAAAATGAAGGGATTTTACTTTAAATCTCTTTTTTTTAATGTATAATATACTTAAGGAGAATTTATATGAAATTATTAATTATATCTGATATTCATGGATCATCATATTATGCTAAGATGATTCCTGAAATATTTAAATTAGAGAAAGCTGACGAAATAATTATTCTTGGAG
Organism: Clostridium sp. CAG:417; assembly: GCA_000432835.1. Taxonomy (GTDB): domain Bacteria; phylum Bacillota_I; class Bacilli_A; order RF39; family UBA660; genus CAG-417. The sequence goes on along the minus strand of FR890373.1, from coordinate 42,564 downwards.
ACCTATATTATCATGGCCCAAGGAATCCTCTACCTAAAGACTATAGTACTATGGATGTTTGTAATATTTTAAATAGTTTAAAGGAAAAATTAAAAGTTGTAAGGGGAAACTGTGATGCTTTAGTAGATGAGACTATATCTGATTTTAATTTTCATGATCATCTACTTCTTAATATCAATAACAAAAGAATTTATTTTACTCATGGGGATAAATATAATCAAGATGTTCTACCTGATGAGAAGTTTGATATTATGTTCTATGGTCATTTCCATACTGGTTTTATTAGAAAAAAGAATAACTTAATTTTTGCTAATCCAGGTTCCCTTTCTCTACCTAAGAATAATACTCGCCATTCTTATATTATTATGGATAGCGAAAAGATTACTTTAAAGGATATTTCTGGTAGTATTATAGAAGAGACATATTTAAATTAATTGAGATAAGGAGTAGAAGATGATTAATAAATTAAAAGATAAGTATGTGTTCTTTGATGTTGATGGAACACTTTCAGAATATAGGTTTAATGATAAATTATATGAGGGTGGCTGTTATGACTTAGGTTGTCAATCTCTTGATAATCTTCTTTTTGGAGACTTATTTTACCATGCTAGACCATTAAAAACAATGCAACGTCTAATTAAAAAACTAGATCCTAATAAGGCATTTATTCTAGGCACAATTGTAACTAATAATGAGATAAATCAAAAATATAAGTGGTTAAATGAGAACTATCCAAATATAAAAAGAGAAAATATTATTTTTATATCTAACACTATGTTAAAACCTGATGTTATATTAGCTTACTGTAAACATTATAATATTAATATTAAAGATGTAGTTTTCGTTGATGATAGACTTGATGCTTTAAGAAAAGCTGAAAGCCTAGGAATAACATCATATCATCCTAGTTCATTTATGGAATAAAACTAAAAAGACATATGATTTTAAAATCATATGTCTTTATATTGCCTTTTTCCACAGTGTTTACAAAATTCTGAATCACTATCTATTAAATCCCCACAATGTTTACAATACATTTTATTATCACTTAATCCATCTTTTATTGCTTTTGTAGTAATTTCTACTTCTTCTTTATGAATATTGGCTTTCTTTGTTGCCATATCTCGAAGATTGTCATAATTCTCATCATAAATTTTTTTCTTGGAATTAATCCCCACATTTCCCATTGTCGTAGCTATATTTTCGATATCATCCTTGGTCTCATCAATCATATACTTGGTAGCCTTAATTTGTTTTCCCATCATTTTGCCCTGGAATTTAGGACTAAAAATAGAAGCAATTACGACTATAAATATTCCAATAGAAGTTAGTATAATTACCGAAAATATTACAATAAATAAAATATTCATATCTTGAAATTCCATATTCCTCAATCCTTTCTACTAAATTAATTATATATAATATAAAAATAATAGTAAATAATTTATAAAAAAATATAAAAGTTTGTTATAATAAAATAGAGATAATAATATTTTATAATAGTACCAAAGTTTTTTAGTAGAAAGGAAGAAGTAAAAACTTATGAATAATAATATTACAGAACAAACGCCTATTGAACAATTAGATGCAACATACAAAAAGTGTAGCCAGTGTGGTGCTGAACTAAAAGGACCATATAAGTTTTGTCCAAAATGTGGAAAGGAAATAGCTAGTACTACAAATGAATCACTACCGGTACCACCAGTAACAAAAGTGGTTGTTACTCCTAATAATTTTAATCCAATTTATAATAATTCTGAAGAGGAATTATTAAATAAATTCATTGATCAAGAACTAAAAAAAGCAGGCATTGAGCCAGATAAAAAAATAGTAACAAGTGATATTTTAAAAAGAAAAAATATTTTTACTATTATCTTTACCGTTTTAGTGTTTGTATATATTTCCTTAATATTTTTTCATTTTCCAATGAAGACTTATATCATAGGATTAATAATTTTGTTCATATATTATAAATATACCAAAAGATATGATTTTATGACTTATTTAAAAAAAGAGATTAAAGGAAGACCAGGAGAGAAAATATCCAATATAGTTATGAGTGCTAAAAATAGTATTGTCGAGGACAACTTGAAGAAGGTAAGACCTCTAATGATTTTTGCTGCTTTCTTGTTACCTTTACTTATCTTTAAAGATCCAAGAATAATGTATGAAAAAACTAATGGTGGATATAACGTTAGATTTTATACTTTTGGTTTAACCAATTTTACTACTGCTAGCATTCCAGAAACATATAAGAAAGAAAATGTTGTTGGACTTCGTGGTAATACATTCTCCAATATGTATTTTTTAAAGAAGGTTAGCCTTCCAGACACTATTACTGAAATAAGAGGTCAAGCGTTTAAAAATGATAAACATTTAAAAAACATTACATTACCTAATAAATTAGAATACTTAGGTGGAGGAGCATTTTCTAATTGTACTTCCTTAACTGAAATATCTCTACCTGATACACTAACATATATGGGAGGAGAAACATTTTCTCATGCCAGCTCATTATCTAAAGTTGAGTTATCAGAAAATCTAACAGAAATAAGAGGAAACTCTTTTGAGTATTGTACTTCTTTAAGTGAAATAAGAATACCTGATAATGTAGAAAGAATAGGGGGACACGCTTTCTTTGGGGCATCAGCTCTTGCTAATGTAGAGTTAACTCCTAACAGTAAGCTAAATGAAATTGGCTCATCTGCATTTAGAGAATGCAATAGTCTTTATTCCATAACTATCCCTAAAAATATATCTGTTAATGAAAGGGCCTTTAAAGATAGTCCGACTAACATAAATTACTTTGGTGAAATAAATTATGGACACCTTATAGATTCTGGCAAATATAAATACGATACCTTTGATTATTTATATCAAGGTGTAGAAACTAAAATAGGAAAAAGTTATCCAACAATTAACGTAGAAAATGTAACTTTAAAAATAGATAGTGTTAATGTCTTAAATGGCGGAAATGAGTTTAACATTAAGTATAGTGGCCCTAATGGTGAATTAACATTTACTTTATCTCAAGCAGTACCATATAAAGTAATAAATGAAAATTTAGCCGTTGAAATATCTGGAGAGGAAATGTTTAGAAGAACATCTGCAATTTCAATAAGACTATATTATAATTAAATAGGAGGGACCAACAATGGAAAACAAATTTATACACTTACTATATGTTCCGACTATGGCCTGCAATATGAATTGCAAATACTGCTATTTAGAAGATAATACAAAAGATAATTGGCAAGAATTTAACTCCCTTGAAACTCTAAAATATGCCATTAAAAAGTTTAAAGAGTCAAATGTTATCCCATTTAATATCTCATTACATGGTGGAGAAGTTACAACTCTTTCTAAAGCAGAGTTCCATGATCTTATTGAGTTCATTGCTACATATTATAATGACAATAAAAAAATAATAAGTGAAAATGGCTTTAAAATAGGAAGACCGCATATTAAAACAAATATGTATGATCTTTCTAAACATATGGATACTATTAAAGAATTCAATGTTTCTATATCTGGTAGTCTTGATTTACCACTATCCCTTCATGATGAATATAGAGTAACCAAAGGTAATAAAAAAACTCTTGATAAAATATTAGAAAATATTGCTTTGTTAAAAGATATACCCAACAAGAAAAAAGTATCTTCAACTATCTTTAAAGAACATTATGAACATATAGATGAAATAATAAAGGATCTTAAATTCTTACATAAAAATACTTGCTTAGATATGAATGACTTTAATTTCATGATAGGCTTCGATTATAATTCAAATGGTATTCTCCATCATCTTAGTGAGGATGAGCAAGTAAAGTTTTATAAGAAGATGCATGAGGAGTTTGATGGAAGTGACTTAGACTACGGTGTTAATGGACCTTGGTTTGATGAATTCGGACCAGAATATTGTTCAAATTGCGATAACTGTGGGGAAAAATTTTTCTTACTAGAAAAAAATGGTGATATATATTCTTGTGTAAGAGGACAAAAAAATAAAGATTACTATTATGGTAATATTTTTAAAAATACTGTTTCAGAAATACTTGATACAGCACGTAAAAAGATTTTTCTAAATCACAACAAAGAAAGCCTTAATGAGGAATGCATCAAATGTGGTTATCTTTATTTATGCAAAACGGGGTGCCCATTTGTTAAAAATAACTATCAAACTAATAAAAGTTACACTTGTAAGTTGCAGCAACAAATGTATAAAGATAGAAACTATCCAAAAGATGAAAGAAATGATGAGACCGTATATGAATATGTAAATAATATGCGAAAAGAAAGTAGTGCTCCATATATTCCTAAAACGAAAAATTCACTTTATCCAGATTTAGAAGATATAATTAAGAGTGATGAAAAACTTAAATATATCTATGATCCTACTTCGTTTATTTTAAAGTTAAATAATCATGAATATAGTCTTTCATCACAAATTTTAAAACGAACAAGAAAACTTATTTACATCACCCCAAAAGATAAGATTACAATCTACATGAAGAAAAACTTAATTTCTGAACAGTGTGATTACCCTGAAAACAATTCTCTATATATGATGCTTTTAAGTGGTAATTTAGTAACCTATGGCGATGAAAACAGAACGAAACAGCGTCATTTAGCGACATCACAAATTTATAAGGGTGTCCTAGATAACATCAAATCAGATAAAGAAGGATATTATTGTTATAACATCACTAATTTTATTAAAGAATATAAAGACCTTTATTCTCTAGAAAATGCCAATAATATTTTCTTTACTACACAGTCCTTAAGAGACTATCACTATACTAAGCAAAAAAATAATGCTTACTATCATATTCAAGCCATAAATTTACCATTTCAAAATATAGAATTTTATTATCTAGATAAGGAGTTAAAAAAATGAAACAAGAACCAGAAACTTATGAAGAATTAATAAGAACAAAAAGATGTATTGATTTAACAAAATACTATGAGTTGTCTAAAGAAGAGTTAGATGAAATATATATCTTCTTAACAGAAAATCCCCAAGGAGGAGTAATAGGTGGAAAAAGTAGTTTATGTCTATCTATACCAGACGATAATTCTCAAATAAAAAAGGTAATTAATGCCAAGTGTATTGATCCAAGTATTGATGGTGTAGAAATGAGCAATGAATATCTAGGCTTAATTCCTCATTACGTACCAGGCTCTTCATCATCCCATTCAGATGGCCGCTCATCAAACAATAACAATAACAACAATAATAATAACAATAATAGATAGGATGTGTTAAAATGCCATTAATTTCTGAAAAGTACCATAAAGATAAGTTAAATAAATTAAATATAAATATAAAAACTAAATATATAGTTGGAAATAAAATACTTGAAAGAAACACTGATGATAGTCATAACGACGATATAGTAAGTGGTATAAGATGTCAAAAAGACTATTATCTTGGAAAAAGTTTAGTTCATACCGAAAAACTATTTGATTCTAGAATAGAATATACTTATATCTCTAAAGAACAAGAGGATAGGAATTATAAATGTCCAAACTGTGGAATGAATGGTAAAATAAAAGATTTTATTGATGGTTGCCCATATTGTAGAACACATTACAATATAGACTATGTTGATAAAGATTTGGGAAGTAAATACCATTATGATAGGATTTTGAAAAATAAGACCTATCGTATAATTACCGCCATAATAGATATAATAATAAGTCTTATATTATCCTTTATTTTTATAAAATTAACTTCTAGAACTTTTAATAACTATGATATTTTAAAAATATTTATTTATGGCCTAATTTTATCACTTGTTTTATACTATTTTTTCTATATAGCAGATGCTTACATCATTTTGTCTCCTATTAAATCTTATAAAGATAAAATAAATAAAAGACAAATTGACTTTTGGAATAGAACTAAAATAGATAAGAAAACATTCTTTAATAACTTAAATTATGATATTAGAAAAAAATATTTTTCTAAGGACAATGTAGTAGATTATGACATTTTAGATTACATGAGTTTTGATGATTATGAACAAGACGATGGTTATTTTGTAAAAGTATCAGTTGATATTAGAGTAATATATTTTGAAAATAATAAAATCTTTCCCAAATATATCAATGATACTTATATTATGAAAAAAAATAACCAAGAACACCTTGTACTTAAAGATGGCATAAACTTTATCAAATGTCCTAGTTGTGGAGCATCTATTGATGCTACTAAGGGTTATTGTACATATTGTAGAAAAGAAATAAAAAGTCTTCAAGAATGGATAATGGAGGATAATTAGCTATGCAAGAAAATATATCTATAAATATCCAAAAAGTAAAAATAGCTGTTACTGTTCCAAGAGACAGTACTCAAAAATTAAGAGACGCTATTTGTAATGCTGGAGCAGGAATTATTGGAAATTATACTTATTGTTCATCATCAACTAAATGTCTTGGAACATTTATCCCAAATAACAATGCTAATCCACACATTGGTAAATGTAATCATCTAGAGTTTGTAGAAGAGGATAGACTAGAAGTTGTATGTGATATTAAAAACGTCAAAAAAGTACTTAAGGCTCTAAGAGATACCCATCCATATGAAGAACCAGTTATAGATATAATTCCATTATTAAATGAATCTCTTTTCATCTAATATATTCTATTACTATAATCATTCATTTAAAAACTTCATAAAATACTAAAAAAGAGGTGATTTTATGAATGGTGATAAGATTAAAAATATTTTCGAAAATAAAATAATAAGAGAAAGACTATATAATGCAGGTATGTATCCCATGATAGGACCAACTGGTCCTAGAGGAAAGAAAATAGAGATATTAGATAGTTACGATACATATGAGGAATTATTAGAAAAACACCCCAAAGGAAATATCGGTCCCAAGGGTGATAAAGATATAACTATAAATAATACAGGCCTATTTGAAATAACAGCCCCAGCCAATCTACGAATTAAAACCGAAATTACCGGTGATAAAAAAACAAGTAATATTTTATTTTCTACCATAAACGTTTTAATTAAAGGGTATTATGTTTAAAGCATAATATTTTTTAATACTATAAAATTATTAATATCCAAACTAATTATCTTTATATCTAGATGGATTTTTAAAATTTTATATGCTAATTTAATAAATAGTTAAAAAATATTAGTGGAGTAAGTATGAAAAAAATATTTGATAAAAAATTCTAAAGACATTTCTTTTTGTTTTACCTTACATATTAGTAGAATTTACTAATACTTTATTAGTTACAATAGATAAGTCAATGTCTAATTCCATCAACACAATCCAAACCTGCGTCAGTAGTGCCCATATGATAGTTTTAGCTAGGGCGAATAAAGATTCTAAAGAAATTAATACATCTGCTATGCTAATAGAATTGGTGAGTGCTATAATAATTTCTATTTTAATTTTCACATTTTCTAATCAGATAACATATGTTTATCATCTAGAAAATAACGCTCGAGAAATATTATCTATAATCCTAAAATTAAAAGCCATTCAGTTGCCATTACTAGCGTTAGGTTATGTTCCTAAAAATATTTTAAAAGTAAATAAGCAAGCAAACAAGATTTGGATTACAACAGTTATCTCATCACTAGTTAATATAATAGGGGACTACATTAGTATAAAATGTGGATATAATGAGATTGGAATATATGTTGCTACAATAATATCACTCTTACACAAAAAGACGAGTGAAGGATTTATCGAATCACTCCTAAACGCAAAAAGAGAAAAATTAGTTGAATCACTTGATATATTAGCTTTTTCGCCTATTATAACACGCTCTGCTTCACATACTTCCTGACATTCAATACCATTAGTATTTTCAATAGTAATCACTGAATTACTTATCTTAACAACACCATAGGGATTAAATGACAATTGGACTCCATTAAACGTAATATTATCATAAATAGTTACTATCTCATCATAACTATCCACCTCAGGTACATATATAATACCATTTATATTAGGATTTATAATCTTTATATTTTTTACTTGAATCTCTTTTGTAAGAGCAGTCGTAACAATAGTGTCCGAATCACTAGAACTATTCATTCCTGTTAAAGTATGTGTGATATCTTGATATGTCCCATTAATAATTACTTTACTTTTCTTAGAATTTATTGTAATACCACTTTTTAAAGTAATATCACTTTCTAAATAAATATATTCATACCCATTATTATTTTCCAAGACTTCTTTTAATTCACTACTAGTTGCTACTGAAACTGTCTTGTTATTTATTATATTCATAAAATCCCTTATCCTTATAAGATAATATATGTATATTTATTCATTCGAATAATGATATTTAAGAAGCTAAGTCTAATTTTTTAGTATAATTGGAAAATATGAAACATTTGCTAAAATATATTAAAAATAGTATACTAGCTATAGTTGATTAGAAGTAGCGGAGGTAAGTTGTGAGAATAGGTATTGATATAGATAATGTTATTTCAAACTTTAATGAAATGTTATTAGAAGCATATTTAATGCATGACAAAGAATTAAGAAATACAGGGATTATAAATCCAAATGCCAAATACATACGAACTGGTATGTTTGATTGGAGTAATGAAGAAGAACTTTCATTTTACAAGGACAATATTGAAGGTATTGCTAAGAAATTAAAGGTTAAAGAGAAAGCAAAAGAATATATAGATAGACTTCATAGTGATGGACATTTAATTTATATTATTACGGGCAGAGATAATGGAGAATACAGTGAGCCATATAATATGACTAAAAAGTGGCTTGATGAAAATAATATCTATTATGATAATTTAATTTTAACAGATGCTTATGACATACATGCCAAATCATTAGAATGCCTAAAAAATGACATTGACATCATGATTGATGATTCTGTAAGAATATGTAGTGACTTAATTACTAGTGGAATAACAACTATTTTAATGGATACCCCTTATAACAGAAAGATAAATATAAAAAGAGTTAAAAACTGGGAAGAGTTTTATGAATTTGTTTCTAGTTACAAAGAAAATAAATAAGCATAATATTTGATACTATGACTTATCATTTTAGACTAAATATATATGTATAAAAAGATCAAGTTAATGGAATTGACCTTTTTATTTTTAAAACATATAAGAACTTATTTGATGGCAGTAAAAGGAGTAAAAAATGAATAAACTAATTAAAATAGAATTACAAAAACATAAAATAGGACTATTCTCATTTCTATTAATGTACATAACAGATATTATTTTATCATTACTTGAACCAGTTATTTTTGGAAAAATATTAGATATAATACTAGAAAATGCTGGAATGGTAAGTACTGATTTAATCAATAAAATTGTATTGCTAGGTTTAATATTATTACTCTCATTTGTATTGACATTTTTATATCGTAGGATAATATTTTCAACTGGTAGAAAGGTTAAACAGGGAGTACTATTTAGTTTACTCCAACGACTTGAAAGTGCTAATATTAAATTTTTTGAAACTATCGACAAAGGAACATTTGTCTCATATATAATAAATGATATAAATGAAATATGGTCGATAGTAGGACATGGATTTATAGAAATTACAAGAGTATTAGCGTATACCATAATAGGATTCATTATTTCGATAAAATATGTAAATTTTTCATTAAGTATATCTGTATTCACCATATTTCCTATATTTTTATTTCTAATAATTAAACAGAACGCTAAATCACAGAAGTTATTGAGAGATAAACAGGATTTAGAGGCGGATTTGTCCAAGCAAATAAATGACGGCTTTTGTGGCTTTACTGTAATCAAATCATATGTTCGTGAAAAAGAAGTAGTAAACAAGTTTAATAATATAAACAAATCATTAAAAGAAAAGAGCATAGATTATAGTAAAGTGATTGCTCATATAGATGCTATTTCGACAGTATGTAGAGGAATTAGTTTTTCTATTGCTTGTGTTTATGGTATATACCTTGTAGTTCAAAAAGTGATAACTATAGGTGACTTTGTTGCATTTAACTCAATTATACAAAAAGTACTTTCTGACTATGTATATACAGGTAATTTAGTCAAAAAAGTAAATACATTAAAAATAGTTAATAAGAGAATAGATTCATTATATAATATAGAATTAGATTCAGACGGAACTAAAAATATGCCGAAAAAACCTGATATAAACATTAAAAACTTAAACTTTAAATACAACAACGAATCAGATAATATTTTAGAAGATATAAATATAAGTATTCCATATGGTAGTTTTATAGGAATTTTAGGAAATACAGGGTCTGGTAAGACAACCCTTGCTAATATTTTAGCTAAATTTTATAAAGTAGAAGATGGCAAAATATCATTTAATAATATAGATATAAATGAAATAAATAGAACATCTTTTTATGATAGTATATCGTATGTTATGCAAGAAGATTATATTTACAACAATGTTATAAAATATAATATAGATCTTGGAAAAAATTATACAGAAAAAGAAATCGAAAAATCTCTAGAATATTCAAGTCTATTAGAAACAATTAAAAGTTTTCCTAAAAAGTGTGAAACCTACATTGGCGAGGACGGTATTAAAATATCAGGTGGTCAAAAACAAAGACTTATTTTATCAAGAAATGTTATTAGTCAACCCCAAATATTAATAATTGATGACGGCCTAACTGGATTGGATATTAAAACACGCAAAAAAGTAATAGATAATATAACAAAGAATAGAAATATAACCTTAATTATAATTTCAAATATGATTGAAGATATAAAAAATGCCGATAAAAAATATATATTAGAGGATAAGAAATTAAAGGAATTAGGAGGTAAAAATTAAATGATTAACTTAAAGAAAATAATTCTTAAATATAAGTACAAATTTTTATTAGTCATATTACTTATAATCATAATTTCTTTAATAAATACCTTTTTGCCTTATATAATAAAACAAACAATAGCGTTAGTTAAAAGTGATGTAGTCTTTCATGATATAAAACAAAAATTATTTTCTCTTGTATCAGTTTATTTAATTACTACTCTAATTTGTGCAATTTTAGAGTTTTTAAAATCTACCATATTAGCTAAGAATACTCAAGATTTAATATATGATATAAGAAAAACTACTTATAAAAGAATAATGGATTTTAACATGGATACATTTTCTAATATGCATATTTCTACATTGGTTACAAGAATGACATCAGATATATCAAATATTGGTGAATTTATAGGAAGAACGTTACCAATGTTTCTAAGTTCTGGCATATTTTTAATTTTGGTATTGATAGTAATGAGTTTTGTTAATATCTATTTTGCTATAATAATGATAGTTTCTAGTATATTTCTAGTAATAGCGGTACTTAAAATAGGCAAAAAAATGGCCTATTATAAAAAAAGGGAGATTGAAATAACTGAAAATTTAAATGATTATTTTGGTGAAACATTTTCAAGTATAAAAACCACACATATTTTTAATATTCAAAATGAAAGAAGACAAAAATTTATAGATTATAGTAGTGCTGAGTTAAGTGTGTCAACCAAATATTTTGATTCTCAAAGTATTTTAACACCTGTAAGGTCAATAACCAGATATTTTATAATTTCTTTAATACTATACTTATGCTTACAGGGAAAAGTTGCTAATATTGATATTGGGGTAATATACCTTGTTGTAAGCTATATTGATAAATTTTTTGAACCTCTAGGAAATATGTTATATCATTATGAAGATATACAAAAGGGCAAAATATCAATGCACAGAATAGATGAACTAATGGGAACTGATGAAAACATAGAAAATATTTACCAGGGAGAAAACACCGAAAAGTTATATGGTAATATAAAATTTTCAAATGTATCTTTTTCGTATTCAAATAAAAAGAGTATACTTGAAAATGTTAATTTTTCCATAAATGAAGGTGAAAGAGTAGCTCTTATTGGAGAAACAGGAGCAGGAAAAACGACCATAGTTAATTTAATATTGGGTTTTTATAAAATTAACTCCGGCAATATTACATTTGACGGAAAAAATATTGATGATATTTCATTAGAAAGTCTAAGAAAGAATATATCATTTATCCAGCAAAGCCCTTATGTCTTTAATGACACAATTAAGAAAAATATTGTAGTTAATAATGAAAATAATTTTTCTGATGAGAAAATTATAGATATTTTAAAACTAGTTGGTCTCTACAACAAAGTTACAAATTTTAAGAATGGAATATATGAAATAGTTAATGAAAATTCCTTTTCTAAGGGCGAAAAACAATTGCTTGCTTTTGCAAGGGCTATTGCTAAAGACACTAGCATTTATATATTTGATGAACCAACCTCAAACATTGATGTTAAAAATGAGCAAACAATAAAAAATATAATAAGTGAGGTATTAAAAGATTCTACAGTTATTATAATCGCACACAGGCCCACAACCATAGAAAATGTTGATAAAATTTTAAAAGTACAGAACAAAAAAGTAGTGATAAAGAGTAGAAAAACTATTGTTCATATCAACAATATGGAAAAGTTGAATTAAGTTATTAAAAAAATTAACACTGAATGAAGAAGAAAAAGGAAAGTGTATTCAATTAAATTATAGAGCTTAACTTTAAGTGCATATAGAAGTACAGATGCATAACATTTGTAATATAACTTTAGAAATGATAAAATAAAGTAAATATAATGGATATGAAAGGAATTAATAGAAAATGAGATTATTGATAATTGGAGCTGGTGTACTTGGATCAAATTTAGCTCACTCTATAAGAAAAGGTAACGATGTAACCATTTTAGCAAGAAATAAAACTTACGAAAACTTAAAAAATAATGGACTTATTATAAAACATAAACTAGGTAAAAAAACTATTGATCATTTTAATGTAATAGAAAAACTAGAAGAAGATGATATTTATGACTGTATATTTGTAGTTTCAAGATTTTCTTCCCTAGATAGTATTATCCCAATAATAGAAAATAATAAGAGTAAAAATATAGTATTTGTAGGTAATAATATGTCTGTTGAAAAATATATGAATATAAAAAATAAAAATGTACTTTTTGCGTTCTTTATGGCTGCCGGTAAAAAATATGATGGGTATATAGATTCAATTTGTTTAAATAAGATTGAAATCGGCAGAGTAGATGGAAAAGACATAAATAATGAGTTTATAAATTCTATATTCAAAGAAACAAAAATAAAAGTAACTATAGAAAATAAAATGAATGATTATCTTAAAACACATGCGTGTGCTGTTCTTCCACTAGTATTTGCTAGTTACAAAGTAAATGGCAACCTAAAACTATTAAAGAAAGATAAAGAATATTCTTTATTAATTATGGATGCCATTATTGAAGGTTATGATGTTCTTAAAAAACTAGGATATGAAATACTTCCTAAGGGAGAATATGAAAACTGTGTTAACAAAAAGAAGTTTTGTGCATTTATTTATAGATTTATGTTTTCAAACTTTATAGGAAAAATGTGTATATCAGATCATGCCATGAGTGCAAGAGATGAGTTTCTACTTTTAAATAGTGAATTTGAGAAATTAAAGAAAAAGTCAAAACTTGAAACTAAAGTATATGATCAATTAAAATTAGAGTTATTAAATTATAAAGATTAATGTATTTGAATATAATTGTGTGGTGATAATCTTGAATCCTGAAAAAGTTGGTAAATTTATTAAAAAACTAAGAAAAGATAATAATTTGACACAGCAAAAACTTGCTGATAAATATGGTGTAACATATCAGGCAGTAAGTAAATGGGAAAATGGTATAAACCTTCCTGATGTAACCTTAATTAGACAGATGAGTAAAGATTTTAATATCAGTATAGAAGATATATTAGATGGAAACCTTATAACTAAAAAGAAAAATAGAAATAAAAATATATTAATAGGATCAATTCTATTAATAGTAATCATTGCCCTAATAATAGGAACAATAATAATTGTAAAAAATATTAATGATAATAAGACTTTTAAATTTAAAACTTTATCAACAACATGCAATGAATTTAATGTATCAGGAAGTATTGCTTATGATAAGAAAAAGTCTTCTATCTATATTTCACATATAAATTATTGTGGTGGTAATGATACAACTGTTTATAAAAAGATAGAATGTAGTCTTTATGAAAAAAATAACAATACTAATATTATAATAAGTAGTTATAAATCAAATAGTAAGGAAATAACCTTAGAAGAATATTTAAAAGATGTAGAACTAAATATAGATAATTACATAAAAACTTGTAAATATTATAATAACAACAGTCTTTATTTAGAAATAAATGCAACCGACAAAAATAATAAAGTTATAACATATAAGATACCATTAAAATTAAAAAATAATTGTCCAAAATAAACTCAACATACAGTTGAGTTTTTTTCAACCACAAAGTTATACAATAATAAATTAAATCACGATACAGTTATATGTGAAAGGAGAAAAATTATGAAAAAATTATTTTCAATAATAATTGTATCAATTGTAAGTTTGTTGATAGGATTTTTAGCAAGTTTTTTAATATTTAGTAATACTAATAATAAGACTCTCAAACCATTACCAAAACCAGAGATAACTGGAGGAGAGAGGGGACAATTAGGCATTGATAAAAACATTAATGAACAAACAATAGATAACTATCTAAATCGAAGTGATTCAGTATATCGCGATATGAGAATGTTAATAGATCCAGGTAACTATTCAGCCATTGGTGGTGATTCTTATTTATCAGGAATGATTAAAGGTTTTGAAATAGTACCTTATCCATTATTAACAGAAGTAAAAGGCTTACCAGAAGAAGTAGGTAAGAGTTACACAGGCAAGACCTTATTTACTCAAAATGAAGATGGAACATACAAAGAAAATTATAAAGAATCATTAGAATATCTAGAGTATTATTTTCCCAAAGATAAATACATTTTCTTAATGTGTGGAGGTGGAGGATATGCCGGGATGACTAAGAATCTTCTAGTGTCCCTTGGCTGGGATAAAGAAAAAATTTATAATGTTGGTGGTTATTGGTATTACAATGGAAAAAATAATATACAAATAAAGAAAACAATTAATGGTAAAACAACTTATGATTTTTGGAAAGTAAATTATCATGATATTGATTTCAAAAATTTAACGGAAAGTTCTAATAATGACTAAAAAAATATTAATTATTATAATTTGCATTTTTTCTATATTAATGACAGCTTGTTCAAATAGAATTAAACAAAACGATAATACTGGTAAGATTTATTTAAATGATAAATATTATAACAATGGTAATTTTATAAAAGTTAAAGGAAATGCTCTATCGAATATTAATAATGAAAACTATATATTATTTACTTACAATAATTATTGTAATATGGCTATTCCATGCGAAAACATATTTCAAGATTTTATGACAAAATATAAAATAGATTTTTTATCAATTCCCTTCGAAGAATTTAAAACAACCAAGTTTTATCAAACCGTTAAATACGCTCCATCAGTACTTGTAGTTGAGCATGGAAATATTGTTGCCTATTTAAATGCAAATTCCGATGATGATTTAGAAAAATACCAAGACACTAATAAATTTGAAGAATGGTTGAATAATTATATTTATTTTTCAAAATAAGAGAGAAAACATTAAAGACATACTAATCTAAATATGTCTTTTTTTGCTATATATAAGAAAATCTTTACAATAAAAAATAAAGATTACCATTCATAATGTTATATACTGTTGTTGACGAGGAAGAGTATAGTATATATAATCATAATAGAAGTATATATTATGAAAATAATATTTGGAGGTAGATACTATGAAAAACTATTATATTGATCTTGGATCATCAACAATAAAAGTTTATTGTTATAAGAATGAATTAGAACTATTGGAGGAACATTCTATTTACTTTAAAAATGACTTTGATGCCGAAAAAGGTATTAGTAAAAATAATTTAGAAGAATTATGTGACTATTTTAAAGAAATTAAAAGTAAATATGATTTAAAATATTATAATACTAATATTTTTGTTACAGGTATTTTTAGAAATTTAATACAAGAAAGAAAACAAGAATTAGTAAAACTATTTAATGATAAGTTTGATTTACATTTTAATATTATAAGTCATGGCATTGAAAACTACTACTTAGCTAAAGCCATGGAGAATGATTATAATAACAAGAAAGTTTTAATAATTAATATGGGTGGAAAAACAACTGAACTAGTAACATTTGTAGGGACTAAAATAACAGATACAAAAAATTTAACAACTGGAGTTGCTGATTTACTAAATAAATTTGATAAGGTTAATGAAAAATATAGTGGTAACTCTGTTGAAGAAATGGAAAAATTTGTTGAAGCCAAACTATCTAGTATTAGTCTTGATAAAGATTATGATTGTGCAATATTTACAGGTGGAGAGGAAAGGTTTGAATTATTAACAGGATTTAATTTAATTAATAATACTTTATTTAATGATAATATTCATAAATATATGTTAAGTTTAGAAGATTATATTAAGGGTACAAAAAAAGTATTTAATGAAATCTCAATTGAAGAATTATATGCTTTAATGCCAAATAATCCAAAATGGATGGATGGTGCTAGAAGTGGTGCAATTATACCTCTAGTACTATTTAAACTTGCAAATGTAAAATGGATTATTCCGTCTGACTTAAATCTAATAAATGGGGTTATTAACGACTTAAATTAAAGTTTACGTATGCAGCTGGTATGAAATGAAATAACAGAATAATAATATCAATTTTCTATTTCAGTTATTAAATAAGAGAAAAGTATTATTATGTTTATTTTATGATAAAGAATATGAGTGCACATCAGTATATCAAGATTTTATTAGTAATATTAGAACAGTAAAAGTACTTAACAATGATAAATATTTTGAAAAAATAATACTAAAAGAAGGAGCAGGATACTACAAAAAACAAAGCAAATATATAAAATGTTATTCACTAGAGGAAATAATTAGAAATATTTTTAATAATTATGATATAAAGTACGCTATATTAGATATTGATGTTGTTAGTCAAAAAACATAATTATTTAATATGTCAATAAAGGATAATTTGTGTTTAAATAAAAAATTATCAGACAATGAAATAGAAATTTACTTAAGAGAATTAGAATACAAGTAAATGTTATAAATGAGCAATATTGAAAAATATTGTAGATTAATATTTTTTTAATAAAAAAAAGAGAAGGAGAAGTATCATGCCAAAATTATTAGTAAGCGATTATGATCAAACATTTTACCTGAATGATAATGATATAGAAAATAATAAAATATATGTAAATAAATTTATGGATTCAGGAAATTTGTTTGTTATTGCGACTGGAAGGAGTTATTTAGACTTTCATAATAAATTAGACATATATGATTTTAATTACAATTACGCTATTTTAAATCACGGAACAACCATTATAGATAAGAATAATAAAGTTTTATTTAACATTTGTATTCCTGATGAAATTATTCCACAAATACAAAATGATTTAAATTTAAGTGAGTGTATAGATTGTTTTTGCTGTGGTGAAATTGATAGTAGAGTAACATTTGAACATAAACATTTAACTAAAATACATATAAAATATAATTCAAAAGAATACGCGTTAGATAAAGCAAATTTTATTAATAATAAATATGGAAATTATGTTAAAGCATATTATGTGAATACAAATTCTATTGAAATTATTTCTAATAAAACAAATAAAGCTAAAGCTATATATTGGCTAATTAAATTTTGTAATAATGTTAATAAAACTAATACATATGTAATAGGTGATGGTTATAGTGATATAGAAATGGTACAAGAATTTAATGGTTACTGTATGGCTGACTCAGTATCAAAATTAAAATCAATAGCTATTAGGAAATATGATAGTGTATCAAGTTTAATAAAGGAGATTTTAAATAGTGAAAAATAAGGAGACAAATATATTAATATTTTCAAATGTATTTAGAGAAATAATAAATATTTTTTCTGGACCATTTTTAACAGCTTATTTTTTTAAAATATCAAAAAACTCACTAATTGATTTGTCCACTTATAATATTTTTGTATTTTTATGTGTAGGATTTTTTGGTTTAATGTTAGGATATATAATAAGAAATAAATTTCAAATTGGTATGTTTAGAATTGGGGTTATATTAAATGCAGTATATGTGTTAACAATCATCATATTAAAAGAGCAAATATTAAATTATTTACCCTTTATTGCGTTTTTATATGGTACTTCAATGATAACATATTTTTACCCATATAACTTATTTTTATCAAATAAAGTAAGCAATGATATGCGAGCACAATATGAATTTAAAAGAAAAACAATTGTTACAATAATAAGCATATTAACTCCAATAATTTTAGGAACGATAATTACCACCACTAATTTTGTGTTAACTGCTATAATTATATTAATAATATCACTTATACAAATAGTTATGTCATTTTTTCTAAAACCTATTACATATAGTAATAAAAAATTTACTCCCTTCAGTTCATTGAAAAAACTATTAAAAAATAAGGACGTAAAAAATATTTTAAAATTAGATTTTTTCAAAGGTATGAGTGTTGCAGATGGATCCCTTAAAATTTTAATTACACTATTAATTATTAATGCTTTTAAAACAGATTTTAATTTAGGAATATTTTCATCAATTTCTAGTCTATTAACTATAATCTTTCAGTATATATACACAAAATATTATAGAAATAAAAATGATAAAAATATGATTGTCATTTGTGCTGCTGTCCCAGTTATTAGCTTGATTTTATTATTAATAATAAATAATAATATAGCTTTATGTTTATATTATTTTTGTTACAGTTCATTAGTAGGAGTTTTAAATTTTGTTATTGATATTAGATTATTTAATTTATCCAATATTCCTTTAATAAAAAATGATAATCAAATGGAATTTTGGTCATTAAGGGAAGTTGTGTTAAATTTTGGTAGAATTATAAGCTATATATTATTATTGATGGTATCACTAATAAAATCAGGAAAATATTTAAATATTTTAATGCTATTTTTAACATTGAGTATTCTGTTGATGGGAATATCTTTATCTAAAATTAGTAAAAATGATAAATAAATTCTAATTTCTTCTGTCCTTATAGTATATTTTGATTTAGATTAAAACAATCATTTAATAACTGTGATATAATTACTATTAACTAGAATTATTAATTTATTGTGAGGTATTATTTATGAAACAAAAGAAAATAAACATTCTTAAAAGTGGCTTTTTTCTAACATTATTTTGTATTCCTTCAATTTGTTGGATACTATTAGAAGTATTATTAAAAAATACACCTAATGATGATGGCTCTCTTACTACTTGGCCTGAATTATTACAGGAAACATTTATAGTAATAGCATTTTGGTTTATAGTATCTTTTGTAATTGCCTTAATTGTTAGTGAAGTCAAAAAAAATCAATCAAAAACAAAGATAATTAAGGAGATTAAACATACACAAAAGTCGGAAGAAAAGGGAGTTTTAAAGCCCCAAACAATTTTAAAAGCAGAAAAAGCAAAGAAAGATAGTAAATGTTTATATACTTGTGAAAGCATAGTTGATGGATATGAATATAAGAAAATGGCCAAATACTTTCCAAAAAGAGTGTATTGGGTATTTGTGATTAGAGGATTAATCTCAAATTTAATTGTCTCATCAATTATAGCTATAACATCCAAAAATCTTGTAAGTACATTAGCATTTTTTACTATATGTCAGATATTCTTAATGGTGCTTTATAAAGTAAGATTAGAGTATTATTCTGAGAAAGAATTTAATAGAATCAAAAAACAAGGTATTGCAGATACAAATTTTGAAACAGAGTTTTACGGAGATCATCTTATTAGAAAAGGGGAATCCGTTACATTTACCATTAAATATTCAGAAATAAGTAGGTGTGTTGAGAATGATACTAATTTCTATCTAGAATGTGCTGACAAAAATATGATTATAATACTACAAAAAAATAGATGCGATTTAGAATTAATAAATTTTATAAGGAGTAAGTTTAAAAATCCAGAAAATAATATTGTGGACACTTCTAGTTATAAAAAAATTAAATCTCTAAAGAATACTAAATTAATAAGTACTCTTATGATAATATTATTTATCGCTACGATATGTAGTTTATGGGGAGCATTATGGTCATTATCTTTAATAGATGAAATTAATCCACAACATGGATTTAACTTTACTAAAAATGCCTGGATATTCTGGTGTTGGTTACCACTTCCTATTGTATCGATTATATTAGGATTTATATTTGAAAGTAAAGGTTTCAAATGCACAAAAAATATTGTTGCTGGATTCATAATAGGATTCTTATTATTGGTGTATGGCTCATTTGGTTTAATACCATCATTTTCAAAAGATTATAGTAAAATTAATGATTATAAAGAATATATAGATGCTAGTATTCCTAATAATGGAGAACTAGAAATTCAAAATTGGAAAACATATTTTGACGATGATAAAACAGAATATGTAATTATTAATGCATACTATGACAAAGAAGATGTAAGTAATTTATTGAGTAGTATTCAAAATAGTAATAATTGGGTTTTAAGCACTAAAATGAAATCAGAACTTAAAATATTATTACCAACACAATTTAGAGCTCAAAAAGATGTATATTATTCCATATACAATAAAACAACTAATGAATATAATACTATTCCTAGTGAATCTGGTAAATACGAAATGTATGCCATGTATTATGATAAATCACTTAAACAATTATCAATACATAGATACAAATATTCATACAATAAATAAAAAAAATAACATTAGAATAAAGTAATAACTAGTTAAAAAGTAGTTATGATATGATAAGTGTAACTGCTTTAGGAGAAAAAATGGAAAAACAAATAACAATAGATTTAATAAACAATTTTAGTAATATATATAATAGTAATTCAACCAATAGAATTATAGAAAATGCAATAACTGAGAATGGGTTAGAGAAAAGCTGCATTGATAGAAGAATAATTGAAGAAAATCAGCCCATTTTTAATATTGAATTACCAGACGGAAAGAGATACGACCAAAAGGACAATTACAGATGTTGGATATATTGTGGCTTAAATACTATCCAATACGATATGGCAAAAAACTTAAATATTGATTTAAAAGAATTTGCATTATCAAACAATTATATTGCATTTTTTGATAAATTAGAAAAATCTAATAATGCTTATGAAAATATTATAAATATTTCAAATGTTGACTGGGAATATATAGATAAAGAAGATGTATTACAACATTGTGTAAATGAAGGTGGACATTGGCAATGGTTTGTTTCCATTGTAAATAAATATGGATTAATGCCATATGAGTATATGCCTGATGTATTTGAAAGCTTAAGAATGCAAAATATTACAGGACTATTTACTGATAAGGTAAAAAAAGATTGTATCAAATTAATAAACTCAAAAAGAGAAAATACTAATGTCAATGATTTAAGAAAAATGAAAGAAACTTTTTTAGAAGAAAATTATATCTTTTTATCAACAATATTGGGTGAACCTAAAATGAAGTTTGATTATGAATATAAAGATAAAGAATCAAAATATGTAAAATATAAAAATATAACACCTATAGAATTTAGAGATAAGTTTTTAAGCATTAACCTAAACGACTTTGTTTCATTAGGTAATATACCTATGTATAATAAAGAGTATTATAAATTATATAGAGAAAAATATCTTGGAAATGTTTATCAAAATAGTTATGTTGAATTTTTAAATTTACCTATAAATGAAATAAAACAATTAGCAATTAAACAACTCAAAGATAATATGCCGGTTTATATAAGAATTAATTTACGAAAGTTTAGGGATAAAAAATCTGGAGTATTAGATACTAGAATATTTAACTATAAAAATACATTTGGATTTGATTTTCTAACAAAAGAAGAAGCTTTAAATACCCATGACATATATCCTCATCATTGTATGTCAATTTGTGGCGTAAATTTATTAGAACATAATAAACCTCAAAGATGGAAATTAGAAGATAGTTATGGTACATTAGAAAAAGTTGATGGTTATTATATAATGAATGATAATTACTTTGATGAATTTATATTACAAGCAATTATAAATAAAAAATATTTATCAAAAAAACAACGAGAATTATTAAAACAAGATGTAATAGAATTTGAAATAAAGGATCCATTTTAGAAACAAAGACAATGTCAGTTGACATTGCCTTTATTATTTGCTTTATTAATAGAATTTTTAAGTAAATACTTGAAACTAGACCAACAAAAAAATAGCCTTAATATGAGATGACATCAACATAAATGTTTGAAAAATCAAAATAAATTTATCAATATAACAGTTAAAATACAACTTTCGGAATATAGCACCTTCTTTATATAAATTTGTATAGTAATTTTAATATTTTTACAGGAAATGTAGAAAATAAAAATGCTTTAATATATAATAAAAAAAGTAATACTGGGTTTCAACAGAGTTTTAATCTTGTTTAATAATTATGTACTTATTTCTTAAATTTAGTTATAAATGATAAAGTAATTTTGATGCCTTTGTTAGAATCCACTAAACAACTAAAAGGTAATTTTTATAAGAGGTGATATAATGAAAAAACTGAATTCCAATCATTTAAAATTAATAGCAATTATAGCGATGACAATTGATCATATTGCAGATTTAATCTATCCAGGAATGCCTAATAATATAATTTCAAATATTTTACATATCATTGGTAGATTAACCGCACCTATTATGTTTTTCTTTATATGTGAAGGGTTTTATTATACTAAAAACTTAAAAAAATATATTTTAAGATTATTTCTCTTTGCAATAATATCTCATTTTGCCTATTGCTTTGCTTTTGGAATCAATTATATACCATTCAGTTCTGGAAATATCTTTAATCAAACAAGCATTATGTGGTCTCTTGCCTGGTCAGTAGTTGCTCTTTATATCATATACAAAACAAATTTAAAAGAGTGGCAGAAATGGATATTAATTATTTTAATAAACATTATAACTTTTTCTTCTGATTGGAGTTGTATAGCAGTAATGTCAATTTTATCTATGTATTCAAATAGAGGTAACTTAAAAAAGCAAATTATAAGTATGAGCTTTTGGATTTTAATTTATGCAATTATTTCATATTTATTTGTAAGTAAAATTTATGGCTTAATTACATTAGGAGTATTATTGGTATATCCATTATTAAAAGTTTATAATGGAAAAAAAGGTAAGTTAAATTGGCTTAAATGGTTCTTTTACATATACTATCCATTACACTTAATTGTTATAGGAATATTAAGAATAACAATATATGGAAATACACCGTTATTATTTAATTAAATAAATTACAATGTAGTAATTAGTTAGATAAATAGTAATTGTTGTTCTGAGGAGGAGTTTATGGGATTTACTTTATATTCTACAATAATATATTTATTCTTATTTATCGCTGATCTATTTGCATTTGTAAAAGGAAAAGAAAATAAAAAAATGATACCTTTTATAGTAATTACTACGATAATAATAATTAGTATAATAATTTTAGGCTATTTGTGGATTACATCACCAATGTAATATGATTGTTGGAAAATAATATTTTGGGAGTTAGAAGTGATTTAAGTATGAAATATAAAAATGAAATAGTAATTATATCAATAATAACTATATTGATATTATTTTTAAAATTGGTAAATGTGTTTCAAATTGAAAATGGCTTAGGTTATCCTTTCACTATTGTTTTAATGATAATTTGTTTTAGTCTTGCTACTATATTTATTCAAAAGAATATAGATAGAAATTATAGAATAAATAAATTAAATTATCAAAACTTAAATATTTTAAAATATATATCTTCAATTTTAATTATCATATTACACTTGCGTCCATTTCTTAACTATTCAAACGAATTAGATTTAGCATTTAATAATATAATTACAAGAATATGTGTTCCTATATTTTTTATAATAACTGGCTATTTTGTTGCAAAAAAGGAGAAAGTAAATGAAAATTATATAAAGGAATACATAAGGAAAACAATACCATTATATTTTGTTTGGAGTTTGTTGTACATACCTGTAATAATAGGCACAATAATTAAGTATTTACCAATCATAAATGAGTATATATCAAAAATCAATATTACTTTACCTTTCCTAATTATTCTGTCAATAATATTATTACCTATTATAGTGTTGGTTGCTTTATGTTATACAGGAGTTTACTATCATTTATGGTATTTTCCTGCAATAATATTTTCTTTGATTGTCTTAAAAAAATGGAAACAAAAATTCAATATAAAATATTTATTAATAATTTCCTTTATATTATTATTGTTTGGGGCAACAGAAACTTATTATGGAGTTTTACCATTATCAATAAAAAGAACATTATCTTATTACTATAATATTTTCTTTACTACAAGAAATTTCTTATTCTTTGGATTATTTTATGTAGTATTAGGTTATTATGTAGGTACAAAGGAAAAGGCATATTCAAAATATTGTTTTCTTAAATTAATTGTTTCATTTTTCTTATTAACTTTTGAGGCAATATTATTACATGATACTGATAGACTTAATAGTAATATTTTATTATCTTGCATACCATTAACTTACTACTTATTTATTTCATCTATTTATATTACTAATAGCATGAAATTAGATTTCCAATTTGGCACTTATTCTAAATATTATTATTTAATACATCCAATGGCAATTTTTGTTATATCTTCGTTGTATAAAAATATAAATTATTATCCATATCTAAGTATTTTGATAGTTATACTGATTACGCATATCACTTCAAGTTTAATAATTAAATTAAAGGAGAAAAACAAAAAATTAATTATTTAATAAATCACAATTTGGTAATTAGTTAGTAAAATAGTAATTTGTTAGAAAGAAGGAATAAATATGAAAAAGAATATATTAAAAATTATTTTGATGATTTTAGGAATAGGAATTTTAGATTATGGTATTATTACTGAAATTGATGGAATAGGAAGATTTGCTATAATTTTATTTGGAACACTATTTTCTGTTGCTTCATGTCTCGTTTCATTTGATAAGAAAGGAAAATAGTCTTGCAAATAGGAGAGGTATAAAATGTGTAATAATATAGGTTATTATTTTTATATAATAGATAGTATTAAATATTCTATGAAAAATACAATATGAAAATATAATACAATGTGGTAATAATATGAAATTAAATAGAAAACCAATTATTGGTATAGTTTCAAAGCACTTATTAAAAAATGAAACAAGACCTAATATGTTTATAAAAGATGAAATAAAACAAGCTATTTTTGATAATGGTGGTATAGCAATTGGAATACTTTTACCAAAGAATGAAAAAATTGATGTCGAAGATAAATGGTAAAATTATGTGATTGAATATTACTGCAAGGTGGCGGTGCTTGTGATAATTATAAAATGATAGTAGCTAAATATTGTTATGATAATAATATACCAACTCTTGGAATTTGTTGTGGGTAAAATGTTATGGTTAGGTCTTTAGGTGGAACAACTAAATTAATAAAAAATCCCGAAAAACATAACACAAATGACTTATATGTACATTCTGTAAAATTAGTCAATAATACGATGTTTTCTAAAATATTATATGAATTGTTATTAAATCTTAAAATGGATGTATAGAAAAAATCAAATCTATATAGTATAATTTTTATAGTTTGAAATTGTAAAAGGTTGGAGGATGTACATGAATTATAAAAGGGAAAAAATAAATGTTATATTAGATACTGATCCTTACAATGAATGTGATGACCAATTTGCATTATCATATTTAATAAAATCACAAAACTTATTTAATATTGAAGCAATTACAGTTGCACCATATTCTCATACAAAAAGAAAATGTAAAAGTAAGAGATGGACAAGGGTTAAGTTATAATGAAATTTTAAAGATATGTAATTGGTTAAACTTTGATACAGATAATAGGGTGTTTAAAGGTTCAATGGATTACATTAAAACGGTTATGATGAAACAAATGATGCTGTAAATAAGATCATAGAAATTGCTTTAAAAAATAATAAAACTTATATATTAGGGATTGGCGCTATTACTAATATTGCTTTAGCAATCAAAAAAGAACCCAAAATAGTAAACAAAATAGAAATTATTTGGCTAGGTGGTAATGAACTAGGCTATAAAGATAATCTTGAATATAATTTTAGACAAGATGCTGAAGCCGTAAAAATAGTATTTGATTCAAAAGTTAATTTGACAATACTTCCTTGTGAAAATGTTGTTTCAGAATTAAGAATTAATATTAACACCTTAAAAAAATATTTAGAAAACAAATAAAAGTATATGTTTTTTGAATGACAAATAAATAAGGACCCTGAAAATGAAAAGGGTTAATAGACTTATAAAAATATGTTATATATATCTTGTATACTTTTAATTGATATTGGGATTATAACTTGTAATATTTTAGTTAGTCATTAATTCTATATTTTAGCAATTGAATAAGAGAAATTCTTTACTTTATTAAAATAAAAACTTACAAAGGATTAAGTCTGTAATTTATTTTAAGGGAACCTTAACTTTTCTTATGTTCAAAGAATTATATTTCGAAAATTGATTAAATAATTTAAATATTGTATACTGTAAACTAGTAATTATCTTTATAAAAAAGGAGAATAGCTCTATGATTTATTTGAAAAATTTTACCTTATTAGATGAATATCAAGAACATGACATAGCATGTTATGAAGAAGTAAGAAGAATATTTAATAATAATTATCCTTTACATTTATTCTCCACTAAATATTTTAAGTATATTGATTTTGATTCAATTACAATTTTCTGCGGCGGTAATGGTTCAGGGAAAACAACATTAATAAATATTATTTCAGAAAAATTAAAAGCCTCAAGAAAATCAACAATAGATAAAGGGTCATATTTTGATTTGTATGTTAAACATTGTGATTATAAAATGTCTTTTGATGAACCAACTGAAATAAAGTTGGTAACAAGTGATGATGTTTTTGATTATCTTTTAGATGTACGCTCAATCAATGCTAATGTTAATAGACAAAAAGAAAAATTGAGTAAAGAGTATTTGGATTATAAATTTAATAAAGTCGGAAATTCGTTTGACAATTATGATGAATTGAAAAAAGGTCATGAAGCAAAAAGAAAATCAATGTCAAAGTTTGTTAGAGAGCGATTAGGAAATAATAATATTATAGAGTGGTCAAATGGTGAATCTGCTCTTATGTTTTGGGAAAGGGAAATAGAAGAAGATAGTATTTATATATTAGATGAACCAGAAAATAGTTTATCTGCTGAAAACCAATTAAAACTAAAAAAATTTATAGAAGATTCTGCTAGATTTTATAATTGTCAATTTATAATTTCCACACATTCTCCATTTTTGTTGAAACTTATGGATGCTAAAATTTATGATTTAGATCAAGTCCCTGTAGCTACTAAAGACTGGACAGAATTATCTAATGTTTTAGTATATTATAATTTTTTTAAAGAATATGAAGATGAATTTAATAAAAAGTAGGATAAATGTGATATAATATTTTTAAGTAGTAATGAGAATTTTTTTCTACTTTAGTTGTTAGAGTACTAAATTAATTATAGATGATTAAATAGTAATATTTCAAAAGTTTGATCTGCGCGTCTGTGTAATATGCCTAGTTTCACTTTGAAATAAATATTAATATTGAATCAAAAAAATTTTTAACCATAACACATCATACCTTTCTTTGAAATAACGCACAAAAAAATCAACTATTACTAGTTGACTTAATCATTAACATCACATTGGTGCGACGATTTTATCTTATGTAGCAGATGATAATAGGGGTTTAAACCTAAAATCTAAAAAATATTCCTCACTCATTAAATAGATTATATGACAAAATCCAGGAAAATCAACAACTATATTTGAAGATTGGTGAATTATGGTATAATTTTATTAATTGGAGGTGTTCTATGGAGCATATAATGAAGCTTTATGAGTCTAGTTTTGAGGATGTAAAATC
Organism: Clostridium sp. CAG:417; assembly: GCA_000432835.1. Taxonomy (GTDB): domain Bacteria; phylum Bacillota_I; class Bacilli_A; order RF39; family UBA660; genus CAG-417. The sequence goes on along the minus strand of FR890373.1, from coordinate 14,533 downwards.
TGGCAAGAAAAAGAGAGAATATAGACTTAATGATGAAAAAAGAAAATTAGTAAGAGTTGAAGATACTATTAGATTTTTAAAACTTCCTAATTTAGATGAAGAATTTGTTGTTGATGTTAAGAAAATAGAAACATTTGATAATTGGTTTGATTGCTATTCTAAATATTATGATGAAGATTTCAAAGATAGATATGAAAGTGTTGAAGCTGTTGTTCAAGATACTTATGAAGGTGGTTATTATACTAAAGAAGAATCAGAAGAAAATGGCTGTGTAATTTTTTCTATTAAAAAACATAGAGTTGCTCATCTTAATTCAACTGCTTGTTATTAAAAAAGATAATAAAATTTTAATGATTAAGTTTGCTAAAAAATGGGGACATGTATATGCTCCTCCAAGTGGCAAGTTTGAAAAAGGAGAAATAAATGAATAAATTAGAAGAAAATAAAAAGATATATAATGCAATAGATTATGGATTAAATCCAAAAAATAAAGATAATTCAAAAGAGTTACAAACACTTATAAATTTGGTACATAACAATGGGGGAGGAGTCATATTTATTCCTATAGGAGTTTATATTTTTGATTCTGCCAAAAGTTCATGGGATATGACTAAAAATATAACAGCAATTTGTGAAATGAAATCTAATGTATCTCTAGTTGGTGAATCTTTAGCAGATACTGTTTTAAAAGTTATTGGAAACACAGAAAAAGGATCAGCTTTGTTTTGCCACAATAGTGAATTTTCAAAAGAAATATTACATTCTGCAAATGCTAAAAATTTTACAATCGATATGTCTGAGGCAAGTTTAAATCAATATACACATAGAGGTAAAGCATTTTATTATAGTGGGATTAGAGATTGTGTTTTTAGAGATTTGCGACTTATTTCAACTCCTTCAACAGCTTTAGGAATAGACATGTTAGATAATGTTGTTATTGATTCAGTGTATATTTATGAAGGAGGAAGGTCTTGGAATTATGGTGGCAATGGAGGCGCTGGAATTGGAATAGGAACTGGTTTGTGGGAAAACGAAAATTATGTTATTAGAAATTGTATCTGTGTATCCTGTGGACATTTTGGAATATTTCTAGAAGATCAGGGGATCTTTCATAATAAAGAAAACTTTCCTAAAGGTCAAATAATTTCTAATAACATAGTTAGAGATTGTAGACATTATGCTATTGGTATCCGCGGAGGAGACACAGTTTTAGTTTCAACTAATAATATATATAACAATAATGGCGGATTATATGTAGATTATGGGGCTAGAAATATAATGTTTAATGGTAATATTATAAAAAGTTCTAAGAAAGCTGCATTTTGCATTGGAAATGAAGATAAAATTATAAATAATAATTCTAAAGAGTGTAAAAACATAGTTTTAACAGGTAATACATTCATTGATAATAAAATAAATTTACTTGAAGATTCCGAACATCTTAATTGTATAGAAAAAAATAATATATTTATTAATTAGGTTCTGAAAAAGAAATGTTTGGTAATATTACAGAATTTAAAAAAACATCAATTACAATAACATTCTTTATAGTTATTATTTCAGTAATCACCTCATTACCAAGATATTCAATTTCATCTTTTGATTATATCTAAAAAACTATCATACAAAGGGAATATAGCAGGAACAGGAATGTTTTTAAGATTAATTTTACTAATTTGGTGTTTAAAACGTAAGTAATATTTAGTAAATAAAAATAATATATAAAACCTACTAATGTTTATAAATAAGTAGGTTGTTTTCATTTGTTAATCTTTCTTTCATATATGAGAAATCTCATATCAACAATTGAGAATGTTCTATAAAAATAAAACTCACATAAAAGTGTGGTGTGAGTAATCATTTCGATTGGGAAAGTGTCGTAGATATCTACAACATTTTTGCTATGATGTGATAAATATCACTCACTACTAATAATATACCATAAATTAATATTTCAATATTTTTTAGTGAATTTGTTCAATAAAATATTGAATAATGTTATAATTTTAATAGATTTGAGGTGATAGAATAGTGATAAGTAATTTAAATTTAGATAATATAAAAGTTGTTATATTTGATTATGATGGAACACTAGCAGTTCATAGAGATAAAGATTTTGTTAAGCATCGTAATGAAAATGTAGATAAAAGATTAAACTATTATGCAAATGCTTATCAAAATCCTAGTAATTTTTATATAGATATTGAACCATGTGATAGATCTGAAGCTTTATATAAATTAATTCAAGAATTAAGAAACAAAAATATTAAAATGTATTGTTTATCAGGAATGAAATTTTCATTTCATTTTAAAGCAAAACAAGATTTTATTAATACACAATATGGTGCTGATATTGAACTAATATCAGCAGGAACACAAGAATTAAAACTTGATGGTATAAAGATTATATCAAAGTTAAATAAATGTAATTTAGATGAAGTATTATATATAGAAGATTTGGAAGATACAGTAAATTTTTTAAAAAGTAATGGTATAAATGTAATTAATGTTAATGAAATGAGGTGTATATTAAATGGGAATTATAATCGCTGGATTTGCTACTTGTGGTAAAAGTATATTAGGTAAAAAATATAATAACATCAAAGATTTAGAATCAAGTCCATATAAAAATATAATGAAAAATGATATACCTGTTGAAAAACAAAAAGGTACAAAAAGAGAATTAAATCCTTTGAGGCCTCAAAACTATTATGATGCTATTAATGAAGCAGTAAAAAAATATGATGTTGTTCTAGTTCAATTAAAGCCAGAACACTTTGACTATTTTGATAAACATAATATTAAATATTCTATTGCTTACCCCAATATTAATAACTGGTAAGAAGTAGAAAGAAGATGTATTGCTCGTGGTAATAATGAAAATTTTATTAGAAGATTAAAACAAGTGTTTATTCCATATTATGAAGATTCCACTAATAGAAATTATAATAAATTATATATTTTATTTAAGACAAATCATCATAGTTTGAGTAGATTTAAAAGAAATAATACTTCATCTAATTTATATAGAACTATGGAAAATAATATTAATGAATCAATAAATGAAATAATTAGTTCAAAATATGATTATATTAATTTTATGAAAGATGAAAAAGATAATTATATCGCCTTCAAAAATGAAGAAAAGGAAAAATTTGATAATTGGTTTACAAAATTTGATGAAGAGTACAATGATTTTATGAATAATAGTAGAAAGAATTTATCTAATCTTGAAAAAACATATTCTGAAAAATTAAAGGTAGAAGAACCATCTAAATTTATGCTAGAAAAATCTAATGAATATAAAAAGAAAACAATTCATTGGGCTATTGCAATAGTTACAGTTTCAGCTATATTATTAGTCTCATTAGGTTTTATATTAAGTCCAAAAATAGAATTTGGTACAAAGGTTATTACAGTAAATTTATTTAGTACAGAAATGCCTGTATATAGCAGTATTATTATTTTATCTATGATTTGTTTAATAATATATGTAATTAGAATCTTCATTAAGATAATGATGTCTTCAAAACATTTAAGTGAAGAATATAGACAAAAATATGTGCTTACTTACTTTTATCTATCATTAGTAAATTCGGGTAATTTAGACGAAAAACTAGGAAATATAATTTTATCATTATTATTTACAAAAGCTGATACTGGATTAATAAAAACTGATAGCAGTAATGAATATGAATCTTTAATTAAAACATTAACATCGGTTTGAAAATGATTTAAAATATGTTATACTAGCATTAGTTTTGGGGAGGTTTGTATGACTTTAGAAGAAAAAGCAAAATTTATAGAAGAAAGTAAAGAAAAGAATTATTTATTTATATCACCTAAAATTATTAAAGGTGGAGCAACATTAGTTGGAAGTTATGAAGCGTTGGAATTATATGAAAATATGGATGAAAATACCAAAAAATTTGCTGAAAAAGAGATTGTTAATTTGATTTCAAATGCTAATTATAATAATAAAGAAGAAAAAAATCATTTAAAATTTAATTTAGTTTTTTGTGGAGATTTTACCGATTTACCAAATGATATGGGTAGTCCAATCGATTTTATAATGAAAAATAAGGAAAGAATAGTTGCAGTATATAGATATGTAAAGAGTATTGAACAAAGAGAATTTTTTGTTGGTTTTGCTCAATCAGAAACAATTTATAACTATGGTTACTTATATTTAAGTTTAGCAAAATTATTAGAAGAGTTTGAAAAAAATGATGTTAAATATGAAATAGATACTACTGTAGATAGATTTGTACCTGCTATGTATAGAGATGACACAGCTACTAGATTTGCAATTAGTTATAGTCCTAAAAAAGAAATTGAAAGTGAAAAAGGACATCAATTAAAGAAAATAAAGAGAGAGGTATAATGCTATGAATAAAAAGTATTCACAAGAGGAATTAGATCAAATTCTTTTATCAAAAAAATTAAATGAATTCTATCTAGCAATAATTGAAAATAGACAAAAACTTTTAAGTGATGAAGAGTATGAAGAAATTATAAGAAAAGATAAAACTATTTATGGTGATAATAAAGAAGAAGTAGAAGATTTAATTAATAAAGTTCAAACAGATGAACAGCTAAAGAATTTTGCACCTGATTTAATGAAAGTTATGTTTGGTTTAGCGCAAGTTAGACATTTAGCAATTTTAACAATGATTGACGACGATGTTTATGATATAGGAAGTGCTAAATTTGAAAATTTAAAAAGAAACAAGATTGTTCATTTCGACAATTTAACAACACTTTACAATGAATCAAATGCCAGAGTAAGATATTTTACACCAGAGGAAGAACCACAACTAACACAAAGAACTGTACTAGTTGATATTGATGATGAATCAATTATTCAAGCATACGAAAACGAACATATTCACCAAGAAGAAAGTGAAGATTTAACTAGTGATTTCTTTACTGAAGTAAAGGGTAAACCATATACTTTAAAAAGAAAATAATGATAAAAAGATGATTACATACCAATTTCGTAATCATCTTTTCCTTTGTTTTTATTTTTATCATTTTCTTTATTTCAAATATAGTCATCCTGAATTGATTCAATAGTTTTATCGCTAAATATATTATGAAGTATATAAATCTTTTGAAAAATTCCAATAATTTTCACGTTCTTTTTCTTTGCCAAACATTTTATTCTTAATAAATTTAACTAATCTATCAAATAAGTTTTCAAAGAAATTAATAGTGTTTTGTAATTTAGAATTTTTCTCTTTAAGATCATTAATTTCATCTTCTTGTTTATCTATCTTTTTTTCTAGTGATTTAACTTTAATGTTTAAAGCATCATTATTTTCAGTAAGTATTTTAACTTTTTTCCTGTTTCCTTTTAATTCAGTTTCAACATCATTAAGAGTAATAGATAACCTTTGCATTTTTTATATTCTCTATTAGTTGAATCTAACTGCTGAATAAATTTATCTTTATCATCTTTATTTAAAACATATTTGTCTTTATTAGTAAAAGTAGTTTTTAAATTATTCATTAATTGTTTAATTTCGTTATAATCATTATCTAGTTGTAGTGATTTTTTATTTGCTATTTCTAATCGTTCTTTATTTTTTGACAATTCTTCTTTCATTTCAATATAGTTTCCCATATCTTTAACGTTTACATCTTTATTTCTACCTTTTTGTTTAGTTTTTAAAATATTAAATCACTATAAACACTATCCTTTCTTTTAAGGATGACCTTTTAACAAATAAAAGAAATCATCTCATATTGAGATGATATCTATCACAAATGTTCGAAAAGTTTGAACAGATTCGTCACTGGAGCGAATCACATACAGGTTACGAACTAAGTTCTCTTTCTAAAAATATTATATATGAATTCCTATTAAATTTCAATGGAAGGATGGAAAAAAATGTCTAAATATAGTATAATCCTATTAGAAATAAAATGTGAAATGTGCATAATTTTAAAAAAATACATAAAAATTAAAACAGGAGGTTAAAAAAATGGCAGAATTAAAAGTTTTAAATCAGAAAATTTCTTATTTTAAAATAGAAGATGAAGATTATATTTCTATTACAGATATGCTTAAATCTAAAGATGGTGATTTCTTCGTATCTGATTGGTTGAGAAATAGAAATACTATCGAATTTTTAGGTATTTGGGAAGAAATTCATAATCCTAATTTTAATTATGGCGAATTCGCCATAATTAAAAGTCAAGCAGGTTTAAATAGTTATAAAATTAGTGTTAAAGAGTGGGTAGAAAAAACAAATGCAATTGGTATAATGTCAAAAGCAGGAAGATATGGTGGAACTTATGCCCATAAAGATATCGCTTTTGAATTTGGTATGTGGATTAGTCCAAAATTTAAATTGCTTTTAATTAAAGAGTTTGAAAGACTAAAAGCAGAAGAGCAAAAACAGATCGGCTGGAATGCCAAACGCGAACTTTCAAAGATTAATTACAGAATACATACTGATGCAATAAAACAGAATTTAATACCTAATGAGTTAACAAAAGAACAAATTAATTATGTATATGCTGAAGAAGCTGATGTTTTAAATATGGCTCTATTTGGTATGACTGCTAAAGAATGGAGAAATAAAAATAAGAATCTAGATGGTAACATTAGAGATCATGCAACTATAAATGAATTAATATGTTTAGCAAATTTAGAAAATCTTAATTCGGTATTTATAAATGATGGATTAAATCAATCTGAAAGACTTGTTAGACTTAATAAAATAGCAATATCTCAAATGAAAATACTTAATGAAACAGATATAAAGTATCTTAATAGTAAATAGAAAGAAGTGGTTTATTTGAGTAAATATCTAAAAGTAATGTTTGGAACAAAATCTGGTGCATCAGACTTTGAATATAAATTGGGAGAAGTGAATGTAGCGAAAATATGGAATCCAAAAGAGTTAGATTCTAAAAAAATGGGAGGCTTTAATTTTAGTACAGAATCAAAAATATTAAGATGGTTAGTTAGAGGGGATACAATTTATGATGTTGAATTACCTGAAGATGCTGAGGTAGTTGATTGCCCTAGTAATTCAGCACCACATGGTGTATTTAGAAGTAATAAAATTATTATCTCTAATCCAAGAACAGTAACAGATGATATTGCAATGGAATTGTATTTAAAATCCGATTTACCAGAAAAATCCTATTATAAAGCCATGGCTGGGTGTGCAGTAAGAGGATATATGAATACAGCATTAAAGATTTTTGAAGATAAAGTTAATAAAGAAAATGTTAGATTAGTTACTTTAGAATTTGAAGACTTTTGTAAACAAGGTACTGAAAAGCAATTTGATGAAAATAAGCATTTAAATGAACAAACTAGATTTATATATAACAAATTAAAAAAATTATTATAGGAGATTTTAGAGTATGGATAAAACAAAAAAGGAATTAGTAAAAGATATTGTATATAAGTTTGCTGAGTTATCTAAAATAACGGATACAAAAATGTGTGATAATTTAGTTGAAAAGTTATTGAATCTTGATACTGATGATTCTATTGATACTATATTAGTTTCTTTAAATAGTTTATTAAATAGAAAAATCTTATCTGTTGATGATATCCTTTCAAATGTTAACTTAATATTATCTTTGAATCCCGATAAATATCACTCAGCAGATGATTTGATTGCAAGGCTAAACTGGATTAAAAGTATGAATTTAGAGTATCCTAAAATGCCATTAGCAGAAAATCATAGATTAGTACTTGAAACCTTCGATAGATTTAATGAGTTAATCAAGACAAATTTTGATTGTTTTTATACTGGCGGTTTAATGGGATATTTAGCAACTGAACATTCTTTAGAAAGATATCACGGAGATTTAGATTTGTTTATAAATGAAGATCAACTATTTGCCTTATATGAATTAGTACAAAATAGCGATGACTTCGAATTTGTAAGTAATATGAATCATAAAGAAGTTAATGGTCATGAATATAAAGTTACATATAAAGATACACCTATGAGCATTGGATTATTTTTATTTAGCAGATTACCTAATCACGAAATTGTATTAAAGGAATATTATTATCCAAATCAGGATTCAAATCAAGATTTGTATGTTGATGAACATCATCTTTCTGGTAAATATGCATCTATGATGTTTTCAAATCAAATAAGAGAACATAATGGAACTTTTTATAAAATGCAAACATTAGAAAGCATATATAATTCTAAGAAAAATTCTAGACCTAAAGATAGATATGATGCAACTATAATACAAGATTTTGTTGACAAACAAATTGATTATAAATTAGATACTGAAAAACAAGATAACTATGACATTAATCATCAAATAGCTATAAATTCTGTAGTACAGCAAATGGAAGAAACTATTAAAAATCCTATAAATAAGCGGAGATAAAAAAGACCATCGGCAATTTATATATTGAATTATAATAGAAAATTATTTTTAAATTTGGGATTTTAAGGGTTCCCACATATAAGAATTTGTGCGGGAGTACAAATTCAGTGCTGGCTAGACATAGATTTTATTCCCATATTCAAAAAACAAAAAAGAGGATTAAATTATTCTGATAATTTTTTCCTCTTTTTTGAAGATTATTTATATAAAAACATATTCATTTAGGACAATTTCTTCTGCTGTGTTTTTATAGTTATTCATTAATTTTGTCCATTCCAATGGATTTAATTTTTTTCAGTTTTATGTTGGGGATTGGGGTTACACCATATACGAATTTGTGTGGGAGAACAAATTCAGTGCTGGCTAGACAAGAATATTACTCCCAAATTAAGAAAAACATAAAAAGAGGATTAAATTATTTTGATAATTTTTTCCTCTTTTTTAAAGATTATTTATATAAAAACATATTCATTTAAGACAATTTCTTCTGCTGTATTTTTGTAATTGTTCATTAATTTTGTCCATTCTAATGGATTTAATTCTTTGTTTTTTTCAGATAGTCTTTCATCATTTTTAATATAATTTTCCATTAGTTCTTCATAATAATTCTCACAAGAATCACTGAGATAGTCTTTCATCATTTTTAATATAATTTTCCATTAGTTCTTTTCTTTATAATAATTCTCACAAGCTCTACTTACTAAAAGAAGATGATGAGTTAATTTATTTGTCATCAATAATGTTTCATAAAGAGCTTGTTTATTTTGTGTAATAAAGTATAATCTTAATATTCCATATCTTCTAAGTCTTCCATAATTTTCGTCTTTTTCTAAATATAAATCTGGTAATAAATAATCTCCTTTTTTTGTATAAGTAACTTTCATTTTTATCATTCCTTTTTTTTTTAAATAGTATTAATTAATTTATTTTTTGGTACTAATATTAAAATATCTTTAATAACATTTTCCTCAGTATATGGACAACTGAGATGATGAGTTAATTTATTTGTCATCAATAATGTTTCATAAAGTGCTTGCTTGTTTTGGGTAATAAAGTGTAATCTTAATATTCCATATCTTCCAAGCCTTCCATAATTTTCGCCTTTTTCTAAATATAAATCTGGTAATAAATAATCTCCTTTTCTTGTATAAGTAACTTTCATTTTTATCATTCCTTTCTTCTTTAAATAGTGTTAATTAATTCATTTTTCGGCACTAATCTTGGCACTAATATTAAAATATCTTTAATAACATTTCCTTCAGTATATGGACAACTAACAATGCCGTCTATATATAAATGCTCTTGTGATTTTGAAATAAATTCTTCTAAAAATTTATTAGAATATTCTTTATTTTTCATCTTCATAATTGATAAAATATCATAATTCAATTCCATATCTTTTAACTCAATTTCATCAATTTCTTTATGAAATTTAATTCCAATATTATTGTCATTCATAATAGTATTAAGATATTTTAAGTATTCTTTACTGCTTTTACTTATAAATTCATCTGTGAATTTTATATCTTTAATATCAATATTGTAGTTTTTATCACGTTTAATTTCTATCATAGATATAAGTCTATGAATCATATCTCTTTTAGCTTCTCTTGATAACAAATCATAAAGAAAAACAAATTTTTGCTATGAGAAGTAAAGAGGCATTAAAGGCTCATGATGACTTTAAAAATTTAAAAATGAAGTTTGCTATGGAGCAACCATTTTATGGTTATAGTATGGTAGAAGTAAAAAGAAGAAAAAATAATATAGATAATGGTTCAAATTATGACTATGTTGGTATGATTGAATTTGATATTCCAAAGTTAAATCCAGCAGATATAAATATAATGCCTAATAAGTTTGGAGGAAGAATGTAATGGATATTACTCAGCTTAAAATACTTTTAGAAGAAACACAGCAAAAATTTCCACCACATTACCCTACTAAAACACATGGAATTACTGATGAGGTTCCTGTTTTATTAAATAATTTAAAAAAAGTAGTAGATTATATTGGATTTTCAAATGCTAATATCGCTATAAAAAATATTGTTGGTAAAGCAATTAACGAGTTTTTGATAAGCACGAGAGAAAGATTAAATAAAACAAGTTGTGATTTCAATGCAAAAAGTGAAACATTAGAAAATGGCAGTAATATTATTTTGGAATATAATGGTAAGTCTTTAGAAATTACTTATTCAAACAATGGAACTATAACAATTAAAAATAACTTTTATTGTCAATATAATGCTTATGGTGAAGATTATTCAAATAGCATTATCTCCTATAATGTTAATAAACCGGATGAAATGTTTTTAAATCAAACATTTTACAATAAATCAGTGTGTCAATCAATTATGTCTTTTGATGATAATGGAATTGAAATTAGCAAAGATTTTAAAATAATACCTAATGCGAGAAATTTTAAAGCTACTAATCAATTTATTTCTGGTTCTATTGTTAGAAATAATGATTTTTATTCTGCCAATATTAAATTACAAATTACCGGGGATGATTTTGGGGATTTAATAACTCAAAATGATATTTTGAAAATAAAAACAATGAAAGAAATTACAGTTCCAATTAACTATTTTGGTGGTTTAAAGAGTGACTTAAATTTACTTTGTGTTGTAAATGAAGATGAAAGAAATAGTTTTAGATATGGTTCAATAGGGGCATTAGTTGGTGATTATATTTATGCTGGAGAAGAAGAACAAGAAACATTTGAAGAAGAATATCAGGATAGTAAAAAAAATATTGAGAATAGTAATTTTTTGGAGTTTGCTTATAATTCTTTTCGTATAGCATTACCTATGATTCATGCTCCATATTCATTTGAAATATTAAAAAATATAAAAAGTCATGTACATAAACAAGAAAATAGTCAACATTTAAAATAAAAGCAAAATTATATGAATAAATATGTATAAAATAAAACGAGTAATTGCTCGTTTTATTTTATACAGCAACTTATGCTTTTAAATTAATAATGATAAGCAGGATAAAGGAATTGATAGCACCATTATATTTAATGTCTTATAAATAAAGGATTTATAGTGCTATCATTTCTTATTTTGCACTTGCAAAATTGAGTTAAAATATGGAAGCACTCTACCATACTTTCGATTTATCCCTTTTAATTAAAGGGCTTGCAAGGTTCTATTTTACTTCCAAATGTTGGATATATACTAGAAATGTTGGATGAATCTTGGATGTTTTAATTTAGCAATAAAATTTACCAAAATGATGGTATATTGACCATTAAAGAAGGAACATTAACAAATAAAAGTGCAACTCTAGTTTTAACTAATAATAGTGATAAAAATTTCCAATATGGAAATACTTATGAAATAGAGATTAAAAAAGATGGAGAATGGCATAAAATAAATGTTGAATTAAATTTCGATATGCCTGCTTTTCCACTTTCATCAAAAGAAAGTAAAGAAATTGAACTTAATTGGGAAAATGGGTATGGTAAACTTGCAAAAGGGACTTGCAGAATTATAAAAGGGATTAACTATGAATACGAAGAAGAAAAATACGAAGCTTTCAATGTAGCAATTGAATTTACTATTTAATAACAAATTACAATTTATAAATTAGTTGAAAGCTATGATGTAACAGTGTTTAATAGATATGTTAAAATGCATTGCTTGTAGCAACAGGGTATTTGTCATACAATTTATTTAATGAAAGGAAGAAATTATAAATGTTAAAAGATAATTTAAAAACATTAAGAAAAAATAAAGGACTTTCTCAAGAAGAATTAAGCGTTAAATTAAATGTTGTAAGACAAACAGTATCAAAATGGGAACAAGGATTATCTGTTCCAGATGCAGAAATGTTAATATCTATATCGGAAGTATTTGATACACCAGTTAGTACAATTCTTGGAGAGAACATTGATGAACAGGAAAAAAACGACTTAAAGGTAATATCAGAGAAACTAGAGGTTATTAATGAACAACTATCTAAAAAACAAAAGCAAAAAAGAAATATATTTGTTAATACTTTAATAATAGCTGATGTTTGTTTGATTTTATTATTTATCTTATTAGCACTGTTAGGTAGTCCATATCAAAATTGGGATTATAGTAATCCAGAATGGGCAGTTATTGGAACTATATGGCATTCATTTGAGTGGGTATATTTTAAAGTAGCTCCATTTATGATTGTTGTTATAACGGTAATTGGAGTAATACTTGTTAAAAGAAATAAATAATAGCAAATTACAATTTATTGATGAGATTAGTTTGGAATATAACTAATCTTTTTACTATTCATATACTTCTTAAAAAATAATCGTGAAATTGTGGTATAATTATATAAGAGAGAGCTTAGATTTATTTTTTAGAATGGAGTGGCAGGTGATAAATATTGTGAAAAAAATCTATATAATAACAGGAGCAAATGGTTTTTTAGGTAATAACATCATAAGAAAGTTAGAACAAGATGCTGATAATGAAATTAGGGCTTTTGTATTAAAAGGCGATTCTATTAAATCACTTGAAGGATTAAAATGTAAAATCTACTATGGTGATGTAACTAAAAAAGAAACTTTATCATTAATTTTTGAAAATACTGATGGAAAAGAAGTTTTTGTAATTCATTGTGCTGCAGTAGTATATATAAAATCAAAATACAATCCACTTGTTTATAATGTTAATGTTAATGGAACTAAAAATATAGTAGATAAGGTAATAGAGTCAAAAGCAAAACTTATCTATATTAGTAGTGTGCATGCAATCCCAGAGCCACCTAACAATGAATTAATAACAGAAATAACTAATTTTAACCCTGATAATGTTGAGGGATTATATGCAAAAACAAAAGCAGAAGCTGCGAAGTATGTAATTGATGCAGTAAAGGGGAAAAATTTGAACGCTTGTATAATTCATCCATCTGGTATTATAGGTCCAAATGATTTTGGCAATAGTCACTTAACACAATTAATAAAAGAAGTCGCAAATGGCAAATTATTTGCTTGTGTAAAAGGTGGATATGATTTTGTTGATGTAAGAGATGTAGCAGATGGTGTTGTTAGTGCTTGTAAAAATGGTATTAATGGTGAATGCTATATCTTATCTAATAGATATATTGCAATAAAAGAATTATGCGATTTAATTTGTGATGTGCAAGGAAGAAAAAAGATTAAAATGGTATTACCAATAGGTCTTGCAAAATTAATAGCACCTTTTTTTGAAGTATATTATAATTTAAAGAAACAAACTCCACTTTTTACAAAGTATTCACTATATACACTATCTTCTAATGCTAATTTCAGTAATGAAAAAGCTAAAGAAAAGTTGAAATTTAAAAATAGAAATATGAAAGATACGATAAAGGATACAGTTGAGTGGATGAATAAAAAGTAAAAATAAATAATAATGCAAATTGCAATTTGGAAGTGATGTGTAAAGAGTGAAGAAGAAAGTAATCATAATTTTAGTAGCCATAATTTTATTAGTCTTATTGTTCCCAATTAGAAATTAGTTAAAAGATGGTGCCAAAGTAGAATATAAGGCATTTAAGAACTACTATGTTTATGAAATGATACTTATATTGTTATTAGCAATTATAGTTATACCGAATATTATACTGACAATAAATAATATGATTCCATTTAATATAACAACCATTAGTACACTTTTAATTATTATTGTAGCACTTCCTATTATAGTGCTTGATATAAAGAATGATTTAGATATTAAAAATAAACATCAATATTATTTAAAGGAAGAGAAAATACCAGAATACAAAGACAATACAAAAATTTTAAATGTATGCTTGATAATTAGCATAGTAGTTTTAATTATTTAGGCAATTATAACAATATCAAATATTACAAAAACGGAAAATTTAAGTGAAATTGAAAACACATTTGTCATTACTACTAATAAGGGTAATAACATTGAAACGCAATATGAAATGTTTGATGGATTTAAAATAAAGATTCCAAGTTAATTTAAAATAATGAGTGATGAATTTGTTAATGTTAAATATTCAAATAGAAATGCACCATCACTTATTTTTAATTCTTTTGTTTCAATATTTAGCATATATAATCACTCATCCTTTCAAAATTTAAGTACAAAAAAACTAACTATTTCTAGTTAGTCTGTATTACTTAAACTCGAAAAGTTCGAGTTTCCTAT
>FR890372.1:16598-19269 GCA_000432835.1 Clostridium sp. CAG:417 | reverse complement strand
GACATATGGTGCCTGATTACCAAGTGTTGAAAAGTTTTTATAAGAAAATGTACTTGATAATAAAATGGCAGTTGTGCTATCAAGGTCTGTTAAATAATAAAATCTGTTAGTAGTGCCTGTGCCTTTAACATCACAATCAAAGGCATCCCCTGGTGAAAGTGTTCCACTCGTACCCAAGTTACCATAGGTTATTGTTGTTGTCCCCTTTGAACCACCATTATAATATCCCGCGGCATAACATCCACTACTTGTTCTAGAACATGTGGCTGTTTCAAGAGCTGTTGCTCGCTTACATACAATACTTGCTTTAGTTCTTTCATGAGCAGTACTATCAGCCTGTAAATATTTTAAATTTATCGCAATAGATATGCTGTTAGTAGTTGCCTGAAGATCTGATGCCGTAATATCTTTTTTGAAATATATTTTTATTTTAATTCTTTGTTTAGTGCCTTTCTTGAGATAATCTTTTCTATTCATTGAAGCACCATCTATGTATTTAACACTATACTTCAAGTACTTCTTTTGAGATGTTGTTAAATTATTAGATATAGTTGATAACATGGCATCTATTGTTCCACTATTAACTACATCAGTACTGATTTCATAAAATTGTCCAGGCGTTGTCAATTTTAAACTAAAAGTTATTTTTGTTTGTGTGGAATCTATAGTTGGTCTACTTGATCGATCAGCTGTGTAATTATTTAAAACTCTCACATCCTCAAAATGAACATCCCATGAATTTTTAGAAAGAGTTGATTGTCCTGTTATATTTAGAGAGGTAGTTAAGGCAGCATAACCTATACTTACTCCAGCAAAAATAAAAAAAGCAAAATAAAATATTATACGCCTGGATTTTCTTTTGATTTTTCTCATAGTTTTACCCTCCAAATATTTTATCCACAAAATTTTAGTTTCTACTTCTTTCTACCTTATATTTATTATAAAACTACCCCCCCCCATGTCAATTTTTTTATCCACAATTTATATAATTTGTGCGACTAAATTTATTTACTTAACACTTAGAATTATTTGTACATAATCCATCTTTTAAATTATTATTCTAATACAAAAAAAGAAGCATTGCTTCTTAATAAATATTTGCGCCAACTATCATTATAGTTTACAAATCCCATTAGTAGACTATTAAACCCTTTGAAACTTCTATTACTGGTTTGACTGCACATGATGTTGATACACTATAAGGCATAGTTGCGATTGATGTATATGCCGGATTATAAACTGCCATAACCTGTGAGCCTCCTCCTGATGCTAATGGGGTGTTTAGCCAGACACAGTTTGGATCCATATTACCAAAGTTTTCCCAAAATATATCTGTATTTGTTATCTTATTATACTCAGTCAGTGTGAGAAGGCGTGCCGCTGTAGTGTATGTGTACTTTGGAAGTGTATGAGTTTTATTGGAAGAATCTACAACGGTTGTTCCACCAGAATGATTATAGATTTGGCTGGTTTTTTGAACTAAACTGATATTTGACCATTTTGTTGTTGTTGGCAATGCACCAACAGCAGTTATTGGACCACTATAAGAATTTGAAGTTTGAGCATTATAAGGATATCTATTAGTATAAGTATAATATATTAAAATTGCAGTGGAGGAATTTAAATCTGAAACGTAATAAAATCTTTCTGCGGCATCGTTGAATATACCATCGCCATTTACGTCACAGTCAAAGGCATCTCCACTAGCTAATTTTCCACTAGTTCCTATTTGGCCAAAAGTTATTGAATCTTTTCTTCTTCCAGCCTTACAATAGCCCTCAGTACTAGAACTAGTACAAGTAATTGAGTGAAGTGTTTTTGCTCTTTGACATTTTCTAGTTACGGGATAAATATTTACAGTGGTTATTTCTCCATTAAGTGTACTAGATAAATAGGCATATCCAATAGTTATACATAATATTAATATTATTATTATAGATAAATAGTGTTTCTGTTTTTTTCTCATTAGATGTCCTCCTTTATTAATATATCATATCTGTTTTTAGTACCTCTATTACAGGCCTTACTCCACAAAATGTACTTGCTCCGTCATTTGGCATGGGAGCTATTACACTGCTAGTTGGCTTATCAATCGCATATACTGCATTACTCTGTCCTGTAGATGATACTGGTGTATTTAGCCATATACAATCAGCATATTGTCCATCAAAGTTTTCCCATAAGAAACTTTTATCAGTTATTTTTCCATATTCCTGATATGTAAGTAGACGTGCCGCTGTTGTGTACGTGAACCTTGGTAAATTATGTGTTGTGATAGTGTTGATTGAATATGCTGCTGTAGTTCCTCCTTCTTCGTTATATATTTGTGATGTTTTCTTAATCAAACCAACTCTTGGCCAGGCTGTTGTTGTTGGTAATTGAGTTATTGCGGTAAGTGGTCCACTATAATTATTTCCTGAGTAAGCATAGTAGGTTCTATTATTTAAAGAAACACCATAGGAACTTGAGTTACCATAAAATATTAAAACCGCGGTGTTTGATACTCCACTTAAATCAGTAACATAATAGAATCTTTCTTTCGCTGCATCATATACACCATCACCATTAACATCACAATCAAAAGCGTCTCCACTAGCTAACTTTCCACTGGTTCCAATTTGACCATAGTTTACTGTTGTTGTGCTAGTACCTACAGTACCGGTATGAAGAG
>FR890372.1:16368-16527 GCA_000432835.1 Clostridium sp. CAG:417 | reverse complement strand
TCCTTTATCCTGAACATAATCAAGTCTAAATGTTAGATTAGAAATTGTTTGTTGTGTTGTTGGAGCTAATGTTTTATCATCACTATAAACTACTAATATTCTAATTCTTTCACTTGTACCGGCTTTTAATAAATCATTTTCTTTTATTGGAGTATTAAA
>FR890372.1:0-16243 GCA_000432835.1 Clostridium sp. CAG:417 | reverse complement strand
ACTACATCTACATAATATTCAACTTCTGTTCCTGCACTTAATCCAATCTTTGATATAGTTAATTTTGTACCATTGTCGGTTATTGATGGTTGGGCGTAATTTCCACTTGTATTTGTACCTACTAAACAATTTGCAAAATGTACATCCCATTTAGCTGACGTTATTTGTGTTGTACCATTAATACTAATAGTAGACATCAAAGTAGCATAGCCTACACCTATGCTTGCAAAAAGAATTAAGATAATAACGAAATAGAAATGATTTCTTCTTATTCTTCTTCTCACACTTTTCCCTCCTACTATTAAACTCATTATTATAGTACCCTATTATCTACGATATTATTATTATACTTTTTTTTGCAATTTTTTTCAATATGTTTAGATAATATAATTGTTTTTATTAATATAAATTTTTAAAGCAACATAGTTTATATCTATGCTGCTCGATTTTTTATATATTTAATAACTCATCCTTGTTTTTGGAACTTCTATAACTGGTTTTAATCCGCCGCCAACAGTTGATTGAATTTGCCTGTTTTGTGCATCTATTACATATGCAGTTGAGTCATCATATATAGTTTCGGTCAAAATTGAATTTACAGGATAACCTATATTATAATACCTACTATTTTCAAGTAAAAATATACACTTATCAATTCCATGTAGTGTCTCACTTGTTGGACATGATGCAACTATCTCATTCTTACTTGGTAATCTTGCCGCGTATCCCGAATAACTAAATCCTGATACTACGACAGTACCATTTCCATTTGTGATATTCCTTATAGGATTTACTAAACTAACATTTGGCCATTCTGACTCTTTTGGCAGTGAAAGAACTGCAGTTACAGGACCAGCCTTTGTATAAAAGCTCGGTAAATAATTACTATTATAATAAGTATTTGGAGCACCACCGTATGAAATTTTTCCTGTATATTTGTACGTATAATAAATAAGAACGGCAGTATTGTTATTTAAGTCTGTCAAATAATAAAACCTCTCCGAAGATGCATCATATGTTCCATCACCATTAACATCACAATCAAAAGCATCGCCAGCGGTTAATTTTCCTGATGTCCCAAATTGACCATATGAAATTCCAGTTCTACCGTATCCTGCATCTGAGCATGGTGAACCTATGTTACATATTTCAACATGTAATGTAGTGGCTCTTTTACAAAGAATACTTGGTGTTGATCTGGCTTTGGCAGTTGAATCTGCTTGAACATATACAAGTGTTGCAGTTAAATTAAGTGTTTCTGCTGATGATGGCAGATCTGTTGCTGACAAATCATCTTTAAATCTTACTCTTACCCTTATTGTTTCACTTGTTCCTTTTTTTAAATAATCTTTGGTTGAGATAGTTGCACCATCACTATAAGTTACTGTATAGGTTAAATACTTTTGTTGATCTGCTGTTAAGGAAGTAGTTGAAAATCCTGATAACATGGCATCTATTGTACCTTTGTTTACAGCATCAACTGTGAATTCATAACTATCACCTGGTTTGCTTAAAGTGATATTAAATGATACTTTCGTTTTAGTAGAATCAATTGTAGGTGCTGTTGTTACTACACTAGCACCATTATCTACTATTACTAAATTTTCAAAATGAATATCCCAACTATTTTTAGAAAGTGTACCTTTACCAGTAATACTAAGAGTAGTTGATAATGCAGCATAACCTACTGTTACACTAGCAAAAACGAAGAAAACAAAATATAATAATGGCTTATTAACTTTTCTTCTGATTTTCTTCATTTTATCACCTCTCTTAGTACCTAGCTTAAACTTTTATAATGTTTCTATTTGACTTTCATCAATTACTTTAGTTTTCTTCTTTATTGGAGATACCCTAAAAGATTTCATGTTGCTTAATTTTATAATTGTTGTTCTTTCTATATCTGCTAGAAGACTTTCATCAATATCAGCATGTTTTTCATATTCAGCTATTATTAATTCCAATGGTGATTCTACTTCATCATTCTTCTTTAATATATAGATACATGCTTCAGTATTATCTAGTAATACAAATGAACAAGAATCTTCTCCTTCAATCATATAATAAATAGGTTTTCTTAACTCTAATTGAGCATCCATCAAATCTTCTAAATTAGTTACTCTAATAATATTTTTTCCACTTAGTTTAGGAAAGTTATAACTTTGTACTAGAATAGCATCATAATTTTTTAATATCTTTCTTAGAGTACTTTTATAAATAGATTCCTCACTTCTTGTATTTCTAATAAATACAATTAAGAATATTAAAGTTACTAAACTTATTGCTCCAAAGACTATGGCATATGTCATTAAATCTTTAGAAAACATGTAATATGTTAATCCTAATGCTCCTATTAATACTAATACTATTAATATTATCTTTACTTCTCTTTTCATCCTTTTTTCTCCTTACTCATAAATTCTGATAAATATACACTTGGATAAGCTATATATGGCACATCAAATTTTACTATTCCTTTGACATCTTTTATAGTTAAATCCATATAATCTGGTGTATTATTAGCATCACCTTTTGTACGATAATAAACTTTATTATCTTTTTCTTCAATCTGTATTAATCTATGTACGTATACTTTATTTCCTGATTTGAAGGCTATTACCTGTCCTACTTTTAATTCTTTAGCGCTTTTTATTTTATGTATTATAACGGCATCCCCTTTTTTTATTTTAGGATACATGGAACCTGATCCTACTCCTATTAGGTAATATGGGAAGAATCCTGAAACTAAACATACTAATACTACAATGAATGCTACTACTGGTATATCAGCTATTTTAAATGTTTCTTTTCGATATTCTCTTTCTATTCCATTATAATATTCATTTAAGGCTCGTGATGTATATATGTATAGTATGAATGGTAATCCTATTCCAATCATGGAATTTAGATAGTCGCCTAAATCTGGTATTATTGGCATTATGTATACGTAGATGTCCATTATTAAGCGATAAGCTAGTCCCGGTTTAAATCCTACTTTATAAGATAAATAACTTAAGACTAGGTTTTTAGAGATAATCGGTAATATAAGTGCTGTTGTTGTTTTAAATGTTCCTGTTAAATCACTTGGATCTATTCCTTTGACATTTAGAGCTAACTCAAACAAAATAACTACCACTGTTGTTAAGACAGTCATAATTTTATTATTTTTGTTACCACTTATTAAGACATATCTAAATAATTCAGTACAAATAATTATGACTATGGGAGCAAAAGTGTTATCAATAATTGATGTAGCATTTAATGAGTAAGCATTCTTTAAGAAACCTACTACTAATCCTGCTGCATATGATATTGCAAAGAATACGACTATAATTGTTAGTGTCATTTTAGTAACGTATTTTTTGATTCTATTTTCTTTATCTTTTTGAAAGCCTAATATTAATATGGCGATTCCAGTTAATAAAATTATCAAAGCTGCGGTTAATGATTCTGAATATTTTAAATAACTTTTTAGAATTATGAATCTATAGATAAATACATATACTAGTAACACCGATAATAATAACCCACTTTTTATATTCTTTTTTTGCATATTATCTACTCCTATGATACTTGTTTTATCTCTTATATATATTAACTAAAAAATTAATATATATAACAAATAATAAGTCTACTACTCGGATATACCGAGTAGTATTTCTTATTTAAATTATGCTTGAACGAAGTTCATTGCGTATGTTAATGATAATGCTTGATCTGCTGTTGGTAATTGAGCTGCTGTAATATCTTTTTTGTATTCAACTCTTACTTTAACTGATCTTGATTTTCCGGCAGCGATTGTATCTCCTGCTGCTGGTGCTTTTGATGTATCAGTCCATACTGCTGTATAGTTTGTATATACTGCTTGAGTTGTGCTTAATCCTCCTTTTGTTGGAGCAGCACTTAATTTAGCTCCTAATGTACCAGCATTTTTAACTGCTACTGTGAATTCATAGAATTGTCCTGGAGTATTTAATGTTACTGCATATGATACTTTTGTTTTTCCAGTATCTACTGCTGCAGGTGTTGTTGCTGTTGCACTTCCACTAGTTACTGTTAATGTATCAAAATATACACTCCAAGTTTGTTTTTTGATTGTTGATGTACCATTAATATTTAATGTTGTTGATAATGCAGCATAACCGATACTAATACTGATTACTAACAATAATAGTAATGGGACAGCAAAACTACTTTTCTTTTTACTCTTATTCATAATTAATTCCTTCCTATTTTTACGCCTGTACTATTGGCAAAGAAAATTTTAGTGTTAATGTTGTATCTGCTGTTGGTAATTGAGAAGATGTTATGTCCTTCCTATATTGTACTCTTAACTTCATTTTCTTACTGGCTCCAGCTGCTAAGGTTGTATTGGGAGCAATTGCTGTTCCATCTGACCATGTTGCCGTATAAGTCATAACAGCGCTTTGAGTATTTCCTGATAATGTTGGGGCTGCTGATGTTTTGGCAGCGATTGTTCCAGCATTTACTATGTTTACAGTAAATTCATAGAAATCCCCAGGCTTTGGAAGTGTTACAGTATATGTTATTTCAGCATGATTATTAGTTGTAATCGCTGCTGGTGTTGCAGCTGTTACGCTTCCACTGGTTACTGATAAGTCTTGAAAATGAATATTCCAAGTGTTTTTAGTAATTGTTGATGTACCTGTAATGTTTAGTGTCGCTGTGATAGCAGCATAACCTACAGATAATATTACAACTACTAAAGCAAAGATAGGTAAAATATAGCTTTTTCTTTTAATTTCTCTCATATTTTTACCTCCTCTGTTTTCTTATTAAGCTTGTACGTATGGTATTGAACAAGTTAATGATAATGCTGTATCAGCTGATGGTAATTGAGCTGCTGTAATATCTTTCTTATATTCGATTCTTACTTTTACAGTTTTTTTATCTCCAGCTGCTAATGCTGTATTTGCAGTAATAGGTGATCCATCAGACCAAGTAACTGTATAATTAAAGATTGTAGGTTGTGTATTTCCCCCCAATGTTGGTATTGCTGATGTTTTAGCAGCGATTGTACCACCATTTACTACATCTACTGTAAATTCATATACTGATCCTGGTTGATTTAGAGCAACATTATAAGTTACTTCTGTTGTTTTTCCTTCAGTAATCGTTGGTGCTTTTGTTACTGTTGCACCAGTAGTAGTTGTTGCTTTTACGTTTGCAAAGTGTACATCCCAAGTTTGTGTTTTAATTGTTGATGTACCATTGATATTTAATGTTGTTGATAATGCAGCATAACCGATGCTAATAGTTACTATTAATAATAAGGCTATTACTACGAAACTTGAATTTTTCTTCTTTTTCATTTCTAACTCCTATTTATTATTTCTCTATTTTATTATGCTTGAATGAAGTTCATTGAAGCTGTTAATGTTAATACTTGATCAGTTGTTGGTAATTGAGCAGCAGTAACATCTTTATTGTATTCAACTCTTACTTTTGCAGTTTTCTTTTGACCTGCTGTGATTACATCTCCAGTTTTTGGTGCTACACCAGTATCACTCCATACTACTGAGTATTTTGTATATACAGCTTGAGCAGCACTTACTCCTTCAACTGTAGCATCTGCTGATAATTTAGCATCTAAGCTTCCTGCATTTACTACGTCTACTGTAAATTCATAGAAAGTTCCAGGTGTTGGTAATGTAACTTCATAAGTTACTTCTGTAGTTTGTCCTGCTGTGATTGCTGCTGCTTTAGTAGCTGTTACTCCACCAGCTGTTTCGATAACATTTGCAAAATGTACATCCCATGATGATTTTCCGATTGTTGTTGATCCATTAATATTTAATGTAGTTGATAGTGCAGCATAACCAATACTAATTCCAAGTACTAATACTAGAACTAAAATTGCAATAAAACTGCCACGTCCTTTTTTTTCATTGTTCATATATAATCCTCCATTTTAATTTATAAATCCTTATTGAACGAGTTAACTACTCAGTATTGAGTAGTTAATTACTTTTTTATGCTTGAACAAAGTTCATAGAAAATGTTAATGCTAATGTTTCACCTGTTGTAGGTAATTGATCAGAACTTACATTTTTATCATACTCTATTCTAACAACTGCTGTTTTTTTATCTCCAGCTGCGATTTCGTCTCCTGTTGCAGGATCAGCATTTGAATCTTTCCATTTAACTGTATAATTCAAATATACGTCTTGTGCAGCAGATACTCCACCTAATGTTGGTGCTGTAGAGATTTTTGCTGGTAATGTACCAGTATTTTCTACATCAACTTCGAACTCATAGTAATCTCCTGGTTTAGCAAGAGTTACATCATAAGTTACTTCAGTTGCATTACCAGATGTAATAGTAGCTGCCTTAGTAGCTGTTACTCCACCAGCAGTTTCAATTATATTAGCAAAATGTACATCCCAAGATGCCTTACCAATTGTTGAAGAACCATTAATATTTAATGTTGCTGATAAAGCAGCATAACCAATACTAATTCCAATTACTAATACCAATAATGCTATTACAATATAGTTAGTACGACTGTTTTCCTTCTTCATCTTTTTCTCACCTCCATATAAAATTTTATATTATCTTCTGTTTTGCTAGTTGCAATGTCCATATGGACTCATAATAATTAGGTCAGATAAATATACTAATGAGATATACTACATTATAATCCCTACCCTATTATCACAATTAATGATAATACAAAATTTTACTTTTTTCAACTGGTAAATAAAATTTTTTAATAAAAATTAAATTTATATCTAAACTATTTTTTTAATAGTTTGTTATTAATATTTCCATATATTGTTATAAATATACTTAAGTATTATTTTATAATTCGTTCATATTGCTTATTTTAATAAAATATAATTTTATCGGTAGGTGAATTTTTATGAAAAAGAAAATATTTTTTGGTATTTTGGGTATAACTATATTATTAGCATCTTTTGTAGCTTTATCACATTTTACTAAAAAAGATGATGTTTCTAAAACTAATAAGTTAAATGTTTGTGTCCTTAGTAAGAGTAGTTCTAGAGTTGTGGTACAGGATAGTAATAATTTGATTTATACTTTCAAGAATAATGATTTGGATTTTGATGTTGGTAGTCAAATAGTTATTTCATATACTGGTGTCTTAAGTAATACTAGTTCTTTACAAAATGCTTCTATTGTTAGTTTTTCTACTGTTCCAGTTTCTGAGGATTATGAATCTATTCCTGAGTATTCTTCTGATAATGGTATTTTTAGTCAGTTTTATAAACTTGCTAAACAAAAGATTGATACTTTGTCTTTAGATGATAAGATTGCACAACTATTACTTGTAAGATATCCAGGAGATAATTATATTGATGAGTTATCTAAGTATAATTTTGGGGGATTTGTTTTTTATGAGAATGATTTTAAGGATAAGAGTGAAAATGATGTTAAAACTATGATTGGTAATTTGCAGAAAAGAGCTCGTATTCCCTATTTAACGGCGGTTGATGAGGAAGGTGGAAAGGTTGTTAGGGCTAGTAGTAATCCTAAATTAATTAGTTCTAAGTTTAAGTCTTCTAAAGAACTATATAATAGTGGTGGTCTTTCAGCTATTAAGGAGGATACTATAAATAAGAGTGATTTTTTAAATAATCTGGGTATTAATCTTAATTTGGCCCCTGTTGTTGATGTGACTACTAATTCTTCTGATTATATGTATGACAGATCCCTAGGAGAAAATACGGCTGCTACTGCTGAATATGCTAAGACTGTAATAGAAGCTAGTAAAAAGACTCATGTTTCTTATACTTTGAAGCACTTCCCTGGATATGGTAATAATACTGATACTCATTATAATAGTTCTGTTGATAATAGAACTTATGAGAGTATAGTTAGAAATGATTTACCTCCTTTTGAGGCTGGTATTGATGCTTTAGCAGAAAATATTCTGGTTAGTCATAATATAGTTAAGAGTATGGATGCTAATAACCCTGCTTCTCTTTCACCAAGTGTACATAATTTATTACGAGGCAGTTTGGATTATTCCGGTATAATTACAACGGATGACTTAGATATGGGTGCTGTTAGTTCAATTCCTAATAAGACTGTTAAGGCTATTCTTGCTGGTAATGATTTAATTATGGTTACTAATTACAAGGAGAGTTTTGACGAAATAAAAAAAGCTGTTAATGATGGTACTATTAGTGAGAAACAAATTAATAAGCTTTCACTAAGAATATTAGCTTGGAAATATTATAAGGGTATGATGTTCGATATACAAAAATAACATGGCTTTACGCTATGTTTTTTATTTTAGTAAACTATATACCAATAGGAAATGATAATAGGATCCTAATAAACAAAATATATGAAATATTGAATGCATGTATTTTTTTGTTGAACCTATATAATATAGAAAAGAACCTACTGTATAAAATAATCCCCCACCAAAAAGATATCTTAATTCTTCTATATTTAAAGATCTTAATAATTTATTAAATACGAATAGTACTGACCATCCCATTATTAAATGTAATATTAGAGATATATTTTCATATTTATCTACATCGATTATATTTATGATTATTCCAATAATTGTTATTAACCATATAATATAAAAGTATACTATACCTATTTTATCTGATAAAGCGATAAGACAAACTGGTGTAAATGTTCCTGCTTCTAAAATAAAAACATTACAATGATCTATTACTCTCATGATTCTTTTTATTTTAGAACTTTTTGGTAATCCATGGTATATAGCAGATGCGGTATATAATAAGAATAAAGATATGCAAAAGATAAGTCCTGAAATTAAAGATATTTTTTCTTTTGTCAAATTAGTTACTACAAATGTTCCTATTAGCGATAATACTGCTCCTACTCCATGTGTCATACTATTTATTACTTCTTCTCCTTTAGAATAAACTGGTAAAGATATTTTCATATTTTCTCCTTGACAGTAACAAATATATGATAATGTTTTAAATAATAGAACAAAAAAAGTATCCATAATGGATACCTTTTGCTTATATTTTATTTACATAGAGCGACCATTTTGATGAGTCTTACTTCTTTGTGCTGCCCTAACTCGATTTTGTACAAGATATAATTTATTAGCTAAATCTTCTACTTCACTTTTATATGATTGTTGATTACTTTCCATTGCATTAACAAAATCTAAAGTATTACCTAATTGTTCAAATTTAGTTCTTGTAGCTTCATCTACCTGTGATATGTTTTCAATATCTTTACCTAAATTATCATATAAGGCATTTAAAACGTTTAATAGATTATCTTCTTTAATAATTTCACCTTTAATACGATCTGGAAAGTCATTTTGAAATCTATTGTATTCTGATATACCCATCAAATTAGTTTCACCCTCTAAAATTGGGGAATTTAATTGAACCAATTCTCCATTTATAGTTTGATCACTTTCTTTAATTGGTTGAGTAAAGTGTACATATGCGTAATCTGAATTCATTATTTTACCTCCTTATATTTACATATTAACATGTTTTCTGTTAAATGTCTTCTTTTTTTGTCTTTATAATTAAAAACTAGTTATAAATTTCTTATATAACTAGTTTTCTGTTTTTATTATAAACAAGAATTTAATCTAAATTGTCTGTTTTCTTTTTCTAATACTTCTAAATAATTTGCAGATAGCATATGGCATGGTCTTTCGCCATTTAAAACATTGTCATATAATGGTGCTAGTTTTTCTTCATCAAGACCTTGTTCATAAATATCAAATTTTTCATCATTCATAACTTTTGTGATTTTATTATATAATTGTGCTAACTCTTCTTTACTCTTTGGTTTTGGAGTTGTTGTTTCAATATAATAGATTTTTTCAACTTCTTGATCTATTTCACCATCATCTTTTTTATAGATTGACTTATAAATATCTAGATAACTACCAAGTAATAACTGAATTAAGGCTTTTGATTCACTATCACAATTCTTACTATTTCTAGTAACATCACTAGACATTCTAGCAAGCGCTAATGTACAATATGTCTTTGAAATTTGTGACATTCTTAAATCAGCTTGTTTAAATACAACATTAAATAGTTTTTGAACTAAATATTTTATGTCTTCATCAGCATCCACTATAGCTCTTTCTTCATATACATCTATAAAATCATATAATTCAGTTATAGTACCATTATTCCAATTTACAAATTTTTTTAATCCTTCTAACATTTCCTTTTCCCCCTTAAATGTGTGCTAATTATAACACTTTTTTGATATTTTGTCAAATTTTACATTCAGGGGGATAGTGTTTCCAAAGTGTGGAGATTTGAAAACAAAACCCCTATAGAATAAAAAAACGGTTAAAAACCTAAAAAATGCTTTATAATTGAGTTGTCAAAAAACAATAGAAAGCGAGGTTTTAACCGTATGAAAATTATACCACTAATTAACGAAATTACTAATAATTTTAATCAAATTTTTAAAAATAATTTAAATCCATTTAACTTAGAAAGTAAAATAAGGGATGTTGGAGATTTATTTACTATTAAATTGTATGAATCTTTTCTTAATTATTTAGATGAACAATTTAAAAAAAGCAAACAAAGAAAACTAATATATAATATTAGGGAAACAAGAAAACGTACTTTAATAACTTCTATTGGGATTATTTCAATAAATTCAACTGCTTATATTAATAAGAAAACTAAAGAAAGATTTGTTTTATTAAGAGAAATACTTAATATCTTAAACCTTATCAAAGACTCACAAATGAAGCTGAATATCAATTAATTAAATATGCAATGGATGAAAATATGAGTCAATCTTCTCGTCACGCTTTAAGAAACACTCAAGTTTCAAGAAGTACTGTTTCTAAAAATATTAAAGTTCTTGATGGTTCTATTAATGAATCTATCGTCAGATCAACCGTTCAACCTGATACTTTATATATTGAAATGGATGAAATACATGCTAACATTCAACATGGTGGCAATAAAATATGCCCTTGTGCAATTGTTCATGAAGGATATGAAGAAGATTTGTAAAAAGAAAAAAGCTTAAAAATATTCGTTATTTTGCTTCTTCCAAACTAACATACGAAGAATTATGGGAAGTAATATTTGATTATGTAAATAAAAAATATGATATTGATAAATTTAAAGTTATATTTGTATCTGGGGATGGTGCTCCTGGTATTAAAAACTACACTAATTGTTTTCCTAATGCAAGGTTTGTTCTTGATTCATTTCATTATATTAAAAAACACTTAAAATACATCTTTAAAGATGATATAAAACTTATAAATATAGCTGATGATTATATTAGAAATGATTTATTAGATGATTTTAAAACTCTAGTTAAATATCAAATAGAAAAATACCCTGAGCAAAAAAACACATGATTGAATACCAAAATTATATATTAAATAATATAGAAGGAATCAAAAATCAAAAAGACAAAGATTATAAAGTTCATTGTTCTATGGAAGGTCATGTTAATCAAGCTTTCGCTAGATATATTACTTCTTCACCTTATGGTTTTGCTGAACAAGGATTAAAAAACAAATCGAAATTACTTGTTTATCATGCAAATAAGCATGAATTAACTATAGAAGATTATTACAATTTAAAATATAGAAATAATAATTATAAAGAAATAAATATCAATATAAAAAAACTATGTAATATTAAGTATGATCAAAAACTAACTTCAAATCATTCCTTAGAATATAAGATAAGCACTAACTTACCAATACTTGATAATGCATCTGAAAACAATAGATTAAAAGAATTAACTGCAATTAGACAAGAAATTTATATAATTAAAAAAAGAATAGATATTGACTATCTACTCTTCAGACCTTACAATTAACTTAAATTATAATTCTTATTTTTTAGGTGGTAAATCTCCACACTTATTCTACACTAACACTATATATTATTCTCTAAAGATTAAGAAATTTTATCGTTTATAGCCGGAATTAAATTCATAGTGATTTCCGTATCTACATTTAAAATATTACTTTTTATTCTTTCAAATGCCTCGTGTTCAATCATTTCATTATTTATGATAAAATTAACTCCAAGCATAGAAACAATATTATCATGTGCATCTAATAAATTCTTTAATTCATTATCAATATTAACTAAATTATTTCTTAATATTAGATATTTATGTCTTGTAATTTCATCCTCTGTCATATTTTACTCTCCTTAGTTAATATTTTCAAATATTGATTTTGTGATATCTTTGGCTGTATTATATGTTTCTAATGCTTTCTGTAATATATATATGTCTTCACTACTCTTTTTTAGCAATTTATTTGTTTTATTTGATATTGAATCCATAATATTAGTAATTTTTTCACTGTTATCAGAAATATACGTATATTTTATAGAATTAAATGAATTTTTTAATTCGCTAGTTAAAACGCCTTCTTCTTTTTTATAATAGTTTGTTATATTAATGATTTGATTGACCTGTTCTGGATCTAAAAATTTATTGTTCATTTTGACCTCCTAATATGTTTAGTTATATTCATTTATGATTGTAATATTTATTTCATTGATTTTATCTTTAACATATTTCTCTATATTATCTATATTTTGAAAGGTATTGTTAATATTATTTTTTGTTTCAATTAATAAATTTTTAGTATGTAATAGATTATTCTTTTGTTGCTCTATTATAATTGATTCTGGACAGAAACTTAGGTCTAAAGAGTTATATTTTCTTATTATGACATCAAATCTATTTATATAATTATTTAACGCAATAATTATACTATCCTTTGATGTTAACTCATACTTTATTTCATTGCCTATTTCAATATATTTTTCATATAAATATCTATATATATCATGAACTTTTTTCATTTCTTGGATAGTTTCATCTACATGCATTTTTTCATACTTTAATGAATCAAAAAAAAGGACGGATTTCCCATCATTCCAAAATTCTGAACATTTTTTTAGTTCATTAAAGATATTATTTTTGATATTTTCATATTTATCAATAATATTTTTTAGGTTTTGAATTTCATTAATTATTTCTGAAGTTTTTATTTGCATGATTATTCTCCCCATTCCAAATATATGGAAATTTAAATGATAGCGTAAATTCCCATATATTTGGAAAAAATATTTTCCAAATGTTTTTAGTTATTAGCACTGAAAGCTTCTGATACTTTTCCTTCTGTATTAGAGTATTCAGCAATAGTTTGATCCATATATGATTTTGTTTCGTTAGATATTTCACCAGTTGCTGCATCAATTTTACTCTTTACAACTCCTAATGCATTTACTAGACTTTCTGCTTGTCCACCACCTATGAAACCACAGCTTTGAACTGCTTGTTGAGCTTGAGTTAATGCATTTTTTGCTGATTCTGCTATAGTTGGTAATTTTGCTACTACTCCTGTTGCAGTATCTAAATCAATTCCTCTAACTCCACCAATGTTTTCTTGGATTACACTTGTATCCATAGTTTTGTTGATAGCTGAGAATGATACTGGTGAATAATTTGCATCTGTTTGTTCAGCCCATGCTTGACCTGCAGCATTCATTGCACTTACTATACTTTCAAAAATTTGATTTGAACTACTAATTAAACTATCAACTGATGGTTTGAATGCATCATTGAAAAAACTTTGTGCATTTCTACAAGCCCATTTATCAGCCATTCCTCCAACAAATTGATTTTGCATATCATCTCCTAAAGCTCTGATTAAAGCTTCATATGCTGATTTTACTGAATTGATTGATGAATTTACTTCATCTGGATTAAATCCTGTCATTGCCATAAAATTTGACCTCCCTATATTTTTTACTTGATAGTAGAACATTTATCATATTCTATATCTATTTGAAGTATATCATATGTTGTTTTACAAGGCAACTTTATTGACAGTATTTTACGTTTATAATTATAATAAAAATAAACTGCAAATAATTCTATCACAGTTTATTTTTATATAGTTATACGTATTTAATCTCTTAACGCTTTATTTTGTTTTGACAAGATATTGTGTTTATAAATTGATCAGATAATTCTTCTATATAATCCTTTTTCTTTAATTTATTTTTCCATCTTTCAGGTATATTATTTTCACCATATATAACGCCATTTAATGAACCAGTTATTGCGCCTATTGTATCGGTATCATTTCCAAGATTAACTGCTGTAATAACTGCATTTTCATAGGTATCATTATTAACAGTACACCATAAGCTTGCTTCTAATGAATCCACTATGTATCCAGTAGATTTTATTTGATCAATACTTAATCTTTTTAAGTCTTCTTTTAAAATTCTCTTATATATGTTAATGCTTTCGCTTGTATAATATTTATTGTAATCAATGTTTTTTAATGATTCTAATGCCTTTACTTTATCAACGCCATCCAATAATAAAGTTAAATAATCCGAATATATTTTGCAACCCAATTGGCTTATTTCATGAGCATGGGTTAATGACGAAGCTTGATTTATTAATGTAGTTTTTTCTTCTTCAGAAAGATCAGAAAATTTTAAATAATATACAAATGGTAAAATTCTCATTAAAGAACCATTACCATTTTCGTTTATGCCCCTCATTCCACAGTTAGTAGCTTTTATTCCGTGTTGATAGTTTGATATAGCTTTACTAGTAGAAATTCCTATATCAAACAATTCATCTGTTGCTGTATATTTTGCATAATCAACCCATTCAGTAAATTTATACATTATATCTTCAAAAACAACTTCTCCATTATCTTTAATTGAATCCATTGTTGCAAGCATAAGTGAAGTATCATCACTCCAAGTTCCTTCTGGTACTCTATGACTTCCATATCCCCTCATATCCCTAACAGGTTGTGCTTGTAGCAAAGTTCTGTTCAAAAATTCTACTGGTACTCCTAGGGCATCTCCTACAGCAAAGCCTATTATTCCTGCCCTCATTTTGTTATTCATATCTGTTCTTCCTATCTTCTGTGCCGGGGATAATCACTATCTTTTTCATCTGGCTCATCTTCGGAAGTTTGAGGAATTTCAATTCCCATAGAAGATAACAATTCATTTCTTTTTTTTATTAATTCTTCTATTTCTTTATTGCGTTCTTCCTCATCTTTTTGTTCCTCTTCAAAAGTAAATTCAACTTCTGGTATTTCTCTGTCTTTGTCTTCAAACATGATATTACTCCAATCTATATTTATTTTATTACACACTTAATCACAATTTTTTCTAACCCATTTATATCTTTTGCTGGTGGCATAACTTCAACCATTTCTAGTTTTGTATTTCGTGACAATAAAAACTCATTTTCATTATTGTAATATTTTGAAATTTGGTTTATGTAAGCTCCAGAAGCACCTTCTTCAGCTGCTATATCTAATATTATAGGAAATTCTTGATATTTTGCAAATGATGTGCTATAGCCTGGTGATGTACTCATATATCCTAGGTCACCAAATTTTTTGCCCTCTAAAACTTTTAGTACACTGTAAACCTGATCCAAGTCTTTAACATTAATTCCTTTGAATAATCTTCTATAAGATGATTTTTGTAAAGTAAATGCGGAGGTATTTACTGCTCTATATAGTCTAGTTGCTTCTTCTAAACCACCATATTTTTTAATTGCTGAATCCATATTATTAATTAAAGTTCGTGAATCAACATTATTTATAGAACCTGATATATGTTTATTTCTTAACATCTCATTTATTTTTCTATATTCTCCACCAGTATAAGTTGTCATTGCACGAATTTCTTCATTAGATAAACTAGAAATGTATTGTCCTTCACGTGTATTGGCTAAAAATTTTTGAAATTCAATCTTTTCTTGACCATTAAGTTTATTAAGTATTTCATCTATACTGTTTTGCTGTAGGAACATATCATTAATATTAGATCCAGCATCACCATAATGTTTTGACATTTCTTTAATTGCTTCAGCTCGATCTTGGCTAAAAGAAATTGATGATTTAGCCTTCTCAGAGCCTACAGTTCTTGCTGATGATTCCTTCAATGATTCAAAGCTATTTACCTTAAATTTTTCAAATTCGTCGGCAAGTTGATTGATTTCCTTGTGAAGTTGCTGAAGTCCAGCTTTACTTTCATTCATTTGATCAATAAGTTCTTGGTAATAACTTGATTCTACTTTTGTACCAGTTTTTACCTTTGTACCAGCTTTTACCTTTGCTCCACTAGCTTTGTTTTTTATCTTTGAAGTACTTTCTCCAACTTTGTTCTTTATATTGTTTACTGAATTCTGAATTTTTGTTTTGGCATTCGATAAACCTGATTTTACTTTTGTA
>FR890371.1 GCA_000432835.1 Clostridium sp. CAG:417 | reverse complement strand
TTAGTACCTATCCATCGACACCTAACAATAGTTGCGGAGTGCGACCAGTGATAGAAGTCAAAAAAACAGATATAGATTATTAGTAAACATATTTTTATTAGCTATAAATTAATAATAAAATATGTTTTTTTGTCGGATTTTTTTAGCAATATCGGTTGACTTTTGCTAATATAACGCGTATACTATTATTAGCACTTGGATATTTAGAGTGCTAGGAGGTTGATTTCATGTTAACAGAACGTGAAGAAAGAATTCTTACACTAATAGTGGAAGAATACATTAAATTGACCAAACCAGTAAGTTCCAATCTTATTTGTAAAAGATTAAAATGTTCATCAGCTACCGTTAGGAGCGAGATGAAAGTTTTAGAGGACATAGGCTTACTTGAGAAGACACATACTTCTAGTGGTCGTGTACCAAGTGAAAAAGGTTACCGCTACTATGTTGACAATTTAATGGAATTAAAAAAAATGAAAGCTGAAGATATGTATAAATTAAAAGTTATATTTGATAATCAGCAATTAAATTTATCTGACACAATTACTAAAAGTCTTCAAGTTGTATCTGATATGACAAATTATACAACTGTAGTCTTAGGAAGTACTTCACATGATAATTTATTAAAGCAAATCGAAGTAGTCCCTATAAACGATGAATACATAACAGTAATAGTAATTACAGATAAAGGCCACGTTCAACACAAAACAATAAACCTTAAAAATGTTGATCATGAAGATATTAAAAAGACCGTAGGACTAATCAACAACCTAATTATAGGAACCCCAATTGATGAGGTTTCACAAAAATTAGAGTTTGAAGTAAAACCAATCATCGGTAAATACGTCGAACAACACGAACAAATCTATAATGCCTTTTATAATGTATTTACAGATTTTACAAGTGTAAATAGTGATGTAAGTATAGTAGGAAAAGATAAAATACTTGATCAACCAGAATTTACTGATAGTAATAAAATGAGACAGCTATATAGTAAATTAGAAAATAAAGAAACAATAGAAAATATACGTGAAATTCATAAAGACGATAACAACAATATTGAAATATATATTGGTGAAGAAAATAAAATAGATAATGATGTTACCGTTATAAAAACAACATATAAAACAGAAAATGATAACGGAACAATAGCTATTATAGGTCCAAAAAGAATGGATTATGAACGTGTTGTAAGCATGTTAGAGTATATTAAGAAAAACATTGAAAGGTAGGTAATTATGATAGAAAAAGAGGAGAAAACAGCATTAGATGAGGCAAAAGAAAATAATTCTTTAGAATGTAATCATGAAAATTGCCAATGCAAAAATAAAAAAGAAGAGCATAAGAAAGAAAAACACTTAGAAAAAGAAAATAAAGAGCTTCAAGAAGAACTTTTGAAGTTACAAGAAGAAAATGCTAAATTACGACAAGAAAATAATGATTATATTAATAAAATAAAATATAGTCAGGCAGAACTTATTAACTATCGTCGCCGTAAAGATGAAGAAGTAGCTCAAAAAGAAAAGTATTGTAATAAAGATATTATCTGCGACATGCTACCAATACTAGATAACTTTGAAAGAGCAATTAAACAAGATGATAACAACTTAACAGATCAATTATCCAAGTTTTTATCAGGATTTAAATTAATGTTTGCTGATTTCAATAATATCTTAGTAAAATATGGTGTTACTGAAATAAATCGTATCGGCGAAGAATTTGATCCTAACCTAGAGCAAGCACTTTTAACTGATTCTGATAAAGAACGTAAAGATGAAGAAGTATTAGATGTCTTACTAAAAGGTTACAAATTAAAAGATAGGGTAATTAGACCTGCAACAGTTAAAATAAACAAATTAGAAGATTAAAGGAGAGATGAATTATGAGTAAAATTATAGGTATAGATTTAGGAACAACAAATAGTTGTGTTTCCGTATTAGAGGCTGGTCAACCAGTTGTAATTCCAAACCCAGAAGGAGGAAGAACAACACCATCTGTTGTATCTTTCAAAAAGGGAGAAAGAATAGTAGGAGATGCTGCAAAACGTCAAGCATTAACTAATAAAAATACAATCATTAGTATTAAGAGATTAATGGGATCTGGTAAAAAAGTAGAAGCAGAAGATAAAAAATATACACCAGAAGAGATTTCTGCTATGATCTTAAGTTATATGAAAGATTATGCAGAAGCATATTTAGGAGAAAAAGTAGATCGTGCTGTTATTACAGTTCCAGCATACTTCAATGACTCTCAACGTCAAGCAACTAAAAATGCTGGTAAAATTGCTGGACTTAAGGTTGAACGTATTATAAACGAACCAACCGCTGCAGCATTAGCATATGGACTTGATAAACAAGATAAATCACAAACTATCCTAGTATATGACTTAGGAGGAGGTACATTCGATGTATCAATTCTTGAACTTGGTGATGGTGTATTCGAAGTTAAATCAACAAATGGTAATAATAAATTAGGTGGAGATGACTTTGATAACGCTATTATGGATTACTTAATTTCTGAATTCAAAAAAGAAAATGGTATTGATTTATCAAAAGATAAAATGGCTATGCAAAGATTAAAAGAGGTAAGTGAAAAAGCTAAGAAAGACTTGTCTGGAGTTACATCAACTCAAATTTCAGCACCATTTATTGCCCAAGGCGAAGATGGAGGTCCACTACACTTAGACGTAACATTAACTCGTGCTAAATTCGAAGATTTAATTCGTGACTTAGTAGAATCAACTCTAGAGCCCGTAAGAAAAGCCTTAAAAGATGCTAAACTTA
Organism: Clostridium sp. CAG:417; assembly: GCA_000432835.1. GTDB lineage: Bacteria > Bacillota_I > Bacilli_A > RF39 > UBA660 > CAG-417. The sequence goes on along the minus strand of FR890371.1, from coordinate 199,973 downwards.
CAAAAGATGATATTGATAAAGTAATTTTTGTTGGTGGTTCAACTCGTATCCCAATGGTTTATGACTTAATCAAAAAAGAATTAGGTAAAGAACCATCTCGTGAAGTTAACCCTGATGAAGTAGTAGCTATGGGTGCTGCAATTCAAGGTGGTGTCTTAACTGGTGATGTTAATGATATCGTATTACTTGATGTTACACCATTATCACTTGGACTTGAAACATTAGGTGGAGTTATGACAACATTAATTCCAAGAAACACAACAATTCCAACATCTAAAAAAGAAGTATTCTCAACTGCAGCAGATAATCAACCAGCTGTTGACATCCACGTTTTACAAGGTGAAAGACCAATGGCTGCTGATAACAAAACATTAGGTAATTTCCAATTAACAGGAATTCCAGCTGCACCACGTGGAGTACCACAAATTGAAGTTACATTTGATATCGATGCAAATGGTATCGTAAATGTTACAGCTAAAGATCTTGGAACTAATAAAAAACAATCAATTACTATTACTTCTAACACAACATTATCTGATGAAGAAGTAGAAGAAATGATGAAAGAGGCTGAAGCTAATAAAGAAAAAGATAAGAAGAGAAAAGAAGAAGCTGAAGCTAAAAATGAAGCAGAACAATTAGTATTCCAAACTGAAAAATCATTAAAAGATCTTGGCGACAAAGTCGAAGAAAAAGAAAAGAAAGATATCGAAAAACTAATTGAAAAAGTTAAGAAAGAATTAGCTAAAGATGAAATCGATATGGACGACTTAAAAGAAGCAAAAGACAAATTACAAGAAAAAGCTATGGAACTTGCTACAAAAGTATATCAACAAGCACAACAACAAACTGAAACAGAAGAAAAAGATAGCAAAGATAATAAAAAAGACAATGCCGACGATACTGAAGAAGCAGATTACGAAGAAAAATAAGAATAAGTAGTCTTTATAGGCTACTTATCTTAATATTTAAGGAGAAAAAATGGATAAATTAAAAGAAAGATCTGAAGTAAACGCCTCTGATAAATGGCAAATAGAAAAAATATATAAAAGCATAGAAGAATTCAATAAAGATTATACATGGGTAGAAGAAAGTTTTAATACTTTAAAACAACTAGTTAAAAAATTTCTAAATTCCAAAGAAGACTTTAGTGCCTTCTTTAAGTTTGATAGTAAGATTAGTAGAGTAATAGAGAAATTATCAGTATATGCTAATTGTAAAGAAGATGAAGATACAGCTAATACAACATATCAGGAATTATCATCTAAAATTCAAAATCTATATGCCAAATATAGTGAGATAATATCATCTGTTGTTCCAAATATAATTAAAGAAGATGAAAATAAGATATTATCATATATTGATGAAGACTTAGAAAGCTACCGTCATATGATAACATCTATCCTAAGGCAGAAAAAACATTGCCTATCATCTGATAATGAAAAATTATTAGCTGCTTTCTCACCAGTTTTAGGAAGTGCAAGTGATACTTATAGTTATTTAACAAATGCCGATATGAAACTAGGAACTATCCATGATGAAGAGAATAAAGAAGTAGAACTTAATGAAAGTAACTTTTCTAGATACATTCGTTCAAAAGATAGAAGAGTGCGTGAAGAAAGTTTTAAAAAACTATATGAAGGTTATGCTGGTGTAAAAAACACCATAGCATCATTATATGGTAGTATCTTAAAATATGATTCCATCAATGCAAAACTAAGAGGTTATACTTCATCTCTTGAAAGTTATTTGAACCCAAATAATATTCCAACTGCTTTATATAACAATCTAATTAAAACCATAAGTGATAATTTAGAACCACTATATGAATATTTTGAATTAAAGAAAAAAATGTTAGGTCTTGATGAATTCCATTTATATGATGGCTATGTCAGCACTATTAAATCAATAGATAAAAAGTATAGTTATGAAGAAGCAAAATCTATCGTTTTAGATGCTTTAAAAATATATAATGATGAGTACATAAAAAAACTAGAAGAAGCTTTTAATAATGGTTGGATTGATATATATCCAAATAAAGGCAAAAAATCGGGAGCTTATTCAACTGGTTCGTATGACACCTTGCCTTATGTATTATTAAATTATACTGGCGAATATAACGATGTAAGTACTCTAGCACACGAGTTAGGGCACTCCATTCATACTTATTTTTCAACATCTAACCAGCCATATGAAACTAGTAGTTATGTAATATTTTTAGCTGAGATAGCATCTACTACAAATGAACTAATATTAAGCGATTATATGTATAAAAAAGCAACTGCAAAAGAAGAAAAGCTTGCTATCTTAAATGAAAGATTAGACTTATTTAAAGCTACCTTATATAGACAAACAATGTTTGCAGAATTTGAAAAGAATGCTCATGACTATGTAGATAGTGGTAATATCGCTACTTGTGAATACCTAAATTCCATGTATTATGATTTAAATAAAAAATACTTTGGTGACAAAGTAGTAGTAGATAAGGATATTGCTAATGAATGGTCAAGAATTCCACATTTTTACACTCCATTCTATGTTTATCAATATGCAACAAGTCTTTCTATTGCATGTTATGTAGCTCAAAATCTTATTAATCAAACTCCTGGATTTAAGGAAAAATATTTAAAACTATTAAAATCAGGTGGAAAAGATTATCCATTAGAACTTCTTAAAATAATAGATATTAATTTAGAAGACAACAAAGTATTTGAAAGTGCTATTGATTTATTCAAAGAAACTCTAGAAGAGTTTAAAAATACATATTTAGAAAAGTAGTGAGGTGATTTTATGGCAGAAAAAAGAGACTATTATGAAGTCTTAGGCGTAGAAAAAAATGCTAGTGCTGCCGAAATTAAGAGTGCATTTCGTAAACTAGCTAAAAAATACCATCCAGATTTAAATAAAGATGATCCATCTGCTGCCGAAAAATTTAAAGAAGCACAAGAAGCCTATGAAGTATTAAGTGATGAAGAAAAAAGAAGTCAATATGATAGATTTGGTCACGCTGGTGTAGGAACAGGTGCTCAAGGTATGGGTGGTTTCTCATCATATAGTGATTTTGGTGGTGTAGATATTGACTTAGGTGATATCTTTGACAGTTTCTTTGGAGGAGGCTTCCAAGGCTTTTCTGGACGAGGCGAAAGTAAATCCAGAAAAAGTAGAGGTAGTGACATTCTAAAAAAAGTTAAATTATCATTTGAAGAAGCTGTCTTTGGATGTGAAAAAGACTTTGACCTTGATTTTATTGAAAACTGTGATGAATGTGATGGTAAAGGTGGTATTGGTGAAGAAACTTGTAGCACCTGCCATGGTTCAGGTACCGTAACATCAGAACAACATACCATTCTAGGTTCTTTCCTATCAAAAACAACATGTCCAACTTGTCATGGTGAAGGTCATACATATAAGAAAAAATGTAGTAAATGTGGTGGTAAAGGTAAAATCAAACAACATAAAACAATATCTGTAAATGTACCAGCTGGAATCGATACAGGCAAACGTCTTAGAATAACAGGTAAGGGTAATCCTGGAACAAACGGTGGTCCAAATGGTGATTTATATTTAGAGTTTTACGTTGAAGAACACGATTTCTTTAAGCGTGATGGAGACGATATTTACCTAGAAATTCCCCTTACCATAACAGAAGCTGTACTAGGATGCAAAAAAGTAATTCCAACACTATACGGTAATGTTAGTTTGAGCATACCAAGTGGCATAAACAGCCTAGATAAGCAAAGAATCAAAGGTAAAGGTGTTGACAATAAGACAACTGGTAACAAAGGAAATATGTACCTAATATTTAAAGTACTAACTCCAAAAAAACTATCTCGTGAACAGAAAAATTTATTTGAAGAATTAAACAAATATGCTTTTGATGAAAAAGAAATTAGAGACTTCAATAGATTTACAGAAAAAAATGACAAGTAATAAACACTTGTCATTTTTTATTGTACCTACATTTAAAAAAGATATAATGAAATTAAAGATAGGAGATAGATAAAAAGGAAAAAACAAGCAAAGAAAAAAAGTAAAGGATTAATAGTATTAATAATTGTTTTAATACTTATCATATTAGGTCTAACTGCATATATCTTATATGATAAAAATATAATCTTTAATAACGCAAAAGAAACTGTTGAAAAAGAAAAAAATACGACCACTACTGATACATATAACTTATATACTAAAATTAATATTACTGATAAGATCAACCTTTTCAAACTAATATTGATATAAATCAAACACAAATAACAAAAGAAAACAGCAATAACTTTGAAAAATATAGATATACGTTTAAACTAAATAATAATGAATATAACTTCGTTAAAGTTGAAAAAATAAAATAAAAAAATAAACCTCGCTTGATTGAAAAACGAGGTTTTAATATGTTAAAATTAGTTATTAAATAAATTATATTTGTCCTTAAAAAATCATTGTATGAAGTATTCTCTTAGTATTAGCAAAATTAAGTTTAGCAATCTCTTTTAATTTTTCTTTGCCATATTTTTCAACAACTTCTTCCCCAATCTTATCAACTTCACTTCCAGCACCTTTTACTAAAGGGATACCAAGACTATCACTTAATTTATCAAATTCTTTTAAGAAAATATATCTACTAATAATAGAAGAGCAGGCTACTGCTAAATTTTTATCCTCTGCCTTTGTCATAAAAGTAATATCTCGTTGAACATCATTAATTCCAGTCAGATATCCATAATATCTAGCTTCACGCGCAAATTCATCTACAATAATGTAATCATACTCTGGTTGTTCCTCATGTACCAATTGATAAAGTACTTTATTATGCATAATAGACTTAATCTTATTCATATTAATATCTTTTGTATATTTCGTATTATACTCTAAGTTAGATAAAATTAAACTTCTATATTTTACTCTTTTAGCTATTTGTGGAGCAATCTTTAAAATTTTTTCATCATTTATCTTTTTAGAATCACATACACCAAGTTCTTCTAAAAATTTAACATCACCACGTGTTACATAGGATGCAGTAACAACTATTGGACCAAAATAGTCTCCCGTTCCAACCTCATCAGAACCAACAGAATTACAATTATGATACTTTTGATCTTGTTCCTCTTTTTTCTTTTTTTCTTCCTTAGAAACACCCATCATTTCTTGCCACATCATAGCATCAACATCAGCACTAACTCCCTGAAACATAACCTTCCCAGACGTATACATAGTAATAACAGTATCATTATCATCTGCTTGTAATAAAACATATGGTATTTGTTTATCACGTTTTTTAGGAGTATAGTACTCAATCATTTTATCTTGAACTTCTTTATTTACCTTTAAGACTATATTCATAAGCCACCTCGAAATTATTATAGCATATTTTTATAATATTTGTTATACTAATAATAGGAGAGTGATATAATGAATTGGTTTGATATCATCCTAATTATCCTTCTATTAGTAGGTGGCTTAGAAGGTTTTCGTCGAGGCTTTTTCAGAGAAATATTAAAAGTAGGAGGCTTTATAATTGTTCTTTACTTATCATTTATTTTTATGAATCCTCTGGGTAATTTATTATTTAAATACTTACCACTATTTTCTCTACACATAATAGGAATAGAAATAGCGGCTCTAAATATTTTACTATATGAAATCATATCATTTTTATTAATTTCAACCATATTATACGTAATTTTAAACTTCATATTAACAATAACAGGACTTATATCAAAGGTAATTTCCATAAGTAAAGTAATAAATTTACCATTTAAAATATTGGGAGCAATAGTCGGAATATTATCTAATTATATACTAATAATTTTTTTATTACTGATACTAGCCATTCCCTTAGGAAAAGTTGATGCTTATAGAAATTCAACACTAAAAAACTACTTTTTAAATAGTCCAATCTTAATAACTTCACAAATTAAAAATCTAAATTCTTCTATTAATGAGGTATATGATTTAACAGAAGAGATAAAAAATGATAAATCTCGAATTAAACATAGCGATGAATATAACGCTAAATCATTCGATATTATGCTAAAAAACAAAATAGTTTCCATAGATACTGTAGATGAGTTAATAGATAATGGAAAAATAAGAAATTATAAAGAATTAGATCAAGTATTAAATAATTATAGAAAGGAAAATTAAAATGATTAAAATATATAATAAAGATACTAACTTTGAAGAAGAAATAAAAGAGGGTAAAGTAATAATTGATTTTTTTGCAACTTGGTGTGGACCATGTAGAATGATTGGTAATGTCTTAGAAGAAATTTCTAAGGAACAAGAAGACATCAAAATTTTAAAGATTGATGTCGACGAATATGACGAACTTGCTTATCAATTCCAAGTTATGAGTATCCCAACCATTGTATTTTATAAAGATGGAAAAATAATTAATAAAAAAGTCGGATTTTGTAATAAAAAAGAATTACTAGGATATTTCAACTAGTAATTCTTTTTTCTTGTGTTATAAAACAATCATTAATAATTTCATATGGAAAAGACTCTAATAGATTAAGTTTATCATCCGGAACTAAAACTTCGTAACTAACTTTATCACTAAACTCCTTATACGTAATTTTAAAGTCTTGTAAGATATAGTTTAATTTATCAATCATTTCATAATTAATTATAATTCTTACTTTTTTTGCCGCAATAACATTCCCAAACTGTGCTTTTTTCAAAGCTTCACTACAGGAGTTACTATAAGCTCTTACCAAACCACCAGCTCCAAGTTTAATGCCTCCAAAATATCTAATTACCACACACAAAATATGATTCAGATGTTGTTGTACTAAAACGTTTAAAATTGGTGCTCCAGCGGTCTTACTTGGTTCACCATCATCACTAGCCCTAACATCACCATCTATAATATAAGCATAACAATAGTGTGTCGCATTGGCGTATTCTTGTTTTACCTCCTCAAGAATTTCTAAAGCTTCATTTCTTTTGTGAACAGGATAAAGTAAAGTTATAAAACGTGACTTTTCTATAACCATTACATTATTAACTTTTTTTAAAATTGTCTGCATATAATCACCACTTACATTATATAATATATATTATTCAAAATAAATATTTAATAATTAAACTACTTAATTTACATCACAAAAGAGGAGTGCTATAATATTAAATATAAAAAGGAGGACACATGAATTTATTTAAAAAGCGTAAAAAAATTGATGAACTAGATTATAACCTAATAAATGAATATGCTGAAAGTGGTAACAAAGTTAACAAACTATTACAAATATTAATTATTATAGCCATAATAAGTTTAGGACTAACACTCTTACAAAGACTTCATATTTTACCTATCATTGGTGAATTTTTATCCGTTATTAGCCCTGTATTTATTGGTATATTAATAGCGTGGCTCTTGGTACCTCTAACAGATAAATTATCCAAAAAAATGCCTAGAGTATTATCATGTATTATTGTATATATTTTAGTTCTAGGAACATTAAGCTTATTGCTTGCTTACACAATTCCTAATTTAATAGACCAAGTAAAAGAACTTTCAAAAAGTATTCCGACTATGATTAATGAATTACAAAAGTTTATTAATAATGCTACTGAAAACTTAAAAATAGCTGATAATAGTACATTCAATACTTTAAAGAAAAACTTTTTTGAAAATTTGAAAGAAATAGATACTGGTAACATTGCAAATATGATTATTGGTGGTACAATGTCCGCTGTAGGAATTATTAGTAACCTTTGCTTAGGATTAATGATTGGATTTTACTTATTATTCGATTATCATAAAATTTGCAAAAAAATCTTTAAATGTATACCTACAAAATATCAAAGTGATGCCAGAGAATTGAGAAAAAGAGTAAACAGTTCTTTAAGAAGTTATGTCCAAGGTGTCCTAATTGTTATGCTTTTAGTATTTGTAAGTCAGGCTATTGGATTAACTCTTGCAGGACATAAAGCACCATTGTTATTCGCACTAATCTGTGCTATAACAGATATCATTCCATATTTTGGTCCATGGATTGGTGGTATACCAGCAGCAGTAGTTGGTTTCTTAATATCACCACTAGCTGGAATCTTAACAATTGTAAGTATAGTAGTCATTCAGGTGTTAGAGGGAAATCTATATCAACCATTAATTATGGGACATACCATGAAACTTCATCCTATAACAATTATGCTTGCCCTATTGATTTTCGGACATTTCTTTGGTATCATAGGAATGATAGTTGCAACACCTGCAACTGCAACTCTAAAAGTATTATTTGAATTTATCGATGAGAAAATAGAGTTTATAAACAAAATTGAAAATGCATAAAGACGTTGAAAAAGAAAAGTATGAAAAAACATTATTTATAGAGAGTCTAGGGTAGGTGAAACTAGATAATAAGTTTTTCAGAAAGCTACTTTGGAGTTATTCGGGAGACCGTTATCAAAACCAAGACCAACTTTAGGATGGTACCGGGCAATATCTTGTCCTCCTAAAATAGGTCTTTTATTTGTGTAAGAGGAGGTATTTATGAATAAAATTATTGCTATCGTAGGAATGAGTGGGAGTGGTAAAAGTGTTGCCAGTACTTACTTAGAAAGTATGGGTTACAGCAAAGTCTATTTTGGCGGAGTAACAATGAAAAAACTAAAAGAAGAGGGCTTAGAAGTAACACCAGAAAACGAAAAAATGATGCGTAATAAACTACGTGAAGAACATGGTATGGGAGCTTTTGCTAAAATATTATTACCAGAAATAAAAGAAAAGAGTAAAGAAGGAAACGTAGTCTTAGATGGACTATACTCATGGGATGAGTTAGCAATTCTTAAAGAAGGAATAAAAGATAATCTAACAATTATTTGTATCGTGGTTGATAAAGATATCAGATATAGTCGTGTAGCAAAGAGAAAAGAAAGATCTTTAACAGCAAAAGAAGTAAACGATAGAGATATCGCAGAAATTGAACAAATAGCCAAAGGTGGACCAATTGCCTATGCCGACTATTACATACTTAATAATGGGAATCTTGAAGAATATAAAAAACGTCTAGATGAAATACTTAAAAAAATAGACACGAAGGGAGTAAATTAATATGAGAAAAATGACACATGTAGAAATAAGAGAAATGTGGTTTAAATTTTTTACAAGTAAACATCATCAAATAATAGAAAGTGCACCCTTGATACCTATTGATGATGACAGCTTACTATGGATAAATGCCGGAGTAACACCACTAAAAAAATACTTCGATGGAACTAAAATACCAGAATGTAAAAGATTAACAAGTATCCAAAAATGTATTAGAACAAATGACATTGAAAATGTTGGAGTGACTAAAAGACATCAAACATTCTTCGAAATGATGGGTAACTTTTCGATTGGAGACTATTTCAAAAATGAAGCCATTGAATTTGCTTATGAATTACTAACATCTGAAAAATGGTTTGCTATTCCAATTGAAAAACTTTATGTCACAATATATACAGGTGACAATGAAGCTTATAATAAATGGATTGAAATGGGTATGTTAGAAGATCACATTATTCGATTAGATGAAAACTTTTGGGAAATAGGAAAAGGTCCTTGTGGTCCGGATAGTGAAATCTTTTATGACCGTGGTGAAAAATATGATAAAGACCATGATGCTTTAGAAAAATTCAAAAAAGATGAAGAACAAGAACGTTATATTGAAATATGGAACAATGTATTTAGCCAATATAATCAAGAGCCAAATGTTAAAAGAGAAGACTATAAAGAGCTTCCACATAAAAACATTGATACTGGAGCAGGTCTTGAACGTTGGTGTCTAGTATTTCAAGATGTCGATTCAAACTTTGAAACCGATTTATTTCAACCAATTATTGAAAGTATAGAAAAAATGAGTGGTGTTAAATATAATGGACAAACACCAATTAAAGTAATTGCAGATCATATCAGAGCTTTAACATTCGCTTTAAGTGATGGTGCATTCTTTGATAATGCTGGTAGAGGGTATGTCCTTAGACGTCTACTTCGCCGTAGTGAAAGATTCGGAAGAAAACTAGGTTTAAATGAACCATTTATGTATAAACTTGTTTCATCAGTAATCGATACTATGAAAGAAGCATATCCATATCTTGTAGAAAAACGCGCCGTTGTTGAAGCCTTAATTCTTGAAGAAGAAAAACTATTCCTAAAAACTTTAACTGATGGTGAAAGAATACTAAAACAATTGGTAAAAAACTCAACAGATGGTACTATCAGTGGTAATGATGCCTTTAAATTATATGATACATATGGTTTCCCATTTGAATTAACTGAAGAGTATCTACACGAATTAGGATATACAACTAGTAAAGAAGAGTTTGATAAATATATGCAAGTTCAAAAAGAACAAGCCCGTGAGGCTTCAAAAACCAAAACGGCTATGGCTAGTCAAAAGAAAGTACTTTTAGACTTCACTGAAGAATCAACATTCGTCTATGGTATTTATCGTCTTAAAACTAATGTTTTAGCTATATTCTCAAAAGATCAAACTATAGATACATTAGATCATGATGGATATATAGCTTTAAAGAGAACTTGTTTTTATGCCCAAGCAGGAGGACAAGTAAGTGATACCGGTATGATTGTTGGTAAAAACTTTAAAGCTCGTGTATTAGACGTTTTTAAAGGCCCAAACGGTCAAAATATTCATAAAGTTAAACTTCTAGACGGAGTTATTTCAAAAGATGATGAATGCGAACTAGTACTAGATAAAGAAAGAAGAAAACAAATAGAAGAAAATCATAGTAGTGTTCACTTATTACATTATGCTCTTAGAACAACTCTAGAAGGTGATGTACATCAAGCAGGAAGTTACGTAGATAATGAACGCCTTAGATTGGATTTTACATACTCTAAAAAGCTTACAGATGAAAAAGTAATAGCTGTTGAAGATATGGTAAATAAACTAATTGCCGAAAAATATATTGTTTCAACAGAAGTTATGCCTTTAGATAAAGCAAAACAATTAGGCGCTATGGCTTTATTTAGTGAAAAATATGGTGCAATGGTTCGCGTTGTTAAAATGGGTAAAGCAATGGAACTATGTGGTGGAACCCATACAAGTAATACAGGTAATATTAAAAAATTTGCCATCTACTCTTATGAATCTAAAGGCAGTAATACATATCGTATAGAAGCTTGTACAAACACAAGAATTGAAAATACTTTATATGACATTATAAAACCATATAACGACGAAACAATAAAACTTCTAATGAAAGCTCGTGGTATCCTAGATGAAGCTAAGAAATATGGTATTACATTAGACTTTGATGTAGAATTAGATAACATTAAAGCAAATAGTTATAAGGATATAGTTTACAATCAAAATAAATTATCTTACGTTCAAACAGAAGTAAAAGAACTAGAGAAAAAGTATTTTGCTGAAAGAGAAAAACTTACTCTAAATAATCTAGATGTATACCGTAAAAATGTTGAAACCTATAACAATGTAAAAGGTTTAATTATGGAAACAGATCATATGGATACTCAATTATTAAAATCAATTGCCGATAGCATTGTTAATGAAATTAATCCTGGTTGCGTTTTCTTCATCAACAAAGGTGATAATGGCGCAGTTAATTTCGTTTGTCGTAGCAACTGTCACGCTAATGCTGGACTAATTGTAAAAGATGCTTCAGTAAGCTCAGGCGGTAATGGTGGTGGAAGTAAAACCTTTGCTCAAGGTGGTGGAAAAACTGATACAGCCATTGAAGAAATTATCAAACATGTAAAGAAAGTATTATTAGATGAAGAATAATTATTTATTAGTTTATGATAATTACTATCTTTTTCAAGAAAAACTAAAAGATATAATTAGTAGCACCAAATTTGAAAACGCTAGCATCACAAACTACGATTTAGAAGAAGAAGACTTATATAATGCCTTGTTAGACTTAGATACTTATTCTTTCTTAACAGAACAAAAAGTAATTATTATAAAAAACATTAATTTATTAGAAGACAATCAAGATACAAAACATCTTTTAAAGTATTTAGATAATCCTAATAATGACAATTTATTAATACTTACTACCACAAAATTTAATGCTACCAAAAAAATAAATAAAGAATTAAAGAAAAAAACTAACTATATAAAATTAGAAACCGACCTCAACAAAGAAATAAAAAACATCTTACAAGGATACGAAGTTGAAGCAGGGGTAATTACTAAACTAATTGAATATTCTAACAATAATATAGATATTATAAAAAGTGAATGTGACAAGTTAAAACAATACAAATTTGATACCAAAAAGATAACTAAGGAAGATGTTGAAACTATTGTCATAAAACATATTGGTGAAAGTACTCAAATAGTATTTGATCTTATAAAAGATATTGCCATCAAAGATAAAAAAAGGGCTATAATAAAATACGAAAAACTAAAAAAGTATAATGTCGATGACATAGCCCTAATTGGTCTTTTGGAAAGTCAACTACGTCTTATGATTCAAATAATTATGTTTAGTGAAAAAAACTATTCCAACAAAGATATAGCTGCAACTCTAAATATTCACCCATATCGTATAGAGAAAACAAAAGAGCTACTTAGATATTCTAATAAAAAAGATGTTTGTAATATGATTAAAAATTTAAGTAATATTGACTACAAAATTAAATCAGGACAAATTGATAATAAAGATGCTATATTCATGTATATTATTAATAATTAAAACCTCAATCGAGGTTTTATTTTTTATGTTATAATATAATAAATGGTGGTGAAAAAATGTCTAAAATTAAAGAAGGGTTTAACGAAACTAAAAACAACTTTAAAATGTCATGGTATTTTATTAAAAAACAGAAAAAAATAATTATCCCCATGCTTATATTATCTATTATATTATCTTTAATTGGAGTACTAACTCCCATATTATCAGCGAAGCTTCTTCTTAATTTATCAAATAAAGCATTAGATAAACTATTAAATATAGCTTTATTTATTTTTCTAGTAGAAGCAACAAGAAATATTATTAGCTTTACTTTTAATCTTATTTCAGAAAAATGTATGACTAAAATAATAACGGAAGTAAGACTAGAAATGCTAAGAGAAACTTTTAGAATTGAAACATCGGAAACTGATAAAAATAATACCGGCATTTTTATTGATAGAATTAAAAATGATACTGGAAGGATTACCAATATTTTTTCAGATTTAACCTCATCCTTTGTAGATTTTATTTCTAACGTTGGAATACTTGCAGCATCTTTCATAATTAGCCCATACATATTTATATATTTCATCGCTACATCACTTATAATTGGCTATATCAATAAAAAGGATAGGGATATTTACTACAAAAGAAGTAAAAAATATAGAGATTTAACTGAAAAAGCAACAGGTTTAACAGCAGAATTAATCAGAGGAATAAAAGATATAAAGTTAGCCGGTAACAATAGTGTATTAAAAAAAACAAGCAAGGAAATTAATAAAATAACTAAAGAAGGATATGAAATCAAAAAACAGACTGAAAAATACAGATTACTTTCCTTTACTATAAGAGATTTTTTTGATGTTACCTTTATCATTTTAGGAACATTTTTAACCTCAAAAAAACTTTTGACTATTTCTAATTTTATAATCTTATATATGTATCGCAAAAGAATAGAAAACCTATTATCTTTTTATAATAGATTTGTAAACCAAATAAAAGATTATAACTTAAGTGCTACTAGGGTATTTGAAATACTTGGTGATCACTTTAAGAAGGAAAGACCAGGTGGTCTCGATCTAAATAATATCCAAGGAAAAATAGAGTTTAATAATGTCAATTTTGCATATCAACAGCATCATAAAGTTTTACAAAATATTTCATTTACAATAAATCCTGGCGAAAGAATTGGCTTCGTTGGTCAAAGCGGTAGTGGTAAAAGCACCTTATTCAATCTAATAGTAAAACTTTACCCTGTTGAAAATAAAAAAATTTACATTGACGATATTGATATAAATGAAATATCCTATAAATCATTAAGAAGTAAAATATCTCTAATACCTCAAAGTCCCTATATTTTCAACTTTACTATTCTAGAAAACTTAAAAATTGCTAACGAAGAAGCTACGATGGAAGAAGTTATTACTGCCTGTAAACAAGCTGATATTTATGATAGAATAATGGAATTTGATAAAGGATTTGACACTATAGTAGGAGAGGGTGGAGTTATCTTATCTGGTGGTGAAAAACAACGACTTTCTATTGCTAGAAGCTTATTAAAACAAAGTAACATATTATTACTAGATGAAGCTACAAGTTCAGTTGACAACATTACTCAAAAAAATATTCAAACAGCCATAGAAAAAATAAATAGAAATACAACTATTCTAATTATAGCCCATCGCTTGTCTACAGTCATTAACTGTGACAGAATAATAGTAATAGATGAGGGAAAAATAATAGATACAGGAACACATAGCGAACTATTAAAAAGCTGTCCTAAATATCAAGAACTATATAAATATGAAGAAAAAACCAAATAATTACTGTTATTTGGTTTCTTTATTAATTTTTTTTAATCTATCATAAACTTGCTTAAAATTAACTTCATATCCTATACTTTTTGGATTATAATACTCCTTATTTTTTATTCTATCCGGTAAATATTGTTGGACTACATATGAACCTTTATAGTCATGTGGATATTTATAAAGAGGTGAATTAGTTTTTATATGATTAGGAATAGAGCCTACATTTCCTTTATAAATGTCATCAAGAGCTTCGTCCAATGCCACATGAGCTGTATTACTTTTAGGAGAAAGAGCCATTTCTACAACTATTTCAGCAAGAGGAATTCTTGCTTCTGGAAGGCCAACTCTTTCGGCCGCATTAATTGCAGCATCCACTCTAGGACCTATAGCAGGATTAGCAAGTCCTATATCTTCATAGGCAATCACACTCATTCTGCGATATATAGAATCCAAATCTCCCTCATATATTAATCTACCTAAATAATGCAGGCTAGCATTAACATCACTACCCCTAATAGACTTTTGAAACCCACTCAAAACATCATAATGTCCATCGCCATTTTTATCAGAAAAAAAGACAGGTTTATTATTAATCAAGCGTATTTTATCCTCGGTTATAACCTTATCCTCACTAGCATAATAACTAATTTCTAGTAGATTATAGGCATACCTTAAATCATTTCCAGAAAGTTTTGCTATTAAGGACAAACACTCATTACTAATACTTATTCCTTTTAGATCGGGATGTTTAATGGCACGATTAAGTCCAGTCATTATATCCTCATATTCTAACTCTTTTAATTCAAATAGCTGACATCTACTTCTAATAGCAGGATTAATAGCGTGATATGGATTAGAAGTAGTCATTCCTATCAAGGTTATCAAACCACTTTCTAATTGAGGAAGAAGAATATCTTGTTTATCTTTATTTAATCTATGAATTTCATCCATTATTAAAACAAGACCATCATACATTTTGGCCTCTTCAATAACAATATCCAAATCCTTTTTAGTATTAACAGTAGCGTTTAAAAAACGATATCTCACTCCTAAATCATGCACCATAGCATTAGCGATACTGGTTTTACCAATTCCAGGTTTACCATACAAAATCATTGAGAATAACTTCTTATTCTTAACCAAGTTCGTAAGTATTTTATCTTTACCTATCAAATGTCTTTGACCGACAATATCATCCATACCTACAGGAGCAAGTTTTAAAGCTAAAGGTTTATCCATAATAATCACCTGCATATATTGTATCAAAAAAAACGCTTATTGTAAAAAATCTAATAATTTTATATAATAATAAGGGTGATGAAAATGGATCTAGAAGAATCAATCACAGATTTTCTAAACTATTGCTTAATTGATAAAGGATTATCAGATAACACTTATTTGTCATATAAAAATGATTTGAATATGTATAAAGCGTTCTTACATCAAAAAAATATTTCTAATCCCGAAAAAATTAGTTCAGCCGATGTAATAGAGTTTATAGAATATCTTCAAAAAAAAGATCATGATGAAATAACAACCGTCGCTAGAAAATTAACAACTATTAAAAACTATCATGCCTATTTGGAAAAAGAAAAAATTGCTCCAATAAATGTAACTTTAGGTATTAAAAGGCCAAAACTAAAAAAGACCATCGCCAAAACTTTATCCATGGATGACATTAATACCTTATTAGATATCAATCTTCTAACTCCATTTGACTATCGCAATAAAGCCATGTTAGAATTAGTATATGGCACAGGATTACGTGTATCAGAATTAGTAAATCTTACTTTAAATAATATAGACTTTACTAATTGTATAATTCGAATAGTCGGAAAAGGAAACAAAGAACGAATTATTCCCTTAGGAGAGTACTCCATGTATTATCTAAACTTATATATGGAAAAACGCCCTCTACTAGAAAAAAATAATTTATGTGAGAAATTATTTTTGAATAATCATGGGAAAGGGATTACACGACAAGGATTCTTTAAAATATTAAAAAACTTATTAGAAGAAAAACATCTAAATGTAGAAGCATCTCCTCATACTCTTAGACATTCCTTTGCAACTCATCTTTTAGAAGGTGGAGCTGATCTGAAGAGTATTCAAGAAATGTTAGGGCATTCTGATATTTCTACAACTAGAATGTATACTCATGTAACAAATCAAAAAGTTACCCACGACTATAACGAATATCATCCTCGTGAGAAGAAAGATAAAGGTGAATTTTAAAATGAAATTTAAACGAATATTTTTAATGATATTAGACTCCTTAGGAGTAGGGGAGGCAGATGATGCTTCAAAGTATAATTCCAAAGGCGCTAATACATTGGGGCACATATTAGAACAAACTGACCTATTCATTCCAAATCTTAAGAAAATAGGGCTCCTAAATACTATAAATATGGATGAAAATGAAAATGTGGATGCCTATTATACTATTGCTAAACCAAATAATATTGGAAAAGATAGCTTAAATGGACATTATGAAATGATGGGTATTTTATCAGATACTGTATTTAAAACATTTAATGAAGGATTTCCTAACGAAATATTAGATAGTATTGAAAATATTACAGGTAGGAGAATAATTGGTAATAAACCTTGTGGCAATAGTATAGATATTATAAATGAGCTAGGGGAGTTGGAACTAAATTACGGTTCTCTAATTGTTTATACTTCTGCAGATTCTGATCTACAGGTTGCTGCTCATGAGGATGCTGTTCCGATAGCAACCTTATATGAATACTGTGAAAAAATCAGAGCTCTTACAATGCGTGAAGACTGGAAAGTAGCTAGAGTAATTGCTAGACCATTTACCGGTAAAGTTGGACATTTCAGATTAATTAATGCTGGAAGAAAAGATTATAGTATAAAGCCTCCTAAAAGAACCATTTTAAACTCTCTTAGTGAAAATAAATATAATGTTATAGGAATAGGTAAGGTTAATGATATTTTTGATAAAGAGGGGATTAATAAGTCAATTAAAATATCGGATAATATGGAAGCAATCAATAAACTTTTAGATATTATGGATAAAAAATTTACTGGTCTTTGTATGGTAAATTTAAATGACTTTGATAGCAATTATGGTCATAACCGTGATGTAGAGGGCTATCAAAAAGCTTTAGAGGAATTGGACGTTGAAATTCCAATAATTTTAAATAAACTTGAAATGGATGATTTATTAATTATTACAGCTGATCATGGTAATGATCCAACGTTTGAAGGAAATTATCATACAAGAGAAAATGTTCCTGTTATATTTTATAGTAGAAGTTTCTTTACTCCTAAAAAATTGCCTGAATTAAGTTCATTAGGAGCCATTGGAGCTACTATAGCTGATAACTTTAATCTAGAAAAAACAGAAATTGGAATTAGTGTATTAGATGAATTAGAGTAAAAAAGAGTAGAGGAGTACTTCCCCTACTTTTATTTTACTATTACACCCCTACTGCTACATAACTCTAAAATAAGGGAAAAAAATAAAAGATAATATCAATCAAATATAATTATAATAAATTGAACTTAATAATTATCCATCAAACTAATTCTCGATTTAAAAGAAATTAGTCTACATTAAATTTAGATGAATAATTATCCATAAAAATAATATTCGATTGACGAGAATTCATTCTAGAATAATATATAATCAGATAATAGATAATAATAAAAGTAATAGAACAAATGTTATATATGAATAAGATTTATAATATTATATTAACAATTAGTTAACATATAGTTATAATTAATAATATTAGGAATTAAGTCTAGAATTAAATAAGGGGATAATTATATATTAAATTAATTAGATTAAAAATATAGATAACAGATAAGCAAGATTTAATGCTCATAATTAATAATAATAAAAGAAAAATCACGCAAAATACAACTTCCTATAATTGATATTATGTTAACTTCTATAAAAAAAGAAATAAGAGGCCTAATTAAATTATAGATCTCTTAATATAACCTTAAACTTTTCTAGATTGAATTTCTACAATTTTTTCTAATACTTCTTTAGCATTATTAGATGTTATTTCCGTATATCCAAGTTCTTTAAGTGCTTGAATACGAGCTGTATTTAATTCTTGAGTACGACTAAGTTTTTCTTCCTTTTTATGTTCAATATCTTCAACAAACTTCTTATGAGTTTCACTGATTCTAGTTTTAGAAGCGCCACCATTATTATAAAGTGTCATTGCTGAGAACATAATACTTTCAAATAAAAATTGTTTATCTTCATTAAATGCATATTCGTTAGGATCAATAAAGCCTAATGCTTTAGACATATAAGCTAAAATATACTTTAACTCTCCTGTCGTTTCCATTGATTGCAAATAATGATATAAATACACATAACTATAATAAGTATCTTTTGTTTTATCATCAGCTAGTCTTTCTTTAAGTAAATTAATTATATCTGATAAAACCTCTTGTTCTTTCTTATTAAAACCTTTTAAATCTGTTAGAACCTCGTGACTAGCAGTGTCTTTAACACTTTCATTTAATCTATTTTCTACAGAGATTATATAATCTCCATTTACCTTTATATCCTTTAATTCATCTTCATTTTTTATGTCTAATAAACTAAGTAATTTAACTGCTTTTTCTTTTGGCCAAGATTCTAAATTTTCAAGCGCTAAATAGTTATATAACATTTGACGTGAAACACCTAAATATTTAGCTAAGCGAACCTTTGATATACCAATTTCATTAATTAATCTATTCAACTCATGCATTGTCATTACCCTCCTAAAATAATTTTATCAGTTTTACGTAAATAGTCAAGTGTAAATTGACATATTTTAGAATGTAAAAAATTCTAAAAAAACATTTTATAACAAGTACCATAATTTTTTACCATTTTTGCGAACTTCCTTAATTATTCCACCACCTAAGCAAATATCACCATCATAGAAAACACATGCTTGTCCAGGGGTAACACTCTTAATAGAATCATACTTAACTAATAGATTTCCATCATCTAAATATTGAACATTAATAGCATGATCTTCTTGTCTATATCTAAATTTTGCTGTCATATTTGTAGGTCTTTCATCACAATTAAAATTAACATTTTCAACTATACAACTATCTGAGAATAAATAATCATTATCCTCCCCTTCACAAACATACAAAATATTTTTATCTAAATTCTTTCCTACAACAAAAAGCTTATCTTTTGTTCCACCGACTTCAAGTCCTTTTCGCTGACCAATAGTATAATACATTAAACCAATATGTTTTCCTAATACTTTATTTTTTTCTATATCAACAATATCTCCCTCTTGATTTGGTAGATAATTCTTTAAGAAATTCTTAAAATTACGTTCTCCTATAAAACAAATACCCGTTGAATCCTTCTTTTTAGCCGTTTTCAAACCATACTTTAAAGCTATTTTTCTAACCTCCGGTTTATCTATATCACCCAAAGGAAAAATAACATTCTTTAACTGTTCATGAGAAAGTTGTGATAAAAAATATGTTTGATCTTTATTAGTATCATGACTTCTCTTCAAATACCCATCTTCCATTTTTGCATAATGTCCCGTTGCAATATAGTCAGCCCCTAAGCGTTTTGCCTCTCGTACAAAGTAATCAAATTTTATATATTTATTACACATTACATCAGGATTTGGAGTACGACCTTTTTTTAGTTCATCTAAAAAATATTTAAAAACATTATCCCAATATTCTTTCACAAAATCTATTCTATGAAGTGGAATACCAATTTGATTGCACACATCCAACGCATCATTATAATCTTGTTCTTGAGGGCAAATATTATTATCTAAATTAGGATTACCTAAAAAATCATTATTAATAGAACTATCCCAATTACGCATAAATAAGCCAATAACATCATAGCCTTGTTCTTTTAAAAGGATAGCGCTAACACTTGAGTCAACTCCACCACTCATTCCTATAACAACTTTCTTTTTTTCCATACAAAATCACCAACTATATTATAAACTAGAAAAGTGTTTTTGTAAAAAGTTTTAAGACATTTGGTATTAAAAATACCTCTATTACAGAACTAATAATAAGTAGAATTAAAGATAATACTAAAACTTTTAAATACTTTTTCATAAGTAGACTCAAATTAATCGATGCATTTTTAAACAAATACTTATATAAATATATAGAATAATTAATCGCAAAAAAGCCTAAAATTAAATATATCAAAAGATTAAATATACTCGGTAACAAATAAACAAGACCAATATATATTCCTTTAAACTTAAAAACATATATAAAAGAAGATATCGAAAATCCTAAAGAAAAACCTTTTAAAATTAAGAATAATACTTCAAATATAACTCCCACTAAAGACACACCTAAAAACCACATAATACCAGTTAATATGATATTATTTTTAAGAACATTGACTAAATTATTGTTAATAGCCTTAGAACTATTTAAATCCTTAAAATAGGTATTAATAGTATTAAAAACTATTTCTTTTCCCTCTTTATTTAACATTGCTAAGTATAATATACCTATAATAATACTAAGTAAAATAATGATACAAATAATTAAAAATATCTTTCTTTTCTTAATTCCATTATATTTTTCAGAATAACTTTTAAATTTTATTTTATCCATACTATCACCACTAAATTATATGAATAAGATTTCTCTATATTTAAGTTTTTATTTTACTTTTTTATACAAATATTTTATAATTATAAAGAGGTGAATACATAATGAATAAAAAAGTTGTAAAAGCTGTCTCTATTATATCAGTATTAGTTATGGTATTTGGTTTCTTTGGTTTTTTAATCTTTTATTTTATTTAAAAAAACTATTCTAACAAGGAATAGTTTTTTGGTTCTACATCTTTGAAATAGAATTGTAAATCTTTATCTGTAACCGTCGCTAATAAAATGCTATCTGGACTATCTAGATGCATTTTTTTTAATTGTTTAATTAATTCTTTCTTAGTAATCTTACTTTTTTTAATAGCTTCTTCCATATATTCACCATTAACAATTATATTAGCCGATAAATAAGATTTTTGGGAGTCTAATTTTAAATCATGCTTAGTTGGATTCTTAAACTCTCCTTTTGGTAAGAAACTAATATTACCATTAGCTTCCATTATAGCGTATGCAACTTCACTTATATCAAAGTAGCCATTAATTCGTGCTTGTTCAAGTAAATCATTTATATCAATATTAACCCTCTGTAACCCTTTTTCAATTACTTTTCCATCATCAAGTAAAACAGTAGGAGTTCCTATTATAAATCTTCTAATTCTAATACTCTTGTTCACTGCTTTACTAACAATATAAGATAAAATTCCAAAAGTAGTAATCGCCATCATTCCGTTAATATATTGAACATCGGTATTTAAAGTCATTTCAGCTGTAAAATTACCAATAGAAATACCTATAACATAATCAAACAAAGAAAACTGCGAAACCTGTTTTTTTCCCATTATTCTAGTTATTAAAAACAAGAAAACAACAGAACCTAAGCATCTTGGAATAACATTAAGTCCTTCTATTACATCAATTTTCATATTCAATCACCTAAAAGTATTATGAACAAAAAAAGGAATATTATTCCTTAATTTAATGTATTTTTAAAATTAATAAAGCTAAATGCCGGAGCTACTTTAGATATAGTTTCCTCATCATATATTTTTCCTTTATCTTCAAGTTTTTGAAGCAAAGTTATCATTCTTTCCTCTTCTCCCTGACTTTTATAATATTCATAGTTTTTAAATACATAAAAATAAGAATCTAAGAAAAACGCCACAACTTTTTGTGAAAATCTATTGTCTACATGATCCATAACATAAATTATATTGTCTACAAAATCAACTAAATTATCTATTGTCTTGGTTAAATCAATTCCCTTAGTAAGTGATTTCTTATTATCTTTATAAATATATACTACTTCATCAATTGCAGCAAAATTATAAGTACCAAAAACACATAAATGATTAAAGCTATAATCTTCACTAGTTCTTGTCGGATTAAAAGTAATATTCTTTTTATTTAAATATTCTCGTCTATATATTTTTCCATGTAGACATCCATTATGTTCTTCTACTACTTCCCCTATTCCATAAGCTTCTTGAATAATTGCGCCATATGCATAATCATAGTTTTTAGAATCTATTAAATCATAGAGTGTTTGTAAGGATTTAAAATCATATATAAGGTCATCAGCATCTAAAAATGCAACATAATCTCCATCAGAGTGTTCAAGTCCATACTTTCTAGCATATCCAACACCTCTATTAACATCTAAATCAAATATAGTAATATCAAGTAAATCTTTAAATATTTCAGCCTCTTCCGAATATCCTTTACTAGATCCATCATTTACTATATAAACTTTTAATTTAAAATCTATATCGTTAACCGCAACACTAGCTAAAGCTTTAACTAAAGCATCATGAGAATTATATACCGGAATAATTAAATCAAGACTTTTACGCATTAGATATCACCTCATTAATAAATTGTTTAAAAGAAATATCTGGAATTAAAAGCTTAGCCATATTATTGTCATCAACAAACTTAGCTACAATTTGTTGTGTTACCTCATTTTTTACTTTTTCATCCAACACTTTTTGATACTTTTTAAAATTAATAGCGTTTTCTCTACTTGACTCAATAATCTTTTTCACAGTTTTAGCAGATGCATTTAAGTACATATAATACATTTCTAACATACCGAAAAATAATACAGCTGCTATTTTATCCTCAGAAATATTAAGCTCTAAAGCTTTAGAAACTACTAAAGAAATATTTTTATTATATTCATCCAAAGCTAAATAATTATAAGCATGATTATTTTTTCTGGTAATAGACTCATTATTATATTGCCAAACATAAGTAATAGTATCCAAATATCTTTCTTTAGGTTTTAATAGGAAGACTAAAAAATTAAAATATAAATCTTCATTAGCTCTTGTATTACTAAATTCTAATTTATTATCTTCAATAAATTTTCTCCTATATATCTTTCCATGAGTCCATATCTTTTTATTAAGATGAACATAGTTACATTTATTTTTACTAACTTCGTAAAAATTACTTGTACAAACATCATAATTATGAATTTGAATACCAGAATATAATCTTTCTATAGAATAATGATTATAGAAAATATCATCACTATCAATAAAGATAATATATTCACCTTTAGAATGCTTCATTCCATAATTTCTAGCACCACCAGGACCTATATTTTGTGGAATATCTAACTCCTCAATATTAAAATATTTTTGATATTTTTTAACAAATTCCTGATAATCCGTAGAAGAACAATCATTTACTATATACACATTTACTAAATCTCTTCTACTTTGTAACATAATACTACATAAAGTTTTACCTATTGTTTTATGAGCATTATATGCTGGTATAATTATATCTATCATACTTACTCCTCATTATTCAAAAAGAAACACTTCTGACAAAGCTCCTCTTCTTTCCTATTTTGTAGAAAACCATCTTTCATTTTACATACTCTCTTACTATTAAGTATATCGCAAACTTCATCTTTATAAATATTGCCCAAATTAATAATACCTCTAGAGTCTAAACAACACGGTACAACAGTCCCATCAACTAAAATACCAAAATGATCTCTTAAGGCATAACAAGTTCCTTTAGATGATGATTTAGTGTTATTTAAATCTGGCCAAATAAACTCATGAAATAAATTTATAAAGATATGATTATTTACCCTAATAGAATGTTGTTTTTCTAATTTCTTTAAAGTAATATTAGTATGATATCTATTATTAATAATATAAAGAGTGAGAGCTAAAAAATCGCTTTTAACCCAAAACCTTAGCGAAATATATGTTTTATCTAAAAGATCGGCTTTATTTAAAATCTTATCCAAATACTTAACAAATGCACTTTCATCTCCTAAAAAACTATGTAAAGATACATTTAATTGTCTAATATTTTTAGTTTTAATTCTATCTATTAAATACCCATTACTTGTAATATTTACATTAAAAGAATTATTATATGCCTCATCAATAAATTCATTAATTAATGGATGAAGAAGAGGCTCACCTAAAACATGCAAATAAAGATACTTAGTGTAACCATCTAACTTTTTAAGAATAATTTTAAAATTATCCAGAGTCATAAATTCTTGTTTTCGGCTATTATGAATACAAAAGTTGCAGTTAAGATTACAAGCATTAGTTATTTCTACATAAACTTTTTTCATCAATTATTTTTTCCTTATATTAGACTTAAATATCTTATAAAATAAGAAAGTAGTAGCTACTAAAGCAAACAAGGCATAAACATAAAATAAGAAAGGTAGCTTATCTTTTGCCACTACAACCATCACACTTAATCCAATGATCATAGCAAGATCAAGGGCGGCAATTATTCCTTGATGAAATAATTCTTCAAATCTATTGACTTGATTCTTTGAATCATTAATTTCTATATTAAATCTTAACTCTCCATTATTAATTCCTTTAAGTGTAGTAAGCATTTCTTTTGGCATTGATACTAAACTATCACTATTTTCTAAAATCTTTACTAATCCAGACTCTATTTTTTCTTTTGACATTATTTTACTAGTATTAAATCTATTTTTCAAAACCTGCATCAAACTAATTGTTGAATCAATCTCCTCAAGAGTACCTTCTAGTACAACTATTCCTCTAACAAGCATTGAAATATCTTTTGGCAACTTAATATCATTATTATGAAGCATTGAAAACATATCTTTCATAAAATCTTTAATATCAATATCATTTATTTCTAGTGTTTTATTCTTATCAAGAACCATTCTAATATCACTATTTAATTTCATATAATCAATATTTGAATCATTAACGTTAAGCAAAGATAAGATATGAGCAACCTCAACTATATCATTTTTTATAATAGCTACTATACACTTATTAAGTAAATTCTTATTTTTACTAGAAAGTCTACCCATCATTCCAAAGTCTAAATAAGCTATTTTCCCATCTATAATTTTTATATTATCAGCATGTGGATCAGCATGAAAAAATCCATCATCTATAGCTTGTTTTATATAATTGTCAGCAAGTTTTAAAGCTATTTCATTCATATTATAACCAAGTCTATCTAACTTAGCCTTTTCATTTATAAAACATCCTCCAACACACTCCATCACTAAAATATAAGGCGTTGAGTATTTTTTATAAACTTTTAAAGGCCTTATATACATTACATTTTTATTATAATTTTCAAATTCTTCTATATGTTCTGCTTCTACCATAAAATTCATCTCTTCTTTGGCAGAACTATATACTTCATCAACTATTTCCTTCAAATCAACAATATTTCCAACAACTTTATCTAATTGCAAAATAGAAATTGCTTTCTTTAAAAGCCTTGTATCCATCATCATCATTTGATATATATTTTTTCTTTGAATTTTTAAAACTACATCTTCACCAGTTTTAAGTTTAGCTCTATGTGTTTGCGCAATAGATGCTGAACCTAAAGGAACCTCTTCTATTTCTGTAAAAATTTCTTGATAATTACCATTATATTCAGCATTTAATATATCTAAAACTTCATCATAGTCCATAGGTTTAACACTACAACGTAGCTTTTTTAATTCATCACATAATTCTTTTGAAACCAAATCATCTCTTGCTGATAAAATCTGTCCCATTTTAATAAATGTAGGTCCCAAATCTTCTATAGTTTCTCTTATATTTTTACAAGATCTATCTTTTAATAGATTATGATCTTTAATTTTATTTATAATTTCTCTTAATCTTAAAGCTTCATTACTCATTAGTTACCTCTTTCAATAATTACTATTAACCGAGACTATTTATCATATACTCTCTTTATCATTATAGCATGTATTATATCAAACATAAATATTTGAAAGATAAAATTTTTGAGTATTAAAAAAATTTAATCAAATGGAAAAAAATCACATAATAAATTTTTATTAGTAAAAACTAAGTATAGTCTTAAAAAAATTTTTTAGGAAATTATTGTTACTTTAAAAAAATTTATTATGTTCATATTAATAATGTAGTTTGATTTAGGAGATGATGATATGAAATTTAAAAACAAACTACTCTTTACAATATGGACGTTCCTTGTACTTATTGTACCCATAAATGCTTTAGCATATTCAGAATATATTATCCCAGGTGGTGATAACGTTGGAATTGAAGTAAATTCCAACGGTGTACTAGTGGTTGGCTTTTATAAAGTAAATGATGAATATATCGCTAAGGACAGTGGATTTATGATTGGTGACAAAATAATCAAAGTCAACGATACTAAAATTTCTTCTATAAATGAAATGGTTGATGTTATAAACAAATCAGAAACAGATAATATTGTCTATAAGGTAGAACGAGATAATAAAGAAAAATCAATTTCCCTAAATAGAACAAGTAGTAGTGATGGTGTTTATAAAACTGGTATTTATGTGAAAGATAGTATTTTAGGTATTGGTACTTTAACTTTTGTCGATCCAAATACTAAGAAATTTGGAGCTTTAGGGCATGAAATATTAGAAAAAACAACTGCTAAAAAGTTTGAAATTAAGGATGGAAAGATATTTAAATCAGATGTTATCGGAGTAGAAAGAAGTGAAAATGGTAGTGCTGGTGAAAAAAATGCTAATTACGATAAGAATAAAGTATATGGTAACATAAAAGAAAACACTCCTTCTGGTATCTTTGGAGACTATACTGATGCTCTTCCTGACGTTAAAAAATTAAAAGTAGCAAGTAAAGATGAAGTAAAAATAGGACCTGCTACTATACGAACAGTTATTAATAATAATGAAATTAAGGAATACAATATTAACATTATCAAAATAGATAAATCATCTGATATAAAAAATATTTTGTTCGAAATAACAGATGAAGAATTATTAAAGAAAACTGGTGGCGTAGTTCAGGGAATGAGTGGTTCTCCAATTCTTCAGAATAATATGATTGTAGGTGCTGTTACTCATGTTATTGTAAACGACACTAAGAAAGGGTATGGTATTTTTATAACCACAATGCTTAAAGAAGCAGAAAATTAAAAAAAGAGAAGTAATCCAAAAAGATTCTTCTCTTTTTAAATATATTTATCTAATTGTAGATTTTTTACTTTTTGAGGATCAACATCCTTAACATATTTCTTATTTATACCCAAATTCATATTATGTTTCTTATTTGTAATAAAACCTTTAGTATCACCTTTATTTACCAAAATTCCCATTTCTAAAAGAGGATATATTTTCTCATCAAAAATCAGTTCAACACGTCTTTTAGCATTATAATTATTATAAATTGAAGAAAGATCCTTTGCAGTAATATTACCTTTCATGGTAAGTAAATACTCTAACATTTGTGATTGCTCTTTATTAAAGGAAATACCTGAACTTTCTTTTATACTATGAATCAAATATTCTTTTTCCAGCTCTTTTTCTACTTGTACCAACATATACTTTAAAAACAAAGTAGCATTTCCTGTATTTCTGGCATTAACAATATTCTGTTCATATTTTCGCTGAGCAAATGAAACTGCTCTATTAAAAATTATATAAGGATAGCTTTCATGATTTAATAAATACCACATTGAAACCGTTCGACTAGTTCTTCCATTGACATCAAAATATGGATGAATATATACAAAATAAAAATGCATAATTTGAGACTTGATAAAAACATCCATCTCATTGTCACAGTCATCTTTATTAGCATATGCAAAAAATTGATCCATATAATCATCTATTCTATCACTATCCATACCCATATAAGGATAAGCATCCAATCTGTTTCCCTTTAAAATATAGACAGGCGCACTACGATAATACTCTCCCATTCTCACTCTATCTCGCTCTAATAAAATACCATCACTAAGTATGTCATATAACCGACGTAAATTATCCTTATTTATATCACTATTATTCAAAATATATTGGTACCCATGAAATAAATTAATAATTCTTTTTCTTTCTCTTTCTGAAATAGGAGATTTAATTTTTTTGATTACTTCATCAATAACAGATAAATCATCTTTTATTCCTTCAATAGTATTATTAGCCTTTATTTCTTGACTCATCATCATCTTTTTTGCAAATTTCAAACTTTTCATATAATCTTGGCCATCTAAAACATTAAGTAATTCTTGTTTATAAAAATCTAAATATTCTTTATTAAAATATAAATATCTCCCATCTTCCATTTTTAATTTAGTATTATTATCTAACATATCTCAATCAACTACTTACTCTTCACTTCTTTCTTTGTTTTCTTTGAATTGTTTTTTATTGTAGAATCATCTATAAACCCAAATAAAAATAATTTGTTAACAATTTCTTGAAACCCTATAGGACCAACTCCTTCTATTTGACCCACATCTTTAAGGGGATAATTAAGTAATTGGTCTATAGTAACTATTTCTCTCATTTTAAGTACTCTAATATATCTCCTAGAAATACCTATTCTACCAATATTATCATCTACACTAAGATAATTTTTTTGTTTTATCTTATTACTTCTTCTTTCATGTTCCAATAAAATATTACCACAAGAAGCCTTGATTACTCCTTGAACCTGTTCAGCTGATAAAACACACTTTCTACTACCACAACTTTTAACCATATGATATCTTCCATCGTTTTGTTTTATCATACGTTTAAATTCGCAATCAGAAATATCTAATCCAATTTTCTCATATGTAGGTGGTACAACGTCAAATATTCCAACTCGTTTACGTAATATCCAAGTATTCTTATCAGAAAGCCCCGCGGCAGCGTCAAGTCTAGTATCAAGAAGTTCTTCCATAAGTTTATCAAAAAGTAATAACTGTTCACCCTTTAAACTAGACACATAACGATAAAACTCAGAGTCACTCTCATCATATAAACGTCTCTTTAACTCCAAAATATTTCTTTTCATAACCCACCTCTTAGTGAACAGATTATACCACAAAACAAGAAAAAATGCAATTAAAAGAAAAATCGTTGCAAAAAATAAGACTAAATATTTAGCCTTATACACTTTATATTCTATTTTTTTATTTTATGAATTAATTGCATTAAATAATATACAAATGAAGTTGGATAAACATACTCTCCAATTAACTCTTCTACATACCCATTAAATCCCGTCTTAAATTCATAAATACCATAATCTTTATCGTTTTTATCAAAATTACCTGTTATTCCATAAAAATTATATCTCTTAAAGCCATGTTCTATACCATACTTAATCATTTCCCATTGAATTAAATATTGTGAATTATAAAACATGTACTCTTCATAATTACCACTAGATAAATATATGACTTCTGGATCTGTAAGCATGAACATAGACGCCGATAAGTTAATTACATCTCCATCTTTTGCTCTTATATCTTCTGCCTGCTTAATTCTTTTTTCTATCCCAGCAATAGCCATATCATGAGCTTTTCTTTTTCCATCGTTATATTTTGCCGGTCCTAAAGCCTCTTTTTCTTTTTCTTCCTTTTTCTTATCATTCTCAAGTCTTTCAATATGTTTAACTAAATCTAACTTTGTTAATAAATATTTAATCTCTCCTCTTGGATAAAAAAGATCATACATATCCTCAAAATATTTCAAACTTCTAACGTGAAACCCCTTACGTTTGCCTGTTTCAACCATAATCTTATGAAACATTGGTAATTCTTCCTTAGTTAATTCTACAATTTCAATCCCATTCTTTAAAGTTTTTCTAATGGTATTTCTAGTATTTGGTTTCATATTTTTTAAAACTTCATCTTCACTTTTACCAAAGATATCAAGAACATACATCCAACCTACTTGTTCCATATCTTCTTTTTTCACTCTCTTATATCCTAGTTTCTCTAAATAATTTTTTACTTTTCTATTATCAATTCCACCAGAAACAACATTTCCAAAGGTATCCCTTTGAACATTAACAACGTATGGATCAATTCTAAATTGATAGCCATTATTTTTCTTAACATATTTTTTTATATTTTCAGTGAAGAAAGCAAGTAATTCTTGATTACTATAATCAAGTAATAAACCTCGAGGAGCATAAAACTCTTTTTTTCCAAAATGACGAGTAATAGATGTAAACATAGCTGCCGCTACTACTTCCCCTTTATTCTTCACTCCAAGGTATGATACCGTCCAACCAGATTTTTCACGCAATTTTCCAATTTCTGGCGTTTGTAAAAATGTTCTTTCTTCCGATTTGTTCAAATAATTTCTAAATTCTTCTTCTGTTAATTCTAAAAATTCCATTATTATCACTCCACTCTTATTTTATCTCAAAATAATTATATCATGTATTGATAATCTTAAAAAGAATTTTCCTATTTAATTTATTAATAGGTATATATTATGTCAGATTTTGCTCTCTAATTAATATAATATAATGAAAGGAGAGCTTTATATGTACGGATATTATTATTATCAGCCACCAATCTATGGTGCATACCCTGCATATGCCAATAATAACAATAATAATAGTTGGTTTTGGGGTATTATAATTGTACTTTTCATTATATTCTTCTTATTTTGGGGAAATAATAAAGGTTGCTCTAGAAACTAAGTATTTCTCTAGGATTACTCTCCGAACAAAAAAGTGGCACCACAAAAGGCCACTTTATTCTTTTACTTCAAAATCATCTACGCTATCATCATTATTAACTATTTTAGTAATTGCTTCTTCTGCACTCTTTAATTTTTCATCACACTTTTTAGCAAGTACCATAGCTTCATTAAATTCTTTAATAGCGTCATCTAATGGTACATCACCATTTTCAAGTTTCTTCACTATTTCTTCTAATTTTTCTAAATTTTCTTCAAAACTTAATTCCTTTTTTTCATTACTCATACCATGTCTCCTATTTTTTTATATTACTCTTAATATCCTGTAACTCAAAGCGACAAATTTGTTCTACATCAGGATATTTTTCTTTATCAACTTTTCCTAAAAACATTTTTAACGGTCTCACAAATAAAGAACAGTCATCATATAATTGTCTATATATTACAACATCTTCTCCTGTTTCACTATCCTTAGCAAGTCCTAAAACTAAGTAATAATTTCCTTTAAAATGCTTATATATTCTATTTATCTTTAATTCTTGCATACTTCCTCCACTATGGATATTACAGCTCCATCCCTAAG
This sequence comes from Clostridium sp. CAG:417, assembly GCA_000432835.1. Taxonomy (GTDB): domain Bacteria; phylum Bacillota_I; class Bacilli_A; order RF39; family UBA660; genus CAG-417. The sequence goes on along the minus strand of FR890371.1, from coordinate 168,392 downwards.
CTGAGTTGTAATGTGATCGCCATTACTTATATCGGATACAAAGTTTACTGCTTTATCTTCTTTTTTAGTAATTGTATATCCTCGCTCTAGAGTAAGTAAAGGACTTAGTGGTTCTAATTTTGAAAGTAGTTGCAAATACTTTTGACCCTTATTATCTAAAATTTTTAAAGGATTTTTTAATATATAACTCTCTCTTATTCTCCTATATTGTTGTTGACGTAAATTAACAAGATTAACTGTGCTAAATTTTAATCTTTCTATTAAAGAATCAAAATTCATTTCTTTTGTTTGATAAATTGCGACTGGGTTTTTAAAAATATAACGATTATTAATTTCATCTAATTTTTGTTTATATAAACTTATTTTATGCTGCATTACTTTGTTTAATCTTATATTTAACTGATTCAAATAATTAATTATATCTTGTCTTTGAGGAACAGAAAGCTCTGCTGCTCCCGTTGGCGTTGGTGCTCTCATATCAGCTACAAAGTCTGCAATAGTAAAATCTATTTCATGTCCTACAGCACTTATAACAGGAATACTACATTCATATATAGCTCTAGCAACTACCTCCTCATTAAAAGCCCATAAATCCTCAATACTTCCGCCACCTCGTCCAACTATTAAGGTATCAAGATTATACTCTTCGGCTCTCTTGATTTGTCTTACAATATCATCTTTGGCCATTTCTCCTTGAACTAGTGCCGGAAATAAAATAATTTCAGATAAAGGCCATCTTCTTTTTATTGTAGAGATTATATCCCTAATCGCTGCTCCTGTTGGGGCAGTTATAACGCCAATTTTCTCAGGTATCCTAGGAATCTTTTTCTTATGTTCAGCTGCAAATAACCCTTCATCCTCTAATTTCTTTTTCAATTGTTCATAAGCAATATATAAATTACCAACACCATCTTCTAGCATTTCACTTACATATATTTGATACCCACCATTAGCCGGATATATACTTACTTTTCCAGTCACTAAAACTTTCATTCCATCTTGAGGCATAAATTTTATTTTGCTAGCTGCTGATGCAAACATAACTGCATTAATTCTTGACTCTTCATCTTTTAACGTAAAATAAAAATGTCCTCTCGAATGAGCCTTAAAGTTTGAAATCTCGCCCTTCAAGAACACTTGATCTAAATTAGGATCATTATCTATTTTATATTTTAAATATTTAGTTAACTGTATAACTGTAATATATTTATCTTTCATCTAAATCCTCATTATGATAAATATTATCTAAAACTCCATTAATCATCTTAGTAACAGCTTCATCACTATATTTTTTAGAAAGTTCTACTGCCTCGTTAATAGCAACAATACTTGGTATATCAGTAAAAACAAGTTCATATATTCCAATTGATAGAATAGCTTTATCTACCTTATTTAGTCTTTCTATTTTCCAATCTACTAAATATTTATCAGCTAATTCATCAATTTCCTTTTCTTTTTCAATAACTCCAAAAACAAGCATATTCACAAAGTCATTTTCTACTTCCAATTGTTCATGAATAATACTTTTAATATCATATTCTAATTTAGTTGGTTGCATTATATATACTTGATATAAGCATTTCATTGCAACTTCTCTTAATTCACTTCTATTTTTCATTACAATCACCTACAACAATTTTAACACAGCCTTAAAAAAAATAAAACAAAAAGATAGAAAAACGAGACTTATTTTGTTATAATAAAGCACAGTGATGTGAAATGAGAGATAATTTTGGAATTATAAATTTAGATGAATTACTTTTATATGATTTAAATGAAATTAAAGAATATAAATTATATAGTTTTAACTATCAAGAAAAAAAATATTTTTTTAAGGCTGTATCTAAAATGGATAAATTATACAATGAGTTAATTGGAGAAGCCCTAGCAAAAAAAGTGCACCTTCCTTGTGCCCATTATGATTTAGCTGAATTTAATAATACTATTGGTGTATATAGTGAAAATATTTTTAAACCTAACGACAAATATTTTTCAATGGAAAATATTTTAAAAGCCTATTTTGGAAAAACGTGTAATCTAAGCATTAAAAATAATTTAGAAGATATTTGGATAGCTATAGATAACTACTATCAAAATACTTCTATTAAGAAAACATTAATGACTGAGATTACTGACTTATTTATATTTGATATTTTAATCGGTAATCCAGATAGACATATTGAAAATTATGGTATTTGTGAAAATGAAGATACTATTCATCTTTCTAAAATAATTGATAATGAGAATATGCTTTCTCCTATTTCTATAGTTTCAGCAGGATATTCCATCAGTATAGATGAAAGTGATTATTTCTGTTCTGAAGATAATTTAAATTATAACTATAACACTATAAGTAAATTTCTTTATTATAGTTCAAGGGAATATTTGAATGTCTTAGAAAAAAGACTAGACTTAATCTCAGAAAACGAAATTGAAAATATTTTACAAAGTATTGAGGAAAGACTAAACGCACCTATTATTCCAAATATTAGAAATAATATTAAGAACCGTTTTGAAAAAAACTATTCGATGATCTTTAACACAATTACAAGTTATAAAAATTCTAATAAAATTAAGACATTAAAAAACATTTCATTTTAATTTGAAATGTTTTTATATTTTACTTCTAAAACTAAGTTTTAAACATTTATGATCTTCATTGTTTTTATTTTTATATAATTTCTTATTCTTCATTGTCTCTGAATATAACTTTTTAATATATGGTGTTTTATTAGGACTTTTTTCTACTCTTTTAAGACACTTATCGCCTAATTCATAATTTTGTTGGATATAATATTCACGAGCAAAAATAAGCAATATGATATTTTCTTTTTCTGTATCATAGTTCATTTTTTTACAAACATTACTAATACTCATTCCCTGAAAAACTAGATCAGAAACTTCTGCCATATTAGTAATGCCATAATAATCATCTGCACTACTTTTAAACTCATCTTCATCCACTTTAACGATTGGCTTTTTCTCCTCTAAATCAGTATGATCCTCATTTAATGTTTCTATCATTTGTGTAAAATCAAACTCTTCATTATTTTGTTTACTTAATTCTGTTGCCACTAAAAGATAAGAAGAAGCAAGTCTTTTTTTATTTAAATGATAATATCCAAGCCCTACGCCAGCAAATGCAAAAGCTTTTGGAGCACCCAATGCAAGTAGTACTCTATATGTCTTAATAGACTTTTCATAATCTTTATCTCTATATGCCTCTTTTGCCTCTTCCAACAATTTTTTTGAATCAATAAATTCTTCATACTTAGGTTTATATCTTAATACTACTCTTTTATCTTCTCCAATAGTAAAAGTACTAACACAGCCAGTTCTCTTGGCCGCATTCGCTAAATGAAATCTCTCTTTTCCTGTCAAAGGATCTAAAATCATTATTCCATCTTTTTTTATTTTAGCTAATCTTTCATTTAAATATTCATCGTAGTCTTTCATCATAAATATTCCCCCAATAAAATTACATATATAATACACCAATTTTATATAAATTTAAATAACTTTTACTTATTTTTCCTTCATTTCTTGTTTTAAAGTATACAAAAAGTTAATAGCATCCATCGGTGTCATCTCTAGTGGATTAGCCTTCTTAATTTTTTCTACAATAGGATCTGTAGTTGCAGCCTTATCATTATTTATATCATCAAAAAGACTAGTTTGTGTAAAACGTTGTTCCTTCTTATCTTGTTTTTCATATACTTTTAAAATCTCTTCGCTTCGTTTTATAAGTGATTTAGGAAGTCCAGCTAGTCCTGCCACATGTATACCATAACTCTTATCTACAGCTCCTGCTTTTACCTTATGTAAAAATGTAATTTTTCCATCTTCTTCTATTGCTGAAACGTGTACATTTTTTAAATGTTTTAAATCTTTATCAAGTGCTGTAAGTTCATGATAATGTGTTGAAAACATAGTTTTAGCGCCTATTTCATCATGAATATATTCAAGAATTGATTGTGCTAAAGCCATTCCATCATATGTTGCAGTTCCTCTTCCTAATTCATCAAAAAGAATTAAACTATCTTTAGTTGCTTCACTGATAGCGTACTGAGCTTCTTTCATCTCAACCATGAAAGTAGATTCTCCACTAACTAAGTCATCACTCGCTCCAATTCGTGTAAAAATCTTATCAAATATTGGCATCATACAACTCTTACAAGGAACAAAAGAACCTATCTGAGCCATTATAATAGTAATAGCGCATTGTCTCATATAAGTAGACTTTCCTGCCATATTAGGTCCAGTAATAAGTAAAATATCAGTATTCTTATCCATAATAATATCATTAGCAATATATTTATCTTTCATAACCTTTTCAACCACAGGATGTCTACAATCAATAAACTTAATACATTTTTCAGAAACTAATTGGGGTCGTACAAACTTATTTTGATCAGCAACAATTGAAAATGATTGCAACATATCAACTTCACTAATTACTTTGGCAATTCTTTGAAGATTCCCAATATATCTTTTTACAACTTCTCGAATATCCATAAACAATTTATATTCAAGATTAAATATTTTTTCTTCCGCTCCTAATATAATATTTTCTTTTTCTTTAAGAAGTGGAGTCGTAAATCTTTCACAGTTAGCTAAAGTTTGTTTTCTATCCCAACCAAACTCATCTTTAATCAAGGATATATTTCCCTTGCTAACTTCTATATAATAACCAAATACTTTGTTATAACCAACTTTTAAATTCTTTATACCAGTTCTTTCTTTTTCCTCTTTTTCTAAAGTTAAAATAAAATCTTTTGAACCACTTCTAATACTTCTAAGTTCATCAAGTTCACTATTATAAAGTGGTTTAATTAATCCTCCCTCATGAACTGTAAAAGGAGCATCTTCTTTAATAGACTTTTCTAGCAACGAATATACTTCATCAAGAGTCTCTAATTCTTTATCATACTTTAACTCCAAAAGTATTTCTTTTATCCTTGGTAAATGGGCAAGTGAAGACTTTAATTGTAATAAATCCTTGGCATTTAAATTACCATAACTAATTCTTCCAGCTAGTCTTTCTAAGTCATAAACTTCACTAAGCTCTTTCATTAAATCATCCCTTAAGATAAATTCAGTAGATAATTTTTGAACAAAGTCATATCTTCTTTCTAACTCTTTCTTAGAAGTTAAGGGATTTTCTATATTATACTTCAAAAATCTTGATCCCATTGCAGTCTTATTTTTATCAAGCAACCATAAAAGACTATACATTCTATCTCTATTACGTAACGTTTCAGTAAGTTCTAGATTACGTTTTGTATTTCCATCAAATAATAAGTGATCATTGCTACGAATTACTTCTACTCTTTGTAGATGTGTTAATTCTTTTTTCTTAGTATCAATGATATAAGAAAGTAAGTGTTTAATAGTTATTATTATTCTTTCATCTTCTACTCCACTATAAATATAAGAATATAACTCGTTTTCACATAGTTCTTTAGTAATAGTAACTAATACTCCATAATTAGTTCTTAAGGTATTAACTAAGTTTCTATCTATTTGATCATTAACTATAACTTCACTAAATCCATTTCTCACAACTTCTCTAATAACACTATAGTCATCTCTTTCTACAACTAAAGCATAGAATTCTCCCGTAGATATATCAGTATAACTTATTCCATAACAATAGTTAAAATCATATATATTTGCAATATAATTATTACTCTTAGCATCAACTCTATCATCAAGTCTAGTTCCGCGAGTTACAACTTGTATTACATCTCTTTTAACCATTCCTTTAGTAAGTTTAGGATCCTCTAACTGTTCACAAATCGCAACTTTATATCCCTTTTCAATTAATTGATCTACATACGTTGCATATGCATGATGTGGTATTCCACACATTGGAACCCTCTCTTCTAATCCTGCCTGCTTTCCTGTCAGAGTAAGCTCAAGTTCACGACTCGCAATAATCGCATCATCAAAAAACATTTCATAAAAATCACCCAGCCTAAAAAAGATAATAGTATCTTCATAATTATCTTTTATTGACATATATTGAGCCATCATTGGACTAAGTTTACTACGATCTACTTCTGATCTACGCATAATATCACCACTACTTCGCAAAACTTATTATACCAGTTTTTTTCCATAAACAAAAGAGGATTTGACATTATTTTGCCAATTCCTCTAATACTTGTTTGAAGTTTTTTGCCTCTATTATTTTAATTTTATAATTGTTTTTCTTTTTTTCTTTTACTGCTTCTTTATAATTATTACCAGAAGGTGCAATAAATATTTGAGCCTTATTTTTAACTGCTCCTCTAAGTTTATATTTAACTCCATCTATTTCTCCGACTTCTCCATCTTCACTAATAGTACCTGTTCCAACTATTTTTCGTCCTCTAGTTATATCTTTATTTATTAACTGACTATAGATTTCAAGACTCATCATTAATCCTCCTGAAGGACCACCTTCAGAATTTCTAAACTTGATATCTACCTTAGGACTTACCTCATAATTTTTATCAAGCATAATACTTACACCCATATAAATAACATTTTCCTTGGCATCTTTATATAGTTTAGCACTCTTCGTCTTTTTTTTACCATTTTCCTCCACTTTTACACTCAAAACTTCTCCACTACTTTTAGTATTAATATATTCTCGCAATGAAGAAAAGGTTTGAAAAATTTTACCATCAACTTCTAGTACTTTATCCCCAACTTTTAAATCTGTAACGGCATCTTTAGAAATATAGTAAACATATAATGATTGACTTTTTACTTTAATCTCTTTATTGGCATTCGTATAAGCAACATATTTGGCATTATTATTAGCTTGATTAAGCAACAAATTATTTCTAAATTCAATATCTTCTGAACTTTCACTTTCATCATATTTGTAGTCACTTGTACTTTCTCTTTCAAATGATGGAACTATATAACTAAGTAAATAAGTATAAATCGTCCCTTTCAATTCTGATACATAAGCTAAATTAAAACTACCACTCTTCTTCCGTGCTCCAGTAACGTGTACTCTATCAGTAGCACTAATAATTCCTCCTCCTGTAATTACATAACAATCAACAGGAAATCTTGTAATAAATATTAATAAGAAAATAATTAATAAAAACTTCCATTCTCTTTGAATAAAATCTTTTATTTTTTTATATATTGTATTAACCATAATAATCAGCCTCTATCAAACATTATAGCAAAAAGGAGCCCATTATGACTACTAACTTGAAAAAAATAGTAAATAATATTCCACTTTTATTTTTAATTATCATTTTTTTTGCGTTATTAAAAGATGCTGATTTAGTGTTGAAATCTAGTATTAATGCCGCAACTTTATTTTTTACCAAATTATTTCCCTGTATGTTTATATTTTACACTTTACAGGATTTATTACTTAATTATGGTATCTTAAAACTTTTTATAAAGTTCTTTAGTCCATTGTCAAAAAAACTATTTCATCTTGATGCCTGTAGTTCTTATATAATATTTATGAGTATGTTAACAGGATTCCCTAGTGGTAGTAAATATATTACAGCCTTTTATAATAAAAAATATATTGATCGTAATACCGCTAACTATCTTTTAACATTTACCCACTTTTCTAATCCCCTTTTCATACTAGGAACAGTATCCATAATTACTACTAAAAACATGGCTTTAATTATTCTGCTAAGTCATTTTTTGAGTAACTTTGTAGTAGCTTTTTTTACAAGACCCAAGTTATATATTGAAAAAAGCATCCCTCAAACTCGTGAAAAGAAAAGTCTTACTACCTGTTTAAATGACTCCTTTCAAAATACTTTTTCTATTGTTAAAATAGTCTTTTGTACGACAATCTTTTTTGTAGTTATAATAACTCTCTTTACTTCTTTTATTCCTAATACCTATTTGAAAACTATTCTCTTTGGCTTATTTGATTTAACAAAAGGAGTTACTGAAGTTAACAAATTATCTCTAACTATGTACCAAAAGGGAATTTTAATATGTAGTTTTATTTCTTTAGGAGGAGTAAGTGTTCATATGCAAGTTCAAAGCATTATCGCACAAAAAAAGCTATCATATCCTGCTTTCCTTAAAGGACGAATAGCTTCCACTGGTATTAATCTTTTACTCTACACCATATTATGCTCCTGCATTCTTTAAATAGTTTATAGGCGCTACAATATTAATATGATATTTAGTTCCAAGTTCACTATGATATATTGGAATATCAAGTCTAAACATTGTATCAGTCGCTTTTAAAGAGACATAAGCAAAACGAATATCACTATATTTTACTTTAGTACTACCACTTCCATTAACATCTACATCAAAAACAGAAGTACTAGTTTCTAAATTATATCGTACATTTTGACTTACATATGTATCCCCATTCTTTGCAATATCAGGATATATAATATAGCTTTTTGTATTTCCCCTTACTACCTGTAATAACTTCACAGTTGACCCATCAAGAAAAGGTTTATTAAAGGTCAGTTCTACACTCCAAGTCTCAGTAGTGTCACTAGACGCTTTTCCAGTAGGTTCTAATACCTTAACACCAGCTAAGTCATTATATATGATATCACTTTGTATAACCTTTGTAATTACATTTTTATAGCTAATAATAGTTTTCTTTGTATCTTCTAACTGCTCTTTTGTTTTATAGTTCATAACCGTGTTAAGAAGCGCTATTACAATAACAGATACAATAGCAAAACATAAAATTAGTTCAATTATTGTCATACCCTTATTATTTACTTTACCTAATTTCTTCTTCATTATCTAACCTCAATATTTGCATAAGTATAATAGTATGCATCTTCCTTATCAGAATCTACATTATCATGTTTTATTTCTACAATTATTCGATAATATCCAGTCTTACTTGCTGCACTATTAGTAAATGTTGGCATATAGTTTACATATAATTCGAAAGCCCTTGAAATATCATCACTCTCATCTGTTTTTATTTTACTTTTAAGACTTGTAGTATCATACTTTGTAAGATAAACTCTCGTAATATTAGCTTCATCCATAAAACTTTGACAATATTGTTTATTATTAAATGTATTATTTGTAGTCAACATAGTACATAATTCATTAGGTGAAGGATTAGTAATATCATCATCTTGAGCCGCTCCATTATCATCAAAAATAACATACTCTCTTCCACTTAATTTTGCAAAAATATTATCTTTTAGTGGATCAACCGTTATCATTTCTCTTAAATAATGAGCAATATATTTTGAATCAAGATCATCATAATTCTCATATCGTTCATATTTAGCGATAAAGGGAAAATAATTTTCAAAAATCATTACGAACAATACTACTACAAAAATTGCCCCTATTAGTGTTTCTACTAGAGCAAACCCTTTTATATTTTTAACTTTTTTCATAACAACCTCTTTTCCTTCTTGCTATTATCTAAAATTTATTATATACTAATTTATAGTAAAATACCATACCAAAGTTAAAGTTTAGAAAAGGGGCTGAGATTATATGGTAACATTTGATTTTGCAAAAACTCCTATCACAAAGATAGTAGATGCAATTATAATCAATTCATCAAAAAGTGGTAGTTCGGATATTCATTTTGACCCTCGTGAAGATGGATTAATAGTTCGAATTCGTGTTGATGGTGATTTGATGGATTATACTTTTATTCCAAAAGTTTATGAAAGAAACTTAACTACTCGTCTAAAATTAATGGCTGGAATGAACATTACTGAAAGTCGTCTACCACAAGATGGTGCAATTAAGGGTAAATTTGATGGTAAGGACTTAGATATGCGTGTTTCTAGTCTCCCAACTAACGAGGGTGAAAAAATAGTTATTCGTATTCTAGACTATAGTAGAAGTTTATCAGGTATTGATAAATTAGGTTTTAATAGTACAAATTTTGCCAAACTTAAAAATATGATAGCTGCCCCTAATGGTATAATTTTGGTAACTGGTGCAACAGGATCTGGAAAAAGTACCACTACTTATTCTATTTTACAAGTATTAAATAAAGAAAGAACTAATATTATAACAGTCGAAGACCCTATTGAAATGAATATCGAAGGTATGAATCAAGTCCAAGTTAATTCTGAAATCGGTCTAGACTTCGCAACAGTTCTTCGTTCTATTCTCCGTCAAGATCCTAATGTTATTCTTATCGGAGAAATTCGTGATAGTGAAACCGCTAAAATTGCCGTTAGAGCATCTATCACTGGACACTTAGTTTTATCAACACTTCACACCAACAACTCACTCTCAACAATTGAGCGTCTTCTAGATATGGATGTTGAACGTTATCTTTTATCAACTGCTTTAACTGGAATTATTTCTCAACGTCTTGCCAAAACAGTATGTACATCTTGTCGTAAAAAACGTCCTACTACTCCTTATGAGAAAAAAGTCTTTAAACTTGCTTTAAAAAAGGATATTGAGGAAATATATGATGCAAATCATGATGGCTGTCCTAAATGTAATAAAGGTTATCATGGGCGAATTGCTATTCAAGAGGTCTTAGAAATAGATGATGATATTAGAAATATTTTAGCTAATCCAAATGTTAGAAAAGAAGATTTAAAGAGATTAGTTTATGGAAGTGGTAACGTAATTACTCTTCTACAAGATGGCCTACAAAAAATATTAGAAGGCTTTACAACATTTGAAGAAATATATCGTATCATTGAAATTGATAATGATATTAATGATAGCTGTTATGAATCATTTACAAAAGCAGTTACAGAAGAACAAAGGATAGAGCTAGATAAAAAAAGAACAAAGGAATTAAATGAATTAAAGAGATTAGAAAGTGTTTCCGCTACTAAAGTTGCTAACGACACTTCATCAATCGTTGATAAAAAGCAATTAATTCCAACTACTACAATTACTCCATCTAATCCAACCAACATAAATATAAATCCTACATCTACTCCTATTGTTGTACCACCAAAAGACAGTAAAATAATAGCTACACAAGCAGTTGTAAAGAATGAAGAAAATATAACACCACTTACTCCAAATAAAGAAAACATAAAGCCTGTTGTGCCAACACAACAACCACAAATAAAGAGTGAAAACAAACCAGTTACACCAATAAAAAAAGAAGCTACACCACCAATTGTCGTAACTCCTAAAATAACTCCTACTAATCCAGTTATACCTCAAGTTATAAATACAAAAAAGGAAGTTACACCAATAAGTGTAACTCCATTGATGCCAAATAAGAGTGCTTAGCACCTTATTTTTTTATTTTCTTTAAAAGTACAGGTGTTTTAACTTGACTATCCAAAAGTAAGTCATAAAAACTATCTTCTTCTTTTTGATTTAACATCTTTTGATACAAATATATAGCATATAATTTATTATTAATTTTTTCATATTTTTCATTTGGCCTACCATTTAGTGCATACATAAAGTCTCTTTGTCCTTCCCAAGAAAGACTACTAAAATATTCATTTAGTAATAATGCCGTCTTACGACTTTTACTATGCATAACTTCTTTAAAATCAGTAGGATAATTTCTTTTACAAGGACATAAGCTAAGTATAAATTCCTTATGGTTACTTCTACATAAATCTAAAAACAAATCAGTTGCAGAACATGAATAATGAGCACAAACTAAATCATAATTTCCGATATTCGTATCTTTAGTAATGCTTTTCTTCACTAAATTAACATTATTATGTTTTAAAACTCTTAAAGCTTCATCATAACAAGTTATTCTTCCACCTCTTATTTTCATTTGATAATTATCTATATATTTTCCTAAACTAGGAAACCATCCCGAACCAATCTCCAAAATATTTTTATTTACCCCAAAATTCTTCTTTAAAAGAAGAAAAAAATTATAAAAATCATCCTTATCTTGATTTACCATATTAAAATAAGAAAAAAACTGACTCACCAAATCTGTATTATAAAAAGAATCATCTAAATCACTAACTAATTTAATTAAATCATCCCTATTTAACCATTTATAAATACTTTCTCTAACACTTTTATCTTGACAATATTTTTCATAAAAGCTATAAATATCATCCTTTTCAAAACTATCTTCTACTACAGAACTACTATTACTATTTAAAACACTATTTACTATAGATATAATATCATTCATAATAATCCCCCTTAAAGCAGACATATTATATCACAAAGTATTAAAAAAAGCAAAAGAAATAGTAAAAACTATTTCTTAAGTAAAATATTCATTATCTCTTCATTAATTTCAGGAATTGTTTTAATTTCTTCATCTTTTATACATTCAACTTTATCCCAGCCATATAACTCCGAAAGTTCAATATAAGCTTCTTCGCTTCTCTTTAAATAATTACTATCTTTTTCATGTTCATCTAAAACATCTCTTGTCTTCTCTAATTTCAAGCTGTATTCATATGGCATATGTAAAAATATAGTTTTATCTGGTTTGGGAAGACCAAGTAACCAATATTCTAACTTATCAATCCACTGATACATATAAAATCTTTCATCTTTATCTAATATCTTACTTCCTTGATGTGCCATATTAGAAGTTGTATATCTATCTAATATAATATAATAGCCTTCGTTATAGTAATCAAGTACTTTATTAATATTGTATTTTCTATCAGCTGCATAATAAAGAGCTGCTATATAAGGATCTACATTAGTAGCTCCCTCTTTAAAAAAACTCTTACTATGTCTACCAAGGTAACATTCACCAACTATTTCACCAGTTGGACTATCATAAACTGGAAAACTAAGTCGCATACATTTATATCCTTGCTCTTTTAATTTTTTTTCAATAAGTTTTGTTTGGGTTTCTTTTCCAGAACAATCAGTTCCTTCTATAACAATAAACTTACCCTTCATCTTAATCACCTATAATTATTATAGCACTCGAACAAAGTTTTAACAAGTAATATTATTTTCCTCATCAAAATTAAATAAAATAGCTTTACGACTAGCTAAATAATCACACATATGAACAAAATTTTGATATTTTGTTTTAGGCTTTTCCAAAATTTCATTCCCTTGATAATCAGTAGTCCAAGGTCCCATATGTGTCTTTATAACAGAAGATGCTAACTGTACTTCTTCATCACTCATCTTTAATTTATCCTTATTTTCTAATACATAGTTAGCCATTAATATTGGATGATCAAATCTTGTATACTTTTCCTCTTTAAGTCCCCTTTTTAAACCATCATGAAGAATTAAAGACATAATCATAACATCCTTTTCACTTCTTGTATATTTATCTCCAATAGCTGGATCACTAAGTAATTCATAAGCCACTCTAACTGCGGCTTTGGTATGTCTTACTAAACCGCCATCACCTAAAGCATAAGAAGGATGATATTTTCCGGTAGAAGATGCTGCCTCATGAAAAAAATAATCCGGAAGTAATTCAATCATAGTTTTAGCACTTTCCTTAATATTATCATCAACAATATATTCAAGTTCTTTTTCAAACGTTTTAACTTTATCCATCATTTCACCTCAAAAAATTAATAAGGATGCTATTAATAACATACCACTTACTACATGGTATCACTAATTTACCATCTTTTTCAATCAATAATTTATTATTTATTAAATCTTGATAATCAAATTTGCTTTCTAAAGTAACACCATACTTATCAAAGAATTCATCTTTCGAAACTCCAAAACTAGTTCTTAAGCCCAAAATCATTTCATAACTCATCATATCATCAACACTAAGAACTTCCTTAGAAAAATTATAATTACCCTTGATATAAGAGGTAATACTTCTAGAATTAGTAATTCTTTCATTTCCTAAATAACTACTACTAGAAACCCCAAATCCATAATACTCTTCATTTTTCCAATATGCCAAATTATGATGCGAATAGTAACCTTCTTTAGCAAAATTACTAATTTCATAATGTATATATCCAGATTCTTTCAATTTATCAGAAATATTTTTATACATATCAAAATCAATATCTGTAGATATATTTTTAACTTTATCCAAAAAAAGCTTAGTATGGGGCTCTATTATTAAAGAGTAAGTAGAAATATGCTCTACATCTAAATCTAAAATAAAATCCAAATCTTTATTTAACATTTCCATACTCTCTTTTGGAAAAGCATACATTAAATCTATATTAATATTATTAAATCCTAACTTCCTAGCTTCATTAACAATATTTATAGCATGTTTCCTATCAAAATTACGATTTAAAAATTTAAGTATTTCTTGATTCGTACTTTCTAACCCAAAACTTAATCTATTAACACCATATTTCTTAAAAAGTAATAACTTTTCGAAATTAATACTATCAAAATTACACTCTATACTAAATTCAAAAATTTTTTTCTTTTTAAACTTCTGTAAAATTATAAATAACTTCTCTAATTCTTCTACAGAAAGACTACTAGGTGTTCCTCCCCCAATATATAGTGTTTCTAACTCTTCCCCTTTATATAAAGTATTTACCTCTTTTTCTAGAGAATCTAAATATTTTGAGATAAATCTCTTATCATAAAGTACCTTACAAAAATCACAATAACTACATATTTTATTACAAAAAGGAATATGTATATAACAAGATTTAACCACGTCTTCTAACACTTCCATTAAACTGTGAAGTGTTTTCCTTTCTTTCTATATCATTATTAATTACTGAAACTCTTCCGCCTTTTATTTGACCATTATGCTTATTTTCTTTTCTCTTTTGCATTACAAACGCTATAACACTAGCTTGTTCTTGTGTTAAATTATCATCTAATTGTTTAGCTTTATTTTCTTTTAGAAATAGTTTCTTTAAGTTTATAGTTAAGTCTCTTCCAACTGTTGAACTAGATGTAACAATATTTTCAAGTGATAATAGTCTTGCTAAATTTTCATCACTAATATCGCCATTATTATCAACAAAAAGTTCTAATGTTCGCATAATTCTTTTTGCTTTATCAGTTTTATTCTTTTCACTTTTTTCTTGTATCTCTTTTCTTGTCATCTTATTCACCATCCATACTAAGCACACTCATAAATGCTTCCTGCGGTAATTCAACATTACCTATTTGTTTCATTTTTTTCTTTCCTTCTTTTTGCTTCTCTAACAGTTTTTTCTTTCTAGTAATATCTCCACCATAACACTTAGCAAGTACATCTTTTCGTAAAGCTTTAACCGTACTTCGCGCTATAACATGGTTGCCAATAGCAGCTTGTATTGGTATTTCAAATAATTGTCTAGGAATAGTTTCTTTTAGCTTTTCAACAACTCCACGACCTCTACTATAGGCAAAATCTTTATGAACAATAGTACTTAAAGCATCTATTACCTCACCATTAAGTAAAATATCCATCTTTACAAGTTCACTACTTCTATAACCTATAACTTCGTAATCAAAAGAGGCATATCCCTTAGTAGTTGATTTTAATTTATCAAAAAAGTCATATACAATTTCTGCAAGAGGTAGTTCATAATGAATATTAACTCGTGTATCATCAATATATTCCATTGAAATATATTTGCCTCTCTTATCCTGACATAATTCCATAATAGATCCGATATAACTACTAGGCGTAAAGATACTTGTTTTAATATATGGCTCCAAAGTTTCTTTAATCTTACTCTTATCAGGCATCTTACTAGGTGTATCTATTTCAATAATCTCACCATTCGTAAGAATTACTTGATAAATAACAGAAGGGGCTGTTGTAATAATTTCTATATTAAATTCTCTAGTAATTCTTTCTTTAATAATATCCATATGTAAAAGTCCCAAAAATCCACATCTAAACCCAAAACCTAAAGCACTAGATGTTTCAGGAGAAAACTCTAAAGAAGCATCATTCAATTTTAATTTATTTAATGCATCACGAAGAGCTTCAAATTTTACACTTTCTACAGGATACAATCCACAAAATACCATAGATTTCATAGGCTTATAACCTGTTAGAGGTGTAGAAGTATAATTTTCAAGAGAAGTTATAGTATCCCCAACTTTTACAGCCCTAATATCCTTAATAGACGCTACTACATGTCCTACCTCGCCTGCATTAAGAACTTTTTTAGAAACTTCTTTGGGTGTATTAATGAAAAGCTCTGTCACTACAAATTCTTTTTTGGACTCTATCATATGAATTGTATCTCCTACTTTTAAAGACCCATTCATAATACGAGCAGCAATTATAACACCCCTATAAGAATCAAAGATACTATCAAATATCAAAGCCTGTAATGGTGCAGCTGAAGAACCCTTAGGAGCTGGAATTCTTTTTATGATTGCTTGAACTAAATCTTCTACCCCTTCACCCGTTTTAGCACTTGTGAGTATTACTTCATCCATAGTAAAGCCAAATATCTTATTTAACTCTTCCAATACTTTTGGAACATTAGCATTAGGTAAATCAATTTTATTAATAACCGGAATAATCACTAAGTCATTCTCCATCGCTAAAAACATATTGGCAAGTGTCTGCGCTTCTATTCCCTGTGCCGCATCTACTACTAATATTGCCCCATCACAAGATGCAAGACTTCGACTAACCTCATAGGAAAAGTCAACATGTCCCGGAGTATCAATAAGATTAAGCTGATAGCAAGTATTATTATAAGTATAATTCATAGTAGCAGTATTTAATTTAATAGTAATACCACGTTCTCTTTCAATATCCATAGAATCAAGTATCTGTTCTTTAGCTTCTCTTTTGGTAACCGCACCACAGACTTCTAAAATACGATCAGCCAAAGTACTTTTACCATGATCTATATGCGCTATTATGGAAAAATTACGAATATTTTCTTGCTTCATCTTAATCACCTAACTAATATATTAATATATTGCTTTGCCTTCCTTTTTTGTATTTGTAAATTCATCTAATATATTACTATTATAAACTGAAGTTTTCAATTCATCAACTATTTGATACCATTCAAGACCATTATTATTAACATTTTCAGTACAATATGTAGGATTCATATTATAAGCAAGTGACATACTATGATCGTATGAAGGATCAGCCTCACATTTATTTTTTATTCTTAAAAAAACATTAACAAAGTCTACTGCCGCAACATCTAAATTAGGGTATTTCTTTATCTCAAATTCATTAGTATATACATTAGTTCCATATACTCCCCCTAAATTATTATATAAATGGCAATATTCTGAAGTAGCATGTCCCGTTTCTAATTGAAAAACTGCAAGCATCGTCGCTAAAACATCTGGATCATTTATTTCATTTATATGAGCATATTTTAAGATTACTTTCTCTATTTTTTCTTCAGAATTATTATTTACTTGAATAGGATTAACTAAATATAAATTTTCGGCATAATAATCATAAAGAATATTTATTACATCTCTTTCAAGGTTAGAAGATGTAGAAAACTCACTATAATTAGTAGTTATTAAATTTTCAATAGTATTATCATCAACACCAAAAGTATCCTTATACTGATTAAATAATTCCTCCAACTGTTCTTTTAAACCGATTTTAACATTTTTATTTATTAATCCATCATAATAGTCATCTGCTAAAGATGAATCATCTAGTAAAGAGTCAGTCATTTTTTTGTTTGAAACACTATCTTCATCAGTAGATATTGAAACACCATTATTTATTGTTTTATCTATTTGTTTGTCAGAAGATAAAGCAAATTTTAAACCTACCGCTCCAATAGTAAGCGCTATTGCACCACCAATCACTTTGCTCTTATCCAAATGAAATTTGCCTAGCGAAATATTTTTCATAGCTGTTTTCCATAATGCTCTATTAATTTTCTTATTAAGATTAGCAAAAGTTTCTTGATTCTTAAACGAATCATAATTTTGTAACACTATTGTATGTCCATTAATAACAATACCCAAATCTTTTAAATTGTGATACAAGAAAGCCCTTTCTATTTTACTCTTATTAATATTATTAATTAAATTATTTATTCTATCAGTATTTTCATATATTTTATTACCGTCTATTTTATTTTTAATATACCAGCCATTTTGATCTATTCCAATATAATATTTATTCATTACTGTCCCTCCAAAAATAAAAGGATGAGTACCTAGTACCCACCCTTAATCACCAATATTATCAAAAATGTTGTTATTAATATCAAACGTTGCAGTAGGTTGTGGCTTATCAACAATATCATCTACTTTAATAGTATTTTTTTCATAATATTCATTTACTGTTTTGCTTAAATTCTTCTTAAAATCAAA
Organism: Clostridium sp. CAG:417; assembly: GCA_000432835.1. Lineage (GTDB taxonomy): Bacteria > Bacillota_I > Bacilli_A > RF39 > UBA660 > CAG-417. The sequence continues at coordinate 150,254 of FR890371.1, read as the reverse complement.
TTCTTCCTGATCTTCAAAACCTTTAAAGAAAACTTGTTCTATTTGATTATCATTAAATAAGCAAATTTCATTAGAATTAATAATACCTTCAGGATATAAACATCCAGTATAATCATATATCTTGGTTGTATCATCATTATCTACAGAACAAAATCCTGTAACCATTACACGTTTCGTTCCACCTTTAAGTAAAACAACTGAACCAACTGGTAAAAATTCTTTTTCCATAATATCCCTCCTTAATTCTCACCTAATAAATCGTATGTTCTGGAATCATCTCCACTTGTGTTAGTATCTTGAACACTCCAAGTATCATTATTATTAGCTTGATTAGTAACTGCTGAATAACTTGGTGAAGTAGTTTGTTCGTTGAACAATGCATCACCACTAAGCTCGTTTTGTTCACTGTTAACTACATTGGGCTCATCATCAGTCCAGAATCTATTACCGTTTGTAAAACTATCTTCATTCGCATCATCAAATTCACTGTTCTGTTTATGATTCTTATAAGCTTTAACACCAACACCACCAGCAACAGCTGCTCCTAGACCGACCGCAATAGGTATTGGATTAAATCCACTCTTACTACTCTTAGTAGTTGTATCAGCATCAGGTAATGTTGTAGGTGTTGTTGTAGGTTCAGGATCATCACCAAAAAGATCATTACCAGTTCCTAAACTACCACTATCGCCCTTAGTTGATGGTGTTGTATTTTCAACCTTCTCTGGTGTAGTAGGAGTTGTTGTAGGTGTATCAACTGTACCAGTTTCCGCCGGAGCAGTAGAATTATTAGCAACAGGTGTAGTATTTTCCTGTCTATAAACCGTATTTTGAGGTGCCGAATTATTATTGTTATTGTTGCTGTTATCAGAAGGAGTATTATTATTACCGTTATTACTATCATTTGGTGTAGTAGGCTCATTAGCCGGTGTATTATTATTTTGTTGTTCCCTATTATTAAGTTCTTCTTCTCTCTTCTTTAACTCTTCATCCTTCTTAGCAAGTTCTTCCTGTTTCTTAGCTATCTCATCTTGTTGTTTCTTAACTTCATCTTGCTGCTTTTTAATTTCTTCTTGCTGTTTCTTAAGTGCCTCCTGTTGATTTTTAATTTCTTTTTGCTGTTTTTCTACTTCTTCTTGTTCTTTTCTTAATTTTTCTTCCTGATCCTTAAATTTTTCTTTAAACTCTTCAAACTTTTCTTTTTCTTCTTCATCTATTTTAATAACACCATTATGTTGTGGACCACTCTTATCTGAGGCAGATGATGAGGAAGAAGATTGACTTGAAGAAGAGGATGATGAGGAAGAAGGAATATAAGTTGTAGAAGTACCTCCTGTTCTAGTTCCCGTATTTGTATTGCTAGGCTTATTTATAACACTCCTTGCACCATTAACCGTTGAAGAAGCACCGTTTATAATTGCCGTAGAAATAATACCACCTCTGATTGTCGCAGAAATAGCATCTTGAACAGAAGAATCAACAACACTTCTCCAATTAGAGGTACCTCCTGAACCAGAAGCACAGCCTGGTCCCAATCCATCAAGATTATCAAAGAAATCACTAGAAACAGTAGTTCCTTTACTCAAGGCATCTATTGCTTTCCCCAAAGCCTTATCTGCACCAATAAGCATATCATAAAAGTCATCAGTTTTTTCTTCAAGATTTTTAGCAATATTTTGAAAAGAAAATTTGCTCAAAGATTGAGTATTGGAAAGTAGATTCATAACATTGACAGCTCTTTGCATATCAGGAATAACTTCTTGATTATATTCAGTAGAAAGTGTCTTCAATTTAATTTGAATATTTATAGTATCGTCTTCATCATATATAAAATCTTTATTTGCCATTAATTATCACCACCTTTAAAACCTATTTTCTTCGATAAGATTACCGCAAGTTTTCATATCACTTTCAGCTTTTTTTGCCTTATCTTTGTCATTCTGCCTGGAAATAGCCTCAGCCTGATCATATCTAGACTTCAAAATTATCAAATTTTCATTTTTAGCCGTTCTAATAACCTCATCAGCATCAAAAGCATCAAACATTCCAACAACATTAGAAAATTCTTCAAGTAAAGAATCAAAATAAGGCTTTAAAATATCATTTCCATCAACTACCAACTCATTAGCAGAATCATCAGTCAAACTAGACAATTCACTTCGAAAATCATGATACACATTTTCAACCTCTTTAATAGTATTAAGGCACTGTTGAAGGCGATTTAAATCAACAATAACAGCATCTTCCACAGTTTTTAGTGATACAGTGCGTTCAGTAACAGGCATTAAAATCCAACTCCTTTCTAAAATTGTAGTATGCTATAAACATAAGATATAATCTTACACTTATAGCATACTACAACAGTATGCTATATATATTTTACAATTATTGTAAATTTTGTTGAGCTTGTGCGTTCTCCATAGCAGAAGCACTTTGAGATTGTGCTGCTTGCATATTTTGACTATGAGTAACAATATTTTGTTCATTAGTTTGAATTAAATTAATGAATTCTTCATAATGCTTTTTTAAACTATTATAAGCATTCAAAGCAGCTTGAGAAACATCTTGATTACCACTTACACCAACTGTTTGAATATTTTCTTGTAATTGACTAGAAACTTTATCGCAATCAGCAAAAACTTCATTAATTGCTCCTCTTGCAGTTTTAATACGACTCATTGTATCTTCGCCTTGATCATAACTAAATATAGTTGCCATTTAATTCACTCCTTTCAAATTTTATTCTAGTTTTTATTTAAATGCACTCATACTTTCATCGATTGCATTATTCATTGTAGTATTAGTTTTTTCAACAGCTATTCCTAAATCTCTAATAGCTTGTCCCATACCATCAACAACTGCATATTTTTCTTCAAATAATTGGAAGAATTCTTGTCCAGCTGCATCAGTCCAATATGGTTTTAACTCTTCAACTGCTGATTTAATTTTAGAAAGTTCGCTATCATAAGTATCAGCATTATTAGCCAAACTTTTTGCATTAGCAACTAATCCATTGCTATCCATTATAATTTTTCCCATAATTTCACCATCCTCTCATATTTTCTATCTCTCAATAAGAATATATTTGAATACCGTACCCTCCTATACTCTTACAATATCAGTATAGCATTTAAAATTTTTGATGTAAAGATTTTTATCACTTTTACTAACATTATATGTAAACTATTTGCTAATTGCTTTATTAATTCCATTAAATAAACTACTCATTATATTATCAAACGTCTTTTCTATTAAATTAGACGTCTTTAAGGCTATACTGTTTAAAGCATTATCATACTGTTTATCATTTTTCAAATAATTAGTTGTTTTAATATTTTTTCCTTTTTTTACATCATCTTCAAATCTAGTAATAGCATCATTTGTTAAACTTGTGCGTTTAAAATTACTATATTCATAGTATCCTGAAGCCTGTCCAATATAAATACATAAAAACAAAATAACAAGTGTTACTCCAAAGAATCTAACCAAGTTCTTTTTGTTCATTATTTATGATCACCTCACTTATCACTTCGCTAATAGCAAGTACTGTATTTAATACCTCACTCGTCGTATTTTCACATCCTCCTATTTCTATTAATATAGTATATGGTGAAAAATCTTGATTATAAACTCCATTAACTCCAGCACCACCCTTTTTATAAATTCCTTTACTAAGTCCTGGATATTTTTCTCCTATTTTATTATTAATTTCTTCTGTAAAAGCTAAATTTTTTTGATAATTTACATTTTCTAATCCTATCAAAAAGATAATTTTCGCATAACTTTTATCACCTATTTGAATAGTGGTTTTATCTTTCTTAAGTGAATCTCTATGAAGATCTATAAAATATTTTAGTGAGGGATACTCTTTTTTTACATCCTCCATATAAATTCTACTTGCCTTATAACTAGCGGCATAATTCCAACTATTTAAATTTAATACTTCTCTAATACTTCTTTCTTCTGTAATTGTATTAATATTATTTTTCTGAAATACATCTAACATAATATAATTATTGATAGTAACTGTTGGATTTACTGCATATTCAGCTAAAGTTGTTTTAGCGTATTCTTCTGTCTGATGAGAATTATAAAGATAAACAAGTGGTTTAACTTCAATTTCTTTTCCTGCTTTTTTCTCTTTATTATAAAGTTTTGCAACTTTCATATTTAAAAGATTATATGGCTCAGTAAAACTACTAAACTGTTTTTTTAAAAAGCCACTTCCGCTCCTCTTCAAAGAAGCATCTTCTAATAAATAATAAACTAATTCCTTATTATCAATATTAATATTTTGTTTGCAAAGATAATCAAATGAAAAATATAAAGACAATGAAAAAATTATAAATAACAGAAAAAACTTAAAAGAAAACCTTCTTTTTTTCTTAGCTTTAAGCCTCATTCTATTCATTTTATCACCTAAAAATAATATACTAAGCCTTTATGTTTAATTATGTCGTTTTATTATATTTAGACAAAAGAAAAAGACATTAAATGTCTTAATTTAAGAAACTAGGAAAAACATTTATGAATAGGCTGTATAGATATAGTGCCAAAGGCTTGCCTAATATAATTATAACTAAAAACTTTTTAAAGGAGATATTAGATACACCAGCTACATAGCATAATAAATCATCTGGTGCCCCAGGTAAAAATATTCCCCAGAAAAATATTTTTTCAAATTTTTTATTTTTAATATATGAAACGTACTTATTTACGGTCTCTTCCTTAAATAGTTTTAAAACCAACTTAATTCCATATTTTCTAGATAGTAAAAACGCTATGACACTACCTATACAAAGCCCTATGTAATTATATATGAAGCCAGCAAAGCCACCAAAAGCAAGCACTCCCGCAAGACAACTAGCGCCACCTGGTATAACCGGTAAAATAACTTGAATTATTTGAATGAAGATAAATATTATCGGAGCCATAACTCCGTATTCTTTAATATATTTTACTAATTTCTCAGGAGATTCAAACACACCAACTTTTAATGCATAGATTATAAATATACAAATCAAAATTGTCATAATAATTGTTATTACAGAAAACAGTATCTTTAGTTTACTGTTATTATTACTCTTACTCATATTTTACTCCTCTATCCTACCACTATATACAGTATACCATATATTGTTACATCTACAACTACCATTTGCAAGTCAAACGTCACTATATGATCTTTTGACACTATGTAAAGCCATATTTAGTCCATGCCCAATAAGTAAAGACAATTTATCTATTAAAAAGTCTATTTCTTTAGGCGTAACCATATAATTATAATCAATCGGATTTAAAACTTCAAAAACAAGTCGTTGCAATTCATCTTCACTTAATGTACCAACTATCCCAAGCAAATATTTTTTCTCATCCTTATCTAAATCTTTATCATAGTCCTTATAATCTATCTTAAATTTTAATTTATCTTGTTTATTATTAATATTATTTTTATCATAACTAAACTTTTTTAACATGAAATTAATCGTATCCGCAACTATTATTGAACTGTCTATAATAGTTGGTACTCCAATAACTATAACCGGAACTTTTAATGTTTCTTTATCTATACTGATTCTAGAATTATTAACTCCACTACCAGGTGTAATACCACTATTACTTATCTGAATAGTTTTATTTAATCTATCAATAGAAGAAGTGGCCAAAGCATCGATAACAATAACAAAATTAGGTTTTATATTTTCAACAATTGCTAAAATGCTATCTTTAGTTTCAATACCAGTTTCCCCTGTCACTCCCGGTTTTAAAATACTTACTTCACGGTACCCCTCTTCAACACTACCTAACTTAAATAAATGTCTTGTTACTAATACATGATTTAAACTCTTAGGCCCCAAAGCATCAGGAGTAGATTTTTCATTTCCTAAACCAATAATTAAAACTGAACTATCTTCTTTAATACTATTTTCTTCTAACATCCTTTTTAGAGTATTAACAAATACTTCCTCTACCTTCTTAAAGTTTTGTGAATCACTAATATCTTTAAACGTTACAGTTTTATATATTCCTTCTTTTTTTCTAAAAGTCTTAGCTTCTTCCTGATTATTTATACCTACCTCTTCTACATAAATATCTTTATTTATTACCTTTTTGGTATAATTACTACAGCTCTCCTTCCCCGGAAAATGATCAATAACTAAATCTGTTCTTAGCTCATATTTATCTAAATTTATTTCATGCATGATATCACCTAATATTACTTTTTCCAAAATTTACAATTTTATTTGCATTTTCTACTTTTTTTTGTTAAAATTAATATGTTTAACAAAGTGAGGTGAAAAAGGTGCCAAATATTAAAAGTGCTAAAAAGCGTGTACGTGGAAATGCAAAGAAAGAAGTTGTAAATAATACAATCACTTCTAGCATGAGAACTGCTATTAAGAATTTTGAAAAAAGCGTTAAAGCAGCAGACAAAGATGCAGCAAACAATAATTTAAATATCGCTATTCAAAGAATTGATAAAGCAAGATCTGCTGGTCTTGTTCATTTAAACAAAGCAGCTCGCTTAAAATCTAGATTAACAAAAATGAAAAATGAAATGGAGTAATTTAATTACTCTTTTTTTGTACCATAATTTATTAACGTAAATATTAAAAAAATAAAAATAAATTATTTCTATAAATAAAAAAATAGGATATAATGGTTTACAGGATGTGATAATGTGAAGAAGGTATTTGGTACAGGCATATTATGTATTTTAATAGGTTTAATTTTTCTATATCAAGAAGAACTTAAAACTCTATATAATAAGTATTTGAATAAAGAAAACTTTAGTATGAAACTTACCGATCACAATGAATACTATAGAGACTATGACTTTGATTTTGTGAAAAGAACAACTAATACTTCTCCTACTTCTAAAAAAGATTTGTATAATATTTATTACTCTGTTTTAAATTCCGGTAAAACATCATTTTCTTTTTACTGCCCCAACAAGTATCAAAATTGTCTTAGTGATGTAAAAGACATCGCTAATGACCAAACACTTTTATCACATATTAATAACTTTGTTCACCCTTTTAATAGTTTTAAAAATATCGAAACAGAATATAATAGCTACGGCAAAATATCTATAAAAATAACTCACACATATGACAGTAATACAATTAATCTTATAAATAATAAAGTATCAGAAATTAAAAATAGTCTTTTGCTACAACCAAATTTGTCAGATGTAGAAAAAATAAAAATTTATCATGATTACATTGTTAACAATAATAAATATGACTCTGATCGTAGTGATAATAACATTATCAAATATAAATCAGACATAGCCTATGGTCCATTATTTGAAGGATATGCTATTTGTGGTGGATATACAGATTTAATGGCTATATTTCTTAATGATATGAACATAAAAAACTATAAGGTATCTAGTGAAAATCATGTTTGGAATGTTCTTTATCTAAATGGCAACTGGTTAAACCTAGACCTAACTTGGGATGATCCTATCACTAATGATGGTACTGATATTATAGAATATAGCTTCTTTCTTATAAATACTAAAAAGTTAGAACAAATAGAAAAGAATCAACACTTATTTGATAAAGAGATTTACAAAGAAATAGCAAATTAATTTGTAAATCTTTTTTTATTTTTAAAATTTTTAGCCATAATATTATTAGGTGATTTTAATGAAAATAAGATTAGGCTATGCCTGCATTTCTAAAACTTTAAGTAATGTAACAACGTCTTCCACAATTACATATACTACCTTTCAAAAAGATAAAGATTATAAAAAAATAGATACTGCTATCAAATCAAACTTAAATGCTTTAAAAGAAATACTAACATATAACATTAAAAATAATATCCATTTCTTTCGCTTATCCTCAAAACTTATTCCATTAGCCACTAAAAGTGATGTTATCTTTGATTATATAGATCCATATAAAGATTATTATAATTCTATAGCCAAAATAATAAAAGATAATAAACTTCGCATTGATTTTCACCCTGATGAGTTTTGTGTCTTAAACAGTACCAAAAGTGAAGTTGTAAAAAATAGTATTGCTATTTTAGAGTACCACTACAACCTTTTAAAGGCTTTAGAAATTAAAAACAAAATTTTAGTTTTACACATTGGTGGAAATACATTCGGTAAGAAAAATTCTATCTCTAGATTTATAAATAATTTTAATACTTTATCTAAAGATATCCAAAAAAGTATTGCAATTGAAAATGATGACAAAATATTTAATATAAGGGATTGCGTATATATAAGTAAAAATATAAACGTTCCTGTGATACTCGATTACCATCACCATATATGTAATCATGATGAATTAGACATCAATGATTACTTAAAAGATATACTATCATCTTGGCATAATACCACCCCTAAAATGCATTTTTCATCACCAAAAAATAAAACAAAAAAAGACTTTAGAAGTCACAATGATTACATAAATGTTGATGATTTCATCAATTTTATAGACCTTCTAAAACCTTTTAATCATGATGTAGATATTATGATAGAAGCCAAAGCCAAAGACGAAGCTTTATTTAGATTAGTAAGAGAACTAAAGTATAAAACAAACTATACATTTATAGATGATACATCATTTGAAGTATAAAAAAGTTAAATAGTAATTTTTTTAACTATCTTAGAAAGCATTTTTTTGCTTTTTAAATATAAGCCTGTATATCTTTCATAATACGCCTCTAAAAAACGATTAATTTCTTGAACACTATTATCATTAATTTCTATCTTTGAAATTTTATCAATATCAACATAATAAAGCATTCTAACAAATTTAATAGTTTTAATATCAACCATTACTTCATTTGTATAACAATTTCTACAAACTAATCCACCCTGATCACTACTTAAAGTAACAATATTTTTATCACTTCCACATAAACTACAACAATCAATACATGGTCTAACTCCTAAATAATCTAAGCATTTTAACTCTACAATATTAGTAATGATTAATGGATCAAATCCTTCATTAATTTTATCAAGGGCCGCTCTAAGTAACGTAAAAATGCTTTCATCTTCATTTTGTCTATATACCTGTTCTACAAGTTCCAGAAGATAAGTAGCAAATGTAATATTATCTAGGTTAGTTAATATATTATTATATGAATTATTAATATCAACTTCAATCAAAGTAGAAAGTCCATTCTCTTTATAATAAATATGAAAAGTTCCATATATTAGTTTTCTACTAACTCCACGTAACTTACTCTTCATATTTCTACATCCTTTAGACATAATACCAAGTAAACCATATTTAGGAGTCAAAACATTTAATATCTTACTAGATTCACTATAGTTTGTTTCACTAAGAACTATTCCCTCTACTTCTTCAATTTTCATAACTATTCACCATCTTTTATTCTAATATACATTAAATAATACTTAATATCTCCGGTTTCTTTAAATAAATCCCAAGCTATTTCCTTCATAAAAATCACCTCTATTAATATAGTGGTGATTTTACTTATTTTTTATTCATCATCTTTTAAACCTAATTCAAGAAAATATTTCTCTTCATCTCGCCAATTTTTAAGTGTTTTAACATAGGTTTCTAAATAAACCTTTTTACCTAAAAATTCTTCCATATCATGTCTTGCTCTAGTACCTATTTCTTTTAACATTTGACCTCTTTTACCTATTATGATTTTTTTCAAGTTATCACGTTCAACCACAATAAGTACAGAAATATTAACTATATTTTCATCTTCTTCATATTTTTCAGTATAACAAGTTACTGTATGAGGAACTTCTGCATGTGTTAACATCAATACTTTTTCACGTACAAACTCTGCCATAATAAACCTAAGTGAAACGTTTGTTAACTCCTCTTCAGAAAATATTCTTTCTTCTTCATTTAAATATTTTTTTATTGTACTTATAAGTTCATCAACATTCTTTTTGTTTAAAGCAGAAATTGGAATAACCTCTTCAAACGGATATAAGTCTTTACAATTAACAATTTGCTTAAATATTTCTTTGTTAGACATTCTATCTATTTTATTTAGAATAAGAAAAACATGCGCATCTGTTTTCTTTAATCTTTCAAGTATTTCCTTATCTCCTTTGCCAATTCCTGTTTTAGCATCAACTACAAATAAAATAACATCAACATCATCTGTACTTGAATAACTCTTTCTATTCATTAACACTTCTAACTTATTTAAAGGTTTATGAATACCTGGTGTATCAACAAATATAATTTGACTATCATCATCATTATAAATACCATTAATAATATTTCTAGTTGTTCCGGCTTTATCTGAGGTAATAGCCAGTTTCATATCTAAAATAGTATTTAACAAAGTACTTTTCCCAACATTAGGTCTCCCTACTAAACTTACAAATCCTACTTTCATTTTAAATCCTCACTATCAAAAGGATAAGGGCACAACTCTTCTACTGTATGTTCAACATATCTTCCATCAGTAGCATAAGCTCTTATAATAGCATCCTTAGAAAATAATTCAATAATCATTTGACGGCATACAAAGCAAGGCATTCCTATCTCTCCACTCGATACCATAACATTAATTTCTTTAAAGTCGCCTTTTTTATATCCAGCACTTAACGCACTAAAAATTGCCACTCTCTCAGCACAAGCTCCTGCTCTATAACTTGCATCCTCTACATTAATACCAGAAAACTCAACCCCATCATTCATCACAACAATAGATGCTACCGGGAAGTTAGAATATGGACTATAACTATTATTTAAAAGTTTCAACAATTTATCCTTCATTTTTATTACCTCTCTTTATATCAAATTCTGCTAACACTTCTTCTTGTTTTCCAAACATAACTTTTTCTTCTTCTTTTGTTTGATGATCATATCCAAGCAAATGATAAAAACCATGAACTGCTAAAAATGCTAATTCTCGTTTAAAAGAATGACCATACTCTTCGGCTTGTAATTTAGCCCTTGGAATACTTATATATATATCACCAAGCATTCTCATATCACTACCATTTAAAACTAAATCATCATCTTCTAACGCAAAAGTTATAACATCAGTTTCTCTATCAATACCTCTATATAATTTATTAAGATTATGTATATATGAGTTATCAACAAAAATAACATCAAAACTAGTATCTACTAAGCCTTCTTTATCCATGGCATATAACAATACCTTTTCTAATAAATCTACCTCTTCTATATCTTCTTCTACTAAATTATTAAATTCTATTTTATTCATTTAAACCACCTACCAAATAATTGCAATTACACATAACAATATTATAACTGATAATATATTTAAAAACCACTCACTTTTACAAAAGCTTGGTAATTTTGTACTGAATTTATGTCCATAATGATAACATAAATATCCAATATAGCCGCCAAGTGTGTTTAAGAGGATATCATCTACATCAAAAACTCTTCCTATCATCATTTGAACGCACTCTATTGTAAGTGACGCCAACAAAGTTAAAAAAACTATTAATTTTCCTTTTTCTGGCTTAAGAGTATAAGACGCAAAAAAACCATAAGGTAAAAAAAGAATCAAATTTCCAAGAACATTTTTAATAAATAATCTACTTCCAAACCTATATCTTAACATCTCTTTAAAAGGAATAAAATTATTACTTGACCAATTCACAACATCTTGACTTGTTACAACTTGGAATAACATTAAGACATAAATAATCATACTAAGCATTAATAATTCTTTATATAGTGAGAAATGTTCATTATTTTTTACTAAATAACATATTCTAACTGATACAATAATGACAATAGATACTATTACCATAGGCCATGTCATATCGATAACACCTGCTATTGTCTTTGTTATTCCTTGCATCCTAATCACCCTCTATTTTTAACTCCTTTGATATTTTCTTATAATCTGTTATATTTTCTCGTACTTTAAAAAATATCTCTACTATTATTTTACTATTTTTTAGGGTCTTTTTCAAAACTTTTTTACTTAAAATCATACTTTGTTCATCCAGACGATCTTCTAATTTCTTTGTAGCTAATTTTATCGCCTCAGAAGAAGAGTTATCCATATTATACTCTTTATCTATAATTTCAATCTCATGTTTAGTTTCTAATACTAACTTTATAGGTATTAAATTATTTTCAAGTATTGGACTGTCTTCACTAATATAGGACTTATTATCCTTACTAAATGGAACAGATATCTTTTTATTAGCAATTCTAAGTGTTAAAGCCTTACTCGTTTTGCCAGTTTTTTTCTCTTCATAATATTTCTTTGGTAATTCTACTGTAACACTATACCATACTTCCCCATATACTTTTCCTTCTGCTTTTACTTTACTAACTTCATCCTCTTTATTTTTTATTGTTCCACTGACAATAGTATCTCCTTTTCTTACATACTCATACTTTTTTCTAACAATTTCACCAGTCTCAGCCTCAATATTTAAAATCATCGCATCCTTTTTAGCAACTATATCACGGACCTCATTATCCACTTTATTATCTTTAATTAATCTTTCTTCTACATTTACAATATAACGAGTACCAATTCTATCTATTTCAAGCCATTCTATTTTATCCTTTTCTTTTTCTAATATCTTATTTCTTATCTCTTCTTTTTTAGCATATGAAACCCTAAACCTATATTTAGAAATTCCAAACTCTTTCAAATCATTTTCAACAAGTTCTCTTATTTCTTCTTTTGAATGTATAACATCTATAAAAAAAATAAAATGAGAAAGAATAATCATAAGACCTAATGTTAAAAATAAAAAAGATAAAATATATTTATATTTTAAAAGTAAATATCTTAGTTTTGCCACTCCGAATCTATTAATTATTTTAATGTTGTAACTCGTCTTCATTTTTAGTATTTTAGCATAATCTACTTCATCAACTGTAAGACTAATCCCATCGTGATCTTCAATTATATTGTATAATTTAATTTTTTTAACTATCAAATGTCTTAAAAAGTACTTGGGATCTTTTCCCGTTATTTTTATCCTATATCTATTAGTCATCTAATTCAACCCTTAAAATATTACCTATTATAAGTACTTCTTGATCAAGTAATTTATTTAGTTTTAAATTATTACCAATGATTTTTATTTTACCATTACCCTTTGTAAGACTTATTTCTTTATCTGTAATATCCCTTATCCTATCATAATTTAAAACATTAACTCTATTTTTTAAAAGTGTAATTTTAAGTTCTGTCTCATTTATATATTCTCGTATATTTCTAAACATCTTATCACCAATACATTATATGAAAAAAGATGACTAATTAGTCATCTAAGAAAGTCTAGATTTTATTTTAGAACTAACTACTCCCATATCAAAGCATCCTTTTACTTTAGGGCTAACCATACTCATAACTTTACCCATGTCTTTCATACCTTGAGGAGATAGTTCTACAAACGCCTCGTCTATAATTTTATCTACTTCTTCTTCACTTAATTGTTCTGGTAAATATCTTTTTAGGATATCTATCTCATTTTCAGTCTTAGAAACTAAGTCTTCTCTACCACCTTTTTTAAATTCAGCAATAGAATCATTACGTGATTTTATTTCTTTAGCAATGACTTCTATTAATAATTGATCATCTACTTCTTTTTTTTGATCAATTCTAATTTTATCCATTGCTCCTTTTGCCATTCTAAGTACTGATAATTCTTCTTTGTTCTTTTCTTTCATCGCTTTTATCATATCTTGTTGAAATTTTTCTAACATATATTATCACTCCCACAAACATTTTATCAAATTATATCCATAAAGTCCATTTATTCGAAAAAAAAGAGACTAATTAGTCTCTATCTCTGTTAGCTTTATTTCTTTTTCTTGAGTTCTTAATGCCCTCTTTTTTAGCTGCTCTTCTACGTACACCTGGTTTATCATAACATTCTCTTTTTTTGCACTCAGAAGGGACACCGTCTCTCGCTACTTTTTGTTTAAACTTTCTTAGAGCCATATCTAAGTTTCCGTTCTTAACTGTTACTTGCGTCATTCAAATTTCCCTCCCTTCATCTCTAACTAAAATGAATTATATCATAACATATAATATTTTTTCAACATAAATCGCTATTTTTTTTATATTTTTTATATATTTCTTAAAAAATAACCAAATATCTTCCCTAAATTGTATGAAATTACCAGAAAATAACCACAAAAAACATAAAAAATAAGGTAAATAATGAACTTTTTTATTCTAATGGACATAATTTATCATCATGTACTCTTCTAATGGCAGAACCTACTCCAATACCAGCATCTATTAACACCTTGATTACATTTGTGAATGCGTTAATTATTGTTCCAGAAACACTTGCTCCGCCAATAACTTCTTCTAACTTTTCATCACTTATTCTATTCATCACTACATTTTTTAGGATGTGTATATCCTTCAAATACTCCTGAAACAAATATTGTCACAGCCGCAATCAAAGCACCTATCCATCCATATCCTCCTCCCTTAATATTTTCTAATTTAGCATCGTCTATTTTTACCATCATATCAATCCTCCCAACAATCAAAAAATATCTCTAAAAAAGTTCCCTTTTTAGCATACATACTTACCTTGATTTTTTCTTCTTTAAAATTATGCCTAAACTTTATTAAGACCTGCTTATAATCATCATATCCTTCTCTAACTGCAACAATACTAATTTTTTCCTTTCTTTCAAAAGTATATACATAGTGATTTTGTTCTAATGCTTTAACATCTTTTTCATTTAAAAAAATTGCATATACCTTATCTACTACCTTAACACCATCATAAACATTATAAGTATTTATATAAGTAGTAAATGTTCTTAATAAAACTACCACAGTAATTACTAAGAATAAAAAGTTAGTTATCATATCAAATATATAATTATCATATTTCATCCGATATACCACCATCTTCTAATTTTAAAGTCCTACTATATAAATCCATATTCCCCATTCTATGACTAATAACAATAACTGTTTTTTCTTTCAAATAACTAAATATTTTTTCTAAAATTTGTCTTTCTTCTAAAACATCTATTTGACTAAAGGCCTCATCAAAAATATAGATGGAACTATTTTTACAAAGAGCACGCGATAAGATAATCTTTTGCCTTTCACCACCACTCACATTATAATTATCATTTTCTATCATCTCTAAATCTCCATGTCTTTTTTTTGCAATTACTTTATCTAATAAGGTAATATTATAAATCTGTTCTAGGTTATCTGCTGCTATATTTTCATAAAGAACCACATTATCCTTAATCGTCCCATAAAAAAGGCTTTCATTTTGTCCAACATACATAACCTCATTTCTTAAAACTCCTAAATGATAATGATTTATGTCAATATTATCAATAGTAATAACTCCATAATTAACATCTATATAAGATAAAAGCATTTTCATTAAAGTACTTTTTCCACTTCCACTTTCCCCATAGAAAAATATCTTTTCTTTAGGATATATTTTTAAATTAAGATTCTTAAATAAGGTATGAGTATTTAAAGAATAATTTAAGTTTTTAAATTCTATTGTCCCGTTAACCTTTCTTTCTTTAAAATAATTACTACAACTAAAATTATCCTCTCTAATCATAAATAAATTGTCTATCCTTTCACGTGATAATTTATACTGATTAAAATCACTAACCACTTTCAAAATATTAGAAAATGATATAAAAAAGTAACTTAAAATATTTTGCAAAATTAATATAAGACCAATACTACATTTAAAACTAATAACATTTAAGCTTGCTATTAAATAAAATAAAACATAAAAAACATCTTTTATTATTTCCTGTATAGTATTCATAAAAAGTAAATTATTATTAACCAGATAAGAGCTTTCTAATAATCTTTTATACCTAGCATAAAACCTACTAACTTTTCTAGGTTCCAAGTGTAAATTTTTAATAGTAGTAATTTTTTCTAAATTTTCAATAAATAAAGAATTAATTTTATCTTCTTCTAAAAGATAATTACTTAAATATCGTCTTTTCTTTTGATTATTAAAAATAGCTATCAATATAAAGAACACTATTATACCTACAAGCAAAAAGAAAATTTCTAAATTAACTTTAAAAAGCATTATTAAGAATACATTAACAACTAAAACGTCTGTAAAAATAGTAACTAATAACTTAGTCAAAAAACTTTTTACTATTCCCAAATCCCCCATTCTAGACACTATTTCTCCAGTTGTACGATTCTTATAATACATATAAGGAAGCAATAACAGTTTGTTATAAAACTTTTTCGTCATATACTCATCCATTAAAATACTAAATTTGCTGCTGACAAGATTACGGAAAAGAAAGAGTATTTCTTTAAAAACATAAATAACTAAAATTAACATTGATATTTTTAAAACATTATTTTCTATACCATAGTTAATAGCGTTATTCAGTAAAAAACTAAAATGAAAGCCACAAACAATACTTAGAAAAAAACTTAAAAGAGAAAATATAACTATATATACCAAATAAGTGATATTACTTTTAGAAAAATTCTTAAACCACATTTTAACATATTTTTTAACCCTAATATTTGGTAAAGTATCTATTGGTTTTAATATTATATAATTATTACTACTCATCAAACTAAATTCCGCAAATGTCAGTATCCTCTTTCCCTTTGCTGGATCCATAATCATAACTTTTCTCTTAATGTTATCTATCTTATAAATAACCACAAAATGTTTTAGATTCTTATTTAGAATAACATGACTTATAATTGGTAAATCAAGTGATGAAATATCAGTTAGTTCTCCTCTTACTCCATATGCCGAAAAGCCAATTTCTTGAGCTGTATGAACCAAATTGTAAGCACTAACACCATTTCTATCAGTAGCAGTCATTTCCCTTAAATACTCAATTGGTAGATTGCCGCCATAATGTCTAATTACTGACAATAAACAACACACTCCACAATCCATACTTCCATTCTGTCTTACAACCTTCACCTCATTAGCCTCCTCATATGTATTATTATGAAAAAAACTAACGAAAACAAAAAAATCTGCTATTTACGAGCAGATTTTTCCATCCTATAAAATTTAACACGTCTAACTATTTTAAATAAGACAACGCAAACAAACATTACTCCTAAAATAAGTAAGTAAATATATTTATGATACATAGTATGAATAGTTCTTGTGATAGGATTAGAAATTTTTACAAATTTACCATATAAAGTGATATTATTAGTTAATCTCGTTCCATTTTTATACTTAGTTTTAAAATTACTATCTAAATACCATCCATCAAAGTTATATTCTTCATAATATTCTACTTTTTCACTGTCATATTTTTCATCATATTCTACTGTTTTACTACCAGGCTTTACATATTCAAAAGGAGCCTCACCAACAATTTCATAATTAACTACTACATTTCCTCGTTTTATATTAAATGCTACCTTAGCCTTATAATCCTTATCAGTATTTAAAATACTATTATCGGCTAATGCCCCAACAAGTTCCACTTCATTAACCTCTATCTTTAATGAATCATCATCAACAGTATAACTAGCGTTAATTACAACACTTCCATTTGCCGGAATCGAATCTATTTTAACCATAGATTTACTCATAATATTGTAATCATTTGACTCTACAAATTTTGTTTTTGAATTATAATCCTTAACCATTACATCCTTAATTGGATATGTAGCAGTGTTAGTAACTGTAATTTTAAAGTTAACAACATCACCCTTTTTATAAGACGATTGCTTATTAACTATTTCTTCTACTATAGTAGGCTCAAAAACTCCAGCATTTAATGCCCATTCTCCATAAATAACTACATCACTATCTGGCATTGTAAAACTTTTTTCGCTATACCAACCTAAGAATTTGTAACCTGTTGCTACAGGATCTTTAGAAATGCTAACCTTATCACCTGGATAATAGTTTGCATCAACTGGTAACAAGCTAGACCAATTACTAGGAATATTAATCCCTTGAAACTTATATGAAACTTTATACGAAATTCTTTCAAATTTACCTACTAATATTACATCAGCAGCAGGCATTTCAAAATCATTATCAGTACTTATAGTAACATTACCACTTTGAACATTCCAACCTAAAAATCTATATCCATCGACTACATCACCATTCTTAAGTGAATTAACATTAACAACTTCACCCATATAATATTTTGCATCAGCCGGTTTCGTATAAGAGTTAGGCGTATTTCCATCTACTTTATAACTAACTGTATATGTACTATTCTTAGTAAAACTCCCCTTTAAAACTACATTCTTATTTGGCATCACAAAACTACCATTATTAATTGAAACATCATCACTAGTCCAGCCACTAAATTTATACCCTAAAACTTTAACTTCATTAAGTACTGAAACTATACTATTAGCTGTATAACTTGTTAAACTGCTGACATCTGGAGCACCTTTTGGTATATCTCCTGTATATTCATATTTAACGTTATATAGAGTAGCATTTTCTTCTCCCATAAATACATGCACTGTATTAGAGTTAGAAGTTAAAAATCTTTCTCTTGCAGTTGCGCTATTATAAAAATCTCTTCTTACTTCAACATAAGCAGTATTAGGATCATCTACAGTACTAGGAGTATGTGTAATAATTCCCACCGTAAGACTACATCCAGCCATCAAATTTTTTACCTTATAACTAACTACTCCAGTATTAGTATCATATTTTAATCCATTAACACCATCTACTACATATCCAGCACAACTAGAACCATCACTTCTCTTAACCGCACCAATACTCCCATCATTAGTTTCAACAAATCCTTTAAAAGTTAAGCCATAAGGTATTCTGTCCTCCACTAAAATAACATCACTAGAAATTTTAGAAATCTGTGTATCACTAGATTCCACAGCATCATAATCCTTACCATCATAATTAACAGTAAGATAATATGTTAAGTCAGAATCTTTCTGAACTTCTTGACCATTTTCCAGGGGATCCGCAAAAGACTTAGAACCAAATATAAACATTAATCCACAAATAAGAATGACTAAAATAACGCTAAAAATTACTTTTTTCTTCATATTTCTCACCTCTATTATTACCTACAATAATTTCAGTTCCAATCGTATTTACCTATTACATTAAATATATTCAAAACTTTGATATATTGTATCTACTATTTTTACTATATACTCTTACCATACGATTACATTATAAAATAAAATAGTATTAACAGCAACTATTTTATCTAAAAATATTAAAAATCCACTTGTCAAAATTATTTTTTTGTTGTATACTTAAGAAGTCTTAGTTGTTCACGTAGCTCAGCTGGATAGAGCAATCGCCTTCTAAGCGATCGGTCACGTGTTCGAATCACGTCGTGAACACCACTAGAAAATAAAAGTTGATTCTAATGAATTAACTTTTTTCTTTATAAAGGAGAATATTGTGCAAAAAAGAAAAATTTCTATTAATTATGGAAATACAGATGACCTTGAAAATGAAAATGGATACACCTTCTTAATTCCAGATGACAAATACCAAAACATTAATATCAAATATGATACAAAAGATGAGAAAAAGAAAAAAGAAAAGAAAGAAAAAGCTCCAAAGAGCAATTAAAATTCTTTCATTTCTTTTTTTATTTGTTTATATTTAGGAAAATTTTCTTCAACCAATTCCCAAAATTTACTTGAGTGATTAGGATAAATCAAATGTGATAGTTCATGAACAATTACATAATCTAAATATTTTTCATCTCTTTTTATTAATTCCAAATTAAGTGTTATAACTTTAGTCTTAGTATTACATACACCCCATCTGGTAGTCATTTTTCTAATTCTTAACTCTGGATAAACTATTTTTCTAGAAAAAGTTTTATATATCTCATCCAAATGTTTTTTAAATATAATTTTAGCTTGCTTTTTATACCATTTATCTACATCTATATTTTTATTCAAAAAAACTTTATTTTCACCAAAAGAAATATCACAATACTCCGTATAAATAATATCATATCTGTTTCCTAAAAAATGAAAATCACTATTATTATTATTTTTTATTTTTTGTTTCTCAATCATTTTACAAATAGCTTTATAGTTTTCATCTATTATTTTATTTATTGAACTATTTCTAGTTAAAATATTAGTTGTAACATAAATAGTTAAATCTTCTTTTACCCTAATATAAGTATTTTTTGTTGTTTTTTTCTTCTCTATAACAATAGGATAAACTACACCATCAATTTCTAATTTCATACTCTTAAACATTCCAATCTATAAATAAAATATATAAAATGTATTTTTATTATCATCAAGTAAGACAACTACTGAATAGTTATCAGATGAACTCATAAATTTATCTACCCTTACACTCTTCTTCTTACTTTCCAAAATAGTTCTTACTTCTCCTGTCAAAAAGTCTCCAAATATAGTATTACCATCTTTATCACTACACATATATTTCGTTTTAAAGAAAACATAATTACTATAGTCTTTATTACTTGAATAAACATTAGCATTATTAATAACATCATAAACAAAATAACTATCTTTATCAGCTTCTACTAAGTAAGTTCCATCATCTATTAAATAATAATTATTATCTTTGTTATAATTAACATCTATTAAACTTGCTTTGTTGTCATTTAAAAAGTATAATTTTTCACTATCATCACTAGTACCAAGTAAAATAATGGTATTACCATCTGCTAAATAGGGTTTATATTTTTCCTTCTCAGTATCATCTATTAAACTAGATGTATTATCATCTCCTAACATCTTTTTAAAAATTGTGTTTTCCGTTTTAACTAGCTTATATTTAAGATTAGTAGAAATTATTTCATTCTCCGAAATTTGAGGGTAATCACCCACTTTTTTAAAATTAAGATCATATATAGAATTATTTATAACATAAAACTTTCCCCGCCTAGAAATTTCACCGCTCAAATCCTTATTATCATCATAAATAGTATAAGTTTTATTTTTCTCTACATTATATTTTAAAATAGTTGCCCCAGCTTCGCCATCTAAATATATATATACATTTTTATCATCATAAAAAATATTTTTAAGTTGTTTATTTTTAATTTTATTAAGTTCATCTTTTATTATATATTTATTATTCTCTCTTACCACTACATATTTATTAACTACATCAGCACTTAACAAAGTTTTATTCTTTTTCTCTTCCTTTAAATTATTCAAATAAACAGTAATAACTGAACCAACTACTATCGCAATAAAAAATAAAATCGCTAATACTTTTAAACTTTTCTTCATAACAATACCTCAAGTATAATTATAAATCAAATCAAAATATTTTGGTATATATTTTTTATAGTTAAGCATAATAATTACAGGAGAGTGAAAAAATGGATATTAGTATAAGAGAACATATTATTAATAATTTTAAGGAAGATAGTGAAGAATCAATATATGACGCAATTGATGAATCTGTAAAAAATGGAGAAGAAGTAACTCTACCAGGTCTTGGCGTATTTATGTCTATTATTTGGGAAAATAGTAATGATGAAGACAAAGAAAAATTAGTTAAATGTTTAAAAGAGGCTCTATAAAGTCTTTTTTTCTTTTCTTTTTTAATATATTATAATATAATTATTATTTGTCTAAAGGGGGAATGAATTATGTTAAAATATATTACAACACACACAGCTTTTAAATTTAATAATACACCTACACTTTTCAGTACCACTCACCTAATTTTATTAATAAGTATTTTTTCCATTTGCTTTATCTTAGCTTATATTTTAAGAAATACCAATGAACGTCAAAATGATATATTGCTGTTTTCACTAGGTCTTACTCTTTTAATTGCTGAAATTTACAAGTTTTTCTTTTATTATTATAATGTCGGTATTAATCATATTGTATGGAAGGTATTCCCATTTCAATTATGCAGTTTAGCTATGTATATCTGTTTAATTATCCCATTCATAAAAAAAGAAGCCACCAAAAGAGCCCTTTATAATTTTTTAATTGCTTTTAATTTTCCTGGAGGCTTAATTTCTATTCTAATTCCAAGCGGCCTAATTCATAATTACATTTCATTAACTATTCACGCCTTCTTATGGCACGCTATTTTATTATTCATCGGTTTTTATCTTTTCTTAAGTAAAAGAGCAGGATTTGATAAAACTGAATTTAAATCCTCTTTAAAATATTTTTACATAACTGTTTTAATAGCTCAAATCATAAATACCATTTTTCATAAAGCTGGATATATAAATATGTTTTATATTAGCCCATTTTATAATTCCCCCATCTTCTTTTTCAAGTCAATAAGTGAAAAGTATGGCCCAATCACCAACTTTATTGTATATACCTTTGCCATGATTATAGGTTGCTACATAGCAAATATTCCCTTTTACTCTTATCATAAAAAGAAAGAATTAGAAAAAAATTAAAAAGACTCAAGGTCTTTTTTATTTTCTAGTTTATAAAACAACTAAGTCTATCATATAAATTAAATTTTTCTAATTATTTATATTTTACCAGAAGAATAGTTATTATTTCCCATCTTATTTTTAATCATTTTAATTTTTCTATTATATGAATCCTTTAAAATAAGCAAAGCGATAATCGATGTTAAAACCTCAGCGATTGGAAAAGTCCACCAAACAATTTTTACTACATCACTCGATTTTGTAAATAAAAGCGCTACTGGAAAAACAAAAATAACTAATCGTAATAATGAAATAATTAATGGTCTTAAGGCATATCTTATAGATTGTAAAATACCTTGAATAGCTACTGAAATACCCATAAATATAAATCCAATACTAGAAATTCTTAAAGCTATTGTACAAACTTTAATTATTTCTTTAGTTTCCCCTCCCGCAAGGCCAAATAAATTAGCAAGTGGATATGCAAATACTTCGAATAAAATGCTTATTATTAAAGTAACTATCATGGTATCCATAATACCATATTTAATACAATCATCTATTCTCTTCCTATCTTGCATACCGTAATTAAATGATAATATTGAAATAATTGTATTTGATAACCCAAAGGCAGAAAATAAGGCAATTTGTTGTATTTTATAGTAAATACCAAATGAACCAATTAACACCGTTTGATCTACTTGTGCAAGGCCTAATATAGCATTCATTCCAGCCATCATTACCGCAAGAAGAGTCTGCATTAATGCAGCCGAAACACCAATACTATAAATTGCTTTAATTATACCTCCATCCGGATTTATATATTTTAAGCTGCCATCTATTTCTTTATTTTTATTATAATGAAAATACATTGCAATAAATAATGATACAAATTGACCAATTATAGTAGCCCATGCTGCCCCAGCAACTCCCATATCAAGTGGATAAATAAAAATATAATCTAAAACTATATTTGTAACTGCTCCTGATATTTGAGAAATAGTCGATAGCATCGTTTCTCCAGTCGCTTGTAAAAATCTCTCATAAACAGTATATCCAATAGAACCTAATGACAAACAAGTACAAATCTTTAAGTAAGTAGTTCCCATCTTGATAATTTCTTTATCATTAGTAAATAAAGAAATAAACCACTTAGAGAAGAATAATCCAAATATCAAAAAGAAAATATAAATACATATACTTAAAAATATTCCATTCCCCGCTATCTTATTTACTTTATTTTTATCATTTTCTCCTAAACTCTTAGATAGTAAAGCATTTAAACCAACACCTGTTCCAACTCCAATCGCAATAATCATTATCTGAATTGGAAAAGCATAAGTTAATGCTTGATTTGCAATAGCACCAGTAGAACCCATATTAGCAACAAAGATGCTATCGATTACATTATATAATGCTTGTAAAACCATAGATACAATCATAGGTAAACCCATTTTTAAAATAAGTTTATTAATTGGCTCTATTGCCATTTTATTTTGACTTTCATCCTTCATAATTTTCCTCCTTATTTAACGAGAAAAAAGAGGCAAAATCCATAAACTGGATTTACGCCTCTTTCTTAAAAGCTACTCGTTTAACACATAAAATTATACTATTTTTTGTTTCTTTTTTCAAGAAACAAATTTGCATATTTTTGCTATCTACTTTTACTCTATATTACATCAATACTATTTCTAATCGCAGTTTGTACCAAGATTTAGTTCGGAATATCTTAATACAAATTTAAATCTAAATATTAATCACTTATTCTTACATTAACCCCATCTATATTTTTATATACTCGTTTTTCATTTTTAGAAACTTTCTTCTCTATTTCATCTGCTAAATCAAAACCCAACATTTCAGATAGACCCATTAAGTAAATAGCAATGTCTGCTAATTCTTCATTCAAATCATCTTTTTTCTTTTTCCAAGCATCATACGCTTCAGAAACTTCTCCATATAATAAACAAAACTCTTTATTTACATCTGTTGTATTAAATCCTTTGTTTAACTTATTCTGCCAAACATCTTTTTGAATCTTTTTTAATTCCATGTTTTTCCTTCCTTAAAATCATTGTAATATTTTATTACCCTATTGACATTATATTCTAAAAAATTATTTAATGCAATCTCGTTAAGTGTTTTATCATTAACAATAGTATATACTGGAATAGTTTGACCAGCAACTAATAAATATCCAAAATTTTCGCCAGTTTTTGTATATTCAAATATGTCTTTTGAATATATTTTGTCCATAGTATCATCAGAAACATAATGTCCACCATTTTCAAATCTTATTCTATTTCTATTTTTTCTTGTTTCTAAATTAGAAACTAAATTAACGACAATACAATTATTACTATTTTTTAAAGTGTTAATAAAACTTTCTATACTGTGAAAATATGCATTTTGAGAAAATTGTGACTCATATAGTTCAGCCTTACCTCTTAAGAACTGGATTATATTGTGTGTTTCTGAATTTGCAACCGCCATTTGAATTATATAATCCCATAGAATAGGTCTTATAATATCATACCCATCTCCTAGATTTGCAGGTTTAGTATAGTGATTTATTGAATTTATATTATCATTATACTTTTCACACATTTTGTTAATATATTTAAGTTCATTTCTAATTTTTTTAAATTCATCAATATGTTTAATATGCTTTTTTCCTTTTTAAATCATAAGAATACACCACCTTCAGAAGTGTATTCTACCACATTTTTATTAAATAGGTTTTTATTGATGTCTACTGTATGAGGCACATTTCACTTTTTAGCAACATGGTTATTTTTATACAACATTATTGTGTTATAACACTTTGTAATTTGTTACTCTAAGTGGGTCCTCAAAGGGAAACTCCCTTTACCCAAATTCATTATTGGCTCCGTCAATATCATAGTGGGTTACTAACTTGTCTAAAATTTAGTTTATAATAGAATCTAATAAAATATTGTAATTGTATGATGATATGGATTTACATTTTTCTTCTTCGTTCCCATCTGCCAAATAATATTATCTAATTCTACAGAATTAATTTTAATACCTTTACTTTCTAATTTTTCTCTAATTAATTCTAATACATAAAGCATATTAGCTCTAATTTCAATTTCCATATTACTATCATGCTTTAACTCTATCTCACTATCAATTATGTTAGATAATTCCTCATTATATTCTAAAATCCCATACGTTCTTAAAGTCCTTGGTATACCATAATCAGCACAACCTGTTAAATTATCAACATTTTTTAAATTATTATGTATTGTAGATGACATATAATATAAGTCATTAACAAGTAAAGTAGCACGTTTGTTAAACTTTATTCTTTTACCTTTATATATACTACTATCATCAAAATACTTAAATTCTGACACAATATACTTTAATAAATCAACATCTGATTTCTTATTAAACAATTCATCAAAAAAACTCTGTCCTTTATTATACATTGTTTTAACAGTATCTTTAAAAAGATCATATCTCAAATCGAATAAAGGTATTATACTATCAGGCGAATAAAATATTTTTTCAAAATCATCTTTTGTTAATTTATTTAAAAATTCTATATCTAAAAAATCTTTATTAGATTCTACTTCTCTTATAATTGAATAAAATAAAGCCTCAGACCCTTTTATAATATTACCTTTATATTCAATTTTAAATTTTGGCTTTTGCCAAAAACAAAAATTTAAACTTTCTATTATAAAGGCTAAAATAATTTTTTCCTTTTCGTTTAAATTTAAAGAAGTAAAATTATACCAATGTCGATAATTTGGCTTTCCTAAACTATTTATAAAATTATCTAATTGAGTATAATTAATTTTTACATAAACACTATTTTCCACTACATATTTCAATTGCTCTCTTACATCATTCATAACTTATCTCCCTTTTATTTTTCTCAATATTTCATTCGTACAAAATTTTATATTTTTACTATTATCAACTAATATAATGTTATCATATTTGAGTGATAATTGTAAATAAACAGAATTTTCATATTCAAAAAAATCCTGATTAAACTGTTTATTCCTTTCTACCAACCTCTGCTCCATAATTTCTTTAGGAACAGTTAGAACAATTATTAAATCAGGCTTATAGTGAAAAGAAGCAATTTGATCTACACACTCATTTACAGTTTTACTTTCTTGATATGATAATCGAATATATGTTGAAAAGTAACAACGGTCAAAAATAGTACATTTTTTTTCTTTTAGTGCATCATAGTACGCTGCAATATGTCCTATCTCATATATTTTTCGTTGTATTTGAGGTTGTAATTCTCTTGCAAAAGGTATATATGGTCTAAACCACTCAGGTACTGATTTTGAAGATTTAAAATTATAATATTTAACTAAATAATCTATCAATGTTGACTTTCCACTACAGTTACTTCCTTCAATTGCTATAATTGACATATTTATCGCCTCCTTAAAACCAAAATTCTTTTCTGATTATTATTTCTTGATCCAACCTCAGCAGATGTAAAAAAATCTATATTCCATTTTTTATAATCTATAGACTCCTCTATCTCAGTCTGTGTAAAAAACTTTTGAGAAAAACTATATTCTTCTTGTTCATTATCAGACATTGTTTTTAAATATTTAGTTGTTTCAACGCCTGTTGTATCATCATAATGCCTACTAATTTCTAATTTTACAGGAGAACTATCAAAAAGCAATTTATAAAATTCAGGATCTATTTTAT
Source organism: Clostridium sp. CAG:417 (assembly GCA_000432835.1). Classification (GTDB taxonomy): domain Bacteria; phylum Bacillota_I; class Bacilli_A; order RF39; family UBA660; genus CAG-417. The sequence goes on along the minus strand of FR890371.1, from coordinate 123,231 downwards.
CTCGCCATTCTTTGTTAAAAACATCTAAAATAGCAAGAGCATTATCAGCAGACAATTCTGCCATTTTATTGATTACTTTTCTCAAATATTCCTTATTTTCATAACAATTATATAAGCTATATAAATATTTAAATAATATACCTGGTCGATAATGAAAGAAATCATCTTTAGAAAAAATAAAATTCTTATCTACATTCAAAAAAGAATAACCAGAAAAATCAACGCCATACACATTTTTATAATTTCTTTTAACTAATTCATTAGCTATTCTTCCATATCCACACATAATATCTAAAACAGGCTCTTTTTTATCTATAAATACTTTTTCTAAAAAATCACATTCAGTTTGTGTATATCCAGGCATAACCTTTGATGTATAATTATGATACATACCTATATCATCAAAATTAAACAACTTCAATATTACTTTACTATTCATTTTAGTATTATCTAATTCAGGTTTAACCAATTTTTGAACATTAACTTCATATTTTAAGGACATATCAAAAATATTCTTATTATTATAAAATGACAAAAAACTTAACAACATTAGCAAATAATTTTTATATAAAATAGGGTTATATTTAAATCTATTTACTTTTAAATCATTAATAAATGAACCAAAAATAGTATTAACAGAATATTTTTCAATTCCTTCAAAATACAAATCATTATTACCATATACACTGAATTTAGATATGATATTTTCTATATAATTATCACCCTCTAATTTACTATTCGAAAAAGCAACATATCCAAACAATTTAGCTAATGCGTCTAGCAAATATTGTCTATCATATTCATTTTTTTGCATTTCATTAATATAATCATCAAAAGAACATCTGTAACTTTTATTATTTATAAAATTAAATGGATTCATTTTTCTATTAATTGGATTATCAACAGCAAAAATAATTGGATATTTTGTATTAGATATAGTATTTTTTTCTGCAAAAACATTTTTACCATATTTATTGAATTCTTCAAGTAATTGTCTTTTTAAACTTTCTGGAAAATATATATTGTTAGCATACAAGTTTAGATAATTACTATTATCGATTTTATTATTTTTAAAAAAGTTATTAATATTTTTTATCATCTTTTGACGTACTTTCTTAAAGCCTACATTATCATAATTACTATTAAAACCCTTTAAAATAGCATCTGCTAATATACCAAAATAAATATTATTATCTACAATAATATTAGAAAAATCTAAATGAATATAGTGATCTTCACCATCATTACTAACAAATGATGGTGATAAAAAGTTTACAATTATTCTGCTATTATCAGAACCATATGCAAAAAACAGACCAGTATTTCTATTATGAGCAATTTTCTTTAAAGACATTCTTGTTTCCAAATTTGCTATTCTTTTAATTAACTCTATGTTTACTAAGTTAATAGTACTCTTGGTACCACGATATTTACCACTTAATCTTATGATATCTATTACTTTACTTTTTAATAAATGTAAATCAGAAACTAAATATTTCTTTTCAAAATCAAATGGAATTTTTTCTAATTCTTCTATTAAAGAATTTAATTGCTCAACATCCTTATATACTATCATAAAATCATAATCACCCTGTATAGTATCCGAATACTTTACAGAATCATAAGCAAATCCACCTCCAGTAACCAAAGCATAGTATTCATTTTTATTTGCCAATAATTGATTTATTTCTTTACAAAACAGATTACCTTTTTCTTTATAATTCATATTTACTCCTCTACAATTTAAAATACATTGAACTCACTTTTTTCTTAGTAAACACTTTAGTTCGTGCATACATATTCTCCATCGGTAAATAAACACCATTTGATTTTGTATTGATAATATATTCAGCAATTATATTATAAATTGTATATAACTTATCATTACGTTCTTTTGTTTTAGCATCATCCCAGCCCATTTTCATATAAAAATTATTATTATATTTTCTAAATGACTCATAATTATTACCATTAATAATACTAGAATCAACAAAGCCTCTCTGATATTTACTATCAGAAAAATAACTTGATAAAAAACCAATATCTGCACATTCTAAATATTTAATGGCATATTCCTTAAATAGATTTTTATTAACCTCTAATTCCTTTTCCCAATTTGGATTTTTAAGTTCATCACAATTCTCTAAAAAAATATCTGCATATAAACAATGAATATTATGTAAAACATTCTCCTTATCTAATAATTGTTTCATTTGAAAAAGTTTTTGTATTTTAGTAGTAGTAGTTTTACCTAGCCTATCTTTGTATCCATCATCATTATAACCAGGACAAAAAATAGCATAAAAGTTAATTGGAATACTATCGATACCTTGTAATACATAATCAAAAAAGATTTCTAAATCATTTCTATTGTTATATCTTGTATCAAATATTTCTTTTAATTTTATTAACAAAGAATATAAATAATAAAATGTTTCTTCATTCATGTTAATTTTTTGTTTTATCAAACTAGAATAGCCATGTTTTTCCATAGCCGTTAATATAGATTTAATTTCCTTTTTAGAGTCATCACCAACATTGATTAAATATCTATCATACAATTCTTTATGAGTTAAAATCAGCATTTTGTTCTCCCATTGCATAAACATTATGTTGATGAATTGATTCATTGTTGACTAATTCTACCCTTATATCGCAAGCAGAATAATAATTATGAATAGCTATTATAGTATCTCTAATCAAGTCTTCTGAAAACTTAGGATTTTCATAAGCCTTTTCAGTAATGTATTTTTCATCTTCTCTTTTAACAGTACTATAAACAGGTGAACTAAATTGTTGTTCCATAATATCAATAATTTTTTCAACATCTATACTTTCAATATTACCTGTTAACGAAACTTTTAAATTACATATTTGATTATGTGCACCATACTTAGAAATTGCTTTTGAACATGGACAAAGCATTGTACCAACAGTCTCTACAATCAATTTATTGCTAACACTTTTATCAAAAATATCACTAATTATTGTAATTTTAGAAGATAAATAAGAATCCTTTTTAGATACAGGTGTTAATCTTTTGTTAATTAAATCGAATGATAATATTAAATTAGCACCTTTAGTTTCTGATCTTTCTGCAACTTCTTTAGTTATATCATTAATATCACCCAATGAAATGTTTTTGTTTATTAATGAATCATTAATAACCTCAGAAATTCTACTTAAGTGAGCGCCTTTTAGGTTCCTATCTAAAACTACTGTAGAAGTAATAGTTGCAATAGTAGGAAAAATATTGCTCTTATTTTTAAATATTATTGGCAATTTATAATCACAAATTCCTATATTATTAACCTCTATATTCCTTAAATCTTTATTTTTATGAATATCTACTAGCATTATTTAAAGCCTCCTTTACTTTCTCTAATAATTGTTCATTTTCCAATGCATTTAACCATTTTGTATCATTTTTAACAACATAATTTTCAGATAAGAATCCTTTTTCAAATAAATAAACATCTTTAATTAAATTATAAATAACACAAAATTTTATTATTTTACTAAGATTATTATATTCTAAATCAATAAGATGATTATTTTCAAAATATACTTTAAAACTGTTTTCTATTTCGTCAATATTAAAATCATTTTCTTTCAAAAAAAACCACATAATTATTCTAACTAAATCTATTAGCCTATTTCCTATATAACTATTTCCAAAATCAATTATGTAAACAATATTATTATTTACTAGCACATTCTCTTTTTTTATGTCAGAATGTACTATGCATTTTGGTATTTTATCAAAAGGTATATCTCTAACATCTTCCAAAATAGAATTAATTAAATGAATTTTTTGCTTTAAAAAATTTGATTCTTTGCTTACAACATAATATTCACTCAATCTTTCAAAATTTTCTATTGTATTTATTGATTTTTCTTCCAAATGTTCATATGGAATATTATGAAGTTTTTTTAACTGTTTTAAAAGTTCAGTAATAAATTTAGTATCAATTTTCAGAGGATTACTCCCTTCAATATAATCTAATAACATTACATTTTTATTATAAACACTAAAATGAGCTAACAGATTTGGCACATTTAAATTATATTTTTTTAAAATTAGCAATGTATTTATCTCACAATCATTATTAAATTTTGTCACTCTTAAAATATACTTTTTATTATTTAGAACTAATTTATATACATCATTAAGATTACCATTTTCAATTTTCTTTATACTTTCCATTTTATTCTCCAAAAATACAATTTTTTAACTCTGGCATATCAGATTCAAATGTAACAAACTTAGTTGCTGTTTTCCCTTGTTCTTTACATAATTCATTATATTTATCATCCCAAGATAAACTATAAGCATCCTCTAATTTTAAACCCAATCTGTCTATCCACAAATTTAATGATATAGAGTCATCAGTTTTGCTTTCAATCTCAATAGCTGTAGCAAATGGATACTCATCCACAACTATTTCTACTTCTTTATTAGAAAAAGCACTCCTATATCTTTCATAACTCTCTACAAGTTTCATATCAATAACTTCATTCAATATATACATTAAATTATCATACTCATTTGGATTTAAATTAATTTCAACTTCCCTTTCCCTATGAATTTTATTATCAATTCTATCTTTTTTTAAACGCTGTTTCCATGATACTTTTAACTTACTAAACAATTCACCTTTTGACAATCTAACTCTAAATCTGCCATCAACTTGCAATGAATAAAAAGACTTAGAAATTTCTGGATGATCAAATTGTTGAGTTACCTCATAAAATCTACCATCAAAAGAAAGCAAATCTATATTTTTTAAATAAGATATAATTTTTGTAGATTCATTTTTATTAAAATAAAATCTAACCTCCGTTTCAAACACATTATTTCCTCCTTTTCATTTAAAATGTAAAAAAGAATATTTTTGTAATTTTAAATTTATTAATGATACTCCTCTTTTTGAGGCATATCTTACCATTTTTTTCCTGGAAAGTCAAAGCTTTTTTAACAATTAGTTATCTAATAAAATCATTCAATTTTTTATCTAAAATAATAGATAATTTAACTAGTTTTTCTAAAAGTATCATCTCATTATCACTTTCAAATTTCCTATAAAAATTGTGATTATAATCTAAAAATGCAGAAATATTCTCAGTAGAATATGGATTAATAGATGTATTTAAGTTTTTCTTATTAAACTTATTATATTTTTCTAAACGAAACTTCTTAATATTTCTGCAAATAATTGTTCTAAAGATACTCCAAGAGTATCAGCAATATGTCCAATATAATCTATTCTCGTATTATGTTTAGCAATAGAAACAACTAATCTTAAATTTGATTCAGCAAGCATTCCCTTTGCTTCTTCATCTCTATTGATAGTTCTTCTAGAGTATTCAAACTCCTCATCTAATGTAAGTAAGTTAATACGACCAATTCATTATAAAAACTAAATATTGCAATAGGAGGTATGACAGTAATAATAATATTTATAATATTACCTATAAATAAATTTAGAATATTTTCCTTCTTCATTGTATCATTCACCCGAAAATTTTATCAACAATGTTATACCACATTTTTTGTAAAAAGTTTACTTTGTCTATTATTTTTATTGTATAATTTAATTGTTCCAATTATATATTTTTTAATATATCTTTTATCTCTTCCAAGTATTTGACAAGAAATTACTGACTCAATTCTTTTTAAAATGGAGATATCTTATTTGAATCTACCATACATATAATTGCTTCATCATCATCAAAATCTTTAATATAATAATTGAGAATTAATTCTTTTAACCACATTAAAGTATAAATTAAGCCTATTAGATTGTTATAATCATATTTTTTAATTTAATTAAAACTTACATTTAAAATATTTGCTATTTATATTAATCTTTCATCTTTTGGGATTCTATCTTCTTTTTCATATCTTGCTATTATTCTTCTTTTACAATAACCAAACAAACCAAGTTTATCTGATACATCATCCTATATTAAAAATCTAAAACGTCTTACAAATCAATTCTTGATTATTATGATAAATTCATTAACTTACATTTTGTATATATTAATTCCATTTTTTAATTTTCCAACAACTTATCGCACATATATATTTTTCACATAAAAAGACTGAGCTTTGCGACATAAAAGTCATCTCAGTCTTAAAATTATATATAAACATCAGGAATAAGTGATTTTTAATGACTATATTTTTACATTCAGGTATATCATTCTATACCTTATAATATCGTCATTCATAATGATTATGCCACCTAAAAACATTTTTGTTATTTTTTCTACTTTTACTCTATATTACATCAATACTATTTCTAATCGCAGCTTGCGCAGCAGCTAAACGTGCAACTGGAACTCTATAAGGAGAACAAGAAACATAATTAAGTCCTACCCTATGACAGAAATCGATAGATTTAGGATCTCCACCATGTTCTCCACAAATACCAAGTTCAATGTCTCTACGAACTGTCCTTGATTTTCTAACAGAAATATCAACCAACTTTCCAACTCCCTCTTCATCTATAGATTGGAAAGGATCATGTAGGAATATCTTTTTATCATAATAATCCTTCAAGAATTTAGAAGCATCATCTCTAGAGAAACCATAAGTAAGTTGAGTTAAGTCATTAGTACCAAAACTAAAGAACTCAGCTTCACTGGCAATCTCATCAGCAATAAGTGTTGCTCTAGGAATTTCTATCATTGTTCCTACTTTATAATCAATCCTCATCCTGTTTTCTTCAAATACCTTAGAAGCTTCATCAGTAATTAATTTTTTGACATATTTAAGCTCATTCATATCTCCAATAAGCGGAATCATAATTTCAGGAATAACTTTGAATCCTCGTAAAGTAACATTAATAGCGGCCTCAATAACAGCTCTTGTTTGCATTCTAGCAATCTCAGGATAAGTAACATCAAGTCTACATCCTCTGTGTCCCATCATTGGATTAAATTCCTTTAAACTCTCAACTTTATTTTTAATTACATCAAACGCTACTCCCATACTATTAGCTAATTCTTCCATTTCACTATCCGTATGTGGTAAAAATTCATGAAGTGGTGGATCAAGGAAACGAATGATAACAGGTAAATTATTCATCTCAGAAAATAACCCTTCAAAGTCCTCTCTTTGATAAGGTAAAATTTTACTAAGAGCTTCTTTTCTTTGCTCTTCAGTCGTCGCAATTATCATACGTCTAAAGTTAAAGATTCTCTCTTCACTAAAGAACATATGCTCAGTACGACAAAGTCCTATACCTTGAGCTCCAAAATTATGAGCTACTCTCGCATCTCTAGGATTATCTGCATTAGCTCTTACTTCAAGCTTTCTAACGCTATCAGCCCAGTTCATAAACTCTTCAAATTCACCACTAATTTTAGCATCAAGTAACTCTACTTTTCCGCTATAAACCCTACCACTAGTACCATCAAGACTTAAATAGTCTCCTTCATGATAAACTCTACCATCACTCGTTTGTAAAGTTTTATTACTACTATCAACAATTAAACTACTACATCCACTTACACAAGTAGTTCCCATACCACGAGCAACAACAGCTGCATGAGATGTCATACCACCTCTAACAGTTAAAATACCATGTGCTACATTCATACCTTCTATATCTTCAGGAGAAGTTTCTTCACGCGCTAAAATAATATCTTTTTCCCCTGCCTTATGAGCATTTAACACATCTTCCGCACTAAAATACAATTTACCAGTAGCTGCTCCAGGAGATGCCGCAAGACCAGTCGCAATAACCTCTTTATTTTTTAAATCATCTTCATTAAAAACAGGATGTAACAACTGATCAAGGTCTTTAGCATCAACCATCATCAAAGCTTCATTTATACTAATTTGTCCTTCATGAACTAAATCAACTGCAATCTTAATTGCTGCTTTTGCAGTTCTTTTACCATTTCTAGTTTGTAACATATAAAGTTTACCATCTTCAATAGTAAATTCCATATCTTGCATATCATGATAGTGATTTTCAAGCACATTACAAATATTTTGAAATTGTTCATAACACTCTGGCATTACATCTTTTAATGTACTTATATCCTGTGGTGTTCTAATACCAGCAACTACATCTTCTCCTTGAGCATTCATTAGATATTCGCCAAACAACTTTTTGTCCCCTGTTGCCGGATTCCTTGTAAAACAAACACCAGTACCAGAATTTTTGTCTCTATTTCCATAAACCATTTGTTGAACATTAACTGCTGTTCCCCAATCAGAAGGAATATCATTTAATCTACGATAAGTAATTGCCCTTTCTGTATTCCAACTTCTAAAAACAGCCTTAACTGCCTCTAACAATTGAACCCTTGGATCACTAGGAAAATTATCTCCTGCTAATTTTAAATATTCATTCTTATAAAGTCTAATAATTTCTTTTAAATCATCATTTGAAAGTTCAGTATCAAGGGTTATGCCCTTATCTTCCTTAAATTTATCAAAAACTCCTTCAAAACTACTCTTAGGAAAGCCCATAACAACATCACTATACATTTGAATTAATCTGCGATAACTATCTAAAGCAAATCTTGGATTATCCAAAGTTTTTTCTAAATTATCACATATAGCATCATTCATTCCTAAATTCAAAACAGTGTCCATCATTCCAGGCATTGAAACTCTTGCTCCGCTTCTAACAGATACTAAAAGTGGATTAGAAAGATCTCCAAACTTTTTACCTGTAATTTTTTCTAATTCTTCTAATTTAGAAAAAATTTCTGTCTCAATTTCTGGTATTATCTTTTCTCCATTATTATAGTAGCTAAGGCAAGCATCAGTTGATACCGTAAAACCTTGTGGCACTGGCAATCCTAGAGAAGTCATTTCGGCAAGGTTTGCACCCTTACCACCTAGAATTTCCCTCATATTTTTATTACCTTCACTAAATAAATAAACGTATTTCATCAAATCACCTTTCTATTCTAATTAATTATATCAGACAATAATAAAATATTCTATATAAAAGATTAAACAATTCTAATAAAAGTGGCAAAAAAAAGAAGACTAAGTCCTCTATCTAGTATTAGCAAGTTCTAAACTAATAATCTTTATCTCTTTTTTTAGTTTTATTTTTCTGAAACTAAAACCAGCAGGCAATAACTTTATGATTATCTGTCTAGATTTTAGTTCTCTAGTATAATATTCTATAAATAATTTATCTTTATTTTTAAGTAATAAAGGTCCAAAAAAGTATTCTCGACTACTATAGTGGGCCTTACCCCTCACAAATTTAATGACTTGATAAATATACTTTCCATCTTTCACTAAAACTTCTTTTTCTATTTTAAAATTAGACTTTACTAAAAATTTTTTTAAGTCAACTTGAAAATTATTTGGTGATAAGATAAAAGTATTTATATTTTTAAGGTATTCAGGATGAGCCTTAAAAATTCCAATCATATTTCTGCCACCCATTCCAGAAATAATTACTGTATCTATATCACTAGTGTAAACATCTAATCCATTTCCGAGTCTAAGTTCTATAAGTTCACTTAACTTATGTTGTAAAATGTTATTTTTAGCTTGCTCTAGTGGTCCTTCTTTATTATCACTAGCTACTATTTTTTTTAGTTTTTTAGTTTTATCTTGTGCCAAAAAGATATCTAAAAAAGCATGGTCACACCCTACATCTAAAATACTACTTCCATCATCTACAAGTTTTGAAACCTCTTTTAATCTTTTATTTACTATCATTAGTCAGTCATGAAATCCTTTAATTTTCTTGAACGTGATGGATGTCTTAATTTTCTTAAAGCCTTAGCTTCAATTTGACGAATACGTTCTCTAGTAACTCCAAAGATTTGGCCTACTTCTTCTAGTGTTCTACACTGACCGTCATCAAGTCCAAAACGAAGGCGAAGAACTTTTTCTTCACGATCAGTCAAGGTAAGTAAGACACCATCTAACTCTTCTTTTAACATTTCTTGCGTTGTAAATTCTTCTGGTCCCATTGTTCTCTCATCTGGCAAGAAATCTCCAAGATGTGAATCTTCTTCCTCACCAATTGGTGTTTCTAATGATACAGGATCTTGACTTATTTTATATACTTCTCTTACTTTTTCTACTGGAATATCTAATTTTTTAGCGATTTCTTCATCTGTAGGTTCACGATTTAACTCTTGTGTTAATTGTCTTTGAACACGAGATAATTTATTGATTGTTTCAACCATATGAACAGGAACTCTGATAGTTCTTGCTTGATCTGCAATAGCACGAGTTATAGCTTGTCTTATCCACCAAGTAGCGTAAGTTGAAAACTTATATCCTTTAGTTGGATCAAACTTATCTACTGCCTTCATAAGTCCAATATTTCCCTCTTGAATAAGATCAAGAAATAACATACCACGTCCTACATAACGTTTAGCAATAGAAACAACTAATCTTAAATTTGATTCAGCAAGCATTTTCTTTGCTTCTTCATCTCCATCAATAGCCCTTCTAGCATATTCAAACTCCTCATCTGATGTAAGTAAGTTAATACGACCAATTTCTTTTAAATACATTCTAACAGGGTCATTGATTTTAACATCTTTTGATAAAGTTAACTCTTCAACTGATATATCTTGAGTAATATCACTACCATCATCACCATCACTGCTACCATCTTCTGCTACTATTTCAATACCCACTTCAACCAAGGAATTATAAAGGTCATCTAAAACATCACTATCAATATCTAATCCTTTTAACTCATCAGCAAGTTGTTCATAAGTAATATATCCCTGCTTCTTACCTAAATTGATTAACTTATTTTTTCTCTCATCCATTGTTTTTATTTCTTCAACCATTATTACTTTCTCCTATTCGTAACTTTCTAATCATATCAGCCAACTTAGCTTGTTCTAGTGGATCTATTTCTTTGACTAATTTTTCTTCCAACCTCTTAATCTCTTTATTCTTTACATTTTCCCTAATAACATCAAAATATAAATATAAAACTTCCTTACTAACTTCATCATTATAATTGCTATTTAAAATACTATTAAAAGTCTCTAATAATTCTTGTTTATCTTGTAAATATGTATAAAAATCAGCAATTGAAACTGCCCCATATGTTTTATAATAATATATTATTTCTTGTACTAGTATTCTAATTTTATCATCTGGTAATAAGAGTCTTTCTTTATCGACTTCACTAATTACCCATTCATTAGTAAGCATATAATATATTACCTGTTCTATGGCTTGTCTATATTTATCTTTTCTTTTCGATGTATTTTTTGGCACAAATTTAATCTCTTCTTGAGGTTTGTTATTTTTAATGTTAGAAAACTTTTTTTCCAACGTATTATACCCCAAATTGAACTCTTTTGCAAGCTTTTTTAAAATAATTTCTATTCTTATTTCATCATTTACTTCTGTTAATTCTTTTAAAACGTTATTAATATAATTAGCTTTTTCTATATCACTTTGAAAATTAACATTATCACGCATTACTCTAATTTTATAATCATTATAATTTTCTGCTTCTTCTATATATCTTGCAAACTTTTCTTTTCCTTCTTTTAAAATAAAACTATCTGGATCATCATTATTAGGTAAGGTAACGACTTTTACTTCTATTTTTTCTTTTAAAAATTCTTCTCCTAATTTATAGGCCGCAGCTTTTCCTGGATTATCTCCATCTAAGCACAATATAATGTTATTAGAAAGTCTCTTTATTAATTTCATTTGTTCATGAGTAAGAGCTGTTCCCATTAAAGCTATTACATTTTCATACCCAATAGTACTAGCTCTAATAACATCCATAAACCCTTCCATAATAATTACATATTTTAAAATTCTAGCTTTCTCTTTAGCAATATGATAATTATATAGTTGTTCTCCCTTAACAAATATAGGAGTCTCTTTTGTATTCAAATACTTATTATCTTGGCTATCTTTATATATTCTTCCTGAAAATCCTACTACTTTTCCATTTATATCAAAAAGGGGAAACATAATTCTATCTTTATACACATCGTAATTACTATTAGTAAGCCCTGCTTTATTAAGATCAACTATATCATACTTCTTCTTCAAAAGTAATTCTGTTAAATCAGCATTATTAGGAAGAGAAAGACCTATTTCAAATTTTTTAATGATATCTTTATCTATTCCTCTTTTCGAAAGATAAGTTCTAGCCATACTACCAGCTGGAGATAAAATATTATTTTGATAATATTTAGTTGCAAAGTCATACATTTCATAATATTTATCATTATTATTATTTACTTTTTTTAGCCTTACACTATTTGTATCTACTCCTACTCTATCCCCCAAATACTTTAAAGCCTCAGGAAAACTCATTTTTTCATAATCCATTAAAAACTTAAAAACATTTCCCGTAGCGTGACAAGTAAAACAAGTATATATTTGTTTTTCTCTAGAAACAGACATTGAAGGATTAGTATCATCATGAAACGGACAAATTCCAAAAAAGTTCTTTCCTTTTTTTACTAAAGGTATTCTTTCTCCTATAATATCTACTATATCAGTTTTACTTCTAATTAAATTACTAACAGTCTGTCCATTCATAGTATCGTCTCCAAACATTTATATTATGTCATAAATTTAGTATAATTTCAATTATATTATACTCTCTTATACTTGTTTAGAATTATTGTTAATAATCTTTTCTATCTCTTTTTTAATATCATCTTTAGAGTAATTTCCTAAAAAATCAAATATATCTTCTATTTCCTCTTCTACATTAGCGTCAGAATAACCCTCCCTAAGTTTTACATTATAAAGTAATTCTATAAACTTAGATTGTTCTAACTCCTTACTACCTAAGGTATCATCATCAAATGTCTCTCCTGATGAAGAAATCTTTTCCGCATATTTAAAATCTGGATAAGGCTCCCCTGGAAAACAACTATTATATCTGTTATCAGAAATTAAAAAGTATCTATAAAGAACTAAATTATCATAATGTTTTACTACTTGATCAGTATCTAATATAGGACTACTTTTACTTCTTAAAACATTTTTTTCTTCACTATCAATACATTTAGTTATGTTTTTAGCAGAGTCCCATGTTACATCAAAGACATAATTTCCATGTATATCATACTTATCATCATCAACAACTATCACATTTCTTTCATGACCTATAACATCATCCCCTACCGGAACAGATGTACTTATTGTATAACTATCTACTCCTGTTTCTTTTAGAATTTGAGATAATAATTGTGAATATCCTACACAAACAATATTACCATCTTTAATAATAGTCGCTACCTCTCGAGGTATCCTTAAATTATCTTTTCTTTCCTTATAAGGAAAAGACTTAACAATATCATAAGCAAGCATTATTTTTTCTAAATTAGATGAGTTACTATTATTTATTACATCTTTATAATAGTCTATGCTATCTCTCATTCCCACAAAAGTATTACTATCTATTACCTGTAAAGACCCATCATATTTTATCTTTAAATCATATTTTTTGTCTAGTTGTCTTAATAAATTCATATCATCATAAGTTTTATTCTCTAAAAATAAATAAATTGCTTCTACCTCAAATCCTCTTTCCTGAAAGCTGTTAACTATATCAAAAACATCCATTATATGCTCTATATTTTTTATTTTTATAGCTTTAACATCTTTTTGACATTCGGTATCACCAAATTCAATAATTGAGCCTTTTTTATATTTCTGATAATCAATTTTATCATTTCCATACCCACATTTATAGTTATTATAAATTTTTATACCTTCTATATCTGAGGTTTTATTTTTTAAAGCTAAATCCAAAACTTCATTAACTCCCGTACCATCCTTTTTTACGAAGCCTTCTACTTTAGGATTAAATTGATAGTTTCTTGAATTTATATTTAAGCCATCCATATTAAGTTTACTTCCCATAAAGGACTTAATTCCACAACAATTCTCTAATAATACCTGATCATCAAGATAACAATCTACATCAAGCTTTCTTATTTTTGTTTGATTTAATAATTGTTTCATTGTCTTCAAATCTATTTTAAATAAATCATATTTATTTATATTCAGGTTAAGCTCTTCTAAATTTGGATATTTAAAAACACTATTTTTATTAAAATAAGAAGCTGGAATAGTTAATGAAGATATAGAAGAAGACATATGTTTACTAACTAAATCTATAAATTTTTTATTAAAGTGATATGTCTTAATACCATTATCAGCCACCTCTATTTGCCTTTTTTCTAAGATTAGCGAAGGATTCTTAGCAAAAGAAATAATATCAGTGAGAGAAAATTCCTGCTTTTCAATTACTATTTTTTCTTTATTATTTTCTAAGTAATTAATAATATCATCTGTATTTTTATCTAATTCTAAATTGCCAAGTCTTCCTAAAGCCTCTTCTAACTTTGTCATAAATATCACCTTACCTATACAGATTATAACATAATAAACTAATAGAAAAAGAAAACAGCATATACTTTACATGCCATTTTACTTATTAAATAAGATTATCTCTTAAAAATGTCTCTACTCTCTGATTTAAATATATATCAACTACTCCTCTATTTACTACTTTTATAAAACCAAGTCCTTTGATAACAATATCTTGATTAAAAGGAAGTTGATATGTTCTTTTTGCTAAATTTTTAAGGTCATCATGTCTCGATGAAATAATTCTTTTAGTTTTGATATCATTAGATATATATAAGGTAAAACTATTTTTTTCCCCATCAACATAATCAATTCTAACTAAATCTCCTATGATAATAGATTGCCCTCTTCTTAACTGATAAGTCTTTGTTTTTATTTCTTTTTTAGGTGTAATTATTTTTAGTAGTTCATTATCAACATAATTTGTAATAGATCCTTCATCAATTAGTCCAGGAGTATCGATGATTGTTAAATAATCATTAATCTCTATATTTATTAGATTAAGTGTTGTAGAAGGAAGTGGTGAAATTGTAAGTTCTTGTTTACTATCTGAATAATTTTTTATAAGTTTATTAATTAGACTACTCTTACCTGCATTAGTATGACCTACTACATAGACTTGTTTAGTTACTTGAAAAAACTTAATCCTATTTAATAAATGATCAATATTCATATTTTTCTCGCAACTAACTACTACTATATCATTAAAGAAATCATATTTGTCTTTAAAGTATTGAATCAATTTTTCATCTTTTACAGATTTAGGAATTACATCTCTTTTATTTAATACTAATAATATTTTATTAGGTAAAAACTTTCTAATATCATATAAATCTTGTTCTACATTTAAAACATCTGTAACATAAACAACTAAATCCTTTGTCTTTCCAACTGCTTCAAGTATTTGTTGGTATTCTTCATTTGTTTTAGTTGTTGCTTGATATTCTCCATAATTTTTTAACCTAAAACATCTTTGACACAAATCATTTTCTAAATTAACTGTATACCCATCCAAGAGCATATTTTCATCTTGTAATTCTACTCCACATCCAAGACATTTCTTATTCATAATATCTACCTCTTTCGAATAAGTTTTCTTTTTTATATTTACTAATTTTTTGATTCTCTATAAATCTATTAAAACTAGTAATTTTTAAATCTTTCTTACCTAATGGATCAACCAAAATAGTTTTAATACCAAATTTTACGCCAGATTTAATATCAGTAACTAATTGATCTCCTATCATTATCATTTCACTTTTCTGAAATCCATACTTCTTTTGAACTTTTCTAAGTCCTCGTGTAAATGGTTTCATTGCTAAGTATATAGCATCAACTCCTAAAGTCATTTGATAAGGAATTATACGTTTTCTTGTATTATTAGTAATAATTAAAACCGTAAATTCCTTTTTTAACTTTTCAATTAATTTCATTGTTTTAAGAGGACATTCTCTTTCATCAATCAATGCCAAAGTATTATCTAAATCAAATATCAAACATTTAATATTCTCTTTCTTTAACTTATCGTATGGAATATCAAAAATAGTTCTTTTATATATATACGGAATATACTTCAAATAAATCACCAGTCTTATTATACAATATTATTGTAAAAAAGCAAACTAGAACACCTAAAGTTCTAGTTATTAACTTTTTGCTTTATCATTTGTGTATTATCAGTAATAGATGCAAAGGTATAACCATTGCTTTTTCCATACTGAATTATATTTCTTAAAGCATCACGGGTATAAGGTTTTATATCATGCATCAAAACCATGTTTACTCTATCTTTGGAAAGACCATTAACAACGTTATTATAAATCTCATCCGCATCATGTCTTCCACCTTCAGCATCACCACTACTTAAATTCCAATCATAATAACGATATCCTCTATTTAAAACTTCTGTCGTAAGAATACTCATAATCCCGTTTTGATATCTTCTACTAACTGTATTACTGCTACCACCAGGAAACCTAATAATCATAGTATTAATTCCTGTTATATTTTTTACTCTATTTTGAACACTAAGTAAATCATTAAAGTAACCATCAACACTTTGATAAACCGTTTTATAATCATGACTCGCAGTATGTAATCCTATAGCATGACCTTCATCATACTCTCTTTTTATCAAGTAATCAGGTCCACCGTTAGTTACAAAAAATGTTGCTTTGACATTTTCTTCTTTTAAAATATCCAAAATAACATCAGTCGTTCCTTCACGAGGCCCATCATCAAAAGTTAAATAAATAGTACCTGGAGCATCATTTTTCATTACATGTATTTTCTGCAAAACATCATCTTGATTTAAAGAACTATCTTTAACAGAATACTTTAAACTATATTCTCCTGCCTTACTTGTATCAATACTTCCAACAACCTTAACATTTTTAGTAATATCGCCATCGCAGTTATCATACGCCTTATAATCTTTTTTAAGCTCTTCCCCTTCTAAAAGATAAATATTTTTATTAACTGAAATAACAGGTTTAACTTTATCTTCATAAGTAATATTTCTTTTAATAGAAGTTTTATTACCATTACTATCACTTACTTTATATAAGTAAAATTTCTCATTCTTTATAACTTCTACTTTTTTAGTAATATCACCATCATAATTGTCATAAGCTCTATATCCTTCTTCCTTATATTCTTTATTAGGACACACAGAAGTATTTTCATGACCATTAAGCTTAATTACAGGCTTTGATAAATCTTTAACTTTAACAATCCTTACTCTCCTATTGTTAAAACCTTTATACCCCATACTATATTTTATTTTATAAGTACCAAGTTTAGAGGAGTTAACTCCTCCTGTGACTACAACCTTATTAGTTAATTTTTTATTTAGAAAATAAGCTCTATAACCGGGTTCAACATACTTTTCTTTATAGTTAATAACCATTACTCTTTTACCCTTTAATCTTACTTGCGGTACAATAAATAAGAATATAAAATATGCAAGAAGTATAATTATACTCAAAATAACACCAACCACAAGTTTCTTATTCCTATGCTCTTTTTCATCATTTTCTAAAAATAAATCATCAAGTTTTACTGTCGTATCCAAAACGTCAAATAAATCATCTACATCATCTGAAATATTAACATCTTTAGTATTTTCCTTTTTCTCACTTTTACTACCATGAGTATCAGAAGAACTAGTAGTTAAATCCATTTTCAATGTTCCATTTTTCAAGTTTATTTTTTCCTGCAACTTAAGAAAATCCTCTTCCAAATTATTTTCCTTATTTTCAGTAGTACTACTTGCCTTAATTCTTTTTGAGCTTTGTTTATAGTTTACTTTTTTACCAACTTGATTTATATTTTTTAACTTTGTCCCATTTTTCTTTTTATTATTTTTCTTCTTTTTTTTGCCATTTTTCTTTGCCACAAATATCACCACTAGTCTTATTATACCCTAAATTAACTTTTTGAAAACATTTTTTCTAATCTATTTGATTATTCTTAATAAATTCCCGTAAAATTTTGGTAAGTGCTCTTTTTTCTATTCGAGAAACATAACTTCTAGAAATATGTAGTGTTTTAGCTATTTCTTTTTGTGTATGTTCATCATTTCCATAAAGTCCATATCGTCGTATCAATATATCTTTTTCCCTTTCTGAAAGGACTTCAAAATATTGATTTAAAAGATTTATATCATCCTTTAAGGCAATTCCCTCAAAAAAGTCCTCCTTCGGAGTCTTTAAAACATCTAAAATAGCTATTTCATTGCCATCTTTATCATATCCAACCGCATCATTTAAGGATACATTCTTATTATTTTTGTTATTTGACCTAAAAAACATCAAAATTTCATTTTCTATACATCTAGCACAATATGTTGTTAATTTAACGCTTTTAAGATTAGAAAAAGTATCTACTCCCTTAATTAATCCAATAGTACCTATACTAATTAAATCATCCTGGTCTCCTTCTTTAAAATCAAACTTTTTTACTATATGTGCGACTAAACGTAAATTATGTTCAATTAATTTATTTCGAGCCTCCTTATCCCCCTTTAACATTTTTTCAATAGTAACTGTTTCTTCTTCTAAAGACAATGGTTCTGGAAACACCTGATTAGAATAACTTCCCGTAAAAAACAAATGATGAACCATTTCAAACACATGAAAAAACATATAAATCACCTCACTAATTTATATGTTTTTTTTGTCTAAATTTGACATTTTACTAAACAGTTAATAATTCTTGTTCTTTTTGTTTTAAATATTCATCTATTTTTTTATTATATGTATTAACTAATTCTTGAATTCTATTTTCAACACCCTTAAGTTCATCCTCAGAAAGTTCTAAGTCTTTAGCATCTCCAATAGCGTCATGTCTAATATTTCTAACTGCTACCTTACCATCCTCACAAATACCTTTAACTTGTTTAATAAGTTCTTTTCTTCTTTCTTCTGTAAGTGCTGGAACGATTATTCTTATTGTTTCTCCATCATTAGATGGATTATATCCAAGATTAGCGGCTATTATAGCCTTTTCAATTGCGCCTAATGCACTCTTATCAAATGGTTTAATAAGTAATTGATTACCTTCTGGTACTGAAATAATACTAAGTTGTTTTAATGGTGTCATAACACCATAATATTCGCACATAACACCATCTAAACTTGATGGATTAGCTCTTCCTGCTCTAACAGTAGACATCCTCTTATTAAGGTTTTCCATACTTTTTTCCATTTTTTCTTTAGTCTCTTTTATCAAATCTTCTTGCATGAATCTCTCTCCTCTATGTTTAGTTTACTATAATTTAAAAATATATACAAGTCTTTAACCTCACAATCAGTTGAAATAATTTTAATAATATGATACCTTTATAAGCGAAAGGATGGAAAAATGAAAAAGATTGGTTATTTATTAATAGTTGTTTTAACTTGTTTTCTAATAACTGGTTGTAGTAGTGATGGTGATGATAAAATGTTAAGCGGAAAAATAAATGCTGAAATAAACATCAAGGATTATGGAGTTATTAAATTAGAACTAGATGCAGATAGTGCTCCTATTACAGTTACTAATTTCGTAAATCTGGTAAATGACAAATTCTATGATGGACTTACTTTTCATCGTATAATAGATGGTTTTATGATCCAAGGTGGAGACCCTCTAGGAAACGGTACTGGTGGTTCCGAAAAAACTATAAAGGGCGAATTTAAAAATAATGGTGTTGAAAATAATATTTCTCACACTAGAGGTACAATATCTATGGCTAGAAGCCAAGCAAATGACAGTGCTTCATCACAATTTTTTATAGTTCAAAGCGATAGTACATTTCTAGATGGTTCATACGCCGGTTTTGGTCACGTAACATCTGGTATGGAAATAGTCGATAAGATTTGCAAAGACACCAAAACAGAAGATGATAATGGTACAGTCAAAAAAGAAAATCAACCAGTAATAGAAAGTATAAAAATAACAAAATAAGTTATTATTTATTATAGTAAAATATGGAGCAAATCTTACTTTGCTTCTTTTTTTATAACTCACTAATTAAATAAGTATTGTCATCTAGATTTTTTTAATTTCTATAACCATAGTCTGTCGTTTTAAATAAGAATCTACTACTTTCCATAATAAAAATCCTTCCATTATATTTATTTCATCATGGAAGGGTTTCTTATTTATACAAACATATTGTTTGTAAAATTAATAATTATAAAATTTTACTTCACCAATTCTATACTATTAAATACATAATTATTACTATCCTTATCATAAGTAAATGTATATTTGTACTGATTTAATTTTTTAACATTATCCAAAACATTAAATCCATCTGTAGTAACATCTTTAACTTCATCTGATACATTATTAGAGCCATCTATCTTCTTATAAATTTTATCATCTTTAATAAACGCTACTGCCTCATAAATAGTAATACTTTTATTTTCAATAATACGAGCCTCTACTACATCATACGAAATAGAAATATCATTTGTAATATTACACTCACTACTATCTCTCTTATAACTTCTCTTTTCTGTATTATATTTAAATACTGGACAACTACCTACTTCTTTATCAGTTGGAATAATTATTTCATAGTTTTTTCCAAATAAGTTTATTCTTGCCTGTTCTAAGTCTTTAACTTTAACTTCTTCATTGAAGTTAGACTCTGTTCTATAAGCTTCTTTTAATAACAGATTATCCAAAAAATCCCCTGGTAAATCTTTCGCAATTGTTCTTTCATTAACATATAATGCTTTTTCAATATTAGTACCATCGACAAAATGCATTCCCGTTATTAATCTTTTAACAACATAGCTATCAGTCGGAAGACTTACCTCTTTTTCTTCATTACTATTTGTATTATTTTTAGGTACTGATGTATTTACACTTTTCTTATCATCTTTCATGTATATATCTAAATAATAATACATTATAACTCCACCTAAACAAATACCAATAATTAACGTTAATAAAATCTTTCCAAAAATATGTTTTTTCTTGGGCTTTAAACTAGGTGCCCCTACTGTAACCACATCTTTTTTCTTTGCCATTTTTACCTCCATCTTTCTTTTTAATTATATACCAAGTTTTAAAATAAGAAAAGATATTTAAAATGTCTATTTAAGTTTTTTCACTTTACTGTCTTCTTTTTCTTTGACAAATATCTTATTAAGAGCTACACCGCCTCCTAAAATGGCTAATAAACCAGATATATATAATGAGGTAACGATGAAGTCTTTTCCTCTGTCATTAACAGTAATAGTATCATCTAAATAAACATCAAATGTTGCGCAACTTATCTCATATGGATTTTCTTGAGGTAATTCTTCTACTTCATCATAAGTAAATATTTTCATATCGGTAGCTTCATTTGATAAATCGATAATTTCTGAAATATAATCTTGTTCTAAAAGCAATTCTTGATTATCAATATTTTCTTTAGTGTATTGATATTCAACATTAGAAAAACACTTTTTAGGAACAATCAAAACTTCTCTTTCATATTTACCATTCGTATTATCTTAATATGGTCTCTTCAAAAGAATAGCATCTCCTGTATCATAAGAAGATACAGCATATTTTTGATAAGTAAAATCACCATCTTTAGTAGTTTCTTGAACTTGAACTAAATGGGCAGTATAATCATTTTTTACAAAAGGATATCTATCATTGGCAAAGAAAGCAGCTGAAAATGCCCCTTGGCCCAAGATTATCCCTCCTGCTGTTAAAACTGCAGCTTTATTTTTAATATTTAAATTTTTGATTTTCATAACGAACCATCCCTTCACATATTACTTAGCATAACACGTAAGAGTATATCAAGCAAGAAAAAAAGAACCCTAAGGTTCTAGTTTCCATTTACTTGATTCATTACTTCTTGAGCGAAATCCTCTTCTTTTTTCTCAATACCTTCGCCAACAGCAAATCTAACAAATTTAACAATTTCTCCACCATTATTTTTAACATATGTAGAAACATTAACACTTGAATCTTTAATAAATTCTTGATCAGCTAAACAAATTTCTTTATAGAATTTATTAATACGTCCGTTTACCATTTTTAAAGCTATTTCTTGAGGTTTTCCTTCATTCATAACTTGTTCTGTAATTACTGTTTTTTCATGCTCTATCATATCAGCTGGAACATCTTCTTTATTTAAACAAACTGGAGCCATAGCTGCTATATGCATACAAACATCTTTAGCAACATCGCTATTAGCACCCTTTAAAACAACTAAAGAACCAATCTTTCCACCCATATGAGTATAAGTTCCAAAAACCTCATCATCAGTTTTAGTAACTTTTTCAAAACGACGTAGGCTTAATTTTTCACCAATCTTAGCTGTTAAATTAATTAGCTTATCACCAATAGTTTCTCCGCCATCATTAATTTTTAAAGCATCTTCTACTGTTGTTGCATCATTTTTTAATAATACATCTGCCAAATAATTAGTAAAATCTAAGAATTCTTTGTTTTGCGCTACGAAATCAGTTTCAGAGTTAACTTCAAGAATAACTGCATTACTACCTTCAGCTTTAACAACGCAAACACCTTCAGCAGCAATACGTCCTTCCTTCTTAGCAGCTTTACTAATTCCTTTTTCTCTTAACCAATCAATAGCCTTGTCCATATCACCTTCACAGGCATCCAAAGCTTTTTTACAATCAAGCATACCTGCTCCAGTACGTTCTCTTAATTCCTTAACATCACTAGCTTTAAACATAATTATCTCCTTATTTCTCTAAAGCTTCAATTAATTCAGCTTTTTTCATTGCAGAATAGCCTTTAACGCCAGCTTCTTTTGCTCTATTTTTTAAATCAGATAAAGTTAAAGTATTTAAATCTTCTTCAAAAAATTTCTTCTCTTCTTTTTTAACTTCTTCTTTTACTTCATTAACTGCTTCTTTTTTTACATTTTTTTTGTTGTTTTTGTCATCTTCAGTAACATAATCAACAACTTCATTACCATTAACTTCAGCAATAGCGTTAGTAAGTACACCCATTACTAATTTAACAGCTCTAACAGCATCATCATTACCAGGAATAACATAATCAACTAAATCTGGATCACAGTTAGTATCAACAATACCAAATACAGGTATTCCTAAAATACGAGCTTCTTTAATAGCGTTTTCTTCTTTACGTGGATCAACAATAACTAATGCTTGAGGTAATTTCTTCATTTCACGAATACCACGTAAGTTTTTATTTAATTTTTCATATTCTTTCTTAATTTGGATAACTTCTTTTTTAGGTAAAAGATTAAATGTTCCATCTTCTTCCATTTTATCGATTTCATCCATTCTACGTACTCTTGAACGAATAGTTCTAAAGTTTGTAAGAGTTCCACCTAACCATCTTTCAGTAACAAAATAGTTATTAGTACGAACAGCACATTCTTCAGCTGCTTCTTGAGCTTGTTTCTTTGTACCTACAAATAAAACCCTTCCACCCTCTTCAGCAATCTTTTTCATAGCTTCATATGCTTCTTCTAACTTCTTAACTGTTTTTGTTAAATCGATAATATAAATATCATCTCTTGTAGTATAGATGTATTCCTTCATTTTTGGATTCCATCTTCTTCTTTGATGTCCGAAATGAACACCAGCTTCTAATAAATAATTCATTGATACAATTGTACTCATATATTTTTCTCCTTTTGTTTTTTTCATCTACAAGTCTTATAACTTACCACCATATAGGCACTAGGCAAGAAAATAACTTATATGTCTATTTTTTTATTTACTTAATTCAGCAACTATTTCTGCTTTTTTCATACCCGTTACATTAATATTTTTTTCTTTTGCAACTTCTTTTAATTCAGCAACAGTCATTTTACTGTAATCAACATCCTTTACTTCTTCTTTAACAGCTTTCTTTACTGTTTCTTTTTTTGTTTTCTTACTTGCTGTTTTGTTAATAGTTACTTCTTTAGTATTTTCACTCTTGTTAGCAGCAATCTTACCAGCTTTTCCATCTTTAGCAACTTTTACTAATTCACTGAAAGCCTTAGGATCATTAATAGCTATTTCAGATAACATTTTACGGTTAACTTCAACACCTGCTTTGTTAAGTCCTTCAATAAATCTTGAATAACTAATTTCATTTTCACGACAAGCAGCATTAATTCTTGTAATCCATAATTTACGGAAATCTCTCTTCTTTTGTTTACGATCACGGAATGCATATTGTCCTGAATGCATTAATTGTTCTTTTGCAGTTTTATATAAACGATGTTTACTACCAAAGTATCCTTTTGCTTGTTTTAATACTTTCTTATGACGAGCCTTAGTAACAGCTCCATTTTTTACTCTTGCCATCTTTCTTCCTCCTCTTACTTATCTTAGATTAAGTTTTTTAATCTGTTATGATCAGCTTTACTTAAACTATTTCCTTTTCTATTTTTTCTATTGAATTTAGCGTTTTTACTACCTGTGTTATGACGAGAACCTGGGCAATAAATTTTTACTTTTCCACTTTTTCTAACTTTTAGAACTTTGGCTGTTCCTTTATGTGTTTTAATTTTTGGCATATTTAATTCCTCCTATTATTTTTTATCTTTCTTAGGTACTAGTAACATTGTCATCTGTCTACCCTCTAATTTTGGTTTTTCTTGTATATCAGCATACTCTTCTAGTTTAGAAGAAAAACGCATTAATACTTCTTCACCAAGCTCAGTATGAGCCATTTGACGTCCTCTAAAACGAACTGATACCTTAATTCTGTCACCTTTTTCTAAGTATTTGATGACATTGCGAAGTTTTGTTTCAAAGTCTCCAACATCAATAGTTGGTGATAATCTAAATTCTTTCAATTCAGATCTACTAGCTTTTTGTTTCTTTAATGCTTCCTTTTGTTTCTTTTGTTTTTCATAACGGAATTTATTATAATCCATTACTTTACATACTGGTGGATTAGCATTAGGACTAATTAAGACTAAATCTAAATTAGCATAACTAGCAAGTGTTAAAGCATCTTTTATGTTTTTAACCCCTACTTGTTCACCCTTAGGTCCAACCACCAAAACTTCTTTTGCTCTAATCTGTTCGTTGATAGGCAAATCGTTCTTACCGTTTGCGATAACTAACACCTCCATAAAATAAGAAAAGCAGATAATTCATATCCGCTTTTAAACACAATTGAAAACACCAGTTTTCTAAAGGCATTTACCCATCGCTACTAACAGCAATCAGGTGGATATAAATCTCTTTCCATTTCTTAACTGTTATTAGTATATGATAAACTCTAGTAAAAGTCAACTATTTTTTTGAATAACTATATCCTTTAGATACATTATCCAAAGTAACTTGCGCTGCATAAGCATTAGCTGTAATTAAATGTTGATACATTTCTATCTTATCATCAACACTAGCATCAACAATAGCCCCACTATTATGTTGAATTATATTATGGGTTAAATTATATATAGTAGTTGTAGGAGTAATATTATAATCATTACTTCCAAATTCATATTTTATATATTCACCATCATACATTGAATTACTATTATCTAAATTAAATGTATGAAATAAAGAAAATATCATATCACTTGAATCTTTATAAGTAAGTCCATAACTAAAGCCATCATTTGCTCTTCTATATGTAACATAATTATTAGTTTCAAGATCACTTATTGTAACAACAGAACCATCACTATTATTAGTATCAAATGAAATCTCCATCTTTCTTAAAGCATCCTCCATTTGTGAAGAACTATATTTATTACTCATAAACGGATTAACACAATTATCAAATTCTATCAAGTTTCTCCTAAGTGTTTGATTACAATTCTGTTCATAAGCCTTCTTACCTGTTTTTCTAAAAGTTAAATGGGCATTCTTTTTAATTGTATTAAAATATTTTTTAGAAAGTTGATCATTACTCCTCATCCACTCATCAGTACTAACTCTAAGATTATATTTACTAATAAGAACCGAAGTCACTCTTTCCAAAGCCTCATAAAAATCATCATAAGAAATATCTCTTTTTCTAAATTTATCCCTAGCCGCACAAACAAACGCTATAAAGCCTTCCTTATTTTCTATAGATAATTTATCATCAAGTCTTAAGATACCAAAATTATTATTAGGATAACTTATCATCACTTCATTACTTATATCATAAATGTCAGAGCCCTCTACTAAAACTCTATCTTGATCATATAAAAAACTAATGTTTCCTAAAACATAACTTTTATCATTACCATTAGAATTAAATAATCTACTACTCCCAATTACGCCAACTTCCAAAACTTTAACGCTTTCATCAAATTCTAACTTATTCATACTGCCTCCATCATTCTTAGAATAGCACAACTATTAGTTTTTGAAAATAAATATTACACAATTAGACGCTTTTTGTCTTTGCCCTGCAAACTATCTTTAATAGTATATAATTCATCAACTGATAACATTGAATTATAAATTATACTATCAAACAAAGCTTCTTCATTAAGATTAGCTGTATTTTTAAGACATTCTAAATTTCTAAGTACCTTCACTCTAGAAATTATATTTCCTCCTATATTGTAATTTCCCTGGTCTAAATAATTTTCATCCATATATTTTATAAAATTACTATTAATAATCTCTTCACTAATATCTAATCTTGGTGAAAGAGAAAATAACTCTCTTATATCACTATTTTGAAATTCACTAACATGATTACAAGATAGTTTATCTAAATTACTATTAGCTACAAAAAACTTATTGCTCTTAACTTCATTACCTAAACTACCATCATCATTTAAAGAATCTGCTTCTATTAAATTATTAATATGAATTCTTTTAACTATATTTAAAGCATCATCTCTACAAAGTATTTCTTCAATAACATTTTTATCTATATTTTCTTCTATTAACGAATCAATTATATCAAAATTTTTAACATCAAGTAATTTTGCTAAGTCTACATTACCACAAATACTAATATCATAGATATGATATAAATCTAATATAGCTTTTAAATATGAATTTTCATATCTAAGTACTTTATAATTAATGTGATCTATATCATATGCACCATTATCTGCTAATAATAAAATGTTATCACATACCTTCTTTAGTTCCTCATTATCAACTAATATATCTATATTATTATTTATAAATTTAGTATTAATATATTTACGATTTAAAAGCATTTCAATTAACCCTAAATCACCTGTAATATCTTTTTGTAAAATATAACTTAAGTTACTATAAGTAAGACATATTCCCGTTTTAGCCAAAACAGTAAATTTATCTTCTAAAGCACCTAGATCTATTGTTTCAATAATCTTTTTGAAATCGTCATCTATCTTATCATAATCATATCTATATTTTAAAAATAATTGTTTATATTTTTTATCTTTTGTTAATGTTTGTTCATGCACTTTTACAAAAGAAATATTATGAGAAACAGCATCTTCTAATATATTAACTTGCATTCTTTCACTAATATCAAAATCTTCGAAAAATCTGCCTATTTCATCTCCAGTTACTTGTCCTTCATCAATTTTCTTTTGGAGATGCTTAAAGGCTTTTACTTCTTTTTCCTTTTTCTTCTGAACTTTATTTATATTGCTAATTTTTTCTTTATATTTAGGTATTATTTCATCTCTCGTAATACAAATAACTTCTGCATCGACCATTTCAAAATAAATTAAGGAATGCATTAAATCATCTGTTACATCCACAACATCAAAGCCATCCATTTTTTTAGCAAGAAAGGTTGAAGTTAATAATTCCTCCCTAGTAAATTTTTCCTGTTTTAATTTTTTAATTTCTATAATCAATCTTAAAATAGGACTAGCTATATCACTTTTACATATACAATTAATACTATTAATATAATTTTTATCAAAACAAGTTTTTAAAAATACAGTTGCCACTTCTTTATTTTTTTTAACTCTTTCTATATCAGTTTCTTCTACATCTTCCATATTTACATTTAAATATGTCAATAAAGTAAGTTTTCCTCTATCACGAAGTTCACGTAAATTAACTAGTTTCTCTAAAGCATCACTTGCATTATAAACGGAAGCCAAATTTTGTTCATAATCACAAGATATAACACCAAATCTAATCAACTCATCTAAGTCTATTTCTCTAATAGTTTTATTAAAAATTTCATCATTAGCTGCTAAGGCACTATCACAAATAGTTTGTAATTGGCTCCACACTTTCACATAATCTTTATAAAAACCTTTTTCAATGCTATTAACTGCAATATCTCTTTGTAATTGTACTAATAACTCATTCATATAAACTACCCCTTTATTAACTTTTTATCAATATCGTTCATAAACTGTTGTTCTATATCATCTTGTAACTTAAAAAACTGTTCTCTTGATGAACTATCTATAATTTTTTTCAATTTATCTTTTACACTACGATATCTATTAACTCTATTTCTAAGTTCCATACGATATCTCTTATTAGTATCTACTTTTTTAGTAAAAGCAGAAATAACTACTACGACGTTAGGCATTAAAAAATGAAAAACTACTCTTTGTTGATTAGCTCTAAGTTCATAAAATTCTGAATAATGGCAAGTAAATCTCTTCAATCCTTTAAATTCTTGTTCTTTAATTGAATTAATCATTCTAACTAAAATATCTTTTTGACAATTTTTACAAACATCTTTAATTATTGGTGAATTATCAAGTTCTCTAACACTATTAGGTAAATAAACTACATGAAAATCACTTTGAACATCAATTTTAATTTCTTCTTCTTCATACTCATCATAGTCAAGCAATATAGAAAAAAGTCTCTCACAATTCTGCCTTTCTTCACTAAATAAATCATCCTCATCTTCATATTTAGCAACCTCATATGCATCAAGTTCATTTCTAACGGCAAGTAAAATATTTTTCATTTCTTTATTATAAGTAGCTTTATCCTTACGTGGTAAAAGTCCACATCTAATCATGTCTTGATAATTATCACATTGCATCAAAAAATCAAGAGACAAAACATTATAGCTTTCTTCATTTTCTTCTAAAATGTGTTTACTCTTCTTTTCGACTATTCCATTATCACAGATAACATTTATTAACTCTCCTCTATGTTCATCATTATTTTTTAGTTTCTTATTATTAGTATTTAGAATGGAAAGTAAAATCTTTTTCTTCTCTTCCGTAGGTAATTGCTGATATTCCTCACTTCCAACAACATCATCAATATCTGTGATAAATCCATAACTATCTTCTTCTAAGTTCTTCATATCTACACCCCTTAAAGTAGTTGCTATTATATCATAAAATTTAAAAATATGCAAGAAAAAAGACCTAAAGTACTAGGTCTTGAGTATAAAATAGTATTAAAACTTAATTTTTTCTTCAATATAAGGTATTACTTTATCTAATTCCAATGTAATTTGTTCCATTGTATCTCTATCTCTAATAGTAACAGTATTATTATTAATAGTATTATCATCAATAGTAATTGAAAAAGGTGTTCCAATAGCATCTTGTCTTCTATAACGTTTACCTATAGAACCAGCCTCATCATAACTACACATAAAGTTTTTGGATAACATATCATATACCTCAGAGGCTTTTTCGCTATGATATTTTTTAGCAAGAGGTAAAACTGCTACTTTATATGGTGCTATTGAAGGTAAAAACTTCATTACATCACGTTCTTCACCGTTTTCTAGTGTTTCCTTATGATAAGCATTAAATAAAACTGCAAGTACTGCTCTATCACAACCTATAGTAGATTCTACAATATAAGGTATAAATTTCTCGTTTGTTTCAGGATCTAAATATTCTTGACTAACTCCTGATACCTTCTGATGTTGAGATAAGTCATAATTAGTTCTGTTATGTGTTCCATTGATTTCTCCCCAACCAAAAGGAAATTTATATTCTATATCACATGCTTCCTTAGCATAATGAGCTAATTTTTCATGATCATGGAATCTTAAATCGCTCTCTGGAATTCCTAAATCCATAAAATACTTTTTAGCATATTCTTTAAAATAATTATATAATTCAGAATCATTTCCTTCCTTACAGAAAGTTTGATATTCCATTTGTTCAAATTCTATTGTTCTAAAAGTAAAGTTACCAGGTGTTATTTCATTTCTAAAAGCCTTACCTATTTGACCTATACTAAAAGGAAGTTTTGATCTAGTAGTTCTTTGAACATTTAAAAAGTTAACATATTCCCCCTGAGCGTTTTCTGGACGTAAATAAACCTTATTTTTACCATCTTCTACTACTCCTCTATGGGTTTCAAACATCAAATTAAATTGTCTAATATCAGTAAAATCTGATTTCCCACATTTTGGGCATGGAACGTGATGAGTTTTAATATATTCCATCATTTCATCTTGACTCATTGCATCAGCATCTGCATCCTCTGAAAAATCATCTATTAAATTATCTGCTCTATGTCTTGTTTTACAATTCTTACAATCAATTAATGGATCAGAAAAAGATGATACGTGTCCACTTGCTTCCCAAACCTTCGGATGCATTAAAATATCTGCATCAACTTCATAAGCATTACGTCTTTCTTGAATGAATCTTTTTCTCCAAGTATCTTTAATATTATTTTTTAGTCTACTTCCTAATGGACCATAATCCCATGTATTTGCAAGTCCACCATATATTTCACTACCCTGAAATATAAAACCATATTGTTTACAGTAATTAACTAATTCTTCCATTTTCATATTATTTTCCTCCTAAAAAAATAAAACTCCCAGAATAAATGTAAGGACGAGTTACCCCGCGGTTCCACCTTACTTATTCCAGAAGAATCTCTTTCTTTGTAGCGCTAGGAGTTTCCAACCTCCATCATCGCGTCATCACATATATTATAGTAAAACTTATTTAAAATTTCAAGTCACCTAATAAAGAAAAAAATCTTTTTTTCTTTTTTAAATCATTTGAAGAATCAATAAACTGAACATAAGTATCACCATCTTCATTAATTAAATCTTTTTCAAGTAAAATCTTGCGTGTCTGTTTACTAACTCCAACACTTCCATCATAAAATTTAACATCACCTAATACTTTCCGAATGTTTTCTTTAATCAATGGATAATGTGTACATCCCAAAACGACACATTTTACTCCCCTATAAGGCATCAAAGTATTTTTTAAATAATTATCTATCTTCTCCTGATCCCCTGTCTCAACTAAATCAGCTAGTCCAGAACAAGATAAAAGAGTTGTATTATGGTTATCATACTTATGATAAAGTTGTTGAAATTTATCACTATTAATAGTTGCTTTCGTTGCCATTACCAAGGTTTTCTCTGAAAAATCATTATCATAAATCATTTTATAAGCCGGTTCAATAGCGACTATCGGTATACTATATTTTTCCCTTAAACAGGTACTCAAAGTGCTAGCAGTATTACACGCTATAACTATTATTTTGCAGTTATTATCTATTAATGTATCAACCACTTTAAAAACAATTTTCTTTAATTCATCAAAGCTCTTATCACCGTACGGATTATTTAAAGAGTCAGAATAATAAATAAACTTTTCATGTGGTAAAATTTTTAAAAGTTCTTTTAATACCGTTACCCCACCAATTCCTGAATCAAACACGCCAATCATTTTATTCCTCCTAATATCATTATACAAAAAATAAAGTTAGAATTAACCAACTTTATTATTTATGGTGATGAGTTTTATCATCTAAAATTTCTACATCCATGCTTACTGATTCATCAGCTTTTTCCCAATCATTACTAAACATTCCTTCAATCCATGGATCTACATAAACTGGTGGATAATCATTAATATCACTAATTTTAACTGGTGAAGGTTGTGATTGTATTTTAGCAGGTTGTGGTGTAGCATTTACTTGTGTCTTTGCATTATTTTGAGTATTTACATTGCTTTGAGTTTTTGTATTAGTCTGTGTATTCGTGTTATTTTGACTTACGGTTTTATTTTGAGTATTTGATTGTTGAATATTTTGAGGTGCTGTTTTTTGTTTATTAGCATTTTTAACGGTTTCTAAATCAGCACTATCTGGAAGTAATCCCTTAAAGCCATTTTTCTTGCTTATATCACCTAATAATATTGAATAAATATTATAATTATGAAGTAACCAACCATCAAGTAATTTATCTTTTCTATAATCAACATCTTGATTAGCTTTTCTTAGTTGATAACTCCTCTTCTTTTCTGACTTTCCATACTTTATATAAGACTTAAATTTATAATATCCTACATAAAATCTTTCTTTTTTTCTCTCAATTTTATTGCGAAGATTATTAAATAAAAATTTTTCTTTTAGTTTTATCTTTTTATTATTTTGGTCTAAAGTATCTATAATTTCATCAGTTGTAATATCGGCAAACACTCTGGCATTATCTCCATAACTATGAGATAAACTTCCCATATTTTCCAAAATCATTTGTTGAATTTGTGCTCTACGCAAATATTTATTTACACTTCTAATATTACTTCTAAGATTAGCTCTTTTTAATCTAACCTTAAGTCTAGAAAAAAATCTAGAACTAGGAAGTTTTTTAGCAGATAATATATCAAGTGGAATTCTGTGTTCATTACTACTTCCTCCACCGACACCGCCATACATAAATTGAGATTCAACTTCTAATGGTACTCCACCGGGTGCTGGACCAAATCCTGGACCTGGTGCTGGCCCAAATCCCGGACCAAATCCTGGACCTGGAAATGGACCACCTGGTCCTCCATGAAAATTATTCATACATATCACTCCTCTTAATTGTCCACATTATATCACATTTTCTTTGATTTTGCAAGACTTTTCTCATTCTCACCATATAGTTTACCATCTAATAAATAATTAGGTAAGCTAATATTAAAATAAGAAATATCTCTATATTGTTCTACTTCACTTAAAGTATTGAGAATTCTAGAAAGAAGCGGCGAAAGTTCTAGAGATTTTAAAGCATCACTATTACGTAACGCAAATCTATTCATCTTTTCTGTTTCAAGACTTGAAGAATCATCAAGGAAACTACTTCCTAAGTATTTAATATCAAGGCATTCACTAACACACTGAAAAATATCCGTTACCATCTCACTAGTAAGTTGTCTTTCTTTTTTATTAAGCCATATTGGTTTATTAGCAGTCGTATCTTTTAAATAATTATAATAACCAGCACTCGAAAACTCTCCTACTTTTGCATCAATGGTTCCATCATAAGAAAAATTATTTTTCGTTTTTGATATTTTATTAGCAAGCTTTGCTAAATCAGTTAAATCTATTAACTTATATTCACCATAAGTCCCATCATCATAAAAAGTGTTTTTAATAATTTTACTTATCTGTGATGGATAAACTAAAGACACATTTACTAATCCCATCCTAATATCAGGATCAACTTCATCAATAAAATTATCTTTCTGCTGTTTTTTATCAATTTTTACAATTGAAGCCTTTAGGACTTGTGCTCTACCATGTAAAATATCATCTTGATATTTACCTAAACTATATAACTTCCGATTAAGTACCTCACAAGATATAGTTCTATCAATCTTATAGCTGAAACTATCATCAATAGCAGAACAAACCTCATCAATCCCATTCAACTCAACAGATAAAAAGTGAGTAACAGAATTATCATCAACCATCCCAAGTATTTTTTTCATAATTTTCTCCTCAAATACCACTATATCACTTAACACCCCTACTAAAAGTATAGCGTATTTAAAAATTTGTGCAACTAAATTTTACATAAAAACGTATATCAATTAAAAGTAATGATAATTTGCCAATGCTTTAATTGCTTATGAAGTTTAAATAAAAAAGAACATAGTAACACATCACTAGCTCTCATTTACATTATTTAAATATATTTAATATTATTATAAATTTTTATATTTGGCGTTTTTTTAACAAGAGTTTTTTGTAATTTTGTTTGTCTCTCAGGAAAGACTAAATCATCTTCCTCTTCAAAGTCTTTATCTGTCAAGCCATAATCTTTTAATAATAATTCATAAAATCTATTTGTAATTTCTATTTCTCTCTTATCATCATCTGTTAATTCTTTTTTGGAATCTAATAATTCAAATCTCTTTTCGTTTGCCTTTATTTTTTTATTGTGTTCAAAACTCCATTGTGCAGCAGGTCCACCAACAT
This sequence comes from Clostridium sp. CAG:417, assembly GCA_000432835.1. Lineage (GTDB taxonomy): Bacteria > Bacillota_I > Bacilli_A > RF39 > UBA660 > CAG-417. The sequence continues at coordinate 89,301 of FR890371.1, read as the reverse complement.
GTCGACAACCACCAAAATGTCTACTATCGCCATAAGAACTATAACCATATGGATTTTTTTGATCATATAATCTATCCAATTCATCCATTACTCGCATCAACTCAGCTTCTCTTAGTTCCTCACTAGCCATTGTATGAAATAAAGAAATATCTCCTATTCTCATTGTTTTATAACCACTTGGTATTTCTAATTCAAACCCAATAGGTCCTTCCTGATAATAAAAATCAAATACTTGAAAGCTTCTTTCACCAAATGAAGCGTATACATTCAATCCCTCAATTACATCATTATTGCCGGATATCATAATTTCTGGATTTGCTTCTTCAAATATGTTTAATGCCATATTATAAATATTATACATTGCTATTCTTTTATATATCTCTAATTCTGATAAAATTTTTTTATCATCTTCGCTAACATTAATATTATCTTTAATAACCGAAAATTCTAAATCTACTAAATCATTTAAATAATGGATCATTGAACCACGAAGTATTCTGTTATATTTTTTTAATAATTCAAGTAATTCTTCTCTAGTATTTATTTTGTTCCAATTATCATTCTTTCTTAATATTTTCATTTTAAACCTCCATCACTAGTTACGTATTATAACATAACTTTTAATTGAAGTAAACCTTTTTTCAAACGCATCTAATTCGACGCCTTTAAAATTTCCTGTATTAATAGCACAAAAAAACTAATCCACGATAAGGATTAGTTATTATCAACTAGAAATAATAAAATTTCAAGTAAAATTCTTAATGGTAGTCTGTACGGGGTTCGAACCCGTGAATACGAGCTTGAGAGGCGCGCGTGTTAAACCACTTCACCAACAGACCAAATGATATCTCTTTAAAAGACAATATCATTCTAACAAAAATATTAGTATTTGGCAATAGTTATTTATAAAACTTTGAATCTGGAACATTAGAGGTACTATCACTAAGCATTTTTTCTATTTCAATGGGATCATCCTTCTTTTTAAATAACTTTTTAATCTTTCTACTTATCTTATTAGCACTCACTACAGGATCTTCTATATAAATATCTGACATGGTAAAATTGGTTAAATTAGTATTTATAAGTTTTATATAATCTGCCCCACTATAACCAGTAAAACTAACCTTTCCTACTAAACTTTTATCTGTATAATCTTCTTTAGGCGTTACATAAAGTTGAAAAGCATCACAATATAACTTTGTATTTTCATCATTCATCAAAAAATAACCATCTTTAATAAGTTCATTAGCAAATTCTCTTACTTGTGGAGTTAAATTTAAGAAATATCCTGGATGAGGAGTAGCAACCTTTATAGCCCCTCTCTCTTCTTCAAAATATCTTTCAAATCTATTTTCTTCCTTTAACGTAAATTGTCTAAATGTTGGATCAAGTATATAATTATCTAGTACAACTTTATCATTCTTTAATATCGGAATCGTTAACATATTTAAAGCATGAATTGGTTTATGTGCTACAACATTCCCAATATTAAATGCTTTATTAGGAAACCTCATCCTATCTAATAAATCCTTTAGAGCTCCCTGAACCCTACCACAGCAGCCCTTATAAGAGAAATTAAGAAAATCCTCCTCTGAATTTAAACACTTCTTACGGGCCTCCATTACCAACCAATCCAAAAAAGTATTAACACAATTTTCTGGAATAAAACCATGTTGTTGATAAAATTTTTCTATCTTAGCTATATAATCGATATTAATTTCATATTTTTTAGGTTCTTGTAAAAATAAATAAATATTATCTTCCATACTATCACTCCACTTGTTATTATAACATACAACAAAAAAAGGAGTAAACCTCCCTTAATATTAATAATTTTCTTTTTTGATTTCAAAATAAGATTGTGGATGATTACATACTGGACAAACCTTTGGAGCTTCTTTTCCAATAACAATATGTCCACAATTACGACATTGCCAAATTCTATCTCCATCTTTACTAAATACTAAACCATCTTTAACATTAGCAAGTAATTTTCGATAACGTTCTTCATGTTCCTTTTCAATTTTAGCAACCTCTGTAAATAAGTAAGCTATTCTATCAAAGCCTTCCTCTTTTGCAGTCTTAGCAAAGTTATCATACATGTCTGTCCACTCATAATTTTCACCTTCTGCTGCTGCTAAAAGATTTTCCTCAGTAGAAGGAATACTTCCACCATTAAGTTCTTTAAACCACATCTTAGCGTGTTCTTTTTCATTATTAGCTGTTTCTTCAAATATAGCTGCTATTTGCTCATAACCATCTTTTTTAGCCTTAGAAGCAAAATAAGTATATTTATTTCTTGCTTGACTTTCACCAGCAAATGCTGCCATTAAATTTTGTTCTGTTTTAGATCCTTTTAATTCCATAATTAACATCCTTTCTTCTTGCAATTCTTGCAAATACCTTTAAAACTAACTTCGCAATCCAATACTTCATTATCATCAATTTTTTCTAGATTAAAAAGATATTCCTCTCCCAAATCAATAATTGAACCACACTTCATACATATAAAATGTGCATGCTTATTAGTATGATCAAACCTATCAATATTATCAGGAGTTTTAATTCTTTTAATTAACCCCTCATCTACAAGCCTATTTAAATTCCTATAAACTGTCCCTAAACTAATATTAGGAATTAATTTTACTGCCTCATTATAAATATCTAAAGCACCTGGATGAGAATAACTATTATTAACAATTGATAATATGAGATCTCTTTGTTTTGTGTTTCGCAAAGACATCATCTCCTTATTAGTAATGATTACTATTTAAGTATAGTATAAATAATAAGGATAGTCAAGCCTTATAATGTCTATTTTCACTAATACTAACTATTCTTAACATAGTCCAAATAATAAATATTAAACTAATTATAATTACTAAAATAATATACATTTCTCCACCTCGTCATCAATATACAGATATTAAATAGAAATGACAAATATAAAAAAATAAAAATTGATCCTAAAAATAGACCAATTATTACAAAATTGAAGTATATAATTTTAATTTTTCAGATATTTTGCAGCCTCTTTTTATCTGTTTTATACTTAATAAATGTCAGTAAAATACATCCAAGTAATATACCACAACTATCTACTCCTACATCAAATATTCTACCCGTCCTTCCTGGAATAAAAAGTTGATGAATCTCATCTCCTATTGAAAATAAAACACAACATATAAAAGTAATCAAAAATACTTTTTTATTACTAGAAACATAATTACTGACTAAGCAAAAGATTAAAACAGCTAATACAAAATATTCACTCATATGAGCAGTTTTTCTAACTAGCAAGCGAACATTTTTAATTATTTTTTTCTCTTGAGCCTTCCCAGTAGTCTTTCCCATAAATTTATCAACTAAATGAATTAGTGAAATAGTTACTTTATCACTAGTATGGTTGGATTTAGTAGCATTCTGATTAGAAAATAAAAACATCATGCACATCCAACATCCCAATATTATAAAAATTATTTTCTTGCTCATTTAATCCTCCATTCAAAGTATTATTCATACATTATATCAATATCAACATTTCCGTTAATACCATCTACTCTTCCTGTATCACATATTTGCCAGTATTTATATTTTCCCAAATAATTTGTTTTATCTGTATAATGGGCAAGCCAAGTATCATATTTTTTATTGTTCCAAATTAACTCTAAGTAATTTTTACTACTATATAACATTGTTTTGTACTTAGCTTTACTAATTTCATCCATAAATGCATTTGAAATTTCATTTAAATCATGAAAACTAATATTATAAGAATTAAAGTAGGACCAGTCCTCCCAATCAAAAGAAACGCCTAATTTTACTTTGTAATCTTTTATTTGTTTTATTACCCATCTAGCATCATTTCTTGCCTCTTTTATATTAGATGCATATGAATAAAAATATACTCCCACAGGAATTTTATATTTTAAAGCCTCGCTTATATTTTTCTTAAACATTTCATCTAAAACATATTCTCCACCATTTCCCCTAGTACTCCCTACTCTAAGAATTGCAAAGGAAACTCCAGCCTGACTTAATTTTGAAAAATCGACATTACCTTGCCACTTAGATAAATCAAGTCCAACTTTATTATTTTTATATTTCCCCAAAACATCAGAAAAATAAACTGTTTCTCTCTCTTTACTTTTTACGTTTTTAGGATCATATACATTTAAAGTAAAAGACTTACTAGTCTTATTTTTACTACTATCAGAGGCATGAATGACTAAATCATATTTTCCTATTTTATTTAAGTCATAATCCCCTTCTATATAACACTTTGGTTTTTTATCATAATTATCACCACATAGAATAAGATCAGTTAAACTTCTCTTAGAACCAACACCTAAACTATAAGTATCACTAATCCATATCAAAGGAGCAGTCTTATCAACGACTTTTATATCAAAGAAACTAGTGACTTTGATATTATCAGTATTAATATATTGAAAACTAATATTCTTTTTACCAAGACTATCACTATCAATAATATAGTCATCAATAATTTTACCATTAATACTTTTAATAAATGAAGAAACATGTCTTTTTTCATAAACCTCCACTACTAAGTCATTATAAGTAATATCAACTCTAGCATGTTTAATTCTATAAAAATGAATACTAACACCAATAATAAGTATTAATAAAATACTAAGTAAAACAATCAAAACCCTTTTCTTATTCATATATTCTCCTTGTCACTACAAACAAAAACCACATTACCCTAAAAACTTATCTTTTAATTAGATAGTTCTTTAAATATTTTAACTCATTATTAAATGCAACTATACTAGCAACAAAATACATAACTCCGAACAAGCACGCATACACAATTGAAGTCTTAATGAAACTGCCTATATTAAATTTAGATATTGGTACAAAATAATAACATAAAGTTAAACCAATTAAGGTGAAAATAATATATACAAGTAATTTTTTATAAAATACCTTTTGAGGTCTATTTCTAATTAACTTAGTACTAAAATAAACTTGGTAAATCAATCTATAAATCATTCCACAAATCGTTCCTATTGCAACACCAATCAGACCTAATTTACTAACAAAAACAAGTGAAACAATTATATTAATACCGGCCTCCAAAAAGGCAGGAATGGTTAATTCTTTAAATTTATTTGCAGAATATGAAAGATTTAAATGAGGAAATTTAATCAAATATATGGCCTCAGATACCACCAATAATACTCCAAATATTAACTGATTATAATTTGCATCATTTATTCCATGTGTATAAATCATTACAAAAGGAGTTATAAGTAATGCAGCAATCGTAAACATGTAAAAAACCAAATTAAATGTGACAAATTCATAAAGATCCATTTTAGAATTTATTTCTTCTGTATTTTCACTAGCATAAGCCTGTCCTATATTGGGAACTATAGCATTAGAAACAGCATTAAAAATAGAACGAAGCCCATTTGTCACAATAGAATAAACACTATATATGGAAACTGTTGCTAAATTAGTAAAAATCGTTAAAATTGCTATATCAGTACAATTATGAATGAAAGCGGCAATATTAATTGCAAAACCATTCCATCTATTTTTTAATAAATTTTTATCATCCTTTGCATCATGCATTATATTATAATGATTTTTTACATATTTATTATAAATAATAGGCTGTAAAACAAATAACAAACCAGTTATTAATTTTAATATATGAATACTAGGATAAATAGCAACAGAAATATATGACAATAATATTCCTAAAACTAATATCAAAGTTTGAGTAAAAGAAACAACATAACCTTTTTTATCAGCGTTTAACAAATTTCTAAAAGCTAATGAATACATATATTGAATCAGTAAATTAATAGATAAAACAATCACTAAAGAAAACACATAGAGATAATTAAATCCTGTATTAAATAATAATGGGTAAACAGTTGCCAAGATTAGACAATATATAGAAAAAATTATACCAACTTTTTTGTAAAATTTTTGAGATGTTTTTATTATTGCACTTATCTTTTTATTATCATTATTTACTAATGGTTTATATAAGCTAGCCATTACAACACCAGTTACACCACCTTCAATTAAAGTAATATAACTTAAAAACTGCGTTATAGAGGATACTAAACCATTAACATCAGAACCAAAATAAGTCAAAATTATCTTTGGAATTATGAACCATGAAAAAATGTTTGCTATTTGCAATATTATATTTGAAATTATATTTATAAGAGTAATTTTTTTAACATTCCTTTTCTTCATTATCATTCCTCCAATATGCCTCTAAACCATGAGATTTTCTTTTACCTTCTGGTGGTAATTGCATATAATCTCCAAATGTTGTTTTTAATATTTCATCATAATTTTTAAAAATCATAACCTGAATGTTTTCAAACGAAACATTAATATATTCAGCAATATTATTAGAATTTTGTATTTCCTTACTAATATCATAAATTGGCCAATTGGAAACAACATAATCAGATTTATTTTTTGAATACTTATTATAAATTTTTTCTAATTTTTTATAAATAGAATCATATCCAATAACCTTTGAAATCATATTTTTATTAAAGCGAAGAAAATTTTGTTTTATCCCTTCTTTTTTGAAATTTAATTTTTTTCTTGACATCATACTATTATAAAGTTTAATTTTTTTTACTACTTTTGTTCGCTCTTTTTGACTATTTGGCATAAAATTATATGAAAAAATATCAATATATATTCCATATTCAGAAATTTGTTCTAAATTTTGATGTTCAACAACATATGTTCTTTTGTCTACTAATTTAGGAAATGGAAAAAAATAATCCTTGGTATTATTTTTTGTTAAAATTTTGAATCTAGCATCATCATCCTTTTCCAATATTTCTATTATTTTTAGATAATTGTCCCTAGATAAAATTACATCGATATCATCATCCCATGGTATAATTCCTTGATGTCTGATAGCCCCTATCAACGATCCACCTATTAAAGAATAATTAATATTATTTTGCCTACATACTTTATCAAAATAAGCCAAAATTTCTACCATTATTTTTTTTTGTTCAACTATATTTATTTTTTTCACTAAAATCACTCCTCAATATTTTTTAATATAATCCTAGTTTTTTTGTCTTCTATCAAAATTTTAAGTTGAATTGCAAAGGCAAACTGAATACTACCAATTATAACATTAGATTCAAACAAACCATATAGTAAAAACACAAATATTATTAACACCAATTTATAATCGAAATGTAATCTTTTCAATGATAAAAAATATAAGATGAAATATAATAAGAAACCAGTTATACCTAAATCAATCAATAAATATAAATAAAAGTTATCAATATACCAAACCGTATTGTAGTTATGACCAAAAATACTAAACAACATATTATTATCCAAATATAAATTCCAATAATATGGTCTATAAGATAATGCTATATTAATTGGATCATTAATATTACTGCCAAACTTAGATGCAATCAATATAGAAATAAACGAGTACATTAAAAATATAATTGATATAAAACGAAAATTTTTTAATTTACCAGTAAAACTCTGAATCCATCCTAAAACAAGTAACAATAAAGCACACACTATTCCAGTTCTACAATTAGATAAATAGAATAATATCAACGATATTAATGTAGTAATTAAATAGAAAGCTTTATTCTCACCATAAAGGTAATACGCAGAAAATAAAATTGGTAACCAAAAAAGAAAAACTTCATTTGGGTGTCCAAATCCTAAATCATATCTTGTAATGACCCCACTTTCAGTATACCTAACTAAATTGTTACTAGGTAAAATGCCCATAAAGTTAAAAACAATATTTAGAATATACAGAACAATGGAAGATACCATAAATATTTTAATAAAAGATTTATTTTCCTTATCTAAACATACAATCGCCAATAAAAATGAAATCAAAAAATTAACATCCTTATAGTAAACAACAAAATACACAGATATCAAAAATAAAAACATAATTTTCATTAATTCTGAATGTTTTACCTTTTTCCTAAATACTACACAGAAAGCAAGAAAAAGAAGTCCACATAGATAAGGATATAAAACCAAATTAGACACTTTATGTATAATCAAATATTTTAATAATATAGAGAAAAATATAATAATAATTTCTACAAAATTGAATTTATTAATTAATTTATTATTTTCAAACATAAATATCAATATTCCCTTCTAAAAAGATAGATAACTATAAATTGCTATAAATATCATCTATTTTATTAATATATGTAACAATATTCTCTATTTTTTTTGATTTTTTTACTGCATTTTTACTTTTAGATACATACTTATTAGAATCATTTAAAAGTTCAATTGCTTCATGAACAAAATCGCCAGCTTTATTACACAACATACCACAACTATCATCTACAATCTTTGGTAAACCACCAACGTTAGAAACAATGCATGGCAGACCCAAAGTTAATGCTTCAAACGCTACTAACCCATAACCCTCCCAATCAGAGGTAAGCATAAATATCTTTGAACAAGCCATATATTTATACGGATTCTTTTGGAATCCTACCATTTCTACATTATCTGCAAGTCCTAATTCGTATATTCTTTTCTTAACTTCAACTTCAAGACTTCCTTCTCCTACCCATACTGCCTTCACATCAGATTTGGATTTTTTTATGCTATATAACACATCTAAAAATTTCATTGGATTTTTTTGTTCCGTTAATCTTGCTACACAACATATATCATATTTCTTTTGATAATCGTTTTTAGAAACCATAGACAATATTTTACCTCTTGAAATGGGATTATCAATACATTCAATTTTTTTATCTATAAACTTAGAAAATATATATTCATTTTCTATAGATTCTGAAACAGTTAAAATCTTTTCAGCTCTAAAAGCAGCAAATAAAATGGCAAAAGAATTGAAACATACCTTTTTTAGCCATGGAGAATTATTATGTAAATGCATAATCAATTTGGTTTTTCCCTTGACTAAAGCACACATACAACTTGCTTTATAGTCATGTGCATGAATAATATCATATTTACCTTCACGAATAATTTTTTTTATTGATTTAGGATTAAATTTATTGATACAGATAAAGTTTATTTTATGTTCATTCAAAATATCTTTTGTATTTCCATTAAAAGAACAATAATCAAAATTATATTTTTTCTTTAATGAATCTATTATTGTTATGGCCACATTTTCAGCACCCGAATAATTGTAGGTTGGAATAATATGTAATACCTTCTTTCCTACAATACTATGATTTATATAATTAACTAAATTAATATATTTATAAACACTATAATAGTCTTCCTTTATAAAAGAAGCACTCTTATACTTTTTACAAAAAACATTTGAAGTAAACTCAGGATAATTTCTTGCTGTAAACATTATTTTATTTTTATAAGGTAAAGCATCAAAATCCCTTAAATTTTCATATGTAGCACCATTTTGATCATTAAATTTAAAAATAATATTTTTGCTAAGTCTGTGCACTCTTCTTTCCCATTTATCCTTAGCTTCTCTTTCTGTTTTATAATGCAAAAATACTATTTCTACATCGTCCAACATTCCAACAATAACATTTTCATAATGGTTCTTCTTTAAATCATCAAAATATTTAGAATTAGATGCTTTAATAAATGTTAATTTTTGACCTATGTAATAATCAAATTTTTTGCAAAATTTAATATATTCATCTGGATAAAAATACAAGCCAACAGTTGGAGTATTATATTGTAAATTAAAATGTTGATAAACAATTCCAGCAAAGCAATTATTAGAGATTATCGAAAAATCGATTGAATTTAGCTTATTTTTTCTACGACCAGATCCAACCATGTTAAACTTTAATCTAATATTTTTTAAAACTTGCCTAATATTCATACCTAAAACTCCTATCTCTTTAATTTATATAATATTTCTCCAATTTTCGTGCTTCAATTTCAATATCAAACCCATTATCAGATACTTCATTCTTTGTATTAATTCTTTTATAATCTTTTAGATTAGTTAATATTTCACCAGTCCATTCTTCAGCTGTATTAGACAAACTCATAAAAACAGTGGAATCAAGGACCTTAGTTTCTTTAGTCATATCATCTGAAAAGAAACATAACAGCCCAGATGCTTGAGCTTCAACTCCTACTACTGGTAATCCCTCATATAAACTTGGTAGTAAGAAAACGTCAAATGCCTGATATAATTCATTGGCATCATTTCTTTGTCCTAAAAATCTGACACTATCATCTAATCCTAATTCTCTAACTTTATTTTTAATTTCTTCTTGTAGAGGTCCTTGACCAGCAAGCAATAAAATAGAATTTTTTTCTTTTTTATGAAATTGATTAAATATATCAATTAAAAAAGTATGATTTTTCTGAGCTACAAATCTTCCTATATGCCCAATAACAATTGTATCTTCTTTAATACCAAGTTCTTTTCTCTTTTTATCCCTTATCTTTTTGTCATATTTAAACTTGTCTAAATCAATTGCATTATTAAGTAAATAAACTTTTCCCTCATCATATGCCTTATCACCAAATAACCATCTACCAGCAAGTTCACTACAACACATATAGTTAGTTGCATATTTCTTACTGAAGGGTCTTAGGACTTGCTTTAATAAGTTTTTCTTCCATTCTTTTTTATTTGTAGTTGAATGAGAATGAGCTATTCTTACTGGCACTCCTACCTTTTTAGCCGCATATAAAGGGAATACACTTAAAGTATTAATGTGAGAATGTACAATTTTATATTTACCATCTCTTAATACTCTACGCAATTCTTTTTGATATTTAAATACTTTCTGATAAGGTGGTATTAATATTACTTTTCCCCCAAGTTTTTCTATTTCATCATAAGGAATATTAGTAGAGTCATCATCACATATAAAATCAAATTGAATTTTATCATGATCAAGATGTCTATAATAATTCATTACTACAGCTTCTACTCCTCCACCTAACCATTTACCAACAATTTGAGCAATTCTAATTGGCTCTTCTTTTTTCTTCATTTTTTGCTACCTCCTTGATAAAAAAAGATACATATCAAAGTTTTCAGTATGTACCTAAGTAGTATTAATTAAATATTGTACATTTCTTATTTTGCACCGTCTTTAAACAAAACAGCTTTAATTGTCAGAAAAACACATTTTATATCTAACCATAAACTTCTATTATTACAATAGTAATATTCTAATTCTAATCTCTTTTTATATGTAGTAGCACTTCTTCCATTGCATGCCCACCAACCAGTTATTCCAGGTCTTACGCTTTCATATATTTCATGATTTCCTTTATGTGCATCTAACTCTCCAATCACTAATGGTCTAGGGCCAATCATAGACATATCACCTTTTAATACATTAAACATTTGTGGAATTTCATCTAAAGATGTTTTTCTCAATTTATTACCCATTTTAGTAATTCTTGGATCATTTTCTAATTTCTGATATTTTCTCCATTGTTCAGCAGCAACTTTATCCATTTCTAGTGTCTTACTTAATATTTCATCTGCATTAGGAACCATTGATCTAAATTTATACAACTTAAATTTCTTACCGTTCTTTCCAATTCTAATTTGTGAATAAAATATACTAGCAAAATCCTTATCACAAACGTAAGCTATCTTCACTACAATAGCAATCGGTAATATAAGTATACAACCTAATAACCCGCAAACTATATCAAACAACCTCTTAATGAACAAATAGCCTACTTCTTTTACAGATACTTTATTTTTTTCTAAAGTAATTGCATCATTCATAATTTTTCCCTCACTAATTTTCTATCTTCTTATACCGATATCTAAATCATTTATAACTTTATCAAAATTATTTTCTAATAAATCTTCTACTATTTCCTCGTCTTTAATTATTGATTTCAATTTTTTTCCTAATTTTTTTATATCAAAGTCTTCTTCATGATGTGTATCACTTCCTAAAAAAGTAATCCATCCTCTCTTTAAGAAATATTTTAAAGTTTTTTTAGCATCACTTCCATATTTACCAAATAAGCTCTTATAATTTCCTTGCAATAGTACACCCATTCTTAAATACTCTTCTATATAATCTGGATGTCTTTGAAATATTTTATATCTTTCAGGATGAGCTAAAATTGGTATGCAACCAGCCACTATAAGTTCATATAATATTTCTTTTGTATTTCTAAACATATTTCCTAAAGGAAATTCTAATAATAAATATCTTGTATTATTAATTGTCATTATTTCATGTTGTTTTATTAAATCTATATAATTTTCACTAATATATGCTTCATTACCTAAGTATAAGTTTATATTTATATTTTCATTTCTTATCTTCTCTCTTAGTTCTTCAAATAATTCTTTCTTATTTTTGTTATTACAATTATATTTTGTATCCTCAATATAATGAGGTGTAAGTACTATATCTGTAACCCCTTCTATACTTGCTTTTTTAAGTATTTTAATACTTTCTTCAAAGCTTTTACTTCCATCATCAATTCCTGGTAACAGATGCGAATGTAAATCCTTCATTATCTTTTTCTCTTCTTTTTACTATCTGTATCTCTATAATATTCATCTGAGTAATAACTATAATAACTGCTCCCCTTTACTGAAGCTTTATTAATAACAACCCCTGTAATTTTAGCATTTGCTTGAGCAAATATTTTTTTTGCCCTATCTAAACTTTCTATCTTAGTTTTTTTATTTGAAACAACTATTATATTAGCATCACTAAATTTTGTCATAATCATAGTATCACTTAATCCTATAACTGGTGGACAATCTAATATAATTATATCATACAGTTTTCTTAACTCATTTAATAACTTTTGATTATTTTCTGATGCTAATAACTCTATTGGATTAGGTGGAGTTGGACCAGTAGGTAATAAATCAACATTTGCATTTGATGTTTTCATTATATATTTACCTAAATTCACATCTTCTTTATAATTTAATATTAAGTTAGAATACCCCCCACTAGTTAAATTCATTACTTCAAATATTTCATGTTGTCTACCTCTACGTAAATCACAATCTATCATTAGTACTTTCTTGCCCTCTTGAGCATATGCTACTGCCAAGTTAGCCGAAATAAAACTTTTTCCATCCCCAGCTGCTGGTGATGTTGCTAGTAATACTTTCATTTCATTCCCAATTGCTGAAAAAGCTAAATTTGTACGAATTGTTTTTATTGATTCACTAAATATTGATTTAGGATTTACATTAATAATTAAATCTGTTGACTTCATACCTCTACTCCTTTTCTTCCTTAGGAACTATTCCTATTACTGTTAAACCTAATTTATCCTCTACTATTTCACTAGATTTAATTGTCGTATCAAAATAATAAATAATAAATATAACAGCACTTGCTAATACAAAACCTACTAATATATATATTAGATTTTCTTTTACATAGTTTATATTATATGGTTTACTAGCTTCAACTGCCTCATCTACAACACTTACATTATCTATCTTATAAATACGTTTAACTTCTTCTGAAAAGACAGGTACAATATCATTTGCTATTTTCATAGCAGTAATGCTATTTCTATCATTAACAGATATTTTTATAAGTTCAGTATCTTGAACACTAGTAACAGTAACATTTTCTGAAAGTTGACTTACTGTATAATTTAATCTCTCAGTATCTATTACTTTTTGCATTACTTTTCTACTTTTAATTATTTGACTATATGTAGAAACAAGTTTTTGATTTAATTGTAAATCATTCTGTGTATAAGTCGCACTATCCTTTGACTCACTTGCTAAAACAATAGTTGTATTACTTTCATATAGCGGTCTTCTAGCTATTAAGCTATAAACATTTCCTACTACAACCATTAACCCTATCCCGATCACAACAATTATTATTTTAGATAAATAATATCTAAAAAACTCAGCTAAATCAATTTGCTCCATTTTTACGCTCCTCTAAACTGGCATTCATTATACGCTAAATAACGACAAAAGTCAATTAGCTGAGAACTAAAAATGAAAAAAAATTTTTATTTTTTTTTCATTAAATATTTCCCATCTTTATTGCATTCTATATCATATCCACCATATGAAAAACTCATATTGTAATCTTTTAATCTTTTATTAAAATAGTTAGTATTAAAATTTTCTGGATTAGAGTTATTAATTAAACTATCAGAATAAATTCCCATTACTATATCAGCATCACACCTATTAACTCCAATTTTATTAAATGCTAAAACATCTTTTCCTGTTTTTTGAGTATAATAATAACATAAAATATTATTAATTTTTATTGCTAACTCATCTTCTTCTTTTACTAATTTATTATGTTGTTCTTCCTGTTCTTTATTTACCAATTTTGCAGGTAAATCAGCTCTTTCATAAAAGTCCTTTTCAAATTCTTCAAAGTAATTTGTTAATTCTTTTATTTTTTCTTTATCATTATCTAATTTTAGTAATTCATCTTCTATTAGTTTAAAATCACTTTGTAAAAAACTCTCCATGACTATATCACTACCTATTATTTCACAAAGCATTCTTACTACTACCGCTTGTCTAAAGTAAGCATCTGGTGTTAAATCATATTCTGAGCAGATAAGTGATGTAACTCCTTCACTTAAGAAGTTTGAATAATCTTTATCTGAAGTACTAAGCATATGAATAAATTCATGATTAGCACTAGAACTTTTCTCTAGGATATCAGTATCTCCATATATAGTTATTACTTTTTTATCATTGTTCCAAGTAGCCGCAGTTCCTCCACTTGAATCACTAGAATATAAAATATCAAAATCTTCTAAAACATTCTCTACGTTAGTAAAATCAATATATTGATAATAATCATTTATAAAAATCCATGAGTTATCTATTAATCGTTTTTCTTTTTCATCTAAATTATCATTTTTATTAATCGCATCATATAAATCTGTTGGATCACTATCTCGAACTTTATATATATCTTTTTCTACTGGACTTTCCTTATTTAAAGACAAATTTTTTCCAATCATCAAATAAAATATTAATAATGATGATATCAGTGAAACTCCAACTTTTAACTTATTAATTTTATTTTTAGATTTTATTACTAAAACATTTATTTTATTATCATGCTCATTATTATTTTCTTTTTTAAAATAATAATCCCAATAGTTTTTATTCATAAACCTCGCCCCATATTTTCCTACTTTTTTGACAAATTAATAATATTCTTCTACATATTTAGATAAACTAATATTAGGAGATGATATTATTAAAATTTTATTTTTATCTTTAATAATTTTTACAATTATGTTATTTTTATTATTTATTTTTTCAAGTCTCGTTCTTTCTAAAAGAGTAGATGAGAAAACTTTAAGTAAAGTAAAGAATAGATAGTTTTTATCTATTTTTTTGTATATATTTTGCTTTTTCCATTTTCTAGTCCAAAACAAACTATTTCTTCTTCAGCATATTTAAATACTTCTTGCATTATTTCTTGATATTTTTTTGGATAACTATCTAATATTTTTTCTAACATATTTTCATCTTTTACTATTTTTAAAAGGGATTTAAATTCTATGTTTCTAAGTAATGATAACCTCCATACTTGTGCAGTTAAGAAGGTATAATCTTTTCTTTTTTGTAAATCTGATACTTTTGCTGGAAATGTATTATTTTTTAGCATTTCTATATAGTCTTTAGGTATTACAAATTTTTCTAGCGGAACATCTTCTGTAGGAATTAAGATTATTTGTCCTGCTTCTAGTTCTTTTCCTTCTTCCATTTTATTGTATTCTCTTAGTCTTTTTTCACTAACTCCCCATAGATTTGAAAATGTTTTTATACTGTCTTCCTTTAAGACATCTAGTCCAAATCTTTCTCTTACTAATGGTATTGCCCCTAATAATACTTTGTTATTTAAATCAAAGTTATCAACACTTCTTACTGTTTGAGTATAAAGTCTTAATAAATCATTATATTTTTCTTTTTTTAAGGCCTCATCCAAACAAAGTCCATCAAACAAGTTTTCACTTACGGCTTTTCCTAGTTCAAATGGTAATACATGATTAGAGTGATATCTTACTGCTGTACTAATTATTTTTCGATATTTTTCTTCTATATGTAGATTTGAAAATAAAAAGTTATCTAAAAGATATGCTCCATGTGCTGCATGTGACGTTATTTTAGGATCTACACCGCTTTCTAATCCTCTTGACGCTATTACTTGTTGATCATAACTATCAGCATCAACTACTGTTCCTGTTTTCATAAATTGGACTCTTCTTGCTACATCATGTAATTCATGAGCCGTTTTAGCTAATTCTATATAGTCTTGCCCTAAACCTAAATTAGTAAATACTTTTTGGATATCTCTAACGCCTCTTTTTACATGTTCTTCTGTTATTTTATCTATTCTCTCATATTCTTTTTTATAAATATCCAAAATATCCATATTTTTATAAGTATCACTACTTTTTAGTTTATTCATAAAAAAAGCCTGTTGATTATTAAGTTCTGAAGTACAATTAACTTGCACTTTTAATCCGTTATACACATGATGAATTCTAGTATCTACTACATCATAATTTATCATAGTGTCCTCCCTAAACGCCTAGATTATATCATAATTTATAAATAATAGCAACAACTATCTAACTTTCTCTAACATAATAAAAAGCAAGTATCCAAGTTTTACTAGATACCTACTTTTTTATTTTATAATCATAGCGTCTCCAAATGAGAAGAAACGGTATTTTCTTTTAACAGCCTCGTTATAGGCATTTAAAATATTTTTTCTTCCCGCCAGTGCTGATACTAGCATTACAAGTGTAGACTTAGGTAAATGGAAATTGGTTATTAAACTATCAACAGCCTTAAATTTATATCCTGGATAAATAAATATTTTAGTCCAACCACTACATCCTACAAATTTACCATCATTATTAGTAGCTATAGTTTCTAGTGTTCTAGTTGAGGTTGTCCCAACAGCGACAATCTTTTTTCCTCTAGCCTTAGTATCATTTAAAATAGATGCCACTGTATCACTCATAGAATAAAATTCACTATGCATCTGATGTTCTTCTATATTTGAAACACTCACAGGTCTAAACGTTCCCAGTCCTACGTGTAAAGTAACATAACATATATTTACTTTTTTCTCTTCTATTTTTTGTAATAACTCTTTTGTAAAGTGAAGTCCCGCTGTTGGAGCAGCTGCACTTCCTACTTCTTTTGCGTATACTGTTTGATACATTGATTGATCTTCCAATTGTTCATGGATATATGGTGGAAGTGGCATTGTTCCAAGCTCATCTAATATTTCATAAAAAATACCTTCATATAGCATCTTGAAATGTCTTAATCCTTCATCTAAGACTTTAACACACTCCATCTTTAACTTACCTTCACCAAAGGTTACAATAGTACCCTCTTTAATTCTTCTTGCCGGTTTAGTTAAACACTCCCAAACATTATCTTCAATTTGCTTTAAAAGTAATACTTCAATCACTGCTTGAGTTTCTTCTTTTACTCCAATAAGTCTTGCCGGTAAAACCTTAGTATCATTAAGTACTAAAGCATCTCCTTCTTCTAAGTAATCTATCACATCATAAAATTTCTTATCTTCAATATTTCCTGTCTTCTTATCAAGTACCATTAGTCTTGACTCATCACGTTTATTAAGAGGAGTTTGTGCAATTAACTCTTCAGGTAAATAATAATCAAAATCTTCTAACTTCATAATACACCTCTATTTTTTTCTAAAATCTTCATAATTTAAATGTAGAACCTCATAAGCCTTAGGAGTCGCAACACGTCCTCTTGAGGTTCTTTTTAATAGGCCTGTTTGTAATAAATATGGTTCATATACATCTTCTATTGTAGTTACTTCTTCACCTATAGCTGACGCTACTGCCTCAACTCCAACAGGTCCTCCATTAAATTTCTTTATAATAGCTAATAAAAGCTCATGGTCTGTTTCATCTAATCCCATATTATCTACTTTTAATCTATCCAATGCTATATTAATTATATCTTTATCGATATTGCCGTCTCCTTTAACTAAAGCAAAATCTCTAACTCTTTTAAATAATCTATTAGCGATACGCGGAGTTCCTCTACTACGTGATGCCAACTCTACAGCTGCATCATCTTCTATTCCAACACCTAATACTTTAGCTGTTCTTTTTATTATTTGTGTTAATTCTTCTACGGTATAATATTGTAACTTTGAAATAATTCCAAATCTATCTCTAAGAGGCGCTGATAAATCTCCTGCTCTCGTTGTTGCCCCAACTAAAGTAAAGGGTGGTAAATCTATTTTTATATTTCTAGTATTTCCCTCAGTTCCTACAATAATATCTAAAGTGAAGTCTTCCATTGCTGGGTATAAGATTTCTTCTATAAATCTAGGCATACGATGAATTTCATCTATAAATAATACGTCTCCCTTTTCTAATGAAGATAGGATTGCTGCTAAATCTCCAGATTTTTCAATACTAGGTCCACTAGCCGTCTTTAAATTACTCCCAAGTTCATGAGCAATAATATAAGCAAGAGTAGTTTTACCAAGACCTGGAGGACCATATAATAAAACATGATCAAGAACTTCATTTCTCATTTTAGCTGCTTCTATAAATACTTTAATATTATCCTTTACATCACTTTGTCCAATATATTCAACAATCGACTCAGGTCTAATAGTATTATCTAATTCCCCATCATCATATAACTCTCTCGTAGTAATTACTCTCTCATCATCCATTTAAATCCTCCTATTTTAATAACAGTTTTAAAGCCTCTTTTACCTGATTCTCAATAGTTAAACTCTTATCAACCTTAGATACTACATTTTTTATCTCTTTATCTTTATATCCTAATCCAATCAAAACATCGTGTAATTCATTACTAGTATAATTAATACTATTATCATCAAATAAAGTATGTACACTCCCAATTTTACCCTTCAAATCAAGTATCATCTGTCTTGCTAATTTATCACCAATCTTTGGAAACTTTTTCAAATAAGCAATATTTTCTCTTTCTATTGCTTCCATTATTCCATTTATAGATCCCGTAGCTAAAATTGGTAAAGCCATCTTACATCCAAGTCCCTTAACATTAATTAATTTAAGAAAAAGTTCTTTTTCTTCTTTCTTTTTAAAGCCAAATAAATTAAGCTCATCTTCTTTTACTTGTTGATATAAGTATACTCTACTCATTTTATTAATTTCAAAAGTATATGGATTGGATACATTTATAAAATATCCAATATTATTAACCTCTAAAACTATTCCATCTGGTCTAACATCTGTTATTAAACCATTCATATAATCATACATAACATCACTCTCTTCCTAATTATAACTAAAAAAAAGCTATACATCAAGCTTTTTTCAAACAAATGTTTATATTCTAACCAATGTCATTAGTATATTTTTTGATAAAGTTTACTAAATCACTACTCATCATTGCTAAAGGACTTTCATTACTATTTTCTGCCCGATAATAACAGTATTCATAATCTTTTTGCGTATAAATTCTTAAATTTTTATATGAAACTTTCACTTCTGTAATGACAAAAAGACTAACTGCCATAGGGCCATCAAGTATAACAATATCCTTAGTCATACTCAAAAATTTTTCTATTTCTTTCTCATCTGTAATCTTTACAACTGCTATTTTATTTCCATTTACCTTAGAATATGTAGTTATAATAATAGGTTCTATAGAACTATTATTCTTCTTATATTCTTTTCGATTCTTATTTATAATTATACTAGTAGAAAAATAACCTATTAAAAATAAACCAATAACAATTAATAAAGGTAATACTTTTTTCATTTATTAATTCTCTTTTAAATTACAATAAACATCTTGTACATCATCTAATTCTTCTAATTGTTCAATTAAGCTATGTACTTTTTCTATTTGTTCTTCATCTGTAAGTTCTACTGTATTATTTGGAACAAAAGTTACTTCACTAGTAAGGAATTCCTTTACTCCTGTCTCTTCTAAAGCTTCTTTTACTTTAATAAAGTCTTCTGGTAATGTTGTAATAACATAAACATCTTCATCAGTAACGAAATCTAATGCTCCAGCATCTAATGCTGCCATCATTACTTCATCTTCTTCATAGTCACTAGGAATTGTAATTATACCACGACGTGAAAACATATAACTAACACTACCTGTTGTTCCTAAATTACCGCCACGTTTAGTAAATCTACTTCTAACATCACCTGCTGTTCTATTTCTATTATCTGTTAAACAATCAACTATAATTGCAACACCACTTGGTCCATATCCTTCATAACGAATAGCTTCATAGTTCTCACCTTCTGCTGCACCTTTCGCCTTTTGGATAGCTTTTTCTATATTATCTTTAGGCATATTAGCGCCACGTGCTTTTTCAATAACCATTCTTAAAGCTGCATTACTTGAAGGATCAGGAGTTCCTTGTTTTGCTGCTACATAAATTTCTTTAGCTAATTTTTGAAATACTTTACCACGAGCTGCATCAAGCTCACCTTTCTTACGATGAATTGTTGCCCATTTTGAATGTCCACTCATAAAAATCCTCCTTCTTTTCCTATTTATTCTATCATGAATAATAGATATAATCTAGTTATTTTACTAAATTTATGTTATTATTTTTATGGTGATATAAATGTATTTAAAACTAAAAAGCAAAAAAATTCCTATCGAAATCAAGACAACCTTAAAAGAAAAAATTATAAGTTTTCGTTTTAAATTAACTGATATCGACTATGGATTATGTTTTCCAAAGAAAAGAAGAATAAATACTTATTTTTACTGTCAAAAAGTAGACATTGTTATGACTGATAAAGATAATAATATTGTGAAAATATTTCTAAATGAAGCATCAGAAAAACGTTTTAAAGGTCCTAAAAAAACATATTTTACCTATGTCTTTAAAGGCAATACTTTAAATGACTATAAAATTTTAGATCATCTTAATATTATTTCAACCAAAAAAGAAAAGGAAGTTTTATTTTAATTTAGCATGCACTACCAGTCTTCCATCATCTAAATCATTACAAGTAGAAAGAGTAAGTATTTTACTTCCACTATCTAAATTAATCTTAAAATCATAAGCACTTCTTTTTCTTAAAAAATTTAAAAATTCTAAATAACTATCATCTGTTTGAAAAGTATTTTGTAAATAATATGTTTCTGTTTTTACTTCATAAATCGAAAATATCTCCCAAACATATATCTTATTAGTAGTCTTTGTTAAAATCAAATGACTACTTTTTTCTTGCCAATCTTTAGTAAACATTTTATCAATACTACCAAACATAGTATTATTTTTAACATGATGTCCATAAATTATAGTATTATTATTTAGATTTTCCCAGTTGTTTCTGCTATCTCCAAATATAGCTCCCGTGTTTATCTTTTTATGTAAAAAATCATGATTTTGATAGTAATTGTTATCATTTCTTTCTACAACAGGATAATTTATATTTGTCGCATCAACTTGTATCCAAGCAACAGTATCACTATTTTGTTTTTTTAAGTCCCAAATATTTATTTTACTAATATCCATTCTCTGATATTCTTTAACACTATAACTTTTATGGTCTTCCTTTCCTAAAACGTAATTATAATCTTTATCTGGTATTTCTACTTTTTTTCCCAAAAGTCCAATATTTGGTGACTTATATAATAAATAAATACTAAGTCCTATAACTACTAATAAAATTAGAATAATTATTAGTCTAAAAACTTTCTTCATCTCTACCACCCCTAATAATATTAAATTTTAATAAGTTTATAATCATCTAATATTTCTATTTCTATATTATTATTCTTATTTATCCTACTTATTTCATCATTATATATTAATCAATGTAAATATACTTTATAAGCCTCATAAATTTATTTTAATTCTACTACATATATATCAGTATTTATTTCTAAGGTATTTTGAATGCCATATCGCTACAGTAATTAAAAACATCTTCTATTTCACTATTAGTAAGATACGTATTATATTTATTAGTCATAGACTTTAATACTTGTTCTTTTTCTTGTTTATATTCTAGATTTTTTTGTTTACTCCATTTAACCATTTCATCTAAAACACTCACTACTTTTGCCATATTATTTTTTATTTCATCTTTCATTTTTAAATAAGCATAAAAGTCACTAACCAGTCTTTCATAAGCCTCATTATTATCTTGAAAAGTAAAATTAGGGCAATAACAACAAAAGCATCCCCAATTGCTTCTTTTTTTAAATACATACTGATATCACTTAATTTACCATCTAATTTTTTATTTTTTAAATATCTACTAATTTGTACTTCTCTGCTTTTATATTTAGTGCTTAATTCCCTGAAATAATCATCTAAATCATAATCTGTTATAGTATTTTCCACTTTTTTTCTCCAATCTCTACATATAACGATATCACATATTCTTCTAAAATAAAAGAAAAACAAGGTAGATATACTACCTCGTAAAACATAATAAATTTATTTTCTATAATCAAAGTAAAAGTCTAAGATTCTAACTTGATCTCCTTCTTTTGCTCCTAATTCATCTAACTTAGCATCTATTCCCATACGTGCTAACTTTTTGGCAAATCGAAGGACAGCTTCTTCTGATGAAAACTTAGTCATTTTAAATAATTTTTCTATTTCTGCTCCATGTATTACCCATACATCATCTTCTTTAGTAATTGTATATTTATCATCTCTTTTGAATTTATATAATACATGGCTTTCTATTCTATCTTCATCATACAACTCTTCTTCCGGTAATTCTTTTAATATTTTACCGAGATAATTGACAACATCTTGTAATCCTTCTTTAGTTGCGCCACTAACTTCAAATATTTTTTTATCTGTTACTTTTTTCTTAAATTCTTCTAAGTTTTCTTTGGCTCCTGGAATATCCATTTTATTAGCTACTATAATCATTGGTTTCTTTAGAAGTTTAGCATTGAAAGCTTCCAATTCTTTATTTATTAGTACATAGTCATCATATGGATTTCTTCCTTCTACACTTCCCATATCAATAACATGCGCTATTACTTTTGTTCTTTCGATATGTCTTAAGAACTTATCGCCAAGTCCTTCTCCTTGAGATGCGCCTTCGATAAGTCCAGGTAAATCGGCTACTACAAAGCTATAGTTATCTTGAGTTCTAGTAACTCCTAAATTAGGCACTAAAGTAGTAAAATGATAAGCTGCAATTTTAGGCTTAGAACGTGAAATAGATGAAATAATAGTACTTTTACCTACACTAGGAAGTCCTACCAATCCAACATCTGCAAGCATTTTCACTTCAACTTTTAGTGTTTTTTCTTCTCCTGGTTCTCCATTTTCAGAAAAGTCTGGTGCTGTATTAGTCTGAGTTTTAAAAGCAGTATTTCCTCTACCACCTCTACCACCTTTAGCAACAACAAAACTTTCACCTTTATGTTTTAAATCACAAATAATTAAACCAGTATCTAAATCTGTAACTACTGTTCCTTGTGGTACTTTAACAATAACATCACTACTATTTTTTCCATGTTGATTTTTACCTCTACCATTTTCTCCCTTAGTACCTTTTATTTGTTTTTGATAACGTAAATCTAATAATGTATGAAGTCCTTCATCAACTTGAAAAACAATATCTGATCCTCTTCCTCCGTTACCACCAAATGGTCCACCCATTTCTATATATTTTTCACGTCTAAATGCAGTACAACCATCTCCACCGGCACCAGCCATTACTTTTAGTACAACTTCATCTACAAACATTATCTCACCTCTTTCTTATTCAAAAAAAGAATAGTTAAAACTATTCTTCTACTTCGTATACAGAAACCTGTGTATTCTTTTTTCCTAAACGTTCAAAATTAACGATTCCGTCAACTGTAGTAAATAAAGTATCATCTTTACCACGTCTTACATTAGTTCCTGGAAATATTTTAGTTCCTCTTTGACGATAAAGAATAGAACCAGCAGTAACAAATTGTCCATCTGCAGCCTTTGCACCTAATCTACGACCAGCTGAATCACGACCATTTGAAGTTGATCCTTGTCCTTTATGATGGGCAAATAATTGGATATTTAATTTTAACAATTTCACCTGATTTTCCTCCTTACTTTACTTGTATATTATTACTATAATTGTTTTCTAACTCTTGCAATAGATTAATCATGTTCTGGATTAAAATCTGAGTAGTTGAATCCATCCCAGATATTTTAATATCCATCCCTTGCTTGCTAATCATATAACTTAGACTACCTTTATTTAGAGAAAGTATTCCATTAACTGTAGTAGTAACAATACTACTCGCAGCACTACACACTATATCTTTTCCATAATCATCATACATAGCATGACCAAGAATCTTAATGCGTACATACTTCCCATTCTCTTTTTTTGTCTCTACTTTAATCATAATTACGCAATTTTTGTAATTTTAATCTTAGTATAAGGTTGTCTATGTCCTTGAGTCTTACGGTTAGATCTTGATTTATTCTTATACTTGTAAACTTTGATTTTTCTTTGTTTACCATTTTTTAGAACTTCACCTTCAACTGTTGCATCAGTAAGATAAGGACTACCTACTTTGTTATCAAGCATTAATACTTGATCAAACTTAACAACATCACCACTTACAGCATCTAATTTTTCAACGAAAATTTCGCTACCTTCAGTTACATAATATTGTTTTCCACCAACTTTAATAACAGCATTCATACTTATACCTCCTTTATATATTTTTAAGACTCGCTCTTAAGGTACTAAATGTTTAAAACCTTTTCAATGCGGTTTAAAGCATGAAGCTTCAAACATTTAGATATTATCATACATTTTAAACTATGTCAAATAATTAATTATTTATTCAAACATTTTGTTAATACCATATCATTATGTTTATAACTATATTTAATGTTATCCCATAAAATATAGCTATCTTTATACTCTTTATTTGAATTATTTCCTAGCAATCTATAAATTTTAGAATATAAAGTTGAAATATTAGTATCTAGTCCTGTAGTAACTCTTTCTTTCGCATTAATATAACTACATAATGTATTTATGGCTGTAATATCATAACCCATATCAATATACTTAACAATATCAGGAAATAACTCAGTATAAATATTTTTATCATAGTCTTTTAAGCTTACTAATCTTCTTCTATACTGATATAACTTTCTTATTTTCTCATCATTTTCTATTTCCCTATCTTGACCCATTTTATTATTAATTATTTTATCTATTAATTCATCTTGCTTTAGAAGAGATTTATCTAATTTTTCTAAAAGATTCCATTTTTCAGTTATAGGATGATCTTCTAAATATAAAGATATATCTTGTGCTATTTTAGCATAAAGATTTAATGTATTAGTAAATTTTATATATCCACATTTACTACTGGCGTCTTTTAATGCAAAAACTTCATCTTGGGCAAAATTATATACATTTCCATAACAAACAATATTATTTACTACATGAGTAAGATTTCTATTTTTAAAATCATTAACCTTATTTTTCAAATCAAATAAGTCCATATTTCTAATTTTATAAAGCATCATAACTGCCTCATCTGATAATATGTCACCTTGACATTCTATTAATTGATCTATTTCTTTTTTCATTCTATTCACCATCCCTATTACTTCTTTTAAATACTTTATTAGAACTATTTACCTCTTTATTAACAATTGACTGTACCATACTTATATTTTTAGATACTAATACAGTTCCTAATAAATCAAAGATAAATTGTTCATCTATTTTGACATCTAAATCAATATTTCTTATCAATTCATAAACATCATCCAAACTAATAAAATCAAAACTAAAACTACTTTCACAATCAAAATACTTCTTTAATAAAATATGTATATCTTTATTAAGTTCACTAAAATAATTTTTATTAGTAGAAATACCTTTATTAATACTATCTTGAATATTTTGAGTAAACATCTTAAATGATAAATCTTTATTTGAATCAATAAGATTATAAATATAATTATTAAAAGTTGGAAAAACTATATTTTTTGTTTCACTATCCAAATTATTATACCAATCTAATAGTTTACTCATAAAGTAACCACTTTTTTCATCTAAATATTTTTTGTTTTCCTTATTTCCAAAAACTATATAATCCAAATAATTTCTCTCATATAAAGCCCACATCATGAATTCATCCATCGTAAAATTATCTTTTAAAATATCGACATTATTATGAATAAATTCATATGTCCCATCTTCTTTAATACTTTCCTTATTATTTACGTATCTATATATATATGAGAGATTATTTATACTAAACTTATTTTTAAGAATATCTATTTTCCCTAAATATCTATAATCTGATAAAAAAGTATTAGTTATATTTAAGACTCTTGTTAATTCACTAGTACTTTTTACTTCATCATCAATGCTATTATTGAAATACTTTCTACTTATTTCTAACTGTGTCTTATAAGCATCTTGAAGTTTAATTAGAAAGCTTTGAAATTCTTCTAAAACCTTAATATCATAAAACTTTTCATAACTAAAACTATCTGGCAATTTATCTATCAAATTAACTAACTGAATATTTTTATGATCTCTATTTCTACTTTGATAAAACTTTTTTCGATCTAGATTAATAACCATATTTTTAGTAATTCCAAATTGATTAGTTCTAACTATAAAGTCATTCTGTAAAAAATGATAAAGATAGCTATATATGGTATCATTAAGTAAATAATTCTTTTGAGCAACTAAATCAGAATACAAATCATCACTACTTCTACTAAAAAAAGCTTTTCTTTGTTCATTAATATTACTTATTTTATCTTTTAACTCTTCTGTAAAATCATCCAAACATTGATATTCCATAATACTTTTCCCCCTAAAAAGTTGAGTCTTATAATAACACATTTTTAGAAAAAAAGCAACAAAACAAAAAAAGATAAATTCTACTTTATCTTTTCTCGACTATAGTATGTATATGTATCATCATTATTTTTATTAAATGTATACCTTATATTTTCTTCACTATTTTCCCCATTACTAGCAACCGCTACTACATTTTCAACTATTATAATCTTATCTTTATTACTAGTTGCGGAAGTAATTTTTCTTGTATAATTATACTGATTTACTACTTCTTCTTTTTTTTGATATAAATAATAACTTGCCTGATTAGTTTTTTTATCTATCCCATACAAATAGATATTATTTAAAAGTCCATCTTCGACAATAGGAACTGATGTATCAAAATTATCCGTATTACCATATAAATCTCTATATTTATCTAAAATAGTCTGAGCATCAATTCTTCCCTTACTATTTGCTTTACATGTATAGGTTTTATTATTATATCTATAAGTATTACCCAAATTAGTATTACAATCACTACTAGTATATTTATTATTTTCTAAATTACTTAAAACTAATTTCATCTTATTAGAAAACTCCATTTCTCCAATAATGATTTTATCCATATCTGGATAAATAAATGAATCTTTTAAGCCATATCTGTTATCATACGCTATAGAATATAATTGTCGTACTAAACTTGAATTAACATCTAATTCTTTAATCGAACTATCTTTCATTGTATCTGTAACAGTAATACTTGAAGAATCTTTCTTCGTATTATCAATTAGTTTTTCATTTCTTAAAACATTACCAGCTACGGCCATAACAGAAAATAACATTACAAAAACTAATAACATTATCTGATAATATCTCTTAAAAAACTTTTTTATTTTATTGTCTTGTCCCATATTTAATTCTCCTCACTAACATTTAAAAAATTATATCGAAAAAATCTTAAATTTTTTGTCGTATTTTAATAATATTAGTTATTTTTTACTTCTCTATATTTTTCTAACTAAAGTTTTTCCCTCTTTAAATTTACAGTCTGCTGGACATACATAATCAGGGAAACTACATCTAGCACCATGGGAATATTTTTTAATATCTTCATATAAAACTGGATTAGACTCTTTTAAAGCATCCATATACTCTAAAAGAGTTTTTCTAGTTTGTAACATTATTTCTAATTGAGCATTACTACATAATCTTTCTTTACACTTTAAAATAAAGTTTTGATAACTACCAGACTCTCTTATGGTTATCATTTCTCCAATTGGAGTAACATTAAGATTACTAATTTTCATCATATCTGTAAGCCACTCTGTTGCTAAAGCTGGATCACTTTCTATTATAGGTGGAACAAAATAAGATTTATCTTTTTTCCTTTCCATTTGATAATCTAGTGTTCTATGTCTTTGAGCCTGGGCAAGTTCTGCATATGTACCATCATATGTTACTTCATATAAATCACCAAAATAGTTTTTCTTATCTCCTAAATTACTACCAAATAAACTAAGGTTTCTATTTTTATCATTACCCATTAATCTATCATCAAGTACATTGAGTTTTTGAAACTCTTTAATCATAGCGACCATACTTGTCGCAAGCTTTCCTTCAAAAGAATCATCCTTGTTACTAATAACATAATAATTTTGCATAAAACTACATAGATTATTTATTTGTCTAAGTGTTGTTGAATAAACCATTTGTGTTGGCATAAAAACTGAGATAAAACTTCTAGCATTCTCTTGCGCTAATGTTTTAATTTTTGTTTTTGAAAAAACTTCTCCATATTTAGTACCTATTTTATCCTTCATAATCTCTAACCATTTATAATATGCCTTTTTCTCTTCAACACTCACGTCTAAACTATCATCAATCGGTGTATACCTTAAAGATTTCTCACTAGTCGTATATTGCTTTTCATTATTTAAGACCATTGCTAAAATTTTGGGAATATTTTTTATATAAAAACTAATCCAAATATGATCATAAACACTATGATGTCCATTACTTAGTGTATTTTCAATACGTCTTAAAGTTTTATCTTTATCTTCTTCTAAAATATCATGAAAAGAAGTTTTTGCATAACATAATCCAGCAATCTTTCCAGACATTTGTAATGCCTTTTCTAAATCAAATGTCCCATCTTCCTTTAAATATAAATTCGGTAAAATTTCTATTTTAATATCTTCCATAACTATCTCCACCCTATTATCATTTTAAATTCAAAAATAAATAAAGTCAATCAAAATAGCAAAAAGAAAATAGTAATCTATTCTCCTAAATAAATGCGAGTAATATTTACTATTTTTTCTACTTCTTTTTCTAATTTTTGATAATTTTTCTCTATAAATAATCTATCATTATTTTTACCAGCCATTTCATGATTTAAGGCATCATCTGCTAGTTTAGTAAATCCTAAATACTTACTATCACTTTTTAAAGCATGAGCTTCTACGGCATAATCTGCACAATTACCATCACTCTTATATTCTTTTAATTTAGCCATTCTCTCATCTATTCCAGCTAAAAAATCTTTAAGCGTTTCATCATACATACTTTTCTCTCCTAATAAAGATATGCCATGGTTAAAATCTATTCCATTTTGAATTAAGTAATCTGGATTATTAGAATTATCACTTGCCTCTATTTCTTGACTTAATTTGATCTCATTAAGGGGTTTACTCATATCAAGCCACTCCTTAGGAAAACTATCATCAAAAATATGATGTTCTTCTTTTTCTACCTCTTTAGTTATAAATTTTGAAATAACTTCCTCTAATAAAACCTTATCTATAGGTTTCGCAATATATTCATCAAAACCTGCTTGTAAGAATTTTTCTCTAGAGCCGTCTAAAGCATCTGCAGTAAGGGCTACAACTTTAGTATTAAAACCAGGCATTTTTCTTAATCTATTTAGTGTTTCAACTCCATCCATATTAGGCATCATTATATCCATAAATATTAAGTCATAATTATTATTTTGTACCATTGATAAACACTCTTCACCACTTAAAGCTTCTTCTATTATAAAGTTGTATTTTTTCATTATGTTTGCCGCTATTTTTATATTTAGTTTATTGTCATCTACAATAAGTATTCTTTTATCATTACTACTATTGTTACTTGATGAGTCACTACTATCTAACGTTTCAATAGTAGTGTTATTAGTCTTTTTAGTTAGATATTCTTGTAATACTCTTATTAATTCTTTCTTTTCTATAGGTTTAGCAAGATAATCATCAAAGCCCGCCTTTAAATAGCTTTCTCTCATTCCTGACAAAGCATTCGCTGTAAGAGCTACTACAGGAGTATTAAAGCCTTTAATTTGTTTTAATCTTGAAAAAACTTCTGTTCCTCTCATTTTTGGCATCATATCATCCATCAAAATTAAATCAAACTTTTCATTATTGTTAATAAGATTTAAACAAGCCGCTCCACTATCAACTAATACTGTATCGATACCATATCGCTTTACTATTTTATCAATTATTTTAAGATTAAGTTTATTATCATCTACTACTAATATTCTAGTTGACTTAAATGAAATATCATCACTAATTTTATTTTCTGTTGGCAAAGTTTCAAGTTCATGCATCTTAACTATTTTTTGATTCAAATAAACTGTAAATGTAGAACCTTCTCCATATTTACTTTGAACAATTATTTTTCCACCCATCATTTCCACTAATGATTTCGTAATAGCAAGACCAAGTCCGGTTCCTTCTAGTGTTGTATTACGATCTTCATCAAGTCTATTAAATTTGGTAAATAAAGTATCTATCTTATCTTGTTTTATTCCTCTACCTGTATCTTCTATAGAAATAACTAAAGAAGATACCTCATCTTTATTAATACAGTTAATACTAAAGTTTATTTCACCTTTTTCTGTATACTTAACTGCATTCGTTAAAATATTAGTTATAACTTGTTTAATCTTTCCTATATCACCATACATAACAGCCGGAATATCTTTAGCAAAGTGTGTCTTTAATTCTACTGGTTTTTCTCCAATCCTTGGTTCCATTAGTTTAGCAATATTTTCTGCTTCGGGTAATAACTGATACTCTTTATTAACTATTTCCATCTTATTTGCTTCTATCTTAGAAATATCTAAAATACCATTAACTATTTCTAATAAGTTATTACTTGCCATAATTATGTCATCAGCATCTTTTATAGCATCATCTAAAGTTTTTTCTGTTTTAATACACTCTGAAAAACCAACAATAGCATTAAGTGGAGTACGAATTTCATGAGACATACTGGATAAAAATTCTGACTTAGCCTCGTTTGCTTTATCAGCATGTTCTCTTGCCAACTTAAGTTCATTAATTAACTTCATATCAGGATTTTCAATAGTATGATACATTAAAAGAACAATATATGTTTCCATTGCAGTCATAATTAAAATTCCTGGATTACTTGATTGAATAAAAATAACCAGCATTCCTAAAACAATAAATAATAATAAAGGAATATATTTTTTAGATTTCATATTTTTATAATTACGAAGTAACATTATAATCCAAGAAACAATACATAAACTACTCATGACATAAGATACGTTTACTGCAGGACCATAGGCATAAGAAATGTTACCTTTATGAAATAATGTAATTGGACATATTAAAACAAGTATTCCAGCAAAACATCCAAATAAAGTAGTAAAATTTAAAATCTTAACTCTTTTCTTATCATAATCTTTAACAGAAATAATGATTATATAATTTGTAAACAAAATAATCCATAAAATTAAATACATCAAATATAATTTAGTTAAAAGAATATTAAAAGCCTCTGGTAAAATATTAACTTTGGCCGTAATATTACAGAAAAGTTCTATAACTAATCCAAAAAAATTACTAATTATAAGCCATGAATAAACTTTATTTTCATAACTATTTAATCTCTTTTTAGAAAAGTATGCCACCATAATTAATATGCTACAGCATAATCCACATACTATAAATGAAATACCACTTATCACATAACCACCTCACACTACTATAAAAAGTATATCATATAAATGAAAAAAAGTGTTATAAAACACTTTCTATTTAACATTAATTTTATTTTTTTCTGTATTTGGTTTTAGGTATTCCTGTGATTCCTTCTTTAACGTCATGAAATCAACTTTACCATTTTTAGTATAAGGAATATTATCTACTATTCTGTAATTTAAAGGCATATAATACTCGAATAATTTATACTTACATATATCATTAATTTCTTCTAATATCTGATTACGTAATCCATCTTTATTATATTCATCTTTTAAAACAATTGATACAACTGGCACGCTTCCCTCAATACTATCATCTACTCCAACGGCTGCGACATTTTTAACGGCATAATGACTTCCAATAGCGTTTTCTATTTCAGATGAAAATAATTTAAATCCAGATCTTACAAACATTCTTTTAATTCTTCCTACTACATATAAGAATCCGTCATTATCTATATAGCCAATATCTCCCGAATGCATCCAAACTTTTCCATCATCATGCATCTTCAAAACTTTCTTTGTTTCAGCATCATTATTATAGTATTTTTTCATTACTGAATCACCACAGTAACAAATCTCTCCTTTTTGACCATAGGTTAACTCTTGATTATTATCCATATCAAAAATACCTATATTATTGCCTATAAAAGGAATTCCAACGCTTCCAATCTTATTTATTTTATTAGATGTTGTAGCAATAGTTCCATTTCCCTCAGTAGCACCATACCCCTTAATGACTTTGGCACAACTACCATGTTTTTCTAAAAAAGTATTAACCTTCATTTCGGTATTTATATTCATCGTATCAGCACCAACTGCAGCTGTCTTAAAAAATGATAAATCTGTGTTAGCCTTAATATTTTTACTTCCAAGTAAAATATCCAGATTTTTAGGTATACCTGTAGTATGAGTTGGTCGTTCCCTTAATATTAATTTATCATAAGTTGCAGGATCAAGCTTTGGAATAAAAATACATTTTACTCCCATTTGATAAAGTAAATAGTAAATAACCATTCCATAAGCCGTCCATGGTGGTAAAAAGTGTAGGAATGAATCTCCCTTATTAAAATCTATTTTACTATTTTTATAGCCTTGTACTACAGCATTGAAATTCTTATTAGTAAGTTCAACCCCCTTAGGAGTACCTGTAGTTCCTCCAGTATAAACAATAACAGCTGTATCATCAGCATCAAACTTAACAGGATCAAAATCTAAAACATCTTTTCCCTTTTTTAAGAATTCTTTATAAGGGATTTCTATTTCTTTAATAGGGCTATTATTTTTATGTAATTTATCATTAATATTCATAATAGTAGCTATCGGAAGAGGTAAAGAGTCTTGCGGAGAAACTTTAATGACTTGTTCAATTTTATTTTCACTTGTATCATTATGTTTTTTTATAGAATTATTTACTTTCTCACAAACACCATCAAATGTAACTGCTAATTTAGAATTAACATTATTAAGGCATTCTACTAACTCTGCTTCACCAGTTCTAAAATCTATCCAATTAGAAATAGCTCCTACTTTATTAATAGCATAGAAAAAATAACCAAACTCTGGAACACAAGGAAGACAAACTGTTACGATATCTCCTTTTTTTACCCCACTAGCCACTAATGCTTTAGCAACCATATCTCCCATTTCCTTACTTTTTTCATATGTCATATCAGATTTTATATATCTAGACGAGTTTAGGTGAGCATATTTTGTGGCACTGTTACTCATTCCTTCAGCTATAGAGTGCTTCATTCCAATAGCGCTTTCTACAATACTTTCCTCTATTTCTTCTTCACTAGAATATTTAAGCCAAGGTTTATCTACACTTGCTTTTCCTGTTAACGGCCCATAAATATTTCCTAAGGCTAAATTTCTTAAATGAAAAGCTCTAAGTTTTTCCTCTTTTATTGAAACATTTTTGATACTCATCAAATATCCCCCCTATTTGCGCTAAATTTTACCACAAAATCGTGATTTTGTCAATGTTTTTGTAGTTCCAGTAAAAAAAGGAAATCACTTTTTTTTGACTTCCTTACTATTTTTAATATACTTCTTTAAAAACTTTGTAACTACCTTAGCATATTTATCAAAGTCTTCCAACTCACATTGAGCGTGTCCCACTCCTTCAAATACTATCTTTTCTTTATCTGATTCTAAAGCATTATATAAAGTATCAATTTCTTCTAAAGGTATCATATTATCCTTAGATCCATTAATAAATAAAGTTGGAATCTTACTATTTTTTACAAATTTAACCACACTTGCTTTTCTCAAATTATAACTATCCTTTTTAAGCATAAATGAAAAATTAGCCATATTTAAAATTGGAAAGCTTGGAAGCCCAAATAAACATCTCATCTGTCTTTTAAAGATTCCTAAGATACTTGTATAACTACAATCAGCAATACACGCAACTACATTTGTAGGATTCATTCCCGTTGTAAACAAAGCCGCCGCAGCTCCCATAGAATGACCATGTAAAACTATTTTAGCATCCTTATCTCTATTTGTAATATAAGATATAAAATTTAACATATCAATTCTATCCATATATCCCATACCAATATATTTACAGGCACTTTCGCCATGTCCTCTTAAATCTGGTACTAAGACATTATAGCCATTATTATAATACCACTCTGCTAAATGTAACATTTCCTCTTTTTTTCCCTTATAACCATGCAGTAAAATAACCCAGTTATGGCTATTATTTCTAAATTGATATGCTACCAACTTAAGATTACAAGAATTAATATTAATCTTTTCGTGCTTTACCTTTTTTAACCATTTCTCAGTTTCACTCTTATACTTATTATAATTTTTAAAGGCCTCTACACTAAGATAAAATAAGTCACTATCACATTCTCTTTTATTAGGTTTCTCCCTAACTAGTGCCTTTTCTATAAAATTATCTCCAACAATAATTGAAGTTACTACCAATACTACTAATAATACGAAAATACCTACTATTATATAAAACATTCTTTAATTTTACCTCCATTAAACTACACCATATTATTATAATTTTATAAAATGGATATGTCAAACAAATAGGGTAATATTTGCAAAAAAAGTTTACTTTATGTTTACAAATTAGTCTTTCTTATGAACTTTTTCTCTAATATCACTTGCTATAATATCCTCTAGTTCATTTTCTAATCCATTAACACTATAATATTTAACTATCTTAGTTAAAAGTTCTTCACTACAACATTTATACTTTTTACATAATATTTTTTGTTTTAACCAATCATTTATAGTTCCACTATATTGGTTAAAGCTTTTAAACTGTATAAATTCATTCATAGTAAGAAGAGGATTCATAAAAGCTTCGTCACATAGTTTAATAAATTGTGCCTTCTCTTTAATCCACTCTCTAAAAGTTAAGTCTTCTTTTTCCAAAAACTCACTTCTATATTCTTTTATTAACTCCGTCTTACTTTTTCCAAGTCTCTGGCAAAGGTTTTGTATTTCTATTTTTTCTTTAAGTAAATCAACAATTGAACCATCATAACCATTTTCTACTTCACGCAAATAAATATCAACTATATACCTAAAAGATACATTTTTATATTCATCAATTTGTTTTACTAACTCTTCTATTTGATCATAATTATCCATAAATTTATGAAACTGTTCTACCTTAAAGTTTAACCAATCAATAAATGTTCCCAAAAATCCTTCTCTTTTGGCATTTTCATACTCTAATGCTGCATCCATCACTAAAATATCTAACTCAGCACAAAGTCTTTTAATTATTTCTTTTTCTTGTTGACTAAATTTTGACCATTTATCCTTTTCTTTAGACACTTGGTCATTATCTTTTTCCATATGACTTTGATTGCTATTCTTAATGACAGAATAAGCTTCATTTACCAACTGCATCATTTTTGTATTATTATCAACATCAGAAAAATTAATATCTGGATGAAATGCTTTGGCTTTTTCTCGATAAGCCTTTTTTAACTCTATCATATCACACGGTTCACTTATTCCTAAAATCATCAAAGCTTCTCTATAGCTCATTTATCCTTCCCCCTCAAAAAGTAAACAAATTATAACAAAAAAAGGTCTAAATGTCAATTTAAACCTTTATATTGTATCTACATGTTCATTAAGTTTTACACTTACTAATTTAGAAACACCAGATTCTTGCATTGTAATACCATATAAAGTATCTGCATATTCCATAGTTTTTTTCTTATGAGTAATAATTAAAAACTGTGTTTTATTTTTATAATTGTCTAAGTATTTTCCAAACTGGTCAACATTTGCTTCATCTAAAGCTGCCTCCACTTCATCAAATAAGCAGAATGGCACTTCTCTAACATTTAATATTGCGAATAATAAACTAATCGCTGTTAAAGTTTTTTCTCCACCTGATAATAGTGTAATAGAGGAAAGTTTTTTTCCTGGAGGAGACGCTACAATATCTATTCCCGTTGTAAGCATATCATCCTCATTAGTAAGTTTAAGATAAGCATTACCTCCTGAAAATAATTCTTTAAAAACTTTAGTAAACTCACTATTTACCTTCTTATAAGTATTACTAAACTCTTCTTCAATAACGCCATCCATTTCCCTCATAATATCTAATAAATTCTCTTGAGCATTAAGTAAATCATCTTTTTGCTTACTTAAAAATTCATATCTTGTATTAACCCGTTCAAACTCTTCAATAGATGCTAAATTAACCATTCCTAACTTACGTATATTGCCCTTATATAAATTTACTCTTTCTCTAGCAAGTTCTACTTCGATATCTAAAGTATATTTTGCTCTAGCAGCTTCTAATGTAAGTGAATATTCCTCATTCAAAGTATTAAGCATATTATCAAGTCTAAGATCTAATCTATTAATTCTTATCTTTAAATCATTTTGTTCTTTTTCTAATGTCCTTATATTAGCTGTCTTTAGTTTATATGTTGCATTAAATTCTTCTATTGAAGTCTTTAAATCAGAAATTTCACGTGTTAATAATGCCACTTTATTTTTTAGATTATCACGTATACCTGTCTTTTCATAATATAAATTAATAAGTTCTTGTTCTCTCTCACTAACTTTATTACTACTTGCATTTTCAAGTGAACTAATTTCTCTATTAATATTTTCTAAAGTTGCATTTTTACTTTCTAACAACTTCATCTTTTCTTTTAACTCTTCTTTTAAGTTTACCTCTTCACGAGATAAAACAAAGTATTTTTCTTCAAATTCTGAAATATTTTTTGTAAGTTCACTAATTTCATTAGTCAAGTTTTCTTTATCTTCTAACAAACCATCTTTTCTTTTTTCGCAGGAATCAATTTCTTGTCTTATAGTAACTGCACTCCTATACTTGGTATTA
This sequence comes from Clostridium sp. CAG:417, assembly GCA_000432835.1. Taxonomy (GTDB): domain Bacteria; phylum Bacillota_I; class Bacilli_A; order RF39; family UBA660; genus CAG-417. The sequence goes on along the minus strand of FR890371.1, from coordinate 52,168 downwards.
GAGCTACCACCACTCATTGAACCACCAACATTTAAGACGTCCCCATCTAAAGTAACTATCTTATAACGATGATAAATTCTTCTTCCTATACGAATAGCCCCATCCATATCACTTGCTACTACAACTGTTCCTAACTGATTTAAAATAATATTTTTAAACTTGCAATCATATCTTACCAAATCACTAAGCACACCTATAAAAGAACTATCTTGTTTCAAAAGAGTTAAAACTTCATCATCTATATATCTACTTTTTATAACTGAAAGTGGAAAAAAAGTAGCTCTCCCTAAATGATTATCTTTTAAATAATTAATGGCCTTCTTACTACTTTCTTCATCTTCTGTAATAATAAAGTTTTTAGAGCTATTAATCGCAACATCCAAAGCCTTAATATATAATGAATCTATCTCTAACACATTACCTATAGTATTATAAATTCCTAAAAGACTATCATCTGTCAATATTTTTTTAACGGCCAAAGGAAGCCCAGCCCCACTATCCATTTCTAATTTCAAAGAATCTATTTTATGATTGATAGTTATTAACTCTTGATCAACACGTGAATATTCTTGATTTTTCATTTTCTTCTTATCTTTTATATTATTGATGTCTTTATTAGCCGCAATCAAATTTTCACTATGTAAATTAAGTCTTTCATTTATTCTAGATATTTCCTCTTCCATAACATTTATTTGAGAAGTAAGTTCGGCTCTTTCTTCAAGATTATTTCTAAGTAGTAAAGAATTATCACTATCACTATTTTTACTTTTTTCTTGAAGTAACATCTTTTCACTATTAAGTTTTTCACATAAGGCTACAACATCCAATAGCGCTTTATTATTCTCTCTTAATTCTTCTTCTTTTTTAGAAAGTAAATTGTTTTGTTCTAAAACTTTTAAATCACTATTATTAGTAGTAACATTTTCTTCAACTAATTTATCTTCTATTTTTTTTAGTTTCTCAGCTAAAGTCTTTTTCTCTTCATTATCGTTATATATATCATACCCAAGTAATGCTACTTCTAAATTCTCTAAGGCTTTCTTATTTTCTAAGTATTCCTGAGCCTTCTTACTTTGTTCTCTTAATGGTTCTACTTGTTGCTGAAGTTCTCTAATTATATCTTCCACTCTATCTAAATTAGTATGTGTCTTATCTAATTTTTTTAAGGCTTCTTCTTTTCTTTTTTTGTATTTTACAACTCCCGCTGCATCCTCAATAATAACACGACGATCAAGAGATGAACTAGATATAATTTTTTCAACCTCTCCTTGTGAAATAATATTATAAGATTCCCTTCCGATACCACTATCCATCAGTAATGATATAACATCTTTTAATCTGCATCTTTCTCCATTTAAGAAATATTCATTTTCCCCACTTCTAAAAGCTTTTCTCTTGATAGAAATTTCCGTATATGGAACATTTAGATAATGATCGCTATTATCAAAAACTAGTTCTACTGTCGCAACATTTAAAGCTTTACGTGACTTACTACCTGAAAAAATAACATCACTCATAGTACCATCACCACGTAATTGTTTTACAGACTGTTCTCCTAAAACCCATCTAACAGCGTCCACTACATTACTTTTACCACTTCCATTTGGACCTACTATACAAGTTATCTTATCATCAAGCTTAATATCAATTTTATCAGCAAATGACTTAAATCCATATGCGTTAATCTGTTTTAAATACATCTTCAATCACCCTTACCGTAACTACTCCCATTATACAATAAATTTCAAATAAAACAAAGAAAAAATAGGTAAAGACCTATTAATAAATTTATTTTTCTAATTGTTCTTGTAACAAAGTATCAAGTCTTACCAAGTTATATCCTTTTTGTTTTATATAATTAATAATTGTATTAAGATTAACCCTACTATTCGAAAGACCTATAATAGATCCTCCTCTAAGTTTATTTTTTACAACACCAAATGAATTATTAGACGTATCAACAGAAGGTATTACCGTATGTAAACTAAGGCTATTACATATATCAAGTACTTCTTTTTTATCATAGTGTGCAACACAATATTTTGGTCTATCTTTCGTTATATCATTAAGAACATGTAAACTACTTTCAAAATATATTTTATCATAACCCCCATTATAACTAAGGAGTTCAATCTCATAACCTTTTTTACTTACATTTTCTAATAAACTACGATTATTTTCCATAAATAAACCATCTACAAAGAAAGTAGCCGTTACATTATTAGACTCCAGTAAAGACAAAACATCATCCATATTATCAAATCTTAATATATCAAAAACGAGTGCTACATCTTTAGAGTCTTCTCTACCACTTTCTACATATTTATCAAAATAAGTATTAATAGAAACTTCTGGTTCTACTTCATCAAAAACATATAAACTATCATTATATTTTCCATATTGACTCATTTTCTGAAAGCTTGCTTCAATATTAACCTTTTTACCATTTTTACCAGGTATAATATTATCTCCACTCACATTTGCATTAATAGCTTTCTTTTCATAATTAGCTTTTTCTTCCTTAATAGATTGCATAATAGGATCTTTTCCTCTCACTATACCAGCAACTTTATTTGTATAATAAAAACTAAAGGCAATCAGTAAACAAGATAAAATAACAGGATAAACCCTTTTCATTAAAAATCACCTAATAAAATATATTTCTAAAAATTAAAAAAAGAACCTAGGTTCTAAATAATTTCTTCTGCCTACTGCCACTTCCAATAATTTCATATAATAAAAAGCCATATACTACATTAATTAATAAAGTATGTGAAATTTTATAAACAAAGTCATAAAAACAAATTGGTACTAAATTAAATATTAAGAAGATAGAGGCCACTAAAAACTCATATAGTATAATTATTAAAAATACATACATAATATTCTTATATTTATCTACTATAAAATTCTTATATATTTTAACACTAACTAGACTAATTATTAAAAATATTACCCCATCAAAGAAAAGTAAATTTGTAAAAATGAGATCATATATTATTCCAATTATAAAGCTTTCAATATAATATTTTAATTCCTGATTTTTATAAAATGGATATATTAAATAAATAGTAATAGGTACAAAAAGTGAAGTAAAGATTGATAAGTCTCCTTTCATGAATGGTAAAACATTTGAAAGTATTATATCTAATATAAAACTGCTTATAATAATAAGTATTTTTTTCATTTTCTATCCTTCAAAACTGTTACATAATGTATATTATTAAAATCTTGATTAATTTTAATATATACTACTTTGCTTAAGTTATATTTATCTTCCTTTATTTTTTCTACTTCCCCTATATATACTCCTTTAGGAAATATTCCCCCTATTCCACTAGTTGTAGCCTTATCACCTACTTTTATATTACTATCTTTATCTACCCCTTTAATTTTTAGTAACTTACCATTTTTAGAATAACCACTTAAAACTCCATAATAATCTCCACTTTCTGTTGATAGTAATACTGATACTTTGTAATTGATATCATCCGCTGTTATTAATTTTACTTCACTAGAATTTTTATATACTTTGACTATTTTCCCAATCAAACCATTTTTAGTGATTACAGCCATATCCATTCCAATATTATTATCTAATCCCTTATCTATAATAATTGTATTTAACCAATAATTTTTATTTCTTGTTAAAACAGTAGCATTGATACACTCATATTCTGTAAATGTTTTATTTAAAGATAATGTATCTTTTAACTCTTCTATTTCACTTTCTAATGATTTATTGATATTTTTTTGAATAGTATAACTCTCACTCTGATCTACATTTTTTTCACTATTAAAGGCTTTAAATGGTATCATTACAGCAGAACTTAAAACACTAGTAATACTTTTAACTCCATTTTCCAAAAAATTAACTCTTCTTTCCAAATGAAGTGAAACATAAACCATCACTAATAATAGAATTGTTGTAATACTAAAAATGATTGTTTTTCTTTTCTTTTTATTCTTTTTCATATAATCCTCTTCTAACTAATGAAAATATTACTCTCCTCATAAAAGCTATAATAATTATTATCACTAACTATAATATGGTCTAAAACCGGAATACCAAATGTATCTCCTATTTCTTTAAGTGCTTTTGTAAAATGAATATCTTCCCTACTAGGTTTAGTATCACCAGATGGATGATTATGTATACATATAATTGATGAAGCACTCCTCATATATGCTTCCTTAAACACTTCACGTGGATGAACACAACTTCTATTTATTGTTCCCATAAATAATAATTTCCTTTCTATTAGTTCTTGTTTCGTATTAAAATAAAAGCAGTAAAAGTATTCTTGTTTTTTATCTACAAATAAATATTTATTATCTAAATAAATCTCTTTAGCGTTAGTAAACTTTTTTCTGATAGTATTATCACACCTAAAAAATATCCTCTTTCCAAATTCCACTACACTTATTAACTCTATCGCTTTTACTTCACCAACACCCCTCACTTCTATTAATCGTTGTAATGTCAAATCTTTGAAATCTTTAATGTTGCCAACCATTTTTAATATTTCATATGATAATTCCATAACATTTTTATCTTTCGTTCCAGTCTTTAATATTATAGACAATAATTCATTATTAGATAAATTTTCTACTCCTACATTTTTTAATCTTTCTCTAGGCCTTTCACTACATGGTATATTTTCAATCTTCAAAACTATCACCTCTAATATATTATTAAGAGATGGCATCATTTTTTCAGGACTTAATTACCATTTCCTCATAACTAGACAAAATAACCATATTAATAGTATTTATCTCTTCATTGGTTTTAGCAGATTCAATTAATTTATCAAATTGTTCTAGATTAACCAAAAATTCATTATTCAACACAGACATTTCTTTTATGTAAAGATTATACCCATCATTTTTATAGAGCTTACTTACTTTCTCTAGATTTTTTTTGCTCTTACTGATACCAACATAGACATAATATTTGTCATTTTCTTGTGTAACTATTTTATTTTCAATACTCTTAGTATCCAGCTGCATACTATTTTTATTTGTATAAACTCCTAATTGGAGAAAATAAACAGTATTATTACTTTTTTTATCATCACTGGATATTGTTTTGCTATAAACTACTTTAGCTGTTGCTATACCCAAAAGCATTGTAAAAATTACACTTAAAATTATCTTCTTATTCATTACCATCACCACTATCATGGTATCAAACGAGATTTAAATATTTTGTCGAAATAGCTTTCCTAAAAAAATAATTAAGTAAAATTATGACAAATAATGTCTTCCCGTTCTAAAATTACTTTTTAAACATTAAAATTTATAGTATTCTTATTATAGGAGGAAGTATATGAAAAATAAAAAAATACCAACATATATCATCTTGGGACTATATCTAGTTACCCTAATTACTAATATTATTTTAATAACTATTTATCACAACAATTACAATACAGCTTCTTTTATAAATTATATTATCTTAATTTTATTTAGCTTATTCTTTACGTTTCACATCATCAACACTAAACAAGAAAGATATTTGCTTGTAAATGTATGTCTTATTTGCTTAACTTTCTATAATGTTTTAAACCTAAATACGCAATTAGAAAAAATGACTACTACATCTAAAGCTACTTTATCTGCTCCACCTATTAATATAAGTTATTTAAAGAGCATGCCTGATTTTTCTAATGAGTCTTTAACTAGCGCTGTTAAATGGGCTAAAACAAACAATATTAATATTACTCAAACCTATGAATATAGTGATATCATAGAAGAACAAAATATTATATATCAAAATGTTAAAGCGGGAACTACTCTTTCTAAAATCAAAGATCTTACCCTAGTAGTAAGTGATGGAGCTGATCCAAATAAAGAAATTGTTTTAAAGGATATGCAAGGATTAACTATAGATGAAGTTTTAGATGAAATAGAAAAAGTTTATCTAAATAATGTAAAAATAGTATATGAAGATAGCGAAGAAAAAGAAGACTCGCTAATTAAACAAAGTAAAATTGGAACAGTCGCAAGAAGTGATGAAATCACATTTACATTTTCAAGAGGAACCAGTACTAAAAATGAAGTAAAATTACCAGACTTTGCTAACATGACCAAGTTACGTGCAACAGCATACTTAGAAAAATATAAAATAAATTATGAATTTAATGATGATTACAGTACAACAGTGAAAAAAGGAAATGTAATAAAACAAAGTATTGAAAAAAATAAAGTCATTAAAGTAGGTAGTGATAAATTAACTCTTACTATTTCTAAAGGCAAGAAAATAATTGTTCCTGACTTGAAAAATATGTCCCTTGAAGACATCTTAAACTGGGTTTCTAAAAATAAACTAAAGTTAGAAATTGAACAAAGCAATGATGATACCATCAAAAGAGGAAAAATAATTTCTACTAGTGTTAATAAATCTGATGTCTTAGAAGAAAGAAGTAAAATTAAGGTTACTATTTCTAAAGGTAGTATTAAAATGAAAAATTTTGATAATTTAGATGACTTCAAGAAATGGGCTGAAAAGAACAAAATAAATTATCAAATAGAATATGAATCAAACAATGATATTGAAAATGGAAAAATAATTCGTTTCTCTCATAAAAATAATGATGTTATAAAAAATAACGATACCATTACTGTTACTGTTTCAACAGGAAAAGAAACGACCATTCCAAACTTCGTTGGTTTAACAAAGACTAACATTCAAAAGAAATGTAATAGTCTAGAAATAAGTTGTACTTTCCAATACGCTAATAGTAAAGAGAAAAAAGATATCGCTATTCGTCAATCTCTTTCATCAGGTAGTAAAGTTGCTGTTAATACATCTATTTCTATAACACTTTCTAATGGTAAAGCCACTACTACTAATAATTCAAAATCAAATACTAACAATAGTAATAACAATAAGTCAAACAACAATCAAAATAACAATAATAATAATCAATCAAATAATAATTCTGGAAATAACAACAATAATAACAATACCCCAAGTCCTACTCCAGAACCTTCTTGTACACCAAGTGCAATCACACTTAATAGAAGTTTAAATAATATTTTTTCTAATCCAGAAGGATATCAAAATGTATACAATCAACTATCTTCATACTTTAATAGTATTAATGTTAAAGTAGCAATTTCAGGAGATTCTAGTAGTGGTAAGGCTCCAGGAAGCTTTATCAGTGGAATTGGTCCCGGTAGCACCGTATATACCTGTTGTCCAAATAACTGTAAAACTTACAGTATCACAATTGCAAAATAGATTTTGGTCTATTTTGTTTTTTTTATCATAAATTTAAATGAACATGATTGACAATAATAAGAATCTATATTAAAATTATATATGTCGTATGGGTCTATAGCCAAGTGGTAAGGCATGGGACTGCAACTCCCTGAGCGTTGGTTCAAATCCGACTAGGCCCTCCATAAAAAAATACGCTCGAAACTTTCGAGCTTTTTTAATACAACCAATTCAGAAATGAGTTGGTTGTTTATATATTTAATATCCATTCCAATGTCTTTTCTTATTTGATAATAATGTAGCACTTCTGAAACATATTTTATGTTCCTATATTTAGAAAAAAAACTAAGCTATCGCTTAGTCAATAAAATATTTTTTAATATAGTACTTTCAATTAATGTTTTAATGATTTCTTTTCTGATGGATAAAGAGCATTATACCTCTCTATCTCTTCTTCTTGTAATGTTAAGTTTCTTGTATTTACACCTAATTGATTCTTAAACGATACTGAATAAAAATTGCGCAATAAAGCCTCTTTTCCATCTTCCGTAGAATCAAATAAAAATTCATGATAACCATTATCATCTCTAAATGATTGTTTTAATTTACCAGTATCATAATCATAAACCATTTTTATATTTTTATCACTATTTATTCTAATTCTACCTCCATCCTTTGCCTCTTGCATACTATTTCTAAACAAAAGTGACGGTATAATTGCCTTCATCCATTGATAAGCCTCTTCCTTTTCCTGCTCAGGAATGGATATAGTAGACATTGTACTAACCCCATATAAATAACAAAAAGTTTTATATGCATCCACAACAACATTAGCAAATTCATTACCATATGATGTCCCAGGTTTTTCTGGAGTTGTGTATACTCCAGGAACACTTGTATCATATATCCACGCCATTGATCGTTCACATCCAGTAAATAGTTCATGATTTTTATCATAAACAGCTTTTATTGCATTCTCTACTTGCTTATTATGTTCTTTATCACTATATATAATAATTCTGTCACAATGATTTTCAGAAGTAGTTAATTGATATTTAAACATAACCGGAAGATTTTGTGAAGTAAACTCTTTTACTAATCCTAATGCTATTTTATGCATATTTTTAGGATTAGGCCTATATAAAATCTATCATGTATACTTTCAATTTTATTTGTATTAATTTTGACCAATTTATACTCTTGATGTTGATTTTTCATTTTAACATTACTGCCAAAACGAGATTGTAAAACAGTTACTTTCCAAGTAAAAAAGAAATCATAAAATACAAAAAAATTAATGCAGATACTATCTGCATTTTTACATTCATAAATAATATAAATTTATCTTTGATTTCCTAATAAGAAATTATATTTTGCCGCATGTATATTTTCATCAGTCATAATAGACATCAACAAAGTATAATAATCACCACTCATCACACTAAGTATTTTTCTATATTTTTTTACTGCCGCTAGCTCTGAAAATAAAGCCTTTTCTAAGTCATCCCTATAACTACTACTTTGAAAATTATAGTTTACAGGTGTTTGATATGATATATTTTGTTTAGTAAAGTCATAATAAATTTTTCTTAATATTTGTCCATGTTTTTCTTCATCATTCCTAATTCCTTGAATAATCATTTTTTCTTTTTGACTAGGGGCTTTTCTAATTAAATTATCATAAAACGCCATGTCACTATTTTCATCTTCTATTGAAGATCTTATAAGTGAAATAGCATCAGCTGGCATAATTATCTCATCACTATTAAATTGTTTTAAATTATTATCATAATTATATCCATAATTATTGTAATTGTCATTATAATTCATTTAACCATCTCCACTAAAAAGATATGTTTTTTAAAAGAAAAAAGAACCAAAATGATTCTTCTACATGATATCTCTATATATTAATAATTGATTAGGTAATAAGTATATTTGTTTATTATAATTTAATAAGTTTGAAATACTAATTCTCTTGTCTTGCATAATACTTTGAATTGTATCACCATTCTGTGTTAAATACGTACGAATATATGGTTTTGGAACAAGTAAATTTTGTCCCGGAGTAAGCATCATTTTGTTATTAATACCATTAATCATCATTAACGTATTAGGCGAAATATTATATTTTTCAGCTATACTATATAAATTATCTCCTCTTTGAACTGTATAAGTAGTAAAAAGATCATTATTATTACCTACATTATTATTTTGACCTGCCATATCTTGATTTACGGGTACTGTAATAACTTCCCCTGGCATCAAAATTTTATTAGGAGACAAATTATTTAAGTTTCTTAATTCCCCTACTGTAGTATTAAATCTACTAGCAATAGAATATAGAGTATCTCCTTTTTTTATAACATAATAACTATACAAAAAAATCCCTCCTACTTAATATTATGCAAAAGGGATAAATTTAATTATTTTTTGAAACACCATACATATTTTCCTGATGATAATTGAACTCATTATATTTAATAATATCCTTCAATCCAAACTCGGAATTATAAGCATACATTGTATCGCCTACAATCCCAAAAACACTATCCGCAGAAACAGTCCAGTCTTTAAGACCAGCAAGACTAAATAGTAATAATGGATTGCTATAATCATCCTTATATACTAAATATATATTATCTCCACTTTTAAAATAATAGTTATCATTGCTCTTCCTAATATCATCAGTCTTATACTTATTCTTTATATCAAAATTAGTTTCATTTTTATAGAATTTAATCTTCGTATTATTTATACTATCTACTTTCTTATCTTTTAATCTAGCTCCATCAAAATACTTAATTTTATTATCTTTACTGACTACACTTACTTTTTCTAAAGTATCATCTATTTTATATTGTGTATTTGTATTACAATCTAACATATAAATATTGTTTTTATATCCTCCATTAAAATAAGTATTAGTAGAAGGGGTACTGTCTAACATATCAATAACTTTCTTTTTACCATCTTTAAAATTAACTACATATAATCTATTAAATGAAGTAGCATTATCCTCTATATTCATAACATATAAGTTTTTATTAGAAAATAAATAGTGATTTTCATCATAAATATCATTAGATAAGAAGTTATTTTCGTATTGTTTTTTACTATTAATAGAAAATACTCCATTATATTTCCATACTACTACATTATAACCACTAATAAAGTTTTGATTAAATGAAATTTTAGTATTATTTCCTGTAACTATCTTATAACTAGTCTTATTAGTCCATGATGAAAGACTATATCCTTTTTTCTTAAGTTTTTCTATAAATACGTTAACTCTAATATCACCTATTTGTTTTAAATAATCATAACTAACCATTTTTTTATCTATATTACAAACAACATTGGTATAAACATTATTTTTAAATACTGGAAATACACATTTTAAATCATCTTTTTCATATACCAATAAATCTTCTAATATTTCTTTATCTTTATGAAAATTAGAGTTAATTAAAAAATTATAATTTCTCTTTTTTTTATCAGAAATACTAATATTATAAGTATGTTCACCATTTTGTAATTTATATTTTTCATCTATTTTATACTCTTCATTATTTACTGTATAAGTATATTTATAATGATATTCTTTTAGAAAAAACATTACTGCTAACTGATAAATAACACATAACAATAATAATATTGTGACCAACTGTCCTACTTTTTTCATACAACCACCTATTATAATTATAAGAAAAACAATCATTTTTAGCAAGTAAAATAAGTATTAAAAAAACATGGATTACTCCATGTTTTCACTATGATTACAATTATCGCTAGTAGAAAACCTTTGCTTCATTTTCATCATGTAATCAGATATTTTTGAATATATCTCAGGTAACGCATCATTAGATATATCAGATAAAATAACTAATTCTTTAACTGTATCAATTATTACTTTTCCCCAAATAATTCCACCCAATATTTTTAAATCATTAAATAAATCGGGTGTAATGGAGTCAAGAAAATATCCAAATACTACTCTTTTTCTACCTATCAATATTCTTTCATTAGTAAGCGCTACTACAGCACTACCAAATATATTAAACGGGTTATTATTTTTTTGTGCTATAAAAGCATAAACAACATATTCACCAGGATTAAGATGTTTCTCTACTATGCTCGCATTTTTTCTATATCTCCATCCTATAGTTAAAGGATATTTATTTTTAAATCTAGCTACATGTTGATAAACATTTAATCTTTCTTCCTCCATATAGCCACCTCTATTTCTTTATTAAATCATATTTTTCAAACATTGATACTAAATCAGCAATACTCGTTTCACCTGACGCTTTATCTTTAATATCGCCATCTTTTACAACAAGTGTTAATGGTGTACCCCAACCTTCACTAAAGTATTCATTAGAAGATTGTAATTTAGAAATACCATCATCATCTAAATCATCAGTATTTAAATAATTAACTTTTACACCATATTTATATACTAAATGTTCCATAATTGGTTTTTGAATTACGCAGTGAGAACATGTAGGTCTTCCGATATAAATAACTGAAGCTTCACTTCCCTTAAGTAATTCTAAGTATTGATCAATTCCAATAGATGTTAAATCAGCTTTTTCACTATCTTTAATACTATTACTTTCTTCTTCAACACTACTAGCTGAAGATGAGCTTCCATTTCCTTTATTATAACTTCCACTAGAAGAAGTTACAACCATACTAATAATGATTGCTACTACTAAACAAATAACAACGACAATAGTCATTCTATTTGTACTATCATTATTTTTATTAACTGATGTAGCATTATCTTTAGAGTCATCTACTGTTTTTACTTCTTCAACTTGAACAACCTTTTTTTCTACTTTTTTTTCTATTGTCTTTTCCTTATTTTCTACTGGAACTTTCTTCTTAGAAACTACATTTGCATTTTTAGTAGCAGTAGCCTTCTTTGATGTATTAGTCTTCTTTGCAGTAGCAGTTGTCTTTTTTACAGTACTACTCTTTTTAGCACCTGTATTTGTTGTCTTCTTTTTAGCACCTGTATTTGTTGTCTTCTTTTTAGTAGTATCTTTCTTTGGTGTATTATTTTTCTTACTTGCAGTATTACTACTTGCATTTGTACTTTTTTTCTTTGTATTAGCCATATTAACTCTTCCTTTCAATAATAAAATTATAACATATTTTCTAGCTATTTCACTACTTTTAAGCAATTTTTCTCGTTTTTTTCGCTAAAAATAAATAAATTTATATATAATGTCGAATAAATATAAGAATTATTAGATAGGAAAAACATAATTTTTAACTAGGAGGCAATATGAAAGTTGGAATAATTAAAGGTCTTTTATACTATTATGATGAAGTACTTTGGATGAGTTTTTTTGAAAATTTAGGAGTCAAAACAATTACTAATAAAGAAGTAACTAAAGAAACCATAAAAAAAGGAACTAGCATGGCTCCCGATGAAGCTTGCCTATCTTTAAAAATATTTATTGGCGAGGTTATGGAATTAAAAGATAAATGTAATGCTATTTTTATTCCACGTCTTTTTTCCATAAAAGAACATGAACAAGTCTGTACAAACTTTAATGCTTTATATGACTTAATTCATAACCTTTTTCCAGAAGTTCCCCTTATCACTAGCAATATAGACTTACAAAAACATAAAACAGAAATGAAAGCCTATATAAATATTGGAAAACAACTAGGTTATTCCGTAATAGCAACAGTCACTGCCTATTTAAAGGCTCTAGATAAAGATAAAAAAATCAGAGAAAAAAATTTCTTAGCTCAAACAGAAAAACTAAAATCCCCTTCTAAAAAAATATTACTAGCTGGTCATCCATATATTTTATATGAAAATATTTTAACGAAAGAAATTAAAAAAATCATAAAGGATAATGGTTTTGAAATTATTTATAGCAATATTTTACCAGAAGAATTGGTTGATATAGAATGTAGTAAAATTTCTAAAACTGTTCACTGGACTCATAGTAAAAAACTCCTAGCGGGAATTTCATACTATAATAGTAGAGTTGATGGTATCATTCTTCTTTCCTGTTTTCCATGCGGACCAGATTCCTTAACCAATGAACTCGTAAAAAGAAAAGTTAACAAACCTCTTTTAAAACTAATTTTAGAAAATGAAAGCAATACAGGTCTAATTACAAGACTAGAAGCATTCTTTGATATAGTGAAGGTGAAAATATGAGCAAAACAATAATAAGTTTTCCAAAACTTGGAGACTATAACATTCCCCTAAATTTTTTATTTAAGCATACCACCAATTGTAAAATAATTAATTCTCCTGAAATAACAAAGAAAACGATAGAATTAGGTAGCAAATACTCTCCTAGCGATGCTTGCCTACCCTTTAAATACACACTTGGTAACTTCATCGAATCTCTAGATATGGGAGCAAACGTCCTAATACAAGCAGGTGGTGGATGTAGATATCGTTATTATGGAGAAGTCCAAGAACAAATTTTAAAAGATTTAGGATATAATTTTGATTTATATCAGTTAAGTAATAGTGACAAGAGAAGTATTAAAGAAATATATGAATTATTTAAAAAACTAAATTCTACTCTTCCATATAAACGCTTTATTTATTATGGTTATTTGACTTTAAAAATGATCTATTATATGGATAAAATAGATGAATATATTAGAAAAAATATCGGTTTTGAAACCAAGAAAAATAGTTTTATTGTAATGAAGAAAAGAATGCTCCGTGAATTTTCTAAATGTCAAAATCTAAGACAATTAAAAAAGTCATATTTCAAATACAAACGTCTTTTCAAAAAAATAGAAACTAAAAAAGAAAATGTTTTAAGAATTGGCATTATTGGAGAATTATATACCGCCATGGAACCATCAAGTACTTATAATCTCGAATATAAATTAGCTCAAAATAATATTGAAATAAAACGGTTTACTAACCTCTCTTACTTAATATGGGGAAAAATTATAAATGAAAGAAAAATGTATAAAACAACTAAACGTTATTGCAAATACAATTTAGGTGCTGATGGATTAGATAATGTCTATAGAACAATATATTTAAGTAAGAAAAAATATGATGGTATCATTCATACCAAACCTTTTGGTTGTACTCCAGAAATTACGGCCATTCCAATTATTCAAAATGTCTGTAGAGACTATGATATGCCTATCCTCTTTTTTTCTTTTGATGAGGAACAAGAAGATGGCGGAGTTAACACTAGATTAGAGGCATTTTATGATGTTCTACGTTACAGAAAGGAGAAAAAATGAAAAAAGGATATTTAGGAATTGACATTGGTTCAATATCTACAAAAGCAGTTCTTTTAGATGAAGATGATAATATTATTTCTAGTTGTTATTTATGGACTAAAGGAAGTCCCATTAACGCAGTAAAAAACGTTTTAAAAGAAATCTTAAAAGATAGCAAAGATATAAAAATAGTCGGTGTTGGTACAACTGGTTCTGCCAGAAGATTAATTGGTAGTATTTTAAATGCCAATGTCATAAAAAATGAAATCACAGCTCACGCTATTGGTACAAGTCACTATTATAAAGATGTTCGAACTATTATTGAAATAGGTGGTCAAGATTCTAAAATTATTTTATTAGAAAACGGATTAGTAACAGACTATGCTATGAATACTCTTTGTGCAGCTGGCACAGGTGCCTTTCTATCTAGTCAAGCAAAAAGACTTGGCATAAAAGTAGAAGATATGGGAAAAATCGCATTATTAAGTAAATCTCCCGCTAAACTAGCAGCCCGTTGTACTGTTTTTGCAGAAAGTGATTTAGTTCACAAAGCCCAAATTGGCTATACCAAGGAAGATCTAGTTGCCGGTCTTTGTAATAGTGTTGCAAGTAATTATATTCATAATGTCGCCAAAGGGAAAAAAATATATAACCCTATAATCTTCCAAGGTGGTGTTAGTAAAAACACAGGGGTCAAAAAAGCCTTTGAAGACATTCTCCAAACCGAAATAACAACTAGTGATAAAGGTCATTTAATGGGTGCAATTGGTATTGCCCTACTTTCAAAGTTAGAACCAGAAAGAAAATATTCATTTGATCTAAATAATTTTTCTTATACTACTAGTAGCGTAAACTGTGAAGGATGTCCAAATAACTGTGAAATAATTCTAATAAAAAATAAAGATAAGGTAATAGATGGTTGGGGTAATAGATGTCAAAAAGGAGAAAAATTAATAAATTAAAAAGGATATTCGATTGAGAAATCACATATCCTTTTTATTTTGTCTTCTTATTAACCTTTTCCAAACTTATATTATGTTTAATAGCGTAATTTGATACATCTCTAAAATTATCATCATAAGGATAGGTCTGTTGTCCAAAATGAAGCCACATCTCTGACCAAGAGTCACCTTCAACTAACAATTTTTGAACTAATTCATTTCTCAAACTTTCATTATCTTTTTGTTTTTCTAATTCAACACAACCTTCTTCATCATATAACTTACACTGTAAATCACATTCTAACTTATCACACTGATAAGCAAACATAGCCTCCTTAGTTTGATGAGCATCAAACTCTAAAAATAACTCTTCTATCTGTTTACCATCTATTAATCCTCTTAATATATTAGCAACAGCTTCATGCTCTTGCTTTTCCTTTTCTTCATGAGAAATTTGAAATTGAGTCAAATCTCCAATTATAGTCTCTCCTAACTCATGAATAGCTAACATAAATAACGTTTTTTTAATATCAATATCATATTCATATTCTGATTTCATCGCAATCGCAAGCATTTGAACTCCAAAAATATGTTCAGCAACACTTTCTAGTCTTTCTCTTTCCACATTCCAAACCTTCCAACCGGTTCTGATAACATTTTTAAGTTTATTACATAACACATAATATTTTATAACATTTTCTTCTCTTGACATAATATCTCCTTGTTTAATATTTATTCCAAATGTTATCAATCAATGCCTTCTTTTTTATTTTTTCAATTTCTTGAACATTAGAAAAAGAATTATTAAAATTATAACACTCTTCTAAAACGTCTTCCATTTGTCCAAATTTTACAATAGCACTCTCTTCTTTTCCTTCTTTATATAAAGCTATAATAGGTTTGATATAATGCTCAAGTAAGCTAATTGCTAAAGATTTGTCACGAGTTTTTTTATAATCTTTTTCTATATTATACGCAATCATAGGTCCTATTGTATCATAACGAAACATTATCTTTCTATAAGACTCATTCTTATCTAAAACATCTCTTCTAAACTCTCTAATATCTTCTAATATTTCATGATGTTTTCTACTGCCTAAAATATGAAAAACAGCTGTTGGAATATAACTTCCACTATAAAATTTACAGTCTGTATAATATCCTAGCTTATCATTTCTTTTTATACAAAATCCATCATATTTACCAAAAGCACAATTAAAACAATTTTTTACTTTAAAATTACTTATCAAGAAATCACCTCACTGTCAAAGTATTATAACATGCACAAAAATAATTGTAAATTAAAAGGTATCTCATGGATACCATTTCTTATTTCTTTGACTCTAAATACTCATCATAAGTCATATATCTATCTAATATTGAACCATCATCTTTAATTTCTATTATCCTATTAGTAACAGTACTATTAAGTTCATGGTCACGACTTGTTAAAAGAATACTACCCGTAAAATTAACAAGTCCTTTATTTAAAGCTGTAATACTTTCCAAATCTAAATGGTTAGTAGGTTCATCTAAAACTAAGAAGTTAGGATTTTCAAGCATACACTTACTAAGCATACAGCGTGCCTTTTCTCCACCAGATAATACATCAACTTTTTTAAATACATCATCCCCAGAAAACAACATTCTTCCTAAAAATCCTCTAAGTACTGTTTCATCTTCTATATCATAAAAAGAGCCAATCCATTCCATTATATTTTTATTATTATCTTTAAAATAAGCACTATTATCTTGAGGTAAATAACTAGGCACTATAGTTTTGCCCCATTCATAGCTACCTTTATATTCTCTATCAATTCCCATAATAATATTAAATAAGGCTGTCTTAGGTAAATCATCATCCGCTACAATATTAATCTTATCACCCTTAAGAACTGTAAAACTAACTTTATTAAGTATTTTCTTACCATCTACTTCTTTGGTTAAATTAGTTACTTTTAATATTTCTTTTCCTACTGGTTTTTCTATTTTAAAATCTATGAATGGATACTTTCTAGACGAAGGAACAATTTCATCTAGTTGAATTTTTTCTAACATTTTCTTTCGAGAAGTAGCTTGTTTACTCTTTGAAGCGTTAGCACTAAAACGCGCTATGAAATCTTGTAACTCTTTAATTTTATCTTCCTTCTTTTTATTAGCTTCCTTCATCTGTTTCAATGCCAACTGACTAGACTCATACCAGAAATCATAATTTCCAATATATAGTTTAATTTTATTATAATCAAGATCAGCTATATGTGTACAAACTTTATTTAAGAAATGTCTATCATGTGATACTACTATGACAGTATTATTAAAGTTAATCAAAAACTCTTCTAACCAACTAATTGCCTCAACATCAAGTGAGTTTGTAGGTTCATCCAATAATAAGACATCTGGATTACCAAATAAAGCTTGGGCAAGCAATACTTTTACACGAAGCTTAACAGGAATTTCTTTCATTAACATATAATGATATCCTTCTTTAACCCCTAAACTATTTAATATAGTTGCAGCATCACTTTCAGCTTCCCAACCATTAAGATCCATAAACTCACCTTCTAATTCGGCAAGTCGCATACCATCTTCATCACTAAATTCAGTTTGGCTATATAATTTGTTTTTCTCCTCCATTATTTTCCATAATCTATCATTCCCCATAATAACAGTGTTTATAACACTTTCTTCATCATACATATAATGATCTTGCTTCAAAAATGAAAGGCGTTCTCCCTTACCCAAAATAACCTCACCAGTAGTAGTTTCAATTTCTTTTGATAATATTTTTAAGAAAGTAGACTTTCCTGCTCCATTAGCTCCAATAAGTCCATAACAATTACCATCAGTAAATTTAATATTTACATCTTCAAACAAAACTCTTTTTCCAAATCTTAAACTAACATTATTAACTTGTAACATAAGTGCCTCCTAACTTTTTATAGTTTAACATATTAAGAATGGAATAACAAGAAAAAAGTATATACTACAAGTATATACCATTATAATATTTAAACTATTTTACTAAAACATTTGCCGATGCAGAAGATGCTGTTAACATATTTTCTATATTTGTTTTATCTGTATTACTACTAACATAAATTTTTGCTCCGTTGACATTATTAAATACTGAAGAACTATTAGTTAATTTAGAAGTATCAATTCCTCTAAAGTCTACTGTTTCAAGAACTGAGCAAGAATTAAACATAGCTGTAATATCTGTTAGTTTAGGAGCAACTATATTACTCATATTTATTGTTTTTAATTTATTTAAATTATAAAACATAGCTTGTGCCTTTGTTAAAGATGAGAAATTTACTCCGCTTAAATTAATAGATTCAAGGGCTGTATTGCCTACTGCAAAATCACTTGAAATATCTGTTACACTTGAAAAGTCAGCTCCACTCAAATTTAGAGTCTTTACTGCTGAAGCACCACCTAACAAACCATACAATGTTGTAACACTACTAAATTTTGTCTTACTTAAATTAACACTTAAAAGATTAGAAGCGCCATTAAAAATTTCTTCAATAACACTCATTGTATGAAAATCTAGTCCACTAAAATCAACAGATGTAACAGATGATAATCCATAAAAAGCATTAGAAAATGAAGTAACATTACTCGTATTAAAATTTTTAATATCAAGAGATGTTAACGATGAACAGTTATAAAAAATAGAATTCATATCTCCTACACTACTCGTATCAAAACTACTAACATCAACATTTTTTAAAGCATAGCAGTTAGCAAACATAGCTGACATAACCAACACTTATACATAAAATAATTAAACATACATACACTACTACTTTTTTATTTTTATTCTTCATAATACTAATACCTTCCTACTATATCAAATTATAATATTCAAAGGCTATAATAGTCAATGTAATAAAAAAAGAAACCAACCAATATGATTAGTTCCACTAAATTTTTTATAACTCATCTATTGTCTTAATACCTAATATACTTAAAGCATTAGTCAATACTTTAGCAGTACTCTTTAATAATCTTATTCTTGAAGATTTTAGTACAACATCAACTTCATTTGATATATTAACTTGTTCATAGAACTTTGAAAATAAACCTGCAATTCCAAAAATATATTTAGTTAAATGAGCTGGTTCATTTGATGTTAACAATTCATCTATTACTTCAGGAAATAAAGATAATTCTTTAACTAATTTATTTTCTATTTCATTATTAAATTTAATTTCTTCTGTTAATTCAATATTATTATTCTTTAATATAGAATTAATTCTTACCAAACTATATAGGATATACATTCCAGATTCCCCTACAAAACTAGTTGCATTTTCTAAATTAAAGTTAACTATTTTATTCTTTGAAACATTTAACATTGTAAATTTAATACAAGCATTTACTAATATATTTAACTTATCCACAGATATTTCACTATTTCTTTTGTTAAATTCATTTATCAAAGTGTTCTTTACGGCCTTCATAAAGTCAGTAACTAAAACAACAGTACCAGCAGAAGTAGACATCTTGTCACCATCTAATAAAACATATGAGTATGAAATAAGTTTTGGAGCCTTATATCCCAAGATATCTAATACTGCACTAATCTGTTTCATATAAACTTCTTGATCTTCACCTAAAACAATAAAATTATTTTTTGGATTAAGTTCTATTTTATGAATTGTATAAGCAATATCTCTCATAGGATATAGTGATGTTTTATTAGAACGAGTTAATACTAACACTGGTTCTCTAGTTGGTATATCATATCCGGATAAATCTACATATAGTCTTCCTAACTCATCCTCATGTAACCTACCAGTTTTATCTAGTCTCTTTAATATATTATCTAAATAGTTATTATAAACAAAATCAGATTCATGTGTAAATACATCAAAATGAATATCTAAAGTATCAAATATTTGTAATTGTCTTTCAACACATATATCAGTGATTTCTTTAAACTTTTGTACCATCTCAGTGTTACCACTTTCTACTTGTTGAAGATAATAAAATGCCTTCTGATCTATACTTTCATCTTCTTTTGCCCTATTACTAATTTTTACATATGTATCTAAAATAGATGAAAAATTACCATCTTTTAATCCATACTCTTCTATTCCGATAACCAGAAGAGCAATTTTTTTACCAATATCATTAATAAAATAATGTCTTTCAACCTCATATCCTGTAAACCCATATAAATTACTCATGAAGTCTCCAATTAAACTATTTCTACATCTTCCAATATGAGGTTCAGCATTAGGA
Organism: Clostridium sp. CAG:417; assembly: GCA_000432835.1. Lineage (GTDB taxonomy): Bacteria > Bacillota_I > Bacilli_A > RF39 > UBA660 > CAG-417. Next base: position 31,519 of record FR890371.1, on the reverse strand, counting down.
TTAATAGAAGTATGCTCTATAAGTAAAGCTTCATTATTTCCTTGGTTTAGAGAACCATAATGATCATTTATTTCTATATCTTTGATTACTTCCGCATTAAACTTTTCATAATTTAAATAAAAGTTAATATATGGTCCCATCACTTTAATTAACGAAAAGTTATTTTCTTCATCATTAAATTTTTCTCTAATTAGGTTTGCTATCTCTATAGGATTTGAATACTCTTCATTTCTTAAATTAGCACACTGAATACTATAATCTCCCATATTATCTTTTGGAGGTATCTCTATTTTTATTTTATCCTCATCCACTTTAAGTATTTCTAAAATATGTTTCTTTATATATTCTTTCACCTTTACATCACCCTATTAATATTATTAAGGTGCAACACTTCTTACTGCACCAATTACCAATAGTTAGATTATATCATATTTTTACATCTTCTAACAATATTTTTATATGTATTTATACTCTATAAAAGAAAAAATGGTTCATAGACCATTTCCTTATTTTTTAAATACACTAAGTATTCTTGATACAAAATATATTATTTTTGTGCTTTTATCGATTGCAAAACCTTTACCAATAGCTTTACCTCCAATAGTAAGCATTGAAATAATAGCTGTTGTTAAAATGCTCGCTAACAAGTCATTAACCTGATAATTAGTAATTAAAATAGTGACAATTATAACTCCTGCTGATCCTGATGCAACCCCACATACATCCCCTATTACATCGCAACAAACAGATGATACTTTACTAGCATTTTTAATAAGTTTCACCGCAACATGAGCTCCCTTAACTTTTTTTGAACTCATACTATTAAACACTTTAATATTTCCCGAAGTAACACTTACTCCTACAATATCAAAAATAATTCCTAATATTACAAACAACAAAGTTATAACAATAGCGACCATAAGTTCAACATCATCTAAAACAATTTCACTAAATAAACTCATTCCAATAGAAATAATAAACGCTAATACTGTTACTGTAATAATCCATTTTGTATTTTTATTTTTACTTTTTTTCTTCATAATAATTATAATAATGGCTCTAAACATGATAAATCCTTAGTCTTAGGTCAAGTAGGCTTTCCCCAATTTCTACATACCGTTACCAGTATTGCGGTTCCCCTTTAAAGAAATCAGTATGATGTCACCATTCATACAACTTGATTACCACTTAGTACCAACTTTAATCTCACATTTAGATACACTCTAGGAGATTTCCTCCCCAACAATCTTTGTTATTAATCCTTTTTTGCAAGAGTAATTTCATAGTATAGAAAACTTATTTTTGGCCAAAACAAGAAGTCCTTAACCTAATTCCAAAGCTCTCACTCAAGACAAGCTACGCTACTCATAACTTTCGCCACAAAGTAGGTTTTTACTCCTAACTCATAATAAGTCCGTCAGAATATGTCCGTATAGGCTTACTACAAAATTAGGTCTCCACAAACTATGGGTCCAAAGATATATGCCATTACATCCGGCCCATAATTTTCATCTCCAGCATTAACCCCCAATTGGGCATCAGAAGCAAACACCAGAGGTTTCATAGATGTGCTCTTTAACGATAGTTTATCCCCGTCCTCATAACAAATAAGTTGACTAGAATAATGCGCCATTAAACTATTTCAAACTATATAGTTTTTGTACCTCCTTTGGATTTAACATTCTATATTCTCCACTCTTTAGTGATAAGATATCTAAAAATGCAATACTTTCTCTCTTTAATTTTATGACTGGATGATTAATATATTCAAATAATTTTTTTATTTCATGATTATGGCCTTCGTGTAAAATAACAGAAGCATAAGTAACATTAGTACTAGCGTCATACTTTCTAAATTTAATCTTATCAGGTTTTAAAGTTTTATTATCTACGACAATTCCTCTTTCTAATGTATGAATTTCATCCCCAAGTAACTTACCTTCCATTTTTACATAATAGACTTTCGTTATTCCATTTTTTGGATGCATAAGTACATTAGCAAGTTCACCATCATTAGTTAAAATAAGAGCTCCTGTAGTATCATAATCAAGTCTTCCTACTGGATATATTCTTTTATCCGTTTTAATTAAATCCACAACTGTTTTTCTATTCTTATCATCACTTGCAGTACAAATAACACCCCTTGGCTTATTAAGAAGAAAATAAACCTTCTCTTCTTTTCTTATAAGTTTCCCACACACAGTAATAGTATCACTAGATTCTACCTGCATTCCAAGTGTTGCTACCTCATTATTAACTTTAACCTTTCCATCCTTTACTAACTCTTCAGCCTTTCTTCTTGAACAAATTCCAGCTTGAGCTATCACCTTTTGTAAACGTTCCATTTAAATCACCAAAATAATTATAACCGATATAATGAAAAATTGCTAGTGCATAAAAAATATCAGTTTACAAGTATATTGTAAAAGAGTACAATAAGTGCAAGAAAAGGAAGGATAAGATGAATAATTTACTATATCTTTATAAAACCCTACTAAAAAATATTAATTATAATGACTTTAAACCCAAAATAGACACAGCAAGAAAAATTGGGAACGTATTTGTCCCAGTATCATCCTTTACCTCTCTCCTTTTAGCACTCAATACCGATTTCAGTACGATGATTCCAATGGATATAAACATATTATCAAACATCACGTATTTATTTTTAATACTATCATTTCCAGAACACTACACCAAAGATATTGAAGATATAGTTTCTATATACAAAGATGTAGTAAAATCTTATGTAAAATTAAATGATAAACTAGAATTAAAGAGTCCAATAGATATAAATGCAGGATTAACATTTGCGCTTAACAATGGTTATTTATCATATAATAAACATTTTAAATATTGCACAGATAACAATAAGGATATTCTTAGATCACTGGGTACTGAAACTATAACTGGTCTAGCTTGTTGTAGACATATAGCAACACTTCTCAATGATATCTTACAAGAAAAAAATATTAAATCTTATACTATTCCAGCATTAATAAAAAAAGATTCAGCTGATATTTCTTTTTTACAGTCTATTATAGGTAATCACTTAATTACCATTAGTGAATATAACGATAAGGTTTATTATTTAGATCCAACCAACAACAAATTTCTAACCAAAGATAATTCTTCAATTATTATTAATAAAAAGTTCATTAAATTTAATTTGAATAAAAGAAGAAACATTAAAAGGATAATGCAAAAAGAAGAAGAAACATATGCCAAAAATTTAATGGAAGAAATAAACACTCATATAATATGTGGAGAAAATATCGATATGTTTGAAAATTTTTATTCTGAAAATAAAGAGAAATATGAAGAAATAAATAACAAGATGAAAAAATTAATTTAACATCTTGTTTTTTGTTTAATTGTGTCAAATAATGTTATTTTTTGATTCTACTATATTTTTTTCTGTTAAAATTATAATGTATGGAGGATTGAAATGAAATTTATTGATAATATTAAAGAAAGAGTAAGAAAAAATTTAAAGACTATTGTTCTTCCCGAAACAAGTGACATTAGAACAATAGAAGCTGCAAGAAAGATAACAGATGAAGGGTTTGCTAATATTATTTTAGTTGGTGAAAAAGACGCTATATATTCTCTTGCCAAAGATAATAATATATATATTTCCGATATAAAAGTTATTGACCCTAAAAATTATGAAAAAACAGAAGAACTTATTAATAACTTCTATGAATTACGTAAAAAGAAAAACATCTCAATGGAAGATGCTAGAAATACTATTCTAAACAATTATCTATATTTTGGTTGTATGCTTGTTAAATTAGGCTTAGCAGATGGTCAAGTTAGTGGTGCGATAAACAGTACTGCTGATACATTAAGACCGGCTCTTCAAATTTTAAAAACTGCCCCTAATACAAAAATCGCTTCATCATTCTTTTTAATGGATGTCCCAAATTGTAATTATGGAGCTAGCGGGGTATTTGTTTATTCTGATTGTGGAATGGTCCAAAATCCAACAAGTGAGGAACTTAGTGAAATAGCCAAAACATCCGCTGAAACATTTAAACTATTAGTTGAGGAAGAACCTAACATTGCCTTCCTATCACATTCAACTTTTGGCACATCTAAGTGTAGTGATGTTGATAAAGTAAGTAACGCTGTTAAAATATTTAAACAAAACTATTCAAACTATAATGCTGATGGCGAAATGCAGTTTGATGCAGCTATCATACCAGAAGTTGCAAAGAAAAAGGCTCCTAATTCTACTGTAGCAGGATCCGCTAATGTTTTAATATTCCCAGACTTAGATGCTGGAAATATTGCCTATAAAATTACCGAGAGACTAGCTCACGCTGATGCCTATGGACCAGTAACCCAAGGTCTTGCAAAACCAGTTAATGACCTATCAAGAGGTTGCTCTGCTGATGATATTGTAGGCGTTGTTGCTATTACCGCTTTACAAGCAGAAAATAATATCTAAGAAACATATTGAGATAATGAAAGTAATATATTATAATTTAGGAGAAGGAGGAAATTATGTATAGTTCTAATTATGATAACTTATTTGTAGCATTAGGTGCCTTTGCATTAATCATTGGCTTAATTGTATTAGCAGTTTTAGTTGTTTACCTAGTTGCTTTATGGAAAGTATTTGTAAAAGCCGGCAAACAAGGTTGGGAGGCAATTATTCCCTTTTATAACTCTTGGATTTTAGTAGAAATTGCCGGACTTAATTGGTGGTGGTTCTTACTTATCATTTCCGGAACAATCGTATCATTGTTACATATCCCAGGGCTAAGTACACTTTGTAGTTTAGCAAATCTGGTAGCTATGTTCTTTTGTAATTACAACATCGCTAAAAAATTCCATCAAGAAGTTGGATATGCCATATTAATGACATTATTCCCATTTATTATGTACCCAATATTAGGATTCTCTGATAAAGTATTTGATAAAGATGTTATAACTTCACCTAATGGACCAATTGGGGAAAACAATAATAATCAAAATACTACAAATACAAATAATACTACCCCTAGTACAGACTCTAATAAATTTTGTACTAACTGTGGTACAAAAATTAATGGCGATGAAAAATTCTGCACTAATTGTGGTACAAAACTAAATTAACTAGTTCATTGAACTAGTTTTTTTTTACAAAAAAATAGACCCCACGGGGTCTATTTGATTATTCAATATCAATATATTTTTTAGTTTCAACTTCTTGTTTTTTAGGAACAACAACAGTCAAAGTACCATCGCTAAACTTAGCGCTAATCTCCTCTTCTGCTACATCTCCTAAATAGAAACTTCTAGAGTATTTATTATAAACTCTTTCACGACGAAGATAATTACGTTCATTATCCTCTTCATCATCTTTTTCACATTTTTCAGCGGAAATAACTAAATTGCCTTTATTGCATTCAATCTTAATTTCATCCTTCTTGAAACCAGGCAAATCCATTTCAACATAATATTTATTTTCTTTTTCATAAATATCACACTTCATTTTTGTAGAATCTCCTTCAAAAAAATTACTTAATGAATCATCAAAATATAATTTTGGTATTAACATAATATCATCTTCCTTTCACAATTATAGTTATACCACTTCTTTTAGCACTTGTCAATAGAGAGTGCTAAAATATTTAATATTCATTTTTATTATATTTACAAAATTTAAAAATATACGTTTTATTTTATAAAAATGAGTTATTTGCCTATACTTAGTAAAACATATAGAATAAATTATTTTGAAGGAGGATGTATGTATAACTATAATTATTTAAGAAATAGTTACCAAATGGATAGAAATAACAACATGAATGATTTTGACACAAATTATGATGATTTTATGACAAATGTCCCATCAGTAAATAACAATTTTCAAAATCAAGTAACTAACAATAATAGTCCTGTTACTCTATTCACCCCTAGTGAAGGATTCCAAAAAGGTAACTTATTTTCAAATCTTTATTCAGAATATGATAATTATCAACCAGTTAATTTAACCGCAACTACTGACCAACAAAAATTATACCTAGATATGGCTGAAAATGCTTTTGCGGCCCATGAACTAAATTTATATTTAGATATCAACCCAGATAATAGTTCCCTACTAACTTTATTTAATGATTACAGAGAAAGAGCTAATGCTCTAAAGGAAGAATATGAGGCTAACTATGGTCCTATATCTATAAGCAGTAATGTTTTAATTAATCAACCATTCTTATGGGAAGAAACATCTTGGCCATGGGAAGGAGGAATGAACTAATGTGGGCATATGAAAAAAGATTACAATACCCTATTGATATAAAAACAAAAGATTTAAAAATGGCAAAGTATCTCGTAACTCAGTATGGCGGTGCAAACGGCGAGCTAAGTGCTGCTCTAAGATATTTAAATCAACGTTATACTATGCCTGATAATAGAGGGAAAGCTATTTTAACCGATATTGGTACAGAAGAATTGACACAATAACTTTATCACAAACAAAAGCCACAAATAAAATAAAGCCAAAAAAAAGAAGCTAACCAACTAAAGATAGCCTCTTTTAATATATCACTTTCTAAAATAATTTTACACTATCCTATCTTGGAAAGCATTTATTGTTTAGTAATCCCTTTATTATATAAACTTACTAGCTAATTCTCTGCTAATTCTTATTTTAATATTTTGATTAAAAATAATAGCATAATAATATTTTTTGTTTTTGCTTATGAAAACTTTACTTGCTTTTAATGATGTCAATTCAACAAACTTTTTTGTTTCATCTTCATTTAAGATTTTTGTAAACATATAAAATCCCCCTTTCGTGCCAAATTATTGCACAAAAAAAGATGTACTGCAAAGAGTCAATTTTGACTAAATACAGTACATTTTTATTGTAATTTTACATTTTTATCTAAATAAATTTTGTATATTTCAGCTGTTTTTATAAATAAAAATACAATTTTTAACTATTGCTAACTTCATATAAATATTTACTAAATACCCATACTACTCTACCATCTATAATAAGTTTAGCTGAATTACTTTTTGTGTCTATATCTTCCACAGTATAAATGCTATCATTCTTAACATATGAATTACTACCACTTAGGACTTGGTCTTTTGTAGGGTTTCCATTTACATCGCATTCTACAAATGGTCCTGTTGGTAACCAGTGATAAGACTTTACTTTTTCAGCTTTATATGAATTATAAGAACAACCTGTTAGTTGACAACAACCGAACAAATTACTTGACAATGGACTTTTTAGAATATCTACTTTAAATACTCCATTAAATCTTACTTTACTGCCTTTGTAAAGTATTTGGTCTGCACCTTGAGGCTGTGGATTATTTACTGGCACTTTATCTGTTGTTCTCCAATTACCTCCCATACCATTTAATATATTGGTATTATCAACAAAATAACAATCATCTAGATCATATTCATTATTAAAACCATATATAGGATATGTTCTGCCGTTATAAACAAAACTAGATTTCTTTCTCCAAGTTGTATCTGATGACTGCGATACCTCAATATGACAATGAACACCTGTTCCAACACCTTTGGTTCCCATATTACCTAATTGACTTCCTTGAGGAACAACTTGCCCTACTTTTACGTCTAAACTATTATCATGTGCTGTCATATATGTAGCGTAATCTATTCTCCCATTTGCAAATCTAACTTTATTTACAGATTGCCACATTGCTTGTCCTGATGATGGATATGTTTTTAAACATTTAGAAGTACAAGGTGCATAGTAAGGATATTTAATTCCAGATTGCAATCCTCTTACGTCATTTGCCATTATTCCTTTGTGGGAAAAATTACTATTTGAACCCTGCGTTATATACATATCTGTGAATGGGCATAGAAAATCTTCTATACCCCCACGAATAGACTTTTGACCTTTAATCATAACTACTCATCTCCCTCTACAATTCCAATAATTTCTGATTCTTCCGTTCTTTTATCTGTAGTTGCCATATTTACTCAACCTCCTTTTTTTTATTAAAAAAGTATGTCATTACTGCTCCGTATGAAGTACTAAATAGCATTAATACCTCTTTGTTAACTTCAAGCGGTACAAATAATAACACAACCATTGCTAATGTCATTATTACTGTTACAAAACTCTTTAAATCATCCCATGCTTTTTTCATAAATTATTTACCTCTTTTCTAAATTATTTTTTATTTCTTCCACAATAAATTGTGTGTGCTCAGTTTTTTTATCATGCGTAAGCATTATTTCTTTCTGTTCATCCATTGATTGTTGAACAAGATTCATACTTTGTTGTAATAGTGTTAAACTTTTTTCTGTATTTTTTCCTGAAACAGATATTTCCCCGAGACATTTCTCATTTTGTTTTAGTGTCATTTTAATGTCTTTTTTATTTGTAAACCAGTCGTAGATAAATAAGCCAACAATTACAAAACCAATACCATAATTAAAAACAAGTTGTACTATATTTTCCATGTTTACCTCCTAACTCAAATCACTATTCTGATTTTCATCTGATTGTGTATTATCTGCAGTTGCAACATCATTTGCAGTTGATTGTAATTCGTTTAACTTATTATCTATATAACTATTGATATAATTTTTTATTGATAGTTTAAAGTCTTTATAATATTTGGCATTGATTTTTGGTAATAAATCACTATCAGTAAATATGTTGGTTACTCCGCTATAAGATAAAGGCATATCTACAATTCCTAGATCGACTTCATATGGATTTTCTAGTGCGTAATATACTTCTACAGGATGTGTTGATAGCCAATTGGTTAGCCCATTACTTGAAATTTCTTCAAGTCTTGATTGTAATATCTTCATTTGCAATAGATTGTTATTTGAACCACCAGTGGAAATATTTTCTGAATTACTTGCCCAACCATTAGACATATAAATAAATTTATCAGAAATCATTGTTGAACTTGATTTGATAGCAGTTCCTATATTAAATTGTGCAACAAATTTATCATCATTAATCACTTTTGAATAGCTAATTGGTTGAGTTCCATTTAAAACAGTCTTACTAATAATCTTGTTTAATACTAAATGATGTTTTCCGTCTTCTTTATAAACTACTTTTAATGTATTTTTATAAGTATCATTTAATTTACCTATAAATTCCCCTTCTGGAAGGTTGGCAGTTATGACACTTTCAAGATAATTTTCTTCTGTTTCATCTTTTCCATTATTGCTAGTCATACTCAAACTATCTGTTATTGTTTTAATTTCTTGCGGATAATCAGGTGAAGGTGTTGCTTGCCCTTCTGTATATGGCTCATATTCTGTAGCCGTTGAGCCTTTTTCAAGTTGGAATTTAACTATAACATTGTTTAGGGTTACACCACTTTCAATATTTATTTGAGGTCTTACATTGCCAAAAGAACCTGTAGCACTAAAAGTCTTGTCAGAAGTAACGGCCCAAAAAAATGTTTCTGCAGAACCATGATATAAAGCATATGATATATTGTTATAAGTATTTGCACTAAACGTATAATCACCATCTAAAGATAATGATATAAAACCCGCAGAAGATGGAGATAAGTACGTTTTCGCAGTAGCAGTTCCATTTAAAGTGACAGTTCCATCATTATTATTTGTGCAAGTAATACCATTAACAGTCTTTGATTGAATTTTATTAGGTAATAAATTTTTACCAGTAGTAGTTTCTTGTTCACAGACGCCCTCAACTTCTAATTCTTTTAATTCATTTAAAGAACTATCCTCAACATGAATATATGTATCGCTTGCCTCTCCAACCTCAAGTACATTATCTTTTAACCTATCTAAATTATTTTTAATTTCATAGGTACATTTAGCACTTGGATATTGTGTATCCGTTGAATTTTCATTTACTAAATTAACCTTATTATTGGCTGTTTCTAAATTCTTACCAGCAATTGCATTTTCAAAGGTTCCTTTAGACAAAAATAAGGTATCTCCACTTGCATTATATTCCGCATAATTACGCACTGCAGGTGATATTACTCCATAATTATTCAGTGTAGCACCTCCACCTGTTCTAATTACACCGGCTTTATAACTCGTCGCATAATCAGTATTTTTAACATAATCTTTTAGGGTGTCTTTTAAGTCAGTTTCATTAACCAATCCACTTATTAAACTGTCTAACGGTACATCTATGACACTACCATTTTGCAATGTAAATGTTAGTTTCTCATTATCATTGTCATATGTAACATTGATTATCATTGATTCAATTGGTAAATCAACACTGCCTGTCGATAGTACATTATCATCTTTATCTTTCAATTTTAAAGTCATTATATATGTCTTACTATCTATTGTTAAATCCAATTTATTACCAGTTTCAGTTATTAGAGAATAATTTTTAAAGTTATCATTAATATTGTCTATTTGCTTTACTAAATCACTATCATCATATTGATATGTGTTATTTATTTCAAGCGTGTCATTTTCTTGTTTTAAATCAATATTTGTTCCAGCAACGATATTCAATGTATTAAATCCATTAATTGTTGCGTCCTTTCCATTAAAAACACCGGAATTGGCTTTATTTTCCAATTTTTGAATTTCTTCATTTGCCATTTCTTCTACTTTCAGTCCTTGCTCTTTTGCGTAGTCGCCTTGTTCTTTGGCATAGTTGCCTTGGTTTTCTGCCTCTAAGCCTTTTTTATCAACAACTTGTCCAATTTGTTTAACTGACTCAAGTTCTTCTCTAACTTCATTTAAACCATCGTTCAATGCTTGTTCATATTGTTCGTACTGTGTCGGAGTTATTTTTTCAGAACCAGTTATATTTGGATCATATGTACCATTATTTATGAATATTTTCGCCGGAGAAGGACTATACCTCAATATTTCCTGACCATCACTTATATAAAAAGCATATATACCACAATACACATATCCACTCTTTTTCAAAGCCTCAACTGGAATATCACAGGTATTATTGGCATGAACTATAACTTCATATGCTTTTTTATCAATAAAAAAAACAGCTTTTTTTGTTAGTTGTTTATATTCTTCAGAAAATTCAAAAATACATTTATTAATATTATATTCGCCTTTATTAAGTATAGTTTTTTCTTTTATATCACAAAAATTTTTATTTACACTGATTATCATAACACTTATCTCACTTTCATGAATATAACTTCCAACAAAGCTTTTCTCTCACTTGATGACGAAACATTATTATTAACAGTAATTGTAACACCATTATCGTTATATACAACACTATTAAATGCTCCTCCTAAGTTATCATATAAACCATATATTTGATTTTTTAAGACAATATTATTATTTTCATATAGGTAACGAACCCACGACAAAACAACACAATTTTCTTTTGTAAATCCAGTTGGATAATTAATTTCATGTTGTTCCCATGCTGCCTCAGATATTAATCGAGATCTAACCAATTTAGTTGGATTATTAACACTATTTATAAATCCTTGCATACTATTCCTCCTCTATCAAATTTAAATTAGCTAATTGATATAATAATAAAATTGAAATTGAATTGTTCGGCTTAAATGCAGCTGATATTTTATAACCATTAGCATATGAATTTACAGTCGCATTTCCCATTTTTATTTGATTTTCTACATCCAATAACACAAAAACAAAAGTATTTTCATTTATATTTTCATCAGATACGTCATATTCATAATAATTTGTGTCATTATTAAATATCCAATTTTGTGACAATAAAATTTGATTTTTAGTTTTTAAAGAACTATCAACTATCTTCATTATTTGATTAGTCAGATGTCCTGCAGCATCAGAGTCTAGTTGATTTTTTATTTGATTAAACCAAGTTGTAAATGAATCTTCTGTTGCTGCTATATACTCATTATATTTAGTATATAATTGATCATATATTTCTTCTGTGTTTAATGTTTCTACAGTAGAAGCCACCACACCACATACAGACTCTTCAAATCTCGTATCTGTAATACTAGACTGCGTTATAGATGTTACACCAGCACCTACATATATTTCAGCTAATTTAATATCATAAATGGTTGAGGATCTAACTAAAGCTGGAGCCGAAGGATTATCAGAGAAAATTCCTTTGATTATTTGTGCTGATATTAACCTATTAGTTAAATCTAATCGAACAACAACATTATCAATTCTTTTTAATGTTCCGTCAGCAATTTCTATCGTTTTAATCAGATTACCAGTATTAGTATAACGATATCCTTCAATATTAGCGTCTCCTTCTTGTATTGTGATAGTCATATCATTATTAGCTATGACTTTTAACTCATTGTTGAAAATACCATTTGTAAAGTATTTTTTTAAGTGACGAGCGAAGTCTTCTGCGTAGTAGACTCTGTCGTCATTTATGTCGTTAAAAAAACTAAACTTTTCCATAATGTCCTTCCTTTCTTTTAATCTTCATTTTCGAACGTTTCTGCAATAGGTGTACCATAAACTGGTGTTACGTTATGCTTTCCTTTTTCAATAACTTCTTCAACTTCTGTAATTCTTTGTTTTTGTGCTATTTCCCAGGTTTCTTTTTTGATATTAACAATATCTCCTAAGTCCCAGTATTTTCTATAATGCGTAGCGTGTACAGTAGCCTCGAAACTCTCGGTAGGATCTGTTATTTTTTCTTGTCCTAAATTATCTAATATAGCGTTATATTCAGTAGTAGATAAATCTTTATTACTTTGACTTTTTGCGTCTACAAAAGCCTCTCTAATATCAAAGTCGTGTGTATCTGTTGTAACCTTTGTTACAGTTCTTAATATTCTAGCTGAGTCTTCGCCAGCTCCACCAACTAAAACATCAGTAATCATATTTTTACGACTATATGTATATTCTGCTGCGTCTAAGTTTGATTTATCTTCGCTAAATTCATATCTAGTATTAACTTTCTGTTCTTCTGTACGGTCTTTACCGACATAATTAACATATTTATACTTTCTATTTTTTAAATCTAAAACAATTTTAGCTCCGATATTTGAAGCTCTTGATAGTTTTTCGTGATAATCATATACGTTTTTATATGTACATTGAAAATCTACTTTATCGCTAGTAATATCACTGTCTGTAATTTCTAATAAAGAAAAAGCTCTCATTGTAGTTAAGAGCTTTCTAAATGCACCTATATAGTTACCACTATAATTTATACGTGTCTTTATTATTCTTCTTTTTAATAAAGATAAACCAAAACTACCATATACAGTTATAGTAACTTTGTCTCCGTCATCCTTAAACTTCCAAGACTCTATAATTCCAAACTCGTCATTTTCTGTTAAATCACTTCTAACTATGATATTATCATAATTTAAAAGTTTAAAATTGTTTTTAGTAAGGTTTAAACTAAGCTCGAAATCGCCAGCTTCAAAATATTTACGACGCCAGCGTAGAGAACTATAACTGTCTATAACACCAAGTGGCTTTAAATCACGATCATATACATTTAATGATATAGTTTCCATAATTACACCGCCTCATATTCTGGTAAAAATTCTATTGTGGTCTCTAAATTGTCCTCACCAGAGTCTGCACCACTTCTAAATGTATTAGTTCCGCTAGGTACTTGTAAATACTTACTACCATACATTATTAGATAGTTTATGTTTTCTTCCTCGCCAGTAACGGCGTTTTTATAAATAACGTTCTTATTATCTATGTGAGTAGTGATTATTATTTGATCGCCAGCAGACATAGTTTTTTCTATCTGTATAATATCACGTGTAGTAACATTAAATAGATATGGGTTTTTAACAGTATCATTAGCTTTAAATTTAATAGTCATACCGTAATCAATTTCGGTAGTATTTTCTGTTGTTCCCATAGATGTAGTATTTTTAGTACCAAACTTGATACCTTTATTTTCTGGTATAACAAGTTTAAATTTAAAAGCTGGTGTCCAGGTAGCCATAGATAAGATAGTAGCAGCCAAAGCGGAAAATCTAGGGTTAGGACATACTAAAGATATAGAAAAGTCTCTTGTAAAACCTTTCTTTTCTGGAATAGATACTTTTTCAACAAGACAAGTTATTTTTCTTTCAATATCTCCTTCATAATAGTAAAGAGTACCTTCACTATTAAGAGGGAACATATCATATAATAATAATCTATTTTCTTGTATATTATCTGTTATAGTACCTTTGATAGTTAAATCTCTTTGACCTATACTTGTACCGTTCCAAGTAGTACCAACACCATACGCAGAACTTACACTATTAACAGTACCAACTGTTTCGTGAAAACCGTCGCAGATACTAAGAAGAAAAGGCGGTTTATATGTAAAAGTAATCATATCTCCTTTATGATTTTTATATATTAAAGTTCTTTCCATTTAATCACGCCCTTCCATGTCTTAAATTATATTCTTGTAAAGCTTTACGAGTTTGTCTAGCAGTTTCTGCTGGAGATAGTGGCTCTGTTGAGTTTATAGTTAAGTTAAAGTTATTTGTTTCATTATTATTAACGATAGAGTTCTTATTTTCTCTATAATCTTTAGCTTCGTCAGCAGTTAAGACTTGTTCTCCTTTATGTAGTAGTGCTGGCATATCGTCGTAAGGTACATATTCCATACCTACACGAAGTTTTTTAATTAAAGGTATATTAAGACCTTTACCACCAACACCAGGCACCCAGTCTGGAATTTTTAATTTATTAAGACCTTTAATAAATGCGTTCATACCGTCAATTATGAAGTTGATAGGTAACTTAAAGATATTACCTATACCACTAATTATATTACTAAATATATTTTTAACATTTTGCCAAGCAGCTTTCCAATTACCAGTAAATACATTTTTAATAAAGTCTATAATATTCATAAATATATTTTTAGCAACTTGTATTTGTGATGTTATATAACTAATAGCAGTACCAAAGACACTACCAATAATATTAGCTACGTAAGTAAATTGCGCTGATAACATTGGAATAATACTTTGTATAATTACATTTAATATACTTACTAAAGGTGGAAGTATTAAATTAAGTAATTCTGTTAAAGGTTGCAATATTAACATCAATAAATCAATAAAAGGTTGTAATAATTGAAGTATAGGAGATAGTAAAGGCAATAGTGGTTGAATTAAGTTAAGTAATAAAGGTAAGACCATTTGAACTATTTGTAATATAGGTGGTAATAACATATTTATAAGTTCTACAAAGACTGGAAGTAAAGCCTCCACTATTTGCATAATAGGAGGCAGTAAAGTGCTTAATAAATTGATGAATATAGGTAAAATAGTTTCTGTCAAAGTAGCAAACATTGGTAAAGCAGTCTCTATAATAGTCTGCACCGACGGAATAATTGCATTAAATAGTTGAGTAATAACTGGCGTTAATTGATTTATCAAGCCTTCTATTAAAGGCATATTATTCATAATTAAATTCATAATAGATACAATTAAAGGCATTAAAGCATTACCTAAAGGAAGGAGTAACATTTGTACATTGCGTTTTAAACCTTCAAACATACTTCCTATGTCATCGTATTTTACCTCTTTAATCTTATTCATAGAATCTGCTGTACCGTCGTACATTTCTCTAATTGATCCTAATTGAGTTACAACTTCCGGTCCCAAATCTTCCCACATAGTACCAAACAAATCAACGCCAACGATAGACTGTTGTACTGGATCATCCATTGCTTTAATAGCGTCTATAGTTTGATAGAAAGCTTCTTTAGCGGTATCTCCACCAGCAGCGAATTTTTTAGCCATATCGTCAGCATTTAAACCAAGTTTAGTAAAACCTTCTATAGTTGTATTAGATCCGTCTATTGCTCTTATAGAGAACTCTTTAACGGCGTCGCCGATTTTGTCTAAGTTCCAAGCTCCAGCATCTGCACCACTTTGAAATATATTAAACATATCTTCCGCAGATAAACCTAATTTACCAAACTGTACAGAATATTCATTAATATTGTCGACTAACTCTCCAGAGAAATCAAGACCAGCTTGCGCACCTTGGGCTATTAAGTTATACGCTTCGTCTGCCGATATTCCGAATTGTGTCATTAAAGCTTTTGTTGCTCTTATAGACTCATTTACTTCAACACCAAAAGTGTCTCGTAACGCAAGAGCATTCTCTGTAACCGCTTTTATTTGTGAAGGATTAAACCCGTCTAATTCTTGCGAAGCTAAAGCCATTGAGTTAGCTATATCTTCGAAACTCTCTCCATAATTATTTTTGTATATATCCTCTAAGGCTTTCTGCCACTCTCCAGACTCATTTTTTGCTATACCAGTTTGTACAATAAATGAGTTCATAGCTTGATCTACATTTTTTGAAGTATTTAAAGCTAAACCACCAATAGCAGTAGCAGCGGTAGTCAAGGTACCACCTAAAGCAAGAGCCCCTTTACCAACTTTAGAAAAAACTCCGCCTAATTTAGAGGCGAAGCTTTCTCCTTTTTTAGTAGTGCCGTCTATAGCTTTATTAGCTTTCTCATTATCTATAAAAATAGATCCATATAAACTAAATATATTAGCCAAGTTTAACACCTCCCAAACCGTAATCTTTCATAATGTCTTCTGCGCTTCGCATTTTCTTTTTTGGCTTTTGTTCTAGTTGTGGAACAAAAGTTTTTTCGTGCGATAATTTCTTAACAATTTCGTTAATTAGTTTAGGTAATTCAGTTTCTTTTTTTATACCATTATCTAAACACTCGCCCAATAAAAAAGACGGCTTGTCCTCAAACCAGTCAATACCGCCATAATGCTTATATAATATTCGTAAGACCTCCGCAGTACCGATACTTACGCTATAGATAAAAAACTCGCAACACCTGGTAATTTACTTATTTCCTTAAATAATGCGATTATATCTTCATTTTCTGCTTTTTCTAAAGCAAGTTTTAAATCTTCTTCATATTTTTTATTTTTTTCTGTTTTAATATCTTCTGTATCTTCATCAGTAAATACTGGTTTAGAAGGGTGATAACCTCTATAATTAGCTACAAAAGTATAAACTTCTTTTTCACATTTATAAATTCTAGTAATAATCAAAGTTATAAGAGCAGCTCCTAATTTTTCTCGATCTTCTTTTTCGTCTCCAGTATTAAAATCTAAATTTTGTAATTCTTCTTTAATGTCCATTTTGTCTATAATTTCACTTAATAATAATAAATATTTTGTTTTCATTTCTTTTTTTCCTTTCTTTTTTATTCTCCCTTTTGTTATCGCTCAAATAGAAAACAAAAAGGAGAATAATATTTTAAATTTATTCTCCAACTGTTATAGGGCAAGTTTCACTATCTTTAATTTGATATAGTCTTGAACTATCGTCTATAGTATAGTGAGGTATAATTTCAAGATTATGTTCATTTTCTGCTTTAGGAGCAGCCTTATAAGTAAATGCTCCTTCGTGTAAGCCATAATTAAATGTAAGGATCTTATAAGTCTTATCTAGCATTTGTGTAATTACATCAATAGTATCAATATATTTACTCTTTGCTATAGGGCCAAAATCTCCTTGTTTAATTACTTTGTTTGTATCAAGTGTCGCATTAGGTAAACCTTTTAACAATACATCTTGACTACAACATAATGACACAACCTTAATAGTAGCGTCTTCGCCGTCGATAACTTGCATACCAGCAGTTTTACCACGCTTACCGTCAAACTCTATGTCTCTTATTTCTGGTGTAATAGTCATTTCAACACCACCACGAGTAGGTCCAAGTATTAACTCGTTATCTTTTCCTAAGTTTAATACAACGATACCTTCGTCAATTTGAATTTTTTTAGTGTCATTTTCAGTAAATACTTTTAACATTAGTTTTCCCTCCTTTAAAATAATCTAATACTAAATGTTATTTGTTTTTTTATTAAGGTATATTCTGGATCAGATATTGGTCTTTGTTCTTCAAAGTATATAACGGCTCTTTCTTCCGAGAAGATTTTACCGTCAAGAAGTTTGATAAGTTCTTGTAACTTCTTTTCTAATTCAATACCAGTATTAGGCTCTGTAGTCCATATAAATATGTCGAAGTATACTAATTCGCCATAACGTAGGCAAGTTTTAATAGGATCACTAATTACACCATAAGGGAAATTAGCTTTTTTCGAAGCTTCTTCATAATATAGTGGAATTATTTTTTGTTCATTAACAAACTTTTGTAATGCAATAAAGAAATTATACATCTTCGATCTCCTCACTTTCTTTAATCTTTCCTCCAGCTGCTTCAATAGTTTTATTAAGTGCTGCTAAGTATTCAGCTTGTGCCTCTCTGATAGCGTCTATATTATTAAAGACACTATTACGTAAGATACTTTGTCCTCTAAGTCCTGGGTGGCTAACTGATTTACCATAGTTAATATTACCGTCGCTTAGAGTATTAGCTTTTTTAATACTAATAGTATGTGATTTAACACCGAACTCAGCCCAAGCAGGGTTAGCGTGTGATACTTGTTTACCTTTCTTTTTTGCTTGCGCTTTAGAATAGTAACCAATTTGTAACTCTGGTTGTCCAGTATCACGATTTATTTTAGCCCAATAACCAACTTGTTTAGATAATCGGCCTGTACGTTTTTGAGTTTCAGCTTTAATAGCTTTACCAGCTACTTTAGCAGAAGCACGAAGGGCGGACTTTGAAAGCTTAACCATAGTGTTTTTAACTTCTTTTGATGTGTCTATAAATTCTATTTTATTGTTGCTCACGATTATTATTAAGCCCCGTTAATACAATTTCTGTTATCTCACTATTTACCTCGTAAGAACGTAGTATTTTGTATGTAACACCTTTGTATTTAACTTTTGTGTGCTTATCTTCGTCAAATTCTATGGTCCTTATTTCAAAACTTTTTTCTGGTTTAAAGCCAGCAGCTTGTGCCTGGTAAAATTCACTTCTTTTAACTGATATTTTATTAGCATATACTTTAGTTTCTTTATAAGAGTAGTGAGGACGATTTAACTCGTCCAAACTCTCAATTTCTTCTAAAAGATACAAGACATCACTCCACATTTTTTACCACCTCGTTTACATAGTCGTCCGTTAGTGATAATTCTGTTCGTAGAGTCTCATAAGAATTACGATATTTTTCATAATTTTTATTATCTAACCCAAACTCAGCTTTTAAGTAAAGAAGTATAGCCGTTTCTATTAGACTATCTTCTTCACTTTCAGCTTTTGTAGAAGTGATACCGTTTCTTATTAAATCTTGTCTACAAGCTTTAATAAGAGTAGTAATTTCAGTATTTATAACTTCGTCGTCTTCAATAGTTATTCTAAGAAAACCACGTGCTTTTTTCATTAGCTCGTCGCTAATAGATTTATTATTTGCCATAATATCACTCCTTATTTTTTATTTATTTATTTTTTTTTGATTTATCTTCTGTTTTGTCAGAAGTATCATCTTTGTTTTTTTCTAATTGTAATTTTAACTTGTCATATTCTGCAGTTAAATTTTCAAGATCTTTCTTTAAAGTATCATTTTCTGTTTTTAGTGCGTCTTTTTCAGAAATAATACTAGCTATATCTGTATCGTCTTCGTGCGATACATATTTAACTAAATGATAAGGAGAAGAAAAAAGCTCTAAAGCTCTTTCTTCGCTTACATTTAATTCTTGTCCAGCTTTATATTTTTCGTCAGTATGAACATCAGTAAAATTAGTAGCTGCAACTAATTTGTAAGTTCTCATTAACCTTTTACCTCAGTATTACTAGACGCACTATCAGCAGTTATTTCAAGAATAGCAAAAGCTTTACTGTCCATAACATGACCGTCTCCAAATGCTAAAGCTCTATGAACGATCATACCTTCACTAAATTTTTCATGTTCAGAACTTGCAACTTGTGGAGCCATATTATAGTTATACCAATATCTTTTACCATAACCGAATAATATTTTATTCTTAGGTGCTTCGTCAGATATAATAACTGGTTTCTTTAATAACATTTCTGTACTTTCATTATAAATAGGGTGTCCGTCTGTCCCAACCATACCTTCTATTAAATCGTGGAAAGTTTCAGTATTAACAACATAACTAGCACGTTTACCATAAGCTCTACGAATTTTACCTTTAATACTTGATAAAGCTTTATGTCCGAATTCAGAAAGTTTAACTGACACTTTTTGTGCTTCTGGTAACTCTGCAACGAATAAACCTTCTGCTTCATTTGTTCCTGTTCCAGTCATAACTTCTGACTCTAATTCTATAGCTAAAGCAAGTGCTAATTCAGAAACAACAATTTCTTTAAATGCGTCTAAACTTTCAGTATCTAAACCAACACCTAATTCAATTTTTGCGCTAGTTCTATAAGAACCAAATGTTACATCTCCAGTAACTCCTCCGTTTGCAGTAATTGCGTCGCCGTCTTTATCTTTATTAGCTCCAATAGCTGATAAATTACCAACACGTAAAGTTCCTCTAACATTTTTTAAATTAATGAAATTAATTACATCTGATACTTCACGCATTTCTGTAATAATTTCGTTGTCTAATTCTTCTGGTACTACCGCTTGACCGTTTGTTAGAGTAACACCTCTTGTTTCTCTACCTCCAGTAATCATGTACTTTAAGAATGATCTAACTTCTTTAGACATTTTTGTTTTTCTTTCTTCTGTATTCATTTCTTTTCCTCCTTCTTCCTCATCGTCATCAAGACCAGGGGCTTTTTCTGCATTATCTGGTTCTAATTCGCCAGTTTCTAATTTTTGAGCAATTTCAGCTCTTTTTTCTAGCGTTCTTTGTTCTTTATCTAAGTTGTCTAATTCACTGTTAATTTCTTCTAAATTAACGTCCTTTGATGTATCTTCTAAAAGTGTTCTAATTTCTGCTTTTCTAGCTTTAATTTCGTTTAATCTTTTTTCGTTCATTTTCTTTTCCTCCTTATCGAACTAATTTAGATTTTTGTTTTTGCTATACATATTTCTCTAAGTCTGGCTTGCTCCAAAGCTCTTTTTTCTTTTTCGTACTCCACCTCAAAGAAAGACCTAGCCGAAATACTTGTTTGATCGTAGGCTGGAATATCAACCACCGATACATCGTATAGCTTTTTAATTCGAGTTATTGTTCTTGTATGTGTAGCTGGATCGTATTCGTCGTCTGCTACAACAAAAGCAAAACTCATTTTATCTATGTAGCCACCTCTAATTTCCTCTAAGAGATTTCTACCATATTCAGTACCCCCAAGAAATGCGTCCATTTCCATACAGACATCATTTAATGCTAATTTTAATGTGTTATTTCTAATTCTTGCTGCAACACGTCCACCATGATTATAATTAAAAATAACATCAGACATATCGCAATTATCAAACGCATGGCGGTCTATTTGTTCATAGAACTTTACTCCCTCAAATTCATAAAGACAAGTGGGGGTGTTAAAAACTACTGGGACACCATGCACATAATCTTGTCTTTCGCTTCCGTCTTCGCTTCTTTGTTCTTTTAATTTAAAATCAGAGAAGACTCTAATTTCACGTCCAGTTTTATTTACTAGACTTTGATTGTTCTTTTTTGTCATTTAAAATTGCCTCCTTTCCATTAGGTAAAATAAATTTAGTATCTGGTTCTTTTTCCTTCATTTTTCTTAATAATTCAAAACTAATAAAATTATTTAACTTTGTAATTTTAATTTTTTTACTTTCTGTATTATTTGTCTCCACTTTCAACACCTCCTTCTTGTTCTAACTCCTCATTGTTCTTTGCTGGTTCTTCTTTTGGTGGTGGAGCAGTGTCTTTGTCTTTTGACTGATAAGAGTCTGCTATATTAGAATTTATATAATTTAATGACTGTAATACTTTTTGACCTTCGCCATTAGGTAAAGGCGCTAAATTAAACATCTCTCTAACGTCGTCTATCATTAAGACCGCAATAGGAGATAATTCTTTTACAACATTAACTTTAGTAGCGTTAGACGCATATTGTAATCTGTTTGCTTCAAAAGTAATTTCATTACCAAAGTTACGTTCATTATCTGTAAATAAAGCATTAGTAAAACATTGCGACATTTGTATAGCTACTGGTTCAATAGCACCTTCGTAAAAAGCGTTCCACTGTTCCTCAGTAAATTTATTTTGCACAATGTTTTCATTTACACCAAAATAATCATATATAGCATTTTTTGTATAACTTAGTTGTTCGGAAGAAATTGGTGTTGATTTTTCATTTATAGGTGTATAGTCCATTTTTGTATCTGTAACAATAACACCACTTCCGTTAGAGGACATTTTGAAGTTATTTTCTACAAATTTATCTCTTACTTTTGCTAAATCGTCGTCTTTAGACGCTACTTTAGCTGATAAGATACCTCTAATACTATTAATCAATTTAGCCGAATTAGAAACACCTTGATTTATTGCTATTGCAGTATCAAGAGCAGGACGTAACGCATGATTTTTACTTCCGAATATATCATTGTCAAAAAACTGTCCTCTCATGTGAATAATATTGTCATACGCAACAACCTTTATCTTTCCAGTTTTAAAAACAAATTTTAAATATAATTGTCCGTTTTTCTCTAATAATTCTATTTGATTAGACATTAAAGGAAAGAACGAAACTATCTCGCCAGAAGTAGAGAATTCAGGGTAAATAAAAGCATTATTAGTTAATTTTAAATTAGCAGCTATTTTATAATAAAAACTGTAAGCTTCCATTAAAGAATTAGGTTGATAATTTAATAATCTTTCTATTTTAGATTTACCAGCTTTACCAATACGAGTATGTTTTGCTTTTAATTTAGCAAAGTTTCTACAATATGCGTCAACGGCACTACGTACAATGTCCATGTCCCAAGCGTTACCCGTATTAACTTGATAAGTTGAATTAAAGGTATTTAATAGACTATACATATTAAAACTTGTTGCTGCACTATTGTTATTATTCGGTTGTTCTTTATTTCCACCGAATATAGTTTTAAATAAGCCTCTATGTTTCATTTAATCACCCCACACTATACATAAAATCTTCATAATACTTAACGTATAAAACCCAAGCATTAAGTAAAGATACGGCTCCGTCAATTCTTCGACGTTCGTTTATTTTTACTGGTTGTATATTATTTAAACCACTTTTTTTAACCGCAGTATTAGTTAAACACCACTTTAAAATAGGGTTGTTATTATAATTAACTTTTTTATCTGCAAAAGCAGCGCCCATTTCACGCATTGGTTGACTCCAAGTATAAGGTCCTTGTGCTACGGCTTCCATTTGAAAACCATTTGATGTCATTTCGTCCACCCAATAACCAGCTAGAGCTCTATCATAACCAACGTATATAGGATCAATTTTAAATTCTTGTTGCATTTGTACAAACCAGTCTGTTACTTGCGAATAGTCAACACGATTTCCTTCACACACAGTAAGTAAACCTTTATCACGCCATATTTTGTATGGCGCTTCTTGCGTGTTTTTTTCGTCTAATCTATCAAGCTTTACTTGCGGTAAAAAGTAGTGTTGTATAACATATACTTTCTCGTCGTTAGGCTTTCTGATAAGTAATGTAGAACAAGTTAAGTCAGTAGTAGCTGATAAATCGCAACCACCGATAGCGTAAGTATTCTCAATATCTTCCATATTAAAAGTCTCTGTGTTGTTAACTTCCTCAAAGCTTAACCAAGCGTTGCTATCGTTTTCACGAATATTAAAATCTTTACACAATAAACCTGGTAATTTTTTAGGATCATTTTTAGCACGTTCAACTTCAATAGATAGATTATGATAACTTTTAATTGTTCCTAGTCCTGGGTTAGCTTTTAACCAACACGTTGGATCTGTCCACTCGTTACGATTATCTAGTTCATAAAGAATAGGTAAAAAGTGTTCGTCCTTTATTTCCTCGTCTGCTACTTTACAAGCATAATCGTAAGTATCGTCATAGATACACTCTCTAACTGTTCCAGCAGTAGTTATCATAACTAATAACGGCTGGCGTCGAGCAGTCATAGACTGTTTCATAACTTCGTATAAATTTCTATCTTTGATAGCGTGTAATTCGTCTATAATAACGCCGTGGCTATTTAAACCGTCAAGCGTATTAGAGTCTGACGCTAAAGCTTCAAAGATAGAAGATGTAGCATTGAAGTAAAGATCATTTCTTCTTTTCTTCAAAACGGATCGTAATTCTGGACTTTGTTTAACCATATTACAAGCTTCGGTTAAAACCTTTTTTGCTTGTTCTTTCTTTGTTGCTACTGAGTATACTTCGGCTGCACCTTCATAGTCAGCCATTAACATATATAACGCGATAGGAGATAAAAGAGTTGTTTTACCATTTTTACGTCCTACCAAAAACATTGTTTCGTTAAATCTTCTGTACCCAGTTTCTTTATCTAAAAAACCAAATAAAGCTTGTACATAAGCTTTCTGGAACAATTCCAGTTTTAGGTCTGCGCCTAATTCTCCCTGGGACTGTTTGCAAAAAGTTTCTGTAAACTCTATAGGTCTATTAGCTATTTTTTCGTCAAAATAAAATGGACAATTAGGATCGTCCATTTCTTTTACTAATCGAGCATAAACCTTTTTGACTCTGCGGCTAGTTATTATTTCGCCAGACTGTATTTTTTCGTTATACTCTCTGATGTAATTCATTATTTACCCTTAGGCTTAGTAACGAAATTCATTAAAGCGTTACCTTCCTTTGTTGCTGGTAAACCTTCTGGCAATAACTCACATAATTGTTTTATGATCGACGTATAATTTTTAATCATAGTGTTGTACACACTGGCTTCTGTACTGGTTTTTGTTCCATACTGATTTTCTCCGTTTTGGTATGTTTCTGATACACCATTTACACTGATGTAATTTTCTAATTTAGTTAACTCAACGGACATAAAAGCAGCACTTTCGATAAGCTTTTGTACCAAATTCTTTTTATCTTTTGGTATGTTTTTGAATATTTTTTTAAGTTTTTTAAGCTCTGTCGAAAAGTCGAGAACTTCTTTTAATTCTTTAGAATTAAGATTTTCATTTTCCATTTTTCCACCACCTTTGACTACACCCCCCTCACACGACCGAAGCGGTCCGAAAAAGGACTCAAGCGCGGTTCACTGTGAAGCATATCTTTTTTAAGAAAGGGGGGAGTCTTTTATTTCTATCAGTGCAGCGTTAATCGGATTAACAAAGACTGACGCTCCTTCCTTTGTACTCAGAAAGACTGGTCCTTCGTCTAGTGCTTTAGCGAGCTCCTCTTTGGTACCACTAAAGACTATGTCATAAGTCATAATGAGATAGTTAGTATAGACGGTTAATATCATAATCAACGCTCCTTTCTATTAGATTACCTTCGTCGTCGAACATAAGACTCTTATCTGTTGGCAGCTCTGACTCATGCTCTATAGCATGGCATACTCTACACAATAGCTCTAGGTTGTCCTCTCCCAGTGCAATAGCTGGGTTATGAATATTATAGGGAGTTAGATATATTTTATGGTGTACTATTTCGCCAGGTCCATACTCGCCGTGGCAACGTTCACATATTCCGTGTTGCTTATTGTATATATAAGCTCTAGTCTTGCGCCACGCAGTAGAACGATAGAACTCTTTAGCAAAGTCTTTAGCCATAATACCACCTCAAATAAGCACTAAAAAAACACGCCTATAAAACAGACGTGTTTCTCAATTCCTAATAATTTCATTGTACCAATTATATTATATAAAAATTGCTATGTCAATTGCGGGATTATTGCGTGGGTTATTGCATTTTGTCAATAGTTAAGTTCTTTAATAACATCATTAGGGAATAGATAAACCTTTATTTCATTGATTAAACGCTTGTTATTTCTCCATATTGTAGTAGTATCTTTTTCGAAATAATCAGCTATATCTTGCTGCGTTTTATTTTCAAAGTATTTTAATTTAATTATGTCGATATATTTATCGGACTTAAATTTCTTTAATATTCTGTCTATGCGGTTAATAATTAACTGTGTCTTTTTGATGTCAGATATTAAGCCATTTATTATATCTTCTTCGATAGTGTCATAATCGCTATGACTTCCTTCTGGTATTTTAAATATGCTCTTTGATTTTCCGCGTAGTCCAGTTGTTTTAATTTCTTCGATTTCTTCTTCACGGTCCTCAACTGATTTTTTCAAATCGTTATACTTGTATAAAAGAGACTCCGTATTTTGATAAGTAGTAGCTCCTTTACGTAATAAATTTCTCTTTGATAATTCTTCGACGATAAATCTTGTTATTTTTTTGAAGTCTATTTGTGATTTTTCTCCGTTGGCTTCGTCTGTAATTCCAGCCATAAATTAGATCCTTCCTTTCTTACTTTTTATTTTTTTCTATTGCTTCGGCAATTCTATATAAACCAGCACATACAATTAGTGCTCCTATGAGTATACTAAGCCACATTGA
The DNA here is from genome assembly GCA_000432835.1 of Clostridium sp. CAG:417. Classification (GTDB taxonomy): domain Bacteria; phylum Bacillota_I; class Bacilli_A; order RF39; family UBA660; genus CAG-417. Next base: position 5,256 of record FR890371.1, on the reverse strand, counting down.
TTATACCTCCTTCTTGTTACTTTCAATGATAAAATCTAAAAATGTATATTTTCCTTTTTCTTCGTGATAACGCCAAGCAATTTTATTGGCTTCGTTTCTTTGATAACCAATACTCATTAAAAGTTTAACAAAACGCTTTCGTGAAATTTTCATTTCTTCAAAGTCGGGCATTTTTTCCTTAATGCTTTCCCAAGTATCAATAAATGTATGACAAAGTGCAGTTGATATATTTTTTACAGCTTCTGCAACTGGCATAAATGCTTTTGTAAAAACGTCTGATAATTCTTTTATTGCTTGTTCTGCTTTTTCTGTATCAATTTCCACGAGACATTACCTCCAAATCAAATATACTTAACTGTTTTTCGTTTTTTCGAGGGAGTGGAGAACAATTTTCTTGTGGTCCTTTTTCGATACATTTAGGACAAAGGCATTTACCATTATAGCCTTTTAAAATATCAAATTTACCACATAAATCGCATTTATCTTTAAATTTCTTCTCCGTCATTTTTTTCGTTAACTTCTAACTGTTCTAATTCCATATATTTACAAAAGCACTCCTCAGAACAAAAGCAATTTTCTTCTTCTGTATCAAAGAAATTAACTTGTAAACAATTATCTAAACATTTGTAATATGTATCTTCAATAACGGCTCCACAATTAGAGCAATTCATTTTTTTATTTTCCATAAATATTGATGTTCCTTTCTTCAAAATATTGTTTTATTAAATCTTCGTGAGTAGTATATAAAACTTCGTTTTCGTTTTGATATTCAACTATAACACTACCACCGTAGGCGTTATATACTTCGAAAGTTCTTATTCCCTTAGTAATTAAATTAGGTCCTTTTGATTTTGCTTTAGATCTTGTTACTAAAGTTGTACCGTCCCAGAATAATTTACTTCTAATAAAAGCTCCGAAGTCTTGTCTCCATTGTTTTTGATTAAAATTAACTGTAAGTGGTGTAACTTTCCACTTGCTATTATAAGCTTTACCCATTTTGTACCTCCTTTACTTTAATACATTTAGATAATATTTCTTTAAATTTTATACGATCATTTCTATAGACTTTATGGCCACAATGTGAACAAATCTGCACATCTGGACCATAAGCTGGAAAATATAAAGTATGACTACAATTACATTTAACTCTAATTTCAGATAACGCATTAGCATATTTTTGCATTTCTTTTAAGTTCACAACTAGCACCACCTTTTTAATTAACTATTTTTAATTATTTCTTTTAAAGACTTATTTTGTTGTCTTAATCTTTTATTGTCTTTTTTTAGACGTTTCATTTCTGCTGGTTCTCCCAGCTTTTCGATAAATAGATTATATAATTCGTCTTTTATTACTCCTTCAAGAGTAGAGACTTTATTTTCTAGTGTATTTATTTTTCTTTGTTTAGGAGAAATATAACCAACTATTTTATCTTTTAATTTAGCCATTTCCAGCACCTCATTTCCTATATATTGAATTTTACAAAATGACATAATTCTGTTAAATTCACTAGCCACCCTATAAAAGAGTAGTTTTACCTAGATTTTATAAGCATTTTCCCGACATCAGGAAACTGATATTTTTTATATCAATTTACATATTTTCATTATGTAAAATTGATATTTGTTTTTTAAAAATACTGTAATATTGTATTTTCTACTTCTCCAATACTATTTAAGTTATCTATTATTTTTAAATCTACATACTCAAATAAATGTACTTCTTCAATTTCTAACTTAAATTTATCGTTGTCTTTTCTATAGATTCTATAAAGTTTTTTTCTTTTTCTAAAAGCGTAGTAGTCTTTATCTTCACTTATTAAACCAGAGTTACATTTATTTTTATAAAAGAAATCACTCATCAATAACCATAAAGGCTCTTTTTCTGCTTCTTTTAAATAATTATAAACTAATTCAAAATCACGATCAGTATAAATCATACTATCTTCGCCAACAATATTGTTGTGATAGTATTGTATTCTAACTTCACCACCGGTTCCGTTAATAACTCTAAATTCTTTTAATGAGGAAAGACGTTCTCCCAAAGAATTATCATAATAACCTTTTTTGATAACTTCTGACTTTGTTACTCTAGCAGAGGACCAGCCCAACTTATCTTTAACATATGCGGCAAAATCTTGACGCCATTGTTTTTGATTAAAATTAACTACTTGCATTGGTTGTACCTCTTAATAATGTTCCATTTTCTAAATAATCTACAGTTAATCGACTACCAGCTTTAGATAATACTGTTTTTCTTAATTTGCCACTAATAATAGCTATATCCTGTAAAGAGTAATACTTTTCTAACATATAAACGACATCTTCTATAGAAGGTAGAGCACCATTTAATAAATTATATATTAGTCTAGCTTCTTTATCATAGATAGTAGATAAAACTCTTATTACATCCTTTTCATAGCGGAATATTATCAAAACTGCATGATTTTTATTTTCTGATACATCATATCTTATATTTAAGGCATCTTCGTCTATATCTTGTAAGTAACTATTTAAGTTATCTATTTTCTGCATAATTAACCTCCTAAATAAAAGTTTTTTCGTTTGATGTTTTTGTCGTCTTCTTCCCAACATATATACCTTAATGTTACTGTTTCGCTAGAGTGATTTAACATTTCTTTTAAACCGATTAGATCTCCAGTCTGTTCGTAATACTCTCTAGCAAAATACTTACGTAACGAGTGGCAGCCTACAACATAAGACACTTTAACTTCGTCTGATAATTCTTTAATAATCTGCCAAGCTCTTTGACGTGTAATAGGTATATTAGTACCTTTACGACTTTTAAATAAATATTCTCCTTCAACAAGCTTATTTCTATTTATATAATCTTCTAAATCTTTTCTTAATGAAGGGTGGAGTTCAAAAGCTTGTTCTTTACCAGTTTTGAACTCTCTTGTATAAATACCTCCATTTTTAAAATTATCAGTTTTCAACTGTAATAGATCTTCTATACGAAAAGCTAGATTTCTACCTAGGTGTAGTATCATATAGTTACGATCCCATAAATAAACTTGTTCTTTGTTTTCTTCTTCTTCGGCTGCATTTTTATTTTTTTTACAAATTACGATCATACTATTTAGGTCTTGCTTTTTGAAAGGTCTAACAGTTTTACGACCGAACTTGTTTCTAAACACTCTAGGCATAACATCACTCCTTATTTTTTATTTACTAAGCTTTCGGAGTTCTTTTCTAATTGAATAATAGTTTTTTCTATATCTTTTAAAGCCATATATCTACCAGCTTGTAAGCTAGCTTCGTCTGTAATTTCTTTTACCTTAATAGGTACAGTTTTAAGAATATCTTGTTGTTGTTTTACATAGTCTTTAGTAGACTGATTTATATATATAAGTTTTAATTCTATTTGGTTATGTATTTCTATACCTTTTTTATAATCTTCTATAATATCGTCTTTAGCAGTTAAAACTTGATTAAAGGCAAGATAACATAAACCAGAGCCTAATATTAAACCTAATAATAAACAAATAATACTACTCATAATATTCCCCCTCAATTTCTCCAGTTGTTGGATCTACATTGTCATAATAAAATTGTTCATACCAAGATGTAGACTCTTGACAAGTAGTAAATAGTTCATAAGTTTCCTCGTAAGCCATTTTCATACGAGCGTACTCTTGAGATAACTTGTCATATTCTGCTTGAAGTTTTATGTTTTCTTCTTTTTGCTCTGTAGCAACTTCTGTAATGTCATTAGTCATTACTGTACATATAGCACCCCAGAATAGGGAAACACATAAGAACATAAATAACATAATCATTACTAAAGCTTTAAATTCATTTGTTAGCGTATAATCAATGATGTCTTTTATTGTGTTTTTGATTTTAGTTTTCATTTCTTTTTTTCCTTTCTTTTTTTATGTTCCCATTTAAACGGCTCTAATACTTCGTCAAAATAATCGTCTTCCCACATAAGATTAAACATAGGGCTTTCCACCTTATTATTGCAGTAGTCGGAAACGGTCTGATAAGAAATGTATAATTCTTTAGCGGCTTTTCTACTTGAAGGCCAGTCTCTTATAATCTCGCCGTTTTTAACTTCTACAACTCGTTTAGATTTTGATATATAGCCAGTTCGTTTACCAAGCTCTTTTAAAGATACAACTTCTAAATTTTTATAGTAATTATCAAATTCTATTTTATTTTTATGATAGACTCTATCATTAGAAGCTAATTGCTTAATAAAAGCATTAGCAACTAATCGAGCACAGTTAAAATCTTTATCTTTAATCTTTACTAAAAATAGATTATGTTTTCTAAAAGGTTTTAAATATCTATAACCATTTTTAGGGTTTTTCTTTCTAAATCGTCCATAGTTTGATACTTGATAACGAGTATCATATTCTATTGACTTCCATAATTCATTAGCACTTATCATATTCTGCTAAAATAATATCTTCAAATTTTTTGCGGCACTCAACATTAAGAGGGTGTGCTATATCTGCGTAGGATCCGTCTGGCATTTTTTGACTAGGCATAGCTAGGAATAGACGGTCGTCTCCTTTAATGATTTTAATATCTTTGATAATAAATTCTTTATCAACGACTACAGAAGCAGCTCCAACTAAACGAGAGTTTTCTTCATTTATTTTTTTAACTTTAACGCTAGTTATTTCCATTTTCTGCTACCTCCTTAGTTTGACATTGAAGCTTATAGCCTTCAAGCTCCCAAATTTTATTAACTAGCTTGTCCATACATATTTCTTCTCCAATTTTCATATCGAAGTTTGCAGGATCTACGCAGCTAGAACTTTCAACAATTACAAAGTCATTAGGCAACGTAGCTTTTAAAACTGTTGTTTTATCTCCGTATTGTTCAACTTTAATTAGTGTATCTTTTAAAATGTTATCTATATCTTGTTTTGTTATAGTATTTTTCATAATAATTATTCCTCCATTTTCTAATCTATATCATTATCTTCATTTAACCAGTCATAGTCGATAAGCTCTATATCTGGATCCTTCCCCCTGGACTTTAAGTCCTCAATAAGTTGTTCCCGATAATCTTCGTGTCTTTTATTCCACTCGTCGAAAGTTTCGTTTCGGTGGTTTAATCTAAATTCCGTGGACTCTTTATTAGGACATATTTGTTTTTTCATGCAGTAGAAACATGACTCCGATTTATAATCACTTCCTAAATGACAATTAAAATTTTTCGTGCGTGCGCTTTTATCACACACACTTAAATTATCATTATCATTGTCATTATCATTATCATTG
>FR890370.1:23366-134091 GCA_000432835.1 Clostridium sp. CAG:417 | reverse complement strand
ATCATATTCATAACCATTCAAGGTTTTAAATTTTTCTGGTATTTCTAAATTTCCATTGTGTTCATAATATGCTGATGCAATATTATATTTAATAATCCATATTTCTTCAAATTTATTTTTCATTTTGTTTACATATGCCCCCTGTATTTGTTTTGGTATAGTACCACATTTTATTAATAATTGCAAGATGCATGGTGATTATTATTACTTTAAAAAGTAAATGCAATTTTATTTTTTTATTTTTAAAGTTGCATTTAGTCTAATAATGCATTTTAATATATCTCAATCAATTGTTTTGCTTAGAGAGCGAAGGAGGTTATACTATGAAAAAAGACTAACAATTGATTAAATATACTATTACAAAAAGTTGCATTTAATTTGAAAATAAAAATGTAAACTTGTTTTCATAGTGCAATAAATTTCCTTTTTCACTATTTATTATACATATTTTCATAAAAAATAAAGGTATAAATTGCATTATACCCTTAAATATCAATAATTTAATACAAATTGCATTTAACTAACCATTTATAGGATATCGTATACAAATAAAATGATTCTCATTATATATAAAGGAAGATTAAAATTATACAAAAAAGATTCAGAATTTTTTCTAAATCTTTGTTTTACCTTGACCTTCCTTTTGTTTCATTAGTCATTTGATAATTATATAGTCTTTCAAGTTGTTCGTTGTCTATATGAATTACTTTACCACCTTTGGGATTAATTTTTTCACCACCAAAAACTATCCATATTGCATCAAGTGGCATATCTGGCATTGAAGCTTTACCATCAGTGAAAATTATTTTATTTTCAACTCGTCTTGAAAAAGCACCTACAGCAACGTCAAAGTTAGTACCTCCTCCACCTTCAAATCGCATTTTTTCTATATCTTCCTCTGTTCTAATCTCATGAAATCCATAAAATTCTGTATCAAAACATCCAACTTTTAATTTAGTATGTTGTAATATATTTTTACATTCTCTTAAAAAGTTCTTTAATAATACTTCATTTATTGAGCCACTTGTATCAAGAACAATTTCAGTTTCTGGCATTGGCTGTTCTTCTAAATTAGCACTAACTACACCATCTTCTAATGTTGCATTTTTATAAGACCAATCAACATCATACTTAATTGCCTCTCTTAAAACATAACGCCAATCAATTATTGGTTTAGCAGTACCTATATTATTAACTGTTCTAATATCTCTATTCGTTGATGTGCCTGCTTGTGATGCTTGTTTTGAAATTACCTCTTTTAATTCTTCTAGCTGTTTCTTTTTATCTTCAAGGTTCTTTTTAAAAGCATCTTTTTCTCCCATACTTTCAAGTTCTTCTTGTTTCTTTTCAAGTTCAGTTTTCTCTTTATCTTTTCCTAATAATTTGTCTAATAAACTCTCTTTTTTATCAGTTTTTTCTCGTTGTTCTTTATGTTTTTTTACTGCTTGTTCCCACATACTGTGAGTATCATGCCCAACATCTTGTTTTGATTTATCTTCTTTTTGTGAATCTTCCCCAGATTCACCACCACTCTGTTCTTGTGATTGCTTTTCTTGCCCTTGTGAACCTCCACTACCTAAATTACCTTGTTGTTGTGATTGAGGCTGTTGCTGATTCTGTGTTTCTCCATTATCTTGTTGTGATTGAGGTTGTTGTTGATTATTTTCACTTTGACTACCACCACTACTTTGTTGGTGATTTTGTTGACTATTGCCTTGTCCACTTTGTTGTTGTCTTTGTTGTTTTTCTTGTAATAATTTTTCATATAATTGTTCAGCGTCATAATTAATAGCTTCTGCCATATCAACAACACCGGGTGCCATTTTTAAACCATCTCGTTTTAAAAATTGATTAATAACACCATCAGTAGCAATATGCCATAATTCAGGATTCTTACCTTCACTTCTTAATATATGATTGAATGCAATATGACATACTTCATGGGCAAATATAAAAGTTTGTTCCTCAACACTTAATCCCTCTAAATATTCCGGATTATAATATATTGTTTCTCCATCTGTACCTACGGTTTGTATATCTTTATTTTCTTTATAACCTACACTTGCTACTACACTCCCAAAAAAAGGATATTTAACAAGCATTTTTCTTTTTAATGCTGCTATATCATATTTCATAACTCACACCTCAAATTCGTGCAACTAATGAAAATATTTCTTCACTTATTTTATCTTTATTTATTTCATTTGCAGTAACAATTATTATACAGCTTTTAGGTAATTTAAATGTAGATATTTTCCTATGTTCTAATAATTCACAAAACTTTAATTGTTCTTCTTTAGAAATCGAATCAATTTTATCAATTACTAATATTCTACTGGCATTTGTACTTAATATTTCGTTAAGCCATTTAGGAGGCATAAAATCTGCTCCATCATAATGACCATTTAACTCTTTAATATCAACATTGGCAGGTACTACAACTGCACCATTCAAATCCTTACCAGATATAAAATCAACTAATATTGGTGCAACATTTGCTTTAATATATGATAATAATATTTCTTTCTTGTTTTCCATTATCTTCTTATACCTCCTCCAGGCATTTCAGCAAGTTTTGCTTCTGCAAGTCTTTCTAATTTACTTTCATCGCCATGTGTCCATAAAGCATCAAAAATTGCTCCAAACTCTGCTCCTAAGCCTGTAACGAATCCTCTAACTTTTTCTAAATTATCATCATCTACCCGTGCTAATTCCATAGTTGTTGCATATCTTTCAGCAGTATTTAATGCCTGCATATCTCTATCGGTATAATTTCCATTTATTACATCATCTAATGTTATTACTTGTTGTTTACAAAACTCAACAAATTCTCTTGTTATATCTTCACCTACTAATGCCCTTAACATTTCTGGACATCCTGTTGCATAAAGCATTTTAGAAGCCATTTCCCACTTTCTAGGATCAGCATTAGGTTTCTTGCCATCATACTTACTTCGGAGTGTTTCACCCTTCTTATAAGCAATATAAGAATAAATTGCTGGATGTATATTATGTTCACTTGCCCACTTTAACCAACCTTCGGTTGTTGTTTTAATATATACATGAGCAAATCTATTGAATAATGGTTCTGCTAACTGATTTGCAGCTAATGAATCTTTCATATCATTTCCTGCTGCTACAATTCTAGCATTTTCTGGTAATTTCCAAATACCATTTACTTCTCTATCTAAAACTATATTAAACGCTATACCTTGAATACTTGGTAGTGCATTTGTTATTTCATCAAAGAATACTACATGAAGTCTATTTGGTTCCTTTTCACATTTTTCTTGTAATTTCTTAAGCCATGTTGGTGGAACATCCATCATTTCTCCTGTTGATCCATTATATACACTTTTACCATTTAAACTTTCTGGTGTCGCATTACGAAGATATATTATTTCGCAAGTAGGATCAATTTGTTTTACTCTTGCAGATTTACCCTCTGATGAAGGGCCATGCAAGAATACCGCTACACCACTTTCTATTGCTCCTCTTATGATTTCTTCTTCACTTACTTGTCCAAATTTTAAACCATAAGGGTTTCTTCTTCTTTCAGCTTGTTTTTGTTCTTCCTCAAATTGAGCTTTTTCTTCTGGTGTCATATCTTGAACACGAGTAAATGTTACAGTTTGAGTTAAATCTCGAAGCATATATCTATCAAGATATTCTTTCATTTCTGTTCTATCAAAATCACCTTTATAATTAGTATTTTTATCAAGAAACCTTATACCAGAAACCAATCCTTTTTTTGAAATTAAAATTCCTGTTCTATCATCTATCAACCATTTAACCGGTGATACTTCTACCCAAACGTAATCACCATTTCTATATTTAACACCATTTGAAAGCAGGAATCTCTTGCCACCAAAAACAGAGTTAGCTTTTATACGAATATATTCCTTTCCTTGATATTCGTATTCTTCATAGGTTACAGGTTTAAATCCTGTATTATAGTCATCATATTTTACAGAATCAAAAGTGTAACTTCTTCCTGTTTTATTCATTCCTCTATTATATTCTGCCTTTAGTATATATTCTGCCTCTAGTATACTTTGCATTCTTGAATCAGCAGCATTTTGAGGATATTCTCCATATTCTACTTCTTCTGTTTCATTGTATCCCCTCACTCTGTTCGGGGAGATTTGGGAAAAGATTACAGAAGATTGCAAAGCTGGGCGAACAGCACCATGGCGTTTATACCTACACTTGATGTGCCTAATACCATCCTCCTCGGCCGTGCGGACATCATTATTGCCATCATCAGATCTAGTCCAAAACCAACTAGTTCTACCAGTTAAAGATTTATCTTCATCTATATTATAATCAGTATCTTCACATAAATAACTACCTGTTAAAACACATAAATCTGTAATTGCAGCTTTTGTTCCATATTTTCTAATTACTTCTAATTGGGATTCACTATCGTTTCCCCAAATTTGTCCTTCTGACAATAAAGTTAAATCTTGACTATTCATTTTAATCATCTCCGTAATTATATTTTACCGTATAATAATTTGATTTTTTCTTGGTGTTTATCAAATTTTAATAAAATTCAAACATTCATCAATTCCTTGTATTATAAGGCTTTTTAACTTATTTATATACTTTGGGTATATCCTTTATTATCCCCTTTGTATTTGTTTTGATATAATAACACATTTTATTAATAAGCACAAGATGCGCTGTTATTACTATTTTATATAAAAAAGTTAAACTTTCATAGTTTAACTTTTAATTGAGATCTAAATCAACTACCGTACACCCTGTATTTATTACGTCGACATGAAACTCTTTTACTAAATGGTTATTTTTTAAGTGTTTATGAACAGCATTTTTTAAGATACCATTTCCTATGCCATGAATTATAACGATAGTATGTTTTTGTAATTTATAGTTGTCATTTATAAAATCTTTTACTAAATAAACAGCATAATCTCTATCACAACCATGTAAATCTATTGTAGGATAACTAGATAATATCATTGACGCCTCCATATTTAAGTATTTTAGTTAGAGAAAAATTAAAATCTTTGTTGCCAAGCCTTGTAGTTGCTAAAGCACCACAGATATTTGAAAGTTTGATAGAATCTTCTAGAGAATAGTTCATTAACATAAAATATAGCAAGGCTCCATGAAAAATATCGCCAGCCCCTGATGAATCAACAGTATTTACTTTCATACTGGGAATTAATTTATATTCGTTACCTATTTTTGTGAATGAACCATACTCCTCTAGGGTAATAATTACTATATTTTTAAATTCATTCTCTAATTTTAGATGAATGTTTTTTAATTGTTCCATGTTTGATGGGTCAATCTTTTCTTGAGAGAATTTTTCAGCAAACTCTTTACTGCAAGCTACAACCTTTACTTTATGAGCTAATGATATAACTTCACTGTTATACTTTCCGGCATCAATTATAGATAAGGCAGTCTTATTGTTTTTTAAGACTTGTTGGGATGTTTGATACTCTTCTCCATCAATTAGAATACCATCAAAATTTTCAGAAATTTTTATCAGTGGATGTTCTTTAGGCTTTACGGAAGTAACAATTGTCCTTGTACCATTTGTAGCAGCAAGAATAACTGCTTGATCAGTTGGAATGCCATTTCTTTTTACAATATATTTAGTACCAATTCCTAGATTTTTAAGTTCATTAATTATTTGTTCACCTTGATAATCGTTGCCTATCATCCCACATAATTCAACGTTTGAATGCCAGAAAGCTAGAGGAAGAGCCGCATTACGCATTGGGCCTCCTCCACATTCTACGTGATGTGTAGTTCTAATTTTGGTATTTTCTTCTGGAATTCTTGAAACAGGAAAAGTAAGGTCATAAGCAATGTGTCCAATACAAATTACTTTCATATATACCTCGATTCTAAATGTATTATAGCAGATAAGAACAAGAAAAAAAAGATAAATTACTTATCTCTTAATTCACAATTTAATTTAGTTGTCACCTCTAAGATAATTTTATTAAATACTTCCATTACCTCTTCATCGGTAAGAGTCCTTTCAGGGTTAATAAAATTAAGTGTAAAGGCTATTGATTTCTTGTCTGATGCAATATTTTCACCTGTATAAACATCAAATACACTTACACTGTCAAGCAATCTTCCACCAGCTCTTTTTATAATAGCCATAACTTCTCCGGCAGTTGTGTTTTTATCTAAGATAAATGCCATATCCTTAGAAATTCCTGGATACTTAGGTGATGGTTTATATTTTAATGGTTTAATTTTACTCATTAATGCATTCAAAGACATTTCAAATACATAGACTTCGTCTTTACAAATATTTGGATGAACTCTACCAATGATACCAATCTTTTTTCTATCAAGGAAGATATCGGCACTTATTCCTGGATGAAGAGAAGTACAAGTACTAACCTCAAAACTATATCTATTTTTAAAGCCCATGTACTCTAAAACATTTTCTACTATACCCTTTACAATATAGAAATCATATTTAACTGGTTTTGTCCAACCATTACTTAGATAATTACCAGAACATAGTCCCGCAATTAGACTTGCCTCATTATAATCTTTATCATATGTTTTAGCTATTTCATATAAGCTAATGTCTTTTACTTTACGTTTTTTATTATATTCATATACATTTAATAGAGATGGAATTAATGTGGTTCTAACAACACTTTTATCAACACTCATTGGATTTGGAAGAGTCTTGTTTTCTACGTCTCTATATCTAAATATTTTGGTCATTTCTGGTGATACTAAAGTATATGTTTTGGATTCATTTAGGCCTAAAGTTCTAAGTCTTTTAGAAACTAATTTTCTATATTTTACATCTCCAACATATTCTCCACGCTTAATTGGGACTTTAGGAATAGTAGATACTAGATTTTGATAACCATATAATCTTACTATTTCTTCGGCAATATCATTAACGTTAGAATCTATATCTAGTCTTCTATTTGGAATAGTCACAATAAATTTATTGTCTACTAATTTATAGTCAAATCCTAATCTTTTAAGTTCTACTTTCATGTCATCAACAGTAATGGTAATACCTAAAAGTTTATTAACATCTTCTGGAACAAATTCAACTACTTTAGGTGTTTTATCGATAACATCATGTCTTATACATCCGGAAAGAATTGTTGCACCAGCATACTTTTCTAAAAGATGGCAAGCTCTTTTTAGAGCCATTTCTGTATATTCATAACTAAGTCCTTTACCATATCTGATTGATGCTTCACTTCTAAGATCTAGGTTTGCTGCTGTATAACGGATAGAAACAGGATCAAATATAGCAGCTTCAATTAAAATATCAGTTGTGTCTTGTTCTACTTCTGTGTTTTCACCACCCATGACGCCGGCTATACAAACTGGTCTATTACCATCTGTAATTACGATATCATTACTACTTAAAATTCTTCTTTTTCCATCAAGAGTAATTACTTCTTCCTTATCTTTAGCATCTCTTACTAGAATATGATTTCCTAATCTATTCTTATCGAAAAAATGTAGTGGCTGACCAAATTCAAGCATTACGTAGTTTGAAATATCAACAACATTATTAATAGGTCTCATACCAGCTGCAAGGAGACGTTTTTTGATGAATTCTGGACTCTCTCCTATCTTCACATTCTTAACCATCTTAGCTAAATAAAATGGACATTTTTCTGTTTCTACATCTAGAGTAAAATAGTTTTCTACATTATTTTGGTCTTCTTTGAAACTAAGGTCTGGTAGAGTAACTGGTCTATTTAGGATAGCACCTATTTCATAAGCAAAACCAATGTGGTAGTAACAATCATTGTTTCTGTGTTTATGAATATCTAGTTCATATAAGGTATCATCTAGTCCTAAATATTTAAGTGGGTCTTCTCCAACTGGGGCATCAGCTCCTAGTTCCTCAATACCTTTCGCATATGTTTCGTCATTTTTTTCTTCTAAACCTAGTTCATATAAAGCACAAAGCATTCCGTTAGATTCTACACCACGAATTTTACTTTTCTTAATTTCAAAATCTCCTGGAAGAAATGCTCCTGGTAGTGCTACTATTACTTTTAAGCCTTCACGAACGTTAGGCGCACCACAAACTATTTGTTCAGTGGTATTACCAACGTTTACTTTACAGACATGAAGATGATCGCTATCAGGATGCGCAACACACTCTAATACCTCACCTATTACTAGGTTATTGATATGATTGGTTATAACTTTTTCAACATTAATACCTGATTGAGTAATTTTTACAGCTAATTCTTCCAAGTCTTGGTCACTAATATCAATATAGTCTTTAACCCATTCTAAACTAATCATGTTATTCGCTCTCCTTTCTATCAAAAGTTTTTGTTTCTCTTAAGTCAGTGTTATAAAATACTCTACAGTCGTTAATATTATATTTTAGCATGGCAAGACGTTCTGCCCCAAAACCGAAGGCAAAACCACTCCATACTTTAGGATCATATCCTGCCATTCTAAGAACATTAGGATGGACTAGTCCTGCTCCAGCTACTGTTATCCAACCAGTGTTTTTACAGATATTACAACCATGTCCTTTGCAATTAAAACAGCTAATATCAACTTCTACAGATGGCTCTGTAAATTGATAATAACTAGGATGGAACCTTGTTTCTACATCATTTCCGAATAAATTTTTACAAATAATGTCTAGTGTACCTTTTAAATCACTTAAACTAATATCTTTATCAACAAGTAACCCTTCAATTTGCATAAATTGGTGAGAATGAGTAGCATCATCATCGTCTCTTCGATAAGTCTTACCTGGACAAATCATTCTAATTGGCGTTTTACCTTCTCCCTTTAACATTGTTCTAACCTGAACTGGTGAAGTTTGACTACGAAGTAAAATTTCTTCTCCTTCGAGATAGAAGGTATCTTGAGCATCACGTGCTGGGTGTCCCTTTGGAATATTTAACATTTCAAAGTTATATTTATCCTCTTCTATTTCTGGGCCATCGACAACATCATATCCCATAGACATGAATACCTCTTCTACATCCTCTACAAGTTTTTCTAAGATATTTGGAGCACCAGTTACAATATTATAACTAGGTAAACTAATGTCTATTGCTTCACTCTTTAATTTTTCGTTTAAAATAGCTGTTTCAAATTCACTTTTTTTCTCTTCATAAAAATTAGTAAAATTATTTCGTACTTCATTTACTTTTTGTCCAAATTCTTTTTTTCCTTCATTTGGAATGTTTTTTATTTCTTGATTAAGTTCTGTAAGCATACCCTTTTTACCAAGATATTTTACTTTTAGTTCATTTAAACTATTCAAATCGGTTACAGTCTCTTTATCTTTTTCGAGTAATTGTTTAACTTCTTCTATCTTCATTTATGTCACTCCTTTATATATTAAAAACAATGTATTAAAAAATAAAAAATAACTATAATTTAAGGACGAATAGTTCGCGGTACCACCTTAATTTATAGTTATCTATACACTTGATATCTTAACGCGATTAACGCTTGTAATTTTACTACAAGACTTGGAAGGTGAATTCATAAATACTCATTGATTATTTTCACCAAACATAATCTCTCTAAAAAATGAGTTTATTTATTACTATTTCTTCTTCATTGCTTTTAATTTATGTATTTATTATAATATGGATGCTGTTTTTTTTCAATACGTTTATTGAAATTTATAAAATGTTATTATTTTCAAAAAATAGTGAAATATTTTTAATTTTCTACTTGTCAGATAGAAATTTATATGTTATTATTAAAAAGTCATGGACCCTTAGCTCAGTTGGTTAGAGCATCCGGCTCATAACCGGGCGGTCATAGGTTCAAGTCCTATAGGGTCCACCACTTGCGGGTATGGCGGAATTGGCAGACGCGCTAGACTTAGGATCTAGTGTCCCAGACGTGCAGGTTCAACTCCTGTTACCCGCACCACTAGTAAATCAAAGAAACTTCTTAAGAAGTTCTTTTTTTATTATTATCTTAATATAATTTTATATAGAATGAAAAAGCATTTTATAAACTAATTGTGGTGCTTTTATTGATTTTAGAGGGCTGTTATGTTAGTATAGTAGGCAAAACTTGAGTGTAGAAATGGAAGAATATTATGAAAAAAGATAGAAAGATAGCTAAGAGTGAGTTAAAAAATAAAAGAAGATTACTTTTAGATTTAGAGAATCAGATTAACAATATTCAAAAAGAGCTAAATAAAGAAAAATATTATAGAAAAAAAGGCATAAAAGCTTTTACTAGTTTTATTGCACCCTATCTTCTAGTTGCTGGCGTAGGTTTTGGGGCAGCATCATTAGCTGGTATGTCTCCTTTTTATACAGGCAATAGAAAATTAGAATTACATACAACAAAGGAAATGGACTCTTTAGGAAATATTAGTTATGAAGAAGAATATCTTGGTCATGTAAATGATGAGCATATGAGTAATTATAATCTTGTGCTTTGTTATGGAGAATGGAAAAAATGTGATAATAACTATTTTGAAAGAAGTGTAAAAACCTATCAAGTTGATCCTCTTACTTATGAAAATGTTGAAGATTTTTTAAAGAGAGATTTAGAAGACGTTGAAAAAATATTAGGAGAACCTACTTCAAATAAGATAGAAACTAGGAATAATGTTGCTGAGGAAGAACTAAAGCAAAAAGAAATAATTAAAGTTATTACCTACTCCACTTCTTCAGATAAATATGTTGTTGTTCAAGAAAGTTTCTTTGATAATCTTTTCGAGACGGCCTTATTTCTTCTTGTTACCGGTATAATTCAATTGTGTTTATATAAAGCCTCTACAGAGCTTGACCTCCCCATCGCTAATCGTAATAGAGCTGTAAGAGAACTAAAAGAATGTAGGCGTAACTTAAATCCTGATGCTAATTATATTAAGCAATTGAAAAAAAGCTTGAAAACAGAAATGGATAACTATAATAGATTGAGGAAATAACGATGAATGAAGATGAACTAGTAAATGACTTTACAATATTTAAATATTTGCCACCTAAAGATAATTGCATTCTTTCTAATTTGAAAGGATATGATTTACAGGAATTATTTACTTTAGAAAACAAATATAAACTGGAACTTAGAAATAGTATTAATTTAGATAGTGATAATACTTTTGGACTTGAAATAGAGTTTGAAGGAATTAATACTGTTACTACTCGCCTATTATTAGAAAGGTATTTTTCAGAATCATGGCCAGTTTGTTGTGACTCATCACTAGAAAGAGGTGCTGAAATAAACTCACCTATACTAGTTGATAATAAGGCTAATTGGCAAATGTTAAAAAAAATTTGCAATGCGGTTTTAAAGAAAGCTAATAGTATAAATACGAATATTTCTTTTAAAAATGCTGGAGGCCATGTTCATATTGGTTCTCAAATTCTTGGAAGTGATAAAAAGAATTGGTTTAACTTTTTTAAGTTGTGGGCGACTTATGAAAATATTATTTATAGATTTTCATATGGTGAGTTTTTAAATCCTAGACCAAAAATATTTCAATATGCTGCAAGTATGGTAGAGGAATTAAAAAATGATTATAAGTATTTTAAAAAGCCAAGCATTCCACTTTCAGAAGTCTTATTTCAAATCGGCGACATGAAAAATAATGCAGTTAATTTTGGACACGTTCATCTTATAAGTGCTGTAAAAAAAGAAGGTAACACAATAGAGTTTCGTTGCCCAAATGGAACGCTTGATCCTGTAATTTGGCAAAACAATGTTAATCTTTTTTCTAAATTATTGTTATACGCCAAAAGTACTAAATTTAATGATGATATTATAGATACTAGATATAAACATAATAAGAAAAATTATCAGATATACTCATATAATCAAATATACTTAGAACAGGCATTAGAGTTATGTGATATGATTTTTGATAATAATCTTGATAAAATATATTTTTTAAGACAATATTTAAAATCTTTTGAAACAACACTTAGGATCGATAAGTTAATTAAATGTAAAAAGTTCACAAAAAAATAAATCATACTAGATTTATTTTTTATTTGAATGATAATGTTAAAACTTTGTTTTTTTCTTTTGAATCTTCTTGGTTTTCTTCAACAACAGTGTTTTCTGTTGTTTCTAGAATAGCATCACCTAATTCTAATCCCTGCATTTTATTGAAAAAATGAATTTTTTCCATTTCCTCACTAAATTCCATAGAATCTATATTGATATAACTATAAACATCAAATTTCATGTTAGTTGCTTCTGCTTCTTTTTTAGAAACAGGCTTAAATTCGTGATATTCTTTACCTTCTTTTTTGATACTTACCATATCAAATTTCATATCACAATCATATATACCAATAATAGCTGTAGGAATACCTTCTATTGTTCCTAATTTATAACCATATCCGGTTAAACCATTCAAAGTTTCTACATCTTCTACAGAATACTTATCTTTAAGTTTAGGATAAAAAAGAGTTTGATAATTAATTTCTTTGTCCATAATATTTTTTTTAGGAATATCCTTTATTTCTAGTTCTTCTTGTTTAAAAGATAGTGTCCATAAATATTTATCATCATGATTAGTTAAAGTATTATATTCTCTTCTTTCAGTATCTGTTATTTCATAAAGAATGTCTTTACTTTGAGCTTCATCTATTATATCCTCTTGTATTGATTTGACTTTTGAATAGGCTTTAACAATATTATAACCTGGTATTAACATAGCTAAATTTTTCATAGATTTAATTTTTATTAATTGCTCTTCATACTCATTTAATAGGAATGAAAAGTCTTCTTCTCTATAAGGTTTTATTCTATAACCCTTTTTTGCAACATTCAATACTGATGACATTGGCAATCTTTCAAAAAATGCACGTGATATTAAAACACTTGATAATTCTAATAATAAAAAGCCTGATATATATATCATAATTTCTACCTCCTAAAATATAGCTTTTAAATATTCCTTAAAGGAACTAACTTGTTTATATTCTTTGTTTTTATAATTTTTGTCATTTATTTTTCCAGTTATAACTAGTTTTTTTGCGTTACTATAATATGTCGCAGTTAAAACTTTATGATTATTTACTAATAAAGTAATCTTACCATCAATTATTGTTGATGTACCTTTAATTTCTCTATCCTTATCACTATAGATAAAAATACTTGAACCATCTTCTTTGTTTAAACGTATTAAAGTATCATCATCTTTATTATAATACATGCTTTCAAAAGAAAATGATGCTATAAAGGCAAATAGTAATATACTTAATAATGATGCTGAAAATATATAAAATATAATTTTTACTTTTTTCGTAATAATCACCATTTACATTTTAGCAAATTATAGCAAGAAAGTCTACTTACCTATTTCTAGAGAAAGAAAAATGATTACTGTAGTAACCATAATTATTTATCTAACATATTTAATAAATTAATTTTAAACATATCTCTTTCAGGATCTTTTTTAGATATCATAACACCTTTATAAGTTGAAAGTTCAGCTCGATGTCCCTCATCTAAAATACCTTCTGGAGTAATATTAGTAAGTAAAATAATTTTTTTCTCAGTATATACTGTATAATGAAGTCTGATTTCACCATGAACTTTTGTAAATAATTCATCTGTTGGTAACTTTAACTCATATGTTTTAGTTTTAGTCTTTTCATCTTTTTTAATAAGTTCACCAAGAAATTCACCCTTACGTAGTTTTGGATAATAGTCGAATGTTAATTTCTTATAAGCAAGCATATTATACTTTCTTACTGATCTTTCTTTCTTTCTGAAATCATTCTCATCTAAATATTCAAATATATACATATTTTTAGCTTCTGTCATTATAACGCCCCCTAATCGTATTAATGCCCTGTACCTTCAAAGTACACACATTATAGCACATTAATGTTATTTTGTCAAATTTTTTATTTATTTTCTCTTCTATTTAATATTATTTTGACTAATATATGTCAATTTATACTAGTTTTTACTCTTGGTATCATCCATCAAGGAAACTGTTTTGATATTTTTACCATCTACACTAAATACGATGCTTCCGACATCATAGTTATCAAAAATAGAATAACTAATGCTATAAATTACTTCCTCTAAAACTTTATCCTTACTATCATATAAATTAGTATTAAAGTCTAAAAAGAAAACATTTTCTTTTTCACTATAACTATTAAGTTTAGCATTACTATTTAAAAAGCTCATTAAATTAGGTTCATATATATAACTAGTCGTAAGAGAATCAATGATGATTTTGATTTTATCATTTGGATCATTTAGATATTTTGTTACTGGTACATAATAGTTTTTATTATCAATTTCTTCTAAGTAATAAACTACTACCTTATTAATATTATTTCTTTGATGAAGGTTATACTCTTTATTTATTCCTATACTTTTTGTTAAAGGATAAGTTATTTTGGCTTTAGAGTTGGGGTAATTTTCTAAAACTTCACCTTCTACTTGAATGATTATGCCTTTAATATCCTTAAGATCAAAAATACTATAAACAATGCTTTCAAGCATGCTGTTTTCCTTTGACTCTTTAACACCTAATATATTTTTTGAAAAATCTATAGTAACATATCCCTCATCATATACAACGTTTTTAACCTTGGTGTCTTTTGGAATTGTTCCACTTAATTCATCTGGGTAATTATTGTTTTGACCGATAGTTAAATTTTTTAATATTGTTTTGATTTGTTTTTCCTTATTATTTTCAGTAATCAAAATCTTACTTTTTACTAAAAGGCCATTTTTATTAAGAAGATAGATATTATTGGTACCTACTCCGGTTACATATTCTAACTCTAAGTTAGTTTGCAAAGTATTTGGTTTAGAAAAATCTTTAATCACATAGATTGTTAAGATAATAAGTAAGGTAGTCGATGCCACTAAGATTTTTTTTAAAGCCTTATCTTTTATCATAAAATCACCTATTAATATATATGAAAAAAATATTATTATATTCCAAATAATATTTCTTAATTAGTATATAACAATGATGGTATTAGTTTATTTTTAATTCTCCCAGTTTAATTAATTCAACAACTGCACTTGCTCTACCATTAACACCTAATTTTTGCATAACATTAGAAATATGATTTCTAACTGTTTTTTCACTGATATTCAGTGACTGAGCGATTTGTTTAGTAGTCATATTTTCAATCAACTTAGAAAATATCTCTTTCTCCCTCATTGTTAATATCTTTTTAGACATTAAAAATACATCCTCTCATACTTTTACTAAGATATTATATGTAGGAATGTATATTTTAGTTACTTCTTTTCAAATTTTACACTTATGTACATTTTATTTTCATATTGTTCTTGAATAAGACGCATGATGTTATTGGCTAAAGCATTATCGTGTTTAGAAGAAATACAAACGGTTGTGATGTTAGAGTTATCTATTTTTACAAAGCAATTTAAGTTGTATTTTTCTTTAATCTTTTTTTCTAAAGATTCTTCTTTTCCTTGTAATTGATTTAGGTATTTTAATTGTTCATATGCGTTGTTTTTTTCTTCTGTTGTTATTTTGTCACTTGTTAATTGGGCTTGTAGCGCGGTCATTTGCTCATTACGTTCTTCTTCTAGACTGACTCGCATGGCTTCTAAGGTAGAATTTTCTTTGACGGTTGTTTTTTTAGTAGATTTTTGAGCGGTAGTTTTTACAGTACTCTCATTTTTGCCTAATAATAATTCATTTGGCATAGTCACATAATAAATTCCTAATACTAGTATTAAACTGAATAAAGTTAAAAACCATAAGTTTTGTTTATTCATGTATATCCTCCTCTATCTATCCTATACTATGTTAAGTAAGAGGAGTTTATGAAAGTTATTTATCTAAATATTCTAAAGCACTTATTAAACCTAATTTTCCATAATCATATGTCAAGGAACCTTGCATATAAGCAATATATGGTTCTCTTAATGGGCCATCACAACTTAATTCAATTGATGAACCTTGAGTAAATGAACCAGATGCCATAACTACTGGATCATCATATCCTGGCATATCCCAGCCTTCAACGACTGAATTAGAATCGATAGCGGAAGATGTTTGAATGCCAGAACAAAATTTTACCATTTTTTCTTTAGAGCCAAAAGTAATATTTTGAACGATGTCTACTCTTTCATCATTGTAACGTGGTTCTACTTCATAGCCTAGTGTTTCCATAACTTTACTGGTTAAAATAGCTGTTTTAAGAGCACTGCCAACAGCACTTGGAGCCATATATAAACCTTGTAATATTTTTTTATTCATTCCTAGTGATGGTCCTACTTCTAATCCTTCTCCAGGAAGAGTTAATCTTTCACCGACTAAGTCTATTAAATTACTTCTACCAACGACGTAGGCACCATTAGGAGCAATACCACCACCTAAATTTTTTATGAGTGATCCTACTGCTATGTCAGCCCCTACTTCAATTGGTTCTTTATATGATACAAATTCACAATAGCAGTTATCGACCATTACAATGATATTTTCATCTATTTCTTTTATTAGTTTGATTACTTTTTCTACTTTATCAATACCAATACTTTTTCTAGTAGAGTATCCCTTAGAACGTTGTATTTCAATAACCTTTACTTTATTTTCTTTTAGAAATGAAGAAATACGTTCATAATCAAAATCATTATCGACTAGGTCTATTTGTTCATAGAAGATACCAAAGCTTTTTAGAGAGGAGCTATTTTCTTTTAATCCTATTACTTCATCTAGAGTGTCATAAGGTTTACCAGTGATGGAAAGAAGGGTATCATTTGGTCTTAAAAGAGCAAAAAAGGTTACGCATAAAGCATGGCTTGCTGATATAAATTGACCACGAACAACAGCTTTTTCGGCTTTGAATATACGGGCAAAAATGCGTTCAATCTTATCTCTTCCGAAGTCATTGTAGCCATAACCTGTTGTTTCATTGAAATCACTTTCTACAACGCTTTCTTTATGAAAGGCATCAAGTACTTTTTTACTGTTATAAAACTCTATCTCATCTATCTTTTTAAATTCTTGTGAAAGATCATTCTCACATTCTAAAACTAATTTTTCTTTATTCATAAAATCCTCCATCTACTCTGATAACACTTTTATTAATATAGCTTGCATCCTCACTACAAAGGAATGAAACAACTTTTGCTACTTCATTTGGTTCAGCAAAGCGATTTAAAAGAATTTTTTTCTTTTCTTCACAACAAAATTCTTCCTCTAAATCTTTATTCATCGATGTATTAATCCACCCTGGAGCAACGGTATTTACTCTTATTGGAGCAAGTTCTACTGCTAGATTATTGGAAAGAGAAATTAGGGCTGCCTTACTACAATCATAGTCAGCACTATAGGTATAGAATGTATCGATGGCATTTGTTGATGAAATATTTACAATACAGCCTGTTTTAGGCATTAATTTATGGGCATGTTTACTGCAAAGAAAAGGACCAACAAGATTAGTACTGTAAACATTCAGAAAATCTTCCTTTGTTTTGTCTAAAAATACACTATCGTTTGCGATAGCAGCATTATTTATAAGGTAGTCTAACTTTTGATATTTTTCAGCTATTTGTTGAAACATATTTTCTACTTCATCTTCTTTTCCAACGTCTGCTTTTATAACTAATGAAGATACACCATAATTTTTATTAATAAACTCTGCTAGATTTTTAGCTTCATTTTCACTATGTAAATAATTAATAACTACATCAATATGTCTTTTAGCAAGCTCTATAACAATTGCTTTGCCAAGTCCTTTACTGGCTCCCGTTACTAAGGCTACTTTATTCATTTTTTTCCTCCTTAATTTCTTTCGCTAAATCTGCGACTAATTCTACATTAGGTAATTTTAATAGATATTTGCTTGGAATTAATAATTTTGATTTTTGTAATCCACTACCACAAATTATATTTGGAACATCTAATAATTTGGGGTCAACATATATGGGCCAAGTAGGCGGAATACATAATGGATTTATACTATTTTCTTCGACCTTTGTTTTTTCTAAAACATAGTTAAGATTTGCTACTGAAACCATCCTAGAATTTGTCTTTTTACGAACTGTTGATGACATATTAAATTTATAACCAACTGGTATTAATAAGGCAACATATTTTTTAATATCTTTTCTTATACATTCAACTATAAGACAGTTGGCGCCTTGTTTTCTTGGTATATTATAGTGGTTACATAGACCTATTCCATCAATATACTTGGTATCAATTTCTGCAACATATATTTTTTCTTGTTCTTCTATGGAAAAGTTTTTGTCTATACATTCTAAGACCTTTTCTGCTACTAAGTCTTTGTTATCTAAAAGGATTTGAAAATTTAGATTACCTTCACACATAATTAGCCTCCTATCCTTATTATAATTTTTATTTTTTATCCTGTAAATATTATCTCACTTTACGAAGCAATTTTTGTCTATACTTTTTGTAATTATTTAGATTGTTAAAGGTAATGTAGTCATTGTTTAACTCTTTAACAAGGCTATAGTTTGAAGCATTATCTAATCTACTTACAAAGTTTTCGTAACAAAGAAGGCCTCTTTTTTTATCTTGTTTATATATTTCCAAAAGCTCTAATACCACTAGAAGTGAATACATATAAATATGGGTAGCTTCGCATTTTGCTTTATATATTAAAGATAATAAATCTGTATTAGAATTACTATTCGTTTTTTCGTATAAGTTATATTCCTGTGCCATTTTAGTAAATTCTTGGATACTTTTTATTGATTGTATATCATTTCTTAAACATACACCAGAGACAATGGTCTTCTTTTCAACACTACTAAATGTATCTGTGATTAAGCCTATGGCATCGTCTTTATAAACTTCCTCTTCTATTAGATAAGAATCCATTAATAATTCATACCACATTGATTCAACTTCACCTACTATGTCATTGTCATTAAGAGTTCTAATAGGATTAATACAGTTCCGATAATTATGACCTGCTTCATGAGCTATATCTAAAATTTCTGAAATGTTATTGCATTTTTCGATAATTACGTGACGGTCGTTATTGTAGGAGTTATATAAAAATACGGAGTCTATTGTATCTGAAAATAAAATATGATTTTTATTATCAATAAATAGATTTTTAAAATATAAGTAATGCTCTTTAGTTAATTTTGACTGAATCATATCACCAACAAGTTCTATTTTTTCTTTATCGGTAAAATTTGTTTGACTTAATATTAATTTATCAGGCATAGTTTCTTCTTTTTGAATTATGTCCTGTAAGGAAAGAATTATTTGTTTATCAATATAGTTTATTTCCTCTTCATAGGCATATTCTTCTCTAATTATTTTTAGAAGTTCCTTATTACTCTGCTTGATATCTTCGCCATTTGGAGCCGTTAAAATCTCAAATAATAAGTTATAGTATTCTCTAGTTTCATTATAATTTCTACTATTTTTAATTGATAAATGATCTTTGTTATTAGAAAACTGTTTTTCTAAATTATAATATATTTTTCTTGTTTCAATTATTTCTTTTTTATCCCATCCGTACTGCATCATAAAAACCTCTTGCCTAGTATTATGTCATAAGTTCTTTTTCTTTTCAAGTTAAACAAAATAAAAAGAGCTCAATTAAGCTCTTGAAACATATTTACCATCTTTTGTAGAAATTAATATTTCTTCATCTTGATTAATGAATAATGGTACTTTTACAACTAAACCAGTTTCAACTTCAGCGTCTTTCATAGCACTGTTTGTTGTGTTTCCTTTAACTGCTGCTTCAGTTCTAACAACCTTCATAACTACTTTATCAGGTAAAGTTATACCTAAAACTTCATCACCATAGAACATCATAATTACTTCTAAGTTTTCTTTTAAGAATTTTGATTCATATTCTACTAATGACTTATCTAGTTCGATTTGTTCATATGTAGTCATATTCATGAAATAATAAGTTCCATTCATTTCATATAAGAACTGCATATTTTTCTTTTCAATTCTAGCTAACGCAACTTTTTCACCTGCATTAAATGTTTTTTCAATAATTGAACCAGTTCTTAGGTTTTTTAGTTTAGTTTTAACTATTGCTGCTCCTTTACCAGGTTTAACGTGTTGAAATTCCAAAATAGTATAAATGGCATTATCAACTTCAATAGTTACTCCTACTTTAAAATCATTTGAGTTAGTCATATTTATCCTCCATAACCAAAAAATAAGATATTATCTTATTTTATTTCTTTTCCTTATGTGTTGTGTGTTTTCTACATCTAGAACAATATTTGCTGATTTCTAGTTTATCACTATTTTTTACATTTCTTTCTTCACGATAATTTTCTTCACCACAAACACTGCACTTTAGTGTTTTATTTTGTCTATTTCCAACTTTCTTTGCCACGAAAAACACCTCCTTACACGAAACGTCTGTATACATTATAGCAAAGTATTATCTATATTGCAAAGTTTTTTTAGTTTTTTTTGCTTTTTAGGGATATAATTCAAAGTATTTTGCTGATATTTTCTTAGTTATGTGTAGGTTAACTAGGCTATTGTAGTCTGTTTGACTATTAGGGTGAGATGAGTCTGGACTAGTTACGACAATAGACATTTTAGGATTTGTCGTTGGAGCATAACCAATAAAAGCAGTAGAAATAGTTTCGGTATCAATTATACCATCATTATCAGTATCTAAAAAGCTTTGAGAGGTACCTGTTTTACCAGAAGGATCATGACTTTTGTCAATATAATTTTTTCCTAAACCATAGCTTGACATAGTAACAGCGTGAAGGCCTTCTTTTACTCGATTAAAATATTCTTCTTTGGTATCGATACAATTTAATCTTTCTGGAGTAATTGTCTTTTGTAATTTTCCTATTTCATTAGTGGCACTTGATGAGCGTACTTCTTTTAATAAGTGGGGTTTTAATCTGTTTCCACCATTAGCGATAGTTGAGACATATTGCGATAATTGTACAGGTGTATAGGTTTCAAATTGTCCCATAACAAAGTCTAGTAAAAGACCAGGTGTTTCATCCTTACTAGTATAACCAGTACTTTCTAAAGGTAAATCTATTCCTGTTTTTACACCTAAGCCAAAGGAATGGTACATATTACGATATTTTGAAAAAGCATCATTATATATTTTAAACGGCATGTTATATGTATAGTTTGCTCCAGCGACTCTCATAGCTGTTTTAAACTGATAAACATTGCTTGATAGAGCTAAGGCATCTATATCATTTATATATCCTAAGTTACGCCAAGAACACTTTTTGGGAGTTGAGGCAATTTTTACACATTCATCCATCATATACTCTCCTATTTTTATAGCATTATTATTATATCCTACTAACATAGAGGCTGCTTTTACAACAGAACCTGGGGTCATAGGAGATGTTAACATAGCGGGAGTATAATCATGTGCTACCCACTTACCATCTTCCCAATCTACTTTTTTTCCAGCCATTGCTAAAACTTCTCCAGTGTTAGGATCTTGAATCATGGCAAAGCTATGATCATAATAATTAGTATTAGGCTCACTTTTAGCTTTTATTATCTCCTCACTTAAAATGTTTTCTATTTGCTGCTGCAGATTGATATCTATGGTTAAAACGATGTCATTTCCTCTTCTACCACTACTAATTAATTTTAAACTATGTCTATTTATGACCTGATATTTATCTTTTGTTCCTTTTAAATATCCTTCGTATTGTTTTTCAAGATAACTAAGTCCTACTCTATCATCTAGTGAATAACCTTTACTTAGGTAGTACTTACGCATTTCTTTTGGTATACCTTGAGTAGAAGTCGAAACTGTTCCTAAAATACTTTTAAAGGTATCTCCATATGGATAAACTCGTTCCCAGTCTTCCTCAACGTTAAAACCTTTTAACTCATTATCGTGTTCTAAAATATAAGCATATTCTTCTTCACTGACATCACTATTTTTTATTATTTTCTTTTCATAAGTGTATCCTTTATTCATCAAATAATAAATATATGCCGTTTTATTATCTAGTTCAGTAAAACTATTAAGTTCTTCATCCGTAATACGACTCTTCTTTAAATTTTCAATATCTTTTACAGTTAACTTTCTTTCTTCTAATGATTGATATTCTTCTTGTGTTATTCTTTTTTTCATCTCTTCTGAGTTTTTTGCAAGAAAAAAATCTTTTTTTATGTCATTCGTTAGTTTTGATATATCAAGTGTAATATGAGGACTTAGAAGATAAGCAAGTTTTATTTCAGCATTTTTAGTTCGGCTTTTATCTTTCTGATAGTAAATTACCTTGACAGCTTTATTGTCTACTATAATATTATAATTTCTATCATAAATTCTTCCCCTTGGGGCCTGAGACTTTTCTACTACTTTAAGAGTTAGTTCACCTAATTTATTCTTATATTTTTTATTATCTATTATCATAACTTGAAAAAGTCTTAAAATAATAACCATAAAAAGAAGTATAACTATCACTAGATATATTAGTATTCTCTTGTTTATATTTTCTCTATATTCACTTCTTTTCTTCTTACGTTTCATATTAATCCTTCTTTCTATTAATATTGTGCTACATAATTTAAAAGTTATTTCATATATTTTTTCTAGGAGGTCTTTATGTATTATAAATTGTTAAAAAATAATATTAGTAAACTTAATCCTACTATCACTAGTAACTTTTTAAATGATAAAGGAATAAATGTTAATATGGATGAGGCTATTTTACTTACAAATTTAGCTAAAGAAAATTGGGAAACATTATTTAATAAAAAATATGATGATGTTTTTAAAATTATTAAGGAAAACATTTCAGAAGTAAAGTATGAAAAATTACTTGCTTTATACTTAGAAATGATAAACCAGTATCTATGAGATACTGGCTATTTTTTCTTTTAATTTATTATCAAACTTTTTATTTTTTATCATTTCTATTTCTTCTTTGTAAGGTGGTAAATCAAAAACATATGGTGTTTCTAGTATTTTAGGAATATCTTTTAGTTTGTCATTATATATAATGTTGATTAATTTATCAAAACCAATTGTTCCAAATCCAATGTTTTCATGACGATCTTTATGAGATGATCTTTCATTTTTACTATCATTAATATGAATACATTTTATATAATTTATACCAATTATTTTGTCAAATTCTTGTAAGAGCTCATCAAAATTTGAAATATCATAACCGGCATCATTTAAATGACATGTATCAAGGCAAACACCAATTAGATCTTTACGATTGATGCCGTCAATTATTTTCTTTAATTCTTCAAAGTTGCGACCTATTTCAGTTCCCTTGCCTGCCATAGTTTCTAAAAGGATTGTTACAGTACTATTTTCTAATACCTCATTCAATCCTGAAATAATATTTTCAATTCCCTTGTCGACTCCTAAACCAACGTGACTTCCTGGATGCAAAACCATGTATTTTATGTGAAGACTTTCACATCTTGAGATTTCTTGTTTTAAAAAGTTCACTGCAAAAACATATTTTTCGGTATTAGCTAGATTTATAATGTATGGGGCATGAACGATTATTTTATTAATATCAATATTATTTTCTTGCAACTCTTTTAAAGATTCTTCGACAAGCTTACTATCAACTTTTGAACGCATAGTATTTTGAGGGGCACCTGTATAGAACATAAAGGTCGTTTCATTCATCGAAAGAGCCTGCCTTAAAGCACCTAATAATTGAGTTTTACTATTATAATTTACATGACTTCCAATAAGTAACATTCTATCATCTCCATTTATATTAAAATAACATAATTAATTTTTCTTAGCAAGAAAAAAGGTATCAGTGATACCTTTAAGTTTAGCTAACTGTACAAGTTGATATGTTAGAAGTAGCAAGAGCATTTTCAGATCCTTCTGGTTTAAATGTTCCAGTAATGTTACCGGCATTTCCTAATTTAATGTTTGAACCAGTTAAAGCAGATTCTTTGGTAAATGTAGCAACTCCGTTTCCACCTTTATCTGTGATAGCAATGTAATAATCAAATTTATCTCCGCCCTTATTATAAATAATTACGTAAGAATCATTATATGCTCTACCAAATGAGCTCTTATCTCCACCACGTTCAAGTAATCCCTTTAGGGCATCTGATGTAATTGTTATCTTAACTGCACTTTCTTCTGCTGGATATGAACATTCTTCTGATCCATTTTTTACATCACCGCTTGCCATTGAAGTTCTTACAGCGTTGATAACATTTTTAGCATTAGTTGCGAATGTATCCTTTCTTGATTTTGCAATTGAATTTGTAACCGCTGGGATAGCTGTTATCATTAAGATAGCTAAAATAACGATAACTGCTAATAATTCAATTAATGTAAAACCTTTTTCATTTGTGTTTTTCATATTATTTATTCCTTTCCTAATTTATATAGCATAGTGTATAACCAGTGCTTAATAATGATAATGCTTGATTTCCTAATTTTACTGATGAACCTGTGATTGCTGATTCTTTTATTGGAGCAGCAATTCCATTTCCGCCTGCATCAACTAAAGAAATTGAATAACTAAATTTATCATTACTATTTTCAATAACTACATATCCTGCAGGTTTAACAGCGTTAGTACCTGTTTCAGCATATGCTCTACCGAATGAACTCTTATCTCCTCCACGTTCAAGTAAACTGGTTAAGTTTGCTCTTGTTAGGACTACTGCAACTTTTGCTCCTGTAGCAGGATATGAACACTCATCTGAACCAGCAGTTGTTTCTTTTTTGACATCACCACTAGCCATTGAAGTTCTTACAGCATTAATAATGTTTTTAGCGTTAGTTGCAAATGTATCCTTTCTTGATTTTGCAATTGAATTTGTAACCGCTGGGATAGCTGTTATCATTAAGATGGCTAATATTACTATTACAGCTAGCAACTCAATTAATGTAAAACCTTTTTGATCTATTTTTTTCAATTCTTTTCTCCTACCTTTCCTACACTAAAATTTATCATAGTAGTTTTTAATTGTAAATGTTTTCGAAAGTGTTTTTTGTCACTGTACATTTTTTGACACTATTAGTATTTTTTACATTTTTTCTTTTTACATACAAAAAAATATGCCTTAAGCATATTATTCATATATGTCACTATTAGTACAGCCAGTTGTTGCTCCCATTGAACCTGTATTTATCCAACCTGATGTTTTTATAGCACTGTTTTTGGCATCTATTTGAACTAGATCATCATACTTCATCAAAGCAATTCCTTTTTTTTGAGCCGTATTATTCTTATTAGAATAGGTTTCTATCAACTGAACATAGTATACATAAGTACTGTTTTCATATTTAATAACTACATATGATTGATCTGTAGCGTTAGAGTCTGTTTCATATGTACCGTCTTCTGGTCCTGATTGTAATTCACTTCTATCTACAGAACTTAACATTATTACGGCACAATTAGTGCTAGTTGGTCGCATAATATTTGCATCCGACTCAAATTTGTATTTAGCTAAAGTAACAAATTTTCTGGCATCATTTACATAAGTTTGATTTTTATTTTTAGTAACTACACTAATAACATTAGGTACCGCTATTAACATAATAATACCTAGTATTGTAATTGTCGCAATTAACTCTATTAGTGTAAATCCTAGACTGTTCTTCACTTTCATTTTAATCCACCGTCTTCCTATTGTAATTATAAAACTAAAGTACAGGATAAACAATATATATTTTTAGATGGCTGACAATTATTTACATTATCTTCTTCAATTCTTCTAATTCGGCTTTAGAATTATTAGTAAATTTTTCCTCATTAAATAAATTATCATATCTAAAAAGACTAAAGCCATCATAATTAGATAGTGTTCTAGTTGATTCTATTTGCCTTCTTATAATATTACAATTATCTGTCCATTCGTTTTTACCATCTTTGGCATATAAATCTATGGTTCCTACTTTATAAAATGGCAAAGCAAAATATAAGTTAATATTTTGGTCACTGATAATATTTGACCATTCTGCAATAACACTTTCAAATGGTTTTGAACTATTATTAAAGCCATAATATACTTGAGGCATTAAAAAATCGACATATTTACTGTTACTGCCCCATTTTTTTACATCGGCAAAGTTTTTATTATAATTGTTATCAATATTTCCTTCTGGGGATACTCCAAATAAAACTTTGGAATTTATTTTTTTGATACTTTTATTAACATTTTCTATTAAACTTGTTACTATATCTAGTCTATATTCTGTTATACTTTTTTCTGTTTTACTATTTTTATAATAATCTAGATCGATATCATTACTAGGATAAAAGTAATCATCAAAAATAATGCCCTTTATTTTATATTTAGCAACTATTTCTTCAATCCCCTTTACTATAAGACTTTCTACCTTAGGATTTGCAGGATTAAAATAATAGGTATTGTTTATATTCTCAATTGCCTCTTCTCCAACCATTTGATAATATTTACTGCTTTTATCAATTGTTGGTCCTATTCGATATGGATTAACCCAAGCATAAAGATTTATTTTTTCTTTCTTTGTTTTGTCTATAAAGTATTTTAAGACATCATAATGGGTATTATCACTTAGAATGATACTTTTACTTGTTGGGAATATATCTGATTCATATATACTGTCTGCATGACTTCTTACTTGTAAGAAAATAGTATTAAAGTGGTTTGTCTTAATATTTTTAATCATTTGATCTATATTTTTTTTACTTTCTAATTCATCTTTATTTTTGATATAATTATTTAGTTCAATATAAGAGATGAATATTCCTCTCATTTCTTCTGTTTCTTTTTCTTTTATTGTTTTAACAACACTTTTCTTTTTTTCTTCTGGCTGAGGTATAAAAAAATAAATTATTAGCAAAGAAATGATTATTAAAATTAACACTTTTCGATTCATGTAATCACCACTTTAAATATATGATAAAGTAAATAATTATTTTGTCTATTTTAGTTCATCTTTTCTAATTATAAATAATTTATTATTTTCATACATAGCGTAATATATATCCTCTATCAAAAGATTATCTCTTATCAACATTTTTTCTATTTTTTCTTTTGTAAGATGCAGTTCTTTAAGCAAAAAATCATTAAGGATACCATCTAATATTATTGGTATAGGATAAGTTTCAAATTTGTTTTTATCGTATGGGAATATAGATAAAGTGTTATCTGACTCTAAAAAGACATATTTAATATCTTTTAAAGAATAGAATCTATTTTTTCTAAGTTCTGTTAATAAAGTATCTATAGAATAATTATGATCAATAAGATTCTTAAAATATATCTTGCTATTTTTTACTAAGATAATTGGATCTTTTTCAAAGATATTTTTTACTTTATTATTATCAATTAATATTAATCTAGTTACTTCTCTTAATAAAAGAAGTGTAATTATGGGGATAATATAAATTAAGACATTTATATCATAGTTTAGTATTAGATTACTATTAATTACTATTATCAAAAGTAGAATTACTTTATCTAAGATTAATAACTTTTTATTTTGATCTTTTTTTTGTAAATATATTAGAAGTAGCATTAGTAAGTATGAAATAATAGTACGTACTATTAAGACAATTCCTGTTAACATAATTTTATCACCTAATTATATATAGGTCTCATGAATATTTTTTTATACATTTCATATTGTTTATTAGAGGTGAATTATGAAAAAGTATTTGAAAACTTTTATCAGAATGACTATTGAAGTGATTGTTGTTACTCTTGTGTTGAGCCTTTTATCCTACTTTAATATTTTAAGTGATAAAATATATAAATATATGGAATTATTATTTATGGTCTTAATTTTATATTTTAATGGTATAAGACTTGGTAATACTTCTAATAAGTATAGTTTTTTGGAAGGAATAAAAATAGGTGGAGTCGCTGTTATAACATTTATTTTGTTGAATATGATTTTTGAACATGAATTTAATATAAATCTTTTAATATATTATTTAATTATCTTTTTGTTGCCTGTTCTTGGTAGTATGAAGCGCTCCTCCAAAAATAAAAAAAGTTAAGGGAAGTATTTTCTTAAATTTGGCAGTTTGGTCAACTTTTATAGTTGATTTTTTTATTTGATATTTAGAAATTGGTATACTTTCTTGTTCCTTTAGGTACTTATTTAAGGAGAAAGAAAACAAACTATTTTTTAGGTGTAACAGGTATTTATATTAATGGTTATACTCTTATTGATAAAAAAATTAATCGTGGTAATAAAAAATGTTAGGAAATACCTAACATTTTTAAGTGCAGTTAACTACATTTTTTAGTCTTTTTATTACCTTTTTTTCTATACGTGAAATATACGATTGGCTAATGCCTAACATGTCAGCTACTTCTTTTTGGGTCTTTTCTTCTACACCAAAGAGACCATATCTTAAAATAAGAATATCCCTATCTCTTTTATTTAATCTTTTTATCTCTTCTATCATAATTTTTTTATCATCTTCATCTTCAATGCTTTTTGTTACTATATCATCTTCTGTTCCTAATACATCTTCTAAATGAAGTTCATTTCCTTCTGAATCATAACTTAGAGAAGCATCAATACTAACTTCTGTCTTAGTTTTTTTGTTCTTTCGTAAATACATTAAAATTTCATTATCAATACATCTTGAGGCATAAGTTGCTAATTTAATATTTTTACCCCTATGAAATGTGTTAATTCCCTTTATGAGTCCTATTGTACCGATGCTTACTAAATCCTCTAAGTCTACGCCTGTGTTTTCGTATTTTTTAGCAAGAAAAACTACTAAACGCAAATTATGTTCTATTAAAATATCTTTTGCCTTTTGGTCACCTTGTTCACTTAAACACAAGTATTCCTCTTCTTTTTCACGACTTAGTGGTTCTGGCAAAACATCTGCTTTTCCTACATAGAATATTACATTTTTATTTAATAAGGCTGCGATTAAAAATAAAAGACTGATCATAAAAATTCCTCCTTAATTTTATTTGGTAAGATACAATCTACTCCCTCAATATTAAATTTTTGCTTGCTTTCTCCTATTAATACGTTATTTTTTATCTCAATATTATCAATTTTTATAGAGTCAACTTTATGGCACTTTAAAACTCCTGTACCGTCTATAGTTTGATATGGAACTAATATACTGTCGTTATAATTGAAGCCTAACTTTTTATCATACACAAGCAATATGGCTCTTTTTTTATAAGGATCTTCTAACTTATTACCGGTATCTAAATAGGCCCTATAAGTATATGTTTTATTTTTTATTTTTACTTCTACCGTGTGTATTAAGGTATAATTTTTTTTGTATTCTTTTTGCTCTTTTATATAGAGAAATAAAATAATAGGTCCAATTATAAGAAGAACAATGAAGTTTATTGATAATCCGTTATTAAAAAATATTAAACCCGTATTTTTGTAACTAAACGTAATGTCTAAGAAGTATATTATCCCCCCTAACATGATACTTAGTATGTAAAAATAGAAAAAGTTTTTTTTAAAGGATGATATGTCTTTATAACCAAAAGTTACTAATATCATAAATATACTTACTAATAGTTTTAGAAGAAATAATGTTAGACTAGATAGTGGTAAGAATAGAAATAAGATTGACATGCTACCTACTAAAGCTCCTAATAATATTCGATACATCTTTTGCTTTCTTTTTAGGAGGTAGGATACTAAAAATAGGAGAATAAAGTCGAAGGAAAAATTTATTAATAGAATGACATCTAAATATATCTTCACAAATCTCACCAAAATCATTGTATAAAAAAAAGGCTAAACTTTTTGTCGCCTTTTGGTTTTATTTACGTTTTTTTATAAATGTTCTTACTAAATAGCCTATGAATATAAACATGAAAATGATATATATCCACATAACTATGGTATAAGGAAGTCCTGTTAAGTACTTTCCAAATATAGCAGGAACATTTTCTGGAATATAATTATTTATAACATTTTTTATATCTAACAAGTTAATGTTCCATTTTATATAAGTAAGCGCTCTAAGGATTAAATCTATGATAAAAATAGCGTAGACTATACTTGAAAACTTTCTAAAAAAGATAAACACTACTGCTATTAAAATAATAAAAATAATTAAATCTATATACATCATATACCTCTTTTCTTTATCTTAAAAACTCATTATTTTCTAGCTCATAACCTATAGTTGTTTTATCACCATGTCCTGGATATATAACAATATCTTTGGCGTATGTTTTAATTTTTTCAAGGCTTTTTGCCATATCAGGTTCGCTTCCTCCTGGTAGATCACATCTTCCTATACTTTCTTTAAAGATAAAGTCTCCCGAAAACATAGCCTTATCTTCGGCAAAATAAAAGGCTATTTGATCATTTGCGTGACCTGGGGTATATATTACCTCAAAATTAAAATCCCCTATAGTATATTTTTCTTCATTGCAATTACTTTTCTTGAATATTTTAATACTTCTTTTTGTTAGAAAATTACGAAGAGCTCCAACATGGTCAAAATGAGCATGAGTTATTAAAACTCCTAGTATTTTATTATTTCCTATTCTTTCTTTAATTTTAAGGTAATCACTTCCTGGATCTATTACTAGGCAGGTATTATTTTTCTTTAAAATATAACAATTTTCATCTAAAGCACCAGTAACTACTGTTTCTATTTCCATACCTATCCTCCTATTCTTTATATATTGTAACTTAAATTTTAGTATTTTTCAATCTGTTGTTTTGCTTTTTAGGAGTTTTATGTCTAGTAAATATGATTAAAACCATTAAAGAAATAAGGCTAATTACTTCTCCAAAGTGTAATAATGGAGAGTTATATTTTACTATTATTTTATGTTTACCTTTAGGCATTTTAAATCCTATTAAATCTACATTTGTCTTTTCATAGGCTACCTTTTTACCATCCATGGTAATATTAAAACCTTCATCATACGGTATTGATAATACGAAATAACCATCATTTCTCATATTAATATGTCCTTTAAGACAATCATTTTCCATTTTGTTTATTACTAAATCATCATGTTTTATATCTTTTAAAGTGGTGTTATCTAGAGTATACATTTTGATGTTAGATATTTTATATCTTCCTTTAGAAAACTTTATTTTTAATTCTGTTAAGTTTTTTTCACTAATGACGTAGGAAAAGTTGTAGTTTTTATTATCATATTCATAACCCTTACATGTTAGTTTGTTGGTAATACCATTTATAGTTATTGTTTGATCATTATTTTTTTCTGTAATACTACAAACTTGTTGATAGTCCATATTGAAATTTATAAACAATAATTGATTTTTTAGCGGGCTATCTAGTTTTATGTTTAGCTTTCCATCATTGGAGTTTATCATATAGGTTTTACCACTTTTAATATCTAATTTTTTAGTTGTATATGAGTAAGTTGGGTGATACTCTTTTAAATTACTTTTAAAAGTAGTGGTTTTTAGTTTAGCGTCTACAACAACATAATGCATTAGGGCTTCTGCACTATATGGATATTTTAATTTAGAAAACTCCTCATAACTCATTAAATTATTACTTCCATATCCTAAAGCAAAGACATCATCATTTTTTAAGAGTTTATACTTACTCTTTTTGGCTACTTCTTCATAATCTATGAAGTTATCCTTGGTGGTAATGATGTATTTTACGCCCATAAATTTTTGAAATAAAAGTTCATTTTGATTTAGGGTCATTAGTTTATTTCTATGGGCAAAAGGCATGTTAAAGACTTTAGTATAGAGATGATAATAATTAGGATTATATACTGATGAATAGATGCTGGTAGTATAGTTTGTGGTATCATTGCCACTATGTAATTCGTCTACCAGATTATTTGTTCTGTAGTAATCTTTTACTTTAAATTCTACTCTCTTATAGTCTTTTCGGACATAGTTTTCTTTTGTATTGGCTGATAGACAGTTGACGGCAGATATTACTATTAAGGGGATAAATATAAAATATTTTTTATTATATTTGTTATAAAATAAGATACTTAGTATTGTTAATATAATATCTAAATAAAAGATTAGGTATTTACAGTCTAACATGAAAAGTATGATACTTACTGCTAGGACTATCTTGACTAATAGATTCGTATTTACTTTTTTATTACAAATATCACTTAAGAAGTGGGCTATCATATAAATAGCAAGAGGAAGGAATGGGATTAAGGACTTTGTTCTAGGATAGAGAAAACCATTTAAAATATATGATGAAATTGGGAAAAATGAAAGAATTAACATAGTGATACCAAGGAATTTTTCTTTTTTCTTTTTGCTTATAGCAAAAGCTATAATAGCAAATAAGAATATACTCGTTAATCCTGGGGAATAATATGAATATAAAACCTCATTTATATTAATATTTGGTAAAAATAAAGTTAAATAAGATATTTGATGATGGCTCTTTACTCTTCCCTTTAATAAGGCAGCGGCAGTTGGAAAAAGAAAGAATGATGTTAATAAGACAGAAAGAATAATAATTGATATAAACTTCAAAAAGTTTTTTTTATCTTTTTTTGCTGTATATAAATAATAAAGGAAAAGAGCAAGTATTCCTCCTATACTGTAATAGTAACTTGTTAAAATCATTAAAGAGATGCTTACAACTAGTAATATAAAATTATTACTATTCTTATTGTATTTTTCTATACCAAAAAGCCCAAGTAAAAGAAACGGCATATAACTTACAAACATAATATGACGATGAGCATTAAAAAGAATGGGAGCTGCTAATAAATAAAGGAGTCCTGAAATAAAAGCTATTTTTATATCATATTTTTCTTTAATGAAGTAATAAATCATGATAGTGGTTATGAGAGTTACCAAAAGCATTACTCCTATAATATATGTTTGCATCTTTATCATGGGAAACAAATAAGAAATGATTATTAAAGGATTATAAAGTCCATAATAAGAAAAGTTATATATATTTTGGCCACTACCCAGATTAAAAATAAAATTAGGAAAGAAATTATGCGTGGTGTAAAAACTTTTCCTAAAATACTCGGGAAAAGCAGTATGTTGATTTAACCAATCAGTATTTGAACCAAATAAGTAATTGGAACAAGAAAAGCCTATTAATACTCCAAGAGTAATTAATATATATATAATTAAATATTTTTTATCTTTTTTCATATTTAACCTCTACTTGATAGTATACCACTTATAGTCCTTATTACAAAGATTTATGTATATTTTAAAAAAATTTTCGAATAATAATATTGGGTGAAGAAAATGAAAAAAGAAAATAAAGACAAGCAAGTTATTAAGTGTAGCGTTCATGATTGTAAACATTGTAATTGTGAATGTGATAGCTGCAAGCTTGAAGGAATTTGTGTATGTAATTGTGGCGATACTGCTAATACACAAGAAGGTACTATGTGTAGTAGTTATGAAAATAAAGAATAACTGCTAGCTACGTATAAAACAAAAGGATATAGTCTTTTAAAGACTGTATCCTTTTTAATATCCTAGATTTTTGATTACTTTATTAACATTTTCTTTATATTTAGGATCTATATTAATATATAAAACTGTGTTTTCTACTCTAGTTAATACTTTATATTTATTATTAGTTTCTAAAACGAATTTATCATAATTTTTCCCACTTGATTTAGCTTCCGTATAAGTTTTTGTTTTAGAACTTTCAAATAAGTTTTTATTGTTGCTATAAAAACTTTTAGCATATTCTTTATCTTTTAACACATAGAACTCTACCTGGTAGCCATATTCTTTATGACGAGCTAGATATACTTCACTAACGTAATCATATCTTTCAAATTGACTTTTACCATCAACGACAGTGAAGTTTGCAGCAGTCATTTGATTTTTAAATGCGTCACCTGTTACTTTATTTTTACTAATAGAACAACCTGTTAGAGAAAATATGGTAACTATAAAGATTAAGCCAAATAATACTAACTTTTTTTTCATCTCTTATCCTCCTATATTTATAGGATAACACAAATGTAGAAATTTGCAAATTTCTAATTAACTACTCTAGAAGCAATAGAAAAATCTACAATATTAAAGAAATTATCTATATAGTTTTCCTTATTAATTTGATAATTTAAGTAATAGGCATGTTCCCACATATCAAGTCCTAATAATGGTATTAGGTTGTAACTATAAGGAGTTTCTTGGTTCTTTAAATTTATAATATTTAATTCATTACCATCTAATACTAGGAATGTGTAACCAGAACCTTTTAACTCTAAGGCCATCTTTTTAAAACTATCTTTAAATTTTTCAAAGCTTTGATATTTTTTTACTATCTTTCCCATTAAAACAGGACCTGGTAAACTAGGTTTTGGTGAAATACTTCTAAAATATATATTGTGATTGATAACACCGCCTAGATTAAATAAAATATTTTCACGATCATTTTCGTTAAACTCATTTATATGTTGTAATAATTCAACTAGACTGTAATTATACATATAGTTATTTTTTTGTAATAAAGCATTTAGTTTGTTTAAATATGTTTGCTGATGCTTTTTATGATGAAGTCCTAAGGTTTTTGTATCAATAAATGGTTCAAGATCAGAATAATCATATGGAAGTGGATCTAATTTATACATAAAATAACCTCCACTTATAATATATGTTTTGTTTTAATCTTTATTTAAAATAAATAATATAGTATCAAGAACTTCTTCTCTCATAATATCATAATTTAATTTTTTGTGATGATGATAAACTACCTCATGACAATAATTATCTACTAGTCCCATAATGATATGGACTTTTTCTTCAACATTTTTTATATTCATGTCATTATTAATTAGTAGGTTTGAGATATTTTCAGTCATTTTTAATTCATTTTGATTAAATAGTTCCCCAACTTTTTCATCTAAGTGACTCATAGCCATTAATTCCTCATGGGCTTCTTTTTTCATAGTGTGAGTGTTGATAAAACTATCAATCATTTGGGATAGGATATCTCTTAAATTATTTTTATCAAAAGCTTTATTATCTAAAATATTAATCATGGGAAACATTATCTTATTAGAATAGTCTTTTACCCCTTCTAAAAATATATCTTTCTTATCTGTAAAATATTGATAAATTAAACCAGTTGAAACGCCTGCGTACTTAGCAATATCTACACAACTAACGTTATGATATCCCTTATTACACATAAGTTCAAAACCTTTTTCTATGATTCTTTTTTTCTTCTCAATAGAAGTCTTTTTGATTGGTTTTCTAATTGTACCCATAGTATCACCTCAATTAAATGTTTATTAATAATTTTAACATATATTAGATAAAATAATAAGATAAGTTGTGATAATTTTATCTTAACTTATCTTATAATTATTTAATTACTCATTTCCCTTTAAACTTGTTACCATATCGATATTTGTTATTTTGCGAGCTAAGAATCTTGATACAAGATATGACACTAAGAATGTACCAATTGCAGCATATAAATATGTTGGAAGAGTTATACTTGCTCCAAAATCATAGCTTTCTTCGATTGCTGTTTTAAATATCCAATCAGTTAGATAGAAACCAGCAGGTAAACCTATGATAATTGATATGATAGCAATAATATTACTTTGTTTAATGAAAATTTTCTTAATTTTTTTATCATCAAATCCTAAAACTTTAAGTGTTGCGAACTGATATTGTTTTTCGGTATATGATAATATACCCATGTTGTAAATAATTATAGACCCTAATAATATAGCTATTACAATGATTAAAACTATCATAGTTTTCATAGTTGATAACATGTTATTCATGCTTTCTTCTAGAGCTGTAATGTCTTGTATTAATTCAACATTTTTTATTTCTTTTGTCTTGCTTAAATCAGTATCAGTATATAAAGAGTCTGGTTGATAAGTGTTACCTAAACTTTCATAGTACTCTTTAGTCATAGTCATATTTTGATTTTGCGGATCTTTATTAAATCCAACTATGTTAGATTTGTAATATTTATTATTACCTACTAAGTGCCATGTGATAGTATCACCTATCTTATATCCTTCAGTTTTTGCAAGTTTATATGTAATATATACACCCTTATTATTATTTACTTTAATAAATTTGCCTTTATTATCAACGAATCTTACATAATTTCCGGCATCGGTTATAAAGATATTGTTTGATTCTTTTTCACCATCTTTATTCTTTATTTCAATCAAATAACTTTCAGATGTATTAGATCCATATTGTTTTTTTAAAGCGTTTAAGTCCTCTTCTTTTATTCCCTCTTTTAAAGATAACTTATAATCAAAATTATATAAATCTTTAAATTGTAATTTAACAAAGTGATTTAAGCTATCAAGCATTCCAAAAGCACAAACTATTAACATACAACAAGCTGTTATTCCAACTATACCGGTTATAGTTCTAATTTTATTTCTGAAGATATCACGAATATTCCATTTCGTTGAAAAACTCATTTTTTTGAAAAGACCTTTAGTAGTAATATTAAGTGTTTTAGCTTTTACGTTTGGAACTTCATTTCTTAATGTTTCAGCAGGACTTTTGCTTAATTCTTTATGACAAGCAATATATGTTACAAAGCTTACACATAATGTAACGGCTATGGCGCATATAATACTTGATAATTCCATTACAGGAGCACCATTTGGTATTTCAAAGAAAGACATTTCTAGATTGATAAATAAGCCACCAATACAGTAATAACCAGCTATTAGACCGAGAATAGACGCTACTAAAGATATCCAAAAACCATAACCCATATAATGAAATACGATTCTGCGGTTACTAAATCCTAAAGCTTTTAATGTACCAATTTGTACTCTTTGTTTCTTAACTACCCTAGTCATTGTAGTAATAACTGATAACATAGCGATAAAAATGAATAAGCCAGAGAAAACTCCGATATAGGTTTTTCCTTCATCTATTTCACCTTGGTACTGAGCATATGAAGCTGTGTCTTCTATTTTAATAATAGCTTTTGCTGCTGCTATATTGTTTTCTATTTCATCTTTTACCTTGGAAACGTTTTTCTTACTATCAACGTCTACCATAACATAGTTAAAAACTAAATGTTGTTTATAATCAAAGTTCATTTTGTCTAAATCTTCATTTGATAAAGACATTTCTTCTTTAGCATTATATTTAATGTATCCTTCTAGTTCTTTAGATGATAGATAAGCAAAACCAAATGATGAATGGTCTGGATATAACTCTGATTCATCTTTAACATCATAAACATGGTCGGCAACATTTATAAAACCTACTATTTTTTCTACAAATTTATATCCATCATATTTGATTGTGATTTCATCACCTATTTTAAGATTGTTTTCTAAAGCATAAAAATTATCTAACCAAATACCACTCTTATCGGCTGAGAATTTTTCTCCCTTTATAACATGAAATTTTGAAATATTATTTGATTCAATAAAGTTTAAAAGTAAAGTTTTGTCATCTTCAGTTGTTGCTGTTAAAGATAGCTTTCTTTCAGCGTCTTTGACATGTTCTAACTTTTTGATATTGTTTAAATCATCTTTGGAAAAATTAGCTCCAAGAACATTTAAATCTTGTAGATTTGTTTTACTATAAAATTTATCGGCTGTTTTTTGCATTCCTGACATATAAGCGTTAATTCCTGAATAAGCCATTACTCCTATTAAAACCATTAAAAATATTGTAATGAATTGGCTTAAGTTAAGCTTAATGTCTCTTAACATTTTTTTCTTTAACATATTACCACACTACCTCATCAATGTTTTTAGGTTTTTTATTTTCTTTAATACTATCTACTTTTCCATTCTTTAATCTGATAACGCGATCAGCAATTTCAGCTATTAAGGCATTATGAGTAACAATAATTACTGTATTTTCTCCATTGTTAGCGTCACATTGTTTTTTTAATAGTTTTAATACTTCTACTCCTGTTTTAGAATCTAGCGCACCTGTTGGCTCGTCACATAACAATAATTTTGGGTTTTTAGCAATCGCTCTGGCAATTGAAACTCTTTGTTGTTCTCCTCCAGATAATTGATTAGGAAATTTATTGTAATGCTTTTCTAGGCCAACTTCTTTTAGTATTCTCTTAGCGTTCTTTGGTTTTTTTACTATGTCGTTCACAATTGAAACATTCTCAAGAACTGTTAGAGTTGGTAAAATATTATAAAATTGGAAAATAAATCCAACATCTTCGGCTCTATAAGTTGTAAGTTTTTTAGAACTATATTGAGCTATGTCATCACCATCTACAAATATATGTCCACTAGTTGCTTTATCCATTCCTCCTAATAAATTTAGTAAAGTTGATTTTCCAGCACCAGATGGTCCTAAGATAACAACAAATTCACCCTTGGGGATTGAGAAATCTATACCATCTAAGGCATTATATTTCTTATCTCCTATATCATAACTTTTCACAACATTCTTTAATTCAATAAAGTTTTTCATCTCATCATCCCTTCTCACTTATATCAATGTGAAATTTATTTCATATTAATTATATTCCTTTAGTATTCAGAAAGTCAACAATAAAGTGAAAAAAATTTCATTTTAAAAGCAAAAAAAAGAGATCTATAAAAATCTCTTTAAAATCTACTAAAATGGCGTTCCCGGGCAGATTTGAACTGCCGACCTATCGCTTAGGAGGCGATTGCTCTATCCAACTGAGCTACGAGAACATCCATTTAGATAATAACATATTTTTCTTATTTTTACTACTCTATATATTAAAATAATGTATATAAATTTGAAATATATAATTCATCTATATTTAAATCATTATCGAATCCAAAGATTACACTTCTAACACCACTTCTTTTACTACCATTGTTTTTATAAGAATAAGAAATAGTAGATTTGATTGATAAATGTTTATTGTCATTTATATTAATACTAGATATTTTAATATTATCAATTTTAAAACTGGTAATTTCTTTAGTACTATATTTATCTTTTAAAACCATATAATTATCTATAAAAGTAGATGATGATAGTAATTTTTCAGTAAAAAAGTTTTTATCCATAATTGTTTCTTTATCTTTATTTAGAATGGCGCTATTAACGATTAGAGTTATGGAGTTTTTTATTTTGTCTTTGATGTTTTTATTTGATGCCTCATCTATAGTGGCATTATATAAGTTTTTAGTTGTCAAGGTTTCATTACTGTACACATTTTTAATATTAGTTATTGTAATATTATTACTTAGGGTAATTTCTTCTTTTACATTTTTCTTTAAAAGAAGTGGTACTTTGTAGGTAATAACACTACTCTTTTCTTTTATTTTGTATTTATTATCTAACACGACATTGTCTATTGTTATCTTGTAGTCTTTAGGAGCGGTTATAGTTACATTCTTGGCTATTAAATCTGTTGAGGTAATGGCATATTTTTTAAAAATTAAATATCTTCTACCAACCTGTTTTATTTTTAGATTCATTATATTTTTCTCTGAATCTAGGGTTTTATATGCAACTGTTCTAGAATGTTCTGCTTTACTCCTATTTGTGGAAAGTATATCTACTTTTACATATTTATTTGTTTTATCACTATATTTTTCAGTAAGTGATTTCTTACTCATAAATTTATTCTTGTCTATATTAGTCAGTTTTATTATTTTTTGATAATCATTATTAGCGTAAGCTTTTACGTAGCTTTT
Source organism: Clostridium sp. CAG:417 (assembly GCA_000432835.1). Taxonomy (GTDB): domain Bacteria; phylum Bacillota_I; class Bacilli_A; order RF39; family UBA660; genus CAG-417. The sequence continues at coordinate 94,628 of FR890370.1, read as the reverse complement.
AATAGTTGCATCCTCTGAAAAGAATAAATTATTTATGAAAATGTAAATAAGGATTAAAACAATAACTACTAAGACTACTTTAGCACTCTTTTTTCTTGCAATACTCGTAAAATTAACTGTAATATGTTTTTTTGGTTTATTGATTTTTTTGGGTGTTTTAATTATTTTAGTTCCACACTTTTTACAAAAGGAAACATTTTCATTTTCTATTTTATTACCACAGTTACCACAATACATATTTTTCCTCCAAAATAAAAGCTATACTTTTATTTAAATCTAATAGTTAAGAAAATAAATAAGAAAGTATAAGCTGTTCTTAGTTCATTATTAATACTATATGTACGTTCATATAAACTACAATAGTCATCAATTATATCAACAATCCAACTTTCTTTATACTTAGGCATTTTTTTAGTTATCGGATACATATGTTTTAAAATTATATCCTCTTGCATAGGGCTAAGTTCAAAATACTTTTTAGCGTTTTTTAAAGCATATTCCGGATGTTTTCTTAAAGCTTGGTGTTGATTCATATCTTTTGTTTCTTCCAAAAAAAAGTCATGTAAGAGTGCTGCTCGTGTTGCTTCTTTGTAATTTAATTTTAGTTTTTTGGTAACTAAAAATGTATGATAAGCAACTCTTAGTGAATGATTATATCTGGTAATCCCATGATGTCTAATATATTTGGTTTTTATAAACTCATCATTAGTAATGATGTCATTGATAATTGAATAAAATTCGTCATTTGTATAAAAATATTCTTCTTTTATCTTTTTCATTAAATTCCACCTTTTAATTCCAAATTTCTAATTAATAATATCATAGATTTATATTTTGTTCAAGAAAATGTCATAGGCATTTTTTTATGTATGTAAAGTAGTTCTAAGCAATTTCACCTAAAATTTTACTCATCTCAGCACTTTCTTCTTGACTTAAGTCTTCTTTTTCTAGCTCTTTGTCAAACCATGCTGGTAATGGTTCTTCTTTTGGAGATGAAGACTTTTTAGGAGCATTAGGAGTATTTTTAGATATTAGACGTTTAACACGTTTGTGTTCTTTTTCGGTTATTCTCATGGCGTCTTCGACAGTTTCTATGTTTAGTCTTTTCCACTGTCCTACTATTGTTTCAATATATCCTTTACTTAGTTTTTGGTTATTAATTTTTAGAACATAAGAAATCAATACATTTACTACTCCAGGATTTAATTTTTGGTCGATAAGAAGATTTTCAATTAGATGGAGATCTCTACTTGTTGGCTCTGCTCCTTTATATTGAGCTTTTAGATAATTATATGGACTAGTATTTTCAAATGTGTAAACCATTTTGGCCCACTTAGAATTATCACCTACTGGTTTTTTTAAATATTCTGGTTGTTTAGCATAAACTAGTGTTGGAAGACTACCTGTATTATCAAGTTGATAAACATTACGGCAGCTTTTTCTTAAAACATTTTTGTCAATCATTCCCTTTTCGTTTAAGGAATCACGAACTAGAGACTGCATGTTAAAATCATCTATGTGATAGGTGTAAGCTAAACTATTAATCAAGTTTTTAACATCAGAGGAAAAACATCTTTCATTAACCATATTTTTAGGTATGCTCGAAATAAGCAGATTAAAATCAATGCAATCATTAATTAAAATTTTGTTTTTATTCTTGTCAGCTATATCACTTGATACTATTTCACTTTTACCTGGGATAGTTTTAAATACTTCATTGAAACTTCTAGTAATATCTTCATAATCTTTTAGATTAAGATGCGGTATTTTAAAATAATTCAGCAATTTATTATATTCGTTTTTTCCTAAATTATTATATAAGACGACATTTAAAATTGGATGAGTAAAGAATTCACTGGCTGATAATGGGGAATAAAGAAGATAAACATAATTATTTACATTTCCCTGTTTAAAATAAGTTTTTAATAGTCCACAGGCTTCTAACTTTTCACGAGCAATAACAATATCTTCAAGTTTTAGTTGCATGGTAGCCATTAAATGGTGATGAGTTAAGTCATCACTCATAATTAAACTCTTATTAAGATCATCAATCAATGTAAGATATAGACTTACGGCAACATGACCTATAATTGGTTGATATAATAGAGTTATTAATTTTTTATCTTCTTCATTAAGAATTGTTTTATTTACTACAATATATGTATCTGCTGGTAATATTGTTATATTCTTCATCACGCTCACCTACAGATATATTACAATAAATTAGGAATAAAGTAAAACAAAATTCACGAAGAATTTTGTCTAAATTAAAAGGTTAATAATTTGTTCTGATGTTATGCCACTATAATAAATCAACATAAAGGCAAGTAGAAGAAATGGACCAAACGGTATCATATTATTTTTCTCTTTATATAGAATAAATATTGATATTGGTAGCGCAATTAAACTACCTAAAAAAATAGTAAAAATACCTAGTAGTGGATCTAAAACTAGACCAAATAAAAATAATAATTTAACGTCTCCCCCACCTAGGCTTTCTTTTTTAAATAGCTTTTCGCCTAAAAGCATAATTAAATACATAATAATAAATAATAAGATACCAGTTAATAAATGCATACCAACGTTTTTAATGCCACCTGACAAAAACTCAACTATTAAAAACAAAATACTAAAGGTAATAATTATTTCGTCTGGAATAATATAATATGTCACATCTGTTGTTACTATGATTATAAATAATGCCGCTATTAAAAGGGCTATTACTAGATTGTAGCTAAAACCAAAAAGATAGTACGCTGTTGAAAATAAAAGCCCTCCTAATATTTCACTAATTGGAATAATTGAATCTATTTTTTGGTGACATTTTAGGCATCTACCTCTTAAAAATATGTAAGAAAATATAGGAATGAGCTCATAAAAATGTAATTTGTGACCACAAGCATCACACCTTGATTTACCCTTAACAAAATCTATATTCTTAGGTAATCTAAGTCCAACTACACAGAGAAAGGAACCGATGACAGTTCCTAGTATAAAGAAAAATATAAGATAAAATATTTTCATATATATACTCCTAACCAATCTGATTATAAATATCAAACATTGGGGTAATAATTGATAGTAAAAGTACTCCGACAATACCCGCTAATACGATAATCATAATTGGTTCAATCATACTTTTTAATTGAGCAACGGCTGACTTATGTAGAGCTTGGTAGTGTTCAGATACCTTTTCCATCATTAAACCAAGTTGACCGGTACTTTCTCCTGTTACTAACATTTGATAAGCTATTTCGGGGAAAGCCCATTCTCCTTTAAATGACTCTGAAATGGTATTACCTTTGGCAAGATTAGTCATGGTTTTTGAAATTATATGTTTATATATTTCATTGGTTGTAATTTTAGATAAAATTTCCATAGAATCAGTTATAAATACGCCATGGTTAATAAGAGAGGCAAAGGTCTTGGTAAAATTATAAACCTCTTTATATATAATCATATTTCCAAAGGCTGGTAGTTTCATGATTATTGTTTGAACAACTCTTCTAAAAGATTTTATTCTTGTATACAAGTACCAAAAGACAAGGATAGTTACAAGAATTACTACTATAATCATAATGTAGTTATTTTTTAGGAAGTTTGAGGAGTTGATGATGAAAAGGGTTATTGCAGGAAGACTTGCCCCTTGTCCTTCATAAAGAGTTACAAATTGTGGAACTAAATATATCAACATGAAGACTAGAACGCCTATAGCTAGAACGATTACGAAGGCAGGATATGTCATAGCACTCTTCATTTCTTTTCGTACTTGTTCCATAGATTCATAATACTCGGCCATATCGTCAAGAATAGAGGTTAAATCACCTGTCATTTCAGCTGAACGAACCATGTTTATCAATAAAGATGGGAAAACATTTTCTTGTTTATCCATTGCATCACTGAAGTTATCACCTTTTAAAAGGTCATATAATAATCTTTGATAAGCAAGACGTTGATTGGGTTTTGAAGCTTGTTGAGCTAATATCTTTACAGCATCAACAAGGGGAATACCGGCTTTGATATATGTAGACAATTGTGTTAAATCAAAAGCTAAGTCTCCTACTCCTAATTTCTTATCAAGTACAATGTCAAAATCCCATTTTTCTTTGGGCTTTACTTGAATATCTGTATAACCTTGTATTTCTAAAAAGTGAATACAATCATTAATACTTTCAGCAGAAAAGATACCTGTAGCTTTTCTTCCTGTTGCTGTTTTGGCTTTATATCTAAAAGGGAAAAGGTTTCTGTCTTCTTTTTTATGCTCACGCTGTTTTATACCCGCTAAAGTGTCTTGTTGTGGAGTTATAGGTTGAGTAGCGTTACTCGTTTGAGGATTATTAACTATAGGTGATATATTGGTCATATCCATTAAGGCCTCTTCTTGTACTGCAGGAGTTTTATCCTTTTTTTTACCTTTAAATATATTTTTAAAACCTTTATACATAGAAACAAATGGATTTTTAGACTCTTTCATAGACATTCTCCTATCTTATTGTATTGTACCAAAGTTTTTTACAAATTTAAAGATATTTACAAAACTTTTTTCTATCTTGACATATAATAGATTAGAGGGGTGATAAGATGTATAATAATCCTTTCTTTTATGGAAACCCTGGTATGTTTGCAAGACGTGGATTATTTCAAAGTTTAAAAGGTATTAACTGGGGAAACTTACTTAGTAACACCCAAAAAACATTAGGCGTAATAAATCAAGCTATTCCCATTGTATATCAAGTTAAGCCTATGATGCAAAATGCTAAAACTATATTTAAAATTGCTGATACAATGAGAAAGCCTGATACTCCAGTTCAAAATAATGTTATAAAAAAAGAAACAGAAGCCACTCCTGTTTCTAATAATAAACCTACTTTTTTTCTATGATTTTTTTCCATTATATCTTTCTATAAAAGATTCTCGATACTCTAGAAGAGTATCTTTTTTTATAGCTTCTCTTAACTCTTCAGTTAATTTGATTAAAAATCTAATGTTATGAATAGAAAGAAGAGTTCCACCTAACATTTCATCGGTAGTTATTAAATGTCTAATATATGACTTAGTATAGTGTTTACATGTATAGCAGTCACATTCTTCATCTACCGGGGTAAAATCGTGAATAAATTTAGCATTATTAAAGTTTATTTTGCCTGTTCTTGTAAAGGCTTGTCCGTGTCTTGCTATTCTTGTTGGTAGGACGCAATCAAATATATCTATACCGCGAATTACGCCTTCAATAATATCAATTGGATCCCCTACTCCCATTAAATATCTAACTTTATCTTTTGGTAGGAAGCGTACTCCATCTTCTACCATTTTATACATGACATCTTTTTCTTCGCCAACAGAGGTGCCACCAATTGAATAACCATCAAAATCCATTTCTACTGTTTTCTTACAACTGTATTCACGTAAATCCTGAAATTCTCCTCCTTGTACTATACCAAATAGTGCTTGATTAGGATTATTATGAACTTTTTTACCTCGGGCTGCCCAACGCAAAGTCCTTTCAACAGATTTTTTCATATACTCATAGGTTACAGGATATGGAGGGCACTCATCGAAACTCATGGCAATATCACTGTCTAATTTATTTTGAATTTCAATAGATTTTTCAGGAGTTAAAAACAAGTTTTTACCATCTATATGACTCTTAAAATGTACCCCTTCTTCGGTGATATCTTTTTCTTTATTTTTAGCAAGAGAAAAAACTTGGAATCCACCGCTATCAGTTAGAATTGGACCATCATAGTTCATAAAACGATGTAGGCCGCCAGCTTCTTTTACTACATCTTCTCCTGGTCTTAGCCATAAATGATAAGTATTAGCTAAAACAATACCAGCATGTGTTTCTTTAACTTCTTCTGGTGTAAGTCCTTTCACGGTAGCTCTTGTTCCAACCGGCATAAACATAGGTGTTATAAAGTCACCATAATTTGTATATATTTTACCTAATCTGGCTTTAGTATTTTTTTCTTCTTTTAATAATTCATATTTTATTTTCATAATTAGCCTTTCTCTTTGATTTGTGATATGCTTATTATACTACAGAATAAAAATAAATTCTATATCATATGTAAAGTTATATACGCATCTTTTATGCCGATAGTTTTTTATATTAGAATGAAGCATTAAGAAATACATGATACAATACGATATTTATTTTTGGAAAAATATATTTCTACACTTCCGACCTTACTTGTTAGATAATATTTGATATGATAATGTAAAAGTCTATCTATAATTACTTGATGAGGATGATGAAATTTATTATCAACGCCAGCAGAAATGAGGGCTATATCTGGTTTTATTGTTTTTAAGAGTTCTTCACTAGTACTTGTTTTACTACCATGGTGACCTACTTTTAAGAAATTGATTTTTGATAGATTATAATTTTTAAGAAGCTCCCGTTCACTCTTAGTGCTGGCATCTCCCATAAATAACATTTGATAAGCATTATATACTCCATATAAAATAATACTGCTGTCATTTTCATCATTTAAATCTTTATTTAGAGATTGAAATGAAAAATTACCTAGATTAATAATCATTTTCTCTTTTAAAATATTAGTATTATATTTTTTTATTATTGCTCTTTCATAGTAATTAATGTGTCCTTCATTGATATAGATTTGATCAACTCTAAATTTTTCTAAAATATTTATAGCTTCTCCTAAATGGTCATAGTCACCGTGAGTTAATACTAAATAGTCAAGTTTTCTAATTCCTTTTGATTTTAAATACGGAATTGTAATATTGTCTGTAATATTTGTAGGACTTGATACTTCTTCCCATTTTGCACCTTTATATCGCATTTTGCCACCAGTATCTATTAACATATTTTTTCCCTTAGAAGATATTAGTATAGAATCCCCTTGGCCAATATCTATCATAGTAATGTAATCTTTGGGAAAAATAGTAACAATATTATAGTGAAATATTAATAACACTGCAAAAGCTATAATAAAAATCTTTTTTCTAGTATGATATAAAAGATATAGAACTAGAAAATAGATGATATAAATAATAAAGATAGTTTTAGAAAAAATTAGTTTTCCGAGAGAAATGGTACTAATGGCTGTAGAAGTAATTTCTAAAACCCTGATAAAAATTAATAGGACATTATCTAAAAAAGGAAATATTAAAGTCAGAATAGCTAGAGGAAATAAAATACTATTAACGAATGGAACATAAAATAAATTATAAATAATACTTAAAACATTTATCTGATAAAATGTATATAGTGATACTGGAATACTAACAAGAAAAGAGATAATTGATGTTAATAATAGGGTTTTAAATTTTTTACTTGAATCTAATATTTTAGAGCATAATATTAGAGAAAAACTAATGATATAGGAATATAAAAAACCTAAATCATATATATAGAAGGGATTAATTAATAAGGTAATAGCTAGAGTGAGGAGAAAAATGTTTACACTGGAAATATAAAAATAGTTATATTTATTAATTGATGATAACAAAAATGAAAGAACAGCACGTAATACTGCCGGCGGGGAGTTGGTTATAAAAAGATAACAAAAGGTAAAAATATTACTCATTATATAACCTAATTTTTCACTGCATCTCATTTTCTTGAGTGATTTTATAATTATTTCCGCAAGCAAGGTAACTTGTGTTCCAGAAATAGCAAACAAGTGACTAATACCAATTTCTCTAAAACTATCTATAATTTCTTTATTCACTTCACTTGTATCACCGATAAGGAGCATTTTAATGTAAGACTTTGATTTAAAGTGATTGATATAGTTATAAATGGTGTTTTTTAACATGTAGTAAACATTATTATTTCGTTTCAGTGAAACTATTTTTTCTCCTTCAAATAAATAATTTATATGTTTTATTCTAAGATAGTGCCTATAATCAAAGGTATTAGGGACTGACCTTTCCCTTGGTTTTTTTGTATTTCCTGTAAGAGATATTTTGTCTCCAAGTCTTAGAACTTTTTTTATTTTCAATAACTCACTTAACTCTTTAAAGTGATAGGTAGCTTTGGTATTTTCAAATCTGGATATTTTTAAGTCTAAGGTTAAGCAATTACCATCAAAGGTGAAATTAGTTATGGTTCCAGTTAACTCTTTTGTATCAGTATCTAAAATACTGTTTTCTTTAACTAGAAGTCTTGGAACAGAAATCACCACTACAATTAGGAGAATTACAAAATATAATTTATTCGATAGTAATGTATGCCTCAATTTGAGCATAAAGACTATCTCCTATTCCCTCTACTTCTTTTATTTTTGAAATATCTGTAAAATTTCCTTTTTCTGTACGGTACTTAATAATATTCTGAGCTTTACTTTCTCCTATTCCTGGAAGAGATTTTAACTCATCTAGTGTGGCTGTATTAATATTTATTTTCCCAGTTAATTCGGAAGTTTTTGAATCATTGGTATCAAGGCAAGCATCATTTTTAATGGAATCAGCATCTTTTTGAATGCATTTTTTGATAACCTCGTTTTCTTGTTCTTTAGTTTTTTTGAAATCTAGAACTTCTGATTTCGTATAAATTATGATGACCATTTCATCTTTTATTTTTTTGCTGAGATTAATAACTGTCGTATCAGCGTCATTTGTTAAACCTCCTGCTTGATTTATAACATCAATTATTCTTTCTTGATTATTAAAAGAGTAAATACCTGGATTATTAACAGCTCCTTTTATATCAACTTTATAGATAGAAGCGACCCTTTTTTCTTCATTTTTCTTGGTAGTAGGTGACTTTTCTATTAAAATAGTTTGTGGAGTTTTCTTCTTTTTCTTTTCCTTAAAATTAGTATTATAAAAATATATTCCCCCTATTGATAATAAAATAATAACTATTGTAATTAAGAATATTTCTTTACGATGACGATAAGTAAATGACATAACTAGCCTCCTCATATGTATAATAAGAAAACTAATTACCAAAAACAAAAAAACATGTTTATTAAGCATGTTTCTTTTTAGGATTCTTTAATCTATTTTCTGTTTTAACCTGATCTCTGATACCTGTTTCAACGCTTACCCTTTGTACAGCAGTTAGGGCCGCTATTAAACAAATGGTGAAACTTCCTCCATAACTCATAAATGGAAGTGGAACTCCAGTCATTGGAATAAGTCCGAATATTCCCATAAGATTTACAGCAATATGACAGAAAATGTATACAGCTACTCCATAACAGATTGTACTTCCTCTGTTGGTATAACTTTTTCTACCTATAGCAAGTATTCTATATAGTACAACCATATATAGGATAATAATTAAAACACCAATAGCGGAACCTAATTCCTCAACGGTTATTGTAAAGATAAAATCTGTATATGGTTCAGGTAGATAAAGATATTTTTGGGTACTATTCCCTAGCCCTTTACCGGTTAGGCCACCATTATTAATAGCTATATAACCATTACAGACTTGGTTTCCTGTATCTAATAGTCTGTCACATGGTCTTGTAAAATTTAGTCTTTCTAACTGACGTTCTAGTATTAGTTGTTTACCGGATGAAAGCAAGGCAAATGTTGCGAGGACTATAGCTCCTACTCCACCAAATATTAATTTTGTTTTAATACTTTTGGGAACTGGTTCTGCCAGAAAAATTGCGAATACTATTACTAGATATATAATTGTTGTTCCAAGATCAGGTTGGACAAATATTAAAATAGCAATGATTCCGCAAGCAAATAAGGGAAACAGGCTTACCCAATATGACGAAAGGTTATCTTTATTTTTCTCATAATACTCTGCCATCCAAATTATAGAAATAACTTTGATAAATTCACTGGGTTGGAAACTAAATAGACCTAAATCATACCAACTTATAGCTTGATTTTTAGTTTTTCCTATAAAAAGAAGAGCAAACAATGATACCCCCACTCCTAAAAAGAGGGTCCAAGACAATATACCATATAACTTAGTATTAAACTTAATCATAATTAAACTAAAAATGAGGCCTACTAGTAAAAAAGCACCCTGTTTTATAAAATAATTATAAGGACTTGCGGCATGTGTCATATAAGCAGTTACATTAGATGATGAAAAAACCATTATTAAGCCAACAACAAAAAGAATTATAGAAATTATTAATAGTGGTTTGTCAAGGTATTTAAAAACTCTTTTCATGTTAGCCTCCTTATTTTATATAATATCATATATTATATGGTTGTGGCTATTTTAATTAAATATTTCTTTATTTATTTTACAGTCATAATGAACACTTTTTTCAGTTTTACATATCCTATAGTAGAATAACAAAGGAGGCTTAGTTATGTATTATTACGGTGGAGGAAGTTGCGGATGTTCTGGTATGAATTATCAAACTCCTTACTATCCTGTTTACAATTATGGAAATAATAATAATAGTTCTACATACGCTATTATATTAGTATTATTTATATTACTTGTTATTGTAATCGGAACAAGATTTGCAAATTAGAGCTTATGCTCTTTTTTCTTTACTTTTATCTGTTTTTGAGATATAATAACACTGTCAAAAAGGGGTATGGAAGTAAGGAGATGAAGTTATGCTTAAAACAAAGGACATTATAGATGAGAAAAATAAGCTTTTAAGAACAGTAAGTAAGGAAGTTGTTTTTCCTTTAACTGATGAAGATAGAAAAACTATTAATGATATTATTGAATATCTTACTAATAGTCAAATAGAAGAATTAGCATTAAAATATGATTTAAGACCAGGTATGGGAATGGCCGCTATTCAATTAGGAATACCAAAAAGATATTTTGTAGTAGTTCATGAATATGAAGAAAAAAAATTCAATACTTACGTCATTATTAATCCTAAAATAGTTAGTACTTCTACAGAAAAGATTTATGTAACAGATGGTGAAGGATGTTTAAGTGTTAATCGTGAAACTGTTGGTATTACCCCACGATATGCAAGAGTAACTATTGAGGGATATGATATGGATGGTAATAAAATTAGAGTTAGAGGTCGTGAAGAATTAGCTATTGCTTTTCAACATGAATATGACCACTTAAATGGTATATTGTTTATAGATAAGATTGATAAGAAAAACCCATTTAAAGATCAAGATAAAATGAGAGGAATTTAAAAAGACTTGCAGCATTTGCAAGCCTTTTCTTTTTCTATACGAGTGTATATATTTTTTCGTTTTCTGCTTTGTCTAAGTCAAAGACGTTTTTCTTAACTCTAGCTAATCCAGATTCATATGTACCATCAGTTAGTGGTATTCTCTTATTTAAAATATAATTAATTACTGCTAATTTTTCATCATCAGAAATTACTTTTCCTGTTCCGCGAACAAATATTCCTCTTTTATCTTTTTGGCAGTTAATTTCTAATCTTTCATTAAGTTTTATACTAACATCTTTTGGTGTTAGCTCTTTATCTTCTAAGTATCTTTGACTAAATATTTTTAGACCTACTAGTTGATGATTAGAAATATATTTTTTTAAGAGATTAACAGCGGCTTTTGGTTTAATATTCATCATTTCATAATAATCTATTAAGTCAAAATCTCTGATACTTCCATCTTCAAGTAAAACTCCATTTTGAAGTTTGTTAATTACTTCTACTCCGTTACTTATTTGCTTAGTTTTTTCAAACTCTTCTTTTTCTAAAGCTGATATTTTATAAGTCTCATATAATGGGTCTTCACACAAGATAAGAATATCTAAATAGTATGTTAGTGTTGATAAACTCATATCTCTACTTTTGACGTATTCTTTTAAAGATGATGCATCACTAGCAATATAGTCAGCAATTGCATCTTTTGCTTTATCTAGTATATATAGTTGTGATTTCTGATATTCTATTAGTTCATCATATAGTTTTTCTATCTTTTCAATATTCGTCATTGATAATAAATGTGAACTATGAAATGTAGGAATGTATTTTTCTAAAACTGATGGTTGCATTTTAAATTTATGACACATCATATCAATAAGCTCATTAGTGTCTAATTCCTTATATTCTAATAAAGTTTTACAATTATGTAGGTATTCTAGTCTTTCACTTTTTTTCATTTTCTTCTTTCCCCCTGACAAGTGACTCTTATTTTATCAAAAAAAGATCATTTAGTCAACAAAAAAGGCTTCACAAATCAAAAAAAATGTGTGATAATATCAAACACGGCCCTAAAAATGTGTAGTATTATTTTGTAGTAAGACCGCACAACTTTTATAATATTTTTTATTAATAGAATATTTATAAATTTTGAATAATATAATATAGAATATTTAAAGGAGAAATTATGAAAATTAAAATTACAAAAAATAACGAAGTATTAAAGTATGATGTTGTATTAAGACGTGAAAATATTAATGTTGGAGTTGTTAAAGATAAGGAAAATGATAAGTGTATAAAAAAGATTATTTATACTGTCGTAAATGATCAAGGTATTGATTTAATTCATGCTTCTGCCCCTTTTTCTTTATCACCTGATGATAACAAATGTTATATTGAAAGACACGCTAATATAGGGGGACTATTGGAGTTATTAGATTATCCAATAGAGATTAATAAATATCATTTAATGCGAATTAAAAGATTGATTCTCAGTGAGAGAGCTCATGTTGTTGACAAATTATATGAAAAGCATAGAAATAGTAAAAATGAGGATTTAACAAATGAATTATTCAAAGTAAAATATTACAACTTAGTAACAAGAGGTATAAAAAAACGTTAGATTAATTTCTAGCGTTTTTATAATGTTCTAATAAATTTGGGTTCATGTTTTGTTTTGTTAAGACAAGAACTTGCTTTATTTAAGTTAGATATTTCATATCCTGCTTGCTCACTGATACATTGTCTAAAAGTTCTTAAAAGTTCTAAAATATCGGCATCATCTGAGTTATACATATCATTTAATTCCTTATTTGACGTTACAAATTCATCAAAATAATTATCAATTAGGAACTGTTTTATACCTATATTAAAACTATAGTTATTCTTTGCAATTAAATCTTTTACAGGAAGCATACTATAATTATATTCATCGGTATCAATAACCGCTATATTTTCATAGTCATACATAATATTATACATAACATCATATGATTTTATTTTATTTTCAGAAATTAATTTGGTATCCTCTTTTACTTGCTTAATGGATTGCATAAGATTATTAATATTTATAGTTAGGGGATTTATATATTGCAGATTTTTTCCAGATACAAATTTACTTGTATACCCTACTATCTTATCATTTAACATTAAAACATCATCAGGAAAAATATATGTATTATTAACAACCTGATTAAATTTTAATGTCTCCTCTTTATTTTTTGTTAAATAAGACATTTCATCATCAAAAACTTCATGATAAACTTTGATAGCTTTATTTAGTTTTTTGTCATGATAAGTTATTCCTTGAGATCCATAACCTAATTCAATAATATATTTTAAATACATAAGTAATTCTTTTTTACTATTAAATATCATACTATCCCCTCTTTTGGCTTCGTATTATATCATATTTAGGAGATTTTTTCAACTATTATTTGTGAATGGTTTTGGTGTAAACTTTTTTATCTAAGTTTTTATCAGGCTCTAAATTTAGAGATTGTTTGAATAAGGCCAATCTTAAGAGCTTTCTTCTTGATTCTGGTTGGATACTATTAAAGTCCACTATGGAAAGTTGCTCTTCTAAATCTTTGTTTTTAACAACTGATATTTCATTGGTTTCAAACAAGTCATCAAATTCATCTTTTATAAATACTGCGTTTGAACATAAGTCAAAGATTAAATTGGAATCTTTATCATACGTATATGAATGATAATAATTTCCTTTAAAATAATATCTGCATAATGAAGTTATAGCATAATAATCTTTAAATATTTTAGACATATAATATGCGTGAGAGTGGCATTCTTGAGCCAGTACGGTTGATGAAATATAATCCTTTAGTTCACTGTTTTTACGAAAATATTTGGAGGCTAGTTCAAAAGAAAATGTGCCATATTTTTCACTATATATTTCGTATTTTTTTCTCTCCTTTAGGCTAATATCTTGTATAACAGGGGAATTTAGTAATTTTTTTATAAGTTTAGAATTACGACTAGTTTTTCTTAAATTACCTAGTTCAAATATAGCATCTTTAATTTCTTGTTTCATGTTGTAATGATATTTGTTTAAGATTTCATAAAATGGTACTATATAATTAGAATGATAGATATATTCATTTAATAAAACTAGGAATTTATCAGTATAGTCCATATCAGATCTTATTTCATATGATGAATCAACTTTTTCAAAAAATTCTGTTAAAACTTCTTTGAATATTTCATCATTAATTTTATGATATTTTAATTCATTTTCGTCTAATATTTGATTATAAATATCCATCTCTTTCTCCTTATAAATTATGTGTTATACTTCATGATACTCTTTTTTTAAATTTATATGATAGAAAAATAAATTTATTTAGTCTCTTCAGATATTATACAACTTCCTTTGTGGTCGTTGAAATAGTCTTCTATATGCGCAACGGCCTTATTGGCATCATCATAATTTTCAACATCTGTGTGATTTGAAATCCAAGCATCTCCTCCACCGTTAATAATTTGATAATTTTTATTATACTCTATCTCATATAAATATTCTTCATTATCTAGGTGGCAATCAAGAGAAAATTTACCGCTTATTTTATTATCTTTTGAAGAGATATGTGTAATACCATAAGTTACTATTAATATTATTATAGTAATAAAAAGTACTGATAGGATAATACCAATAACTTTTAGCATCTTAATAGTAATGGTTGCTAAATGTTCAGTATTACTAACCTTTTTCATTAATACATTATTAGTGTTATTATTAACTAATTCATCTAAACTGATATTAAATTCTGCAGCTAGCAATTTAGCTTGTTTAATATCAGGACTTGTTTCTCCAAGTTCCCACTTTGATATTGTTTGTCTTGTTACCCCTATTTTTTCAGCAAGAGATTCTTGGGTAAGATTGTTTTTCTTTCTTAGAATTACTACTTTTTTTCCTAAATCCATATATTGTTTCTCCTTTTCATAAAAAGCATAACAATTTTAATACTTAAATTCTACCAATAGTTGCTGGAACATGCGCAATTATTTTTAACTTTTACTATAGCATTAAACTTTCTGGATGTTTTTTAGTTAACGTTTTAAAAGATTATACCATATTTTAAATTAATAGAGAGGTGTTTTTTGTTGTAGTTTATAGTTTTTTTGATATAATAATCTAGTAAGGAGAAGTATAAATGAAAAAAGAACAAATCTTTATCGGAAATATTAAAAAATGTACAGAATATGAGATGGTAGCTACTACTTCTGTGGGCATTATAATTAATGGTAGAATTGTCTCTAGCGATTCTTATGGTTATACCAAGACAAATGATGAACTTTATAAAGAAGATGTTATATTAGTGAAGTTTAAGAATGATTTTTATGTGGAGTTAGAAAAACTAAATTTACTTTTAAAATTAAAAGCGCAAACTAGTGCAAGAAGGGGTTACAAAATAAATGAGTTAATGATGTTAACATCTCCTAGTGCTGTTGGTGACTTATTTGTTGATGAAAAGTCCTTAAAACCATATTATGGCATGGAAGATAAATCAGCTAAAGTATTAATGCGTAAACTAAAAAACAACAAATAATAATATTTAAATATATTTATTTGTATAGTGATATTCTTATGCGCTATAAATATTAAAAGACCAGTTATTTTTGAAACTGGTTTTATTTTTTTACTGAGTTAATTAGGTAATATATATCAATACTACTTTTTTAATTTTTCTATTCCTAACCTCATATATAAAATTGGATAAGGATTATTTTGTTCATCCAACTCTTTTCTTTGATAAGTTTTAAAACCCATATGTTCATAGAATTTTATTGCGGTGGGATTTTTTTCATTAACTACTAGTTCATTAACTCCATAGTGTGTTATACCATAAGTTAATAATTTTTTTTCCAAAGCCTTTTTTTCTTTCGCTATTTTTAATAAATAGCATTTCAAGTTTGTTATCCTCTATTCCCATAAAGGCAATAGGCGTCTTATCAATATTTTCTATGATTACTAAATGAGATACTTTTTTAAGTGCATGTGGCACATATTCCTTGATATTTTCTATTTCTTCTTTTGATAAAAAAGATGAGTATTTTTTACTGAATCTGCCCATACCTCTACTAATAAGTCTATTAAAAATGGCGATCTATCCCCTACCTCAAACATTTTCATATTTACCTCCAAAATTACTAGCTATTGTGAAGTATATTATATCATTAATAAATTATTTTACCTATAAATATTGAAATAAATAATGATAATTGATACCAGAAATATAATAAGTGATTAAAACTTATGATATAATAGTTTTAATTTAAATTTATTGGGAGGAATTGTGATTATGTCAACAGAACCACATACAACATTTGAAAATAAAAAAATAGTATACAGTGATACCATATTACCATTAAAGGACATAGGAAATAATTTAAGAATTACAACAATTGAAAATGTTAGTAAAACTTATCTTGAATATTGTTTGGAAATTATTTTTATATCTAATCCAGATGTAGTTTTTAATACTATTCAATATTCAACTAAAGATGAAAGAGTCTATTTTTATACAAATAAAGAAATATCTACAGAAGTTTGGAAGAGATTACAACTTTCTAAACCAGTAAATATAAAAACACAAATACTTCAGGAAATAAAAAGGATATTAACGTCTGATGAAAATAAAGATTATAATTGCATCTCCTTATATGATGTATATAAATTGATAAGAAAAATATACAAGGAACAAATAAAAAAAGAAGATTATTATATGGATATAATAGAAAAAAATTATGAATATTATCATACATGTGATATATATGATATGTATGATATATATAGTCTTATATTAACTTTTGATTATGACAAAGATGAATTGGAAATTTCAGCGGATGATAAACCTATTACTTTTTCTAAGAATTATGGCGAGTTATATTTAAAAAGTGATGAATCTAATACCTCTCTCGGGAAAGAATTGCTTATGGAATTTAGAGATGTTTTATCTGCGGCTTATGATGAACTATTAATATATAAAAATATTGAAAGAGATGATTCGTACGTTAAGCCATTGGATTCAATGCTTTCAGCTTATATTTCTTCTAGTGTAGTAAGAGTATATACTGGATATCACGTGAAGAATTGTTATATTGATTTAGTAAAATGTAGTGGTTTGGGAAAAAAAGAATGTTTTGTGTTCTGTAATTTACATGATATTTCAAATATTGTTTGTGGTCAAGAAAATGAAATCTTTAAAAAGCTTTTTGTTAGAATAGATGATTGTCCGTATTGGAGTCGTGAATCTTTATATGAAATAAGAAAAAAACAATTAGGCGAAGAAAAGCAAAAATTATCAGAGGAAAAAATGGCTGAAGAACAGGAACTATTAGAAAGAAAAAAGAAAGAAGAAAAGTATCAAAAAAGATTAAATTTAAGAAGAAAGATTTTTCCATTTTTAAAGAAATAGAAAATAAATTTTATTGAAATAAATATTTAGTGAAACTATATGAACGCATTTATTTAAAATCACAAATTGTTTTAATATTTTATGATATAATTATGATGGAGGGTTAATTATGGAAATTAAAGATTTAAAGAAAATCAGTATATCAAATTTAATTTTAATTATCTTGAATGATAAGAATATTGATGTATTAAGAAAATGTGCTGAGGCCGAGTTAAGAGAAAGAGTAAAATATGTAGGTTGGGAATTTGATGATTTACTACACTTCGATGACAAAGTCATACAAAAAAGAGGATTAGATGTTAATAATTATTTAATTTCTCCAAATGTTGATATGCAGCAACTTATGGAAACATATCTCCTTTATGCCAGACAGACAGATTATTACTCAAATAATTTGTTGTTTAGTGAAAAACATTTATGTAATGAGACAGATTTTGGAGATTCTTTTTTTACTAAAGTGTGTACCAAGGAAATAGAAAATATAAATAGAAGATTGAAAAATTCAACAAACAATTCACAAAAAGAATTTTTATTATCAATTAAACAAATATTAGAGGAAAGAAATAAAAATTTTGAGCAAGAAAAACAAGAAATAGCAAAAAGTAGTCGAATAGAATTACTTGGTCATAGTGACGCTATGTATCATTTGGATGGAGACAAAGGAACCTACCATGAATTTTCTTTACAGAATTATAGTAATGAGGAATTATATAAAACTTTGGGTTCTAAATTAGGAATGTTAAAAGTTGCAATTTTAGAAATTTTGAATGATACATTATTTGACACAGATTTATGTCAATATATATGCGGATTAAGATTTGTCAGAGAGGATAGTTCAAAGCTTTCTTCTCAAAAAAGACAATTGATGAAGCAATTAAAAAATAATGTTGAAGTTAATTATGAAAATGAACAAATGCAAAAAATATTACAACTTTCAAAGTAAAGGGATTCATTTCATCTAGGAACTAATATATAAAATTATAGATAAATACTCTTGATTTAATTAAGGGTATTTTTTATGCTTATTTTAGAAGAAAGTAATTTATAGTATATTTGAAATAGTAGAATTATACCCTTTTGCTTTATCTAGAACCTTTTCTTTATTGAAAAACAAAAAAGCTAACTATTTCTAGTTAGTATTTATTATTTAGTCCCAAAAATTGTGAGTAATAATCAATCTGGTGCCGAAAGTAAGAATTGAACTTACCGCTGATCCTTACCAAGGATCTGTTTTACCACTAAACTATATCGGCATAACATTATATTATCATACATTTATGTAAATGTATATATAAAAATGGTGTTTGAAGTGGGAGTCGAACCCACATTGCTTCCTTCGGGGGGAAGTATTTTATCCATTAAACTATTCAAACAAGAAGGAACTACTCACATGTAGTTCCATATTTTTTATATAAAGTTGTTAGGGTTTCTTTTTTTACCTTTCCGTCAGATTCAAAAATATTATCATCACTACCCTCAATTGCAATTATCTTATTTATATCTACTTTATTATAATCTATGACAGTCGTACTAATAACACTATTTGATGTTGTAGTTACCTTATTATCATAATAATCAATATTCTTATATGGTGAAAAAACATTTTCATAGGCTGCCTTATATTTTTTAAGTATTGCATCATCATCTGATGTTACCTTTTCTACAGAAACTGTTTTTGTAACGTAGTCACCATCATAATAAATGCTATAGGTTAAGGATGTACTGGCTCCATCTGTAGTAGTTGCCTTTCTTTTACAGTGAAGAACGTTTTCATCCGTCTTTGCTGTTTTATTTTTTGTATCATCACTGCAACCAACACAAATAAAACTGATAATTGAAATTAGAATTATGAATCTAGGAATTTTTTTATTCATTATTTTGTTCACTTCCACTTTTTTCTATTCGGTCCAATCTACGAATAATATCTTTTTGTTGTTTATTTATAGTTTCAATTTTATCATGTAACTCTTCTAGAATCAGCTCACTCTTTAAATCAATGCGATAATCATTTTGATTCCTTAGACTATCTTTTTCGCTTTGTCTATTTTGACTCATCATAATTATAGGCGCTTGTAATGCGGAAATACATGATAATAAAAGATTTAAAAGAATAAATGGATATTCATCTAAGCGCTGGTTTTTATTCAGTAAAACAGTATTTAAAACTATCCAAATAATTAAAAATGAGATGAATAGTGCTATAAAAAACCAACTACCAGCGATAGCCGAAATTTTATCGGCTAAGTGATCACCGAAACTCATTTTTGATTCTTCTTGTTTATCTACATCTATAGAAATAGGTTGATCTACTAGTAAATCCAATAAGGCTTCCTCATCTTGGGCATCTATTTCCCTATTTAAAAGCATTTTTACTATTTCTCTTTTTGTTTTATTAGGCTTTTCCATGATATCACCTTTATAAGTATAGCACAGAAAAGGAAAAAAAGACAATAACAAGAAGTTATTGTCCAGCATCAAATTTAGGATTTAAAGTTAATTCTATTTCCATTCCCTGCGTAATGGCAGTACCTGCTGCTATACTCTGTGCTGTTACATATCCAGTTCCTGTTAATTTAGTTTTTATACCTAATAAATTTAAAAGACTAGTTGCATCTTTACTGGAATATCCATTTACATCTGGTATTGTAATATTAGAGTCGTTAGTTACTAAGAATATTTTATCTTTATTGGTAATACTAATATTTTTTTCTGGATATTGGTTAATTACCTTATCCCCATTACCAATAATTATTTGATTAGTAATATTATTAGCAGTTAGTAATTGACGAGCTTCATCCAATTTCTTATTTTCTAGTGATGGAAGTTTGTAAGTAGTTATTTTTTCTCCTTCCGTTTCTGTTACTTCGGTTCCATAGTATTTTGAAAGATTGCTTACTACTTCTTTTACAGCAGTTGAAACGCCCTTTTGACTTCCTCCTGCCGGTCTTTTAACAGAGGCATAAATAATAAATTGAGGATTACTCTTAGGATAAATTCCAGAAAATGAAGAAATAATATCTTCCTTGCCATTTAAATATCCTCGACCATTGGTGGCGGCTATTTGGGCGGTTCCTGTTTTACCAATTAATTCACCGCTAGGTATTCTAAAGCCTGATCCGGTATTACCTATTCCATTAACAGTATCATCCATTAATTGAATCATTTTCTGAACTGTTTGAGTTGAAGCAACACGTTCTTTTTCGGTTCTTTTACCTTTATAAACTACTTCTTTAGTATCTGGGTCAACAATTTTTTCTACAACATATGGTTTTAAAAGCATACCATCATTGGTAAGAGGTGTCATAGCTTGAACATTTTGAAGTGGTGTTGTTGTAATTCCTTGACCGAAACCAGCATTAAAGACTTCAGTTTCATATTTAAAACTTATTTGACCAGTACTTTCATTAGGAAGTGTAATACCTGTTTTTTTACCAAATCCTAATTTTCTATAGTACTGTCTTAACATGGCACTATTCATAAAGTTTTTCAATAGGTTTATGACTCCAACATTGGAAGATAGAGCATATCCCCTGTCGTAGGTAATATAACCCCAACCATTTCTATTCCAGTCACCAATAACAGTACCATCTGTTGTAGTATATTCACCAGATTTATAGGTAGCACTTCCGTTATATACACCGTTTTCCATGGCTGCCATATAAGTAAATGTTTTCATGGTACTACCAGGCTCATATGGTGAAGAAATAGTTAAATCAAGATAGTTAGTAATATTATCTCTGGTGTTTAAGTCAAAATTAGGATTAGATGACATTCCTAAAATTTTACCTGTCTTGGCATCCATTATAACCATTGTAAACCATTCATATCCGTAATTATTCTTGGCATTAGTTAAGGCTTGCTCTACAAAAAATTGCACATTACTATCAATTGTTAAATATATATCTTTACCTTGAACGGCATCTTTTTTTATTTCTTTGGTACCAGAAATTTTATAACCTTTTAAATCCTTTTGATAAGTAACATAACCATCTTCACCTTTTAAGATGTTATCATAATAAAGTTCTAGTCCCATTTTACCTTTTATAACTTGTTCGCCATCTTTATCCTCTTCAGTTGTAGCATAACCTAAGGTATAAGATAGAAAGTTTCCTTTAGGATAATATCTTTTATAACTTTCAACAAAATCTAGTCCTGGTAAGTTTAGATTTTGAATTTGATTCTTTTCTAATTCTGTAAGACCTTTTCCTTTACTACCAAATTCTGTTTGATATTTATTTTCTTTGTTTAAATAAGTAAGAATCTCTTCTTTTGTCATGCCAAGTATAGGAGCAAGCTTTTCAGCAGTTAAATCTTTATCTACTACATGTTGAGGCTTATTTTTATTAGTTGTTCTCTTAGGACTCAAATACGCAATTAATTTATAAGATGTAACATTTTGCGCTAAAACATCATTATTGGAACTATATATTGTTCCCCTTTTGGCGCTAAGGGTTGTGGTCCTAGTAGTTCTTTTAGAAGCCAGTTCTTGAAGATTGGTATCATCGATAGTTTTAGAAAGTGATAATTGTAATAATCTTAATATCATTATGACAAACAAAAAAAGAGAGGCAATAATAAGTAACTTACTATACTTTACATTGTTCCTTCCCTTTTCCTTTTTCAATTAAACCACGTCCTTAACTGTCTATCTTACAACCTTTATATTAGCATTATTATAACTCAATCCTTCACTTTGTGCAACTTGTTGAATCTTAGTAAGAGAGGCCAATTCATCAATAGCCATAGCTAGAGAATCATTTTTCTTCTGTTGAGATGTTATTTCTTGTTTCTTTTCTTCTACCTCGAAGTTTAATTTTGAAAGTGTTGCTTTAGAAAAGACTATTGAAATTGGAGCCATTAACACTAATGTAACAGCAAGTGTATAAATTAATCTTTCAAATTTAGATATTTTAACCTTTTTCTTCATCTTTTTCTTTTTCATATTATCACTTTCCTTATTTTACTCTTTCTATTATGCGAAGTTTGGCGCTTCGTGCTCTATTATTATTTTCTAATTCTTTATCTGTTGGTATTATAGCTTTATTAACTACTAATTTAAAATCTGGTAAGTATTCTTTTGGTATATTGGGTAATCCTTTAATTTTATCATCTATACTACATACTTCTTTAAAATATTTTTTTACTATTTTATCTTCTAGAGAATGAAATGTTATAACTTCTACTCTTCCACCAACATTTAGCATTTCTAAAGCTTGTTCTAAGGCTGGCTTTATAACATCTAGTTCGTGATTTACTTCTATTCTTATAGCTTGAAATATTTGTTTAGCAGGATGCTTTTTTCTCTTTTCTTTCTCAGGAACCGCACTTTTGATCACTTCTACTAACTCTAATGTTGTTTCAATTGGCTTTTCTTCCCTTTGTTTGACTATTTTTTTAGCTATTTGATAAGCAAACTTATCTTCACCATAATCTCTAAATATTCGTGTTAAATCATTTAAATCATAATTATTTACGACATAATAAGCGTCTAGAGGATTATCTTTATCCATTCTCATATCGAGTCTTGCATCCTCATGATAACTAAATCCTCGTCTTCCATTATCTAATTGGGGACTTGACACTCCTAAGTCGAATATAGCACCATCTATTTTTTCAATTCCGCGTTTGTTTAATTCTTGTTTAAGATTAACAAAATTACTTTTGATAATAGTGAAGTTAGTACCAATCTTATTTAAAACATTGGTACTATATTCTATTGCTTCACTATCTTGATCGAAGGCGAATAAAAACCCCTTTTTTATTCTTTCTAAGATGATACTACTATCTCCGGCATAACCAAGTGTTCCATCAACAATAATACTATCCTCTTTTAGGTTTAGATTGTTTATCAATTCATCTTTTAAAACACTAATATGCATATTATCACCTACAAGTCTATATTATTGCTGAATAGGTTTTCAGCTATATCGGACATATTATCTTTTGTAGAATCAAAGAAATCATTCCAGTTGTCGCTAGACCATATTTCAAGTCTATCTCCTGTTCCTATGATAATACATTCTTTTTTTAATCCAGCATAGGAAATTAAAGGAGAAGAAATGTTAATACGTCCTTGTTTATCAAATTCTACAGTAGTGGCTCCAGATAGGAAAAATCGCATAAACTGGCGGGCATCTTTTTTAGTAAATGGGATTTTTTGTAATTCAGCAACTATTTTTTGAAAGTCATCTAAAGAATATGCAAATAAGCAATTCTCAAGGCCTCTTGTGATTACAAACTTTTCTCCTAAATCATCTCTAAATTTAGAGGGAATTGTTAATCTTCCTTTATCATCTATATTGTGATGGTATTCTCCCATTAACATAAATATTCACCACTTTTCCCCACTATTAACCACTGCTTACCATAATAATACCCCATGTTATTTATTTTGTAAAGTTTTTTGACAATAATTATCAAAGATTGACACATAAAAAAACTAGAAGTTTCCTTCTAGTTAATCTTTTTAAACTATTTTAAAGAGCTTTTTCTTCTATTTGTGTTAATACTAATTCTTTAAAGTCATCAATACTTAGAGTTTCTTTATCACTGCTACCATGTTTTCTATAAGTTACAGTTTTATTTTCTTTTTCATTGTCACCTAGAAC
This sequence comes from Clostridium sp. CAG:417, assembly GCA_000432835.1. GTDB lineage: Bacteria > Bacillota_I > Bacilli_A > RF39 > UBA660 > CAG-417. Next base: position 70,544 of record FR890370.1, on the reverse strand, counting down.
TAAAGTATATGGTATTTTTTTAGTTTGAGACTCTCTCATACGATAACCAAGTTTTTCATTACGAGCATCTACTTCCACTCTTATTCCTGATTTTTCTAATATTTCTTTTACTTCATAAGCATAGTCTAATTGGTGTTCACTTGATACGGGAATAATATTTACCTGAACTGGAGCAAGCCATAATGGTAGTGCACCTTTTGTTTCTTCTAATAGGAAGGCAATAAATCTATCTAGAGAACCAAGAATTGCTCTATGAATTACTACTGGTCTTACTTTCTTGCCTTCTTCATCTATATATGTAAGTTCAAATCTTTCTGGTAATAAGAAATCTAATTGACATGTTGAAAGGGTTACATCATGTCCAATAGCGCTTTTTACTTGGACGTCTAATTTAGGTCCATAGAATGCAGCTTCTCCTTCTGTTTCATAGAATGGTATATTAAGCTCTGTTAAAACTTTTCTTAATTCATTTTCTGCTTTATCCCACATTTCGTCGTTATCGAAATATTTTTCTTTATCATTTTTATCTCTTAATGATAATCTGAATTCATAGTCATTGAAGCCAAAGTCTTTGTAAACATCAAGTATTAATTTTACTACTCCTTGGAATTCATCTTTTATTTGATCAAGGCGGCAGAAAATATGTGAATCATTTTGAGTGAAGGCTCTTGTTCTTTCAATACCACATACTGCACCACTAGCTTCATATCTGAAGTCATTAGCAATTTCTGCTATTCTTACTGGTAGATCACGATATGAATGAAGACTGTTTTTAAACATCATCATGTGATGTGGACAGTTCATCGGTCTTAAAACATAAGCTTCATCATCTAATTCCATAGCTGGAAACATATCTTCTTTATAGTGATCCCAGTGACCTGATGTTTTATATAAATCAACATTTCCTAGTGATGGTGTCATAACATGTTTGTAACCTAAGCTAATTTCTTTATTCATAATATAATTTACAAGGTTTTGTCTTACTGTAAAGCCATTAGGTAACCACATTGGTAGACCTTTTCCTACTAATTCTGAGAACATAAATATGCCCAAATCTTTACCTAATTTTCTGTGATCTCTTTGTTTACAGTCTTCCAAGAATTCAAGATGCTTTTGTAACTCTTCTTCTGTATCAAAGCAAATACCATAAATTCTTTGAAGCATTTTATTTTTGGAGTCACCTTTATAATATGCTCCAGATACTTTTAAAAGTTTAAAGTGCTTTAACTCTTTAGTGCTTTCAACATGTGGTCCACGACATAAGTCAGTAAAATCACCCTGAGAATAGCAAGTTATTACTTCATCCTCTGGCATTCTTTCGATAAGATCTATCTTATATTCATCATTTTTAAACATTTCTAAAGCTTCTTGTCTTGTTAATTCATGTCTAATGATCTTCTTACCGTCTTTTACTATTTTCTTCATTTCCTTTTCAATTTTAGGCAAATCTTCTTCTGTTAGAGTAACATTTCCTAAATCAATATCGTAATAGAATCCTTCTTCAATTACTGGTCCTACCCAAAACTTTGCATTAGGATATAAATGTTTTACAGCTTGAGCAAGTAAATGTGCTCCACTGTGATTTAAACGTTGTAATCTTTCATTTTCTTTAATATTCATATTATCTACCATTAGTGGAACCAAATCCACCGATCCTTTCTGTTGTTATTTTTTCTTCATTATCTACAGTTAAAAATTTTGTAAATATAGCTTGACAAATAGCATCGCCCTTTTTAACTATATAATCTTTATCTCCATGGTTTTGAAGTCTTATAAAAAGATGTCCTTCATTTGTTTCATTGTTGTAATAGTCACTTTCTATAATTCCTACTTGGTTACATAATCTAACGTTATATTTAAACCCTTGACTACTTCTTACAACAATCATCAACATTTCGTCTTCATTCATCGTGACCTTAACACCTGTTGGTACTTTTATGGTTTCTCCTGGTTTTAGAGTGAATGGCTGTAATGCGAAAAAGTCATAGCCAGCACTATACTTGGTACCTCGTTTAGGAAGACTATATTCATTATATAAATCTTCATCAGAACAGACATCTTTTTTAAATTGTTCAAAGCTTATCTTTTCAAACTTTCTCATAGACATTTCCTTTCCACACAAAAAGGATGATACAGGAGTGCATAAGCACGGTACCATCCTTTGTTTAACTTACAAATGTAACGAGTTTCCCCGGAATTACTTTGCATAATTCTACTAAAAAGGTAGTAACTAACTTGTCTTTTATCTAAATTCCAGCAGCTTAGACTCTCTTTAAAAAGATTAAAGTTAATCATGTCCTTTCTCTTTGTATTTAACGTACATTTAATTTATATCACAATTTTTCTTTCATTGCAACTACTTAGTCTTAATCTTTTGCCTATTTTTTCTTAAATATTCATTATAATCAACAGAAAAACTATTTATATGAATTAGTTGTTCATTTATACGTTCTATTACTCTTTTGGTTTCTTTTTCTAGTTTATAGATATCAGGGTCATTACTATTTTCCATACGACATCTTTTATTTAAATATCTGTTCCATAAATCAGCAAATCTTCTTTCGGGAGATGTTGAGTGACAATAATGTTTTAGGCCTAGACCTTCATGACTTCCTGAAATAGCATAGGTTGATTGTGGTTTAATATCTATTAGTGACTTTATAAATTTATCGATATCATCTGTTGCTATCATGTTTAACTGTTTTAAAATATTTTCTTTTTCTTGGTCATAGTTAGTTTCAAAAGAGTGAGTTCTATAAATTAAAGGATAATTATTTTTATAGAAATATTCGGCCATATTACTATTTTCTAAAAGCATAGTATATAGAACTATCTTTTCGGCAGCACTCTGTCCTACTTTACTACAGGATGGATCTAGTGTATTAACTTTATTACTTAGATATAGTGAACTTGTTTGAAACTTTCTTTCTAAAATATCTCCTACTTCTATGAGGCTTTCTATAGTAGTTAATAATTCTTCATTTCTACTTTTATCTTCTTTAATAATTTTATTGGCTTGTTCATAATTAAGCTTTTTATTATTTGTAATGATGGTTGGCATAATAATATCAGATACCACTTCACCGTTCTTTGTTATTTCATAGTAATGAGAATCAGCATAACGAGGTCTGTTTTCTATAAGAGATGCTTGATCTATAGCAATGTTCATAGGAAACATCGGAATGAATAGACCATTAGAATAAATTGTTGTAACTTTATCATAGGCCTCTTTCACGATGGCACTATTGATATTGAAGTAGCCAAAGATATCAGTAATATGAATTCCTAATAAATAGTTACCATTAGGAAGTCTTTTACATGATATAGCATCATCAATTTCACCGGTACAAGAATTATCAATCGAAATAATGAAATCATTACTAATAACTCTATTATTTATGTAGGGATTAATATCTCCTAAAGTAGGTCCATCGGCTTTTTTTATGTTTACACTATAGCGTTTTGATAACTCATCCAAATACTTGTCACCATTTACGTTTTCTTTTAAATATTCAATCAGTGCTGAAATGTATTTAGTCTTTTCTCTACCAAGCCTATCTTTTGATTTAAGTGTATATTTTGTTTTCTTTAAATAAGAAAGAGCTTTCTTCTTATCTTCATAACTTATATTTGATAATTCATTTTCAACAAGCATTTTAATAACTGTATCATAATACCTAACCTCATCTAGCATAATATCAATTTTATCTAGTTTACTAGCGTAGGTAATAACAATAGTTTCTAAAAGTGTCTTTCCTTCAAATTGAGGTGTACTTGTGATGTTTAAAACATCAAGAGATAGTTTTATATACTCTATATTTTTGACATTATATATTAGTTGATAAAGTAGCTCATTATGACTAATTTCTTTCTTTTTTACGACGGTAAGTCTATCTAAATAAGGCGTAATATTATTCTTTAAAGCAATATATTCTTCTTTCCTGTGAGGGGTAAACTTTGCCTCTTGCAGATAAGTATCTAGAGATTCTTCTATTTTTCGAACTTTTCTTTCTATTGCTTTTTTATTAATATTCTCATTTTCATCTAATAAACATTTAGTGTAATCTAGCATATTAATGATATTTTCTTCTATATCTACTGAAGAATCACTTTTTACAATGTTATTTATAAGGAACAAAAGTTCATTTATAACTTCATTTGATAGTTCTGTTCCTAAGTATTCTTCTAATTTAGGTTTACTTATTTTTTTATTTTTAAATATAGTTATTATATTTTCCTTATTTTTTAATACCTTATCCATATTATTTTCTCCTATTTTTACTTACTAATTCTAATGGGATTGTTAATTGCTTAATTCTTTCAATAATTCGTCTTGCTTTTACTTTTTCTACTCCACTACTGGTTATGGAGAGGTGATTTTCTAATTCTTGTAAAGTCAAATTTGACGTAAAGAAAGTGGTTAAGTGTTCTTCCATTCTGTATTGTAATATGGATCCTAATATTTCATCTCTTGACCAACTACTGCAGTTTTCAGCTCCAATATCGTCTATAAATAAAATGGGACTTTTTTTGGCAGCATTATATTTTTCATCAAAGTCTGAGCCAAAGGATGATTTTAATTCTCTTAAAAATTCAGGATAATAAACGATAGTACTTTTAATATTTTTCTTGGCCATATCATTTAATAAGGCAGATATTAAATAAGTCTTACCTGTTCCAAATGAGCCGGTCAAGTACAAGCCTTTGGTGTCTTCCTTGCCATATTTTTTCATAAAGTCGTTAAAGTACTTGATGATTGGGACACGACCTTTATCATCAGTATAAACCTCTTTTAGTGAGGCGTTTCTAATATCTTTTGAAACATCAAAGTAGGTAACATTATCCTTATATAAAATACTTTGTTTCTTACTACAGGCAACATAAGAAAAAATTACTCTTTTATCAATTTGTTCGGGTGTTAATACAAATCCTTTTACTTCTTGAGGACATTCTTTAAGGCCTGGACAATGCATACATTTTTTTCTTTGTTTGACACATTCTTCTAATGAAGATGTATATTTTACTAAAACTTCTTCTTTAATAGGTAATTGGTGAACATAATTTTGGAAAACTTCATCACTACAAGCTTTGATGTAGTTATCTTTTAGTGTGTTTTGACTATTCTCTTTAAAATATTTCTTCACATCTTCCATCGCTATGCACCTCAGTTATTTATATTTTATCTAAAAACGAATATAAAATCAATATTTAACTGTGTTTTAATTAATATAAAAAGAACACTAAGCAAGTGTTCCCATTGGATCCCAAGGTTCTAACTCTATAGGATCATTTGATAAAATTTTTAATTCTTCTGCTGAAAGATACTTTTTATTAATTACAGCTTGATATACATAGTTATCGAACCAAGTATCTGTTGCGACATAGTATCCTTTATGAGCTGTTTTATCTCCCCAACTATTTTCAATTTTCCATTTGGTTGGCTTTTGGTTATCTATATTTACACCCGTAAAAACCATAGCGTGATTCATGGCACTTTCACGCATATCTAGCATAGTTTGCTTATCCATACTGATATCTATTTGAAGGAGATCTTCTTCACTATAACTGGTATCATCCCAAAGTCCTTCTTCTCTATCTCCATATTTACTGCAATCACTACCAAACCAAACAGCTTCTTTTTCACTCAATTGCATTACAACTAGCTCTTTAAATCTTTCAATTGGTAAATTAATATATTTTATTTTATTGCCTTCGATAACGTTTCCTAGGTACTTAACAGTATATAATTCATTAAATGGTTTATCCTCTGTTGGTGAATTAATAATACTAACGAATTCATCAAGGGATGCTTCAACAAAGTCTTCTAAGAATTCATGTGGAGTAATGTCTTTGATAATATTGTAGTTTTTATCCTTATCAACATATTCGAAAGAAAAAGTTACTGGTGGAACTCCAAAACAGTTACACAATAGATTATAGATTTCTTTGATACTCTTCTCGTGGAGTGATTTTATTTCAGCATCTTTTCCCTCATGATGCATTTTTCTAATGGTAGATGTAAATTTTCTTAAATATCTATTAAGAATATTATCTATTTCTTTAGTATTAGAACTTTGATATGTTTCGTTAAAAGCATCTTTTGGCACGAGGCCATATTTTTTTACAATATTTACAAACATATCCCATTGTCCACCATCTTCAATACCTCTGGTTAAGATGTATGATAATGTCCTATCATCATTATTCTTATCAATTAAGGATATAACGGTTTCTATGAAGTAATTACATTTTTCTAACTTATCATAGAATGCAACATAGTTTTGTGAAAGTTCAAACTCCTCTAAATTATATTTTTTAGCAATGCGTTCTCTTAAAATATTGCAACCAGCAAAGATCCAACATCTACCACTCGCTAATTGGTTTGCTACAGGGAGTGTTTCTATATTAATTGAGAAGTTATTTCTAGTATATTCTGTTTGTTCTCCTACTCTTACTAAATCACTGATCTTTGTTTTGTTTAAAGCATGACGACGTAAATTATTAATCTTATCTTCTTTATATTCTTCTTTTAGTTTATCCAAATATTCTTTTTTTAATTCCATTATATATCCTCCATTATATTATATTAACCTATATTATTTATATTATGTAAGTATTATTGTTTTATTGAAAAAAGCATATATTTTCATATATACTTTTTTTCTTTTAACTAGCTAGTAAACTACCCTTTGAAATGTTACTGCTAGAATAAGCTGTCGCAATCATTTTATCTACTAAATCAGATGTTGTTGAAATATAGTCTAAAACGATTTTCGAACCTGTTTCACGAGCTGCACTTGAGAACATAGATGAGTAATTATATGAACTAATAGAGTTATTTTTAATTGCTAATTTAGTATTTATTTTATAACAATTATAAAACATTGAATTCATATTTGTGACATTGGTAGTATCAAATTTACTTAAATCTATGGTACCCAAACTATTACAATAAGCAAACATTTCTTGCATACTAGTTACATTTGCTGTAGTAAAGTTACTTATATTAAGAGAAGCTAACTTTTCACAATTTTTAAACATTCCCCACATTGAAGTTAGTTTTTTGGTAGTAAAATTCTTTAAATTTAGACTTGTTATACTCCTGCATGACTCAAAAATGTTATCCATATTAGTAACATTAGAAGTATCAAAACTACTAACATCTATGCTAGTTAAAGCAGAACATTGTTGGAACATAGAAGCCATGGACTTAACGTTTGAAGTGTTGAACTTACTAAGATCTAATTTAGCAAGGCTTGTACAATTCCAAAACATTTGATACATAGTTGTAACGCTTTTTGTATTAAGTGGACTAAGATCTATGTTAACAAGTCCTGTACAGTTATAAAACATATTAGACATATCTGTTACAGTTTGAGTATCCATTCCCTTAAAGTTTACAGAAGTTAGAGATTCGCATTGATTAAATAGATTACTTAAGTCGGTTATTTTAGGTGTAACTATATTACTTAAATCAACATCTGTTAATTTCTTACAACTACTAAATACTCCTTGCATATTAGTAAGTGATGATAAATTCATTTGACTCATATTGACTGTTTTTAAATTATTACATGATGAGAAAAAATATTGAATACTAGTAGTATTACTGAAATCTGCTCCTGATAAATCAACAGTTTCTAAAGAAGAATAACCTGAAAATAATATAGGTATTGAAGTTAAGCTACTAAATTTGGCATTGCTCATGTTTAATGTTTTTAATCCCTTAGAATAGCTAAATCCTGAATTAATATCAGTTACTCCACTGAAATCAGCACCACTTAAATTAAGTGTTTCTAGGTTTGTTGCACCATATAAGAATCCACCAAGATTTCTAGCCTTAGGTAATTTTGTATTACTCATATTTAGGGTTTTTAGTGCTCCAGCTCCATCAAGGAATCCACCAACTCCCATTACATTACTAAAGTTTACTCCTGATAAATTTAGTGTTTCTAGGCTACTACATCCAGAAACTAGACCACCAATTGCACTTGTACTACTAAGATTCATATTGCTCATATCAATGGATGTTATTGATGACATTCCACCAAAGATTCCACTAATGTTAGTAACTTTGCTGGTGTCAAGACTTTTTATATCTATAGATGTTAGGGCTGAACAACTACTAAATAAGCCCCCCATATCCTGTAATTTACTCTTTTTACTTGAAGTTTGTAATTTTACACTCTTAAGGCTTGAGCATCCGGCAAATGCTCCATTCATATTTGTTAAATTAGTTGTATCAAGTATTGGTAGACTTAGATTTACTAGATTACTACATCCAGAAATAAGAAGGGATATATCTGATGCACATTTTGTATTTATATTACTTAAGTCTAATGTAGTTAAATTAATGAATCCAGAAAATAGTGATTTAGATGATGGGTTTAAATAAATCTCGCCATCGGCACAGATTGTAACATTGTAACCACCTGCTCCATTGTCTTCAACATAAGCTTTAATCGAACCATCTTGTGCCACTGATACGTCCCAACTTTCAATGGCTGTATCTGGAACTGATAGGACCTTCTTTGTACTAATCTTTGTTACTTTTGATTTATATGTATCACTGTGATAGTTTCCTTTTGTATCACTATTCATGATTGGATTTGATGTAATAGCGTTGGATGTCTCATCTGCTTGAATATATGTTACCCTGAATGATAAATCAAGTGGTTTATCCTCTGTTGGTAGATCGCTGGCATTTAAATCAGTCTTATATTTTACAGAAACCTGCATTTTTACTGTTTCTCCAGCTTTTAATTGATCTTTAACTGCAACGCTTAATCCATTAGCATAGTTAACAGTATAATCAAGATATTTTTTAGTATCTGCTTCAAGACTAGTATTTATAACCTCACTAATCATTGCATCTATTGTTCCAGCATTTACAACATCTACTGTAAATGTGTAACTGTCTCCTGGTTTAGGAAGACGAACGCTATAGTTAACGGTCGTTTTAGCAGCATCTATTGCAGCGGGTGAAGTTGCAGTAACGCTTGTATCGCTAACTTTGACGTTTTCAAAATGGATATCCCATTTAGCACTATTAATATTAGAAACACCGGTAATATTTAGGGTTGTTGACAAGGCCGCATAACCGATGCTTATGCACAATATTAATAATAATACATATACAATGTATTTTCTATTTTTATTTTTCACTCTTTTACACTCTCCTATTCTAGATATAAGAATAATATTAATTTCAAGAAAAATCAACCCATAAAGTCAAAAAAATAAGCTAATTTTCAAAAAAGCTTATTCTTTTACTAATTTCTTCTTTTCCTAAAATACTTAAAATATTAGAAAGGTTTGGAGTTTGATTTTTTCCAGTTACTACATGTCTTATCATTTCACAAATATTACCTATATGTCCTTTATATGATTCAGGAGAAGCTTTGTACTCTTTTGTTGATGGAGCATAATTATTTTCAGTAGCAAGGTTTTGAATCTTACTATACCATGTATCATTATCATCATGTTCATCAAATACTTCTAAGTATTTATGTAGTAATTCTACATCAATACCTGCCTTATCTATTTCCTTATAAGTTTCTTTCTTATCTTTATAGAAGTATTCATTAAACATATACATTGACTCACTCTTGACATCTTTATATGTAGCTATATCTTTACGTGGACGTTTACCATTTCTTTCAATATCTAAGAAATCTATTAATCTGTCTTTATTTGTTACCATAATATTATAGAATTCTTCATCGTATTTTTTAAAGTAAGTAAGGCTATCTTCATATATTTTTGAAGCACTTATTCTTGAAAAATAAGTACGACAAATATTATTTAATTTTTCGGTATCAAATAATGTCCCACCGGTAGGCATTTTCTTAAAACTAAATTGGAAGTCTAAATAGGACTTATCACTATTTTGTAAATACCATTCTTCAAAGTTTGTATTAATAATTGTTGATAAGAATAGTTTTACTCCTTCACTAGGTATACCTGCTTCATCGTAATAGCTAACGGAAAACTCTGGATCTTTTCTTTTACTTAATTTACGAATGTTACCATTTTCTTTTTTTGTAAGCGGAGCATAGTGAGCATATTTTGGTAATTTAAATCCCATAAGTTGGAATAGCTGAAGATGTTTGGGATAACTTGGTACCCATTCGTCTCCTCTTATAACAACTGTTGTATGCATTAAGTGATCATCTATAACATGAGCAAAATGGTATGTTGGAAGACCATCTTTTTTCATGATTACTTCATCAATGACATTTTCTGGCATTGTAATATCACCCTTAATTAAATCATGTAGAGTTACTTGTTTTGACATATCACCAGGAGATTTAATTCTAACAACATAATCATCATTATTTTTTAGATGTTCTTTTATTTCATCTAATGATAAATCTCTATCAACTGCATAATGCCCATATACACCAATAGGCTCTTTTCTTAATTCTTGCCCTTCTCTTATTTCTTGTAATTCTTCTTTTGTCATAAAGCAAGGGTAAGCAAGACCATTTTTAATTAAGTCTTTAATATATGTTTGATAAATTTCTTTTCTTTCGCTCTGAGTATATGGTCCATAGGCGCCACCTGTTATTGCTCCTTCATCAGGCATAATATCAAATGTTTCAAGGGATGATTTAATTAGGTCTGTTGCACCTTCTACATATCGTTCTTGATCAGTATCTTCTAGTCTTAGGAAGAAGATGCCATCACTTTGTTTTGCGAATATGTAATCTAGGAAAGCACTTTCCAATCCACCCATATGCATAAAACCTGTTGGACTTGGAGCAAAACGGGTTACTTTAGCTCCTTCTTTTAAATTTCTTTCAGGATATTTTTGTTCAAATTCATCTCTTGTTCTTGTAATATGGGGAAACAATATTTCAGCAAGTTCATTTCTTTCTATATCAGTCATTAGGATTCCTCTTTTCTTTATTATTAAAAAAACACATAATGTGTTTAATTTCAATATGGCTGCTCCAGTTAGATTCGAACTAACGCATCGTGCGGTCAGAGCGCACTGCCTTACCGCTTGGCTATGGAGCAATAAGTACATATACATTTTAAAACAAAATATAAAAAATGACAAGTATAATAATGGAAGTAGTAACTTTTTTTATATAAATTAAAAAAAATATTGCCTTTTTGCAATATTTTATAACTTAATTTCTTCTTTTTCTCTTTGTTTTCTTTTTTCTACTGCTTTATAACCTTCTTCGACATCATTAAAGTAAATTGTTTCATTTTTTAGTTTTTGATATGTTTCATTACCTTTACCAAGTATTAAAACAATATCTTTATCTTTAGCCATATTTATTGCCTTTTCAATCGCTTTGTGACGGTCTACTTCTATTTCGTAATTTGTATGTTTAGCCTTGGCAGTTGACACTAATTGGTTAATAATGTCTAGTGGGTCTTCACTTCGTGGATCTTCATAACAGAAAATGGCGTAGCTTGCATTACTTAAAATTGTTTCACCCATGATTGGTCTTTTCAAATAGTCCCTTTCACCAGCTGAACCAATGACTACTATAGAACGATTAATGTCTAGAGTATGAACAAAGTTTAAAAGATTGCTAATTCCATTAGGAGTATGAGCATAATCTACCATAACATAATATGGTGTATCTGTTTTTAACATTTCAAGTCTTCCATCAACATAAATATTTTTGATATTATCTTGGAACTCTTCCCACTTAAAGCCTAAGGATAAACAGCAAAGTATTGCGCACGCTAGGTTATAAACATTAAATCCACCTAGTAATGGACTCTTTATATTATGAAGTTTTGAATCATACTTGTAAGTAATATCAGTATGTGTAGGATAGACTTTGTAATCTACAATTTGTAGTGTATTATCATCTCCTTTTCCATATGTTACAACTTGTCCGTTACAAGCTTTTTTGCATATCTCAAAGGCCTCATCATCATGGTTTAGAATACAACAACCATCTTTTTTGGTTTGTTTAAATAATTTGCACTTACATTCAATATAGTTTTCATAACTTCCATGAATATTTAAATGTTCACGGGTAATATTGGTAATACCAGAAATATCAAATTCTAGTTCTGTAAGTCTATTTCTAAAAAAGGCTTCACTACTTGCTTCCATTGAACAATATTTGCATCCAGCTTCAACAAAATCATTAAAATACCTATATAAATTATGACTATCAGGAGTTGTATTCTCGGTATCTCCTTTTTTATCTTTATAACTATAACCATTTGTACCAATATAGCCACAATTATCTTTACCAATTAGAGTTTGAATAATTGTTGTGGTACTTGTTTTACCGTCAGTTCCTGTTATTCCAATCATTTTTAGTTTTTTATCAGGATAGTCATAAAATTTGGAACAGATTCTTGGTAATTCTTCATTAGTGTTATCTACTTTTATTATAGGAACAGATTTTTTGCCAACATCTTTACTTACCACAATGGCACTGGCTCCATTTTTGATGGCATCATCTATAAAATCATGACGATCTGCTTTAACCCCCATAGTGCAAACAAACAAGTCACCTGGTTCTACTTGTTTTGAATTAATAGCTATTCTTTTTATTTCTACATCACTATCGATATCAAATAATTCACTTAATTTTTTCATTTTTATCACCTATGAATAGTATAGCGTAAAGTTGGCAAAAATAAAAGGTAAATGGTTGAAATATACATATATTTACGGTAAAATGTATGGTGGTGATAAGATGAAAGCAGTGATTATAGGTGCTGGTTCAGATTTAGGAGTTCATATTGATGGAGCTCATCTAGGACCATTACAATTAATGAATGATATGAAACCAATATATCATGGTGAGATGATAAATTTAATGCAAGATGAAGGAATTGTTAAGAGTCGTAATTTATCTGATAGAAAGAAAAATGATGTTGAAATAGAGCGTTTTAATACGGCTTTATATAAATTGGAATTAAAGAAGATGAAAGAAGGATTATTCCCACTTACACTGGGAGGTGATCACTCTGTTGCAGTCGCTAGTGCTCTTGCTGATTCTAAGATTAATGATGGTCATGTGGGAATGATTTGGATTGATGCTCATACAGACTATAATACTTTTGAAACTACCGTTTCAGGAAATATACATGGTCTACCATGTGCCGCTATTACAGGATGGAAATGTGAAGAACTTAGAACTTTTTTTGACGGACAGTGTATTGATCCACGAAAAACAGTAATTATTGGAGCTAGAAGTATTGATCCATGGGAAGAAGATAATATTAAATATTCTGGAGTAACAGTTTACTCTACTGAAGATATTAAAAAAATGGGAATTAAAACAGTCGTTGATGAAGCATTTAAAATTGCTCTAGATAGAAATAAGTCCGTTCATGTAAGCTATGACATTGATGTTGTTGATCCTGACTTTGCTCCTGGTGTATCTATTCCAGAAGTTGACGGTATAAATGATAAAGAGGCTATGGAAATTTTAGAAGAAGTTTTAAAACATATTAATAGTATTTCTTCTATGGACATTGTAGAATTTAATCCATTACGTGATGAAGATAGAAAAACAGAACAGCTGGCTTTAAATATGGTAGCTAGAACAGTTCAGGTGGTTGAAGAAGTTAAGGGAAAAATAATTAATCAAAAAAAATACTAGACTTTTAAAAATCTAGTATTTTTTATTATGCTTTTTCTACTTCTATCTTAATAGGATGTCCATTTAGATCGTATTCTTCACTATTAACTTCTTGTTTTTCAATTTTATTAGCTAAAGTTTCATTTTCTACATAATCTTTATATGTATCTAGCATATGATCTATATCAGTATCGCCATTATAATATACATTTATATGATCAGTGATTACAAAATCTTTTTCTTTTCTTAGACTTTGGATAGTTCTAACCATTTCACGAGCTAAGCCTTCTAGAATTAGGCTTTCGGTTAAATTGGTATTAAGAACAACACATGTCTTATTATCACTTGAGGCTTGATATCCATCTTTAACTTCAATTGAAAGAATGGTATTTTGGGCATCAAGCGTAAAGTTTTCACCCTCTAATTTTATTGTAATTGATTCATTTTGTGTCTTTAATGCCTCTTCACTAGGTAAAGTCTTTAATTGTTCTTGTAACACTTTTATTTTAGAACCTAATGTTTTACCTAACACTTTAAAGTTTGGTTTTAAAGTGTAAGTTAAGTAATCTGTCATGTCATCTTTGTAAGATAATTCTTTAACATTTAATTCTTCTTTTATTATTGAATCTAAATTTCCAATGATATTTTTTATAGAGCTGTCTAATATTACTTCACTAATTGGTTGTCTAACTTTGATATTTGCTGTTTCACGAGCATCACGTCCTAGACTACAGATATCTCTTACAAGATCCATTTTCTCTTCTACTTCTTCATTTACTAAATTTTCATTAAACTTTGGAAAGTCTGCTAAATGAACACTTTCTTCACCAGTTAATTTAGTATAAATTTCATCTGATATATATGGAGTTATAGGCGCAGTTAATTTTGCTAAAGTAACTAAAACTTCGTATGTTGTTTGATAAACACTTTTTTTACTTTTTGTTAACTTGCTATCCCAGAATCTTCTTCTATTACTTCTAATATACCAATTTGATAAATCATCATTTAAGAAAGGTACAATTAATTTTACAACTTTGTTTAAATCATACTCTTCATAAGCATTAATAACATCACGAACTAACTTGTTTAATTTTGAAAGTAACCATTTATCAATTAATTCGCGATCTTCTACTTTTATGTCGTATTCTCTTGGATCAATGTTATCGGCATTGGCATACATTTCGAAGAAGGAATAGGCATTTTTAAATGTTGCATAGTATTTTGAATAAATTTCTTTTAAGCCTACCATATCAAATCTTAATGGAGTCCATACTGGAGATGCATATAGCATATAATATCTAACTGGGTCAGCTCCATATTCGGTCATAATATCTATTGGATTGATAATATTTCCTACGGATTTTGACATCTTTTTACCGTGAGCGTCAAGCATCATATCATTAACAACAACATTTTTATAGCTAGATACTCCTGATACTAATGTTGAAATGCAAAGTAGAGAGTTAAACCAACCTCTTGTTTGGTCAACACCTTCGGCAATAAAGTCACCTGGGAATTGTGATTCAAATAATTCTTTGTTCTCAAATGGATAATGAAATTGAGCATAAGGCATAGCTCCACTATCAAACCATACGTCCATAACATCAGTAACTCGAGACATTGTTTTGCCACAGCAACTACATTTAATGTGTAGATTATCAACATAAGGTCTATGAAGTTCAATCTTTCTAACATCAATATCTTCTACTAGTTTTTCTTGTAATTCATCTAGTGAACCGATACATTCAACATGTCCACATTCACAAGTCCAAAGTGGCATAGGACAACCCCAGTATCTATTTCTAGAAATACCCCAATCTACCATTCCTTCTAGCCAGTTATTAAATCTTTTTTCTCCGACATATGCTGGATACCAATTAACTTTTTTATTACAATCTATTATTTGTTGTTTTAATTTAGTTGTTTCAATATACCATGCTGGTTTAGCATAATAAATTAACGGCTTTTTACATCTCCAACAATGAGGATAATCATGAGTTATTTTTTGTTTTTTGAATAGTTTATCATTTTCCTTTAAGTATTTGATGATATCAAGTTCAAGTTCTGAATCTGTTACTACTCTGCCCTCCCAAGGTCCAACAGTATAACAACCATCTTTGTTGACACTTTGAGAAAAACTAATACCATTGGCTTTTGCAACACGTGAGTCATCTTCACCATATGCAGGGGCGATATGAACAATTCCAGTACCATCTTCTGCTGTAACGTAAGAGTCTGCTAAAACTTCAAATGCCTTACCTTCAACTTTAGCAAAAGGCATTAATTGGCAATACTTTTTACCTACTAAATCTACCCCTTTATAAGTTTCTAATACTTCATAATCATCACCAAGTACTTTATCAGCTAAAGTTTTTCCGACTATGAAGTTGTAACCCTTTGATGATGCTTTAATATAATCATATTCAGGATTTACGCATGTTGCCACATTATCAATCAAAGTCCATGGTGTAGTAGTCCAAACTAGTAAGTAACAATCTTCATCTATTAGTTTTAAAGGAACGATTACTGTATTAACAGAATCTTGTTGATATCCTTGAGATACTTCATTTTGAGATAATTCTGTTCCACATCTTGGACAATATGGAAGAACTTTGTTACCATGATAAATTAATCCTTTATCAAAAATATTTTTTATTAACCACCATTCTGACTCAATGTAGTCATTAGTACAAGTTATATATGGATTGGTACAATCAATAAATTGCCCCATCATTTCTGTAACTTTTTTAACTTCATCAATATTTGAATCAGTTTCTTTGTTACATTCTTTACAGAAATTTTCTATTCCGAATTTTTCAATATCAGATTTATTTTTGAAACCAAGCTTTTTTTCTACATTAACTTCAATTGGTAGTCCATGTGTATCTAATCCTATTTTTCTTAAAACTTGATATCCCTGCATTGTTTTATATTTACATATAGCATCTTTTATAGTTTTAGCAAAGACATGGTGTAAGCCAGGTTTAGCATTGGCATAAATTGGTCCATCGTAGAATACATACTTATCTTTACCATTTCTGTTTTCAATTGTCTTTTTCAGAATGTTTTCAACTCCACCCCAATCTTCTCTTATAGATTTTTCTATTTCTGATACATTTCCTGTTTTTAATTTTTCAAATTTCATAATAATTCCTCCACTTCTATTTTTTACTTTTTGGATGTAATAATAATTGTTATTTGCAGGTTTATTAAATCAACTCCTTAAAATAATAAAAAGGTGTATACCAAAGGACGAACTAGTCGTGGTACCACCTTATTTTGTAAATACGAAATATATCTACCTTAACTATGTAACGTATAGTCCCGCCTTTATCTTATCCATAAAGGGCACTTGAAAGTGATCTAAAATATTTTACTCATAACCCTATTTCACCAAAGTTAAGGTTCTCTTTCATACTTTCGAATATTTCCGTCTTTCGCATTTGCTTATTACTAAAGTTATATCATACATATTTTATTATTTCAAGATTAATAAATTAATTTGTTATTGTTTTAAAGATTATAATAGTTAGATAGCAAAAAGACAAGAGATTTTTAGTTCTTGCCTTTCTTAGTCTAAAATTTCAATATCCTCTATTTCATCAATAATTGCAGCTTGCTGCTCTAACAATATTTTTAATTTACGTTTAAATATTTTTAAATTCTTATTAGCAATATCTGTTTGATTATCAATCTTTTCAGCTTTGATAAGTGCTTCATTTACAATTCTACTAGCACTGTTTTTTGCATCTTTTACAATTATGTCTGAATCTTGTTCAGCTAAATATTTGATATGATCAGCAGTATGTTCTGCTCTAATGATTGTATCTTTTAAATTGGATTCGATGCGATGATAATGTTCTACTTCTTCTCTTAGTTTTGAGATTTCTGCTTCTTGTTGGTGTATTTTTTCTTTTTGTTCTGTATATTTTTTTACAATTCCAGAGGTTTGGTCAATGACGTCGCTAATAAATTGGTTTACTTCTTTACGATTATAACCATTAGGCTCATAATTAAATTTTTCCATTTGCCTCACCTCTGGACTCTACTTATCTATTACCAATTAAATTCGTCGTCTATGTCTTCTTCTTTTGCTTGTTTCTTTGTTGTTTTGGAAGATGGTTCCCTATCATCACTTATTTTTCCTTCAACATTAACGTTGTTAGGTGTACATAGGAAAACGCCACCTCCTAGTTTTTCTAATCCTCCGCCAATAGCGTATAATGTTCCACTTAAAAAGTCTACGATTCTTTTTGCTTGATCTGGTGTTACTCTTTTTAGATTAACGACTACTGCGTTCCTTCCTTTTAAGTAATCTGCGATTTGTTGTGACTCTGAATATGCTCTTGGTTCTAATAGCATCATTTTAGAACCTGCTGTTCCATTTTGTTCACTATATTCCTCACGAGATGAAGTGTAAAATTCTTCATCTGGTGTTTCATTTGTTTCATCTTCTGGTTCTGAACCACCTAATATATTTTTGAATTTTTCAAATGCCATAATATTGCCTCCTATTTTATAACCTTAACTATACCACATTATAACATATAATTTTTATTTGGAAAAGTTTTTTATATTATTTTTCTTCAAATAATTTGTCAATATTTTTTCTTGGCATTAACATCTCCGTAGTATCATCAACAGTAAAAACAAATTTTTTCTGTTCTTCTACATAGCGTTCTCCATCAAGACACCATGTTGGAATATTATCTTTAAATTCTATTTCTAGATGATTTGTTTTATAGTACTCTATTTCTTCTATTTCCTCCAGATTCTTAGTTTTTAAAAGATACATAATATGAAGAATTTCTTTCTTGGTAGTAGCTTTACACATTACGACCTCAAACATTTTATCATCTAATTTTACATCATTATATATTCCATTAACACCGGCTATTCTACTGGTATTAGTAACAAAGATGAAGGTGTATTTCCCTGATTTGACTACTCCATTAACCTTATATGTTAATTCATATTTATTTATTTCTTTACTTAATTCTTTTAGTCCATAAAGAGCATAGGCCATTTTGCCATATTTTTTCTTTAGGCGACGTGGTGTTTCATAGCTTACATTCATATAATTTCCAGCACAAGCTACATAAATAAAGGCTTTTTTATTAATATGGCAAACATCAATCTTCTTTAATACTCCATCAAATAATAATTTGATATCTTTAATATAGTTTCTGGTAAATCCATACATACGACCAACATCATTAGTTGTCCCAAAGGGAATGTACGCTAAAGGAAGCTTTTTTTCTCTTAGACAGTTACCATTAATACTTTCATTAAGGGTTCCGTCCCCTCCAGCAATCAAGACTAAATCTATGTCATTTGGTAAATTCCTGATTATTTCAGTAGAGTCGTTCTTTCCTTGGGTAGGACAATACATATCATTATAATCATATTTATTCATTATACTTGAAACATATCTTATGAATTTATGACAATCGTGATGTCCACTTTCGGGATTATATACAACTGCTATGTTTTTCATTATTTTGCCTCCATTAATTTCTCTATTAAATTATATACATGAGGATATATTTTTACTGCTACTGCTTTAATATTGGGTTCCGCGTTTTCCACACAGAAACCATGGTATTGTGTTATCATTTCCAAGTCATTAATACTGTCCCCTATTACAAATACATCATTTTGCTTTAGTTTAATTATTGGAAGAAATTTTTTTATGGATTCTTTCTTATTAACATCTTTTCTAATTATTTCTAGAGAACAGTGATTTTTTAAAATATATGTATTAAAGGAATCAAGTTTAATAAACTGTTTATAAGAGTCTACTAAGTCTTTTCGATTGTTAAATTTAACTACTATTTTAAAAATAGCACCTGATTCTTTTAGGCTATTTTTTTTGTCATTACAATAGAGAATGGTAACATTTTTTTCTTTAAAGAATTTTTTTATTTCTGCAACATCTTCTTTGGTTAAAGGTGTTATAGAAATAGGCTGCATATTTTTATCAAGTATTTGGGCTCCATAATTTAGAAGGTAATAATCCAGTTCAATATTATTCTTTATTTTAGCTGACATGAAGTCTTCATAACTTCTGCCTGTGGCGACGGCGAAAAGGTTTTGATTTCTAAACCTTGCTATTGCGGCAATATTTTTCTTAGTGGTTATTTCATCTTCAAAAATAGTGCCATCATAATCAGAAATTATAATTTTCATCGTATTCTACTCTCTTTCTAACTCTTGGTTTTATTTTTCTATTATTCTTGTTATTTACTTTGTCATTAACTGAAAGAATTATAGTTGATATTAAGACTAAGATTAAATCAATTATTAAGACTTCTTTAAAGTAATTGGTATATAAATTACTAAACACATGCTTAATCAATTTATTTTCTAATATAATATTTAAACTATATGGTGTTATGAGACAGATAATGATATTATTTAAGCCTACTACAAGGGTTGTTGTAAAAAAGTAATTTAAAAAAAGATTATTATTAATTATAAATAAGATTATTATGACTAAAATTAAGGTTAGTAAAACAACTATTATGGTTTTATTTGAGGTTAATTTTTTATAAAAAGTTAAATATTTATAGTTTATGTTACTAATATCATAGTCTAAGCTTGTCTCAAAGCTTATTATTTTGTAATCATTTTGGAGGATATACTCTTTTACTTGGCTGTTATTAATGTTTTTTGTTAAAATATTATCTAGATCATCCAATGTATAGTTTATAGTTTTTTCATTATATAATACATGATGCATTCTATTAATGATTATATTGTTTAATACTTGACTTATATTTGTATCATTGATAATATTAGTAATTTCTTTTTCACTTAAGCCTAGTTTCTTTAGGTCTTGATATGAGGTATTTATATTATTAACAATTGTGCTTTTTTGACCTAAAGATAAATTAATATATTCACTTACATTGTTTTCTTTGATTATTCTATCAAAATAATTAGTTTTAAACAGAAGTTTAAAAGTGAAAAGGTATATTATAAAGCTTAGGGTAAAGAATAATATTACAGATAATAAGATTGATAATATTCTTTTCATTTTACTCACCTAATAATAGTATAACAAACTTTAAATATTTGTGGTAGTAGTTTATTTTAAGAAGTTTTTGAAAAATATTAAAAAAGATGTTGTCAAAGTTAAATTTGTCTGTTATACTAAATGAGTAATTTGGAAATGGCGCTGTAGCTCAGTTGGCTAGAGCAATCGGTTCATACCCGATAGGTCGTGAGTTCGAATCTCTCCGGCGCCACCATTTATAGAAATATCGATTTAATCGATTAAATATAAAGGAGCTTAAAAAGCTCTTTTTTGTTTATTAAAATGGCAAAAATAAGTGGTAACTTAACCACTTATTTTGTTTTCCTTAAATATTTACTTTCAGTATTATAATCTCCCATATAAACTATTTTATTTTTATTATTGTTTGAATTAACTACTATATCATAATCAGTGGTAAGCTTGTCAAAATAGTCTTCAACGGTAGCTTCATCTTTTCTATTTTTTGAATGATCATAATAAAACTTTAAATCTGATTTTATAGATTTTAATAAATCTTCTTCTATGTTTTTTAAATTTAAGTAATCATTGTAAGAGCCTTTTTCTAGGTCTACTTCAGTATATTCTAGGTATTCATTAAATATCTCTTGATATCTGCTTAAATTTTTAAATAATCTTTTATATCTTGTTTTATTATTATCTATTTTAAATAGTTCATCTGTAATAATACTGGTATCTGCTTGAAGATAACTTTTTACTACTAATTCTGGATCTATTATCTCACAAAGGATTTGGGCAATTAATAGTTGTTTATAGTAAGAGTCCTGATTTTCATAATCAGAATATTCATAGTTTATTAGGGAAGCAATTCCTTCTGCTAAACATTTGTTATAGATATCATCACTTAATAAATGGTATAGTTCATGAGAAACAACTTCACTATTATTTTTTAAATCTTTTGAAGATGACATAGTATAGAAAGTCATATCGCAAAACATAGAGTTCCAGGAACCAGTTACATTTTTATCTTTTTGAGTTTTATACACTATATCAAAGTTAGATAATTTATCTTCTACTTCGTTTTTATCCATATAGTAATAATACGCATCAATAAACTCCGAAACATAATTTAAAATCTTTTTTTCATTTTTATCTAGATTAGTATTTTCTTCAATACTCTTATAAAGACTAGATACATCTGATACTCTTTCATGATAATGTGGCATTACTAATTTTTGAATTAGGAAGGTAGAAATACCAGCACCCATAGCTATATTAGCAGTAGCAAGTAACGCTATTAACATTTTTAAATTTTTGATTCTTTCTTCTTTTCTTAGTTTGAACTGTTTATTTGATTTTTTTATCTTACTAATATTTATTTTTAAATTTTTTATTTTACTAATATCCATAATACATCACCGGGAGTTGTATTATAGCATTTTTTTATTTTTTTGTAAAACTTTATTTTGTTCTTTTGGAATAAGAGTGTAGTTTTTATGATCTGTAATTGTATCTTTTGTAATTATAACCTTAGAGTATTTTCCAAAATCATCTGTTACTTTCTTAAAAGCGTGGTATGTAGCGTCATGTACTATTTTTTGTAGTGACCTAGCTCCAGTTTGTAACAGATAGGCCTGATGAGCGATTTCTTCGATGGCTTCATCGCTAAATTCAATATCCACTTCAGCTTCATTTTTAAACTCTTGTTTGACATAATAAATATCACTTTCTTTTGAATGAAGTAAAATGTTTTTTAGGTCATTTTCACTTAGGGTGTTTAAGTGAATAATAATAGGTAGTCTTCCCATAGACTCATCTGGTAGGCAACCAATGTCAATAAAGTCTTGTAGTGTTGGTTCTTTACTTTTAGGAGCATTTGTTTCTCTAAAGCCTAAATTGTTTGTAGTAAATTTAGGGGCATTATAAACATTAGAGAATGCTCCAGAGAATATTACAATCATATTGTTAGTGGAGATTCTTACTTTGGTTTTCTGTAATACACTTTCCTCATTTAGTCCTATTGTATATTCTGTTCCATCAAGGAATTTAAGTAGTTGGTTTAATACGCCTTTACCAGAGACATCATAATTATCTCGTGAACCCTTTTTATCAACTTCATCGAATACAATAATAGCCTTCTCTACTCGTTTTAGATTTTTTCTTTCATCCAAATATAATTGCTCTAAAAAATCTTCAATATTTTGTCCTCTATAACCAGGCATTGTAAGTTGTGTAGTATCTATGATTTTACATGGTATATCAAGATATTTTGCTAAAAGAGTACATATTCTACTCTTTCCTACACCCGTTGAACCACTTAATAAAATCCCTTTATTCTTTCCATTTTGATTGTTTTGCAAACGAAATATTTCAGTTACTAATTGATCAATTTCATCGTCTTGTCCGATGATGATATCTTTTAGCTTCTTTATGATGTTTTTACGTTTTATATATAGTTCTTCCTTGTTATTTTCTTTAGAATCACTAGCAATTTTTACAGCAGGAGCTTGCAGGCTTTCTTCTTCTATTTCTGTTACTCTAGCTATTGTATCTATTAAATTATTGTAGTTATCACGAGTGACAATTATTTTTTTATTTAATTCAAGCATTTCTTTTTTGGTCATAGCGTGACTATTAACTTTTTTTATTAATTCAGAGAAAAGCATTTCTTCAAATTCTGGAGTAATTTCAAAGGCTTCTGGAACTATATTTTCTTGAGCGGTTATTACTTCATTACCTTCAAATTGAATATTATTATTTATGTCAGAAAAAAGCTCATCAATATCAATAATAAAGCTCTTAGTGTTACGACTTTCCATATCATATCTGTTTACTCTACAATTTGAATAATCTAGGCGATATTTCATTAATGCCTCTTCCATATTCTTTTGATTTTTATATTTATCATTAAAATCTTTTTTAGATAATACAAAATCACAGATTAATGATACATCATCATCAAAATCATAGATAAATTCATCAAGCACTTCATAAGAAGTTCCATCGAGCGCATAAAAGATTCCCTCATCTTCGGAGTACTTGCCTTCTATACCTAGTGCTGGTACATATATACTTAAACCAGCATGTATTTTTCTTCGTTGCATTATCATTGCAACATCATAATTATTTTTTAACATCAGAACCTCCTAAATACTTTATATAATAATACAAAAAAGAGGCTAATGCAATAATATAATAAGTTATCTTAAAAATATAATATATAATTTTACCAGTAGTCTTTGAATAAGGGGTGTTCGAATAAGAAATTTAGGATTTTTCTTTGAAATTTGTTTTGCTAGTTTGGTACTAACTGCTGTTAAAGTCTTTTTTTCTATAAGATTAAAGAGGTTGTTTTGTTTTTTTGTTACTTTATCTTTATATAAATAAAAAGTTGATGCTGGTTTTAAAAAGCGTTCTTTGTTATCAATCATAACTTGATTAAAACCCGTATGATATGCACCTAGCTCTATTAGAGTAAGACTAATATTACTACCAATTAATTTTAACTCTTTATTCATTGTATAACAAAGACTACTTAAGGCTGCTTTACTAGATGTATAAGCTCCTAAATAAGTAAGGGGTAAATATGCCGCTAAAGAACTGGTCACAAATATTTTCCCCTCTATATTTTTATGGCGCATATTTTCATATGCCCTTTTTATTACCGCAATATTTTTAAAAACATTTACTTCATAGTTTTTTCTAATTGTATCTAGTGAAATACCAAGTACTGCTCCACCATTACCAATGCCAGCATGTGACCAAAAAACATCATAATCTAAAATATCTAAAAGTTTTAAATCATTTTCATTACAAACATCTAGTTTATATACTTTGGCATTACTTTTATTAGCGAGTTTTTCTTTTAGAAGGTATTTTTCTTCTTCTGTATGTGTACACAAATAAACAAAATTATTTTGCTCTAACAGTTTTAAAGCTGTTTCATAAGCAATACCCGATGTTGCTCCTGTTATTAATATTTTCATATTTATCACCATTGTTATTATGGACAAATAAATATAAATTAAACAAAAAGAAGCCTTATTTAGAGCTTCTAGTTATTATGAAGGTCACACCTTTCTTTTCATTTTTTATATTAATATCATAGCCAATGATACATAAAGTCTTTTTCACAATTGATAATCCTAGACCAAATTCACCTTTAATTCCCTTGCGGAACGGAGTAAAGATTCCCTCAAGTAAATCATTATCGATGTTTGATCCATCATTATATAAAATTATTTTATTTTGTTTGGCATTAATTTTTATAGTAGTACTAGCATATCTCATAAAATTATTTAGTAAGTTGTCAAGAATCGTCTCCCAATGCTCAACTGTACCAAAATATACCGATTTATGGTCATATTCGACTATAAATTCTACATCTTTTCGTTTCCATTTAAATTTAGAAACCTCGTCATTTATAAGTTTTTCCATGTCTATTTTTTCTATTTTCGGTTTACTATCTTTGAGATAATCTAGTTTATTTAAGTAAAGAAGTGAGTGTACTTTATTTTCTAATTTTTCAGTTTGCTCTTCGATAACTTGTAGAGCCTTGTCTTTATCTTCTACTTCGTCATGAACAGCTTCTATATATGATTTTATAACGGTAAGAGGTGTTTTAAAATCATGTGAGATATTTTGATACATTTGATTGCGATATTCCCCTTGGCTTTTTAGGGAAATGCGCATATCTTCAATTGCGTATCCTAAAGACTTAATTTCATCATTAGCTTTAAAATCAATTGTATGGTTATAATCCTCATTGTCGATATTATCAACCTTTGATTTTAGTTTGTCAATCTTATATATTATAATAGAACTCCAAATTACAAGGATAAGTCCTACTATTAAAAGTGTTCCTAAAACTATTGGTAAAATAGCTGCTAAAATATCGGCTTTAGTTTTATTTATATAAGTATCATTTGTTAGAGCTATTTTGGTAACTTGTTCTGCTTTTATTGTGTAATAGTAATAGGTATTATGTTTATAAATAAATTTTCCATAGGTATTATTTTTGATTTTTTTTATGATAAATAATGGGTTATCAAATCCCATAACTTCAGTTAAATTATCACTAGTTACTATTTTTTGATCTATAATATATAGATATGCAATCTCCGACGAAGATAGGTCTTTATCAAAATTAGACTGCATGAACTTTAATGGTTCACTTAAATACCTATAGACATTATTTTCTGCTAGAGGAATTAGGGTTTTAGGTAAGACTACCCCTAGACAGATAAATGCTATGGAAAAGACTAAGAAAATTATTATAATAAGTTGTTTACTAAGTGTTTGTTTTTGATTTTTCATGACATACGATACCCATATCCATAAATGGCATTAATGTTTAACTTTGGCATTTTCTTTCTAAGTCTTCTAACTAAATCATCTACAACTCTGTCTGTACCAAAGTAGTCATCACCCCAAATATAGTTAAGTATTTCATCTCTAGAAAAACCTTTATTGATATTTTTTAAAAATAGGATAAGTAGATCAAACTCTAATGTTGTAAGTTTTATTTGTTTTTGGTCTTTGTAAACTACTCTTTTTTCTAAATCTATTTGATAAGTTTCGTAATTAATTGTTTTTTCTTCTTTTTTATAAACACGTTTTATAATATTATTTACTCGTAGAACAAGTTCTTTACTAGAATATGGTTTTGTAATGTAATCATCACTCCCTAGTTCAAGACCTAATATTTTATCTATTTCTTGATCTCTTGCTGAGGTGAAAATAACTGGGACATTACTATTATTTTTTCTGATTTCTTTAATGATATCATATCCACTAATGTCATCTTCTAACATAATATCTAATATCCATACATCTACAGGTTGACCTATATAATCGATAGCATCAGCTCCTTTATTGAAGGTCACAACCTTATAACCAGCTTTTTCTAAATAAACTTTTATTAAATTGGAAAGGTCTTTTTCATCTTCTACAAAACAAATTGTATACATTTTCATCACCTACCAATAGTATTATATCATGTTTTACTTTATTTTGATAACCTTATGGGCATCGCCTCCTCTTTACATTTTCAGTATAGGAAAAAATTGTCAAAAAATTATCAAACAATTATGGGAAATTATGGGAAACAAAAAAAGAATAACGTGTATTCTTATTTTATTATTTCTTTAAAAGCATCGATTAAATGATTGACGTAGGCACAGCTCATAAAACAAACAACCGAGTCTTTTTCATTTTTTAGTTTATCAATGGTATCTTCTGAAATTATTTCGGCACCTTTTATTTTTTCTACAATAAGATTTGATGTAACGCCAGGATAATCACTTTGTCTTTCTCTATTGCAATCTATTTCTGTTAAATAAACTTTGTCGGCTTTACTTAAAGCAGTTACAAATTCATTGGTAAAGTCTTTAGTTCTAGAATAAGTATTTGGTTTAAAAACTGCTACTACTCTTCTATCTTTATATTTTCTTTTAACAGCATCTAGGGTAGCACTTATTTCTGTTGGATGATGAGCATAGTCATCAATGATGATAGCATTTCCTACTTTTTCTTCGGCAAAACGACGTTTAGCATTCTTAAATGTTTTGAAACTATTTTTGATTTGTTCCTTTGAAATACCATATATGTTACACATGATGATTGCTGCAGTAGCGTTTAAAACCATATGTTTGCCATAAACAGGAATTGTAAATGTATCAAATAGCTTATCTTTAAAGTAAAGATCAAAAGTTTCTCCGTCTTCTGCAACATGATGATTTTTTATAATTACATCATTATCTTCATTAAATCCATAATAAGTAATAGGAGTTTTAGTGTTTAAGCTATGGCAGTTAGGGTTATCGCCACACGTTATTAATCTATTTTTAGTGTGATTTGCAAATGTTGAAAATGTATCAATTATATCTTGAAGATCTTTATAACACTCCATATGTTCTTTTTCAATATTAGTAATGATAGAATTAGTTGGATAATAAGTTAATAAATGTTTGTTAAATTCGTCTGATTCAATAACAAAAATATCACTATTTGGATTAATACGGCCATCTCCTGCCCCAACGAAGTAACTGCAACCAATGGAGTCTTCTAATATATGTCTAATCATTGATGATGTAGAAGTTTTTCCATGTGTTCCGGCTACTGAGATAGTATTAAACATTTTTGTAATGTCTCCTACTATTTCATTATATTTTTTGATTGTTAAACCTAATTCCTTTACTCTTTTTAATTCCTTGTGGTCTTCTTTAAAGGCAACTGAATAAGTAACAATAGTATCCTTGGGAATATCGTGTGTATTATCATAATATATTTTAATATTTCTTTCGTCTAATCCTTTTTGGGTAAATTTATATTCAGTAGCATCATCGTAACCACTTACTTCATTTCCTAAATCTGAAAGTATTTGAGCAAGTGTTGACATACCTGTTCCTTTAATACCTATACAATAATATTTCATTGTTTCACCTCTAGTTATATTATAAACTATGTGCTTTTGATTGTAAATATTAGTGTTCATTTGTTTTTAGATAAAAAAATGAGACATCCTCTCATATTTTTTTGGTGATGTCAGTAAGATAATCTAGAAGAAATTCATGGTCAGCTATAGTGTCTACTGATGCTTGATCAAGGGTATAACAAAATGTACCTAATGTGCAAGCTGAATATGAAGTTCTTGATAAAGGATTAATTTTATACTCAAGTTCTGGAACTCTATTAAAACACATTCTAGTTAAATGATTAAAGGCATATGTCAACATATCATTTCCTTTTTGGCCGCCATTTTTTAAATATCTTGTCATATCATTATTATAACAGTCTGAAGTAATTTTGGCATCAGCATTATCTATTTCTATATTGTCTATATCAATAATATCTATTTTACTTTGATTACTTTCCTTGCTACATAAAAAATTGGTAATATTACAATCAAAATAAAAGATACCATTGCTTGCGTAAGTAAAGAGAATTTCTCTTAGTTTTTTAAGCATGTCAAGTTTTTCATTATGAGAATGCTCATTTGACATCATGAAATTTTCTAGATCGCAATTTTTTGAGTACTTCATTGTGTATCCTGTAGATAAGTATTTTGAATTAACAATTATTTTAGTAGGTGTTATGGCAGAAGGTATTTTATCTTTGTTTTTATCTATGTAAAGTAATTTTTCTGTTTTATTTCTGACAATAGAATCACTTAAAGAAATATATTTTTTATACACTTCTAGATTACCTTTTAAGCGATATAGATTTGATTCCCCACCATATTCGAAGGGATACTCTTCTTTTTCTAGTTCTTCTTCATTTACGTAGTTAAGCATATTACCTCCCGATTTTTGAATAGATGCAGCCACAGTAATTTTGGCGATATAAGTTATATTTCTTTGAAAGTTCAATACTTCTTTTATAGCCATTTTTCTTTTTAAAGTCAGAATATAAATAGGTAGCAGATATTTCTTTATTAAGACTCTCCCCTATTTCATTTAACCAAATGGCGTTTTTGTAGGGACTTAGAGTTAGAGTTGTTGCGAAAAAGTCAAAGTGATGCTCAGAAGCATATTGAGCCGTTTTTTCTAGGCGTAATTTGTAGCATAAATAACAGCGTTTACCTCGCTCTGGTTCATTTTCTAAGCCTTTAGCCATTTCCAAGAATTTTTCTTTTTCATAGTCTCCCGCTATTACTTCTATGGGATATTTTATCTTGAACTGTGCGGCAAATTTTTGAACTTCTGCTAGTCTTTTATCATATTCACTTTTACTAGTTATATTAGGATTATAATAAAAAATAGATATTTTAAAATTATTGCCAAGACGTTCTAAGCATGCTGATGAACATGGAGCACAACATGCGTGAAGGAGCAAAGTTTTTACCTTGCCTTCCATATTATTAATTTGTTCTTCCATTTTTAAATCGTAGTTCATGCTTACTCCTTTTTCATTCTTAATTAATTTTATATTTATGGCTACACCTCAATTGTCTGACATATTATATCATAAAACGGAAAAAAATACAACTTTAACTTAATTGGTTTAGTTTTTCATCATATTTTTGCAGTAATTGTTCTTTTTCATCTTCACTTATAAAAGCATGTCTTATAGCATCTTTATTCATTTTAACAAAGTCTTTGTAAGTAAAGTTTAGTTTTTGCGCTAGTTTTTCATATTCTGTTGTTAATGTGACATTAGATACTGTGTTGTTATCGGTATTTATAGAAACTAATATATTTGCATCATACAACTTTCTTACTGGGTGATATTTTATATCTTTTATGACATTAGTTTGTACATTGCTGGTTGGACAAATTTCTAATAGTATATCTTTTTGTCTAATTTCTTCTAATAGTTCTTTGTGAAAAATAGCATTTACTCCGTGTCCCAATCTCTTGGCTCCAAAATCTATAGCTGCCTTCATACTATCTTTTCCGTCTGCTTCTCCAGCATGAATGGTAAAAGGAATGTTCTTACCCTTAGCGTATGCAAATAAATTTTTATAATCAATAGTTTTATAAATAGATTCTGCTCCAGCTAAATCAAGAGCAACTACTCCTCTATTTAAAAATCTTTCAGCTAAATCTACTACTTTAATATTATCTTCTTCTTTATCACCACGCATCATACAAAGAATAAGATTCGTTTTAAGACTTTTTTTAGCTAACCCTTTAAGAACGCTTTCTACAACTTCATCTAAACTTAAACCTTTAAAAACATGTTTAAGAGGTGCAAATCTAATTTCAGCATAAATTACTCCGTCTTCTTCCAAATCAGCTGCAAGTTCCTCTGAGATTAATTCTAAATTCTTTTTTGTTTGCATAACCTTCCCAGGAATAAAAAACTTGGTTAAATAATCATTTAAATCTAAACATTTGTCATCAGCAATCATATTTTTTCGGGCTTCAGCAATATCTATTCCTAGTAATTTAGCCGCTGTTTCTGGTCTTACGGATCCATCTAGATGAAGGTGAAGTTCGACTTTTGGCATTTTTTTATAATTAAACATGTTTTTCCTCCTTATACATAAAACAATTTTTTTCATGTGAATTAATAATACCGATAGCTTGGAGATATGAATATATAATAGTTGTCCCTACAAACTTCATACCCCTTTTCTTTAGGTCTTTAGAGATTTCATCAGATAGTAAAGAATTGCTTTTGTTGGTTTCATAAATCGGAACTGAGGGAGCAAATTTATAGAGATAAGTAATAAAATTACCATATTCATCAATAATACTTTTAAATATCTTAGCATTATTGATACTTGCTTTTATTTTTAGACTATTACGTATAATACCTTTATTTCGTCGCAATTCATTAATCTTTTTATCATCATAATTTAATACTTTATTTAGATCAAAATTATCATATGCTTTTCTAAAATTATCTCTTTTATTTAGAATGCATTCCCATGATAAGCCAGCCTGAAAGGATTCTAGTATTAGCATTTCAAATAAGTAAGCATCATCCTCATTTTTTATGCCCCACTCGCTGTCGTGATATTTAATATATATTTTATTTTTTTCATTGCACCATTTACATCTTTTTGTTTCCATATTATCCTCTTTCAATTATATTATAATATTTCTGGAGAAAAAAAACTAGTTTTAAAACTAGTATCTTTCTATAACATATTTTCTATAATGTTAGATATATTTTCAACCGACATACCGTTTTCTTTTAACAAGTCTTCCGCTGTGAAATCAGTATGGAATTTTTTACTAATACCGAAGTTTTTAACTAGTATGTCACTAGTGCCATAAAATGATGAAATATTTTGACCATAGCCACCCATTAGTTCACCATCTTCTAAAGTGATTACTAATTTGTGATTTTTCTTTAAGTCATTTAATAGAGTTTCATCTAATCCAGTTAAAAATAAAGGGTTGATGACAGTAATATCAAGATTTTTTTCTTGTTTTACCTTTTTGGCAATGTCAAGGGTCATATCCATCATTTTTCCTATAGCAAAGATTGCTACTGTATTACCATTTAGGACAATCTTATTTTTGTTATATATTGTATAGTCTGTATTATCGCAAGTATCTATTTTAGAGAATTCGGCTGGTACTCTAATTCCTACTGGATGGTTTTTCTGAGTAGTAGCAAATTTTAACATATTTTTGTATTCACTTTTAGTGAATGGTGCTAAATAAATAAATTTTGGAATGTGAGCAAACATTTGAATATCACAAAGAGCTAGATGTGTATCAGAGTTCATTCCATAAGCGCCAGGACTTAGTACTAACATTGTTGCGGGACTATCATTAGACATAAATCATGTGATATTTGATCATAAGTTCTTTGAAAGAATGGTGCTAGAGTTTCAAAAACAGCTGTACCTCCATTTTTAGCAATTCCACTAGCCATTGCAACACCATTTTCTTCAGCGATACCAACATCAACTAGTTGACCTCTTTTTACATATTCATCACGTACATCTTTAGTAAATCCTAATACCATAGGTGTTCCAGCGTTGACTACTACAGCCTTGCTATTGGTATCTAGAAGTGGCAAAAAATTCATTTTCTTTCCTAAATCTTTTCTCATAATCATTTTTCTCCTTATTTTTCTATAGAGTTTATCCAATCATTTAATTCTTTTTCTGTTGTTTTTAATTTATCACTATAGCTTTCAAAAACTATATTCATTTCTTTTTCTATTTTAGAATTAGGACACAATTTTTCTATATCCTTAAATGTTTTACCAAGCCAACCCGCATTGGTTGCAAAAGGATAAATTGTCTTACCAGTAAAATCTAGATTTTCAAGGCATGTAAACATGCACATAGGATAGTGACTCCACCAAACAGGGCCACCAATATAAATAGTATCGTAATCACTGATGTTTTCTAGTTTATTTTTAATTTCAGGACGAGAGTTATTTTCTAATTCTTCTTTGGCAACATCACAACATTCATGATAGTTATAAGGATATTCTTTTAGAGGTTCAACTTTAAATAAATCAGCTCCTGTAAGATGAGAAATGTTTTCAGCTACTATTTCTGTATTTCCTTTTTCAATATTTTCAATGCCATTCTTCATATAATTTTCTCCTGTATGAGAAAAATAAATAACTAATTCTTTCATGATATTCTTCCTTTCAAAATAAATTTTATAATATTATTCTAAACTTTACTTTTTTAAATATTCGTCTAGTTTTCCTGAATAATATAATTCAATTTTTTTGTTCAAGTGATCATATGCATCCTGCATTTTACTTATTTTTTCTTTAAGTATTGTTCTTTGATTTTCTAATAGCAAGCGTCTTTCATTTATTGTTTTATCTCCTTGTTCAAACAAATCAACATATTTTTTTAGTACATCTATGGGTAAATCAGCTCCTCTCATACACTTTATGAACTCTATTCTTTTTAAATCTGGTTCACTATAGTTTCTGATTCCACTTTTTGTTCTTTGTATTGGACCAATCAAACCCTTTTTTTCATAAAATCTTAGGGTGTCTGGTGATAAATCATACATATCAGATATTTCTTTGATTGTCATTTTTCTACCTCTTTTCTGTTTGAAACTTATTTTCAATAATCTTGAACAATTATATTGTAAACCTTTGAGTTTGCTCCAAGTCAATATTTCTTTGACATTTTATAAAAAAAAGTCTATTTCCTAGTAGAAAATAGACTTTTCTTTTTTTATTTGCCTGATAGGACTTTTTTTATTTCAGTTGTAGCAGCGTTTACAGTATTCATATCAGGATTCATTATCCATGATTCTTGAGTTCCTAAGTGTCCAATACCAATACCATCTGTTCCATCAACGCTTTGTTCTACAACTTCAAAATTTTTGTTTTCTAGTGCAGACTTAATTAATGATTTTACTGTCTTATCGTTCATATCAGTAGTATATAGACCATCAAAAGAATTTAACACTTCAGTATAATTTGTTAGGGTTGTAGCTGAGGCTAATTTTTGAGCTATATTAATTAATATTTGGCGACAGTTTTTTTGACGGTAACGATCTCTTCCTGGGAAGGCGTTTCTTTCTCTTGCAATGGCCAAAATTTCGGTACCATTATATGTTTTACATCCTTTATTTACATGAAGTTTTTTTCCTTTAGTATCATCATAAGTATTAGTTACTAAAGCATGAGTTGTTGTAAAGTCATAGTCGGAACAGAAATCAACTCCGTTAACGGCGTCAACTATATTTACTAAACTAGTAGTATTAAAGTTTACAGTATAATCTATCTTTATATCAAATAGTTTTTCTAAAGCTTCTTTGCTTACTTCAGAGTCTAGAGAGCCAAGACACATTAGGGTGTCCTTCATATTATAAGCAGGAACATCAATGTAATAATCTCTAGGAATAGAAGTTAAAACTATTTTATGAGTATTTAAGTTAACTGTTGCGATTAAATTGTAATCACGCATGATTCCTGTAAAATCAAGTCCATTAATATAAATGTTATAAACATTTTTTATCGTATTATTCTTTTTTATTTCTTCTTTTACGTTAAATTCACCAATAATTTTGTAATTATCTCTAGAGTATAAATTAGTTGATTCCATAAGATAATCATAGTTAACACTCGCTATTAGGAAGTAAGAATTGTTATTTGTTACATTTTCCATTGATTTTGAAGCAGCATCACTACTAACATAATTGTAATTACCTAATTTCTTTAAGGCTTTTTCTATAGAGCGACTGTATTTATAATATTCTATTGTGTCACTTTCTTTTAATTCTTTAATATTGTTTACTGTGCTATCTTTATTTGCTATAACATAATATTTTGTTTCTATACTATAAGTATTGGTGCCTAAACTTTTATCAATATAAGTATTAGTTTTATTTAGAAAATAATAACCAAAAGCATTACCAGTTATACTTATTATAAATAAGATGATTCCGATAACTATTAGAGCCTTCTTTTTAAGATTGTAAAAAAGTAGACCTAAAAGATAAAGTATGGTCTCTCCTACTATAAATAAGATTAAATATTTATTTGGTAAAACATTTAATTTGAAAATTTCATATGTTGTAAATAAAATAACTATTAACACTATTAAACTTAATATATTTTTTATTAATCTTTTTTTCATAATCATTCTCCTAACAATAGTATAATTATACTTTAATATGTTTTCTAATGCAAGTATGACAAATCAATTACAATAATATCATCATATGTATATATAATTTCTTGGTTCTTATTTTCTCGTTGCTTTATTTTGTCGTAATCTTCCTCACTCACAAAGGTTAAATTTAATCCATAATATTCATAACAAAATCTTTCAAAGCCAAGTTTTTTAAGGTTATACTCTTCCCAGAATATAGCATCATCGCTAATAAAGCCATAATTTAATTTGTTAATTTCTGTTTCATTTTTTGTACTACCTATAAGAGCAAATTTATAATTTTGATGGTTGATATTTTCTTTAATGGCGCTAGTGATTACGGTATTATATTTGTTAAAAGTATTTTCTAAAGATAAGTATGTTGCTTGGGTTTGAATAAGGTTATTTCTAAGAAGAAGGATAATTACTATAATACTTAAGTATTTCATTTTATTTTCAGGCATGGTAGTAATTAATAGTAATGGTATTAGAAGGTATGATGCACTCATTAACAACTGAAGTTTTGTATCATTTATTGTAAAAATTATACTATTTAAAAATATAGGTAATGCTAAAACTAATAGTAAGGTTAAGACTTTTTTCTTTGGTGATAAATTGTTCTTAAAAATTTGAAATACAACTCCAATAATTAATAAAATAAGTAGAAAAATATTTAATATATTATTTTTTATATATATGTTTTTTACTATCTTGTCTGTGAAATAATATTCATAGAACAGCTTATAGCTTAGGCCTATTTTCTTGGGAATAGATAGTAATGTTTGTAATCCTATTTTATCTGCTCCACTATAATTACTCATATTAACATGGAATACTAAAAGAGAAATTTTCATTATGATAAAATATAATAGGGCCCCCATTAATAGAGTTAATATATATTTTAAAGATAGTTTGAAGTTTTCCTTTTTTTCAAGAAGTAACTTTATATTATATATTATAAATGTTGTAACTATTACTGATAAATATGCTTGATACATGGAAAGTGCTACTACGATCAGAATTAAAGAAAAGAGATATTTTTTTATTTTATTTTCTTCTTTATAATATACATAAATGGATAAAATACTACAAAGGAAAGCTAGGGTGTAGCCTATTGAACAGTAATCAAAAAGTAGGGTTGCTGAAGTAATAGGATTTAAGCAAATTATTAGAATGTACAAAATAATATCTTCTTTTTTTCTAAAGGAAAATAAGTCAAATAATATTACTAGACTGATGGATATTATAAAGTAACTTATCAAAATATCAATATGCGGTATTGTTAAAAAACATTTTAATAGTCCTACTACATATAGTCCAAATCTTCCTAGAGATATTTCCCAGGAGTAGCCATTATAAAAAACATTATTTAAAAGGATATCGGCACTCAAAATATTTTTTGTCATTAACGGTAAATGGGTTAAAAAAAGAAAAATAAAAGTGATTAAAATAATCAGTAAATTTCTTTTATTTATAAGAGATTTCATGTTATCACCATCCTTTTTTAGTATAACATAAATGCAATTGAAAAGAAATGTTAGGTATGTTATATTTAAATAAAGAAGGATGTTTTGATATGAAGAAGTTTATTATGATTTGTGAATATATTTTATTTTTTTTATTTGCTATTTTGTTATTATTTTTTACAAATAAAATTTCTACTCTAATTATTATTCCCTTATTTATAGTCCTGTTATTTATTGTTCGTAAAATGAAAATTAGAAACTATGCTATCTTTATTTTTATACTAGCCTTAATAATTAGATTAATTAGTGTTTTTTATTTAAAAGTTAATATAGTTGATGATTTTAAAACTATGTATGAGGCAAGTCGAGATTTGATTGTTCATAATTTGGAATTCTTAAAAAGTTCATATTTTAAAATATTTAGTTATCAATTAGGCCATGTCTTGTATCAGGGAGCATTATTGAAGATTATTAATAGCGTATTGTTTTTAAAGATTGTTAATTCTTTGGTAACCTCGTTTATTGTACTCTTTATTTATTTGATAAGTAAAAAGTTATTTAGTGAAAAGACAGCAAGGTGTGTTTCCTTGTTATACTTATTTTTCTTATATCCTATCTATTTGAACTCTGTTTTAACGAATCAACATATTCCTTCCCTTCTCGTATTAATAACTATCTATTTATTGATTACTAAAAAGAATAGCTATAAGCTTTCAGTAATAATTGGAATTATTTTAGCAGTTGCTAATGTACTTAGGACGGAATCAATAATTATTATTTTAAGTATTATTATTTATAATCTCTTTTTAGAAGATCTTATTGCTAAAAAAAAGATTATAAACTCTATCCTTTTAGTACTATCTTATACTCTTGTATTGATAGCTTTTAATGGACTAATTCTTATTTCACCTCTTCATACATCGCTCAAAAATAATGCTTCAGAATGGAAATTTTATTGTGGTCTTAACTATGAACATAATGGTATTTATAACGAAAATGATGATAAGATATATTTTTCTTCTAATAATAAAAAAGAGTTACTAAAAACAAGAATTAAAGAGGAAAATGTCAAATTACCAGTTTTATTTTTAAAGAAAGAAGTAATACTTTGGACACAAACAAATTATGATATACAGCTTTTAAATAACATCAATTCTAATTTATATAATTTCATTTTGTTATTTAATCAAGCTTTTCTTAATTTTATTATGATATTATTTATTATTAGTCTCTTTCCTGAAAGAAAGAAAACTAATAAAGAGTTACTTTTACTAAAAGTTATTATTGGAATTTATTATTGTGTTTACATGTTTATTGAAATATCTCCAAGATATGCTTACATATTACATATTTTAGTATTCTTGACTATAGGACTAGGTATTGAGAGAATAAGAAATTTAAAAAAGACAACAACGCGTTAACTGTTGATGGCTTTTTGTTTGTTCATATGTACTTGATAAATTTTACTAGTCTTTTACTATTACACCAAACATAGTAGCTATACTTGCGGCTTGAAAATTATTGACTATTATGTTCTTAAGGGACTTTTGATCAAAAATTGCCCCATTAATATT
This sequence comes from Clostridium sp. CAG:417, assembly GCA_000432835.1. GTDB lineage: Bacteria > Bacillota_I > Bacilli_A > RF39 > UBA660 > CAG-417. The sequence continues at coordinate 32,892 of FR890370.1, read as the reverse complement.
ACAAGTTGTAAAGTCAACGTTTTTTAATGTTGCTCCAGCAAATTCGCTTCCTTCGAAAATTGTTTCTTCCAATAATACCTCTTTTGTTTTTGTTTCATTAAAAGATGAGTTTTGAAAAGTACTATTAACAATATGAAGATTATTTATATCTGCTCCACTAAAATTTATATAACGGCAATTACAATCTATAAATTGGACATTTCTAATGTTTGAATCTATAAAAGTTGTTCCTAATAACTTACAGTTTTTAAAGATTACTCTGTCAATAAATTGTTTATTAAAATTCTGATTAGAGAGATCACAATCTTCAAAGATAGAATCTAATATGTCAACTGATGCTAAACTTATATTACTGAAATCTACATTTTTAAATGAGCAACTATCAATATTTATATCACTGATTGTTAAATTGGTTGGTGTTTCATTTTCTAGTTCTGCTTCAAAAAACTCTTGTGTTGCAAAACAGCTTTTAATATCTTTCTTGGTAATATTTGTTATCTTAGGTTTTACTATTTTCATAAATTATCTCCTATTTAAACTTGACATATTTGAAACCCAATTTACTATAGACGTCATATGCTCTTGGTAGATGAAGTACTCTCGCAAATATAAGATTATAAAATTCATCAAATAGTATTATACTACAAAGTAAGATACTGATAGTTAAAAAAACTTTTTTATTCATTTTTTTAGCAAGATAAAAACATAAAGGAATGATTGCGTAGATTAATAACAAACTTGATAGTCCAAAAAAAAGCACACTTCTAAGACAAACAAAGCCACCAATATTTCCAAAGTTTAATATTTCAGAGTTATAATCCCAGCATCTTTTTCCATTACCAATAATATACATTCCAAGACCAGAAAAATATTCCAATATACCACAAGATATTGTGCTTATTAAAAAAACTTTTAAAGGGGTTTTTCTGTATTTGTAAGTTAGAATAAAAACTATAATTGAGCCGGTGGCATAGATATTTATCCATGGGCAGAAATTACCTCCTCGCCAATAAAATTGTTTCATTCCACCATTGAAATAATAAAAGATAAATTCATATAAAAAGCCAAAAACACCAGCTATTACTATTAAAAGGCAAAAAATTCCTAACCAACTTTTTGTATCAAATGAACAATCATTCTCTATATAATTTTTATATTTTTCTTTCATACTACTACTTTTACTCCTATTAAAATAACTTATTTATTTTTACGATACTTGACTGCTAAAGAAAGAATTAACAAGCAGAAAAAGAATTCTACTGATGTTTCTACTAAAAGCATTACTTCATCACTACAAAGTAGTGCATATAACGTATATGACAGACTGCTTACGACCCAAAGTATCCATGATTTTAGGCTTAAGTCGTTTGACTTTTTTGTTTTTATTAGCTTTACTGTTTGTGGCAAATAAGAAATCATAGTACACATTGTTACTATTCCTAATAATATATTTTCTAACATAAATTCTCCTTACTTTTTTATTGTATCAAAAATGAATTGTTTTTTATAGGCATATTAATTATTTGCGGCCTTTTTTTTACTTATTTACACTTTCCTTTTCTAATTCTAGTAATAATAATTTATTTTTTAGCCCTCCACCATAACCAACTAGCTCATTATTTTTTCCGATGACTCTGTGGCAAGGGATAATTAGACAAATTTTATTCCAACCTACCGCACCTCCTACTGCTTGACTAGACATTTTAGAAATATGTCTTGAGGTGGCAATTTCTTGTGCAATGACGCTATAGGTGGTTGTTTTACCATATGGTATTTTATTCATGATATCAATAACTTCTTTTCTAAAGTCAGTTAGATTTTCTATTTTATATTTAGGAGTAAAATCAGGTACTTGCCCGCTAAAGTATATATCTAACCATTTGGCTGTTTCTTTGAAAATAGGTAAGTCTTTTGTCTTACTATTTTCTTTTAACTTCTTTATATCAGAGGAGTTTTTAAAACATAGACATGTTAAATAAGTGCCATCACTATTCATTATTAAATCGTCATATCCTTCTGGAGTTTTATATTCCCATTTATACATAAGTTTAGATCCTTTCTAGATTGTCTTTTACATTTTATCTTACAATACTTTTAACTGTCTACTTGATAAAATTGGTATTTTCAAGATTATACATTTTCTTAATTAGCCTATTTAAAAGTTTATTTTTTGTCATTTTATTATATTTTTCAGCCATTTTTTCTGGAGTAATAGTAAATTCTTTAGTCGAACTTAATATTTCATATTGAACGCCACCATCTTCAATGAATTTATTAGTCTCATAAAAACCGTTTTTGAGATAAAATTCTTTTCGAAGTGTTTTTTCATCATAAATATCTTTTAGAGGTCTTTCTATACTAAGTATTACTGTTTCATGTTTATTTAATAAATCAGCTAATATTTTAGAACCATATCCTTTTTTCCTTTTATTTTTTTCTACGGCTAAATACATCAAATATGTAAAATTTTCACAGTTAACTATATATTCTAGTCCTATTAATTCTTCGTTATCAAAGATACCATTAAATTCTACATTTTTCTCTTTGGCACAAAGTCTTAATATCCAAAGTGGAAAACGCTCATCTTTATCAAATGAGCTTAGATATATATTTTGGAATTTTTTCTTTTTCTTGATCTTAGAATAATTTATATATTTTAACTGCATCTTATACCTCCATATTTTAGTAGCAAACTATATAACTGAAATTATTTCTTATAAAAATCCTATTTTCTTCTTTTTGAACTATCGAGAATTTCTCGGCAGGTGAATTTTTATCAAGTTCAAAATCATTATATATATTTCTTCAGTTTACAGATAAACAGGCATGATCAATTGTACCAGTAATAAGTCTACTCACTTTAGCAACAATTAGTCCAGGATTTTCATGCATTCCATTATCTATCCAATTTAAAACTATAGAAACAAATGAATATTTATAAAAATCTGTTATAAATTTTTTATCTTCTTCTCGTAAATTTTTTCCTTTAGATTTTTCAAGTATTTCACTATATATTATAGGATACACTAATCTATACAAATTACTTCTTAGTACTTCTACAGAAACAGAATAATAAATATTCTTTACGAAGATTTTTTCTTCCTCCATTATTTTAAAAATAAGTAAAAATTTATCTTCCCATTTTTCACATTCATCTTTTTTCTCTAATATATTATCAACTTCATCTATGCAAATCCACTCAATTAAATCTCTAATGTCTTGAAAATGATAATAAAAAGTTTGTCTATTTATATCACATTTATTCGCAATATCATTAATTGTTATTTTATTGAAAGGTTTTTCTTTTAATAAATCTTTAAATGTATATGCTATTGCTTTCTTTGTAGTTAAACTGCTCATTATTTATCACCCATAATATATTATACATTAAAAAAATATGAAATAAATATTTCATATTTAATTTTTATTTAAATAAACCACTTTCTTTAAATAATATTTCAAGATCAGTTCCTTTAATTTTCTTTTCAACTATTTTTATAGCTTGCTTTTCAGCAAATGTTAATGGAAGCTCATCAACTGGCTTTTTATCTACAGCATAGTAACATGCTTTTAATAGTTCTCTAACATCATATTTACTACCCCAAACTTCTGGCACAGCTCTATCAATTTTTAAAAGTGTATAAACAGCTTCCATACCTGTACGTATTGAATATTCTGTAGTAAATATTGTATCTCTTGGTGTTTCTGCGAATTGTCCAACAAATGCAAAGTTAATGGATTCTTTTGGTACTACAAGTGGTCTATCTTTTTCTTCACGTGGTTGGAAAAATGCATTTATATATGGCATATAGCATGTTGTTGTATTACATTTATCAGCATACGTTTCAATTTCATTAGTTGGAATTCCTATATGATATAGCCATTCTTCACATATTTCTTTTCCTGTACATGTTTTTATTGCTTTTTCTATAAAATTACCCTGCTTAGTAGTATTTAAAGCATATACCCAAACTAAAATACTATTTTTATTTTGAGATTTAAATTGTGGTTGTCTATTAATTGTCCAAGATAAATACCAATTTTCTGTACTATCTTTTACAGTTACAATTCCTCCTGTTGTAACCTTTCCTTTTCTTGGGTCACGTTTACATATATTTATAATGTGTTTAATTATATTTTCATCACTTACTTCTATAGTCGCACTCATCCAGTTTGTTAAATCTACATTACCACAGAATTTATCTGGATTACCAAATTCACCATTAGAAGCCTGTGAAGCAATATTCTTCCATAAATCCCATGATTCACCATTTCCATTTTTTATTTTTGATAAATCTGGTGCATTATTTTGATCTCCATAACAAGATGTATCTGTACAACAACCATTTGTAATAAATACTAAATCGTCTTCTATTAAATCTATTGTTTTTTCAAGGCCTTTATTTTCATATATAATTTGAGTTGCTACTTTTTTGTTTTGTTTAGATTCAAATATAACATTTTTAACATCTATTCCATATTCAATTTTTACACCATTACTTTCTAAATATTTTGTAAGGGGTAAAATCATTGATTCATATTGATTATATTTTGTAAATCTTAAAGCTGAAAAATCTGGTAATCCATCTATATGATGAACATATCTGCATAGATATCTTTTCATTTCTAATGCAGATGACCATTTTTGAAATGCAAACATTGTTTGCCAATATAACCAAAAATTTGTTTCCCAAAATGAGTCTGGCAATACATCTGATATTTTTTTATTTTCTAAATCCTTTTCTGCAGTAATAAATAATTTTGATAATGCAAGTGCTGATTTTCTATCAAGTTTAAACATTTTATCAGTATGTGCATCTTCACCACAATTTATAGTTGCCCTGCATAGTGAATAATTCGGATCATGTTTATTAAGCCAATAATATTCATCTAATACAGAAACATTTGGGGTTTCAATTGATGGAACACTTCTAAACATATCCCACATACATTCAAAGTGATTATCCATTTCACGTCCACCACGCATATAAAAGCCTTTAGTGACATCTTTTCTTCCATCACATGAGCCACCGGCTAAATCTAATTTTTCTAACAAATGAATATGTTCGCCTTTCATTTGTCCATCTCTTACTAAATAGAATGCTGCTGAAAGTCCTGCTAAACCTGTACCAATTATATAAGCAGATTTTTTATCTACTCCTTCTGGTTTTTCTGGACGAGCAAAAGCTTCATATGTTCCTGATCCATAATACATAAATATCCCTCCTTATTGATCATTAGTTAAATTGTATTATTTTCAACATTTTTATTCAATAATCATTTTTTTGAGCATGTAAAAATAATAATACATAAAAACAAAAATGGAGTAATATCTATACACTAATACTCAATTGTAATAATTTTATATTATATAGTATTTCAATTCAAATTACTATTTATGAAGCTAGTTATAATCACAACTTCAAACTAGTATTTTTAATTTCTTTCTTCTTAAAATACACTTTAATCTTTAAAACATTTTACTAATAAAGGCTTAATTAATTCATAAATAAATATTGCCATGAAATTTATTAAGAATACTACTAATATTAAACTAATGTTTATTGATGTTACACTTATTAATTTTCCAACTGGTGTAATAAACACTATAAGTTCAATTAAAATTATTAATAATAGTCCATAATTCATTGCTTTATTAGAAAATAATCCTTGTTTAACAACTGATTGTTTTAAGTTTCTACAAGATAGTGAATAAACAATTTCTTGTATTACCATTGAAAGAAGTGCTAAAGACATAGCTGTTTCTTGTCCATACATTTTCAGACTAATAAAATAAGTAAGAACTACAAACAGAGTTTCAATTATAGCTGAAAATGCGATACTAGCTTTAATAAATGGTGTAAATAACGGTTTGTTTATTCCTCTTGGTTTTTTATTCATTATGCCATCTTCACTCTTTTCAAAGGACAAACATATACTAGGAATAGAATCTGTTACTAAGTCAATAAATAAAATATAAATTGGTAATAAAATTGTCGTTTTAGTAAACAACCCTATGATAATAGTAAATATTTCAGCAAAATTACTTGATAATGAAAATACTATGTTATTTCTAATATTATTATATATTCTTCTTCCTTCTTCAATTGCTACGACTATCGTTGAAAAAGAATCATCCATTAATACTATATCAGAAGCTGACTTTGTAACATCAGTGCCTGTAATACCCATTCCTACACCAACATGAGCATCTTTAATAGCTGGAGCATCATTTACTCCATCTCCTGTCATCGCTACTATTTTTCCGCTGCTTTGAAGTGCAAAAACAATTTTTTCTTTATGAGTTGGATTAACTCTTGCATAAACAGAATATTTTTTAACAATATCTTCTAGTTCTTTATCATTATATTTATCAAGTTCGCTTCCAAGTATTGCTTCATTATCACTGGTTATAATACCAACATCCTTAGCAATAGTAGTTGCTGTATCTATCCCATCACCTGTAATCATAATAGGTCTAATTCCTGCATTTTTACATAAAGCAACACTTTCCTTAACGCTTTTTCTTGGTGGATCTATCATGCCTAAAATACCAGCAAAAGATAAATTATTTTCCTCTTTTTCTAATTCTTTAATATTTTTTGGTACATAATCTAACTTTTTATAAGCAAATCCTAAAGTCCTTAGTGCATTTTTAGAAAAATTCTTAACTTTATCTAAAACCTCTTCTTTTTGAGTCTTAGATAAATTTACTTTTTCAATTAAAGAATCCATACTACCCTTGCATAAAACATAGACATTATCATCTATTTTGTTTAAAGTAGTAAACATCTTTCTATCACTATCAAATGGTACATCTAATAATCTTTCACATTTTTTTCTTAAATTAAGGGAATTAATTTTTTTATTATATAAATAAGCATATAAACAAGTTTCTGTAGGATCACCCACATATTTATCTTTATAAATAAGACCATCATTACAAAGAGCACATATGTAATTAAGCATCTTTTCATCTATTACATATTCATCCTTAACAGTCATTTTATTTTGCGTTATAGTACCTGTCTTATCAGAGCAAATAATATCTATTGCTCCTAATGTTTCTACAGCTTGCATTTGTTTTACTACGGTTTTCTTTTTTGCTAGATTAGATATTCCAACAGATAAAGTTATTGTAATTACAGTTGGTAGTCCCTCAGGAATAGCAGCAACTGCGAGTGATGAACATAGCATTATAATTTCAAGTATAGTATATTTATTAATTAAAGCTAAAATAAAGATAAAGATTAGAATAACAAATACTATTAATGTTATCTTTTTAGATAGTTCTTTTATCTTTAATTGCAATGGAGTTTCAATTCTATCAATTTCATTTAGTGATAATGCAATTTTACCTAACTCACTATTTTTTCCTGTACTTACAACTATACCAGTACATTTTCCATTTGTAATATTTGTTCCTAAAAACAACATATTTTTTTGTTCTTGAATAATTAAATTTTCTTTTAAAACATCAGCACTTTTTTGAACTGGAATACTTTCCCCTGTTAAAGTAGATTCATCTACTTTTAAGTTTTCACATCTAAGTATTCTAATATCAGCAGGAACTGTTTCTCCAGATTCCAAATATATTATATCCCCCGGGACCAATTCTTTAGTATTTATTATTAGTATTTTGTCATCTCTTTTTACTTTAGAAGTACTGGTTTCATATTTTTTTAAATCTTTTAATATTAAAGCAGATTTTTCTTCTTGTATAAATCCAACAATAGCATTTATAAAAACTACAAAAAGAATAACAATAGTATCAGTATACTCATGGGAATAAAAACATCCATAAAAATATAAAAGTACTGCAACAACTAATAATATGATAATCATCGTATCATTAAACTGCTTTAAAAACCTTAAAATTAATGGTGTTTTGTTTTTATTTAAAATAATATTTTGTCCATAATCATTTAATCTTTTCTTTGCTTCTTTACTATCTAATCCATCAATATTACTATTCAATGTTTTAAATATATCTTCTTCGTTTTTAAAATACATTTTTTCTCATCTCCATTTTATTACTTTTTATTCTGTCTTTTCTTCAACAATTTACTATTTATCACTTTCCTCTAATGACAAATTAAAGTCTAATTTATATAATCTATCTTATTTTATATTCTACTAATATTTTATCATGGATGCTATTAAGTGATATTTGTAATCAATTTATAACTTCATACACATGTATACTACTTTCTATTTTGGTAAAAAGACAAGTCCAATAAATGCTAAAACAATAAATAGTAATCCTACACAAAACAAAACTTTTTCTGCTGGATTTTTTACAAATCTCATCACATAGCTTTTATTTGGATTCTGTGGACTATAGAAAACATCTAATTCTGTGCCTATAGGAAAATGTTCTTTTAATACATTGGTAGAAATATGGATATTACTATTAATTATTAAATTTTTTTCTTGAACATCATTTTCTACTTTAGTTTTTATTTTATTAAAAGACGACGACTTATTTACAATCCAACCATATTTAAGTCTTTGATTATATTTAGTACCGTTAACAATATACTCTACTATAGGAAAATGTACTCCATTATTATTCCATAATGTGTACTTTATAACTTTTCCTTTTGTTGTTAGGCTACATTGTTCAACCATCTTTTTGTCCTTACTCTTAAATATTAACGATAAAATTAATAGAATTAAGCCTATCAACATAAATATTACAAAAAAACTTATTTTCATTTTTCTAATCTCCATTGCAACTTACTATTTCATTTAAATCTTATCATAAATATCATTAATTATCTATACTACATTTTTTAATAACTTCATTTATTAGTTTTTCGATTTCAACGTAATTTTCTATTTCATGTATTCCAAAACATTTTCTTCCTAAATCTTTAAATGATGCTCCTGAGTGGAATACTCTTTTTCTATCTATAATGATAAATCTATCATGATAAGAATCATTTTTTATAAATTTTATATTATTATATTGTTTCAAGTATTTTTTCCTTAAATTAACATTTATATTTGATGAAATAATTATTATATTTTTATCAATACTTCTTAGCTCGTCTAATAATACTTTTCCTACATAATTATCTATAATTATTATTTCATCTTTTGCAAGATTGAATATTTCTAATAGTACAGAATAAGCATCATAAATATCACCTTTAAAAAATATAGAATCTTTTGTTATTTCTTTTGGATTAAATTTATCAAATAATTCATCTATTCTCTTTGTATTATTATCAACTTTTTCTTCTAAAAGTAAAAAACGTCTAGGTAATATATTTTTATTATAATTAATATAATGTCTCATTTTTACAAATGTATCCTTTATTCTAATACTGGTTTTGATTGCCTATTTTGATTTTAGAATTGTTGCGAGCATATACACTTCTTGTTCAGTAAATACTCTTGGATTTGATCTAGACATAGAACTTATATTTGCGGTCGAAAATTTCGACCACAAATTATTTTTTTCTTCATTAGTTAAAATCCAACTAAATCTTCTTGGAAATTTTTCTGGATTATTCTTAAC
>FR890370.1:0-23324 GCA_000432835.1 Clostridium sp. CAG:417 | reverse complement strand
ACCTCCATCTTTAGAATAAAAAAAGAATATCCCCTCATCCTATTGAAAGGGATATCCCGCAACATGCAATAATTCTTCCTTGCTTTAAAAAATTATAACCTTAGCGTCCAAATTGTCATATTAACTCATAGCAAGATAATTAATACAGTTTATATATATCATACTATTCTTATAAATCAATCGAACAAAGTTATTTTTTATTAATATATTTTTCTAATATATGCATATTCTTTATTTACTTGGTCTTTTTTGTTTTATTTAATTTATTAAATTTACCATCATATAAATCTTCTAATTTCTTATCTGTTTTTGTGTATTGAAATTATTTACATGTAGTTTTTAGCTTGGAACTGAAAAACATATTTTCCTAGGACATGGTCAAATAAACATTTAAAATTTCTTATTTTTCAAAGCTTTTTCGATGTAGTACTGAAACACATTCAACGTGATATGTTCATTAATAATAAATAGTTGCTTTTTATCTGTTTGGGTATAACTGACTACTACATAATAAACACTTTTAATTGTTGAATGTTTATTATGTATATATCAATTTTCTCAATTTAAAATTTTTCCTATTATTTCAACTTTATCATTATCTATTTTAATATCAGCACCAATAGGAATAACACTATTTACTATCTTATGTCCAAAATCATTACATTTTATTATTGGAAAATTATATTCTTTAGTATATTCAAGTATTATATCTTCCATTTGAGGATATTTACTTTCATCTTTCTGTAAATCATAATTATAACCAATCACTATTCCTTTTATTTTATCAAATATACCATATTGTTTTAAATGGGCAAATCTTCTTTGGCATTCATTTATAGATGTTCTATAACTTTCTATAAATAATATATTACTTTCCATATTTGGTAAAAATTCTGTGCCAAGCAAATACATCATACAAGCCAAATTTGTACCAATTATTTTACCTTCAACAGTACCATTTTTAATTAATTGTTTTGTACCATTATTAAACCTATCTAATTTTTGGTTAATAAAAGCATCTATAAATACTTTATATTGTTCTTCTGCATAGTCTAAACCAAATGAAAGAAAATCCGGCCCACTAAAAGTTATTAATCCTGTCTTTTTATAAATAGCTTGAAGTAATACTGTTATATCACTATAACCTAGCAGTATCTTAGGATGCTTTTTTATTTCTTCATAATCTAATAAATCAATAAATGTATTGCAAGTTTCACCACCTTCTAAACATATTATTGCTTTAACATCATCATCTTTAAACATATTCATAAAATCTTCTGCTTTTTGTTCTCTTGTACCACATGAGCCATAATAATCTTCTTTTATATATTTTCCAAATTTTATCTTAAAACCTTTAGTAATTAAAAATTTTTCTGCTTTTTTAAAATCATCAAATCTATTATTTAATGCTAAGCTATTAGATACCCCTACAACACCGATTGTATCTCCGTAATTTAATCTATTTGCTAACATAATTCATATCCTTTCTTTTTCAATTATACAATCCATACCACCTAATATGGTATGAGGAAACATATTCTCCTCAAACAACCTTCTTAAATTTTTTCTGTTTTTTTGATGAAAATTAGTGTTTTTTTATCAAAAATGTGCTTTTTTTAATAGGCACTGAACAGTTAATTTTCGTCTTAATATAAGGCTTTATTTAAGTTTAAGCACCACAACACACTCCACATGATATGTTCTTGGAAACATGTTGAAAAGTTCTACTTCCATAACCTCATAATTATTTAATCTATTAATATCTCTAGCTAATGTTATAGGATCACATGAAACGTAAATAATATTTTTAGCACTACTATTATTTAAAACATCAATTGCCCTCTTATCAATTCCTTTTCTTGGGGGATCTACAATTATAGTGTCACAATCAAATTTTTGCCTAGTAATTATATCCTCGGCCTTACCACAAATAAACTCGACGTTTTTTATTTTATTTAATTCTTTATTTTTATTGGCATTTTTGATAGCGTCTTCTACTAATTCAACTCCAATAACGTTATTAACGTATTTACTTATAGAAAGAGAAATTGTTCCAACCCCACAATAAAGATCAAGAACCTTTTTTGCTTTTTTATCTTTTACTACACTTATTATTTTAGAATATAACATTTCAACCACTTCTTTATTAACCTGAAAGAATGACTTGTTGGAAACATAATATTTATAATCTAAGATAGTTGATGTTATTTCATTATTTTTGATACTTTTATTGTTGATAATAACGCTATCGGCAAGAGGCAAAAATACATTTTCATTATTTACTTGACCAGATATATCTATCATGATTTGATCTGTATAATTACCAATTCTTATCATAATAGTTTTGATACCTTTTTCTAAAGTAACAAGCGCCTTAAGTTTAGAAATAACAACATTTATTTTTTCATCTGCTAATAAGCATTTATCTATTTCAACATAATCATTACTGTCTTCTTTCAATAAACAAAGTTTTCCTTCTTGAACATGTAGGGTTATTTTATTACGGTAATTATATTCTCTGCCATAATTAATTTTTGCTATTTTTATTTTTTGGGAAGCAAACTTTTCTAAAATATCTTCTACTTTCCTCTTTTTATACTGATTCTCATCTTCTATTTTCATATGTTCCAATTGGCAACCGCCACATATTCCGTAATATTTGCATTTTGCAGCTATCCTGTTGTGACTTTCTTTTAAATAATTTTCTACATTAGCTTCTAAATATTTTTTCTTTTCCTTTGTTATATTTATATTTATTTCTTCTGTTGGAAGAGCATTTTTCACAAAACAAATTTTATTATCTACGTTAATAATGCCTCTACCAAAATCATCTAGTTTTTCTACTGTGTAACTCATGCTTATCACCTGTTTTAATTATACATAATTTTTTATAAATTTGCCATACTAAAGATGGTGATCAAGATGAAGCAAATTATCGAAAATCTTAAACAACAAACAGGAGTCAGTAAAGATTATATATATAGACATTTTACTATTGATAAGGTTGAATTAGATTTAATATTTAACGAGGTGTTAACTTCATCTGATAATATTAATGATTTTATTTTGACAAGACTTACTAAGCTGAAAAGAAGAGCCTTAAAAAATTTAGTTAATACTTTACCTGATAGAAATATTTTGGAAATAAAAGAGGATGAAATACTTTATTATGTTAATAATGGCTTTTTAGTTATTATTACCAAATATCAAATGCTCGCAATTGAAGAGAGAATAAATTTAGATCGTGGAGTGAGCGAAGTCAGTAGTGAAATAAATATTAAGGGTCCAAAAGATGCTTTTTCTGAAACGTTTAATATTAATCTAGGTCTTATTAGGAAAAGAATCAAAAGTTGCGACTTAGAATGTTTTGACACTACTATAGGTAGAAAAACTGAGACTAGAGTTGGAATTTTATATATGCGAAATATTACAGATCAGGATTTAATTGAAAAAGTCAAATTAAAGCTTTCAACTATTGATATTGATGGAATTATTGATTCCACTTATTTGAAAGAAAATTTAGAGTCTAAAAATAATAGTTTTTTTCCAACTGTGATGTCTACAGAACGACCTGATAAAGCTTCTATGGCCTTATTAGAAGGAAAAGTTGTGGTAATTGTTGATATGAGCCCTTATGTTTTGATTATGCCGAACTTTTTTCTTGATTTCTTTCATACTGTTGATGACTATTATCAAAAACCTGCTAATACAACTTTTATAAGATTAGTAAGACTGTTTGCTTTTATAATTGCAATATTTGTACCAGCTTTATATATAATGGTCACGACACATAATCATGATTTTATTAGTTTAGATATTTTACTCTCTCTTAAAGCCCAAAGAGAAAGTGTCCCGTTTTCAGCTTTGACGGAAGCTTTATTTATGATGCTTTGTTTTGAAATATTGAGGGAAAGTGATGTGCGAATGTCCGCAACTAGTGGTAGTGCTATTTCGATATTAGGAGGTTTAATTTTAGGAGATGCTGCGGTAAGTGCCGGAATTATATCCCCTATTATGATTATTGTAATAGCTATATCAGCAATTTCGGGACTAACTTTTACTTCAATCGAACTCGTTAGTGCCATTAGATGGTGGAGACTAATCATGATGATTTTAGCCGCAGCTTTTGGTGTTACTGGTATTATTATAGGAACCATAGCGTTATTTATTAGACTGTTGACGATAAAAAACTTTGATAGAAAATATTTAACCCCTTTTATCCCATTCATTAAAAGCGAACTAAAGGATAGTTTTATAAAAACGGATAATGAAGGTGAAAAATATCGTAACAGAACTTTAACTCATAATGTGAAAAGAGGTCATTTTAGATGAAGAAGAAAATATACTTTATTTTATCTTTTTTACTTATCTTAATGATAGGTGGTTGTTCTAAATATGAAGAGTTGAACAATTTATCAATAATTAGTAATATTACAATTACATATAAAGATGGTTTATATATTGTCTCAATGCAAGAAATTATTCCTCAAAAGGGAGAAAATAAAATTAATTATGATTATAAATATAGAACTGGTAGTGGAAAAAATCTCGCTAAGGCTTTTTCAAATATAATTGACCATTCTCCCAAAAAAATATATTTAAGACGAGTGCAAAATGTAATTATAGATTATAAAAATCGAAAAAAAATAATGAAGGCTTTTTTAGAGTATGATCGTAAATATAAAAACATAAGTCGTGAAGCATCTATTGTTCTTACTAAAAATGATTTAGGAAAGGTACTTAAAATAAATAGTGATTATAAATATATAGATAGTGTTTTAAAAGAGAATAAGAGAACTTTATATAAAGCTAGTGGAATATATAAAAAAAAGAAGAGGCTTAGAATTCCTCTTATAAAAATTAATGATAAAGAACTTATATTTAGTAAATTTATTTACTTACAAGTATAACCGTCATTTTCATAATATTTTTTGGCGGTATTATATTTTGAAAACATATTTTTAAGAGTCATATCTTTAGGATATGATGTTTTTGTTTCTTGAGATAGGCTGATATAACTAGTGTTATCGACTACAGAATAATATGAGCCAACTAAAGAGGCAAAATAATTAAGTTTTATTCTTGATTCACTGGAAATTGATGTTCCTTGGTTATATTCGTTGTTATATTTGGAATTGTTTTCAAATTTTAAATCTATTTTTTCAACTTCATTATTTTTATACCTAGTAGTAATTACTATTTTATAGTTGTCAATTGCACTTTTAGAACACGTTAATATGGCATTTTGTAATACTACATTTTTATTAGTCTCACTACTTTTAGGTTTTAAGACTCTTAGAAGTGGTGGCACAATAATCAAACTAAATAAAAATAGCATCAGTAAAATAACTAAGAAACTTTTTTTAGACTCTGTCATAACTTTCTCCTATAATATTTCAACATTATCATCTGTTGGTGTTGTTATGGTTGCTGTTTTTTCATTTGTTTTAGCAAGAGATGCTTCTATAAACATCTTATCTAATTCTTGTTGCTCTTTTTTATTTGTTGTGACAATAGTTTTATCGTCAAGTTTAATTAGTTTAATGAATTTAGTTAAAAGTAGACATAAAATAGTAAAGGAAATGATTGCTATTAACAAAATGAAAACATCTAAATATAATTCCTTCTTTATAACTAAAATAAGGGAAATAAGGGAAAAAGATAGAACAACTGATGTAACGGTGATACCAAGTATATATCCAAAAAAATTAATATTATAAATATAATTTGGAGATTTTTTCCCTTTTATAGAATAAATGGCTAAGGCTGTAATATAAATGCCTGAAAAAATAATTAATGGTGAAAATATTATGTCCATAAAATTTTGTACAAAATAAGTTATACTATTCATTTATATCGCTCCTCTTCTATCTTAAATCATAATATAATGTTAACACAATTAACTATTTTTTTCAATTAATATTACTCTTTTTGATTAAGAATACGTAATTTAATAAGGAGATATGAGATAAGTAATAATAATGCGCCAAATATTATATAATAATTTAATTCTATATTCTTACTATTAAAACTAGTGGGTATAGTTATTATTTCAGGATTACTAGTAGATGAATCTTGATCTATTTTTTTATTATCAGATGATGTATGTTCAGAAGTACTTGGGATATATTTTAGTTTAGCCGGGACAAAGGTAGTTTTTATAGGAGAAGGCTTTTCCCATTTTGCATAAAGTATAAGATTACCCGTAGTAAGAGAGGTAATTTTATTATTATATTCATCAAACCACCCCAAAAAGTTATAACCTGCTAAGGTAGGAATAAAGAGTGTTTGGTTTAGAATGGAATATGTTCTTAAAATAAAGTTATCATTATCTAAATAGTATTTGACCTCATATAACGAAAGATTCCAAGTAGCGCTTATAGTAATATCATCTGTTAAAGTTATTTTATCTCCGGGATTATATATATCATTATCAACCTTCCACCCGTTAAAGGTATAACCTGTTTTTTCAAATGTATTATTATCTAGAATATAGTTAGTATCTTCTGATTCATAATTGATAGAGTTTTCATCGTTTTCATATGTAATTTTATAAGTGTTTTTGATTTTGTTAAAATGAGGCGTTAATATGTTCCCCTTACCTATTACTTTTATAGTAATTATTTTCCCTGATATATTTAGCTTTAAGGACTTTACTTCACTATTATTAGACAAGTAATATTTATATAATTCTTCATTATCTACATAAACTATATAAATTGTTTCATCTTTTTCGTTGTGCACTGAAAAATTAAGTGATTGATAGTCATCGGTATTTTCATATGTAAGTTCATAGTCTTCACCACTAAATGAGTGATCATAGACTTTTTCATCAGGGGTAGTTATTGTTGTCTCGACAAAGTCTCCACTCGTTTCAATGGTATCTTCATCTGTTAAAAGTTTATCATATACATTTATTTCAATTGCTTTTTCAAGAGCATATTTATCAACAGAAATTTTTACATAGTAGGTTCCAATTTCTGTTGTGTTAATGCTTGACGTAGTTAATATGAGCCCACTTGGTGTGGTGGTCTCAAAATTAATAGTATATGTACTTTCACTAGAATTTATGATTGATACTCTATCAGTTAAATTTATATTTGTATCTTTGCTTGATGAAAAAGAAGAAGCCTCTATTATTGGCAAAGTATCTTCTTGAATCTTATTTTCTTCTAAAATATTAATATCATTATCATCGTTAATTAAGTCATCACATGTTTTTTCGGTAGCATAAACTGTTTTAGGAAAAATACATAATAAAAATAATAAAACAACCAAATACCCTCTTGCTTTCATAAAAGTCTCCCTAGTTGTATTATAAAACAATTAGTTAAGAATTACTAGGCTTTTGTGTCAGAAAAAATTTTTGAGGTTAAGCTAGATATTTGTTTTACTTTCTTGTAATTATATCTAAAGAATAAAATAAATAATATTAGTAAAACTAATAAGAGAAAAATATTTCCTAAAAATAAGAAATAATCGTATATTCCATGAGTAATAATAGGTATTAAGATACTTAATAAAATATTTTTTCGATATAATTTCTTATTATGATTATTTAGGGATAGTTTAGCTAAGAGTAAGTAATAACCCATTACTATTCCAAAAGAAGCATGACCTGGGATAGAAGTTATTGATCTTAGAATAGCTGCTTCTATTCCATAGGACATAACATATAAAATATTTTCTAAGGCTGCAAAACCTAGTGAAATAAAAGTAGTATAAACAATGATATCATAGGGTTGATCAAAGTTTTTATTATTAAAGCCAATAGCTTTTGCAAAAATCCATTTACACCCTTCTTCTACTAGGGCTACCCCAATAAAAATATAAATGGCTAGCTCAAGGGCACTCATTTGATCGGTATCATATCCAAAAAAAGGAATCAATAATTCTAAAATAATATTAATAATAAAAACAAGTAAGCATGATGATATGCCAGAGACAAAAAGGCCAACTAAAAGTGAAGTTGGTTCTTTTTCACTATCTTTTGTATAAACATATCTACATATAAGGGCTATAGGTAGAACTGCTAATATAAATAAAATAACTTGTTGCATAAATTCACCACTATTCTATAAATAGATTGTAGCAAAGATATTTATTTTGAACAAGTTATAATATTATATTTTTATTTGATAGACACTTTCAAAGCAAATAAAAAAGGGCACCTGATAGTACCTAAAAAAATAAAAACGTTGATAATTCAACGTTAATTTCATTATGGTGGAGCATAGCGGGATCGAACCGCTGACCTCCACGGTGCAAACGTGGCGCTCTCCCAGCTGAGCTAATGCCCCATAATTACCAGTTCTCTCAACCAGTAATTAGATTATAGCATAGTGCTTTTTCAAAAGTCAACTATTAATTGTGAAATTTTTTAGAAAGTATCGTTTTTTCATTAAAAACCCCCCCATTATTACTAATAATATGTTTATATCCTCTTCTAAAATCATCGAAAGATGGAACGACCTTTACTTTGGTAAAAGCATATGAATATAAATAGCGCTCTAAAAGAAATTTATCAAAGTAATAATTCTTACGTTTATTTTCAACAGTTACCTTATATAATAAAAACAAAATCATAATTAGGTAATTTATACTAAAATGGCTGGGCAAAAAAGATGTCAAAATAATTATCATGAAATACGAAATATAAATTGTATAAGTAAAGCTTTTTTTGAATGATAAAAAAAGTGATAAAAATAAATTTACTATTTTACCACCATCCAAGGGGTATATTGGTAATAGATTAAAAAATAGAATACTATAGTGAATAGGCTTAAGTAAATGAATGGAATTTTTGTATGGATAAAATTTTAACAAAAGTATGTAGGTTATTACTTGTACTAGTGGTCCATTTATTAGGACAAGAAATTCTTTTATTCTAGAGACATTAAGTTCACTACTGAATTTAGAAATTCCCCCTGTTGGATACATATATATCTTGTCAACTTTAAATTTAAAGATTGCGGCTGTTAAAAAATGACCTAGTTCATGAAAAAAAATTAAAATATATACAAAAATAAATGGTTCAAAATATCCTATGAGGATGGAGAACAAAGCAAAAACATATACTGTGGGATGAATATAAAAATATTTAGATATATTTTTTATAATCTAAAAATTTTCCCTTTTCTTCAAATAATAAATATATTTTTTTATCTTTGGCCTCTCCTATTAAGTCTCCTTTTTTGACGTAATCATACATTTTAATATTTTTTTCGGTAATGTTACTATACCAAACATCTATACCATTAATTTGTTCTATGATAACAGTATTATCATACCCTTCTTTGTTACCAATAAAAATGACGATACCACTTTCTAGAGCTGGCACTAAGTAGTTGTCGCTAACGGTTAATTTTACACCATCTTTATAGACACTTTCCTTGCTATATGAAAGTTTTTCTGTAAATACTTGTTTAGTCTCTTCTACTTCACCAATATATTTACCAAAATATTTATTATAGATTTTTTTAAAGTTTGAAAAATGAATACTTTCTTCATATATATGTTCTGAAATTATTTTTTTATTAGTAGCACTGTTTTTGGTAAATATCATTCCGATTAAAAAGACTATGATTGTTAACAGAATACGATTTATAAATGAATGGAGCATTTTGCGGGGCTTTTTGTAATTGTTAACACTATTTTTGGTACTATCACTTCTTTGTTTTCGATAATCATCTATATTCATTTTTATCTCCTCAAAGAATTATATGTGCGGCTTTAAAATATATAACTAAATAGTAATAATAAAAAGATGTTAAGCATTTATCTTAGCATCTTTTGTTTCAGTTTTTTTAGGTTTTGTAGTTTTCTTTAGACATTCTTTGCGTGAAAAGTTTTGACGACCTTTTTTATCTGGTCCTAGAGCTTTAACCATAATTTCATCGCCAACCTTAACGACGTCTCCAGCTTTCTTTACCCTTTCTTCAGCAAGTTGTGATACGTGAACCATTCCCTCGCATCCTGGCCATAATTCAACGAAACAACCAAAGTCTTCAACTTTCACTACCTTAGCTAAATATTCTTTGCCCTCTTCAACTTCACGAGCAATTTCTTCAATCATTTTACGAGTCTTATCTATTACTTTTTGATCAGTGTGATAGATTATGACACGTCCGTCGTCTTCTAAATCTACTTTAACAGCATTTATATTATTAACTTCTGTTACATTAGAAGCTTCACAAATGATCTTAGTAATCATTTCTCCACCACGACCAATGACATCTTTAATTTTAGCTGGGTTGATTTTAAATATCTCTGTTTTTGGTGCATATTTAGATACTTCTTTACGAGGTTCGCTGATTTGCTTTGCAATAACATCTAAGATTTCAAGGCGCGCTTTTTTAGCTTGTTTTAGAGCTTCTTTTAATATTTTTTCAGTTACACCCTTAATTTTAATATCCATTTGTAAAGCACATATTCCGTTTTTTGTACCTGCAACTTTAAAGTCCATATCACCTAAGTGATCTTCCATACCTTGAATATCCGTTAAAATTGTATAATCTTTTCCAGCAGTTATAAGTCCCATGGCAATTCCTGCGACTGGAGCTTTTATTGGTACACCAGCAGCCATTAAGGACATACATCCAGCACAAATACTTGCCTGTGATGATGAACCATTTGATTCAAGTATTTCACTTACTACACGGATAGTATATGGGAATTCATCTTCACTAGGAATTACTTGGGCTAAAGCTTTTTCGCCTAATGCTCCATGGCCTATTTCTCTTCTTCCAGGGGCACCGTAGCGACCAGTTTCTCCTACAGAAAAACTTGGAAAATTATAGTGTAACATAAAACGTTTTTGATCTTCTATTTCAAGGCCATCTAATATTTGATGTTCGCCTAATGCTCCTAGGGTTGTTACGGATAGAGCCTGAGTTTCTCCTCTTGTAAATAGGGCTGAGCCATGAGTTCTAGGTAGTAAATCTATATCAGTTGATAAGGGTCTTATCTCATCCATTTTTCTACCATCGGCTCTGATATGTTCTTTTACGACTATATTTCTAAATAATTCATATTCTAAATCATCTAATATTTTCATTACTTTAGTAGATAATATAGCCTGTTCTTCATCAGATAATTCTATATTTTCTGCTCTATACTTTTCTACTATTTCTTCTTTCAAGCCATCTACGGCTTCATGCATTTTTAGTTTTTCTTTAATTCTTAATGCTTTGTCTAGTCTATTTGCCGCTAATGATCTTACTTCATCTTCTAATTCCTTAGAGATTTCTAAATGTTCATATTCCATTTTTTCTTCGCCGATTTCAGAAATTATTTCATCTTGGAAAGCAACTAATTCTTTTAGGGCTTCATGTCCTTTCATTAGTCCTTCCAACATTATTTTTTCTGATGCTTCATGGGCACTTGATTCAACCATATTGATGGCATCTTTTGTTCCCGCTACAGTTAAATCAATTAAAGAATTTTCTAGTTGTTCATGAGTTGGGTTAATAACATATTCCTTATCAATATAACCTACTTTTACTCCCGCAACTGGGCCATTAAATGGTATTTTACTAATTGATGTTGCTAGTGACGAAGCAAATAAGGCTGTTAGTTCTGGTGAACAATCTGGTTCAACACTTAGAACAGTGTTAATTATTTGAACTTCATTTTTAAAATCTTCTGGGAATAGTGGTCGCATAGGTCTATCAATCATACGAGCTGCCAAAGTGGCATTTTCAGTTGGACGACCTTCTCTTTTAATAAAGCCACCTGGTATTTTTCCTACAGAATATAATTTTTCTTGATAATTTACTGTTAATGGGAAAAAATCAGATAATAAGTTGACATTTTTGTTTACAACAACTGCAGTTAGGACTACAGTATCACCATAACGAACTAATACACTACCAGTTGCTTGTTTGGCTAGTTGTCCATGTTCTACAATAAGATTTTTTCCAAAAAAATTCTTTTTAAATACTCTCTTCATTACTTCTCCTTTTATGCTTATTATGTTTGAAAAAAAAGAGACACAAAAAGATAGTGTCTACTTTCTTAATCCTAATTTTTGAATTAATTCACGATATCTTGTAATATCAGTCTTAGCTAAGTATTGTAACATACTACGTCTTTGACCAATCTTCTTAAGTAATCCCCTACGTGAATGATAGTCATGTTTATGTACTTTTAAATGCTCAGTTAAATCATTTATTTCTGATGTTAATATTGCTATTTGTACTTCACATGAACCAGTGTCTTTTTCATCTCTTCTGTATTCTTCAATTATTTGTTGTTTCTTTTCTTTTGTTAAAGCCATTGTTTAAACCTTCCTTTCATAAAATTCACCAAAACTGAGTAAGAGGTCGGAATTTCCTCTAACTAAGAATCAGCAGTACATATAATATACTAAAAATATAATTAAATTGCAAGGCTTTTATTATAAATAAAGATAAAAAGACTCAATTATTCCAAATTAAGTCTTTTTTCTAAGTTTATAGTTGTAATTTTATAATAGACAAAGCAAATTATTATGTTAAGAATTAGTGACGCTAATAGGAAGATTTGTAAGAAGGACATTGGTGGTGTATTTTGTTCTAAATATTTACTCCAATTATTATTAAAATATATAGGAATGATTAAGAATAGCGCTACAAATAATTGAGTGATATAATAAACGGCTATCATATATAGGAATGAGAAAAAGCCCTTATTCTTATTATGCATTTGACCTATTGAAATGGATAAATATATTAGAAGTTGTTGCATTATTACGCCGACGAAGAAAGAAGCAAATATTAATGAGAAGAACACGATATCACAATCTTTTAAAATATCTAAGGCCCAAATAACATCTGCAGTTTGGACATAGATTCCAAATATACCAATACCAAGACAGATAGCTGATACTAAAGTGCTTGCGGCTATTGCTACTATAGTAGTAATTAGTTTTGATAAAATTAGACTACTCTTTTTAACTGGAAGAGTATTCATGAGATACCCCTCATCCTTTACAATGTTTTTATAAAAACGGATACACCCTATTATCCATGTTGCAAAAGGTAGAGAAAAAGTAGCAACTATATATATAGCAAACATAAAAGCATATGATATTTGAAACAAGGTTATTTTATCTGATAAATAGTATGCTCCTCTAGCCAGTGTAGATATTAATATAACAACTATATAGATTGGCACCATAATCTTAAAGATGTTTTTCAAATCATATTTTAATAGTTTATTTAACATTTAAATTCCTCCCTAAAAATAGCATCTATAGTTTTATTTTCTTTATTTCTAAGTTCATCTGCATTTTCAAATAAAACAATTTCGCCATTTTTAATAAAAATAACATCATCTAATATTTTTTCGATATCTGAAATTAAATGGGTTGAAATAATAATACTTGATGTCTGTTTAAAATTTTGTAAAATGGTATTTAGAATGTAGTCTCTACCTGCAGGGTCAACTCCGCCTATTGGTTCATCTAATACATAAAGATCTGCTTCTCTACTCATAACAAGAATAAGTTGAACCTTTTCTTTTGTTCCTTTTGACATTGTTTTAAGTTTAGCATCTTTATCAATATTTAAATCATTTAATAATTTCAAAGCCTTATCTTTATTAAAATCTTCATAGAAGTCTTCGAATAAAGATATTATTTCACTGACTTTTGAGTTTGTATTTAAATACGTTCTTTCAGGTAAATAAGAAATTATCTTTTTACTATCTACGCCTGGTTTTTGTCCCTTTATTAATATGCTTCCTTCAGTTGGTGTTAACAAATCGTTAATTAGTTTAATTATAGTGGTTTTTCCACTACCATTTGGTCCTAATAAACCATAAATCTTGCCTGGTTCTATTTGAAGATTAATATTTTTTAATGCTTGAAATGTTCCATAGCTTTTACTCACATTTTTGAATTCTATTAAATTCATATACTCTCCTTTATTTTCCTTGTAAATAAGAAATAATTTCTTCTTTACTCACATTTAACTTTTTCATATTTTTTAAAAAGTCATCAACAGTTGATTGTAAGACTTCCTTTTTCATCTTGCTAATTATTTTCTTATCTTCGGTTACAAATTTACCACTGGTTCTTTTAGTAATAATTAAGGATTTTTCTTCCAGTTCTGTTAGAGCTCTTTGAACTGTATTTGGATTAACACCAGTAATAAGAGCAAATTCTCTAACTGATGGTAATTTACCACCCGGTTCATATGTTCCGATAATTATTTTTTCGGTAAGTTGTTCTAACAATTGTTTATAAATCGGAATATTATCACTAAATATAAACTTTTCTTCCATATTTCATCTCCTTTTGTATTAGTTAACTAATACAGTTATACAATAATAATATGCTTTTGTCAAGAAAAAAAGAACATATTAGATGTTCTTTACAATATACTATTTAAAGATTCTGCGTTTAGGAAGTGTCTTTGCTTTTGATTTAGTCCTATTTTGTTGATATACCTTTATGAAGTCTGAATGTGATAGATTACTACTAGCTAATTCTAATTCTTTTTTATAGGCTTCTAATTTATTTTTCATATTTTTATTTTCCATACATATCACCTCTTGTGGTTATATATTATATAACATTTTCCACATTTTTAAAATATTTTTTTCATTTTTATAGATGGCAAGGTAGGATTCTTCATAAGTAAAAATAACCTTATCATCTATATTATAAGTATTTTCTAATTTGCACCCATTTAATATTTTGTTTTTTGTGACTAGGTCTACTGCTATTTTAGGATAGTCAAATAAATCATTAACTGTTAAGACATGATAATTGCCATTTTTTAGATCGTCTAGAGTAAAACTTTCTTCAATTTTGAATTTTCCTTGACGTGTTCTTTTTAAATTAGTCATGGTTAGTAAAACATTAAGAGATTCGCCTATATCCCTTATCAAGCTTCTAATATAGGTACCTTTACTAACTGTACAGCTAAAAGTAAAGCCTGTATCATCTTTTGTTAGAAGTTTTATACTTTTGATAGTGACCTCTTTTTTAGGAAGTGGTACTTCAATATTTTGTCGGGCATATTCATATAATTTTTTGCCATTTACTTTAACAGCTGAATATTTCGGAACTTCCTGGTAATAGGTTTTTTCGAATGACTTAAGAACCTCTTCTAATCTAGCAAGAGAAAAATCACTACACTCTTCAATTATATTTCCGCTAATATCTAGGGTATCTGTTTTTATGCCAGCTTTTACTTCGGCAATATATTCTTTATCAAGGGATGTTAAGCATTCACTTAATTTTGTGTAGGAACCAAGAGTTAGAACTAGGACACCTGTCGCTAGAGGATCAAGGGTACCAGTATGTCCTACCTTTGATATGTCAAGCGTTTTAGAAACTATATCAGCAACATCGCGGGAAGTCATATTTTTGTCCTTATTTATTACTAAGACTCCATTTAAATTATAGTTATTGTAATATTCTTCTAATGTCAAATTATTTTCATCTATTATAGCAGCAGTCCTTTTACCAACATAACGAATATGCCATGGTTCATATTTATGAAGAGTTATTTTTTCTTTTTCTTTAGGATATCTTAAAATAAAACCATAATCTTTTAAGTATTGATGAATAAACTCATAGGTATTAAGATATTTAGGATTCAAATAATCATCACACTTTTGAAAACTCTCTTCAGAATAGATGCTAATATCTAAGGCAAGACCAGTTACATGTTCGCTAGAATTTTTGTTATCTTCTTTTAAATGGCCTTTTTCGATACCTATTTTAATATTTTTTCCTTCTAAAAATTCCTTAAGTTGCAGATAGGCATTATAAGTCTTTTTTTCAACGAGAATTTTTTCACCAAAAGTATTTATAGTTTCAACAAGTATTAAATTTTGTAATTTATTTTTATTTATTTCATGGTTTTCATTTACTAAAATTTTGTAATCCATAGTATCACCTGAAATTATTTTAGCATAATTACTTTTAAAAACACAAGAAAAGGACTAATATTAGTCCTAACCTTTTGTAAGTTCTTGGAAATAGTAATTGCCATCATCTGTTTTCATAAATTTGTAATGATACATAACCTCATTTTTAGTAGTTCCATTTACAATCTTTACATGTAAAGTAACACTAGTATCATCATTGTCAACTGATGTCAAAGTGGTTGTATAGTTATCACAGGTATCTTCGCCATCAGCAGATTGTAAAATATAGGCATCTGTTGTTTGATCATATAAATAACGGTTGTTTATGCCTGTTGTAAATGTTAATGGTTGGTATTCTCCTTTGCCAAACATTTTTTCTGTTTGCTTTTTTAAGTCATCACCATTAATTATATAAGTCAAATCATCACTATCACTATATGTCGTGGTGTTTTTAAATAAATAATCTTCACCACAATACCATTTTTTATCGTTGTCATTAATATGTAAACTAGTCGGATAATTACTACAGTTCTTTTTCATGAGTTGTTGGTGTTTTAACATTCGATAAGCTAGGTAGTTTTTGTCTTCAGTTTTTAGAGATGATGAAGCAACTACCCTTTGGTCGTTATAGAAAATATCATTTCGACTATTGCAACCGGTCAAATTAATCCAGCTATATAATTCTTGAACTAGATAACTACTTTTATTAAAAACTTGTTTATTTAATTCAGAGTCACTCTTAGGAGTTTTTATCTCAGGATTTAAATATGTTTTATAAACTAGATAAAGTAAACCTGCTAATAAAATGATAATTATAAATAGTGAGATTTTGTGATTGCTTTTCTTTTCTTTTTTTGGTTTACTGTCACTTATTGGGGTCGGTTCTATCTTTTGTTCTGGTAATTTTTCTCTTTCTATTTGAGGTTTTTCCGGAGGCATTCCGGGTAAAATTGGCTGTGTTTTGTAGTCGACCAGCGGTTTCTTTTGATCTTCTTTAATTGGATCTTCACTCACGTTAGTCTTTTTTTGTATCACTTTGCCATTTACATTTTGACTTGGAATAATTATTCCGGGTGTCTCATATATACTCTGATTAGATTCCTCGGAGTTGTTTTTTATATCCTTTAAAGTATCTTTGGTATCACTAGTCCCAACGACCTTACCAGAATCTGTTACTTGTTCAGGAATTATTACTCCTGGTATTTGATAAGGTAGTTCATCTTTTTTGTTATTATTATCATCCATATAAAGCCTCCTATTCTATACTGATTATAGCAATTAACGAAATTACTTTCAAGAAAAAAAGCAGGATATATCCCACTTTACTTATTCTTTAGAAGACTTAATTTTTCTTCTTCCTCTTTTAATTTTTCACGATCTAATTCAACGATATTCTTTGGTGCTTTATTTACATAGTTTTCATTGGCTAAGAGTTTTTTTCTTCGTTCAATTGATGCAGTTAACTTTTCAATTTCTTCTAATATCTTATTGTTGTCAACTTCTTCTTGTTCAAAATAATAAGTTATGTCAATGTATTTAGATTTATAATTTATGCTTTTTAAAGAAGAAGGTACTTCATTTACAAGATTTTCTTGTTTTATTTTTAATTGTGAAGAATAAACTTTAAGAAGATTTTCTTCTGTTTTTATTTCAACAAGACTATCTTTTGTAACTTTATTGGTAGCTTTTAAGTTTCTGATAGCTACTATATCTTCTAGAACTTTTTCTAAGATTTCCTTTGATTCGTTAAAGATCTCTTCTTTGTTAAATACTGGATATGAAGATATCATAATTGATTCTTGTTCTTTTACAGGTAACATTAAGTAAATTTCTTCTGTTACATATGGCATGAATGGATGAAGAAGTTTTAATATTGTGGTTAAAACATCTAGAAGTACTTTCTTGGTTGTATCATTCATGTTAGCCTTAGAAAGTTCAATATACCAATCACAGAAGTCTTCCCAAACGAACTTATATAGTTCATTACCTACATTATGGAAATCATACTTATCCATACTTGAGGTAATGCTTTTAATGATTAAATTTTTCTTGGTTAAGATCCATTTATCAGAGATAGTTAAATCACTATAATCAAATTCTCTAGATTTTAAATCTTCGATATTCATTAAGACGAATCTTGAGGCATTCCATAATTTATTAATAAAATTCCATGATGATTTGACTTTTTCGATGTCATATCTTAGGTCCATACCTGGAGCTGAGTTAGTTGTAAGGAAGTATCTAAGAGCATCACAACCATATTCTTCAATTACATCCATTGGATCTACTCCATTGCCTAGAGATTTTGACATTTTTCTACCTTGTTTATCACGAATAAGTCCATGAATAATACAATCTTTAAATGGACGTTTACCTGTGAATTCTAAGGCTTGGAAGGTCATACGATTAACCCAGAAAGGGATGATATCATAACCGGTAACCAAAACATTTGTAGGATAGTAACGGTCAAGTAATGTGGTATCATTAGGCCATCCAAGTGATGAAAATGGCCATAGGGCTGATGAAAACCAAGTATCTAAGACATCACTATCTTGAACCCAACCCTCACCAGGGGATGTTACTTGAACCTTCATTTCTCCATCTTTATACCAAGCAGGTATTTGATGTCCCCACCATAATTGACGAGATATACACCAATCATATGTAATTTCCATCCAATGGTTCATTGTTTTCTCATATCTAGGAGGAACAAAATTTACTTTTGTTTCTTTGTTTTTCTGATTTTCTAAAACTCTATCAGCAAGAGGACGCATCTTAACAAACCATTGTTTTGATAAATATGGTTCAACAACAGCATCACTACGTTCACTGTGACCAACACTATGGGTCATTTCCTCTATTTTTATTAGAAGGTCTTTTTCTTTTAATTCTTCAACTAAATTTTTACGACACTCCTCGCGAGACATTCCTTGATATTTTCCAGCTAATTCATTCATAGTAGCATCCTTATTCATGACAACAACCTTAGCTAAATTATGTCTTAGGCCAACTTCAAAGTCATTAGGGTCATGAGCTGGAGTTATTTTAACAACGCCTGTTCCAAATTCTGGATCAGCATGAATATCTCCAATTATAGGTATTTTTTTATTAACTATTGGTAGAATTACATTTTTTCCGATTAAATCCTTATATCTTTCATCTTTGGGATTAACAGCAACCGCTGCATCACCAAATAGGGTTTCTGGTCTTGTTGTTGCGACTTCAAGATATCTTGAACCATCCTCTAAGAAATATTTTAGATGATAAAAAGCGCCTTTATCTTCTTTATATATTACCTCTTCATTAGATAGTGCGGTCATTTGAACTGGATCCCAGTTAATTATTCTTTCACCCTTATAAATAAGGCCTTTATTATATAAATCAATGAATACTTTATTAACCGCATCATTTAAACCCTTATCAAGGGTAAAACGTTCATGGTCATAGTCAACACTAATACCCATTTTAGCCCATTGACTATGAATTGTTTTGGCAAATTCGTCCTTCCATTCCCAGGCTTTTTCTAGCCAATCTTTTCTATCCATGTCACGTGGATTGATACCTTCTTCGCGTAACTTTTTATCGACTTTAGCTTGAGTAGCTATTCCAGCATGATCCATACCTGGTAACCATAGGCAATCATAACCTTGCATTCTTTTGTAACGTATAATAATATCTTGAATAGTTACATCCCAGGCATGTCCTAAGTGAAGCTTTCCTGTTACATTTGGAGGAGGAATAACAACGCAAAATGGTTTCTTTGATAGGTCTCCTGACTTAAAATAGCCTTTTTCTTTCCAATAATTATATTTATCTTTTTCTACTTCTAAATGATTATATTTTTTATCTAACATTGTCTTCATCCTTTCTTTATTCAAAATAAAAAACTCATCCTTATAATTTTAAGGACGAGTTTTCCCGCGGTACCACCTTATTTACTAAATAGTCTCTTCATTATGTGTTAACGCCACTAACGTATTCCCTACTAAACTCAGGAATATTGCTCCACACGCTACCTTCTAAATCAGTTACTGTATATTTTCACCAACCATATACTCTCTTCAAGTACTTAATTTATACTCCTCGGTTTCATAGCTCTTAGATAGATTATATAATAAGGAGTAGCTTTTTTCAAGTGTTTTAAATGGTTTAACCTGTTTTTTTCTTGATATATGTTTTCGTGTGCAAATAAATATTTTTATATCTTTCTTCAGTTATATCATCTTCAAAACTAAAGCGATTATACATTTTATCTATATAACCTTTACTATCAACAAATTTAAGCATGGTTGAAAAATTATAATCATAGATATAGGCAAAATGACATAATAAAATATCTGCTGCAGAATGAATATTATTATAATTTATTTTTTCTCTTTGTATTAAATCATAATATATTTCATCTGTTATAGTTTCCTTACAGAGATTAGAATTTTCAAATATAGTCTTTTCATCACCTACAGTAGAAAGATAGAGAATATCTGTCTTATCAGCATCTCTGATAATCATTGCGTGAAGTCTTTCATAATCTGTTAAATCATTACTAATACATGGTTTGTTATGATTGGAAATAGCTGTTTTGATTATCTCATCATATTTATCTTCTGTTATAAAATTTCTAATTAGATCATCTTCAAATAATATTTTATTGCCATATTCAGCATGATCAATACTTTCTTTGTCTAAGAATGTATGATAATTTTTTATTTGTTCAAATCTTCCTATATCGTGCAATAGACCAATTAATTCCGCTAAAAGAATATCTTCTTCACTTAAATTTAACATTGTCGCTAAGCGTTTGGAAAGTTCAGCCACACGATATATATGGGATATTTTGAGTTTTATTTGGGCATCTTCGGGATTATAATTTTTTAAATATTTTGTTAAAAATAGTTTAGCTTTATTATTATCCACTTCTCTACACCTCCATAGAGATTCTATCATTTTTTTCTTGATGCTTCAATAAAGTATGATTATTTAAATAAATATGTTACAATAACTTTGAGGTGAAGTTTATGGAAAGTAGTAAAAGAAAGGATTATTTATCTTGGGATGAATTTTTTATGGGAGTTGCCATTTTATCTTCTGGTCGTAGTAAAGATCCAAATACTCAAGTAGGAGCTTGTATAGTTGATACTAATAATCGTATTTTATCTATTGGTTATAATGGGACTCCAAATGGTTTTGATGATGATTTATTTTATTGGAACCGTGAAGGAAATAATTTAGAAACAAAGTATCCATATGTTTGTCATGCAGAATTAAATGCTATTTTAAATTATCGTGGTAATAGACTTGACTTAAAAGATTCTAAAATATATGTTGATTTATTCCCTTGCAACGAATGTGCAAAAGCTATTATTCAATCAGGCATTAATGAAGTTATATACTTATCTGATAAATATAGGGATACTGATTCTAATAAAGCTTCTAGATTACTTTTTGATAAATGTGGCGTTACTTATAGAAAAATAGATTTGAAAACAGAAATTGATATTAGACTTAATAGTGATAAAAAGATTACTTATAGGAAATGATGAACTCATTTTCTTTTTTTTCATATAATATGGGTAAAAGGAGTGTTTTTATGGTAACAAATTATTATCCATATAATAGTTCTAGAAATGTGTATAGAAATATGCCAAGCTATCGCGGCAATCAAGTGAACTATCCTAATGAACAAAGAGGTTTATTCTTTCCATTTGTAGTTGGTGGACTTGCTGGAACAGCTTTAGGATATGGTATCGCTAATAATAATTACAATAGACCGCCGGTATATTATCAGCCATACTATTATCAACCTTATTACCCACCATATCAAATGAGTGGACCATATTATTATTAAAACAAGATTTAGTTCTTGTTTTAGTTTGCAGGAAGACTTATATATACTTTAGTTCCTTTACCAAGTGTTGATTCATAGCGTATTTTGCCACCATGGAGCGCTATTATTTCTTTAGAAAGTGAGACACCTAACCCAGTTCCTCTTTCTTTGGTAGTATAAAAGTTTTGGCCTATTTTTTCTAAGACTTCTTTACTCATTCCTACTCCGGTATCGCTAATGATAATATCAACCATATCTTTATGTTCATTTATATCAACGGTAATTGTCGTATCATCACTTTTAGCCTCAACACTATTTTTAAAAATATTTACAAGCACTTGTTTCATTCTGTTATAATCTAAATCTAAATAGATTTCATCATCTGGAATATTAAGTTTTGTTTTGATATTATTCTTTTTAAATAGCGGTTTTAACTCAAGTGATATTTCTTCTAATAAGAGAATTAAATCAACATCTTCCTTATTAATCTTAACTTTTGTATAATCTAGGAAGTCATCCATTAATAATAGTGTTCTATTGATTTCTGAACTAATTATTGGAATGTATTCTTTATATTTTTTATAGTTATCTTCGGCAAGCATATCAAGATATCCTCTACATACAGCTAGGGGATTTTTTATCTCATGAGTAATTTTAAAAAGCGATGTTCTAATTTCTTTTTCCCTATTTAACTCATTTAAGGTGGAATTGTAATTCATTACCCCTTCACACTTTTCAAATAATAAAAGAATAATATAAGCTGTTGCGACTAAAAAGATTACCATAGTGCTAATATTTAGTAATAAATGATATGGATTAGTGTCAAAAAAGAGATAAAAAGTAGATTGAAAGGCAATGAAAAATGTTCTGATAGAAACAAAGATGGCAGTAATACTTCGTATATTAAGTTCATTCTTCTTCATCAAGCCTGAGTAAATTATAAAATAAAGTACATATTCTATAATAAGTAATATTAAAGAAATATTTAAATTGGTGTAGAGAAATATTATTAGAGTTATAGATATTAATACTGCTGTTTTGGTTTTACGTTTAAGATATGCTATTAATAGAGGTATGTTTAAAAATACAATGGCATAAGCATAATTTTTTAGATCTATATTTCTAAATAACATGTATAAAGAAGAAAATAAAGCAATTTCTAAAAATATAGATTTTTCTTCTAAATCCATATTTTTAATATAGGCAAAATAAATTAAGTATAGTGTTAACGGAAATAGTACATAGGTTATATTTTGTAAAATGTTATCTAGTATATTCATTTAAATCCCTTCTTTCACCTATATTATATATTTATTATTTGTCGAAGTTTGTCGAATGATGGAGGATTTTGCTATTAAATGTAATTTTTTGAAGTCATTTTACTAAATTTAGGGGTTGGCAAATGTAAAAAGTATGTTATAATAATAATGTAATTTTTGATGCAGACGTAGTTTAATGGTTAGAATACGGCCTTGCCAAGGCTGTGATGGGGGTTCGATTCCCCTCGTCTGCTCCATTTGAAATCAACTTACGGACTTAAAAGTTCGTAAGTTTTTATTTTATATAAAACTTTAAAAGTTCTCTTTCTAGAAAGGAGGACTTTTTTCATGCTTGAATTTAAAGTAATTGAAAATTTAAA
>FR890369.1 GCA_000432835.1 Clostridium sp. CAG:417 | reverse complement strand
CAACTATTGTTAGGTGTCGATGGATAGGTACTAATATTTAATTGATAAGGAGCATGTATTACAAATACTTGTGGACTAGTCTGATATGGTGTATTTAACCAAAGACAGTTTGGAAAATATTGTCCGCTTGTCCCACCAAAATCTTCCCAAAATATGTCTTTTGGTAGTTTTAGATATTCTGAGTAAGTTAAAAGCCTAGCCGCCGTTGTATATTTATATTTGGGTAAAGTATGTGTTCCGGAGTATTCTACTGTTGTACCACCCTCATAATTATATATTTGAGCAGGATTATTATATAATGTAGCTTTAGGCCAAGCTGTTTTGGTTGGTAAAACAGAAGCAGCTGTTACTGGACCGTTATAATTAACACCACTTGAATCATATGGTGGCCTAACTCCGACACTTCTCTTACCATCTGAACTAGTAGTTGTATAAAAAAGTAGAATCGCAGTAGTACTATTTAAATCGGTTACATAATAAAATCTTTCCGTTGCAGGGTCATA
>FR890368.1:1536-1835 GCA_000432835.1 Clostridium sp. CAG:417 | reverse complement strand
AATCTGAAAAGATTGATTTTTTTGTGCGTTATTGTAAAGAAAGGTGTGATGTGATATGATTAGAATAATTAAAAAGAAAATCAATATGAGTGATGAACTCAAAGTCAAAATTAATTGGTCTTGCAAATTTAATAACAGACCATACCAGATCATTGAGGGTCACCTAAGGATTGTGGAACATACAAATCTAGCATATGTTGAGCCACACAAAGTAATTATTGGAGATATACTATATACGGAATTGTTACTTACAATCCTAACAACATAAAAAGTACTTTACACTACACTTTTAATGAAAG
>FR890368.1:322-1412 GCA_000432835.1 Clostridium sp. CAG:417 | reverse complement strand
CGTACTCATATATTGTGTCTAGTCAGCACTGAATTTGTACTCCCATACAAATTCTATATGGGAATTCCCATACCCTTAAATTTTTAGAAAGGAGATTTCAAATTATGAGAATAAGAAATAATAAAGTTATTGAAAATAATAAAGACAATGCCAATTAAACATTGTCTTTATTATTAATTTTTTTTGGTATTACTTCTCCTGTTTTAGCTATATCATAATTTAATTTAAAAAATATACTTACAGAGATAAATTGATATACTGATGAACATACTTGTCCTATACCTGTACAAAATGGTGTCTTTAATAAAGACATTACTATTCTTAAAATAGATGCACATATTTTATTAGATGTTGTTTTAAATGCAGACCACTCTAATTGTAAATAACAAGTTTTAATCCTATATATAGGATAAATTATAAAGTTTACAATTTCAAATCCGAAATAAATCATTGTAATTTTAAAATCTAAATCATAAAAACTATATAAACAAACAAACATAATTAAACTAGTAGCAAATAGTATACCTAATAATTTATAAGCATTATTCTTATGATAATAATAGTTGAATTCCTTTTTACTTATATCAATTGTTGCTGCAGTAACTATAGCATCAGCAGTGTCCCATTGTGTATCTGTTATAAGGGCTACAAATGTAAGTGCAATTGTAAATTGTTCACCATACTCTAAAGCATTACTTAAACCAAATAAAAAAATTAAGAAAAACGCAATGTTATTGAACAATTCTACTGAATCATATTTAATACATTTTAAAACATTTAATTGCAATTTAAATTTATTACTATTTTTTATATAAATATATAAAGTAAATAATGCTAATGGAATCAGTGTTGTAGTAATGATAACAAATTGATTTTTTGTTATTAAAGATGTTCCAATTAATAATATAAAATTTAATAAATTAAATATTAGTGAATATTTATTTGCTAATGTATTTTTTTCTTCATAATATAATTTATTTAATATCATTGCAAATTCTAAACAAATAAATAATTGTAATACAGAATATATAGTAAATACTTTATATGTATTTATATTCATATTCATAAAGTTTATATAATTATCTATATT
>FR890368.1:0-237 GCA_000432835.1 Clostridium sp. CAG:417 | reverse complement strand
AATAACCATACCTGACATTACAGCATTTTTATTATTATCTTTTTCCTTACAAATGTTAGCACCAGTAGAAAATACTGATTTCATTATATAATATATAAATTGTATTGGATAAGTTAAAGTAAAAATATTAATTAAATTTTTGTCAACTATTATACCTAATAAAAACCATGAAATTATTGGTATAAAAGACAATAAAGATAAGTCAAAACTAATTTTTAATAATCTCTTCATTTTCTA
>FR890367.1:75831-76156 GCA_000432835.1 Clostridium sp. CAG:417 | reverse complement strand
ATGTAGCGATTGTAAAGGACAAATGCATTTGAAAAAAGGGAAGAATAAATCATATTATTATTGTACTAATTATTTTAATAAAAAGTGTACAAGTCATTCAATAGAAAAAACAAAACTTGAAGGAATGATATTAGAAAAATTAAAACTAAATCAAATAACAAGAAGTTATCTCTACGAAAGAGTAAAGACTATTTATATAAATGATGATAAAACAATTAGCATTGATTATAAATAAGAATGAAGATATGTTATAATTGATCATGAAGAAAGAAGGTATATTAATGAAAAATTATATTGTATTACATGGTAGTTTTGGTTCAAAAGA
>FR890367.1:67322-75670 GCA_000432835.1 Clostridium sp. CAG:417 | reverse complement strand
TAAAATAGATGAGAATACAATAATAATTGCTCATAGTATAGCACCTGTTTTTGTATGTAAATATCTTATTACAAATAAAATAAAAGTTAAGAAATTAATATTTGTATGTGGATTTAATAATTATTTAGGAATAGATAAAGATTTCGATGCTGTTAATGAACCAATGTTTATTGATAATCTAGAGGATGTAAAAGAATATTGTGAGGATATTGTATGTTATTATTCTGACAATGATCCATATGTTAAATTCGAAGTAGAAAAAGAATTTGCAGATAAAATAACAAATAAACAATATATAATAAAAAATGGAGGGCACATTAATTCAGAAACTGGATATACAAAATTTGAAGAAATTTTAAAAGAAATATAATGTGATTTTAAAGTAAAAGGAAGTGAAAATGATGGACAAGAATAATAACCAAGAGATGTTTCATAAGACAAGCATAAACTGGTATCCAGGTCACATGGCCAAAACGAAACGTGAAATAAGAGAAAAACTCAACTTAATAGATGTAGTATATGAAGTAATTGATGCTAGAATGCCTTTATCATCAAAGATAGATGATATAGATGAGTTAATTAAAAATAAAAAACGAATCTTAATTATGACTAAATATGATTTATGTGATGAAGAAGCAACAGCCGAATTTATAAAATATTATGAGCAAAAAGGTTATAAAGTCATACCCGTAGACTTAATTTCGGGTAAGAACGTATCAGCAATTATTAATGAAACAAAAAATCTAATGCAAGATGAAATCCTAAAAAGAAAAGCAAAAGGTCTCTTAGAAAGAAAAACTAGAGTTTTAGTAATAGGAGTACCAAATGCTGGAAAAAGTACTCTGATAAACAAACTTGTAGGTAAAAACAAGGCTGTAGTCGGTAATAAACCTGGATTTACAAAAGAACTTTCTTGGATCAGAGTATCAAAAGATATAGAATTATTAGATTCACCAGGAATCTTGTGGCCTAAATTAGAAAATCAAGAAGAAACCCATGTATTAGCGGCATTATCATCAATAAAAGAAGAAGTGCTAGACAGTTTTGATATCAGTTCATTTATTCTAAAAAAACTAGATGAATTATATCCAGATAGATTATATGAAAGATATCAAATAAAAAATCTGAGTGATGACCTAATGGAAGAGTATGATCTTATTGGTAAAAAAAGAGGTGCCCTAAAACGAGGAGGATTAGTTGATTATGATAAAGTTAACAATATTATCATTCAAGATTTAAAGAATGGGCATTTTGGAAAAATAACATTTGA
Organism: Clostridium sp. CAG:417; assembly: GCA_000432835.1. Classification (GTDB taxonomy): domain Bacteria; phylum Bacillota_I; class Bacilli_A; order RF39; family UBA660; genus CAG-417. The sequence goes on along the minus strand of FR890367.1, from coordinate 74,400 downwards.
TAGATTAACTGATAAATAATATTATCAGTTTTTTCTTGCTCAAAAGCAATTTGAAGCGCTATACTAAAAATGGTGATAACATGATAAAGACAGAACTTATAAGAAAAATAAAGACAGAAAAATTAGATTTAAATAAAATAATAGTAATAGATAATGCTAGTTTAGTACTTCAAGATTTTATAGAAGAAACAGGTGAAGTATCGCTAACTTGTCCTAAAGACTATTACGATAAAATAGATTGGGAAGAAAACATTGATAAAAATTTTAACCACTATAAATTTAGCGAAAATTATACACTAAATTATACTTATTATGATCCAAAAAATATAATAGAAATAGAAAAAATAAAAGTTATGGATTTAGAAGGATGTCTTTCATATAAGCTCTTGTTTAATCGAAAAGAAGATAAAAAATTAATTAAAGATATCGACTTATATTTATGTAAATTAGATAATTATCGTTATGAAAGAAAACTAAAAAAGCAAGGAATCAATTTAATAGCGGGTGTTGATGAAGTTGGACGTGGGCCCTTAGTTGGACCAGTGGTCGCAGCTTGTGTAATCTTACCAGAAGAGTTTGAACTTGATGGTTTGACTGACTCAAAAAAATTAAGTGAGAAAAAGCGTGAAGAGTTTTATATCAAAATAAAAGAACAAGCCTTAGGAATCGGCGTTGGAATAGTTGATGAAAAAAGAATAGATGAACTAAATATTTATGAAGCCACTAAAGTTGCGATGAAAGAAGCTATTGCAAACTGTAATATAAAACCAGAACATATTTTAATTGATGCTATGCCGTTAGAATGTGGCATACCAACAACATCTATCATTAAAGGAGACCTAAAAAGTATAACTATCTCAGCAGCATCCGTTATAGCTAAAGTAACAAGAGATCATATGCTGTATGATTTAGACAAAAAATATCCCATGTATGATTTTAAGAAAAATAAAGGTTATCCAACCAAGGAACACCTTGAAGCAATAGAAAAATATGGTATCATAAATGAACATAGAAAGTCATATGCTCCAGTAGCGACTTATCTAAGAAATAGAGGTGAAGTTAATGAAGAAAATATATGATGTTATCATAATAGGAGCTGGTCCAGCCGGTCTTTTTGCTGCCTACGAACTAATAGAACACAATAAAAAATTAAACATCCTACTATTAGATGAAGGAAAATTTGCTGAAAATAGATTTTGCCCAATGTCCCAAAATAATGGTAAATGTCTAAACTGTAAACCATGTAATATTTTATTTGGGTATGGTGGTGCCGGAACTTTTTCTGACGGCAAATTAAATTTTATACCTCGTCTTGGCAAGAGTGACTTATACAAATATCTTAGTATAAGCGAAGCTGAAGAATTAATTGATTATACTGAAAAAGTATTTAATAAGTTTAATATGGATAGTAATATTTATCCCTCTAATATGGATGAAGCTATAAAGATAAAGGAAGAAATAGCGAAATCTGGAGCGAGTCTTTTAGTTATCAAACAAAAGCATTTAGGAAGTGATCATCTTCCTAAATATATAGAAGATTTTACCAAATATCTTCAATCAAATGGAGTAGAAACTTTATCAGGTATTCATTGTGATAAGATCTTAAAAAAAGATGAAACGTATGAAATTTCTTACAAACTAAAAAAAGAAGAGAAAAGTCTTATTGCTAAAAAAGTAATTGTTGCTCCTGGACGTACTGGAGCCAAGTGGGTTCAAAGTCTTGCCGAAAGCCTAAATATTCCCTATACATCGCAAAGCATTGAAATAGGGGTGAGAGTAGAAGTACGTAAAGAAATTTTAAAGTCCCTAACATCCATTATTTATGATCCGACTATATTTATTCAAACAAAAACTTATGACGATCAAATTAGAACTTTCTGTACTAATCCAGGTGGATTTGTAGCCAAAGAAAACTATTATGGCTATATCTGTGTTAATGGTCATGCTCTAAAAGATGTAAAGAGTAATAATTCTAATTTTGCTTTTATTTCTAAAGTTAATTTAACTGAACCAGTTACTAACACTCGTGAGTATGGAGAAGCAATAGCTAAGATTGCTAATACGTTAGGTGGAGGAAAGCCTATTCTCCAAACCTTAAAAGATTTAAAACGAGGCAGACGCTCTACAGAAGAAAGAATAAAAAAAGGTTTTGTAGAACCAACTTTGAAAGACTATGTAGCAGGAGATTTAGCTCTTGTCTTACCACATAGGATAATAACGAATATTTTAGAAGGTTTAGAGGTTTTAGATAAAATTATTCCGGGTGTAAATAATGGAGAAACACTTTTATATGGGCCAGAAATAAAGTTCTTTTCTAATGAAATAGAAACAGATAATAAGATGAAAATAAAAGATGAAGATATATATTTTATTGGTGATGGAGCAGGTAAGGCTGGAAATATTGTAACTGCAGCTGCTACTGGTGTGATAGCAGCACATGATATTTTAAAAAGTATAAAAAAATAGAAAAAACTAATAATTTTATTTAAGATACATATGAGTAAAAAGATTGACAAAAATATTTATAGCTTGTATAAATGTATAAGTAAGGAGTGGTGTTATGACCAAACATTTAGTAATTGTCGAAAGTCCAAGTAAAAGTAAAACTATTGAAAAGTATTTAGGTAGTGACTACAAAGTAGTATCTAGTAAAGGACATATAAGAGATTTATCTACCAAGGGACAGTATGGCTTAGGTGTTGATATAGAAAATGGATTTAAACCTGATTATGTTGCTGTTAAAGGTAAATCAGCTCTTATTAAAGAACTGAAAAAAGATGTCAAAGATAGTGATTATGTCTATCTTGCAACCGACCCCGACCGTGAGGGAGAAGCTATAAGTTGGCACTTAAAAGATGCTTTAGGAATTAAGGATAACGATTACAGTCGTGTTTTATTTCACGAAATTACTAAAGATAAAGTAATAGATGCTATAAACCATCCAACGGTAATAGATGATAATTTAGTAAAAAGTCAAGAAACAAGAAGAATCCTAGATAGAATAATAGGATTTAGGCTTTCTAAATTATTGCAATCAAAAATAGGAGCTAAATCTGCAGGACGTGTTCAAAGTGTTGCCCTAAAATTAATTGTCGATAGGGAAAGAGAAATTGAAGCATTTACTCCAGAAGAATATTGGACTATCACATCTAAATTCTTAGATAAAGATTTTGAAGCCGAATTAACAAAGTATCAAGATAAGGATATTGAGTTAAAAAATGAAAAAGAAGCCGATGATGTCATAAATGCCCTAGGGAAAGATTATAGAGTAGAAAAAGTTGAAAAAAAAGAGCAAGCCAAAAAAAGTAAATTTCCATTCATTACTAGTACTCTTCAACAAGAAGCATCAACTAAACTAGGCTTTCCAGCAAAAAAGACAATGTCCATAGCTCAAAAGCTATATGAAGGTATTGATATAGGCAGTGAAACAGTTGGTTTAATAACCTATATGCGTACTGATTCTACAAGATTAAGTGATGAATATATAAATAGTGCTTATAAATATATCACTGAAAAATATGGTAAAGATTATACTGGCTATATTAAAAAGGCTAAGAAAAATGAAAATGTTCAAGATGCACATGAAGGTATTAGACCAACTAGTGTTATGCGTGAACCAAGTCAAATGAAACAATACTTAACTCCAGATGAATATAAGTTATATCGTCTAATATATATTAGAACCTTAGCGTCTCTAATGGCTGATGCCAGGGTCAATAAAACCTCAGTAATATTAGATAATAATGATTATAAATTTAAAGTCACTGGTCAAGAATTAATTTTTGATGGATACTTAAAAATCTATAAAGATTATGAATCTAGTGAGGATATTATTTTACCTACTTTAAAAGAAAATGAAATCTGTACTACTGATATTGTAAATAAGGAACAACATTTCACAAAACCACCAGCTCGTTATACAGAAGCAAAACTTATCAAAGAAATGGAAGAATTAGGTATTGGTAGACCATCTACATATGCTAAAATAATTGACACAATTAAAGAAAGAGGCTATGTTACTCTTGAAGAAAAGAAATTTAAACCTACTGAGATAGGTATTGAAACAACAGATAAGCTTCAAGAGTTTTTCTCTGACTTAATAAATGTAAAATATACAGCTGAAATGGAAAATGATCTTGATGAAGTAGCAGAAGGTCATAAAGTTTGGAATAAAGTTTTAGCGGAATTCTATAAGCTTTTTGAACCACGTGTAAAGAATGCCTTCTCTGATATGGAAAAGAAAGCTCCCGAAGAAACTGGCGAAAAATGCCCAGAATGTGGGAATCCTTTAGTGATAAGAAAAGGTCGTTATGGTGAGTTTGTTGCTTGCAGCAATTATCCAGAGTGTAAATATATTAAAAAAGAGGAAAAAGAAAATGTTGAAGTCATGGACTGTCCTGAATGTAATGGTAAGATTATAGAAAAGAAAACCAGAAAAGGCAAAATATTTTATGGCTGTAACAACTATCCAAAATGTAAGTTTGCATCATGGGATAAACCTCTTCCAACATCATGCCCTAAGTGTGGTAAATATTTAGTCGAAAAAGCAGGAAAAGTAAAATGTAGTAGTTGTGACTATGAAAAGTAAATTACTTTTCTTTTTTTTTAGAAAATTTTTCTTTAATTCAAAAAACTATGTTATAATCTAAGAGAGCCTCAGGAAGTTCTCCTGAGCTTTTTTTGTTTTTTGGAGGTGAATTTATATGACAAAATATGTATTTGTAACGGGAGGAGTTTGTTCTGGTCTTGGAAAAGGTATAACTGCATCAAGCATTGCTTTATTATTAAAGGCCAAAGGGTATAAAGTTTTTATGCAAAAGTTTGATCCTTATATGAATGTTGATCCAGGAACTATGTCTCCTATTCAACATGGGGAAGTCTTTGTAACGGCAGACGGTTGTGAGACTGACTTAGACTTGGGACACTATGAGAGATTTATTGATGTAGAATTAAATTACACATCAAATATTACAAATGGAAAAATTTATTCTAGTGTAATTGAAAAAGAAAGAAGAGGAGATTTTCTTGGCGCAACCATTCAAATAGTTCCTCATATCTCAAATGAAATAAAGTCAAAAATTTATGAAGCTGGTAAAACATCGAATGCCGATATAGTTATTACAGAAATTGGTGGAACAGTTGGAGATATAGAGTCCGCTGTAATGATGGAATCTCTTCGCCAATTTAGAAATGAACAGAAAGAAAATAATACCTTTTTTGTTCATACAACCCTTGTGCCATTCCTATTTGGCTCAAATGAATTAAAGACTAAGCCTACACAAAATAGTATTATTGAACTAAGAAGAGTTGGAATACAACCTGATATGATTGTAACCAGAGCCGCTATAGATTTAGGCGATACGATTAAGCAAAAAATATCCTTATTTGGAAGTCTGCCAGTAGAAAATATCATTGAAGCTAAGGATGTGGGTAATATTTATGAAATACCAATGAATTTTCACAAACAACATGCTGAAGAAATTATATTAAAGCATTTTAAAATGGAAAATAAAAAGAGCAATTTAATTTACTGGCAAAACTTAATAGATACAGTTTCTAATTTAAAAGAGGAAATAGAAATTGCCTTAGTTGGGAAATATGTTGAATTAGAAGATGCTTACCTTTCTGTAAAAGAGGCCTTAAAACATGCAGGTTATAAGTATAACACTAAAGTTAACATTAATTGGATAGATTCAGAAAGCCTAGAAAATCCTAATGTTGACTTAAAAGAAGTTTTTAAAAATAGTAAAGGAATTCTTGTACCTGGTGGTTTTGGAAGTCGTGGTATAGAAGGAAAAATTAAAGCTTGCGAATATGCCAGAAAAAATAAAGTCCCATACCTAGGAATTTGTCTTGGTATGCAAGTGGCAGTTATAGAATTTGCTAGAAATGTTTGTAATATAAAAGATGCCTCTTCACGAGAATTTGAAGAATTATGTAAAAATCCTGTTATTGATTTAATGAGTGAACAGAAAACAATTATCAATAAAGGTGGAACACTAAGACTTGGAAACTATAACTGTAAATTAAAAAAGAATACACTAGCTTATAAAGACTATGGGGAAACTCTAATAAAGGAACGTCATCGTCATCGCTATGAATTTAATAATGCTTATCGCGATATTCTAGAAAAAAACGGACTCATCATTTCCGGAATAAATCCAGAAACAGGCCTTGTCGAAATAATTGAATTAAAAGACCATCCACATTTTATTGCCAGCCAATTTCATCCAGAATTTAAAAGTAGACCAAATAGACCGCATCCATTATTCACCTCATTTATAAAGGCTAGTATAGAATTTAAAAACTAAAAACCTATTACTAAAAGCCTCTAACAATTTACATTTATATTGTTCTATGTTATAACAAATATAACAAGAAGGAGTAGTTATGGTACAGTACAAATTATGTTTATTATATTCAAGTAGAAATTATTTGCCCTTATTAAATAAAACTTTTACTTCATTTGAAGAAATAGATGAATATACTACTAAATTTGCTTCTGAAAAAGCTTTAAGGGAAAGTAATGTTGATAATTTAAAAGATAAAATTATATCTATTATGGATACAAACTATCGCTATATTCAAGCTATTAAAAGTACTGAGGCCAGAAATGGTAAAATAGTTATTGTATCCATAGAAGAAAATAATGAAATTTCCTATATAAAACCACTATATAAAATAAATGAGGGCTTATCTTCTCCTAAAAGACTAATAAATAGTATTACTGGAATGTTAAAAGAAGAAAATAATATTCCTTTACTAGATCAATTTTTAAGAAAATTTAATGACAGTTTTATGACAACCTACAATATATATACTAACCATTTACCAAGATTAAAAAAAGATCTTACTTTTTATCATAATACATCTCCCAAAACAGAAAGAGAAATTACATGTTATAAAAAAATTCTTTCAATTATTAAGGAAACTCTAAAAATTGGTTATTCCAAAGAACGTGATAGTATCAGTGAAGATAAAAAGTATAAATTACGTTTAATGCATAATTATTTAGAACAAAAGATAAAAGACCTTTATCCAGAAATTGACTTTGAAGAAAAAAGAGTTCCTAAAAGAA
>FR890367.1:0-67283 GCA_000432835.1 Clostridium sp. CAG:417 | reverse complement strand
ATAAAGAAACACAAAGTACTTCCTTAAAGCAAGCTCGTAGCAAAAAGAATGAGTTTATCGCCCAAGTTATCAAAAAAGCTTATGATGAAGGAAGAGAAGATGCTTTACTAGATTTTATGTTTACAGAAAATGAAATGATTTATGACAAGTTCTTTAAGGCAGAAGAAGAAAGTAAGACGAAGAAATTATGAAAAAAAATATAGAACAATTTATGGACTTTTTAAAATATCAACGTAATTATTCTGACTATACTATAACTAGTTATAAAGATGACTTAGAAATCTATAATAAATATTTAATTTTAAATGGACTTGATTACAAATCAATAGAATATAGTGATATTAGATATTATCTAAAGTATTTAAAAGAACAACGTGGTGAAAAAAACTCTTCTATTTGTAGAAATTTAAGTGCTCTAAGAACATTTTACAACTATTTATTAACGAGCAATATTACAAAAACTAATCCCTTCGTTTATGTTAATGGACCCAAGAAAGAAAAACGTCTTCCTAGATATTTTGAATATAATGAATTAGAAGAGTTATTTAATCAACCGGATTTAAAGACTCCGTTTGGACAAAGAAATAGATTGATACTAGAGATGTTATATGCGACTGGAGTGCGAGTGGGCGAATTAGTAAACATCAAGGTTAAAGACATTAATCAAACTGAAAAAACAATTTTGATTCTTGGAAAAGGAAATAAAGAACGAATGGCTCATTATGGAGAATATGCCGCAGAAATATTAAACCTCTATTTACAAGACGGGTATAAAAAGTTAAATAAGAATAAGTTAGATTACCTCTTTTTAAATAATAAGCATACCAAATTAACTGAAAGAGGGGTCAGGGATATTCTTGATAGCATCATTAAACAAACAAACTTAAACAAACACATTTCGCCTCATATGTTGAGACATAGTTTTGCAACTCATCTATTGAATGAAGGTTGTGATATTTTAAGCGTTCAAAACTTGTTAGGACATTCTAGTATTTCAGCAACTGGTATTTATACTCATGTCACAACAGATCATTTGAAATCAGTATATTATGACAGATTCCCTAGAGCCAAAATGCATAGTGATGACTTTAAACATTAAGGAGAAATAAAATGGAAATAGAATTTGAAACACAAGAAGACTTGTACAAAAGAGTTCTTCCGGCTTTAAGAAGTAAGGTAAGAGAACTAAAAAATAAAGGCTATGATGATATAAAGGTGACATATCTTTGGAGCTATCTTGCTGCTGAGGTGTTTTCTAAGACAAATGATCTTACACTAGCCGATATAGTAAGCCATATTATGCATGTTGATGTAGTTAGATTAAATGCATATATAGAAAATAATTTAAAGAGAACAGGTATTTACCAAAATAAAGAGTAAATACTTTTTTCATTATTTTACGCTATTTCTTTGCATTTTTAAAAAATTTAGTTATAATTAATATGTAGTTTGAATAGAGGTGTTAACATGAAGAAAAAAAAGAACAAACTAAAGAAAGTTGGTCTTAAAAGAACCATAATTACAACTATCGTTTTAACTATTTTAGCTGTTGGAATATGTTTTTGTTTTAAACCAATTTTCAAAAATCTAAAATTTGGATTAGATTTACAAGGAGGATTTGAAGTTTTATATGAAGCTAAGTCTATTGACGGGTCTAAAATGACCAAGGAAAAAATGCAGGCTACATATAAAACGCTAAGTAAAAGAATAGATTCTCTAGGTGTTAGTGAACCAGAAATTATATTAGAAGGAAATAATAAAATCCGTGTTAAATTAGCTGGCGTCAAGAATGAAGAAGAGGCTCGTAAGCAATTATCTACAGTAGCAACTCTATCCTTCAGGGATGTTAATGATAATTTACTTATGACAAGCGATATCTTAAATTCAGCTAATGCTGCTAAAGTAAGTGAAGATGCTAAGGGAAATCCTGCTGTTTCACTTAGTATAAAAGATAAAGATAAATTTTATAATGTTACTAATAGAATAAAAGATTATAGTAACAATAACAATATCATTGTTATTTGGCTAGATTTCCAAGAAGGTGAAGATAGCTATGCAAGTGAACAACAAAAATGTGGTACAACAGGTTCTTCTTGTTTAAGTGCTGCGACTGTTTCACAAGCTTTTGCAAGTGATGTAATCATTCAAGGTAACTTTTCAAAAGAAGAAGCTACTAACTTAGTTGATTTAATTAATTCAGGAAGTCTTCCATCAAAATTAACTGAAATATCAAGTAAAACAGTAGAAGCAAGCTTTGGAGATAATACACTTAATAAAATCGTTATTGCTGGTGTTATTGGAATGTTATTAATTGTTGTTACCTTAACATTCTTCTACCATTTTTCAGGATTCATTTCTACTATTTGTATGTTAATTTATACAATATTAGTATTTGGAGTATTTTGGACAATAGGTGGGGTACTTACATTACCTGGAATAGCTGCTTTAATACTTGGAATAGGTATGGCAGTGGATTCTAATGTTATAACATTCTCCCGTATTAAGGATGAACTTTATAAAGGTAAAAGTGTCGAAACAGCTTGTAAATTAGGTACAAAAGAGAGCTTATCATCAATAATTGATGCCAATATCACAACCTTATTAGTAGCAATTATTATGTTTATATTTGGGGAATCAAGTATTAAAGGTTATGCAACTATGTCTATCATCACTGTTTTTGTCACTATGTTTACCATGGTTTTCCTAACTAGATATTTATTAAATTTATTTGTCAAAACAAAATTCTTTGATAATAGACCTAATTTATTCATCGGAGTTTCAAAAAATGATATTCCAGATCTTAATAAAGGCGAAACTATCAAGGTAGAGCCATTTAAGAAAGTAAACTTTATTTCTAAAACCAAGTTTTTTGCAACATTTTCTATTATTGTAATCGTCGTTGGAGCCGTATTAGTTGGAGTTAAAGGCTTTAATCTGGGAGTTGACTTTAAATCAGGTAGTGACATTGCTCTAGTTACTAGTGAAAAAGTTAATAAAACAGAAATAGAAAAAGACTTAAAAGAGTTAAATCTTACATCAACAGAAATAACGATTGCAGATGAGCAAACAGACATCCTAATTAGTAATGTGTTAAATGATACGGAATTAAAAACAGTAAAAAATTATTTCAAGACAAAATATAATGCTAGTGTAGATATTGGAGTTATTAGTAATGTTGTAAAACAAGACCTAATAAAGAACGCTATTTACTCTGTATTACTATCATTAATTGGTATTATAATTTATGTTTCTATACGTTTCAAATTTAGTTATGCTATCGGAGGTATAGTAGCGTTATTACACGATGTTTTGATGATGTTTGCAGTATTTGCCATTACGAGACTAGAAGTTAATACAATGTTTATTGCGGCTGTACTAGCCATCATAGGATATTCAATAAATGATACCATTGTTTGTTTTGACAGAATAAGAGAAAACTTAAAACAATATGACAAAAAACTTACAAAAGAAAAATTAAAAGAAATAGTAAATAAGAGTCTGCAAGAGACATTTACTAGAACAATAGTTACTGCTCTTACTACAATATTTTGTATTATTGGTTTAATGCTATTTGGACCAAAAGATATTTTTGCTTTCGATACAGCTATGTTAGTAGGAAGTATTGCTGGAACATACTCATCAATATTTATTGCTATTAATATTTTCTTGTTCTTCGAATCTAAGAATTTAAATAAAACTCCAAAAGCCAAAAAGGTTTATAAAGATGATGTAGAAGAAAAATTAGTAAAGGGAGTTAACTGCTAATTAAATTTATAAGAGAGGTGATATAAATGTCACACAGTAGAGATACCATTACATTTAAAGATGTGATGGATAAAGCAAAAAATTATATAAAAGATGAAAATGAATTAAATAATATAAAAAAAGCCTATGAGCTTGCTGATACAAAGCATGAAGGACAGTTTCGTAAAAGTGGTGAACCATATATTGTTCACCCTTTAAACGTTGCTTTGATATTAACTACTATTTATGCTGATAGTGAAACATTACAAGCAGCTCTTTTACACGATGTCTTAGAAGATTGTGATTGTTCTAAAGAGGAAATGACAGCTATAGTTGGTCCTACAGTTACTAAACTAGTAGAAGGTGTAACCAAAATTTCTAGACTTCATTTCTCTACTGAGAATGAATATTTAATAGAGTATTATAAGAAAATAATCGTTGGAATGAGTGAAGATGTTCGTGTCATAATTGTAAAATTGGCCGATAGACTTCATAATATGAGAACTTTATGGGCTTTGCCAGAAGTTAAGCAGAAAAAAATAGCTAAAGAGGCCCTAGAAATTTTGGCTCCAATAGGAGACCATCTTGGTATTCACAAAATAAAAAGCGAATTAGAGGATTTATCTCTTAGATATTTGAAACCAGATGTTTTTTATGATATTGCTGAAAAACTAAATAAAACCAAAATTGAAAGAGAACACACTGTCGGAGAAATGATGCAAAGTGTTGGTGATTTACTAACTGAGCACAACATAAACTATGAAATGATGGGAAGAGCCAAGAGCATCTATAGTATTTATCGAAAATTAAATAAAGGTAAACGTTTCAGTGAGATATATGATTTAAGTGCCCTACGTATTTTAGTGGAGACTAAACAAGAGTGTTATTTAGCCCTAGGAATTATTCATTCTAAATATCGCCCTATGCCTAAAAGATTTAAAGACTATATTGCTATGCCAAAACCTAATATGTATCAATCTCTTCATACGACTGTATTTGGTATAGGTGGATATTTATTTGAAATTCAGATTAGAACTCATGAAATGGATGAAATAGCTGAAAATGGAATTGCCTCTCACTGGGCTTATAAAGAAAATAAAGATGCAACAGCTACCAAAAATACCCTTCAAACATCAACAGAACAAAAATTACAGTTTTTTAAGTCAATCATAGACTTATCAAATGACAAAATGAGTAGTGAAGATTTTGTCAACAGTGTTCGCGATGAAGTATTAAATAACAACATCTACTGTTTTACTCCTAAAGGGGACATTATTGAGCTTCCAAGAGGGGCTACTCCAATTGATTTTGCCTATAAGGTACATACTAAAGTAGGAGAGACAACAACCGGAGCTATTATCAATAATAATATTGAACCACTAAACTATAGCTTGCAAGATGGAGATATTGTTAAAATTATAACTAATAAAAATTCTACTCCATCTCAAGAATGGATAAACTTTGTAAAATGTACCGCTACTAGAAACAAAATTAAGAGTTTCTTCACAAAAAGTGAAAAAGAAGTTTATATTGAACGAGGAAAAGATACACTTGAGAAAGAACTACGTAAACGTAAACTATCCATCAGCGCCTTTTTCTCTCCTGAAAACTTAAAGAAGTTATATACGGCCTTAAAAGTTGACACCACAGACGAAATATATTTAAATGTTGGTAATGGTAAAACAGCTCCTAACTCTGTAATTAACATCATTGATAAACCATATGAAGAAAAAGAAGCACCTAAAAAAGTAGTCATTGAAGATAAAGATAAACAAGCTGATATTATAGTTGCTGGCCTTGATAAAGTAAAAGTAAATTTAGCTAATTGTTGTAATCCGGTTTATGGTGACGAAATAATTGGTTATATCACAAAAGGAAATGGTATTTCTATTCATAGAGTTAGTTGTCATAACCTAGATGTTATTGATAATAGAACAGTTGAAGTAAAATGGAGTGATTCAACCAATAAAAGATATTTATCTATTATTTTAGTTTATTCAAATTCAATGGATAATCATATGATTGATATTATTCAAAAAACTAGTAAATTAGATATTAGTGTAGATGGTATTAAATCTATGTATAAAACAGATGCCATTGTTTATGAAGTAACAACCTATGTTAGAAGTCTAGAACAATTAAATACTTTAATCCTAAACCTATCTAAAGAATCCTATATTACAAAAGTAGAAAGAGTTATTAGATGAAAGTAGTAGTACAAAGAAGTAAAAAATCTAGTGTAACAGTAACTGATAAGGTAGTTGGATCTATCAATCATGGCCTTGTTCTATTAGTATCCTTCACTGCCGAAGATAGTAGTAAAGAAATAGATTGGATGATAAATAAAATACTTCATCTACGCATATTTGATGATGAAAACAAAATTATGAATAAATCTGTCCTAGATGTTACAGGTGAAATCCTTTCTATTTCACAGTTTACTTTATATGCCAACTGTAATAAAGGATGTCGACCAAGTTATCAAAAAGCTTTAAACGGTAGGGATGCAAATACCTTATACCAAGAGTTTAATAGAAAATTAAAAAAATATATTCACGTTGAAGAAGGAATTTTTGGTAGTGATATGTTAGTAAATATTGAAAACGATGGACCTGTAACTATTATTTTAGAAAAAAATAAAGAAGTGTGTTAAAATAGGAGAGTAAAATTACTCTTTTTATTTTTGGAGGCTTAACATGAAAGATTTTAAAGAAAAATTAGCTCTTGTTCCAAACAAACCCGGAAGTTATCAAATGAGAGATAAAGATGGGGTAATTATATATGTTGGAAAAGCCAAGAACCTAAAAAATAGATTGAAAAGTTATTTCACCGGAACACATACTGGTAAAACTTTATCACTAGTAGAAAATATTGATGACTTTGAATATATTGTCACATCATCAGAACTCGAGTCATTAATACTAGAAATAACGCTAATCAAAAAATACAATCCTAAATATAATATCTTATTAAAAGATGACAAATCATATCCTTATATAGAATTCACAAATGAAGTATATCCACGACTTAGAATCATTAGAAATACTAAAAGAAAAAAGAACAAGAATTATTTATATGGTCCTTTTCCAAATGTTAATGCCGCAAGGAAAACTGTAGATATGCTTAATCGTATTTATCCCTTACGTAAATGTGAACATTTAAAAAAAGAGGTATGCCTATACTATCACATAGGACAATGCCTTGGCTATTGTACTAAAAAGGTAGATCAAGAATGTATTGACTCCATGAAAAAAGAGATAATTTCTTTTTTAAAAGGAGATAGTACAATTATAGAAAAAAAGATTAAGCATGAAATGGAAAAAGCCAGTGCTTCACTTAATTATGAAAGAGCTCTAGAATTAAAAAATATGCTTGATGATATTAATATTACCTTAAAGAAACAAAAAATAGATTTAAATAAAGACTATAATTTTGATATGCTTAACTTTTATTCTGACAACAATTATTTATCCATTCAATTATTCTTTGTTAGAGATGGCTTACTAAGTGGTAGACACAAAGAAATAATTCAAACTGTCGCTGATGATGAAGAGAGTGTTTTAGAATATATCATTAAATCCTATGAAAAGAGTGGACTATTGCCACATGAATTATATGTTCCAGAAAGTATAAATAATGCCTTGCTTAGTGAGTATCTAAAAATAAAAGTTATTACTCCATACAGAGGAAAATTAAAAAGTCTTTTAGATCTTGCCCTTGAGAACGCAAAAGAAAATCTTGATAAAGAAATGGAATTAATAGAGCAAGATGATAAAAAGCGAAGAGAAGCAAGCATTACTTTGGCCCATCTTTTAAACATACCTAAAGTAGAAAGAATAGAATCATTTGATAACTCTCACTTATTTGGAACATACTACGTAGGGGGAATGGTTGTCTTTAATAATTTTCTCCCAAATAAAAATGAATACCGCAAATATAAAATTGATGCATCTGTAAAAGATGATTTAGGAGCTATGCGGGAGGTACTTTATAGAAGATATTATAAAGTATTAATGGAAAACTTAGAAAAACCAGATTTAATAGTGTTAGATGGTGGTAAAAATCAAATTATAGTATGTAAGGAGATTATAAATTCTCTAAATTTAAATATACCTATTGTTGGTTTAGTAAAAGATGATCATCATAAGACAAATCATTTATTAAATGCCTCTTTAGAAGAAATACCTATACCAGAAGATAGTAATCTATTTCTATATTTATCTCGTATTCAAGAAGAAGTGCATCGCTATGCTATAACATATCATAGAAATATAAAGGCCAAGGGAGCCCTTTCTAGCACCTTAGATATGGTTCCAGGTATCGGAGAAAAAAGACGTAAAGAACTTTTAAAACAATTTGGTTCCCTAAAGAAAATGAAAGAAGCTAAAATAGAAGAACTAGAAAAGATAGTAGGTAAAGATGTGGCTAAAAACTTATATGATTATCTTCATGAGGAATAAATAAAAAACTTTCTAAAACATTTAATATGTAGTATAATTTTTGTATAAGATAAAGGACGTGAAAAGATGAAAAATAATAAGGCATTTACTATGATAGAATTACTAGGGGTTATAGTTATTATTGGCTTTTTGAGTACTATGGCAGTAACTGCAGTAAGTAGATACAAAAAGAAAGCTCAAAATGACACTTACAAAAATTATGAACAAAATTTGGAAAGTGCCGCTAAAAACTATTTAGTATATAATACATCATCCATTCCCTCAGACAAATTAACTTTATCCAGTAGCACTTTAATAGATGAGGGTTACATTGATGAAATGACCGATCCTATTAATAAAAGTAGGCAATGCAGTGGAGAAGTAATTATAACAAATAAAGGCGACATCAGTTCAAACCCTAATGCTGATACTAATGATAACTCTAATATAACAAGTAGTAACACCAAAAATATTGACTTAGAATACAAGGTATGTCTAAGTTGTACAAATTATAAGAGTAGTGATTGTTAAGACATTGATTAATTTCAATGTCCTTTTCTTTACTTCTTATCCGTGATATAATCTAAACAGAAAGTGTGGTAAATATGAGTAAAATACAAGTTATGGATGAAATTTTAGCTAACAAAATAGCAGCTGGTGAAGTCATTGAAAAAATGATGAATATTGTGAAGGAATTAGTTGAAAATAGTATTGACGCCAAGAGCACAAGCATTAAAATAGAACTAAAAGATGCCGGTACTAGAATGGTTAAAATTACCGATAACGGTATTGGAATGGATAGAGATGATGCAACTCTTGCTTTTTCTAGACATGCTACTAGTAAATGTCATGATTTGCATGACTTATTCAATATTGAATCTCTAGGTTTTAGAGGTGAAGCTCTACCTTCAATCGCATCTATTTCCAAAGTAACTTTAAAAACTTCAAATAAAAAAGTAGGAACTTTAGTAAAAATAGAAGGTGGAAAAATTATCAGTGTTGAAAACTCTGATCTTCAAGAAGGAACAACTATCACTGTAGAAGACGTGTTTTATAATACGCCAGTTAGATTAAAATATATCAAGAATTTATATAGTGAATTAGCAAACATCGTTGAATATGTTAACAAAATGGCTCTTTCATATCCCAATATTAAATTTAGTCTATTAAACAATGACAAAGTTTTGCTTGATACAACAGGAGATGGAAATTTACATAAAGTTATTTATGAAATATATGGCTCTGTTGTCGCTAAAAAGATGATAGAACTTTCTAACAGTAATGATGACTATTCAATCAGTGGCTATATTTCTTATCCAGAAGTAGCAAGAAGTAGCAGAAATGCTATTACAACACTCGTTAATGGTAGAGTAATTAAGAATAATGATTTAGTTAAAACTATTGTTGATAGTTACCATACTTATATTCCTAAAGATCGTTTTCCAATTATCGTTTTGAACATAGATGTTGACCCTATTTTAGTAGATGTAAACGTTCATCCTACTAAAATGGATGTTAAATTTTCTAAGATGGATACTCTTAAAAACTTAATAGAAGAAACCATTACTACAAAATTAAAGGAATTGCTTTTAATCCCAAATGCTATTGTACGAGATGATACAGTTTATGAAGAAGTTATAAAAAATGATGCCACAAAAGAAGAAAATGTAAAAGACATAACTTATCAAGAAACTATGTTGACGTTCGATGTAGAGGAAGAAACCACTAAATATGAGAAAGAAAAACCAATAGATACAGTTCAACTACAAACAAATAATATCATTGAGGATAAGTATGTAATTAAAGATATGATTCCCAGAGGAATAGTATACAAAACATATATTGTTGCTGAAAACGAGGATGGAATGTATCTAATTGATCAACATGCTGCTGCCGAAAGAGTTAACTATGAAAAATGTTTGAAAAAGATTTTAAATCCGACAATCGAAACTATTCCCTTATTAATACCAATATCTATTGAATTACCCCGTAATGAATATATTGTTGTAAAAAACCATTTAGATCTTTTAGAAAGTATTGGTATCAAATGTGAAGAATTTGGTGAAAATACCTTTATAGTTCGTTCTCATCCAACTTGGCTTCATGAAAATGTTGAAAAACAGGATATAGAAAAAATATTTGAACTTATCGCTCATAATGAAAGTTTTGATAAAAATAAATTTATAGATCATGCTGCCGCAACTATGGCTTGTCGTATGTCTATTAAGGCTAACGACTACATAACTTTAGATGAAGCAAAGTACCTTTTAGATTGCTTGCGTCAATGTGATAACCCTTTTAATTGTCCACATGGTAGGCCAACAATAATTACTTATACTAAATATGACTTGGAAAAAATGTTTAAAAGAGTAATGGATTAAAATTGACAAATATTAGTGTTTGTGGTAAAATAATGCCACTTTTAGTTCTTATGGATAGGTGAAGAAATGAAGATTATTACAATAGTAGGTCCCACAGGAGTTGGGAAGACAAAGCTTAGTATTACTTTAGCGAAATATTATAATGCCGAAATTATCAATGGTGACTCAATGCAAGTATATAAGAAGTTAGATATTGGTAGTGCTAAGCCAACTGAAAACGAAAAAGAAAATATAGTTCATCATCTTTTTGATATAGCCGATTTAAATACTAATTATACTGTTTTTGATTATCAATTGGCTTGTCGTAATAAAATAGCAGAAATTAAAAAGAAGGGGAAAAATGTTATTATTGTAGGAGGAACCGGTTTATACATTAAAGCTGCTTTATACGATTATACATTCATCGAGAATACTAGTTATAATAGTTATGATGACTTATCAAATGAAGAACTTCTTGAAAAAATTAGGAGCTATAAAATTGTTAATCCTCCACATCTTCATAATCGCCAAAGACTAGTAAGATTATTAAACAAATTAGAAAACGAAGAACCTATTACAAAAAATAAAGACAAATTGTTATATGATACTATCTTTATAGGAATTAAGGCACCGCGAGAGGTATTATATGAAAGAATAAATAATAGGGTTGATGAAATGTTTAAATCAGGTTTATTAGATGAGGTTACTAGCCTAGAGTCGTTCTATGAGACTTCTAAGGCTCTTAATACCGGTATTGGTTATAAAGAATTTGTTGACTATTTTAATAAAACAAAAACACTAGAAGAAGTAAAAGATGATATCAAAAAGAATTCTAGAAGATACGCTAAAAGACAATTTACATTTTTTAATCACCAAATGCCTGTCGTTTGGTTTGATGTTGATTTTAACAATTTTTCTAATACTATAAATAAAGTTATAGAGTATATAAATAATGAAGAGGGTGAAAATAATGCTTGCTAATCAATTAACAAGAATACTATCTTATACCAAAGATCTTGATATAATAAAAAAAATTAATAATAAAGGTGATTACTTAGTAACAGGAATAATTGACTTTTTTGATACCTGTTATAATGATATCTTTCCTATATATGATGTTAAGGAAGAACAAAGAAAAAGACTTATCAATGCTGTTCTTGATGGTGATATGCCAGATAAAAGTTGGAAGAATATGCAACTTTTATCAGAATCTATGCACTGGGAATACCGTACTCCAGAAGAGTTAGAACAATTAGCAGCAGAAATTAATAGTTGTTCTGATGAACATATCCTTTCTAAAGTAAATGCCAGAGTTCTCCAAAAATCTTATACATATAAAAATATTTCATTTGAACAGCAACTATCTCTAATAAGGGATATCAAAACATCAAAATTTCTTCAAACGGAAACATTAGATGCCTTAGATAATCTTTTTGATAGTCAGAAATTTAATGATAAAAAAGAGGTGATTGCTTACAAAACACTAGTAAATAGTGTTTTAGAAACTAAGGATCCCGAAAGAATAAAATATTTAAATTATCTTTTAACTAACCAAGATGTAGAAGAGTTGAAAGATAGATTAGAATATCTTAATCATATATTCCTAGAAGATACTACTCTAAAGGGAAAAGCCGTTGCCGTAGTTTTATTTTTCAAAGATAAGCAAATCTCTAAAGATGAAAAAGAGTCATATATAGAGCAAATCAAAGATTTAGATGATAGCGCTACATGTGAACTTGTTTGGAGTATTCATGATAAAATCAGCCAGCAAAAACAAGAAAAACGAAACATTAGTATTACTAAAAACAAATTAACAGATGAAGCAGAACGTCGCAGATTAGTGTTTGGTTATAAGAGTAGTCTTTTAATTCGGTTGAAGAAAAAAGGTTTTAAAAACTTAGAATCAATTGAAAATGCCATTATAGATATTAGTGATAAAGAAATACTTTCTGATATCTCATCATTAATAAATACTCCTGACTTTGAAAAATTTCGCAGTGAAGAAGATGTATTACCATTTATAAATTATATTAAACAAGTTTTGAACCCACATAAAAGAGCAGCTGTTTATTCTATGATGTTAGATAAAAATCTTTTACAAAACAGAAATATAAATGAACAATTAGAATGTATTAGTTGGGCCAACGAAATGTATCCACTATGTTCTAGAAATATTATGCTTAGTAGAGATATATTATCGAAAAGAACTCATCGAGAAACAATGGATTTATTTCAAGAAATCATAGATAACAAAGGCCAAGAAAAGTTCTTATCTCAAATTATGCTATCATCATATATTAATGACTTAAGAAGTAGTAGTGAAGAAAAAGAAATGATGAAATTTGTTGAACAGGCAACAACTATTACCAAGAAAAATCTTGCAACTAACTTTTTTACATCTTATAGTGTAAATAAAAAACTAAGTTATAATGAAGAAATTAATTTAGCTAAAAAAATAGTTGGCACAAAAGATGATCTTTATGCATCATCCCTTACTTCATCATATCAAACATTACTTTTAAATAGTAATAATACATATCAAGATTTGGAAAAAGTGAGTTTTATTATCAATAATAGTAAAACTGCAAAAATTGCTTTTTATATATCTGAACTTTTAAAGTTATTTAATGATAAAACATTAGAAGAAATTATAAATTTAGTAGGTAGCAATGAAGAAGAGCTTATCCTTAAGAAAGCTCGTCCATATATAGAAAAAATAAATATTGCATCCGCTATATTTGATGCCTCTTCACTAGAAGATTTAAATAACTTACTTCCACTAAATGAAGAAACAAGCAAAAAAATTTAAAAGTAGTCAAGTTGAAGTTATAATACAGTGTACTCGAAAAAAGTACACTTTTTTGTATATTTATGTTTTTCTTTCCATAAATTATTAATATGAAAGAAGGCAATTTATGAATAAATTTAAAATATATTTAAAATCCATTCTTCTTCCTTTAATACTAGGAGGGATTGTAGGCTTGATAACATCCAAAACTATGGATTATGAAACACTAGCTAAACCACCACTTTCTCCACCTGGCATCATTTTTCCTATAGTTTGGAGCATATTATATACTTTGATGGGTATATCATTTGCGCAACTTGAAATAAACAATTTACACGATAACGATACAAAAAAAGTCTATTATGAACAGTTGATTGTAAATTTAAGTTGGCCAATATTTTTCTTTACTTTTAAATGGCGACTATTTTCTATTTTAATTATTCTTCTTCTCCTTATATTAGTGATTAGAATGATAAGGGTGTTTTACAGAAAAGAAAAGTTAGCTGGTCTTTTACAAATACCATATTTATTATGGGTAAGCTTTGCTACCTATTTAAATATTTTCACATATTTTCTAAATAATTAGCACTCTCTATTGACAAGTGCTAAAATAGTGCTATAATTAACAATGAGGGGTGATATTATGTTTAATAATAATGAAGAAGAAAATGTTCTAGAAAAATATGGTCGTAATATTACTGAAAGAGCCAAAGAAGGTAAAATGGATCCCGTCATTGGTAGGGATGAAGAAATACGTAACATTACACGTGTCTTATCTCGAAAAACTAAAAATAACCCAGTTTTAATAGGTGAGCCTGGTGTCGGAAAAACCGCCATAGTAGAAGGCCTTGCTGAACGAATTGTTAAAGGAGATGTTCCTAATAGCCTAAAAAATAAAACTATTTGGGAACTAGATATGGCATCCTTAATTGCCGGAGCTAAATATAGGGGAGAATTTGAAGAGCGTTTAAAGAAAGTCTTAAATGAAGTCAAAAAAAGTGAAGGAGAAATCATCATGTTTATTGATGAAATCCATACTATTGTTGGCGCTGGTAATTCCGAAGGCGGAATGGATACTTCAAATATCTTAAAACCTATGCTTGCCCGTGGAGAAATAAAAGTAATTGGTGCGACAACATTAAATGAATATCGTAAATATATTGAAAAAGATGGTGCACTTGAAAGACGTTTTCAAAAAGTCAAAGTAAGTGAACCTTCGATAATCGATACAATTACCATTTTACGTGGTTTGAAAGAAAGATTTGAGATACATCACGGAGTAACTATTCAAGATAGAACTCTAGTGACTGCTGCCAATCTTTCAAACCGTTATATTACTGATAGATACTTGCCTGATAAAGCTATTGATTTAATAGATGAGGCCTGTGCAACTATTAGGGTCCAGTTGGATAGTGTTCCAGAAGAACTTGATAATCTTGAACGTGAAATAATGCGTCTTGAGGTTGAACGTGAAGCTTTAAAAAAAGAAAAAGATGACATAAGTAAAAAAAGAGTTCTTTCACTAGATGAAACACTAACAAATCTTAAGAGCGAAGAACATGATCTTAAAGAAAAATGGAATAGTGAAAAAGAAATAATTGATAAAATTAAAGATAAAAAAGAAGAACTAGAAAAGGCTAAGTTTTCTTTATCGAAGGCTGAAAATGAATATGATCTTGAAACTGCCGCTAGATTAAAACATGGTACAATTCCAGAACTTGAAAAAGAATTAAGTGAATTAAGAGCCAAAACTAAAAATCAACTTATAAGTGATGTAGTTACACCAGACGATATAGCTGCAGTAATTTCTAGATGGACAAACGTTCCAATATCTAAATTAGTAAGTAGCGAGCGTGAAAAGCTTCTTCTTTTAGAAGATAATTTAAAGAAGAGAGTAAAAGGCCAAGATGAGGCTATTAAGCTCGTAAGTGATGCTATTCTAAAGAGTCGTAGTGGTATTAAAGATCCTAATAGACCAATTGGTTCCTTTATGTTTTTAGGTCCAACAGGAGTTGGTAAAACAGAAGTAGCTAGAAGTCTTGCTTATGAATTATTTGATGATGAAAAGCACATGGTTAGGATTGATATGAGTGAATATATGGAAAAATTCTCAGTTTCTAGATTAATTGGATCCCCTCCAGGATATGTTGGATATGATGAAGGTGGAGAATTAACTGAAGCTGTGAGAAGAAATCCTTATAGTATAGTTTTATTTGATGAAATAGAAAAAGCTCATCCTGAAGTTTTAAATCTTTTATTACAGATTCTAGATGATGGACGATTAACAGATTCCAATGGTAGAACAGTAGATTTTAAAAATACAATTATCATTATGACATCAAACCTTGGAAGTAATTATGTTCTTGAAGGCAATAAAGAAAAGGTCTTAGATGAAGTAAGAAATTACTTTAGGCCAGAATTTATCAACCGTATCGACGAAATAATTATCTTTAATGAACTACAAAAATCAACAATTAGAGAAATACTAGATAAAATTATTGCTCAAATAGAGGATAGATTAAAAGAAAGTAACATTTCAATAGTTTTAACAGATAGAGCTAAATCATATTTAGTAGATACAGGATACGATGTAGCTTATGGTGCTAGACCATTAAAAAGAGTAGTTAATAGAACAATTGAAGTATTATTAGCTAAAAAATTAATCAATAATGAGATCAAACCTTCTTCTACAGTAACAATTGACTATATTGATGAACATTTTACAATAAATAGTGAAAAAAAGACTAATTAAAATATAATAAATTAAGTAAAACTTCGTTTTTTAGATAAAAAGAAACGAAGTTTTTTCTTTACATAACTTAAGGTTTACAAAATAAAGTTGAAATATATATCTTTAAAATGTATAATATAAACAAGGAGTGATTATTGTGCGTGTTACTAAAAATAATGATAATCCTATAAATGAACAAAAAATAATTGATACTATTAGAATGCTTGGAATCGATATGATAGATAATGCTAAAAGCGGTCATCCAGGTATAGTTTTAGATGCAGCTCCAATTATTTATACTATTTATGCTCATCATTTAAAATTTGATCCTAGTAATCCTAACTTTTATAATCGTGATCGTTTCATTCTAAGTGCTGGTCATGCTTCAAGCCTGCTTTATGCAACACTATTTATGGCTGGTTTTGATATTGAATTAGATGATTTAAAATCATTTAGACAACTTGACTCACTTACACCAGGTCATCCAGAATATAACAAAACACCAGGAGTAGATATGTCAACAGGTCCATTAGGTGAAGGATTTGCTAGTGCCGTTGGAATGGCAATGGGACAAAAACATACCAACGCCTTACTACATTCTAAAGAAGACGTAGTTGATTACAAAACTTATGTTTTATGTAGTGATGGAGACCTAATGGAAGGGGTAAGCTATGAGGCAGCATCTCTTGCTGGAACTCTTAAACTAAATAACTTAATTGTTCTATATGATTCTAATAAAATGTCTCTAGACGGTAAAACAAAACTAACCTTTACAGAAAACGTTCGCTTAATTTATGAAGGTTTAGGTTGGAATACTTTAGAAGTTTTAAATGGTGAAGATTCTGCTATGATTAGTGCTGCTATTGACCAAGCAAAATTAAGTGATAAACCAACTCTAATAGAAGTATCAACAAATATTGGTCAGTATTCAAAACTAGAGGGTAGTAATTTATGTCATGGAACCCCACTTGAAAAAGAAGACATTTCATCTATAAAGCAAAAATTAAATCTTCGTGATGTATCATTTACAGTATCCCTTGAAGCAATGGAAGATTTTCAATATCTTATAAATGAAAGAAATGCTAACCTTGTTTCAGACTTTGAACAAAAATTAACCAAACTATCAGAAGAAGATTTAAATTTTATTAATTCACTAATGGCTAATAAAAAAGATATTGTTATAAATGATTTAGATATATCAAATGAAGAAGCAGAACTTCGCCTAACTGCTGGTAAAGTTCTAAATGCTTACAGTAAGGCCTCAAATCTTTTATTTGGTGGTAGTGCTGATTTATTTTCTAGTTGTAAAAATTATATAGAAGATGGCAAAGATTTTGAAGAATCTAACTATGCCGGTAAAAATATTTATTTTGGTGTAAGAGAACATGCTATGTCCTCAATCTTAAACGGTCTAAGTTTAGTAGGATATCGTGCGTATGGGTCAACATTTTTAGCATTTAGTGATTATATGCGTCCAGCAATGCGCCTAGCTTGTATGATGCATCTACCAGTAACATATATTTTTACTCATGATTCTATTAGCGTCGGCGAAGATGGCCCAACTCATCAACCAATTGAGCAATTAAACACTCTAAGAAATACTATTAATTTAGACGTTTATAGACCATGTGATGCCAATGAAGTGGCTGGTGTATACAAAATAATTATGTCATCAAATGATAATCCTAAGGCAATAGTTCTTACTAAGAGCCCTGTAAAGTGCCTAGAAAATACTTCTATAAATAATGTTAAATATGGCGGATATATTGTCAAAAAAGAGCAAAGACAATTAGATGGAATATTAATATCTTCTGGTGAAGAACTACACCAGGCCATAGAAATAAGTGATCGCCTTTTCACAAAAGGTTTTGATCTAAGAGTTGTGAGCATGCCTTCACTAAATACTTTCTTAAAACAAACAGATGAATATATAGATGAAATTTTACCAGTAGAAAAGAAAAAAATTGTTATCGAAAAAGCGCCAAGTGTTGTATGGAATAAACTAATATTTAATGACAAATATATAATATCACAAGAAGAATATGGAGCTAGTGGTAGCAAAGATGATGTATTAAAGAAATACGGCTTTGATACTGATAGTCTAGAAAAGAGAGTAGAAAATCTTATTAAATAATATAATTCGACAAAAAATCTTGTTCTCAAATTTTATACTTAAATAGAAATAGGTGATAAAATGAGAACTTTTTTTGTATTTGATATTAGAGAAGAATATTTAGCTTTATATTATAATTATGAAATTTCCCTTTATAATCTTTTAAAACAGGTATATACCATCAAAAAAGACAATATAATATATGGAAAGCATCTTTTTTATCAATTAATAAAACCTCTTCCAAAAGAAGAATTAGATCGTCGTCTCTTTATTACATTACACCAAGACATTCCATATAGTAAAAGATGTAACGTACATATATATAATAACTTCTACTTATCAGAAATAACTACTATGGAAGTAAAGAAAACATATATTAAAATAAGTACTAGTAAAGATCAAAATTATTTTTTTAAAGGTTTATATAAAGAAAATCCTAATTTTTTTGTTTGTGATTTTGCAAATAACGACTATTTCTTTTTAAAAGATATTTATAAAAATAATAAATTAATAGGTACTTATTAAGACTTCATTATAACTCACCCTTTACGAATAAAGAAAAATCTAGTAAAATATAAGAGGAAAAGGAGAGATTATATGTTACATGATATATTATTAGTATTAATTGGTTTAATTATTGGAGCAGTTATTGGCTTTTTTATTGCCCGTACTGTTACAAAAAAATATTTAAAGAAAAACCCGCCTATTAATGAAACTATGATTAAAGATTTAATGAGTCAAATGGGTAGAAAGCCTAATCAAAAGCAAATAAATCAAATGATGAAATCTATGAGTAAATATATGTAATAGTTTTTTTCTGTTATAAGAAAAGAGGGTAGTATGGAAAAAGATAATAAAAAAATAACATCACGAGATGTTGACTTTGCTAAATGGTATACAGATGTTGTAAAAGCTGCTCATTTAGCAGATTATTCTTCTGTTAAAGGATGTATTGTTATAGAGCCAAACGGTTATGCCATTTGGGAAAAAATG
This sequence comes from Clostridium sp. CAG:417, assembly GCA_000432835.1. Lineage (GTDB taxonomy): Bacteria > Bacillota_I > Bacilli_A > RF39 > UBA660 > CAG-417. The sequence continues at coordinate 48,115 of FR890367.1, read as the reverse complement.
CAAAGTATTTTGGATCAAGAATTTAAAAAATTAGGACATGTGAACTGTCAAATGCCTTTATTAATACCTGAAAATATGTTAAATAAAGAAAAAGATTTAGTAGAAGGCTTTGCCCCTGAAGTCGCTTGGGTAACAGAAGGCGGTAGTAAAAAATTGGATGAGAAACTTTGTATTCGTCCAACAAGTGAAACACTTTTCTGTGATTATTATCATAATCATGTTAAGTCTCATCGTGATTTGCCAATGTTATACAATCAGTGGTGCAATGTTTTCCGTTGGGAAAAAGAAACTAGACCATTCCTTAGAAGTCGTGAGTTCTTATGGCAAGAAGGTCACACAGTACATGCTACTAAAGAAGAAGCTGAAAAAGAAACAGATCAAATGATGGGAGTTTACCATGACTTTCATAATAATGTCTTAGCAATCCCTTCCATTAGAGGAAAAAAGACTGAAAAAGAAAAATTTTCTGGTGCTGAATATACACTAACAAATGAAGCTCTAATGTATAATGGAGTTAGTTTACAAGCTGGAACATCACATTATTTTGGACAGAAATTTTCTAAAGCTTATGATGTTAAATTTACTAATAAAGAAAATAAAGAAGAATATGTTTACCAAACATCATGGGGAACAACAACAAGAATGATTGGAGCTTTAATCATGGTTCATAGTGATGATTATGGTTTGGTTTTACCACCTCGTATTGCTCCAAAACAGGTAGTTATTATTCCAATTGGTAAAAGTGAAGAAGTAAAGAAGATAGCTGAAGAATATAAAGAAAAATTACTAAATAATGGTGTAGTTGCGTATATAGATGATACCGAAAAATCACCAGGCTTTAAATTTGCAGAAGCAGAAGTAAACGGAATTCCTGTAAGAATAGAAATTGGTGAACGCGATTTAGCACAAAATAAAATTGTTGTTGCGAGAAGAGACACTAGAGAAAAAATGGATGTTGCTAAGAATATTGATATTGTAAAATATACAAAAGATCTATTAGAAATAATTCAACACGATATGTATGAAAGAGCAAAAGAAAGAAGAGACAAATTGACATTTGAAGCTCATAATTTAGATGAAATAAAGCAAATTCTTGAAACTCAACCAGGATTTATTCACGCTATGTGGTGCGGAAATCCTAAATGTGAAGAAAAAATTAAAGAAATCAGAGGTTGTAAATCAAGATGTATATTAGAAAATAAAGCACTTATTGATGATAAATGCGTTTGTTGTGGAAGTGAAGCCAAATATTATGTAGTTTGGGGAATCCAATATTAAAAGGCCTTTAGTAATAACTAAAGACCTTTTTACGTGTTATTAACAAAGCAATCAATGATACTAAGAATTTGTATATGATATTCTAAGTATGTAAAATGAGTACCATAAGGAAATATAATTAAGGCCGAATCTTTTATCTTTTTATTAAAAAAGTATCCATCTTTTAATGGTGTATCTATATCTCTCATTCCCCAAATTAACAAAACCTCACTGCTTATTTTGTTAACATATTTTCTTAAATCTTCATTGATAACATTAGTAAAAGTTTTAATCATATTCTTTCCTAAACTATTATAGTCAGTCGAACCATATTTATTTTTAAGGCGTTTTAAATAATTTTTTCTAAACCGCTTTGGTAAAAATACATTACATTTTTTTCTAAATTTATAAATTTTTTGTTTCAACCATCGTTTAATACTTTTTCTTCTAATTCCCGCTATATCCATAAGTATCATTTTCTCTATTTTAATATTAAAATAACCAGTTAAAATAATGGCTATTCTTCCACCAAAAGAATGGGCAAGTAAAACTGGATTGCTAATCTTTTCAGAAATCATAAACTCTTTTATTAAGAGGGCATAATCATAAATTGTTAAATCCCCACTTGGAAATTTAGTGTTTCCAAAACCAGGATAATCCATAATATAAATAGTATAAATATTTTTATAATACTCAATAATTTTATTAAAAGTCTTACGTGTTTCACCCCAACCAGGAAGTATTAACATTATATCATTGCCATTTCCATATTTTTCATAATACATTTGGATATCTTTGCTTTTAAAATACATAAAATCACCTACAGTAATATATGCAATAAAAAATAATAAGAAAATGTAAAATTTAGTAAAATAAATATTATAAGGTTGTATAAAATATTAGATATGTGGTACAATATAATTGTCTAAAGGATGCGATACTAGCAATTATAAAACCGACTAAAGAGACGATAAGGGAATCTTGATAAAGTTTATCCGTGTTGAATGCCTGTTTATTAATAGGAATCCTAAAGATAGGCTAGAGATACCCACCTGTATATAAGAGCAGGTTTTATCGTTATGCCAAGAACGCTCCTTTGGCATTTTTTTTTGCATATTTTACATATTTTTTGTAAAAAAACATGAAATATGTTATAATAAGCGATATATTGAGGTGATTTATATGCTAGTACTTCCTATAATTAATCGTAACAGAATATTAAATGTTGAGGTAAATCTAAAAAATGCAGTAAAAGTAAGTGATGAATTTTATACAAAAGACATTAGACCAAGTGACATAGTTGTAAACGGTAATAGTTATTATGAATATTTAAACTTAAAACACCTTACAACATCAACAACATCATCAGTAATGGAATTTGTTCGCCTAAGTTCTAAATCAGGGACTAAAAGCATTTTGGTATCAACCAAAACAGATGACAATAATAAATATGACGTTTACAGAATTACTAAAATCACTGATAAAATTTCTGATGGTTTTGATAGTCTTATAGGAACTCTTATCCTAGATTTAAAAAATAGAACTCCAAATCAAAAAAATCGTTATCTTGATTTAAAAAAACTTCAGGTGTTTGACATAATTTCAGAATCTAGATTAGAGAAGATAGAATATGCATCTGCCAATTTAGAACGATTAAATATTAGTAAATATATTTCAGATAATAATTTAGGTAAGTTATTCAGATTAATTAAAGATTTTGATCAATTTGATTTTACTATTATAAATAAATCAATCATTTCACTTGCTGATTTTGAAAGAATTTTAGAATTTTTAGAGCCAGTTAATAGTAAAGACTATATAAACTTAAAACATTATTATGACATTGCTAGAAATAATCAAAGAGAATACTCTAAATTATCATATTTATATAAAACAGTTAGTAATAAACCACTAGATATAATTCATAGCGCCAAGAAAAAAGTAAAAGTTTATGAGGATGATGCAGCCTAATGAAAAGTATTAATGAAAACCGTTTTATAAGATTAGAAGCCTATTTTGGAAAAGAAAAAGTAAACGACTTATCAAAAAAAACAATCCTTGTTCTAGGATTAGGAGGAGTAGGAGGATATGTAGTTGAATCTCTTGCTCGTTCAAATATAGGTACCCTTATTTTAGTAGACTATGATACTGTTGATATAACAAATATCAATAGACAAATAATAGCACTCTCATCAACGATAGGTAAATATAAAACAGAATGTTTTAAAGAAAGAATTAAAGATATAAATCCTCTATGTGAAGTAATTTGTATTAATAAATTAATTACCGAAGAAAATTATAAAGAACTATTTAACTATCATATAGATTATGTTGCTGATTGTTGTGATAGTATTAAAGTTAAAGAAAATGTAATTAAATATTGTCTTAAAAACAACATTAAAATAATTTCCTCCATGGGAACTGGAAATAGACAAAATCCTGAAGATTTAGAAATCATTGATGTAATGAAAACATCTGGTGATCCTATCGCACGAAGAATAAGAAAATACCTAAAAGACCAAAAAATTAATAAAAAGCTATATGTAATGTGTAGTAGAGAAGTACCCAAAAATAAAATTCATGGTGTAATACCCTCTAACTCATTTGTGCCTCCTAGTGCTGGATTACTTATTTCAAGTTATATTATAAAAACTCTTACTAAAGATAATAAACAATAATGAGGTGATGTATATGCCTAATAAATATTATATAAATGATACGACAACTCCGACTATAGATTTACGCTCACAAATTCAAAAAGAACTTAGAAGTTTAGAAAGAAAATGTAATATAAGAGTTGCTAATAAAGAGACTAGATTTAGTGACTTAAAAGACAACAAAAATTTTTATGAGCATGTAGAAGAAGAATATGAGGGAGCACTTCTTCTCGTTTTTCAGAAAATGAAAATAAGAAATTACAAAGAGTATAAATTATTATTAGGTATGTTTTATCATGATTTTTGTCTCATTAATAACAATGAAGAAAATGATTTTTATGATGAAGAAAAACAAATTTTTGAAGAATTTAAATCAAGTGTAAAAAATATAAACGATCTTTTAAATCAAATAGAAAATGTTCCTTCATATATTTGTGATTTTGTATCATCATTTGAAGAGTTTCAGAAAATGTCATATTTTAATAAAAGAAAGTTATTTTTAGATAATAAAGATTTAAATGACTATTTAAAAAAATTTTTTCCTTATCATTACATAGAAGGATTTTATTATACTTGTAGATATACAAAAGAAAACATAAAAATATTATTTGATAAAAATTTAAAATATAATGAAGAAGAGGCCAAGAAAAAATCAGTATCAGAAATTTCTAGTACCCTTCATTCTTTATATTATAGTGACCCAGATAATTATTATGATTTAATGTTACCAATAATTAAAGAGTATTATAAAAACATGTTGTTTAAAAGCAAATATTATAAAGTTGACAATACTAATGATGAACTACTAAATAAAATAGAAAAATGGGATTTAGAATATGTGATGGCAGAAATTGGAGAAAATTTCACCTTTCAAGAAATTCTTATTTTAGAATTATACGATAGTATTTATAATTATACTGATACCTTTAAGTCTGAAGCAAATAGTAATTATATTAATAACTGTAAGCCAAAAATAAAACAAAAGTTAAAGGATATTGGAGGAACAAGTACTTATGAATTTTAATAATGCCACATTCATTTTAAGAAATGAAATTTCTAATTTATTTAAAAAGGAATTATCTACATCAGATGACTATGATTTAATATGTGATAAAGTACTACCAATGTTTGAAGTATTAAAGGAAAATGAGAAATTATATCAAAGTATTATAAGTATTATTTTTTTAGATGATTATAAATTATTATTTACTAGTATTATGGATAATAATTATGAAGAAGAGGATAAAGAAACCATTCGCTTTTATGAGGAAAATATTAATGATATTGATGATCTTGAACTCTATATAAATGAGAATACATATGGTTTAATTGAAATGCTTAATTCATCTATTTTCTTTACATCTCTAGATTCAAGTGAACAAAGAAGAATACTAAACGATTGCAAAATAAAATATGATTATTTAAAGCAAGTCTCCAAATTACATATTCTTGATTATCTTTATTATGCCGCACCATTAACTCTACATGAATTTTTAGAAGAGTATGATGAAAGCATATCTTCGTCAAACAATGGTGATGTAGCAGAAGAAAATATTATATCTTTTTCAAACACCATGTCAGAATTATTCTTTTCAGATGAAATTTGTTATACAGATATTATATTAGACTTAATTAATAATTATAAAGAGAATGTCTTAAATAATGAGTTAATATGTGATACGGAACTAGAAGAGCTTTTAAATCCTCACAATGATATAATTGCTATTTGCAATATTAGTTATCAAAATGAGAATATAAGGCACAAGCTATTGAGAATGTATTTAGATATTAAGAGGCCTAATTCTGCAAATAAAGATTATAGTAAAATTAAAAAGAACAAATAAAAAGAGATTACATTTTAAAATGTGTAACCTCTTTTAAAATTTTCTATATAATCCGATTGCCTTACCTAAGATAGTAACCTTATCCAAAATAATTGGAGCCATGGTATCATTTTCTGGTTGCAATCTGAAATGATCTTTTTCCTTGTAAAAAGTCTTCACTGTAACTTCATTATTTTCATTCATCGCTACAACTGTTTCTCCATTAACAGCTGTATTTTTTCTTTCTACGATTAAAATGTCACCATCATAAATTCCGACATTAATCATACTTTCACCACTTACCTTTAAAGTAAATACTTCTTTTTTGCCAGCAATCAAGTTAGCAGGTAAAGGAAAGAACTCATTAGGCATCTCAATAGCCTCTATAGGAGAACCAGCTGTAACCTTTCCAAGTAGAGGAACATCAACAATATCATCATCTTTTTGTAAAAATTCATTTTCTACTAACAGTTTAATAGTTCTGTTTTTTCCATTACCCTTCTCAATATATCCCTTTTCTGCTAATTTATTTAAATGAAAATGCGTAGTTGCAGGTGATGACAAATGAGCAGCTTCTCCAATTTCCCTAACAGTAGGAGGAAAACCTCTTTCAGCTATCAATTTTTTTAAGACTTGTAGGATATTATACTGACTTTCGGTAAGTTTTTCCATATTATCACTCCTCGCTAAAATAATATTAACATTTTAATTGTAAAATGTCAAACAAACGTTTAAAAAACAATTGACACGAACAAATGTATTAGATATAATTTAAGTGTAATTGAAGGGAGATGTTATTATGGAAAAAGTATTAAAGAAGGGTTTTAGTTTATTAGGTATATATATAATATTTTTAATAATAGTATTTTTGATGAGTGATAGAATAATGAGGCTTGATAAACAAGATGTTTATAGGAACACTAATGGTTCAGTTACAATTATAAAATAAATATATTAACTACAAAAAGTATGTTATAATTGAGTAGGTGATATAACATGAAGAAAGTAATTTTAGTAGATGGTAATAATCTATTATTTAGGAGTTTTTATGCAACTAGTTATAGTGGCAATATAATGCGTAATGGGAAGGGTTTTCCTACTAATGCATTATATGGATTTATCAATATGATGAATAAAATTATTAAAGAAGAAAGTCCAAACTATATTTTAGTTGCTTTTGATAAAGGTAAGACATTTAGACACGACAAATATGATGACTATAAGGCAGGAAGACAGGCCATGCCAGAAGAGTTAAAATTACAATTTCCAAAAGCCAAAGAAGTTTTAGATACAATGGGAATAAAACACTTTGAAATTGATAATTATGAAGCAGATGATATAATTGGTACTTTAGCAAAAATAGTCGATGAAGAAGACCAATTTATAGCAACTATTGTTAGTAGTGATAAAGATTTATTACAACTAATAAGTGATGAAGTAATTGTAAAATTATTAAAACAAAGCGGTCATATCATGATGGATAAGGAGGAGTTTAGAAAAACTTATAAAGTAGATCCAATTAAAATGATTGATTTGAAGTCACTTATGGGAGATCCAAGTGACCATATACCAGGAGTTAAAGGAATAGGAGAAAAAACAGCTATTAATTTACTAGAAAAGTATGGTAGTTTGGATGGTGTTTATGAAAATCTTGAAGATATTTCTCCTAAAACTCGTGAAAAGTTGATTACTGATAAAGAAAATGCATATATGAGTTATGATTTGGCAACCATTTATCGTGAAGTACCCATTGACTTTACTTTAGAAGATTGCAAATATAATGGTTATGATTTTCAAAAATTTAAATCCATACTTGAAGAATTAGAATTTCACTCTCTATTAAGAAAAATTAATTTTGATATGAATAGTAATGATAGCTTTACAGAAAAAATGTCAAAAAAAGAGGATAAAATTCTACTTTCTGATATCTCTACATTAGGAGTTAAACCATTTTCCTTTTATTTAGAAACAAGAGGAACAGTTTATAGTAAGAGTACTATTTTAGGTGTTGGAATATATGATGGAGAAAAAGGCTATTTTCTATCACCACAAGATATCGAAAAACATAAAGATTTATTTCAAGGTAGTTCTTCTAAAATGACATATGATCTAAAAAAAAGTATAGTAGTTTTAAATAATTTAGGTATTAAAATTAATAATTGTAATTATGATGCCATGATTGGAATGTATTTATTAGATTATACAGTTAAAGATGATATTAGCTTTGTAGCTAGTAGTTTTGATTATAATATTACTCCATATGAAGATTCATATGGTACAGAAAAAAGACCTAAAGATGTAGATTTAGAAACTTTAAAACAACTTTGTTGTAGTAAGGCAAAGTTCATCTATGAAACCAAAGAACAAGTTATAAATGAATTAAAAGAAAATGAAGAGGAATCATTATTCAAAGATATAGAAATGCCTCTTACCACAGTACTTGCAGATATGGAAATTACTGGAATTAAAGTTGACAAAGAATATTTAGGGGAAATTGAAATAGAATTAAAGAAAAAAATGGATGAATTGGAAAAAGATATCTATAGTGATGCAATGTGTGAATTTAATATTATGAGTCCATCACAGCTTGCTAAAGTCTTATTTGAAGATTTAAAAATAAGATATCCAAAGAAAACAAAGGATAATAAATACTCTACTAGTAAGGACATTTTAGATAAAATTATATATGAGCATCCAATAGTTCCAAAGATTCTTGAGTATAGAACATTAGCTAAACTATATACAAATTATGCCGTAGGGTTAAAGACAGAAGTAAGAGATGATGGAAGGATTCATACAATCTTCACACAAACTCTAACTCGTACAGGTAGATTATCTAGTATCAGTCCCAATTTACAAAATATTCCAGCCAGAAGTGATTTTTCAAAGCTTATTCGAAAAGCTTTCATTGCAGACGAAGATTCAGTATTAATGTCTAGTGACTATTCCCAAGTAGAATTACGTGTTTTTGCTTCTATGTCTAATGAAAAAAATTTAATAGATGCATTTAAAAAAGGGAAAGATATTCACACAAAAACAGCTTCAGAGATATTTAAAGTACCAATTGAAGAAGTTACTAAAGATATGCGAAGAAGCGCAAAAGCAGTTAATTTTGGTATTTTATATGGAATTAGCAGCTTTGGTTTATCAGAAGATTTAGGAATAGATATGAAAGAAGCTAAAAACTTCATTGAAAATTATCTAAATACTTTCCCCGGAATCCACGAATTTATGGAACAAGAGAAAAAGGATGCCTATGAAAAAGGGTATGTCAGAACATTAATGAACAGAAAAAGAGTTGTTGAAGAACTTAAGAGTAAAAATTATATGATCAGAAGCAGTGGTGAAAGAATGGCTCTAAATACTCCAATCCAGGGAACAGCTGCTGACATATTAAAGAAAGCTATGGTTGAAATTTATAGCGAATTTAATAAACGTGGTTTAAAAAGTAAAATGTTAATTCAAGTACATGATGAACTTGTATTTAATGTCATAAAAAGTGAATTAGAAGAAGTAAAGCAAATAGTAAAAGATATTATGGAAAATACATTTACTTTGAAGGTTCCATTAAAAGTAGATATTGAAATAGGTAACAATTGGTATGAAGCAAAATGAAAAAGATGGGAAGTGAATACTATGCCAGAAAAACCAGAAGTAATGACAGTCGTAAAAAATTTGATACCGGGAATTGTAGGAAAAAGAATAACTGATTGTGCTATTTATTGGGACAATATAATAGCATCTCCTACACCCAAAGAGTTTAAAAAGAAAATAATAGGTCAAAAAATTAATAGTATTACAACTAGGGGAAAATTTATAGTTATTGAATTGGATGATTATTCTCTACTTATACATCTTAGAATGGAAGGAAAATTTTTCTTCAGAAATAAAGGTGATGAAATCACTAAACATGAACACGTAGAATTTATTTTGGATAATGAAATAAGTTTTAGATATCATGATGTAAGAAAATTTGGAAAAATGTATCTTATTCCGAAAGAGGATACTTATAAAGTAAAACCTTTAAGTGAACTAGGAAAAGAATTTTATGATGATATAACAGAGGACTATTTATTTGATAAGATTCACAAGTTAAAATTACCGATAAAAACAATTTTACTTAATCAAAATATTATTTGTGGTATAGGTAATATCTATGATGATGAAATATTATTCAAAAGTGGGATTTCCCCTATGCGTAGAGGTTGTGATATATCACGTAATGAGTGTTTAACAATTATTAATAATACAAAAATAATCTTAAGTGAGGCAGTAAAGCTTGGAGGAACTACAATTAAAAGTTTTACATCGAGTGAAGGAGTTCATGGCCTTTTTCAAGCAAAACTTAATGTACATGGTAAGAAAAATGCTCTATGTCCAACCTGTAATAGTCAAATTATAGTGACTCACATTAATGGAAGAGGTACATATTATTGCCCAAAATGTCAAAAATAAAAAATAAGACTATATTTTCCAGAGAAAATGTTATATAATAAATCTGCTGAAGAAAAGTAAAGGAGTGTTATATATGAAAAAAACAAAAATTGTTTGTAGTATCGGCCCTGCATCAAATCAACCTGATGTAATGGAAAAGATGGTTCTAGCTGGAATGAATGTAGCTCGTGTAAATTTCACTCACGCTACATTAGAGGAAAGAAAACTTGCTATTTCATCAGTTCGTGAAGTAAGAAAAAGAACTGGAATGAACATAGCAATTCTTTGGGATACTAAAGGACCAGAATTCAGAAGTGGTATGTTAGAAAATGACAAAATCGAATTAGTAGAAGGTAAAACAATTCGTATGGTTAAAGAAGAAGTTCTTGGAACTGAAGAAAAATTTTCAACTAACCATCCTGAAGCAATTTCATCATTAAAAGTAGGAGATACTATTTTACTAGAAAACGCTAAAATGAGATTAGTAGTAGAATCAGTAGAAGATGATGGAGTTACTTGTAAAATATTAGCAGGTGGAGTTTTAGGAAACCGCAAGAGTATGAGTGTACCTGGCGTTAAATTAAATATTCCATATGTTAGTGACTTAGATCGTGAAGATTTAAAATATGCATGCGAAAATGGAGGAGAATATCTTGCTATTTCATTTGTTTCATGCAAAGAAGATGTATTAGAAATAAAGAAAATATTAAAAGAACATAATCGTGAAGATTTACAAATTATTTGTAAGATCGAAAGCCAATTAGGTATAGATAACTTAAAAGAAATCTTAGAGGTATCTGATGGTGTTATGGTTGCTCGTGGAGACTTAGGTACTGAAATACCTAGTGAAATGTTACCAATCGTTCAAAAACGTATGATTAGAACAGCACGTCAAATGGGCAAGCTTGCTATAGTAGCAACAGAAATGCTTGAAACAATGATGGAAAATAACCGTCCAAAAAGAGCTGAAACTAGTGATATCGCTAATGCAGTTTTAGATGGTACTGATGCAGTTATGTTATCAGGTGAAACAACTGTTGGAAAGCATCCAGTTGAAACAGTACAAGCTATGGCTAATATCTGTGAAACAACAGAAAAATATGCTGCATTTGATTATATTTCAATTAAAAAACAAGCTGACAATGTACCAAGTGCTATTGCTGAATGTGTTGTAGAAAGTGCTAATCGCTTAGATGCAAAATTAATATGTGCTGCTACAATTACTGGTTCAACAGCTAGATTAATTAGTAACTTAAAACCAAACGCACTTATTTTAGGTTTATGTCCAGATGAAAAAACAGGTAGACGTTTTGCTTTGAACTGGGGATGCTATCCAGTAATATTACCAGTTTGTAGTTCAACAGATGAAGTATTAGATAAAAGTATTAAATGTGCTAAAGAAAATATGGAACTAGAAAAAGGAGACATAATTGTAATAACAGGAAGTTTCCCTAACACTGGTGATAATAGACAAACTAACCTAATGAAGATAGAAGAAATTAAAGACTAGTTTTTAAAAGACCTCGAAGGTCTTTTTTTGTTGAATATTATTAAAAAATAATACATAGTTTATATCAAAATAAAAAAATCCGTGTCTAGCTAATTAAAGCCTCATGGATTTTTTCTTCTATATTATCAACATCAATTGACTCAATTCTATCTACGCGACACTTCTCAGAAATTAAAATAGCCTCAACTTTTTTTGCTGCTACGTCTAAGTCATCATTGACCACAACATAATTGTATTTACTTACTTCATTAATCTCTTCATATGCTCTTAAGAATCGTTTATCGATCTTTGCTTTATCCTCTGTGCCACGATTTTCAAGTCTTCTTTTAAGTTCTTTCATAGTAGGAGGAAGAATAAAGATAAATAATGTATCCGGTAAAATTTCCTTTATTTGTAAAGCACCTTGAATTTCAATTACTAATATTACGTCCTCGCCATTATTTAAATGTTTTTCAATGCTTTCTAGTGGGGTACCATAGTAATTATCAGCATATTTTGCATATTCTAAAAGTTTATTTTGTCTTATTTTCTCTTCAAATTCTTCCTTTGTTAAGAAAAAATAATCAACCCCATCTTTTTCTAAAGGTCTTGGTTTTCTACTAGTACAAGAAATTGATAACCATAAATCATTTCTCTTTTCAAGTAACTTTTTAACAATGGAATCCTTTCCACAAGCCGATGGTCCAGATACTACATAAAGTTGTCCCTTCTTTTTAGTTCTTAACATATTACTTTTCATTATTTTCTCCTCCCAAGTGATTATTATATTCTTCTAAAATTAAATTTCTATCATTATTAATCAAACCATAAATACTTGTTGTTTTAAGTTCAAAGTCTAAAATAGGACTAAAATTTCTTTTGAAACGACTAAGTATTGGTAAATTAACCTCTTTTTTTACCTTATTAAGATAGCTTCTTCCTTTATCGTTAAAACCAAGTATTCTTATATAATCAATTTCTTTCATGCTTTTAGACATTTCTTTAGTAAATCCAACTAGAATATGTAATAGCATTCTATTAATTCTATTATAAGTATATCTTTTAGATTTCACGCTATCAATGAGTTCATCGTATGAAGTACTGCAAACAACTGCTTTTTTTAATTTTTTATCAATACCTTCGTCAACACCTTGATAGCTAGACAAATCTTCATCAGTTAAAATTCGATATTTGAGTAAAGAAAAATATTTTTCCTTAAAATGTAGATTATCATAATCTAAATACTTAATAACCATCTCAGGTACTGCCTTTCTAACATCTAAACCATTTTCTAAGGCTTTTCTAATTGCAGTCGCACTACTTATATTATTTAACACATCATCATGATAATCGGTAGTTCTTTTAATACATATTGGTTTTATTTTATAATTGTTTTTTAAAATAGTCTTTATATAACTAATTCCTAATAAATCATTGGGAGTATCTATTCTTTTGCCAGTTAAATCATATAAGGCATTACTAACTGCAGTAGGATAATTTAGTCCAAACTTAGAATAAATTTTAACCAATTTATCATAATCTTCATTTTGAACCTGGCATTTAGCAATCGCTTCCAAGTCAGCAAGATTATCATTTTCACTTCCAAAAACGATCTTTGAAACTTTCAATGCTTCAAGAAGGCTAATAGCTCCATAAGCAAAAAAATCAGCCGATTGTGTTGCGAATACAAAAGGGAGTTCAACAATAAGATCAATTCCCATTTCTTTAGCAATCTTTACCTTCGTCCATTTATCAATTATTGAAAAATCTCCCCGCTGAGTAAAATTTCCACTTAACACCAAAACGATCGTATCATTAGGATATAGTTTTCTAATACTATTTAAATGATACAAATGACCATTATGAAAGGGATTATATTCACATACTATACCAACACTTGCCACAAAACCACTTCCTTTAATATTACTTTATTTTAACATATATTAGTAAAAATACCAACATGAAAATAATTGACTATTAATTACTTTTTTGGTATTATAGCAACTAAATAAAGGCGTACAAATACCTTAAAAAGAAAAGGTGATAATAATGAATCCAGAAATAAAAGTTATAAAGGATATTAGAAAAGGAAACAAAAGTCTAGAAAACAATTTACTAACTTGCTTGTATCCGTTATGTGGTAAAACTTATAAAAAATTTAAGTTTATGAATATAGATGAGGAAACATTTAAAAGTTTATTTTTTAGAGAAGTAAAACGTACCATATATAATATGGATTTAAACAAAATATCAAATGTTACGTTTGAAAAGTACTTTTCATGCTTATTTCAAAATAAACTTTTTGAATATGCAAGTAAGTTAACTGAATTGGGAGATTATTCTGTTGTTACAAACTATATAAATTCTAATTGCAAAAATACCCAAAATAAAGAAGAAATTTTAAAGAATCTAAATAGTTTAAGTTTACTCCTAAAAAAAATAAATTGTTTTAATGAAAAGGTGTTACTTGGAGTATATAAAGAATCTAGAAAACTAAGAACATATATAGTTCAGATTTTAAATGAATTAGAAGATGATGAATTGGATGTATTAAAGAATAATGAACATCTTTGGAAAATGCTTAGTTTTTATTTTGAGTTAAACAATATTTATTTAGAAGACGATATAGCCTTAGAAATACCAGTAAATGAGGAAGAAGAGGAAAATATAAGTACTGAGTATGATACGAATTTAGTTAAGCAATATTTTAAAGAGATAGGTAAATACAAAATATTAACAGCGCCTCTTGAAAAAGAATTATTTATAAAATATAAGAACGGTGACATGAAGGCAAGGGAATTATTAATTAACAGCAATCTTCGGTTAGTGGCTAGTATAGCTAGAAAATACTTGGGTAGAGGAATATCTTATATGGATCTAATTCAGGCCGGTAATCTAGGCTTAATTGATGCTGTTGAAAATTTTGATGTTGATAGAGGATTTAGATTTACAACGTTTGCAACTGCTAGAATAATAAGACCAATATTACAAGAAATAGAAAAACATGGAAGAAATATTAAACTACCTAACAAAACTTATACAGATATACAAAAATTAACTAAAATAACAAGAGAACTAACCATAGATTTAAAAAGAGAGCCAACATTAGAAGAACTAGCGCAAAAAATGGATAAATCTGTAACAGAAATAGCAGAACTAAAACTAATAAAGGATGATACAGTTAGTCTAAATAAGAGTGTGACTGAAGAAGATGATGCAGTATTGCTCGATTTCATAAAGTCAGATGAAAATGTTGAAGAACAGGTTATGATATCTTCAGTTGCAACAGATTTAATGGATTTTATAAATAGTGGTATCCTAGAACCTCGTGAAAGAGATGTTATAACATATAGATATGGTCTAAACGGGAAAACGCCTCTTCAACTTGAAGAAATAGGTAAAATTTTAAATATAAGTAGACAAAGAGTATGTGTTATAGAACAGAAAACCCTAAAAAAAATTGCGTATTGCCATAAAAAGAACCTCATTAAAAGAGTTAGATTCTACAAAAACATTTGATAACAGAGAACAGAAATTATTAAGATTTGACCCTGCAAGATTTCGTAACAACAAGCAAAAAAATAACACTTGAAGAAAAGTCAAAAAAAGTATATAATGTATACGGATGTGATGTTATGGATAAAATTGATCTAACTTTATTGCATACTAATTCCATAGATAAAATAGTAATTGATGAAATTGTTAATATACCTCAAGATTACTACAAGGAAACAGATGTTAAAAAATTAGATAATGTGAAAGTAGTTGGCGAAATAACTAGACAAACAGATGATATTGACTATGTTGATTTAGATGTAAGTGGTGTTATGATCCTGCAAGATTCTATTTCCCTTGAAGACATAGAATATCCATTTTCTCTTAAAATAGAAGGAGATTTAAAAGAATTTATTACAAATTTAGAAAATTCTCTTGATATTATTGAACTTTTGTGGGAAAATATTGTTCTAGAGATTCCCTTGAAATATACTAAGGTCGAGGATCTCAGTAAATTTCATGGAGATGGATGGAAACTTGTGAGTGAAGAAGAAGCTACTACTAGTCATAATCCGTTTAATGAATTATTAAAAAATATAGAAGAGGAGTGAGAATATGATGAAATTAAATATTCAATTATTTGCTGTACCATTCCGTAAAGTTTCAAAAACAAGAAAAAGAATGAGAAGAGCTCATAATGCAATGGAAATGCCAGGAGTTACTAAATGTAGCACTTGTGGTGAAGTAATTAAACCACATAGAGTTTGTCCAAAATGTGGTAGTTACAAAGGAAAAGAAGTAGTAAGTGTTAAAGAAGCAGCTTAATGCTTTTTTTTTGCACTAATCATTGACGAATATTTGTTTGATATGATATATTTAATATACTTAAGGTGTTAGGAGGAAACGATAGATGATAAAATTAAAAGAAGCTAATACGTTATATATATGTACTAATGAAAAAAAAGAAATTTTATTAAAGCAAATGTCACATGATAAAGAAATATTCGATATTAAATTTATGACTTTAAATGAATTTATGGAACAATATTTTTTTAAATATAATGTTAATATTTATCCATACCTAATGGAAAAGTATAATATTTCATTTTCGGTAGCTAAAGAATATTTAAAATATTTATATTATATTGATCTTAATAATAATTATGATAGTAAAAAGATATCTTTTCTTCAAGAAATGAAAAAAGATTTAACAAATAATAACATTCTTATTGAAAATAAACAGTTTAAAGAATATTTAAATTCTAAGAATGTATATGTAGATGCTAGCTGTCAATTAGATAATTATTTAGAAAAAATATTTACATCATTAAATGCTCAAATTTTAACATCATCACCTCAAGAAAAAAACATAATAGTTACACAAGCAGCTGACATTGAAGAAGAAGTAAATAATGTAATAGTTAAAATCCTAGAGTTAGTTGATAATAAAGTATCCTTAAATCATATTTTTCTAACTAACATCAGTGCTGACTATTTTTATACGTTAAAAAAACTATTTAAAATGTATAATATTCCTCTTGAACTTAATGAAAATATATCCATAAATAGTGTTCCAGTAATAAAAGAGTATTTTATTACTAAAAAATTACCAGAATATAACAATGAAAATAAAAATATCATTAAACCCTTCATTTCCTTATTAAATAAATATACTTCCATAAGTGGTAGTAAATATTATAAAGAAATTCTTAAAGAAGAGTTAAAGAAAACATATATTTTACCACCTAAATATCAAGAAAGTATTAAAGTAAAGGACTTTTCAAACCTAGAAGTAGAAGATGATGATTATGTCTTTTTATTAGGATTTAACGAGGGTGTTTTGCCATTGCTTCATAAAGATGAAGACTATTTGAGTGATTCTGATAAAGAAATTTTAGGAATGCCAACTAGTGTTTTAGAAAATGAAATTTCAAAAAAAAGAACATATCAAAAAATTACCAATATCAAAAATATATATATGAGTTATAAACTACATAGTTTTGATGATGAATTTTATCCAAGCAGCATGATTGAAGATTATAGCATGAATGTTTCCAAAACTCCGCTACAAAATATGCATCTATCAAATTCTTATAATCGAAGAAAATTATGTCTTTTATTAGATGAATATAATAAATATAAAGTTATCCATAGTGATCTAAAGACATTACAAAAAACATATAAAGACATTATGTATAATAGCTATAATCATAGTTTTAAAAGTATTTCTAACCTTGATTATTTAAACTATATTCATAAGCCTTTAAAACTTTCTTATACTAGTATAAATTCATATAACCTATGTCCATTCAGTTATTACTTAAAGTATGTATTAAAAATAGATCCATTTGAGGAAAGTTTTCAGGCATTAGTAGGTAGCTTGTATCATAAAGTACTTTCAACTTGTTTTGATGAAAATTTTGACTTTGAATATATTTGGCAGGAATTTTTACAAAATAAAATTTTGTCTGCTAAAGAAAACTTTTTGCTAAAAAGATTAAAAAAAGAACTATTAGAAATAATTGAGGTCTTAAAAGAGCAAAAAATGTATACTGATTTTAAAAATGCCTATTATGAGAAAGAAATTACAATACCATTAGCAAAATATAAAATAGATTCTTATTTTACAGGTATTATTGATAAAATAATGTTTTACCAAAACATGGATGACACATATTATGCCTTAATTGACTATAAGACCGGTTCTTTTCCGACATCTCTTAATAACTTAAAATATGGTTTAGATATGCAGTTACCAATCTATCTATATTTAGTTGAAAATAGTGAGGTATTTAAGAACCCTATTTTTGCAGGATTTTATTTTCAAAAAGTTTCATTAGGAAGTATAACAACTACCAACAGTAAAGATTATAAAGCCGTCGTAGAAGATAAATTAAAGTTAAAGGGTTATAGCACCAGTGATGAAGATATACTTTCTCACTTTGATCACAATTATACTAAAAGTAATATTATATCAGGAATGAGTATTACCAAAAATGGTTTTAGCAGATATGCTAAACTCTTATCTGAAGAGGATGTTTATAATATTTTAAATTATACAAAAGATAA
Source organism: Clostridium sp. CAG:417 (assembly GCA_000432835.1). Taxonomy (GTDB): domain Bacteria; phylum Bacillota_I; class Bacilli_A; order RF39; family UBA660; genus CAG-417. Next base: position 29,891 of record FR890367.1, on the reverse strand, counting down.
AATAGAAAAAAGCTCAATAAATATTATTGATAGTAATTTTGATATTAAACCTAAAGTTATTCAGGATGATTATAAAGCCTGCAAAAATTGTAAATTTAAAGACATATGTTACAAGGTAGAAGAAGATTATGATCGACTAGAAAAAGTAGAAAATTTAGACTTTTTAGGAGGTGATATAAATGGCTAATAGATGGACCGATGAACAGCTTCAAGCAATTAATGTAGAAGGCTGCAATGTTATAGTATCAGCTGGAGCTGGTAGTGGTAAAACTGCCGTTTTAACTCAAAGAGTATTAAGAAAAATTAAAAGTAATATTCCCATTAATAAACTATTAATTTTAACATTTACAAAGGCTGCAGCAAAAGAAATGAAAGATAGAATTAGAAGAACCCTAAAAAAAGAAGGCTTTAATGAACAGTTAAAATTATTAGATTCAGCATATATTACTACATTTGATAGTTTTAGTTTATCTGTAGTAAAGAAATATCACATTAACCTAGGGATTAATAAGGATATTAAGGTAACTGATGCTGCCCTTATTAATATAAGAAAAAAAGAAATATTAGATTCCATCTTTGAAAAGAAATATCAAGAAAGTTCTGAAAATTTTCAAAAGCTAATAGAGCATTTTGCCTTAAAAGATGACAAAGAATTAAAAGAAATGATTCTATCCATTAGTAACAAACTAGATTTGCGTTATGATAAATTTGAATATCTTCAAAACTATGATAACTTATATTACAGTGTAAATGCTATTTCTTCATCTGTTGATGCTTATTTGTCTCTTATAAAAAAAGATCTTAGCATTTTAAGAGAATTGGTACAAGAAATATCAGAACATTTAGATAGTAAGGATCTAGAAAAAATCTATTTAAAAACAGACAGCATTCTTAATAGTAAAGATTATGATGAAATCAAAAACAGTTTATTAGATTGTAAATTACCACCTAAAAATAATAACTACGATGAAGAAGCCGTAATCCTAAAGGAAAGTATTAAAGGAGTTCTTGATGATCTAAAAGCCTTATGTACTTATACAGACATTGAAGAAATGAAAAAAGACTTACTAGCAACAAAAAGTGATACTCTAGAAGTACTAGATATAATTTTAAAATTACAAACTATATTTAAAGAGGTTAAAGAAAAAGAACAATTATACGACTTTAATGACATTAGTCACTTAGCAATCAAATTAGTCTTAGAGCATCCTGATGTAAGAGAAGAAATAAAAAATAGTTTTCAAGAAATTTTAATAGACGAGTATCAAGATACTAGTGATACACAGGAAATGTTTATTAGTCAAATTTCAAATAACAATGTCTACATGGTAGGAGATATTAAACAATCTATCTATCGTTTTAGAAATGCTAATCCATATATATTTAAAGAAAAATATGACAGTTATAATCAGGATCCTACTAAAGGTAGAAAAATAGATCTTAACAAAAACTTCAGATCCCGCTTTGAAGTGCTTGATAATATTAACCTATTATTTTCATATATCATGGATGATGAAATAGGTGGAGCCGATTATAAAAAAGAGCATAAAATGGTTTTTGGAAATACTACTTATATAAATGAAGGAAAAACAGAACAAAATTATAATATGGTTTTGAAGACATATGAAGCAGGAGATGACTTTAAGAATATTGTTAAAGAAGCATTTATCATTGGTAATGACATAAAGAATAAAATAGATAACCACTATCAAATATTTGATAAAGATGAAAAAATATTAAAGGATGCCTCATATAATGATTTCGCCATACTGTTGGACGTTAAAAAGAATTTTGATCTTTATAAACAAATTTTTGAATATTTAGATATACCATTAACTTTATATCGTGATGAAGACTTAACTGCATCGACTGATTTAAACATTATTAGAAACCTATTAAAATTAGTATTACTAGTTCATGATGATACTTATGATACCGAGTTTAAATACGTTTATACATCCATTGCTAGAAGTTTTTTATTTAATATAGATGATGCATACATATTTGATACATTTAAGGATAATAGTTTTAGATCCTCTGATATTGTAAAAAAGGCCTTAACTTTAAAAGATAAAATAGATATCCTACCTCTAGAAACCATATTTTATGATATTTTAAATGAATATAATTATGAAGAAAAAGTATTATTAACTACAAATATTATGGAAAAAGAGAAAAGAATAGAATATCTTGCTAACTTAGTCCGTGATTTATCTTCCAAAGATTATAACATATATGACTTTGTTTATTATCTTGATCAGGTTATAGAAGATGGATATAGTATAAAATACAAAATTAATCAAGATACTTGTAATAGTGTTAAAATAATGTCTATTCATGCTTCAAAAGGACTTGAATTTCCTATTTGTTATTTTGCTAACTTAGAAAATAAGTTTAACCAAATGGCGCTAAGAGAAAAGATTAGTTATGATAATGAACTAGGAATTTTACTTCCTGTAGTAACAAGCGAAGTAATTCCAACAATTAGAACCAAGCTATATAAGACTAAGATAAAAAAAGAAGATATAAGTGAAAAAATAAGACTATTTTATGTCGCCTTAACTAGGTGCAAAGAAGAAATTATCATAGTAGCAAAAGAAGATGAAGAAACATCACTTACAACTGATATAGTTCCTAATCTTGTGAGAGAAAAATATACTTCCTTTAGTAGTATTATAAAAAGTATTAATAGTATTTTAAATCCATATATAGAAAAGTGTGTTGACGTAGATTATACTAAAGACTATTTGTTGAGTATTCAAAGTAAAAAGTTAGATGTATCAAACGCTGATACTTTACAAATTACAGAAAGAGACTTCATTTGTGATACTAAGCAAGAAAAGAATTTTTCTAAAAATACTATCCATCTGTTAACATCAGATGAAGAAAAAGAGTTAGAATTTGGTACCAAGGTTCATATGATATTAGAACAATTGGACTTTAAAAATCCTAATTTAGATCATCTAAATATTTCTAGCTATATCAAAAAGAAAATAGAAAAATTTTTAGATCAAAATTTAATTAAAAACAATCTAAATTCTAAAATCATAAAAGAGTATGAATTTATGGATACTACAAATGATATAGATAGCCATGGTATAATTGATTTATTAATTGAAAATGATGAAGAAGTAATAATAATAGATTATAAATTAAATAATATTGTAGATGATGCTTATAAGAAACAATTATTAGGTTATAAAGACATGATAAAGAAGAAAACAGCAAAACCTATAAAAACCTACTTATATTCTATTATTCAAGAAGAATTTAAAGAAATAAAAGATTCAGATTAAATAATGTCTGAATCTTTTTAATAAAAATTATATGGATTTAAGGCTGTACCGCCATAATAAGGATAGCCAGTCCAAATAGAAAAGTGTAAGTGAACACCTGTTGCTCTTCCTGTAGCGCCAGCACCACCAATTACAACGCCTTTGTCAACTCTTTGACCATTATAAACATATATACTAGTAAGATGAGCATACATTGCATACTTTCCATCATCATTTTTTACAATAATATAATTACCATTTGCTGGAGTATAACTAGCTGTAACAACTTGTCCACTAAAAACAGTATATATATTTGAGTTATAACCTATACCAGCAATATCAATTCCATCATGTCCGTAAGAAAAATATGTTGAAATATAATAATTACCATTTGTTGGCCAACAATAACTATTATCTATAGGTACATTATTGCTTACTGGAGTAGCTAAATTATTATTATTGTTATCAACACTTGTTTTATTTTCGTTAGCTGTCTCATTATTGTTATTTATGTTATACTCCACAAAACTTAAACTATTATTATCCGCTTTAAAATGATTTTTAATATTAGGCATAAAAATATATAATGCACTACCGGATGTAAAAACAAATAAAACTAAAATAAGTCTTAAAATTAATTTCTTATGTTTAATTGCGCCTCTTAAAATTCTAAACTTCTTAATAATATAGTTATCAATATAATTTTTAAAGCGCATTTTTACAAAATTAATCTTATTAGAAATAATTTTTAAAATATATGTAGCAATCTTTCTAACTAACTTTTTAATTAAATTCCATAATTTATCAAGCATATAGTATTCCCCTTCAGAGTACATATAATAACAAAAAAACGTCATTTTGTAAATAAATATTTTCTTTTTCTTTTCATAATTAGCTTTTTATGATACAATCAACACGTAGAAAGAAGGAATTAATATGGACGAAAAAACATTAGTATTTGGACATAGAAAACCAGATACAGATTCAATAACTGCTAGTATCAGCCTATCATATTTAAAAAATCAGTTAGGTGAGAACACAGAACCACGAGCTTTAGGTAGCCTAAACAAAGAAACAAAATACGCCCTAAATTATTTCGGAGTAGAAGAACCAGATTACTTAAATGACGTAAAATTACAATTAAAAGATATCAACTATCATAAAGATTTCATTCTAGATGAAAAAGAAACTATCTATGATGGTTATAAGTATATGTTAAAAGAAGGATTAACAGGTATTCCTATAGTTAAAGGCGAACGTGATTTTGTAGGACTTTTAACAATGAAAGATTTATCAAGAGTCTTTTTAAATGCAGATGATAACAAAATATTTACATCATATGATAATATTATAAAAGTATTAAATGGTAGTAAAGTAAGCAAAGTAGATGAAGAAATAAAAGGAAAACTATTAGTAGGGGCTTATGAAACAGATACTTTCAAAAAAAATATTGAATTAGATAAAGAAATTATCTTAATAGTTGGAGATAGGCAAGAAATAATAGAGCATGCTATTTCATCTGGTGTACAGTTAATTGTAATAGCTGGAAATGGTAATATAAAAGAAAGTCTTATTAAAGAAGCAGAAAATAATAAAGTAAATATTATTAAAACACCATATGATACTTATCACACTTCTAAACTAATATCTTTAAGTAGTTATTTAAAAACAATGGTATGTAGTTATAATCCAACTAAGTTTGAACAAACAGATTATGTTGATACAATATTAGACATAAATAATAAACTACGTCATACAAATTATCCAGTAGTAGATAAAGATAATAAATGTTTAGGTTTATTACGTATTACTGATTTATCAGATAAGAAACCTAAAAAAGTAATATTAGTTGATCATAATGAAAAAATTCAAAGTGCTGAAGGTATAGAAGAAGCTAAAGTATTAGAAATTATAGATCATCATAACATCGGAAGTGTTACAACAGACGCTCCAATAAACTTTAGAAATATGTCAGTAGGATCAACATGTACTATCCTTTATACCTTATATAAAGAAAAAAATGTTGAAATCCCAAAACATATAGCCGGTATGATGTTATCAGGTATATTATCTGACACTCTAATATTAAAAAGTCCAACCGCAACACCACTAGATAGAGAAGCTGTAGTTGAACTTGCTAAGATTGCTGAAGTAAATTATGAAGAGTATGGTATGGATTTATTAAAGGCTGGCACTTCACTAGAGGGTATGAGCATTGAAGATGTTTTATATAACGACTTTAAATTATATACTGTAAATGACAAGACTTTCGGAGTAGGTCAATTCTTTACTATGAACTTTGATGATATTAAGAAAGATATGGATAAATATCTTAATGTTTTAAATGAAGTAGCTGAAGCTAACAATTATAATTTAGTAGCTTTATATGTCACTGACATTATTAGAAATGGTTCATATATTTTATATAATAAAAAAGGTGAAGAAATTATTACTCAAAGTTATGATAAATTACTAAGTCAAGGTGAATTCATTGAAAACTGTGTATCACGTAAAAAGAATGTTATTCCATTAATTATGGATGCTATTGAAGGTTAAAAGGCTTTTAATAAAGCCTTTTTTTCTTGCCAAAATTTCATTTTTGTGTTATAATAGCGGCAATTAATGGGGTGGTATAAATGCAATTTATTACAGATAATTTTTCTAATGTAAAAAAAGATCTTTTAAGGAGTTTAATAGCCATAAAATATTCTAATAATATTGACAAAATAACTGATGCATATCGTACCATGGCTTTCTTTCAAGATGATATAACAATAGAATCATCCATAACACCTTCAATTGCAAGAAAAACTCAAGAAATAAATCATTATATTTCGAATATGAGACAAAAAGAACTAAATAATTATTCCAAAATAAATCCTTTAGTTAAAAATCTATTAGAAGACCAAATAACATTTTTAACACCATTTTATCAAAGTACAGAAACAAAGTCCCATAAAACTTTTTCTTCCTCCATTATTTATAAAATATTGTCAGAGTACTATCAAAAAAATGATGAGTGCTCCTTATCAATTTTAAATAAGTGTATAATTGAAAAAACAATTCGCCCACTACATAATAGACTTTATGAAGGTAAAAATCTTACTTCATGCCTCCTAAAAAATAAATATATAGAAATAGATCAAAAGTATAATTTTAATACCATGATTAATCTTGTTCATGAAATTGAACATATCAAGAAATTAACTGAATTAACAAATAATAAAGAATACAAGCAGGTTAACCAATTTGTTTATCAAAACGATTTGCTTGAATTAGCGCCATATCAAAAGGTAAATGACTTTCTTAATTTTTTAATTGAAAATAACTATTGTCTAGACGAAGTTTATCTATTTTTAAGAGAGTCTATAAACAGTTATACCTCATTTCTTAATTACTTTTTAAATAATGAGGACATGTTAAAAGATTCAAAACAATTGACTTTATTAGCAAGCCTTAAAGATATTTATGGTAATCTATTTGCAAATTTCTTATCAATGAATGAGAAAATAACTATAAAAGATGACAATTCTGTATTAATAAATGAGGAATTCTTTAGCAATGGAGAATATAACCATAAAGATCTAACAGAATCAGCAATATATCCTGTTCTCCAACTTCAAAAAATAGAAAATAAAAAACGTTTATAATTGTTAAGAAATATAAATTAGTGTATAATAACTATGTTAGTGTTTTAAGACACACTTTAAGGGAGGAAATTCTTATGATAACAAAACCTAAAGGTACAAGTGATATATTTGGTAAAAAAGCTAAAAAATGGAAATATATAGAAGAAATAGTAGATGGCGTAATGCAAAAATACAATTACACATATATCCGTACACCATTATTTGAATCAACTGATTTATTTCATCGTGGTATAGGAGATACAAGTGATATAGTTACAAAAGAAACTTATGATTTTTCAGATCGTGGAGGTAGAAGTTTAACTCTTCGTCCAGAAGGAACTGCTGGAGTAGTACGTAGTTTTATAGAAAACAAAATGTATGGTAATAACGATTTACCTGTAAAATGTTATTATAATGGTACAATGTATCGCTATGAAAGACCTCAATTAGGTAGAGATCGTGAATTAACTCAATTTGGTTATGAAGTATTAGGATCATCTGATCCATTTAGTGATGCGGAAGTTATTTCTCTAGCCGTAAATATTTATAAAATGTTAGGTCTAAAAAACATAAAGGTTGAAATCAATTCCTTAGGTGACAATGAATCAAGAATAGCCTATCGTAATGCACTCCTTGACTATTTAACACCTTATGCTGATAAGCTATGTGATGATTGTAAAAAAAGACTTGAAAAAAATCCTCTTCGTATCCTTGACTGTAAAATAGATGGAGAAAGCGAAATAGTAAAGAATGCTCCTACAACAATTGACTATTTAAATGAAGACAGTAAAAAACGTTTTGACGAAGTAAAAGAATATCTAGATATATTAGAAGTTTCTTATGAAGTAAATCCTCAAATTGTACGAGGACTTGATTATTACAATCACACTGTATTTGAAATAAAAGTCGATCTTGATGCTTTAAATAACGCTCAAACAATTGGTGCTGGAGGAAGATACAATGGCCTTGTAAAAGAACTTGGTGGTCCAGATACTCCATGTATAGGTTTTGCATCAGGTATCAGTCGTGTTCTTTTGGCCTTAGAAGAACAAGAAGTTGAACTTCCGATAAAAGATGATATAGATTTATTTATAATGTATGTTAATGATGAAGAAAAAAAATATGCTCTATATTTGCAACAAGAATTAAGAATGGCTGGTTTTTCAACTGACACAGAATATACTGGTAGAAGTTTAAAAGCCCAGTTTAAACAAGCTGATAGACTAAAAGCTAAATTTTTACTAATATTAAATAGTGAAGATTTAAATAATGGTGAAGTTCAAGTAAAGAATTGTACAACAAAAGAGGAAGAAAAAATTCAAATAGAATATTTAATTTACTATTTAGATGAAAAACTAGTAGATAATGAATCATGCGATTTTGATTTAGAAAAACTAGGGCAGAATTTAGCAACAGATGACTGTTGCTGTGATGATTGTTGTACTCAACATCATGAAGGAGAAGATTAAAATGAGAATATACGCAAAAGACTTAAATAAACATTTAAATCAAAAAATCGAATTTAGTGGATTTGTTGATAGTATTAGAAACTTACAATGGGTTCAATTTGTAATAGTTAAAGATTTAACAGGAAAAGTTCAAGTTACCATTGAAAAAAGTGAAGAAAAAAACAAAGAAATGGTAGAATTAATTGAATCTTTACCACTTGAAAGTACAGTAAAAATAACTGGAAAATTAATCTCATCTCCTAAAGTTAAATTAAATGGCATGGAGATAATTCCGGAAAAAATAGAAGTCACAAGTAAAAGCGAACATGAAATTCCATTTAACTATAAAAATATTGATGGTGTAAACTTAGATACTAGATTAGATTATAGATTTATAGATTTAAGAAGTGAAAAGAATCAATTAATGTTTATGGTACAATCATCTTTTATAAAATATATGAGAGAATATCTATATAACAACAACTTTATAGAAATTCATACTCCTAAATTAATAGGTGCAGCAAGTGAAAGTGGGGCAGAAGTTTTTGAAGTTAAATACTTTGATCGTAAAGCATACCTTGCTCAATCACCTCAATTCTATAAACAAATGGCTATGGCTAGTGGACTAGAAAAAATATTTGAAGTTGCCCCATGCTTTAGAGCAGAAAATTCTAATACTTCAAGACATGCTACTGAGTTTACCAGTTTTGATGTTGAATTTTCATACATTAACAGCTATGAAGATGTTATGAATTTAGAAGCCGAAATGTTAACATATGCCCTTACTAAATTAAAAGAAGAATTGGGTGAAAAAGTAAAAGAAACATTTGGACTTGATATAGTAGTTCCAACATTACCTTTCCCTGTAATGAAGTTAAGTGATGTTTATAAAGAATTAGAAGAAAGGTATAATTATAAAGTTCCAGAAAGTGAAAAAACTGATTTAACTACTGAAGCAGAAAAATTAAGTTATAAACTCGCTAAAGAAAAATTTAATCACGAATTCTTATTTGTAGTTGATTATCCAGCTGATAAAAGAGCTTTCTATCATATGAGAAATGAAGAAGGAAAATTACAAGGTTATGATTTAATATGGCGCGGAGTTGAAATAACAAGTGGTGCTCAAAGAGAACATCGTTATGAAAAAATTTGTGAAAATGCTAAGAGTAAAGGACTAGGAGAAGATGTTAAATTCTATTTAGAATTTTTTAAATACGGTTGTCCTCCACATGGTGGCTTTGCAATTGGAGTAGACCGTCTAACAATGTTACTTTTAGACATTCCAACAATAAAAGAGTCACAATTCTTATTTAGAGGACCAAATAGATTAAATCCATAATAAAAAAGTATATAAATGTAAAGTCATCCAAAATTTGGGTGATTTTTTTTGATTATATGATAATATATATAATAGGTGGTATTAGTATGTATAATGTAGTATACAAAGTAATGTATTTGTTTATGTTTTTCTTTATAGCAAGTATGATTGGCTATATAGCGGAAGTTACTTGCTGTTCAATAAAAGATAAAAAGCTAGTTTGGAATAGAGGATTTTTAATAGGTCCCTATATCCCAATTTATGGAGTAGGATGTATAGCAACATTAATTCTATTAAGGAAATATTTTTCTGATCCAATAACGCTCTTTTTTCTAACAATAATAGTTTGTTCAGCACTTGAATATTTTACAAGCTGGATTATGGAAAAATTATTTAAAGTTCGTTGGTGGGATTATTCTGAATATCGTTTCAACGTTGATGGAAGAATATGTTTATTAAACTCAATCTTATTTGGTTTTGCAGGATTAATTGTTGTATATTTTGTCTATCCTTTTATTAGAGGGTTATTAGACAAAGTACCACATACTGTCTTAATAGTAGTAGGTCTTATCTGTTTAGTAATATTTTTAACCGATTTAGTAGTAACATTTGCAACACTAATAAGTGTTAGAAAAACCCTCGCTGACTTCAAAGGAAAAGATGCTACCGAAATAGCTAGGGAAGAAGTTATTAAGAAAATTAAAAAGAAATCATATTTATTTAACAGATTACTTAAAGCTTTTCCAAAAACCGATAAATTTAATAAGAAAGAATTTATTGAATTTAAGAAAACAGTACAAAATATTAGAAAAAAAATTAAAGATAAAACAGATGAATATAAAGATTCAATTACTAGAGAAATTCAAAAAGTAAAAAATAAAAATACAGATAAATAATAAGGAGAAAATATGGAGATTAATACAAATATTGAAAGAAAAATTTTTAGAGGTTACGACATAAGAGGAGTATATCCAAAAGATATAGTAGCGTCAACTGCCTATACAATCGGTCTAGCCTTTGGTAGTAAAATTCAAGATTTAGGTAAAAAGAAATGCGTTGTTGGTCATGATAATAGATTATCATCAGATGAATTATATGCTGCCCTAATTGAAGGTATAAAAGAAACAGGTGTTGATATAATTAGTTTAGGGCTTTGTACAACCCCAATGTATTATTATGCTTGCATCAAATTAGGAATTCCATCTGGTGTTATGGTAACGGCGTCTCACAATCCTAAAGATGATAATGGATTTAAATTTGCTTTAGATGAAAAAGGTAACGCTAAAGGACAAGAAATTCAGGACTTTTATGACTATATGATGGCTCATAAATTCAAAAAGGGCGAAGGAAAAGTTACTAAATATGATATTAAAAAAGAATATTTTGATTTATTTAAAAGATGTCTTTCATTTGGAAAGAAGCGTATAAAAGCAGTAATTGATTGTGGAAATGGTACTACAAGTATAATTGCTGAAGAATTATATAATTGTTTTCCTATAGATGTTGTACCACTATTTACAGAAAGTGATGGTAGTTTCCCAAATCATCACCCAGATCCATGTGTTGAAGAAAATTTAACAGCTTTAAAAAAGAAAGTAATAGAAACAAAGGCTGACGTAGGACTTGCTTTTGACGGAGATGGAGATCGTATTGGAGTTGTTTCCAATACAGGAAAATATATTCCAACAGACCATTATCTAATATTAATGATTCGTGATATTTTTGATAAAGTAGAAAATAAGACTTTCCTATATGATATAAAATGTTCTAAAGCTGTAGAAGACGTCATAGATGAACTTGGTGGTAAAAAAGAATGTTATCGAACAGGAAATTCCTATACTAAAGCCCGTGTTCATGAATTAAATCTCCCTTTAGGAGGAGAATTATCTGGTCACGTATACTTTAACGATCGTTTCCCAGGATTTGATTCTGGACTTTACGCTGGTCTTAGAATGGTTGAACTATTATCACGTACTGACAAGACTGTCGATGAATTAGTTAGTGACATTCCAAAGTACTATTCAACTGAAGAATTAAAGTTTAAATCAACTGATGAAGAAAAATTTAATATTGTAAATAAAGTATATGAATATGCTTTATCTAAGAATTATAAAACATTAACTATCGACGGTGTCAAAGTTTTATTTGATGATGGTTTTGCTTTAGTAAGAGCATCTAATACTGGTCCAAATATCACTGCTCGTTTTGAAGCTAAAACTGAAGCAAGATTAAAAATTATAGAAAAAGAATTTATAGATTTATTAAATCAATTATTAAATAAGTAAGCTCCTAGTGAGCTTTTTTAAGGAGAAAAATATGGCAGTATCAAAAGAAGAGGAACTAATTGAACGAGAAAAGTTAAAAAAAACAGCTCAAGTATTAGATGATGAAATTACATTGTTACAAAAAAGAACTAAAATTCTCCAAGATGATCTTCAAGACTTTAAAAAGTTGGCTTGGCAAGATTTTTCTTCCTTTGATGCAGGAGACATCACCCAAGCTAAATCATCTACTGGAGAAGAAGAAAGTAAAGTCTTGCGTGAAGAAGATTATTTAAAACGACTTCTAAGAATCAAAGGGAAGCCATATTTTGCATCCATAGTCTATCAAGATAATGAAGAAAGTGAAAAAGAAACTATATATATATCTACAACATATTTAAAAGATAAAGACAAAAATAATATAGTTTACGATTGGCGAAGTCCTATATGTAGTTTGTTTTATGACTTTGAAACTGGTCCTTGTTACTTCTTTGCGCCTGGTGGAAAATTTGAAGGAACACTCCTACGTAAAAGACAATATAAAATAGAAGATAACACCTTAATAAATGTTTTTGACAATTCTATTAATATAGATGATGAATTTCTTCAAGATGTTCTAGCTACATCATCAAGTTCCAAAATGAAAAATGTCGTCAATACTATTCAAGAAGAGCAAAACAAAGTAATAAGAAATCTTGAAGATAAAAATTTAATTGTCCAAGGAATTGCAGGAAGTGGTAAAACATCAGTGGCTCTCCATCGAATTGCCTTTCTCTTATATCGTCTTGAACATTTAAATTCTAATAATATTTTAATATTTTCTCCTAATAACATATTTACAGAATACATCTCTAATGTCCTTCCAGAATTAGGAGAAGATAATACTTTGCAAACAACATTTGATGATTATCTAAGCTTTTTTATTACAGAATATAAAGAAATAGAAACTTTTTCTAATTTTATTTGTAGATATTATACACATGAAGAGCAAAATATTAAGTTAGTAAAATATAAACAAAGTAATCTTATAATAGAAGATTTTACAAAATATATAAAAGCTTATGAAAAAAGTTGTAGATATATAAAAGATTTAACAGAAGGCAAGACAAATTTTATTTCAAAGGAAGAGTTAAATGATCTACTGCATTATAAATATGATCGCTTACCTTTATTTGCGCGTATTGAAGAAATAGCAGAGAAACTATGCTTTTCATTCTATAAAGGATCATTAAAGAAGAAAAAGACTTTCATGAAATTGTTAAAAGAATGCGCTAACTTTAAAGAAGATTATAAGTTGATATATAAGCACTTTTTCATGTCAAAGTTTTGTAGAATTAAACTCACTCCTGAAGAAATATCATCTTTCATAGATAAAAAAGTTTTAAATTATGAAGATAGTATTTTATTAGCATATCTTAAGGGTATGCTTTCTGGTTTTAGTTATGAGCAATCAATTAAACAGGTAGTTATAGATGAAGCACAAGATTACACTACATTACAATATATAATAATTTCTAAAATATTTAAAAAAGCCTCATTTACTATTCTAGGTGATGTTAATCAAAATATTAATCCATATTATAAGCATGAAACATTAGAAGACTTAATGCAAATATTCCCATGTTCAAAATATATAGAATTGCAAAAAACTTATCGTTCATCAAAAGAAATAATTGATTATACCAATAAAATATTAGGATTAAATCATGTCACTGCTATTAGAAGAGAAAACTCCAAACCAGTTATATATCGGTCTAATATTAGTAATTTGAAAAAAACCATTTTAGATGATTTAAATGTTTTATCCTTAGAATATTTAAAAATGGCTATTATTGCTAAAGATCATTATATAGCAACAAAGTTATACAATACTATAAAAAATGATATTAATGTTTCTCTAATTAATGATAATACGAAAGGAATAAATAGTGATTTAGTAATAATTCCAGCTTACTTAGCGAAAGGACTAGAGTTTGATTGCGTTATTATATATAACGATCCATTATCAAAATATAAGCGTAATGAAAAAAATTTACTTTATGTTGCTTGTACTAGAGCTCAACATGAATTATATATTTATAATTAAAGATATTTATTATCTTTTTTCTTTACTCTAATTTTTTTCTAACTTGCTTTATGTTCATCATTGTAACTACTACAACATTCAAACTAGTTGAAAATATTAACCCCCACATTCCAATCTTTATCAGTGAAAAGAGTGGTAACATTACAAGCCTTGTTAAAACTCCCGCCAGATTAGATGTGAAATTCTCTTTAGACATTCCAAGTGCGTCTAGAGTAGAAGCAAGCGGAGCTTGAATATATTGTAAAAGACAAACAGGTGCTAAAAATCTGATATAAGATACACCACTTGTCGTATTATAAAGTAGTTTTAATAACTTATCTGGAAACATTTCCAAAACAATAGTTAACGGTATTCCAATAAGGAGAGAGTAGGCTATACCTTGCCTTATTTTTCTTTTTACACCTGCAATATCTCTCATTTTATACTTTTTAGTAATTACTGGAAGTAGAGCTTGGCTAATCGCATTGCTGAAAAAACTTGGAAGTAAAATTAATGGTAGAGCATATCCACTAATGATTCCATATTCTCTTACGATAACAGAATTAGGATAACCAACATATAACAAAACGCCTGTTAAAATAATAGGTTCCAAAAAGTAGCAAATAGATCCAATTAATCTTGTGGCCGTAGTTGGTATACTAATAGAAAGACAATCTCTTAGATAGATTTTACTAGGTTTAACATCACTTCTTGTTAAACTAAAGTTTTTAGGTAAAAAGAAAAATAAAATTAAAATAGAAGTAACTTCAGAAATAATATTAGTAAGTATTACAAAACAAACAGCGTACTCAACTCCCTTATGCATAAAAAATGGTACCCCAATAACCATTGCAATTATTCTTACAATGTCTTCTGTGATATGTGAAATTACATGAGGCCCCATTCTTTCCCGTCCAAAAAAGTAACTTCTTAGTATTCCAGATATACTAGCAAAAGGAATAACTAAACTTATTGCCATGATGGCGTAATAACTTCTTTTTTCATGTAGTAAATTAAAAGATAAATACTTTGCTATAAACAAAATAAATATCATTAACAAAAAATTAATAAAAAGCACAAAAATAATTGAAGTGAAAATTAATTTTTTATTATTCCTATCATCTTCACTAACTAATTTAGAAACAGCAACCGGAAAACCAAATGATGAAATATTTAAAAATAAAATAAATGATGGAAGTATCATCATATAAATACCAAGGCCCTCAGTTCCTAAATATCTTGCCATAATAACCTTGTTTAACATCCCAAGGATTTTTGTAATTATACCACCTATAATTAAAACAATCGTTGATTTAATAAATTTTTCTTTCATATATCGTCCTCTAATATACTTAAATATATGAAAAATATATAAAAATAGAATTTATTTAGATAAAAACAGATATTTTGTGTTAATATATAAATGTGGTTACAGTGTAAATCCAGTTGTCAAAAAAAGTAGAAAAATTATAGAAAAAGAATAAACTAGTTCACAACTAGAATATATTATGCTAGACTTAAAATAGAGGTGTAAGTTATGGATAATTTAATAGAATTTTTAACAAGTTCTAATGCAATAATTATATATATTACTTGTTTTGTATTGTGTATGGGAGTATTTATTTCATATTATTTAAAAAAGAATAGTAATAAAAGAAGGCAAAAACAAAATACTAAAGAGCTTGAAAATATAGTTGCCAATGAAAAAGAAGAAAAAATAGAAACTGTGGTAGAACAAAAAGAAGAAATAGAGCCAGTAACGATTACTAAGGTAGTTCCACTTGAAAATGTAGATATTATTGAGGAATTATCTAAAGATATTAAAGAAGAACCCCAAGTACAAGAAGTAAAAGTTCAAGAAGAACCTACTAATGTAGAAACTAATGTAACAAGTGAAGCAATAAATAAAGAAGAAGAGAAAAAGGAAGAAGTAGAAGAATTAACCTACGCTCCTATAGAATTAGATCAAGAGCAAGCTAGAAAAGAATTAGAACGTATTACTCAAGAATTAACCATAAAAGAAGAACAAAGTAAAAAAGAAGAATTAGTAGAAGAAAAACCTGTTGAAGAAGAAAATATAGCTTTAACAAATTTCGAAAAAGAGCAAGAAGAAAATGCCATTATCAGTCTAGATGAACTTATGGCCAAAGCTTCAGACATCTATGAGAAAAATGAAGAAATCCAGTATCAAGACGAAGGAAACGAACCAATTAGTATTGCTGATTTACAAGCAAAATGGGAAGAAGAAAAGAAAAAGATTGCCGCTATTGAAAAAGATGTTGTAATAGAAGAAGTTGCACCATTAACAACAGTTGCTGATGTTCAAAAAGAATTAACTAAAAAGGTAGAATTTGATGAACATATCGCTATTGCGCCAATCAAAGAAGAACAAAAACCTTTAAGAGTTCCATACAAAGAAACAGAGCAAGGTTTTAAAAGTAGTCCAATTATTTCACCTGTATATGGTATTGAAAGAAAACAATTTGAAGAAGCAGAAAAAATTAATCCACCTCAAATTAATAGTAATGAACTAGCTTTAGAGAATACAGCCAATTATGAAAAATTTGATGCCGAAATTAGAAAAACAAATGAATTCATTGCTGCTCTGAAAGAATTACAAAAAAAATTAGATTAAATAAGGTCATAAAATGTGAATACAAATAAGTATTTACATTTTTTATTGTAATAGAAGTTGCAATAAACTATAGCGTGAATTAATTATCTATGATAAAATTCATATTGTACTTAAAAAATTAGAAATTTAAAATAAAAATATTTATAATATTATTGGAAGTAAATGAGGGATATAAATGAAAGTTGGAATATATACATTAGGTTGTAAAGTAAATATGTATGAAAGTGAATATGTTATTGATAAGTTAAAACAAAATGGCTATACCATAGGAGACTTTGAAGATATTTGTGATATTTATATTATAAATACCTGTACTGTAACCAATAGCGCCGATAGTAAATCAAAGAAAATAATAAGAAGTGCTATTAAGAGGAATAAAGATGCCTGTATAGTTGTAATGGGATGTTTCATTGAAGCAAATAAAGATTACCAAGAAGATGGTGTAGATATATATTTAGGAACGAAAGATAAGAGTAAAATTGTATCCCTTTTAGATGAATATTTTTCTAAAAAAACAGCTATCAGAGATATCACTAATGAAGAAAAAAAAGAATTCGAAGACATGTTTATTACAACTTTTGAAGGTAGAACTAGAGCCTTTGTTAAAATACAAGATGGTTGTAGAAACTTCTGCAGTTACTGCATCATTCCTTATGTTAGAGGAGCTTGTAGAAGTAAAGATTTTAACAAAGTAATAAAAGAAGTAAAAACGCTTACTGAAAATGATTATCAAGAAATCGTTCTAACTGGGATTCATACCGGTAATTATGGTGTTGATCTAAAGACAAATTTTGCTAATCTATTAAAAGAATTAGTTAAAATAGAAAAGCTAAAACGTCTAAGAATTTCATCAATTGAAGTAACAGAATTAAATGATGCTGTTTTGGAAGTAATCAAATCAAATAAAGTAATAGTTGATCATCTACATATTCCATTGCAAGCTGGATCAGATGAAATATTAAAAGCTATGAATAGAAAATATAATCTTGATTACTATAAAAATAAAATAAAACAAATAAGATCTATTAGACCAGATATTTCAATTTCAACAGACATAATTGTAGGTTTTCCAGGAGAAGATGAAAAATTGTTTGAGCAAACTCTAAAAACAGCGCAATCTATAGCTTTCAGTAAAATCCATGTTTTCCCATATTCAATAAGAAAAAATACTAAGGCTGCCAGCATGCCAAATCAAGTTGATGGAAAAATAAAAAAAGAAAGAGCTAAAAGACTAATAGAATTATCAAAAGAACTGGAAATAGAATATATGAATAAATTCGTTGGAAAAACTGTAGAAGTATTAACAGAGAATAATAAAGATGATATAACCTATGGCCACACAGGAAACTTTTTACATGTAAAAATTAATAAAGTATTACCAAATGATTTACTTAAAATGGTAAAAATAACCTCAGTTTCCTATCCTTATGTTATAGGAGAATTAATAGATGAATAATTTGGAATATATTAAGGGAGAATATAAAAGAAATATCTTTCAATCATCAACTGGCTATGTAGTGGGATTATTTAAAGTAAAAGAAACCAGTGAAAATATACCAAAGGCATATATTAATACAACAATTACATTCACTGGTTATTTTCATGAATTAAACGATATTGATACTTATATATTCTATGGTAAGTTTATAGAACATGAAAAATATGGTAAACAATTTCAAGTAGAAAGTTATGACCGCTGCAAACCCGAAGAAAAAGATAGTATAGTAGAATTCTTAACCTCTGGATTATTTAAAGGAATAGGAGAGGCCAAAGCTACTAAAATAGTCAATATTTTAGGCAAAAACACTTTAAACATAATTCTGGAAAATCCTAATAATTTATTATTAATACCCAGTATTACAGAAAAAAATGTCCGAGAACTTCACACAAAATTAAAAGAATATGAAAGAAGTTATGATACTATTATAAAGCTAACTAACTTAGGTTTTTCATCCAAAGAATCTATGATTATCTATAACTATTACCATGAAAAAACTCTAGAAGTAATCGCCAATAATATTTATCAAATAGAAAAAGATATAGATTTAATTAAATTCAAAAGAATAGATCAAATAGCATTAAAAAATAACACACCATTAGATGACGCTAAAAGAATAGAATCTGCTATTATATATATAATGAATGAACTAAGTAATAGTTATGGTCATAGTTATTATTATTTAAATGAATTAATACCATACCTAGAAAAAGTATTAATGACAAAAATTAGTAATGAAAAAGTCCTTGAATGTCTTAATAATCTTAAAAAAAATCAAGAAGTGATAGAGTTAGATGAAGCCTATTACACTAAAGAAATGTATGATGCTGAAACCTATATAGTAAATAGAATTAATATCCTAATGCAAAAAGAGGACAACAAAGTCAAAAATATTGATAATGATATAGAAGAACTAGAATCATATTTTGATTTAAAATATAATAAGGACCAACTAGAAGCCATCAAAAATAGTTATTTAAAAAACTTTCTTATTATAACGGGTGGACCAGGTACAGGTAAAACTACCATTATGCGTGCAATCTGCGAATTATATCGAATGATTAAAAAATATAATTACGAAAAATTACAGGATAGAATAGCCTTACTAGCCCCAACAGGAAGAGCCGCAAAAAGAATGAGTGAACAAACACATCTTCAAGCATCAACTATTCATCGTTTTTTAAGATGGAACAAAGAAGCCAACAAATTTCAAATAAATGAGTATAATAAAAGTAAGGTTGAATTTATTTTAATAGATGAGGCTAGTATGATTGATACATATTTATTTTCAAGTCTTTTAAAGGGACTAAGTATAAACACTAAAATAATTATGGTTGGAGATGTTGACCAGTTACCAAGTGTTGGACCAGGACAAGTATTAGAAGATCTTATTGCTAGTTCAAAAGTAAATGTCATACGTTTAAATGAGCTTTATCGTCAACAAGAAAACTCAAACATCATAACTTTAGCATATGATATCAAAAAAGGTTGTCTTGATGAGGAAATATTTAATAAAGCAGAGGACTTAACATTTATAAGCTGTTCAAATGATAATGTTTTAGCCAATATAGAAGAAATATCAACAACATATTTAGATTATTCATATAAAAACTTTCAAGTATTAGCACCAATGTATAAAACAATTAATGGTATAGACGCTATCAATGAACACTTACAAAAAATATTTAATCCTAAATCTTCTGAAAGAAAAGAAATATTAATATCTAACATATTATATAGAGAGCAGGATAAAGTAATACAATTAACCAATATGCCAGATGATAATGTTTTCAATGGAGATGTCGGGATAATAGAACGTATTAATAATACTTCTAAAAAAGAAATATATATTGATTTCGATGGTAACGTTGTTAAATATAGTCAAAGTAACTTTTTAAATTTTAAAAAAGCTTATGCTACATCAATTCATAAAAGCCAAGGTAGTGAATTTGATATTGTCATTATACCTATAGTTAAAAATTTTCAAAAAATGCTTTATCGTAAATTAATATATACTGCTGTTACACGTTGCAAAAAGAAATTATATTTAATTGGTGACATTGGAGCCTTAAAAATAGCTATTAAAAACAATAATAACGATTTAAGAAGAACAACTATAAAAAAATTTTTAATTGAAGGCATAAAATAAAAAAATTTCACCATACTATTTATGAGGTGAATATAATGAAGAAAAAAGGAAAAGTAATGTTAGCCATTACAGCATCAGCCCTAACAGCCGGAGCATGGATGTGGTATAAACAAAAAAATCCAGATGCAATGGAAGACATGAAAAAGGGTATTAAAAAAGTAGCTAGTAGTGTAGCAAATTCTATAGAAGGATAAGCTAGATTATACTAGCTTTTTTTCTTGCATTATTTTACTATATACCTTAAAATTAGTAATAGTAGAAGGTGAAAAAATGAAAATAAAGAAGCATGCTGGTTTTACGTTAGTAGAACTTCTAGCAGTAATTGTAATACTCGCAATTCTTTCGAGTCTTGCCATCGTCAGTTACAACAAAATAGTAGAAAAATCTAAAAAAACATATTATAAAACAGAAGAAGAAATGTTAAACAATGCAGGAAAAGAATTCTTTAATGATAATAAAGGAAAACTACCAACCGCAGGAGGAGAAAAGAGCTGTGTTAGTCTAAATACTCTTATCAAATTTAGATACATAGAACAAATATTAGATTACAATAAAAAGGCATGCAATGTAAATACTAGTAAAGTATGTGCAGCAAAATTAAGTGATACTAAATATCTATACACACCATATTTAGATTGTAATAATACTTATCAAACAGAAACTTACAACAAACCAACTATCAAATTTTCTCTTGCAAAAGGAACAAACATAACTAATACTCCAAATAAAGATTATCAAATGAAATTAACTATAAGCGATAGCGCTAATTCTTCAAAATTAAATCCTGGAGTAGCAAGCTATAGATATGTTATTTATAAAAAAATAGCTAATAAAGATGATTTAGTTTTTTATGATACAGGTTGGAAAACTTATAAGGATCAAACTAAATTAGAAAGAACAGTAAATATCACACTTGATAGTAAAGGCGCATACTATTTAAAGGCTTGGGCATATAATAGAGGTGGCGAAAATAGTGATGCAGAAAGTGGCAACGTAATTTTAACCTATATCTTAGATTGTAGTAAACAAATAAAATTTATTGCCAAAAACTATACTAACGGAACTTGGACAAACAATAATATTAATGTTGATATAGAAAAAAAAGGAGCCGTAGAAAGTTTTGATGTTCTTTTAAGCAATAATTCTACTCAAGATATTTTATTTAGTAAATATATGGCTAAAATATATAGCGCTAAAATCACTAAAGAAGGTATTAGTAATTTGGAAGTTGTTTGCTACGATGACGAAGGAAACACCTCAAAGGTTAAATCAAGTGATTATAAAATTGATAAAACAAAACCAACTTGTACCGTAACAGGCTCAAATACAACTAATTCTTGGAGTAAAGAAGACATATTACTTCAAGCAAATTGTATAGATAATGGTGGAAGTGGTTGTAAACAAAAAACTGTAGAGAGAAGTTTCACAACAGATACTAGTAGTTCTAATGTTACTATTCAAGTAGCAGATAATGCTGGAAATACTAATACTTGTAGTGGTAGCGCATACTTAGATAAGACATCACCAACTTGTACCGTGACAGCAACAGGAACTGTAGGAAAAGATAATTGGTATACAAGTAATGTAAGTATTGCCCTTTCAAGAACAGATCCCAAAAAGAACAATGTAAATAGTGGTATTTTTGAATATGGTCTATTAAATACCAATTCAAAAACATATAACAATACCAGTGCCTTAACTCTAAGTACTGATACTACAGGAACTACCTACTATGGATATGTTAAGGATAAAGCTAATAATGAAAATACTTGTAGTAAAACAGTAAAAAAAGATTCAACAGGACCAAATCTTAGTTTTAGAGGATATCTCATGAAAAAAGATAGCAATGGAAATTATCAATACGTTAACACATCAGGAGATATAGTCACAAGTGCCAATAGAGTACAATATAGTTTTGGATCATGGACAAAATATAGCGTTCTATTAGAAGCAAACGGAAGTGACTCCACAAGTGGTATAGATAGCACCACCTATAATTATAATGTCAAATATGGTAGTGCAACAGGAAATGGTGATAGCACCGTTCAAAATCAAGCTAATAATATCTGGATAAATAAAAATCAAAGAAGAGTAGATGCCACTGGCGAATCAAACGTCCGTTTTAAAGTAAGCGATAAAGCTGGTAATACTAAAACATTAGACTGGGTCCTTGCAAAAGTTGATAAGAAAAAGCCCGAAGTTTCCACTAAACAAAGTGGAGGAAAAATTACTGTTACAGGTACAGATGCAGATTCTGGAATAAATGCAGTATGTCTTAGAAAAAAAGGTACAAGTTGTACCTGGACTTCTAGAAATAGTAATGTATATACTGTAACTAATGGAACATACTACGCTAAAGTAAAAGATAATGCATCAAACGTCAGTGATGAAAAAAAAATAACCGTCAAAACTGAAAAAACTTATAATGATGTAACACCACTAAATATCAAATATAGATATGCAACTATTGGTAATGGCAGTAATGGTAGTTCAGTTCTATATAATCAAGAAATGAATGTATCAAACCTTAAAGTTTATAAAAATTGTTATAACTGTAATACAAATAGCTGGAAGAATACTGGCAATCAATATGTCAGCACCAAAATAGCCTTTGCCAAAACAACAGACACTAAAAAAATAAAAGTTAGTCTTGATTTAACTAATAACGTTGGAACTTACCTTATGGCATCAGCTGATAAGGATTATATTAGAAAAATCTGTTTTACAACATCAAGAAAATATAGTGAAGCATCATGTTATAATAATCAATCAATAACCATCAAGGGAGCAAATGACAATTGGCAAAATGGTTCTAAACCAAGTGTTGAACTTAGTATTCCTCAAAAATCCGGTAAATACGCTATTAAAATCTTCAGTCCAAATTGTGATAAAGACTGTAATCCATACCAAAAGGGTGGTAACTGCAATGGTTATAAGTGTAGTGGAATAGCAACCTTCCAAACAGATTATGTAATAGAAGTAAAATAGGAAAGTATCATGTAATAAAGGAAGATGCTTTCTTTATTTTTCAAAAATTAATTTTGTCAATCTAATTTTTTTATGATAAAATAGTAAAAGTGAAATAAAAATATGTAAATAATTGTAAAGATAATTACTTTTAATTTACTTTTTCAGTATAATAAGATAGTAAGGATGTGTAGAAATGGCATTAAAATATGATGATAACTCGATAAAAATTCTAGAAGGTCTAGATGCTGTTAGAAAAAGACCAGGTATGTATATTGGTTCTACCGATAAACGTGGGCTTCATCACCTAATATGGGAAATTGTTGATAATTCTATAGATGAAGCTATTAATGGTTTCGGTGATTATATAAAAATAACTCTTCATTCTGATAAATCAGTAAGTGTAGAAGATCACGGTAGAGGATTACCGGTTGGAATGCATCAATCTGGAAAACCAACACCTGAAGTAATATTTACTGTCTTACATGCCGGTGGAAAATTTGAAAGTTCCGGTTACAAAGTATCAGGAGGACTTCACGGCGTAGGTGCCAGCGTTGTTAACGCCTTATCAAAATGGGTAGAGGTAACAATTAACCGTGATAAAGGCACTTATTACATGCGTTGTGAAAACGGAGGACATGTTACTATACCTTTAAAAAAAATCGGTACTACAAACAGAACAGGAACAACAGTCCGTTTTCTTCCAGATAATGAAATATTTCAATCTACCAATTTTTCATTCACCACAGTATGTGAAAGAATGCAGGAAAGTGCCTTCCTAATGAAAGGAATTACAATTGAAGTAATTGATGAAGAAGACGGAAGAGAAAATAAATATTGTTATGAGCGTGGAATTGATGAATTTGTAGAATATTTAAATAAAGGAAAAAATGTTTTACACAAAGTTCTTCATTTAGGTGGAACAAAAGATAATATCGAAGTAGATGTTGCTATGCAATATACAGATACTTATAGTGAGGATATAGTGTCATTCGTAAACGATGTTAAAACAATAGATGGCGGTTCTCACGAAGTTGGATTTAAAACTGCTCTAACAAGGGTGTTTAATGACTACGCCAAAAGTAATAATTTTATAAAATCTAAAGATAAAGCTCTTGAAGGCGGAGACGTAAGAGAAGGGCTAACAGCTGTCATTTCTCTAAAAATACCAGAATCCCTTTTACAATTTGAAGGTCAAACCAAAGGAAAGTTAGGAACTCCTGAAGCTAGAACTGCAGTTGATGCAATAGTTACAGAACAATTAAAAGTATTCTTAGAAGAAAATAAAGCAATTGCAACAGATATAATTAATAAATCTCTTCGTAGTAAAATAGCAAGGGAAGCTGCACGAAAAGCCCGTGAAGAAGCTCGAAAAGGTAAAAAAAGTACACCTAAAGAAAGAGCTTTATCAGGAAAATTAACTCCTGCTCAATCTAAAGACAAGACCAAAAAAGAATTATTTTTAGTCGAAGGAGATTCAGCAGGTGGTTCAGCAAAGCAAGGAAGAGACAGAAGATATCAAGCTATATTACCACTTCGAGGAAAAGTCTTAAATACTGAGAAAACAAGAGAAGAAGAAATCTTAAAAAATGAAGAAATAAACACTATGATCTATACCATAGGTGCTGGATATGGTTCTAACTTTGATATTAAAGACTGTGAATATTCTAAAGTAATTATCATGAGCGATGCCGACGAGGATGGAGGTCACATTCAATGTTTATTATTAACATTCTTCTATCGTTATATGAAACCATTAATTGAAGATGGTAGATTATTTGTGGCCCTTCCACCATTATTTAAAATAGACTTTGGTAAGGGTAAAGAAGTAAAATACGCTTACAATATCGAAGAAATGCAAGCAATGACTAAAGGTAAAAAATGTGAGGTTCAACGATACAAAGGATTAGGTGAAATGAACGCCGATCAATTATGTGAAACAACAATGCAACCAGGCACTAGAACTTTAATCAGAGTTAACATAGAAGATGCTCAACTAGCCGAAAAAAGAGTTAGCGTTTTAATGGGTGATGAAGTTGCGCCACGTAAGGAATGGATTGAAGAAAATGTCGAATTTTCACTAGAAGACGACTATAAAATTTAAGGAGGGTAAGTTATTATGGTAAAGAAAAAAGATGAAACAAAAGAAATAATTGAAAAAATATATGACTATACCCTTGAAGATATCATGGGGGAACGTTTCGGTAGTTATTCAAAATATATAATTCAAGACCGTGCTATTCCAGATGCTAGAGATGGTCTAAAACCAGTTCAAAGAAGAATTTTATATTCAATGTATAAAGAACATAATACTTTTGATAAACCATACAGAAAAAGTGCTAAAACAGTAGGAGATGTTATAGGTAATTATCATCCCCATGGAGATTCATCAATATATGATGCTATGGTTAGAATGAGTCAAGATTGGAAAATACGCCTTCCATATATTGATATGCATGGTAATAATGGTTCTATTGATGGTGATAGTCCAGCTGCCTACCGTTATACAGAAGCAAGACTATCTAAAATCAGTAATGAAATGATTAGAGATATAGATAAAAATACAGTTGAATTCTCACCAAACTTCGACGATTCAACTGTTGAACCAACTGTCCTTCCAACTAGATTCCCAGCTCTACTTGTAAATGGTGCTACCGGAATATCAGCAGGATATGCTACCAATATTCCACCTCACAATTTAGGAGAGGTAATTGATGCAACAATATACTTAATCGATCATGAAGATGCTAGCCTAGACGAATTAATGCAATACGTTAAAGGGCCAGACTTCCCAACAGGAGCTATAGTAGAAGGTATAAACGGAATTAGAGACGCCTACACTAAGGGAAAAGGAAAAATTATAGTTACCAGTAAAACAGAATTTGAAACAAATGGTGGTAAAACATCATTAATTGTAACTGAAATACCATATGAAGTTAATAAGGCTCAACTAGTAAAGAAAATAGATGATATTCGTCTAGATAAAAAAATAGATGGTATAGTAGAAGTACGTGATGAAAGTGAAAAAGATATTCGTATCGCAATAGACTTAAAGAAAGATGCTAATCAAGAATTAATTTTAAACTATCTCTTAAAAAATACTGACTTGCAATCAAGTTACAGTTTTAACATGGTCACTATTGTCAATAGAAGACCAAAACTTTTAGGGTTAAAAGGCATGTTAGAAGCCTTTGTAAAGCATCAAAAAGAAGTTGTAAAAAGACGTACACAATTTGATTTGGAAACTGCTCAAAAAAGACTTCACATCGTTGACGGGCTTATTAAATGTTTATCTATTTTAGATGAAGTAATAAAAGTAATTAGAAATTCAAAAAATAAAAGTGACGCTAAGGATAATTTAGTAAACGAATTTGAATTTACTTATGAGCAAGCTGAAGCTATTGTTGTTTTACAATTATACAGATTAACAAACACAGATGTAGTAGCGCTTGAAGAAGAAAAAGAAAAATTAGATAAATTAATCAAAGGACTTAGTGCTATATTAGAAGACGAAAAAGCCCTAAAATATGTCATGAAAAAAGAACTTTCTCAAGTAAAAAAAGAATTTGTTACTCCACGTCTTACTACAATCAAGGAAAATATTACAGAAATAAAAATAGACCAAACTGAAATGATACCAAAAGAAGACGTCATTGTCATGATTACTAAAGATGGCTATATTAAACGTACAAGTTATAGAAGTTATTCTGCAACAAACGATGATCCAACATTAAAAGAAAACGATTATATCATTGGTCAGTTTGAAATGAATACTTTAGATACACTTTTAGTCTTTACATCATTTGGTAACTACTTACATATCCCAGTTTACGCTATATATGATATGAAATGGAAAGATATGGGTAAACATATTAGCAATATTATTCCAACAGGTGAAAATGAAGAAATTATAAAAGCTATACCAATATATAATTTCGAGCAAGATCAAAACATCATTTTAGCAAGTAAAGATGGTATGATTAAACGTACAGCAATAAAGGATTTCCACTTAAGCAGATGGAGTAAGCCAACCAGTTGTATGAAACTAAAAGATAATGATAAATTAATAGCCGTTATGTTAGAAGAAAAAGAAAGAGTCTTTATTACTACAAAAAATGGTTTTGGACTTTCATTCTTAACATCAGAAATACCTGTATCAGGTGTTAAAGCAGCTGGTGTTAAAGCCATCACCTTAAAAGATGATGAAGTGGTTTCTGTATCTAACTTCTCTAATGAACAAGATGAATTCCTAATTGTTTTAACAGATCACAACACTGGTAAAAGAATTCGTCTAAGTGAGTTCGAATTATCAACTAGAACTAGAAAAGGCTTATTAGTTATAAGAGAAATAAAAACTAATCCATACAAAGTAATTAGGTCATTTATAACAGACTCCAAGGCTCATCTAGGCCTAAAAGGAAGTAATATTACTGAAATAAAAGTAACAGAATTACCTATTAGTGATAGATACTCAACTGGTAAAGAAATAATTAAAAATAATATTGATGATGTATTCATATATACAGATTTAATAAAAAAAGAAAACCTTAATTCAGTTGATAATGATAAAGAAACACCAGTTCCAAAAAAAGATAGAATAAACTTACAAGAAATAGATGACCGCCTATTAACAATAGATGATTTTCTAAATTAAAGAACGCAAGTTCTTTTTTTCTTTCAAAAACATAAAATTATATAGGTGATGATATATGTCAAAAGAAAGCTTTAAAGATTTTGCAAGACTCCACCCAGAACTTGCAACTCAAGTAGTAAATAATAAAATATCATGGCAAAAATTATATGAATTATATGATATTTATGGTACCAATAGTAGTGTGTGGAATACCTATTTACAAAGCCCATCTAAAGAAATAAGTAAAGAAACCACCCTTAATGATATTGTCGCAACCATCAAAGGTGTTGATTTAGAAACAGTTCAAAACGGAATACAAAATATGCAAAAAGCTATCTCACTTTTACAAGATATAGGAATAGGTAAAGTTAAAGACATTCCAAAGTCAACATATGAGCCAAGACCAATGTATAAATACTTTGAGGACTAAATAATATGCAAATAGATATCAAAATCGCTATTGAACAAAATCCTAATTTAAAAAGATATTTAAAAGAAAATTCTTATTGGTATAATTATCTAAATCGCAATCCCATATATTTAAAGGCCATGGAAGAGGAAATGAAGAAAAAATATAAATTAACGCCAGAAGATAAAATAGAAAAAATGTATAATTCTATTTCAATGGTATCAGAATTTTTAAAAATTTTAAAATAAGACTTGCATTATTCGACAATCTTTGATACTATAATGATGGAACTTGTAATGAGTTCTAGGTCGATATTTGTTTGTGCGTATCGCCTTCTAAAACACTCATCAACTTAGAGAGTGTTTTTCTTTTTAAGGAGAAAAAATGGAACTATATAATAAAATTAAGGATTTAGAAGATTTTCTTGATAAAGAAGAAAATATAATCGCTATTAAAGATATCCAAGAAAAAATAAAAAACAACGAGGAAATAA
The DNA here is from genome assembly GCA_000432835.1 of Clostridium sp. CAG:417. Taxonomy (GTDB): domain Bacteria; phylum Bacillota_I; class Bacilli_A; order RF39; family UBA660; genus CAG-417. Next base: position 1,111 of record FR890367.1, on the reverse strand, counting down.
TGGCAGCAATTAATAATAAAGAAGAACTTAATAATATAGTAGAAATTAGAGAATATAAAAAGTTAGAAAACAAAGTTAATTACATGATTCTAAGTATTAATAATTTATTAAAAGAAATAGTCAAAGAGGAAAAATAGTAATGAAAGTTATACAAGGAAAACACAAAGGAACAATTTTAAAAGGTTTTGATATAAACGGAACCAGACCAACAATGGATAGAGTAAAAGAATCTCTTTTTGCTATGATACAAAACGATATTTATAATAAAAGTTGTTTAGATTTATTTGCTGGTAGTGGTAATTTAGGAATAGAAGCCCTAAGTATGCAAGCTAAACAGGTAGTTTTTGTAGACCATAATCAAACTGCCATTACAACTATTAAGGAAAATCTAAGTAAAGTGCACGAACAAGCCAAAGTTATCAATCTAGATTACCAAAAAGCCTTAAACTACTTCTATCAAAACAATATAACATTTGATATCATCTTTCTTGACCCACCATATCAAACAGACTACATTAAAAAGAGTATAGAATTAATTGATAAATATAATCTTTTAAATAAAAATGGACTTTTAATTTGTGAAAGTGATGCTAAAGAAAAGTTAAGTGGTTATAAAAATTACCAAGAAGTAAAAACCCGTAAGTATGGACAAAAAATAGTAGTTATTTTAAAAAACTAGTGCTATACTATTACTATATGATAAGGTAGGTGGTATAGTTGAAGAAATTAAATAATAAAGGCTTTGCCATATCAACTGTAATTTATGCTGTTTTAATAATTGCGGTACTTATAATGGGCATGTTACTAAGTACAATGGTATTTTCCAAAAAAACTACAGATGACTTAGTATATAGTGTCGAAAAAGACTTAAATAGCCATATTGAAGAACAAGATATTAAAATAAGTTCTAAAATTTGTAAAAGAGCAAGAACTCTTCATTCTGAAACTTGTACTAGTTCTAGCACAACAGGATATTGTACTGCTGGTGGTACATCAATTACTTATGGTCAACTTGGTAACACTGGAGTATTAACTAGTGGAGATGCCTTTGATTGTGACGTTAATGGTGATGGTAATTATGACCCTGCAACGGAAAGATTTTATTATGTAA
>FR890366.1:17498-21905 GCA_000432835.1 Clostridium sp. CAG:417 | reverse complement strand
TTCTTGGGTTACTAGTGCACTTGTGTGGGGTGTGAGCGGTTCTGGTGATCTAGCACCCTGGTATTTACCGACTCAGTTGTTTGGTGTTCGCCCAGTTATCAATCTGAAGGCTGATGTTACAATTTCTGGAGGAGATGGAACAGCTGTCAATCCATTTGTGGTAAAAACAGGATAGTATAAGGAGTAATGTATGGTAAGAAAAATAATAAATGTTTTTACAAATGTAGTGATTGTATTACTGGTTGTAATAATATTATTTAATGTTTTTATTATTTCTAATAATAAAAAGAATAGTGTTCCAAGTATATTTGGTTATAAATTTTTAGTGGATCTCACTAATTCTATGTTACCTGAAATATCTAGTGGTGACTTGATAGTTATAAAAAAAGAAAAGAGTTATAAAGTGGGCGATATAATTGCCTATAGAAATAAAGATAATAGTGTTATAACGCATAGAGTAATAGGCGTTAAAAATATAGATGGTAAAAAGTTATTTCAAGTAAAAGGAGATAATAATAATTTTAGTGATGATGAAGATGTTTCTTTTAACAAAATAGAAGGAGCATATGTTACTAAAATTCATAAAGTAGGGCATTTATGTTTGTTTTTTACTTCTACTTACGGAATAGTTTTTATCTTTGTAATAGTTATTTTATATCTTATTTATTTAATAACTAGTAAATACCTAAATTAGGTATTCCAATTCGTTAGAGTTGTGAATATAGATATCCTTCCAAGAAAGGTGGTGAGAGTTCATGGAAAATAAGAAAAGTAAAAAAGGTTTATTGGTTGTTGTACTTTTATTAGTGGCAGCAGCTACTGTAACTTTTGGAGTAACTTATTCTAGATATGTAAGTAACGCTAAGGGTGACGCTACTGTGACTGCTGCTAAATGGTTAGTTACATATGAAGGTACTGATATTGATGAAACTACATCATTAAGTTTTTCTGACTTTGCAGCTACTTCTGCAAGTAAAGCAGAAATATCAGGTTCAAATACTAAACTTATTGCTCCTGGTTTTGTTGGAACAACAACAATTCAAATTAAAAATGAATCAGAAGTTCCTGCTATGATTACTGTTAGTAATGGTGCTATTACTGGTATCCCTGCAACAGCTGCAAAAACAGACCAAATCACAATTACATCAAGTGATTCAACTGCAACTGAAATCGCAGCTGGAGCAACAAAAACAGTTACTTTAACTTTAAAATGGGCAGATAATAATACTGATGAATATAATGCTGCTGATACTATTATTGGTAAAGCACAAAGCAAAATAACTATTCCAGTAACAGTAAAAGCTGTTCAAAAAGTTAGTGAGTAATATACGGAGAGTTTAACTCTCTATCAAATTGATAATAAATTATCAGTTTGATAGAAAGTTAGAATGTGAGGTTAAGTATGAACGATAGAGAAGAATATAAAAATAAATATAATCAAGAAAAAAGAAATGGTGTATTTAAAAGTTTAATAATTATTTTACTTATCATAGTTATTATTTTACTATTACTTCATTCTTGTCATCAAAAAAATGAAAATGAGTATAAGCCAGATGTTTTTGAGATAAATTGCGACTGTGATAAAAAAGATAATGATGATAACGATAATACCTTTCCTACTATAAATGAAGATGGAAGCGTTGTAGTTACTGATGAATATTTTACTTGGAAAAAAACTAACAAGTTAAAAATATTTGAGAATAAAAGTTTTCAAAATAAAGAAATAGTTGCTCCTGGTTCTACTGGTAAATATAATTTTTCTATTAAAAATAATAAAACGTGTAATATTGTTTACAAAATAGATTTTAGTGAACACAACAAAGATTATATTAATATGAAATATAAATTAAAAAGAAATGATATTTATTTAAATACAAGTTGGGTATCATATAAAGAACTTAATATTAAGAATTATTTATTAAAAGGAAATAGTCAAGATAGTTATGTTTTAGAGTGGAAATGGGTAGAAAGTGATAATGATACAAAGGCAGGTAAGATTGGTGCAAAATATACTTTAAGTTTAAATATATATGGTGAACAAATAAGTTAGAAGGGAAGGGGAATAAATGAGAAGAATAGCTAGAAAAAAATTTACATTAAAAAACACTTATGTAATTATAATAATATTTTTTCTTCTTTTATCTTTACCATATGGTTTTTCTTTTTTAAAAAGTTCAAGAAATCTTGGTGGTGATGTTCAAGCAGCTAAGTGGGATTTTAAGATTAATGATAATGATTTAAGCGAGTTAAGTATTAATTTAGCTAATACACTGATTAATAATAATTATAGTACAACCAAGGTAATTCCTGGGACAAAAGGAGTAATTAATTTATCACTTGATTTTTCATCTGTTGAAGTTAGTGCGATTTATTCGGTTACGTTAAGTGAAAAGACGTCTCTTCCAACAAATTTAAAAATATATAGTGATGCTGATATGACGGAAGAGTTTACGGGGTTTAGTGGTGATATTAAGGTTGCTAGTTCTTCCAAAACGATAAATAAGAAAATATATTGGCAATGGGCGTTTAGTGATGATGATGAAACAGCTTGGGCAGATAAAAAAATTAATTTAGTATTGGACGCAAATGCTAAACAAAAAGTAAATAGTTGAGGTGAGATAAATGAAGAAGAGATACTATAATAATAAAAAAAAGATTATTGTTTTTTCTCTTATTTTAACAATTACGCTTTTATTACCACTGGCTTATTCTGCTTATCAAAGTAAAATAAATGTTTCTAATGAAACAACAGTAGGAAAACTAAGATATGATATTTCCGTAGATAGTAAAGAGTCATATGTCGAAAATAATATTCCATTCTTTTATATTTCTGTTAAAAATGCGGATTCAACTGGTATAACTGATAGTGACTTTGATTATAGTATTAAATTAACAAATAAATCTTCTTCAAATGGATTATATAAATATATAGATGATAGTGGTAATGATAGTGGAGATTATGCTTCTAGTCTTGATATAACAGGTTCTCTTGATAATAAAGTAACAAAGACTGTGAAGTATAAAGTCTATGTTAAAGCTAGTACCAATTTAAAGACTGTTGTTAATTATGATATTAATTATGATGTAGTACAGAAGAAAATGGATTAGTGTTATTAAAAGTAATAATACTAATTTTTTTAATATACTATACTATATTATATAGTTGACAACTATTAGTATCCGATGTAATTTATTCTTATAATAAAATAGAGGAGAAAACATAATGCAGTATTTTAGTAATAAAAATTATCGGATGCTATATTATGATAGTTTTTTTAAAACTTTCGCTAATAGTATTTATGCAGTTTTTACACCAGTTATTTTATATAAAGCTGGAGTAAGTATAACAATGATTATATTTATATTTATGATTCAGTTTTTGGTAATGGGGTTGTTTTCACCCTTAGCTGGAACTTTATCTAAAAGAATAGGAATAGCAAATACAAAGTTTATAAGTTATATTTTAAAAAGTATAAGTATGTTACTAGTACTTACTGTTGATACAAATATAAAATATTATTTGGTTATTGCAGTTGTATATGGATTAAGTGGTGCGGCAAATAATCCAATTAATACCTATTTACCTAGTAAAATAGTAGAAAAAAGTTTTATGGGGAGATTTAATTCTTTTGCTTATATTTTAAGGTGCTTTTCTAGTATAGTAGGATATATATTTACAGCAATATTTTTAACAAATGATAAAAGTTTAACTATAGTAGTAGCAGTATTTATTTCTTACTTTCTTGCGTATTTAGCGTTACTTAATGTAGATAAAGAAAATTTAGAATATGAAATGGACTCATCTTTTAAAGATAGTTATAGTTATTTAATAAAGAGAAATGAAAATCAAAAATTTAAAATAGTAAGTGGATTAAGATCATGTATAATAATAGAAAGATTAATAGCTGTTCCATTATATTTATATATTTCATTAATGAATCTTAAAACATTTACAACTCTTTATGTTGTTTCTACAGTTGTTGAATTATTAAGTTTATTTGTATCAGGAAAAAAATTAGATAAAGATCAAATAAAAACATTTAATGTAATTTCAGTTATAAAAGGAATTATAACATCAGTATTTTTATTTGCTAAAAACACTTATATATTGATGGTTAATCAATCGGTATATAAATTAGTTGATAATGTATATGATTCATCATATTTAGCCTTATCACAATGTAAGGTAGAAAATGATAGGAAAGATACAATGTTACTTGCAATTGTTCATGAAATGTGTTTATGTTTTTGTGAATTTGTTATATTGTTAGTGTTGTTAATTATAAGTACAATAAATATTAATTTGTTATTTAAAGTGATGTTTATAAACTCGATTGTTGCGATATTGATAAATGTAAAGTTAATAAAGCAGTGGAATAGTTAGTTACCATTAAATGAACAAGTAAT
>FR890366.1:9858-17434 GCA_000432835.1 Clostridium sp. CAG:417 | reverse complement strand
GTTATGTAATATTCACGTACTCTAAGTTTTCGTGATGTACTTAATGATATTGATATGTAAAACTTTGTAAAATGAAAATTTATTATTTTAATATTTGTGCACTATAGTTTAATTTATGATAAAATTATAGTGTATTGGGAGGTATGGATATGAGATATGTTAAATATATTTTTATGTTTATATTTTGTTTATTTATATTTCCATTAAATGTTCATGCCTTAACGAGTAGTGAATATCGAGATAGAAATGTTTGTAGTAACTATGAGGTTGCTATTGCTAAAGAGGGTAAAGCTGGAGATCCTAGCAGTACTTATGCTGATACAGTAGGGTGTTATGGAACTTATAATGAGGCAGTAAATGCTATGAATGCTAATACTAATAAAGATGTTATTATCTTTGAAAGAAATAATGGTAAAACTAAGATAGTAAATGCCAAATATGCTTTAGTTGATTTAACTTTAAAAGGTAGTAAAGTAATTAATTATTATCCTGATACTACGTCTACGACTTCTAATTCATATATGGTTAATAATAGAAGTACTGGTGCAGTAGACGGAGCTTTTTTAGGCTTTGATTATTCATCTAGAAGAGCATTAGTTAAAGTTGCTGGTTATAAAGGCTGGACAAATGAGGACAGTTACGAAATAGTTCCTCTTGTTTGGGTTTATTCAATAGGCTTTTATAGGAGCACAGGAAATATTTTTAAACATAACTTTGCTAAAAAAATTTCTAATACTTTAAGTAGCTATTACGGAATACAAATAGGACCTTTACCTGAGGGACTTCTTAATAATAAAAATTATTATAGTTATGATGCGCATTATTTTTATACTAATCAATATAAGATGATTGATGACTATAAGAACAATAATTATAATAATGCAGTAAATAAAAATGTTCCATATTATAATTATTATCAGTATTTACCAAATCACTCAAAAACTAATTATTCTGCAGCAAATATCAATAAATATATTAGAGATGGGTTAGAATATACAGAAAGTGTTTATGGTAATACGTTAAATATTAAGAATCAAGATACTAGTAATGTTTCAAAGTTATATGGTATGGGAACTTATCTTATTTATGCTGAAAGTCAGTATGGTGGTAATGCCATATTGTCATTAGGTTTAGGTAGAAATGAAAGTAATTCGGGAAGAAGTAATATAGCTATTTCAAAAAATAATGGCTATGGTCAAGGAGCAGTTGATTCTAGTCCATTTGGTTCAGCCTATGGATTCTTAACATATCAAGGTAGTATTTATAATCATGCCCAACATTTTGTTACCGACATGTATCAGAATGCTAACCACTATAATTATAATGGTGGACACTTTGGTAATAAACAAGGTGGATGGAATGTGAGATATGCATCTGATCCTTTTTGGGGAGAAAAAGCAGCGTCTTACTACTATCGTTTTGATAAATATTATGGACTTCAAGATTATAACTATTATCAGTTAGCAATCAATACGACTTCTTTAGTAGCAAGAGCTAGTGCTTCTAATAGTTCTAAGGCCGTTTATAATATAAAAAATATGGAAATACCAGTCATTGTTGTAGCGGAAGTTACAGGTGATTATGTTGCTGGTAGTAATGTTTGGTATAAAATAGTAAGTGATAAGAATCTTAATAGTAATAAAGATAGCTATGGTAGTTATGCCTCTAAGTTTGATTGGGAAAATAGTTATGTTTATGTACCAAGTGCTTATTTTAAGAAAATCAATACAGCTAAAAGTGGTTTGAAAGATGTAAGTGATGTTTATCCATATCAAGGAAGAGATTATCAATATAGTTATTATAATGATTCTAATACTTTAACACCTAAAGTAGGACTTACAACAAATGATACTATGTATTATTATGATGGTGGATTACTTGAAGAAACAGGTAAGAAACTTTTAAAAAATAAGTATGTTATGGTTTATGATAGAGCAGTTGATACTAATAATAAAGTAGTTAGTTATTTAGTAAGTAGTGATTACAAACATGATCAAAAAGAATGGGTTAGTGCAGCTAATATTAAGTTAGTTGGTGGAACTTATGGTAAACAAACAGTAATACCTGTAGGATATAGTTCTAATGTATTTGTTAGCGCTAATGAAAAGTCAACAATTGTAAGTGGAATTTATGATGGAACTTATTTACCTGTTTTAGGTGAAAAAGTTGGAAATGATGGAAAAACTTATTTAAAAGTACCTATAAGTCTTACTTCTAATGATAATAGTTATGGTTACACTTTAAAAACAGATAGTGATGCATCAATTAGTTTATTAAAGGATAATACTGTTCCGGTTAATAATGTACCAGTGATTAGTGCAAAAGATACTCAAGTAGTACAAGGTAAGAAAATTGATTTAGCTAGTTTAGCAACAGCGTTTGATACAGAGGATGGTGATCTTACTGCTAGTATTACATATAGTGGTACAGTAGATTTTAATACTCCAGGTAAATATGTTATTACATATAAGGTAGTAGATAGCTTGAAAGCTGAAGTTACTAAACAAATTACAATTACAGTAATTGCTGATTTAGAGCCAGTAATCAATGCTAATGATGTTTATCTAAGTATAGGTGATACATTTAAGGAAAAAGAAAATGTAAGTGCATATGATAATGAAGATAAAGACATAACGAGTAAAATTAAAGTAGTATTTAATAATGTAGATACAAGTAAGGAAGGAACGTATAAAGTTTCATATGAAGTAGTAGATAGTTTTGGTCATAAAGTAGTCAAAGAAATAAAAGTAATAGTTGAAAAAGAAAAGACAGATGAAGAAAAAGAGAAAAAAGATGGAGAGTTTTATTTAAATGATTTGTCATTTAATAAAACAACAAAAAAATATAGTATTAGTGGGTACCTAATCATAAAAAATATTAATAATAGAGCAAGTGATAAAATCAATTATTATTTAGTTCTAAAAAATAAAGTTACTGCTAAAACATATAAATTTAAAGTTCAACGTTGGACTACTGATGTTCCTTTTGATTTAGGTAGCGAGAATGGATATGATTATAGTTCTTCTTGGTTTAAGGGAGAAATTGATTTTGGTGAAGGTTTGATAGGCGATTATGATCTATATATGGAAGCCGCAACAAACTCATATTATTCTTTAGAAAAAGTTACTAATGTATTTAATAAAGATATTTCAAGAAGAAATGTAGATGGTAAATATGGTTATAACTTTAAAGTTAATTTAGGTTCAAAAGCCCAGGAAATTGAATTAAATATCCGTGAAAGCTTAATTACTACAAGCACTTCAAACACCTATCGAAATATGATTAATAATTATGATGATATAAGTTTTGTGGATAAGGAATTAAAATTAGTTGGTACTTCATACAACTATGGTATCAGTTATGAACAAAATAGTGTTTTGGAACGTAGTGTTATATTTGAAGAGACAACATCCTTTAAACAATATAAATTTGATTTAGGAAGTACAAATAAAGGTAGTTATGATGTTTTAACTTCAGATAATAAAAACAAAGATTTTGTTTGGTATGATAAAAGCCTAAATATTAGTTCTTTAGAAAAGGGAAGATATGCAATTATCGTCTATACAAAAACAAAAGATGTGGCCGATTATGGTGAAGTTAGTGATGTATTTGGAATGATTAATGACGCTAGTGCAATAATAAATAATAAAAAATATTCTATTATACTTAATAAAGAGAGAAATAATAGAATAGAGTTAATAGTAGAATAAAATCACATTATTGTGGTTTTATTTTTTTGTGTTTGTTTGACAATAATTTTTAAATGTATTACAATTTATTAGCAGTTACTAAGAGAGGTAGGTAGGAACTCTTTTTGGCTTTTTAGTAACAAGAAAGGAGATTTATGTTTAAATTATTTAAGGATTTTTCGAAAAAAGACATTTTTTATATAATACTTTGTATTTTGTTTATTGTAGTTCAAGTATGGCTTGATTTAAAATTACCAGATTATATGTCTGAAATTACAGTATTAGTACAAAGTGAAGATAGTACACTTAATGATATATTAATACAGGGTTTATATATGTTAGGATGTGCTTTTGGTAGTTTGATATCGGCTGTTATAGTAGGATATTTTTCTTCAATGATAGCGGCAGATTTTTCTCTCGATTTGAGGAAGCAAATATTTAGAAGAGTTGAAGACTTTGGAACAGAGGAAATTAAGAAGTTTTCTACAAGTAGTTTAATTACTAGAACAACAAATGATGTTACACAAGTAGAAATGTTAATAGCTATGGGATTACAAATGTTAATTAAAGCTCCAATTATGGCTGTTTGGGCAATTAGTAAGATTGTTAATAAGAGTATAGAGTGGAGTCTTTTAACAGGTGGTTGTGTTGTTGTTTTATTATTCACTATAGGTTTACTAATGATTATAGTTATGCCAAGATTCCAAATAGTACAGAAATTAATCGATAAAATTAATGGAGTTACACGTGAAAACTTAACTGGTATTAGAGTAATAAGAGCTTTTAATGCTGAAAATTATCAGGAAAAAAGATTTGGAGATGTTAACAATGAACTAACTAAAACGCAGTTATTTAATCAACGTTGTTTTGCTATTTTAAATCCTGTTATGAATATAGTTATGCAATTTTTAACTTTAGGAATTTACTTTATTGGAGCTCATTTAATAGCTGCAGCTGGTATGGTTCAAAAAATAACTTTATTTAGTAATATGGTTGTATTTTCTAGTTATGGAATGCAAGTTATCATGTCATTTTTGATGCTTGCTATGATATTCATGATGTGGCCAAGAGCTCAAGTATCAGCTCGCCGTATTAATGAAATATTTGATCAAGATATATCAATTAAGGATGGAACATTCTTAGGAAATGATACAAAAGAAGTAGGAACTGTTGAATTTAAAAATGTTTCCTTTAAGTATCCAGATGCTGATGATTATTTACTTAAAAATATTTCATTTAAAGCCAATAAGGGAGATGTTGTGGCGTTTATTGGATCAACTGGTAGTGGTAAATCTAGTTTAATAAATCTAGTTCCAAGATTTTATGATGCTACTGATGGAGAGGTACTTGTTGATGGTGTAAATGTAAAAGATTATACCCAAGAGGCACTTCATAATAAAATTGGTTATGTACCACAAAAGGCTGTTATGTTTACTGGTACAGTAGCACAAAATGTAGCCTATGGTGATAATGGACGTAGTAAACCTACTTTAGAAGAAATAAAAAAAGCAATCGAAGTTAGTCAAGGTAGTGAATTTGTTTGTAAGATGGAGGGCGAATATGATGCTCATATAGCTAGAGGTGGAACAAACGTATCTGGGGGTCAAAAACAACGTTTAGCAATAGCTCGTGCTATAGCTCGTAATCCAGAAATATATATATTCGATGACTCATTTAGTGCACTTGATTATAAGACTGATTCTGTTTTAAGAAAAGAATTAAAAAAATATACTAATAGTGCTACTAGTTTAATAGTTGCTCAAAGAATTGGAACAATTATTAATGCTGATAAAATAGTAGTTTTAGATAAGGGTGAATGTATTGGTATTGGAACACATAAAGAATTATTAAAAAACTGTGAAGTTTATAAAGAAATTGCCTTATCGCAATTATCAAAGGAGGAGTTAGACAATGCCTAGACCTGGAGGAAGAAACTTTGAAAAGTCTAAGGACTTCAAAGGATCTATTAAAAGACTATTAAGCAATCTAAGTAATTTTAAAATACTATTAATAATAGCGCTAACTCTTGCTATGGTTAGTTCAATATTATCTTTGATTGCACCAAATAAGTTGTCTGATTTAACAGACACTGTTACAGCTGGAATAAAACCTAATATTTCAGAAAAAAGAATTAAGAATATAATGATGGATCCTAATATTAGTATGAGTGATAAAATGAAATTTACAGAAGTAATGGGATCTATAAAAAAGAGTGATGATACTAAGAAGACATTAGCTAAACTTGATACTCTTCCTAAACCAATTTATAATAAGATTAAACCAAGTATGGATATGGCTAAGGTAGAAAGTATTGCTTTATTTCTATGTATAATGTATTTAGTAAGTTCTTTATTTAGTTATATTCAGGGTTATTTAATGACTACTGTTTCTAATGGATTTGCAAAGGATTTGAGAAGTAGAATAAGTAAGAAAATAAATACATTACCATTAAAATATTTTGATCAACATGAAACTGGTGATGTATTATCAAGAATAACTAATGATGTAGATACTATTGCTCAAAATCTTAATCAAAGTTTAGGTACTTTGGTTAGTAGTATAACTTTATTTATTGGTTCTATTATTATGATGTTTATAACTAACTGGATAATGGCTATTTCAGCAATTTTAGCTAGTTTAATAGGATTTGGTTTGATGGGAGCTATTTTGGGTAAATCTCAAAAATACTTCGTTCAAAGACAAAAAGAGTTAGGAAATTTAAATGGTTATATTGAAGAGGTTTATTCAGGGCATAATGTTGTAAAAGCATATAATGGTGATAAAGAGTCTAATGTTGAGTTTGATAAGCTTAATAGCAAATTATATGAATGCAATAGAAAGAGTCAATTTTTATCAGGTTTAATGCCTCCTATAATGGGATTCATTGGAAATTTTGGTTATGTAGTTGTGTGTGTAGTTGGGGCCTTACTCGTAACTAATAATGTAATTACATTTGGAGTAATTGTTGCTTTTATGATTTATGTTAGATTATTTACTAATCCACTTTCTCAAATAGCGCAAGCGATGACTAGTCTTCAATCAACGGCTGCTGCTAGTGAAAGAGTATTTGAGTTTTTAGATGAAAAAGAGATGACAAGTGAGTCTAATTTAGTAAAACATTTAGATAAAAGTAAAGTAAAAGGTAAAATAGAATTCAAAAATGTTAAATTTGGATATGATAAAAACAGAGTTATTATTAAAGATTTTAGTTGTGTAGCAGAGCCTGGCCAAAAAATTGCAATAGTTGGACCAACGGGTGCTGGTAAAACTACTATGGTTAACCTATTAATGAAATTTTATGAAATAAATTCTGGAGATATCCTTATTGATGGTGTTTCTACTAAAAAACTTACCAGAGAAAACATTCATGATTTATTTATTATGGTACTTCAAGATACATGGTTATTTGATGGTAGTGTTCGTGATAATATTAGATTTAATAAGGAAAGTGTTAGTGATCAAGAAATATGGAAAGCTTGTAGAACTGTTGGAGTTGATCATTTTATAAAAACTTTACCTGGTGGATTAGATGCTATGTTAGATGATAGCGATTCAGTAAGTCAAGGACAAAAACAATTGATGACTATTGCACGTGGAATGATAAAAGATGCTCCTTTCTTGATTTTAGATGAGGCAACATCATCTGTTGATACAAGAACTGAAGAACTTGTTCAAAAGGCTATGGATAAACTTACACATGGAAGAACTTCATTTATTATTGCTCATCGTTTATCAACTATTAAAAATGCTGATTTAATATTAGTTATGAAAGATGGAAATATTATTGAACAAGGAAATCATGAGGAACTAATAAAGAAAAATGGTTTCTATGCTGATTTATATAATTCACAATTTGAAAATGTTTAAAAGGATTACAGAGATGTACC
>FR890366.1:0-9813 GCA_000432835.1 Clostridium sp. CAG:417 | reverse complement strand
TTTATTTTAGGATATATGCTATTATAATATTGGAGTTGATTTTATGTTTAAGAAGAATAGTAAAAGAAAGAGTGTACTTCAAGTATATAAAGAGACTAAAAGAAGTAGTTTATTAGTTTATTTTATAATTAGAATTCTTGTTATTTTTTGTTTGATAAGACAAATAATAAATTTTAATGTGGAAAATATTTTTATATGTATACTTACTTTAGTTTTACTTACTTTACCCATGTTTGTTCAGAAAAATTTTAAGATTGAACTTCCTAATACCCTAGAGATAATAATCTTACTTTTTGTATTTTGTGCCGAAATTTTAGGAGAAATTAATAGTTTTTATCAACATATACCTATTTGGGATACGATGCTACATACACTTAATGGTTTCTTGTGTGCTGGAGTTGGAATATCATTAGTTAATCTTTTAAATGAAAATGTAGATAGTTTTAATCTTTCCCCCATATTTGTAGTATTGGTTTCTTTTTGTTTTTCTATGACTGTTGGTGTTTGTTGGGAGTTTATAGAGTATGGAATTGACAAGACTTTAAGATTTGATATGCAAAAAGATACTTTAGTTAAAAATATATCTACGGTATATTTGGATGATACAAAAACTAATAAAGTAATTAATATTGATAATATAGGTTATACGATTATTTATAATGATAACAATAATGTTTTAGCACGTGTTGATGGTGGTTATTTAGATATTGGTATTAATGATACAATGAAAGATTTGTTAGTTAATTTTCTTGGGGCTTTGGTTTTTGATTTTATGGGGTATTTTTATCTCAAAAATAGAAAAGGGAAAAATATTTTAGATAATTTTATTATAAAGAGTAGGAAATCTAGTGTATGAAGAAAGTTTATATATTGTTAACTCATACTGGGACTATTTTATCTAAGGCTATAAAGTTATATACTTCTCATGAATATACACATGTGTCAATTGCGTTAGATGAAAAACTAGATCGTCTTTATTCCTTCGGAAGAATTAATCCTTATAATCCTTTTATCGGTGGTTTTGTTCATGAAAGTATTAATAATGGTACTTTTAAAAGATTTCATAATACGCAGGCTAGACTTTATTGTTTAGAGATAAGCGATTATAGATTTAATAGAATAAAGCATATTATAAATAAGATGAATAGAAATAGGGGAAAATATCATTTTAATACTATTGGTTTATTTTTAGTTGTGTTAAATATAAAACTTAGGAGAAATAACTATTTTTATTGTGCCGAGTTTGTAAAATATCTTTTTGATCAGTCTGGAACAGATATTTTATTGCCTGAAATAACTAAACCAGCTGATTTTTTGAAACTTAATGATTTAACTATGATATATCAGGGAAAGTTAAAAGAGTATACACTGTTTTTAAATAAAAAATTGTTAATTTAGGTAAATAGATTGACAAAATATGATTTTCATTTTATTCTTTTGATAGAAAGGTAGGATAGTATGGAAGAAGAAAAAGTGGTTAAGAAAAAGCAAAAAAAAGTGTGGCCTATAGTAATTTTAATGTTAATAATTGGGCTTGCAGTAGGAGGAGTAGGAAGTTATTATTGTTTTGAAGTTATAAATAAAAAAGATACTACTACGGAAAATAAAAATACAACAGAAAAGAATAAAGATGTTACAGAAAATAATAAAACGGAGGAGATTTCAACAGATAGTCCTTATATTAATGAATTGGTAGATCAATATGATACTTATTTTGTTTCTAACGTAGAACTTGCTGATACACTTTATGGTAAGGATAAAACTAATATAACTGATTTGAGTGAGGATTATTTAAGAGCTCTTGTCATACAAAAATCCAATAATGGGCTTGGCAATAACTTGTATGTTACAGGTGATAGTTTTCAAAATAATGTTAAAATTTTATTTGGAACTCAGGTTCAATTAATAAATAAAGATTTTTCAATTCATAAGGGATGTACTAGTTATCAATATTATAATGGTTCTTATTCTATAAAACCTAGTGAAGGTGGATGTGGTGGTACTAGTGCTTCTTATTTACAAAGAAAGGTAATAAAAGCAGTAAAGAGTACTGATACGTTAGAAATTACTATTGCTTATGCAATTATTAATGAAGTTACAAATACAGTATCTACCGATTCTCAAGCTGCCAATAAAATAGAGGGATTAACTGCTGATAGTGTAGATATAATAAGAGATAAAGAAAAGTTACCACAATTTAAATATGTATACACATATGATAAAACAAACCTTGGATATTATTTAAATTATATTCAAAAAGTTAAATAAAAATGTTGAACGATTTTGTTCAACATTTTTTATTAGATACTAAAGTTACCCTTTGTAAATATTTTTATTTTTCCTTGATTAGTTTCGGCTTCTATTTCTAAGTCTTTTGTTCCTATCATAAAGTCTACATGGTTTTTAGATTGATTAATGCCTTCTTTTAAAAGTTCTTCCTTTGTTAAATTAGCGCCATTCTTAATACATTCTGAAAAGCCATCGCCAAGGGCTAGGTGGCATGATGCATTTTCATCAAAAAGAGTAGTACCAAATACTAGTTTGGTGTTAGAAATTGGAGAGTTATTATTAACTAATGCTACTTCTCCTAAATAGCAGGCATTTTCATTACTTTCAATAATTCCCTTTAATATTTCTTTTCCAACTTTGGCATCATAATTTATAACTTTACCGTCCCTAAATTCAATGAAAAATTCATCAATTGTTCCACCTCCATAAATTAAAGGCCTTGAACTATATACAATACCGGAAGTTTTTCTGTAATCAGGAGATGAAAAGATTTCATAACTTGGCATGTTAACAATTATATTATCATGTTCTTCATTGGCTGCACTTACCCAAAGTGTATTTTGTGGCATTTCAACGGTAAGATTAGTACCTAGCTCATTGGTATAATGCATAGATTTGATTTCTAAGTCGTTTAATTTTTTAACTTTTTCTTTGCTTTTGTTAATATAATCGTTCCAACTTTTAATTGGATCTTTGGTATCTACCATACACATTTCATAAATTATGTTTTCAAGTTTTTGATAAGCGTTCTTATCATTTGGAAATAAGTCTTTTGCCCATATTTCATTGGGTAGGGCAGCTATACACCAAGATATTTCATAGCTAACTTCTTTTTGTCTAAAAATTTCACGAGTAGACCTATTCATAAAACGAGCTTTGGCTATACGGCTAGGTTCTATGTCATCCATAACGTGAGGAAATTCTGTTTCTAGCATTAAAAAGCAAGCATCTTTTTTAGCATATTCATCCCATTTCTTTTTGTTGAAATAGGGATCTTTTTCGATTTCTTCTATAGTTTCAGTACTTAGTTTCTGATGGGTTAAAAATATATCCTCTTCATCAAAAGAAATATCATTTATTCCCATCTTTTTGGCGTAGTTTATTAATTTTTCTACAAATTCTTTATTTACTTTATCATAGCTAATAAATAAAGATTTACTTTTTTTAAAAGATAAACATCTTTCTAGTAATAGACTAATATATTTATTTTCCATATATACCTCCACTAATATTATACCAAAAAAATAATGGTTAAACTATTAAATTTACTAGCTTATTATGTCTTAATATGATATTATATACTTATAATAAGAGGTGGTTGTAGATGAGAAAAAAACTAGTTATAGTTTTACTTTTTGTTTCTGTTTTCTTAATAATAGGTGGAGTAGTAGTTATGAATTATACACCATATGTTTTTAAAACAGCACTTATCAATTATAAAAATACACTTTTTTCTAATGAACAGGCAGAAAAGTTATTTCCAATGGAAGTTATGAAAATAAGTAAAGCTAAGAAAAGTTCTAGTTTATCGTTTAATATTAATGATGTTAACCAAGTACATAACATTAATTTAGTAAATGATTATTCTTATGATAAAAATGATAAGAAACTTTATGGTGATTGTAAGCTTAGCTATAATAGTTTAGTAAATTTAGAATTAGAGTATTTACAAAAAGATAATAAGACTAGTTTTACACTTAAAAATATATTTGATAATTATTACTATATATATAATGATATATTAGAACTTAAAGATTTTACCTATGAAGATTTAGTAACTATTTATGAATCCTTCTTTAAAGCAGTAGGAAATAATGTGAATAATAAAAAATTGGTAAAAGTAAGACAAAGTATAAAATTAGGTGAAAAAAATGTTAGAGTTCAAAAGATAAGTGTTGAAGTTACTGAAAAAGATAAAGCAAATATTTATATATCAGTACTTAAGGATATTCAAAATAATAAAAAACTTTTAGAAAAATTAGCTAAGGTTTTTCAAGATGATAATGTTGATCAATACAAAAAATATTTAGATGATCAGATTAAAGCATTAAGGGAGGAATATAATAGTCAAGAAAAATTATTTGATTATAATGTATATGTAAAAAATCTTAAAGTATTGAGACATGAAATAGTTTCTAATAATGATACATATTTATTAGATACATATCTTGATTCTGATAGAAAAAGTAATATGACTTTTACTTATAATGAAGGAAGTAAGAAAGTTTTAAAGTTTAATGCGGTTAAGGAAAAAGAAAACAAAGTAAGAGTAAAGTTAGAAGATGAGAATAAAAATGTTTCATCTGGTATATATGAATATGATGGGCAAAAAGTTAATTTTACAATGACTACTAGTAGTGCTAAAAAGGCTGTACTTGGAACTGTTATTTACACCTTAAATAAAGAAGATGATACTACTTATAATAGTAGTTTAGATCTTGAAATGAAAAAGAAGGCAACTGATGAAAATAGTTTTATTAAATTGGTATATAAATCTAATATTAGTAGTATAAGTGAAGTTAATGTTTTAGAAACTAAGACACCGCTTAAAAGAATTACAACAACTGATGAAGAAAAGTTAATCACATTTGTACAAAATAATATTTTAAGTGTTATGCCATTGTTATCTTTTAATAATTATGATACAAACTTATAAAAGAATGAATAAAAAGGAGAAAATATGAACGTACTTAGTCAAGAAGAGTTAAACAATATTGATAAATATTTTAGAACTGCCAATTATTTATCGGCATGTCAGATGTATTTGATGGATAATCCATTATTAAGAAGACCTTTAGCGTTAAAAGATATTAAACCTAAGTTAGTTGGACATTGGGGTACTGTACCTGGTCAAAATTTTATTTATACACATTTAAACAGAGTTATAAAGAAATATGATTTGGATATGATTTATATATCTGGTCCGGGTCATGGTGGCCAGGCAAGTGTTACTAATGTATATTTGGAAGGAACATATAGTGAGGTTTATCCTAATATTACAGAAGATCTTGAGGGACTAAAGAAGTTATGTAAACAATTTAGTTTCCCGGGCGGTATTTCTTCTCATGCAGCACCAGAGACGCCAGGTTCAATAAATGAGGGAGGGGAGTTAGGATATAGTCTAAGTCATGCTTATGGGGCTGTTTTTGATAATCCTAATTTAATAGCTGCTTGTGTTGTTGGTGATGGGGAAGCCGAAACAGGTCCTCTCGCAACTTCTTGGCACTCAAACAAATTTATCAATCCTAAAACAGATGGGGCAGTACTTCCAATATTACATCTGAATGGTTATAAGATCGCTAATCCAACTGTTTTAGCCCGTATTAGTGAAGAAGAACTTTTAGAGTTATTCAGAGGATATGGATATAATCCTTATATAGTAAGAAGTGAAGATCCTTTAGAGGCTCATGAACAAATGGCTGAAGTAATGGATAAAGCTATTGAAGAAATTGAAATTATTTGGAAAAATGCAAGAGTTGGTGGAGATTTATCTCGCCCTATATGGCCAATGATAATATTAATGACTCCAAAAGGATGGACTGGTCCTAAAGTTGTTGATGGTAAAAAAATAGAGGGTAGTTTTAGATCTCATCAGGTACCTATCGTAATAGATGAAGATCATAAGGAAAATTTAAAATTGCTTGAAAATTGGCTTAGAAGTTATCATCCAGAAGAGTTATTTGATGAAGATGGTAGAGTCCTTCCAGAAATCAAAAATATGACTCCACTTGGAAATCATAGAATGGGTGCTAATCCTCACGCTAATGGTGGTATTTTATTAAAAAGTTTAAGAACTCCTGATTTCAGAGAGTTTGGAGTTTTGGTTCCTAACCATGGTGGAGTAATGACATCTGATATGATGCAACTGGGAAAATATGTTGAGAGATTAATATTATTAAATGAGGATAATCATAATTTTAGAATATTTGGCCCGGATGAGGCCCTTTCCAATCGTTTAAATCACATATTTGATGCTACAAAAAGACAATGGGAAGGAAAGATTTTTGATAGTGATGAATATCTTTCTAATAGTGGTAGAGTTATTGATTCATATCTATCAGAACATGTATGTGAAGGATGGTTAGAAGGATACTTATTAACGGGAAGACATGGTTTTTTCCATTGTTATGAAGCCTTTATTAGGGTAGTTGATTCTATGGCTAGTCAACATGCAAAGTGGTTAAAGGTTTGTAGACAACTTCCTTGGAGATATGATATTTCATCATTAAATTACATTTTAACATCTCATATTTGGCAGCAAGATCATAATGGCTTTACACATCAAGATCCGGGCTTTTTAAATCATTTAATTACCAAGAAAGCGGATATTACAAGAATTTATTTGCCACCAGATGCTAATTGTTTACTATCTTGTTTTGATCACTGTATTAAGAGTAGAAACTATATTAATGCTATTGTGGCATCTAAACATATTAGTTATCAATGGCTTAGTATGGATGAAGCTATTAAGCATTGTACATTAGGGATTGGTATTTGGGAGTGGGCTAGTAATGATGGTTTAGAAGAACCTGATATTGTGATGGCTTGTTGTGGAGATACCCCAACAATAGAAACATTAGCAGCAGTTTCAATTTTACATAATGCTTTCCCAGATTTAAAAATTAGAACTATTAATGTGGTTGATTTAATGCGATTACAATCAGATACTGAACATCCACATGGAATGGATGATGTAAGTTTTGATATGTTGTTTACAAAAGATAAACCAATTATATTTAATTTCCATGGTTATCCTTCTGTTATTCATGAACTTGCTCATAGAAGACATAATAAAAACATGCATGTTCATGGTTATATTGAAGAAGGAACAATTACCACTTCATTTGATATGAGAGTACAAAACAAGATTGACCGTTATCACTTAGTAATGGATGCTTTGAAACATTTAAATTATTTAGAAAATAGGGGAAGTTTTCTTTATCAAGAATGTCTTAATAAGTTAGTTGAGCATAAAGAACATATTAGAGAATATGGTACTGATATGGATGTTATTACCAAGTGGAAATGGCATGACATAAATAAAAGGTCATGTGAAGAAGTTATTTAATAATTGGTTTACAAAAAAGTCGAATTATGGTAGACTTTGTAGTATAAGGGAGTGATAAAATGTTTTGCGGAGAATGTGGAACAAAAAATGAAAAAGGCGCAAAGTTTTGTGAAAAATGTGGAGCAAAATTAGAAGTTGCCGAAGAAAAAAAAGAGAGCCCTAAGGCTCAACAACAACCAGTAAAAACATCAAAACCAATGACAAAACAAAATAAGATTATCATTGCAGCAGTTTCTGCAGTAGTAGTTTTATTAATAGCTTTTGTTGCAGTTGGTTCATCATTAGCTAGTCCAAAAAGATTAGTTAAAAACTATATGGATGCTATTTCTACAAAGAATTATGATAAGTTATATAGTTATATGGTTAATGTAGAAAGTGGTGACAAGACTTTCGTATCTAAAGATGCATTTAAAGAAATTTATAAAGCTCAAGAAAGCGAAATGAGAAAAATTACTAATTATCAACTTGGTAATATAGAATATGGTCTTGGAAAACTTACTGCTACTGTTCCAGTTACTTATACATATGAAGGTGGTAATGGTGAAAAAGATGTTGATATAAAATTACAAAAGTCTAATAAAAAAACATTACTTTTCTTTGATAAGTGGGAATTAACAAGTTCTTTCACTGTAAAAGTAGTTGAAGATTATCAAATCACTGTACCAACTGGTGCAACTGTTGTATATGCTGGTATTAAAGTAGATAAGAAATATCTTGATAAGAATAAATCAACATCTACTAATGATGTTTATGTATTAAATCAAGTATTAGGAGAAAAAACTCCAATTAAAGTTACATTAAAAAATGGTATAGTAATTGAAGATACAGATACACCAAGTAAATACTATAATACTTATACAGCAAGAGTAAAGAGTAGCAATATTTCTGAAGCTATGAAAACAACTTTAACTAAACAAGCTAAAGATGATTTAAAAGGAATTTATGCTGGAGTTCTTGCTAATAAGAGATTTGCTGAATTAAATTCAAAATCATTTGATTCAAAATTAAGTTCATCTTATGAAAGTTATTTAAGTAGTTTACAAGCTTCTTCAAGAAAGTTAACTAAGATGGATATTACAGATGTAAAATATTATTCAATTAGTTCAACTACTGATGGATATCTTGAATTACAAGTAAAAATGTATTTTGATTACACAGTTTCTTATGATTCTGTTGGTGAAACAAAGACTAAAGATAAAAGCACTTATGACTATGTTTATTTAACATATGAAATGAGTGGTAAGAGTTATAAATTACGTAATGTTAGATCATTACCTACATATTTTTCAATATATTAATAATTAGGAGGCTATAATGGCAAAATTTTGTACAAAGTGTGGTAAAAAATTAGAGGAAGGAGAAGTATGTAACTGTCAAGAAACTAGTGAAGTTCTTGAAGATGTTACTGCTGCTCAACCTATTACCCCAACAGTTGGAGCATTTGATGACTTTGGTTCTATATTAAAAGGATCATTTACAAATCCTGTTTCAACTATTAAAAACTATAATACAGATTCTAATTTAATTATCAGTATTATATTTATGGCAGTATGTTCACTAGCATCAGGTTTATTTGTTTACTGTTTAATGAATTCGCTTTCAAGCATGTTAGCTGGTTTGTTTTCAGGATTCAGTATGTTATCTACATCATCTTTATCTGGTTTGAATGTAGATTTTGCACCAGTATTCTTTAAATCATTCTTCTTTGTTGCTATATACTTTGTTACTTTAGCAGGAATGATTACACTTATGGGTAAAGTTATATTTAAAGCTGATACTAATTTTAAGAAAATTCTTACAGCAGTTGGACTTTCAAGTGTAATAATGATATGTGCTTTAATATTAGGTGCTATCTTTTCTTACGTTAAATTTGGTTTAGCATTTGTATTCTTAATTATTGGAGTTATATTCAGTATTATATATTTAGCATTTGCTACTAGCGAAAGTTTAAATGTTACTAAAGATAAAGTTGCTTATGCATTAGTACCATCTATTGCAGTTGCATTATTTGTAATGTTATATATTTTACCTAAAATATTTTCATAATTAAAATTTAGGATATAAAAAAACAAACTTACTGTTGTGAGTTTGTTTTATTTTTATTTAACATTTCATTATAGTACTCAAATAATTCTTTGAATCTATTATAATGTACTATTTCTCTTTGCCTTAGCCATAGTAGGGGACCAATAACATCAGGATCATTTGTTAAATCAATTAAATTTTCATATACTGCACGTGCCTTTTGTTCAGCGGCCATGTCCTCTGATAAGTCAGCTAGTGGATCTCCTGTTGCAGCAAAGTATGTAACAGAAAAAGGTACTCCATTTGAATCGGTTGGGAATAAAGCCTTATTGTGTTCTGCATAATTTGTACCTAATCCGGCTTCTTTTAACTCTTCAATAGTGGCGTCTTTTGTTAATTGATAAATCATGGTAGAAATCATTTCAATGTGT
>FR890365.1 GCA_000432835.1 Clostridium sp. CAG:417 | reverse complement strand
ATAGGAAACTCGAACTTTTCGAGTTTAAGTAATAAATGCTAACTAGAAATAGTTAGTTTTTTTGTTATTTAAGAAAGGAAAGTGATGAGTTATGACAATAGAAACTAAAAAACTTGTAATAAGTGAAGAATTAAAAAGAAAGATTGAAATGATATGTAAGTTTGCTTATGTGGAATATTCCTTTACTAATGGATATATTATAAATCTTAAAAATACTAATATAGCCTATGTAAAACCCCATATTTTGAAAGTTAAAGGCAATGACTACTTAATATTTGAAGATAGTGAAAATGTCTTTATAAACGGTTATAATAACAAAATTAAGTTTAAAGATTTAGAACAATACTTAAAAATAAACTAATATGGTTTGACAAACTAAAAATAAATGATACAATATAAAACCAATAAAGGAAGCAGTATCTAGTCTTTTATTAGACAGTGAGGTACTACATTAAAAAGCAAACAAAATATTATATTGAATTTTATAGGGAGTTAAAGATATTAGTTTAAACTAGTATTTTTAACTCCCTTTTTTAGTAGAAAAGGAGTTGATATAAATATGGATGAAAAAATCAAAAGTGCTGGTATATATATTAGAGTTTCTACTTTTGACCAAGCAAGAGAAGGATTTAGTTTGAGAGAACAAGAAGAAAGATTAAAAGAGTTTTGTAAATTTAAAAGATATAATATTTATAAAGTGTATCAAGATGCAGGAATAAGTGCTAAAAACGACAAAAGACCTGCTTATCAAGAAATGATAGAAGATGTTAAAAAAGGTAATATTAATGTTATTGTTGCCTTAAAACTAGATAGATTAACTCGTTCTGTATACGACATTGAAAAACTAATGAAATTTGTTAATGACTATGAATGTGATATAGATTGTATGGCTGATGAATCAAACACTACTACATCCAATGGTCGTATGGTTATGAGAATAATGACTAGTGTTTCTCAAAATGAAATTGAAAAGTGTTCTGAAAGAACTAAATTTGGTATGGCAGGTGCAATTAAAAACGGTCATATTCCTAATAGAACTGGATTAGGTTTTAAAAGAGAAAACAAAAAGTTAGTACCTGATCCACTAACTAAAGATATAATAGTTAGAATATTTGATTTATATTTAGAAGGTAAAAGTCATCAAGCAATTGCTAATATCTATAATAAAGAAAAAGTATTAGGAAAAACTAATTGGTACGATTCTACAATACAAAAGATATTATCTAATGAACTTTATAAAGGCGATTATGTAAATGGCAAAAGAACAAAACACCCAACTTATTATGAAAATGTTATTGAACCTATTGTTTCAAAAGAGAAATGGGAAAGTTGTCAGTATCAAAAATTAAGAAATGCTAGACATTATGAAAGAACAGCAACTTATTTATTTACTAATAAGTTAAAATGTTCTAAATGTGGTAATTTTCTAGGTGGTCATGCTACTACAAAAACTAATGGTAAAAAATACTATTACTATAAATGTAATACTTGTAAAACTTATTTCAATGAAATAGATATTGAAAAAGAATTAAAAGCATTTATGCTAGAACTTGCTAAACAAGATGACCTTATTAATAATTACTATACGCCATTTATTAAATCAAAATTAGAAGATAAAACAGAAGATTATAAAAAAGAAATTAAAGATTTAGATAAACAACTAGATAGAATTAAAACAGCTTATATTAAAGGTGTTGTAAAACTAGAAGATTTTGATAAAGAAATAAAACATATCGAATATCAAAAATCTGATTTAGAAAAAAGGCAAAAAGGACAAAAACAATATGAGGATTTAAGTTTCACCCTTAATGATTTATTAATTATACAAGATATACAAGAAATAGAATTTTATACTAACCCAGATGTTTTAAATAATTGGTCTAATAAATCAAAAGAAGATAAACAAAAAATAATTGGTAAATATATTGATAATATAACTATTGAAAAGAAAAACAATAAATTTGAAATATCTAATATTGAATTTAGAAAAAATTATTTAGAGGATATGATATATAATCACTATAAATTTAATACACCTTGTAATGTGTATATGTATGAAGATGAATATGGAATACCACTAAAACTAAATCATGAACTTAAAACTATGAAAGAAGCAGAAAATTATTTTAAAAGATTAGAAAAATATGTTGGAGATTATAAATTAAACTATTATATAAGTGAAATTGATGAAAAAGAAAATAGATTTAATTATACTCAAAATAACGATGTTGAAAAAATAATTAGATTAATTGGTATTGGAGATAAGAGAAAAAAAGATGATTTTAAATTAGGCGTTATTACTTTAGACTTATCTATGTTTAAAGATAAAGATGGGAAAGAAATTTATAAGAAACTATTTGATAAATTAGAAAAAGAAAGACTAACATAGCCAAAATTATGTTAGTCTTTAATCATCCTATAAATTTTACAAAAAATAATCAAGTAGGATGATTTAATAAATATTAAATGCTTTATTTTATAAGGTTTAACTTTCATATCAACCTAATATCAACCTACCTCGTAGGTTGAATTTCGTAAGTACGAAATCAGTATTGTGTAACACTAAACCCTTATGAAATAAGGAAAAGTTTAGTATAGTTGCACAAGTTTCTTATCCTGCTTTTTCACATATACTAATATTTATATATGAAATCATCCTATTTATAAAAAGTAAAAAAGATCAACTATTAAAGTTGATCTCAACGATAAATTGTAATTTATTATTTATTTCTTTTAACAAATATTATTCCAAGTATTGCTGTTATAACAATAACCATAAGTGGAGCTACTTTGAAATATACCCATTCAAACGGATGCCATAAAGTTCCAATTACTGACCACTCTGGATCACTATAATCCCATGATTGATATGGACTTCCTAATATTGCTAATAAGATAAATAATATTATTAAACATACATCAGCAACTATTAATGTATTAACTAACATTTTTCTTTCTTGCTTTAATATTTTTCCTATTTTATTCAATAGCATTCCTCCTTTGCTTAATTTATTGTATAAAAAAACAGACCACCATAATTGATCTGCTCGATTAATTGTAAGTTGTCGGATTAGTTGAAACTATTTTCATATATATCCATAAATGATGAAACAAATCTTGCTTGTTCTTTTTCTTCTTCTGTACCAATTGTTACTTGCCATCCAAATGTTCCATATGATTTATAATTAAATCTATTTAATGGCAATAAATTAAATTCTCTTTGAATTAACTTTATACCATCTTTATAATCTCTCTTTAATACTTTAAGTGCTTTACTAGGATTTTTGAATACTGCTTCTCCATATTTATTTGCTCCAATATCAAAAGCAATATTCTTTTTTCCAAATGAATTAATATCTACATTTCCTTTTACATCCCCATATTCAGCAATATAGACTTGTGTATATTTTAAATTATCATCCATTATATATCCCATTTTAATTAAAGTAAATCTCCCAATAATAATTAATACAACTACAATCAAAATTGATAGACATATTTTATATATTTTATTTCTATGCTTTTGATTCTTTAAAATATTAATTATAGTTTGTTCAGAGTGTTTTATTTGCTCATCTTTGTTTAATTTTTCACCAGCAAATAATTCATTTAAAGAAATATCTAATATACTACAAACATCTTGCATAATTGAAGCATCTGGTAGATTCAATCCTCTTTCCCATTTACTTACTGCATTCTTACTTACATTTAATTTTTCGGCAAGTTGTTCTTGTGTTAAATCCTTTTTCTTTCTCATTGTTGAAATAAATTTTCCTATTTTTTCTTGATTCATATAAATCTCTCCCTTCAACAATTAAAATTATATTTTATAACACTAAATTTTTACACATACTTAAAGTTTACTTTTGCAAATTACTATTTTTCTAACTAATTACTAAATTGTAATTTGACTAACTATTTTTTATTTTATTACCTATAAAACATCCAA
>FR890364.1:22531-24300 GCA_000432835.1 Clostridium sp. CAG:417 | reverse complement strand
CTTGTTTGTAAAATAAACTCTAATATATATAAGAAAAAACTAGTTATATTTCAAACTAATTAACTGCTTATTGAAAGTTAATCTTGTCACTTTCATTAGATTGTAATATTTGGGATAAAACCCATTTATCACCTTTTCTTGTGAATTCCCAAAACTCAATAAATGGTTTTGAAAAGAAACGATTTCCATCTATACTTTTATTCGTCATCGTATCTATTATATAATCAACCATAGAACCATTTATATAAAACCAAACTAAATCTTTATCATCATTTTCATCGTCATGTATTGATACAGGTTTCAAATTTATCAATCTAATTCTCTTTAATACATTTCTTTTATTGCCAATTTCCATCCATTCTAGCTTTCCCTTATATGATTCATATAAATCTTTAGACATATATTGTTTAGCTTGTTCCATATTCATATTAGACCAAGATTCTTGCACAACATAAAATGTTTGAATTACTTGTCTTTCGATATCTTTATACTTCCAGGCAATATCTTTTTTACTTAACATTCTCATATACTTTTTGCTGTTAAATGATGATCTAAGTACTTTAACATATAGGACTATAACTCCAATAAATGATATAGAAATAAAAACTATCCAACTAAAAATATTATGAATGGCACAAAGAAATTGATTATTATAGTTACAATAATATCCACTACTACCATGACCATGAGTCCCTGATGAGAAAGAGCCACCAGTTCCTCCACTTGAGCCTCCACCTCCAGCACGAAGCTGTACTACATTGTTTTCATTATTAAAACTAGATGCATAAACATCAATAGTATTTATACAAAAAACAAAAAGAATAAATAAAGTAAGTAATACAATCGTTTTTCTCATATTTCCACCAGCTTTTATTTTATATAATTCATCCATTAAAAAGTATTATACTTTTAAAAATTTGCCCTGTAAATTACTGTTTTTTCATACGTATTTTAATTAATTGTTTTATTTTTGGAGTAACTTATAAAATGTATTATCCTTTAACAGAGTTTTATGACTACCCCTTCCAACTAGTCTTCCATGATCTATTACTATTATATCATCTGCTAGTTTCATTAGAGATGGTTTATGAGTAATCATCAAAATAGTATGGTCACGTTTTAAGTCCTTTAAAATTTCCATAACATGTTTGGAAGTGTTTATATCAAGAGATGATGTAACTTCATCAAAGAGTAAAACTTCTGACTTAGAAAGTAAGGTTCTAGCGAGAGCTATTAACTGTTTTTGACCATTCGAAATATTTTCTGCATCCGCTACCAACTTTGTATTATAACCATCCTTTAAACTCATAATGTAATCATGAATTCCAACTCGCTTACAGGCTTCTATTTGATGGGAATGGTTTGAATCGACTAAATTAAAATTTTCTCTAATGCTCATATCAAATATAAATGGTTTCTGAGTAACTATTGAAACGTTGCTGGAATAAACTTCTCTGGTGTAGTCATAAATACTTTCATCATCTAATAATATTGTTCCCTTATCAGCCTTATATAATCTTAACAACAATCTAAAAATGGTCGACTTACCACTACCACTCTTTCCAACTATTGCTGTAAACGACTGTGGTTTTATTTCAAAACTAACATTTTTTAAAACTACTTGTTTTTCATACGTAAATGACACATTTTTAAAGTTTATCTTTCCTTTAATATAGTCATTATCATTATCTCCAAAACTAAGCATATTGTTGGTTTTATAATTTAAAATTTTATATATTCTATCTAACATTATTGAAAAAGATGAAACA
>FR890364.1:19684-22474 GCA_000432835.1 Clostridium sp. CAG:417 | reverse complement strand
TCAAACTCATTTTCAATATTTTCATAATATCCAACTACTAAAACTAATGTCGCAACATCATACCTTCCATTAAGAATTAAATAAATTAAAATTAAATAGATAACAATTTTACCAAAGCCTAAAATAGTAGGAACTAAAACATAAAAATTATCATTGTATTTTCTTTTTTTTAAATAGTCTTTTTTCCATAATTTCTTGTAATTTTTTAAATATGTATTTAAATTGTCACTCATGTTAAATGCTTTAATTTCTTTATTGCCATCTAGAACTTGTCCCATTAGGGATGAAATATTATCTTGATGTTTTCTTTGACGACTAAAATAGTAGTTTTTCTTTTTCATACTTTTATCAAGTGCATACATTGAAATAATATATAGAATTAAGGCTAGTATACCAATATAGACATTAACACTGATTAGAATTATTAAAGCTATAGCTATATTTACTACTCCAGTAATTGCATCAAATGATTGATCTGGCACTTGCATTACTTTTCCAACATCATTAAACGCTGTATTTACAATATAAGAGGTAGACATATTTTTAGTAAAATTTTCATCATAAGACGTAACTTTACTTAGTATTAATTCTTGCAGTTTATTATGTGTAAATATGGAATTATTTTTGTAAGCAATATAATTATAATGATAACATAAAACGTATATGAAGCTAACAATTAAAAAGATAGTGGCGTATAAAAAAGTAGTCTGATAATCTTTTATAGTTGCAAACTCTACTACTTTAGCGGTCACAACGGGAATCAAAAGTAAAGATATGCTTCTAAGAAGAGCTGAAAAAAACAAGTGAAATACTAAACGATTGTCATGAGCTTTTAGACTAAAAAACTTTTGTAATATTAAATAATATCTTTTAATCATTATCAAACACTCCTATCCTACTTGGTGATTTTCTGGATTGTAACATTCTATAAAGTTCACTTTGTTCTAGTAACTGTTTATGTGTCCCAACAGCCGATATATTTCCATTATCACAAACTACAATCCTATCTGCCATCTTCATTAAATCAGGCTTTTTAGTCACCATTATAATGGTATGATCTTTTTTTAACTCATTTATTAGTTTAGGAACTAACTTTGCAGTGTCAGGGTCAAGTGATGTCGTTATATCATCTAATAAAATGACTTCCGATTTGGATAAAATAGTTCTGGCAATTGAAATCATTTGTTTTTGGCCACCAGAAATATTACTACCATTTTCTCTTAGTATAGTATTATAGCCATCAGGTAACGTTTCTATAAAATCATTTATTCCTGCTTTTTTACAGGCTTCTATTTGATTTTTAATATCTTTATCAACAAAATCTAAATTTTTTCTAATACTCATATTAAAGATGAATGGTTTTTGATTTACAATAGAAATAAGACTTGAATATGTATCATTTGAAAAATCAAATATATCAGTATTATCTAAGAGAATTTTACCGCTTGTTGGTTCAAATAAACGCAAAATTAAATTTAAAAGCATGGTTTTTCCACTTCCAGCCTCTCCAACAATCGCTAAAACTTCGTTATGATCAACTTTTAAATTTATATTGTGTAGAACCTCTTTGTTTTTTATTTTCAAAGATACGTCTTTAAACTCTAGCATTCCATAAATATCTTTAGTATCTAAGTTGCCAACTTTAACATTATGTGAATTATATTCGAGTATATCATTAACTCTATTAACAGCAGTGTTAACTTCTCTAATTGTTGATGTAGAACTAATAAACAAATCAATATAATTGATTAAATATTCATGATATGAGGTCATCAAAACCAAAACACTGACATCAGCTTTACCATTTGCCATTAGATAGATAAGACAAAGATAAAGAAAATATCTAAACACATAATTGATTAATTTAACATCATTATCTCTAACTGTGCAATAATGTCTTTTGATACTATAGTATTTGCAAAAAATATTTTGAATATTTTTAAGTTTTTGAAGTAATTTAGGTAACATATTAAAGGTTTTTATTTCTTGAAGTCCTGAGGTGATTTGAGTTAATAAAGTACTATATTTGTCATCTTGAACTTGTACCTTATAATGATAATAATTAAGTTTTCTATCTGCTTTGTTTCTAATTATAATGTAAGTAATTGAAAAGGCAATCAAAATTAAAGATAGGTATATATTGTAACATGCTACTATTACTAAAACAGCTATTATTTGAATAAAACCCATTAGGAGTTCTGAAATCTCATCATTCATATCTCCAATATCAATTATATCTGAATTAATAGAATTCATTATTCTACCCTTACTTATATATCTTGTAAAATTATTATCTACACCAATTAGTTTATTCAAGACTTTTTTAGTCATTTTATCATAACAATAATTTACATTAAAACCATATATTTTATAATTTACATATAAGGCTAAATTATATAGTATATATACAATTAAAAATATTATTAGAAAACTATATGTCATTTTAGCATCATTTAATGTTAAATATTTTATGATTAATGAAGCAATCAAGGGTAATAAAAGTGAAAAACCTTTATAGAAAAAAGCTGATAAAACATTAATTACTATATATTTGGGCTTTAATTCTGCAAGTTTTAAATACTCTTTGATAAATTTATAATACTCCCTAAACATGATACCACCTATTATTGATTCTAACAAAAAAACAGTTTAAAGTCTAGAAAAAGGATAAATTTTGCAGAAAGAGGTTCTTATTTTTTCTGGTATTTAGTTAATACTTTATTTTTATCGGTTTTATAAATAATGTCATGCCTATTTTTATTAGTTATTTTATGAGAATTGGGTAATTGT
>FR890364.1:17949-19642 GCA_000432835.1 Clostridium sp. CAG:417 | reverse complement strand
GCTTCATATTCATTGTTTATTACGTAAAGTTGATCATCGACAATATTAATCTCTTTTGGATTACCATTAACAATTTTAGCTAGTAAAGATTTTTTTATCATCTTTAAACAATCATATAAATCAATAATATCAGTCGATTTATCATATAGAATTGGTACTAAACTAATTAAACAATTATAGGTAGCATTTGCTTCTTTTTGATATAAATAATTAAATAAATTTTTTTCGGTGAAAGTAAAATTGGGGTTGTTTAATATAAAATCTGGACTAATTTTTCCATACTTTTTTAAAACCTCTTTTATTTCTTTTTCTATTAAGTAATTATCTGTTAATTTAAAGGTTCTATCATATATTATATCTTGCATTAATGGGGAAAGTATTTTGATTATATTTTCATTGTTTATTTTATATAGAAATAAGATTTCTGTTGCGGCCTTAGCAAAGTTATTAAAGGTTGTGATTGGTGGCACTTTGTTTTGGAGTAATAGTTTTAAATCACGTATAGGGTCATAATAGTAAGAATCAGGATTTGAATAAAGAGGTCTTATAAAGTATTTCTCATAATGATTAAGAAATTTATTGTTGCTTAGGTCAATATACTTTCCATAATAACTAGTAGACTGATTTTTTCTATTATAAATGTTTCCTGTAATTTCTTGATGTTCATCTACTGAAATTAAGGCAATTTCTTTTCTGAATGAATCTAAGTTATAACGACCGTTTTGAGGAATGGTGTATTCGCCAGCAACAAAATTAAAATCTCCTGAAGTAGAAATCCATCCGGATGACTTTAAGTTTTTACCACTTACATGACCAATTATTCTATCTAAGTTTAATCCTAGGTTTCCTTTTTCAATCTCCGAAGTTATTTGATTATTTGCATTATGTCTAGTTAAATTACAATATATATTGCCATCACTTTTAATGCTTTCTAAATCATACTCATTTAGTGCTCTATATAAATACATACTAAGCTCTCCTTTTTTATTCTATATTATAAAACAAAAAGTAGTTTTATTAAACTATTAGATTTGGTATTTGTTAATCTAATATTTAAAAACCTCATTTCTCTCTTATCTAAGAAATGAGGTTCATAATAAAAATTTAAACGCTTTTACTACTCTTTTTAGGTGTGCCTTGTAATATTTACTTTATACTTTAATTGGTAATTATCTTATCTATTTATAATTGTTTTTTTAGAATAGCCAGTAAGGTCAAAGTAACAGATAAAACCCTAATTATAATTTCTTTCATACTCATCGCTTTCCTGCTTTAGGGTATTAATGAATTTTACATGAGAAAACTTATCATAAAACATTTTTTTATTCTTTATTAGGCATATTATATTTATTAAATAATAAAAACAAATTAACAATATTATACAAAACAATAAAATTATTTTTAAATTTAAATCTATTGGATAATGTATCAAATAATGAAATACAAAATACACTAAACAAAAAGGAATACAAATGTAGTATGTTGTTTGAGAGATTGCCTTAATAAACAAGTTTAAAAATTTTTTATTGGCAAACTCAAATCTGACATTAACAAAATTACTCCCAATTGTTTTTCCATTCCAAAAATATGGAATAATTACAAAATAGATTAGAAAAGAAATATATTTTGAAAATTGGTTTCCCGATGATATAACAAATATAAATAATGACATTATAATAAATATGGTTATATC
>FR890364.1:3790-17901 GCA_000432835.1 Clostridium sp. CAG:417 | reverse complement strand
CAAAATAATGTTATTCTCCTTAATCCCGAAACTGTTTTAGCATTTTCATATGTTTTTTTATCAATTTCATCTCTTGTAGGTAGAAATTTATTAAAGTGTGCCATCCAATAATAACCTATAATACCTCCTAAGGTATTCAAAAGTAGGTCATCCACATCAAATAATCGATATGGTCTTGGATAAATAAAATATAGTCCTGTAAGTTGAGTTAATTCAAAAAATAATGATAGAAAAAAACTATACTTTATGGTCCTTCTTAAATTGGCTTTAAAATAATATCTTAAATACATTCCAAAAGGAATTGTCATCAAGATGTTATAAAAAACTGTATAGAAACTAGAATGACATAGAGCTTTTATGTAGGTTCTTGGATCGGTTATAATAAGCGGAGTTTCTTTAATAAAATCTATAACAAACGAAAATGGAATGAGTTGTGTTTTAGGGCTTGTTAACTTTATGACATCATCTCTAGATGGAAGAGGCAAAATAACTAAGAAGTATATTGTAATTAAATATAAAATAAATGAATAAATAATTAATACTCTAATTTTACTTATTGACCCATATTTATGATACTCTATAAGTATAAATGGGATAGTAACTATAAAGGCAACAAATGGAAATA
This sequence comes from Clostridium sp. CAG:417, assembly GCA_000432835.1. Taxonomy (GTDB): domain Bacteria; phylum Bacillota_I; class Bacilli_A; order RF39; family UBA660; genus CAG-417. Next base: position 17,276 of record FR890364.1, on the reverse strand, counting down.
GTAGAAAAGCAGTTTTTAATGTTGTTAGATAGGACATATTTATACTAAAGGATTAGTATTAATCACTAATCCTTTTCTCCTTTTTTATAAAATAAATTACTTTTCTTTGATAATATTTTTGCTACAAATGTAGGTTACTAAAAAGTATCCCCCATATATAAATACCATCAATATTGCGGTTATAATAACTGCTTTTAAATTAAAACTAATTTCCATTGTTTTTAAAATAATATTACAAAACATAATTCCAAATATTGAATGAATAATAGCAAGAAGTAGTGGAAACATGAAGAAAATACCAATTTGTCTAAATAGAGTTTTATTAATCATTTTTTCATCTACCCCTATTTTTCTTAACATATTAAACTTTTCAGCATTATCACTGGACTCAGATAATTCTTTTAAGGCTAAAATGGCGGCACATGATATTAAGAATATAATGCCCAAATACAAGCCTAAAAATGTAACTATGGCTCCTAGACCAACGCTTGCATCTCTAATATCTTTCTTAGTGTTTAAGGTTAAACCATAATCTGTATAAAAACTAGTCTTTTCAGTAATTGAATTAATCTTGGCCTCTATATCTGCTTGATTACCATTGTAATCAGCAATCATACGATTCATAATTTTTTTATCATCTGACAAGGCATTATCTGGTAAAACAATGAAACCAACTTCTGACTTTTGACTTCCCATTTCATAAAAACCATTAATGGCTTTTTGGTATTTTGGATAATAAGATTTTTGATTAAGTGTAATTTTGGTATTTCTTTTTAAGGCTTCATTCTTAATATTTAACATCTCTTGATAATTACCTACTACAACATATTCATTGCTTTTTAACGTAACTTTTTCCAAATTAAAACTAGCAGCTAAGTTATTATAATCACTATTCGTCATTAAAATAATATAATCATTGTATCTTAAATATGGATATTGTTTTTTTGCTATTTTATAATAGGAACCTAATGTTGATTTTAATGTCACGGAATCGTCAAAATATAGCGAAAAGTAAACTGTATTTTTAAAATTAGCATCTATATCAAATCCAAATTTAGCGAAAATTTCTTCAAAATTTAACCTTAAATTTTGTTTCTTTATATCTGTGAGATCAGATTCTTCTAGATTGACATTAGAACTTTTTGAAAGTTCTATATCCCGTGGCGATAAATCGGTTAAATTTTTATTTAGGGAATTCTTCATTGATAAAGCACTTGATAGAACACATATTGTTATAAAAAGCATAAGACATATTATAGTTGTTGAAAATACTGTTGTATTAATTTTACTAGAAAACTGTCTTAGTGTAAAACTATTTAGACCTTTATAATATATTTTCTTTATACTCATAAATATTCTTAGGAGTAATCCAGACAATGACCAAAATATAAAAAAGGTTGAGATTGCTCCTAGTATGATAGGAACATATATAATCTTGACAATAGAACCATTATTAATACCACTAGTAACTTGATAATAAGCAAATCCTAATACTATACAAGATATAATAAATATTACTGTACAAATATAAGGATTTTTAAGTTTTATCTTTTCTGACTTTTTGTTAGAATGTATTAAATCAATTAATTTACATTTACTAATATTTATGGTATTAAATATCATAACAATAAGATACATAATACTAAAATATAATAAAGTTTTAAGGCAAGCACTTTTTGAGAATATAAAAGTGAATTTTGTTAAATTAGCTTCAAACATATTAGCTACTATAATACTCATTAATTGAGATAATATGAAACCTACTCCTAAACCAACTGCTAGCGAAAGAATACCTATTATTAATGTTTCGAAAAATAATATTAATGATATTTTTCTTTTACTCATTCCAAGAGTTAGATATATTCCAAATTCTTTATTTCTTCTTTTAATTAGAAATCTACTGGCATAAATAATTAAAAGTGCAAGTATAAAAGATACAAATACACTAACGCTAGATAGTATACTAGTTAAAAGTTTTATTATTTCATAAGTTGAAGATGATACGTTCATCATAACTGTTTGATCATCTATAGCATTAAATACGTAAAATATTGCAACACCAAGTATAAGAGTAAAGAAATAGATGGCATAATCTTTTATACTCTTCTTAATGTTTTTTAATGATAACTTAAAGAGCATCGTTCAAGTCACCACCAAGTAATGTTACAACATCAATTATTTTATTGAAAAATTCTTTTCTAGAATCTGTTCCTTTAATTATTTCATTAAAAATTTTACCATCTTTGATAAAGATTACGCGTTTTGCGTAACTTGCAGTAAAGGCGTCATGAGTTACCATCAGAATAGTTGCTTGCATTTCTTTATTCAAATAATCAAATTTTTCCAAAAGCATTTTTGCCGATTTCGAATCCAATGCTCCGGTTGGCTCATCTGCGAGAATCATCTTAGGATTAGTAATAATTGCTCTTGCACTAGCAACTCTTTGCTTTTGCCCTCCACTCATTTGATATGGATATTTATTTAGAACACTACTAATATCTAGTTCCTTAGCTACTTTTTTTATTCTTGTATCAATTTCTTTTACAGCGATATTTTGAATAGAAAGTGCTAAAGCTATGTTTTCATAGGCAGTTAAGGTATCAAGTAAATTAAAATCCTGAAATATAAATCCTAGCTCTTCTCTCCTAAACTTATTCAAACTATTTCCTCTTAATTTAGTAATATCATTACCAGCAACATAAATATGTCCTGATGTAACTTTATCAATTGTAGAAATACAATTTAGAAGAGTTGTTTTACCGGAACCGCTCGCTCCCATTATAGCAACAAACTCGCCTTTTTCAACATCAAATGATAAATTATCAATTGCCTTGGTAAGACCGGATTTATTACCATAATATTTTTCAATTTTATCAATTTTTAAGATATTTTCCATAATCTTTCTCCTTTCTTTTTACAGTGTAATATAAAAGAATAGGATTAGTCGTTATTCTAATATTACAGAACATTACAATTTTGTAACATATCTACATTCTGTAACTCATATTTAGTTAAAATTTAATTATCTGGTTTATAAAAATTATTTTTAGTAAATATTATTGTAATTTTAGTATATTCATTTATTTCTGATTCAACAGTTATTTTATGTCCTAATTTATCACATAGTTTTTTAGCAATATATAAGCCCATACCAGTAGATTTGGTCATTGTTCTACCATTTTCACCGGTAAATGATTTATCAAATACTCTTTTTATATCGCTTTTTGGAATTCCTATACCATTATCACAAATAGTTAAATATAGTCTATCCTTATCTTCATTTGCCTTTATTTTTATATATGACTCAGTGTTTTTTCTTTTATATTTGATACTATTATTTATTATTTGATTTAGTATAAATTCTAACCATTTGGAGTCGGTTAAAACTTTTTCATTATGAACATCAACATCTAATCTAACAGCATTTTCTAATAAATCATCTTTGTTTTTTAAGGCTACATTTTTTATAATTTCTTGAAGCTTCTTTTCTTTTATAATATAATCTTTCTCAACATTTTCACTTCTAACAAAATATAATATCTGATCTATATAATTATCTAGTTTTCTAATTTGCTCTATATATTTTTTATCAATTTCATTTTGATGATTATGACTAATTAAAGTTAAGCTTGCTATGGGTATTTTTACCTCATGTATCCACATTTCTACATACTCTTTAAAGTCTGTAATACTTAAATTATATTCTTTTACATTTTCAATCATTGATTTATTTATATCATAAAGTATTTGATAAAATAGCTCACCTTCATAAAAATTTGGCTTATTTAACATTTCTAAGATTAAATATTTTTTATCTAATGTATGAAGGGTACTAAAGAGTTTTTTATAAAAGGCATTTTTCTTAAAATAGTCAAAAATGATATTAAATATGGTGACTATAAGAAAAATAATTGTGATGGCTATTTTTAGATCAGTTCCTATTTTAAAGGCATTTAGTATAAGTATGGTGACTATATATCCAATGATGGATACAATTATTTGAGGAATTTTATCTAATAAATATTTTTTTAAACTCATAATAATTTATAACCTTGTCCTTTTCTTGTTTCTATTTTATTTTCAAGTCCAAAATCTTGTAACTTATTTCTTAATCTACTGATATTTACGGTTAAAGCATTATCATTTATAAATTCATTGTTATTCCATAAATCAGTCATTAAATCATCGCGATTTACTATTCGGCCACGATTATTTAATAAATATGTAAATATTATCATTTCATTTTTAGTTAATTCTAAGACCTTACCATTTTTTTCTAAAATTCCTTTTTTAGGATTAACAACTATATCATCATAAAACAAATCATCTCTGTTATTTTCCATTCTTTTAAATATGTTTTGTATTCTGAGTAATAAAATAGTTGGATTGTATGGTTTAGTGATATAATCATCTGCCCCATAAGACATAGATAAAACCTCATCCACCTCGCAGACTCTGCTTGTGACCATAATAACAGGGATATTAGACTCCTTTCTAATTTCTTTTAATAGCATTTCACCATTAATATTAGGTAAGTTTATATCAAGTAAAATCAAATCTAGAGTCATACTCTTAATATCTTCTTTGGCATTGGTAAACTTTTCTAACATTAATACTTCATATCCAGAATTTTCTAATAATGTTTTTAATTCATTTCTAATTGTTTCTTCATCTTCTATAATCAGTATTTTTTTCATTTTAGTTCCTTTCCGCTAATGTTTATATTTTTTCAGTTGACTATATTATATCACTTTTATTTCTATATTTACTATAATCAAGAAAATAAAAAAACTGATAAAGTTGTATCAGTTTTCATCTTATTTGTTAAATGGATTAATATTTACTATATCCTCTAACGATTCTAAGTTAGAAATATCCGTAATGTGTTTTGTGGCACCATTTACTTGTTTGTTATTAGCTCCTGACATGCGTGAATTAGTTAAGCGAGTTTTGTTTTGAATGAACCGATCAGTCTTTTTTAGGTTACTCATATTGGTTTTTGTTTCTGTTTCATAGTTATGTCTGGCGCTACGATTACGGTATTTTGAATATATAACAATAAAATAAATTATACCGCTTAGTAAAAATAAAAATGGCCAATTATCTTCTCCGTCGTAGGTAAAGTACATAGCAAAGAAGCCTAATAGTTCTACAATAAATGATATGAAAAATAGTTTTGGCATATGAATTGGTATGCTACCCATTGTTTCTTTAGTTCTAGCATTAACTGCTACATAATGAAGAATACTTTTTCCATTCTTTTCTTCATGATAACTATAAAGCCATACAGGAAGGTATGCAGACATCCATTGTTGACCTTTTACTTCTAAGGTCTCACTTTGCCATTTTACTCCACGGTCATAATACTTAATCGTTTCATTACAAGCAAATCGTGCTATGTCCTTTGATTTTACCTCTACCATATCTTTTAAATCTGTAACATTAGTATCCCTTTTTTCTGATGTATATCCTTTAATATAATTAGAGTCCCATTTTACACAATTTTCTGTATCAAATGGCATAATAGCATTAATTATATTATTTGTTCTATCGCTTTGTTCAGTATTTAGCTTGTCTTTTGATGACTCTATAGTTAATCCTTCAATAGTTAAATCAAAGTCTCTTTCTACTGCATATAACTCGGCATCATAATATGTTGTGCTACTATCATTATGACTTTCTGTATAATGTCTTGTTTCATGCTCTCCTTCACCCTTTAAATTAGCATGAGTATTAGCATCTATTATCATGTAAGGAAGATAAACACCCATGATATTTTCGGTTGTGAACTCTTTTCTAAATGTTGGATTAGCAAAGAATTTTCTTTTTCCTACAAAATTTTCTATTTCAGTCTTAGCATCATTTTTAGTAACTTTAAATGGTAAAACTGTGTCTGGCACTACTCCATTTGGAATTTGTTGATTGACTGATAATGTATTTCTACACCAATGGCATCTTGCTTGTGTAGAGCTGGCGGTATCAACAATGACTTCTGCTCCACAACTACTACATTTAAATGTTACAACATCATCAGTGTCAGCTACTATATTAGTAGCACCAGAGCCAACTACTTGACCCTGGAGTTTACTAATATCTTGCTCTTTACCTGCTAATTTTTCTGGCTCGAATTCGTATCTACAATAATGACATCTTAATTTTCCGTTATTAGCATTAAGTGAAATTTCTGTTGCTCCACACTTCGGACACTTATTTTGACCATCTTTGGCATTAACATCAGTCTTTACAATTTTTACTTCTTCCTGTGTTACTTGGTCTAAATTTGGAATATTTTCACTCTGGTTTTCCATAAATTAAAGCCCCAATAATTTCTTTTTAGCTTCGTCAAATTCTTCTTGTGTTATAACGTTGGCATCTACTAATTGTTTTAATTTTGTTAATTTTTCATATGGATCTTCTGCAGTTGATGAAGCTTGTTGTGCAGTTGGTTGTTGAATTGGTTGAGCTGGTTGGTTGAAAGCCCCAATAGTATTTGCTGTTCCATTGATACCCATTCCCATGAAGGCCATTCCGGCAGCTCCGTTATTTTCACCTGCTGCTTGGAATCCTCTGGCAACAGATTGTTGCATGAATGAATTTCCACGAGCACCTGATAAGGCGTCTGCTTTCTTAACATCACTAAGTAAGCGTTTTGTATCTTCATCATATTCAATTGCTGTAATAGCAACTTTAACAATTTCTAATCCTCTATCTGATTTCCATCTGTACCCCTCTTCTACAGCTTGAGATAATGAATTGGCAAAACCGATTTGATCTCCTTGAATTTTAGTTATACGATTTCCCTTATCTGGATCATTTGTATAATTAGAAAATGCTGCAGATAAACTTCCAACAACTTCATTAAATAATTGTGTTCCAGCTACATTATCCATATCTGCAAAATCAAATACTGGTGCATTTGGTCTTAAGTAATCAGCTGGTACAAAGTTTTTAACAAATAGAATTGGATCTACTATTTTTAGCGAATATGTTCCTCTTGTAATTGCTCCAACTTGTGAATTCATATATGCATCATCCCAGTATATTTCAGATTGTGTTCCAAACATATTTCCTGGAATTTCTTTTAAATTAACATAAATTGCAATTTGTTCTGCTGCGGGTATTCCACCAAACTTAAATCTTTCCCAAGAAGTCTTTAAAGTAGATGATATAATACCATTTCCAGCTAAAAATGATTGTGAATTTTGATCATTACTTTGAAAAATAAATCCACCTGGTTCTGTAATACAACCAGTAATTGCACCATCTTGTAATGTAATTAGGGCAGTTCCCTCTGGTACTACTATTTTACTTCCATTTGTAATAATATTTTCTGATCCTTTGGTATTTTCTCCTCTACCTGCGTCAGTTCCTTTTTTTTCAGCACCAAATATTGCTGCTGTTGCTGGAACGTTACCACGTGGTACATAAAAATCCTTCCATTCATCAGCAAATGTTCCTCCAAGTGCTCCTGTAAATGCTTTAATAAATCCCATATATATTCCTCACTTTCTCTTTTATGTTTTTTCTTTAAGATTTATTTTTAATTATTAGGCCCTTTTTAGGCCTCCTTTCTTACCTCCTACTATAGATTATGATAATATAGAAATTATATTATGTCAAATAAAAAGCCCTTTGCTATTTCTCCTAGAAAGGGGTAAAAACTTTTTATAAATTATCTTTTATTTCTGGAAATAATTTATATAAATCATAACCTAATAAATTATCAAAATATTCTTTTAATTTATAAGTTTCTTTAATGTGATACTGTGTATTAGAATAGGTTCCATGTCTTATTATTATGTCAATTAATCTTTTGTCTACTGTAAAAACTTTGGCCGTACACATTAAATCACATAAATTAATTATCTTTTCTGATAAAGTGTACTCATGGTTTTCGATGAACTCTTTTCTAAACGGAATATCACTTGGAATTCCTCCGGCAGTACACATAACATCATTATTTAAATATGAATGAGTAAGACAAATATTACAGTAGTCCTCATCATATCCTTCTTTTTGCATGTAATAGTACCCATTCATAACGTGATTTTTAAATGGACCAACCATTTTTCCAATATCATGTATATAGCCTAGTGTTTTAACCTTATCGAGATCTAGGCTTTGCCCTTTTTCGTTCAAGGCTTTGGCAATTTTATAGGCGCTTTCTCCAACACATATAGAATGGTTTATCCAACCATCGCTTAATGTTTTTCCTCTAGCACCTTCTAATATTTCTAATGCTTTATTACTTGTTAAAATCATATATGCTCCTTATCCAAGTTTAATTATAACACAAAAAAGCAAATTTTTTACTTTGTTAGTAGTTTATTTGCTTTCCATCTTTTTGGCGGAAAAACTATATATTCAGCTTTTCCCACTATATCTTTTTGTGAAATAAATCCTAAAAGTCTACTATCGGCTGATTTTGGTCTATTATCTCCTAGTACAAAATAATGATTTTTAGGAACTTTACTGCTGCCCAAAACACTTGTATTATAATCATTGAGATTTATATCATATACTTTGTTAAAGTCTTCATCTATCAATTTATTATTGATATAAAGTTTATTATTTTTATAAACCACTTCATCACCAGGAAGTCCAATGACTCTTTTTATTATTTCTTCATTTCCCATTTTTATTACGACTATGTCAAAGCGTTTAATGTCTTGATGCCTATATATAGCTTTATTTAGGAGCATAATATCTTTATCTTTCAGAGTATTATTCATAGATACGCCTTTTACTCTTACGGGAGTTATAAAAAATATCTTTACTAATATTACTATTATGATAACTATTATATATGGTAAATATTCTTTTAAAAACTTTTGCATATTATAAATAAAAATAAGGGGTTAGCCCTTATTTTTGTCCTCTTTCTTTGATGCGGTATTGACCAACCATTCCTCTTAAGAATGTAAGTTTAGCACGTCTTACTCTACCTTTTCTCATTACCTCAACATATGCAATTTTTGGTGAATTAATTGGGAATGTTCTTTCAACTCCTACTCCTGATGACATTTTACGTACTGTAAATGTTTCAGATACACTACCACCACGACGAGCTACAACAGTTCCTTCATAATCTTGAACACGTTCTCTTTTTCCTTCGATAATTCTAACACCAACTTTTACAGTGTCTCCAACACGGAATTCAGGAATATCTTTTCTTATTTGTTTTTCATTAATTTTGTCAATTACGTTCATTATTAGTTTCCTCTCTTTCTATATTAACCAGTGATCATAAATTAATTATTCAGCGGATCGCCTTTTTTTGACGCTTTTAATTATATCACACATAACTTATTTGTGCAACTGAATTAATAAATAAATTAAAAAAAAGTATTACTTAATAGTAACACTTTTTAAAATATAGTTTCCTGTTGCATCATGTTCAAAAGTATAAGTAGTTGTTGGAAGACTATCAGCTATATTTTTGATATCTGTATCTGATACTGTAATGTCATTATCTGAATTTATATCACCAATGACTGGATTGCTAGCGGCCTTAGCGTCTAAGAAACTCTTAAAATAAGCATTTCTTGGTCCGTTAGTATCTCCTAATACATATCCATATACCACCTTAGCATTTATTGTAACTATATTGCTTGTTATTGTTCCATCTAAATAGTAAATTTTATTATCTGTAATAATACCAGTAGATCCGCCACCGTGTCCTGGATGATTTGCATTTTGAGTATATGTTTCTGTTGAGGCATCATAAATATATAATGGTTGATTTTCAGTTGGACAAATAATATTTTCATGTGTCACTGTTCTATCTTTTCCAAAATATTTGTGAATTAAATCTTCTACTTGTTTTTTTGTAAATGAACTTTTGTTTTCTGCATTATAAAAAGCAAACATTAAAAGATCTTGATTAGTGATGTTATTTGTATTTAATAGTGGATAGTATGATGCAAAATACTTGTTATAAGTATTAACAATTGATGAGGTAATAGTTGCTTTTTCGGCCTCAGTTAATTGTCTTGTGCTACTCTTGTCATCACTCTTAGCGTTAGCTTTTTCTGTTGTATTTTTTGTTTCTGTTTCTTTATTTGATGATGTGATACTATCAAGTACTCCAGTTTTATCTAAAATGATGTAAGATATGGCTGCAAGTAATAAAATAGCAAGAATTATGATTAGTACTTTTGATGAGTTTTTTGTTTTTTTCTTTTCTTCTTCTTTTTCCATAATTTTCTCCTATCTATATTTTGATTATAAAGTGGAAAATAATCTTAAGCAATATAGAGGTTTAAATATTGAAATAAAGAATGTAAATTAAATGTAAACAAAAAGATAAGTCCTATTAATTAATAACTTATCTATTTTTTCCCTTTGTTTCAGTATATGTATATGTAGTTGCATCAATATAACGTTTTTGGGCCTCTTTTTGAAGATTACGTAATTGCTTAGCCATCAAAGATATTTCTTTTTTTTCAAGATATGAACGATATTTATATTTTATTTCTTGACGGAATTTTTCTATTCTATTTAATACTTCTGACATATTACCAGCTTCATCACCATCTTCATCTAAAAATAATTCTGTTATTTTGGCAATTAATCTTTTATATTTGGCCTTAACTTTTTTACTAACCATGGCTTTTATAAGTTCATTATCTACTACTTTTATGTCTTTTATTCTCTCACTATTAATAATAAAATATTGTTTCTTAGATGGCATTAAAAAGCCATCTAAATTGACAAAATCTACTTTATTGGTTATTTTCTTTGAAGCTTTATTGTTTGTTTTTACCTTATACATATAGCACCTACTTTTCTAGCAAATCTGGTCTTCTTATTTTAGTTCTTTTAATGCTTTCTTCTAACCTGTATGCATCTATTTTTTTGTGATCACCTGAAAGTAAAACTTCGGGTACTTCCATGCCATTATATATTCTTGGCTTTGTATATTCTGGGTAGTCAAGTAAATTGTTGTTGAATGATTCTTTTAAATGTGATTCTTCTTCAATAACTCCAGGAATTAGACGAATTATTGAATCAGCTATTAACATACTTGGGATTTCTCCACCAGTTAAAATGAAATCACCAACACTAAGTTCTAAATCACATAATGATCGAATTCTTTCATCAAAGCCTTCATAGTGGCCACATATTAAAATGATATGTTTTTTGGTAGATAACTCATACGCTAATGACTGATTATATGTTTTTCCGTCTGGAGTAAGGAGTATAACAGTGCTTTCTTCTGTTTTAATAGCGTTAACACAATCAAAGATTGGTTGGCACATCAAGACCATTCCTCTACCACCACCATATGGAGTATCATCGACCTTGTTATGCTTATCAGATGTATAGTCTCTGAAATTGTGTAAATGTATTTCAACTAAGCCATTCTCTTGGGCTCTTTTAATTATTGATTCTTCAAAAACGCCCTTAAACATTTCTGGAAATAATGTTAAAATATCTATCTTCATAAAATCATCCCATCTATAACCTTAATATATATCATTTGATTTAATTTATCAATATTAGTAATAAATTCTTTTTGGTAAGGAACTAGTATTTCTTTATTATCTATATTGATTCTTAATACTTTGTTAGTAGGGCTTGCAAAAAATACTTCTTTGATAAATCCTATATCATTATTTATTATGACTTTGTAATTTAATAAATCTTCATCGAGCACTTCATCATTTCCTAGATTAAGTTCTTCTTCTTTAATGTATACTTTTTGTTTTAGCAAAAACTGAACTTCGTTGATATCTTTATAGTCATTTAATGTTACCATATCAAAATCTTTATGTCTACGATAACTTTTTATGGTATAATCCACATTATTTATTGTAAGATGATTCCCTACTCTAAAGGCTTGAATCTTATATTCAAAATTAGAGTGGATTTTTAATTCCCCTTTGATACCATGGGTTGATGTGATCTTTCCTAAATATATTAATTTCATTTTAACGTCCTAATTCATAAAGCAGAATGCTTGTTGCTACTCCGACATTAAGACTTTCAACATCGCTATTCATTTTAATATATAAGTTCTTATCACATTTATCGCTTATTTCTTTATGAACTCCATTTCCTTCATTTCCAACAATAAGAGCAAACTTTTTCTTATCTTTCTCGTTTAATGTACGAACATCTTCCCCGTGTTCTACTAAAGTTCCATAAACTGGTACATCAATATCATCTAGGTATTTCATAACCTCAAGTAAATCTTTTTTGATAACATTTATATGAAAAAACATTCCTTGTGTTGCCCTAATAGTTTTTGGATTATATAAATCAACGGTATTTTTGCTTAGAATAACGGTATCTATATTAAAAGCAACAGCGCTTCTGATAATTGTGCCTAAATTACCTGGGTCTTGAACATCATCAACCATTAGTATATGGTCTCCCAAAGACTCGTTTTCTTCTTTTTTACTGCATAGTGCCATTACGGTTTGTGGAGTTTCTACTGTACTCACCTTATTGATTATATCCATTGGTAGATAAACTATATCTTTTATATCTAAAGGAAATACGGCTTCTTTTTCTAAAATTAATTCTTTAATTAAACCGGCCCTATATGCCTCTAATACTAAGTGTGAACCTTCCACAATAAATTCTCCTGTTTGATCACGATATTTTTTTTCTTTCAATTTTATGTATTTTTTTACTCTTTCATTATCTAAACTTGTTATTAACATAATACACCTCGTTTTTTATTATAGCATGAATATCGGTTTACAGAAAGTAGGAATAAAACAATAAGTTCTAATATTTTTACCTAAAAAAAAATAAGTAAGTTGCCCTACTTATTTTTTTTATAAATGCATAGTATATGCTACTCCACTTTCTTCTACTGGATATGATGCCATACTTTCAACTAACATGTCTGCTAAAGCTTCATTTGATAGACTTTGCATATTATCAGCATTAGGATCTGGTAAAGCAGTATCAGGAGTTACAGCATCGTTTCCATTTGTTGTTTCATTAGTATAGTTATCATTTAGAGTACCATCTGTTGATACATTATCATCATAATCTATAACGGTATCATTTGACGTTATTTGATCATCTGATGAAATAAAGTCATCTAGGGATAGTGAATCGTCATCTTCTATGCCAGGATTTGTATTATCATCACTATTATTGTCATTATCATCAACTATAATTTGATCAGTTGCATTATCATCGGCTTTTTCTTGATCTTCAGATGTAACTATTTGATCTGTAGCATCATCATCTGCTGGAACTCTATCCTCTTCTGGAATAGTTTCATTATTATTAGTCTCTTCATCGCTATTAGTGTTTTCATCATCCTCAACTACAACACTATGTGGTTCATAAGATTCTTCTGGATAATCAACATTAGTGTAAGTATTATTGTTAGAATTGTTACTGTAGTTATCAGTTGTATTTACAACAGTTTCTTCTGTAACTTCATCAATATTTTTTAGATTTCCTGTACCATTAATATGTTCTTTATAACTATCATAATTTTTAACATTTCGAAGTTCTT
>FR890364.1:0-3743 GCA_000432835.1 Clostridium sp. CAG:417 | reverse complement strand
TACTATCAGCTAACTCTTCTGTAAGCATATCCCCAAATTCTTCGATGTTAGGCAAATTATCAACTTCTCCAAATTCTGGATCAACATAGGCTCTAGCGTTTTGAGTTGTAGTAATACCACTAAGCTTATTATTGATAATTACTTCTTGTAGGCTAGCCATATATTTTTGTTCTGTTTCGTTTAATTCATTACCCGCAGTAATATTCATATGTTGCATAGCAGGAAGGAATTCTTTGATACATAATTTATAAGATTCAATACCATTATAATTGTTATTTTCCATTCCTTTAAAATCTTCACGAAGCATTGAATAAAATTCTTTTACATATTTTTGTTTTTCTACTTTTTCTTCACTATTATTCATTTTTGTAAACAATTCATTGTATTTGTTATAGAAATCTTTTCCCTCTTGTGTTGTAAACATATCGGACTTATCTATGTTTGATGTTTGAATATTATGAGCTAAAGCATCTTGTTTAACACTCTTTTTAAAGGTATCGATAAGAGTGTCTCTGTCAAGAAACGTATCACCTAAAATATCATGAAGTTCAGAGACAGAAATATCATTATAAGTAAGATATTCAATGGCCATTTCTTCAAAAGTATGTGATATTTTAGTATCCTTATCTTCCTCTAGGAAGTTATTAGCTTCATTAATATTATAATTTAGTAGTGTCTTAGAAACATTATTTAAGAAGTTATAACGACTCTCATTTTTATTTTGAAGAATATTTAAAATATCAAAAGTAGTATTATATTCTATAGTATTTTCACTTTCGTTATCTGTTTTTATAGTGTTATTTTTGTTGGAACTGTCTTGCATTACTTTAGTAGTTTGTGGAATATCTTTTACTTTATTTTTGTTAGAGTTTTTCCCTAGGATAGATGCTCCTGTAATTACAGTAACAGCGGCAACTGCTAGAGCAATTACTTTTTTAACATTTTTCTTTATTTTTTGACCAATTTTCTTAAAGAAATTAGTAACCTTTCCTAGAGTAGTTGGATGTTCTAATGGGATTCCTTTTTGAGCACTTCTTACATATTTTCCAAAATTTTGTTTTAATTCTTCACCGCTAGTGGTAACTATAACCCCAGCATCTAGCAAATCTTGGTAATCTTCTTCTTTAATACCATATTCATCGGCTATACTAACAGCTGATAATATACCTTCTTTTCTGTTTACTACCCTTGTTGCACCATTATTATACATTAGCACGGCTTTAATTCTATCTCTATTGTTTTTATCTTTAAATTTATAGAAAACTACTTTTGTTAACTCAGTTGGAACATTAGTTTTTCTTGTATTAGTCGGAGTTTCTTTACTCTCATTATAATTTTCTGCATAATCTTCTGAATCTTCTTTGCCACTTACATGTCTATTATAAATGATATTAAACTCTTTTTCAGTTAAATCTCTTTGTTCATTTTTTATTCTTTCATAATAATTAAGGATCTTATCTTTTGTATCTTCTAATTTATAACTATAAAGCATACTATTAGCATCTTCTATTGATGTTTCTTTCATATGTTGATTACCATTTTCATCAATATATGTAACTTCTGCATAGTCTTCGTCTAAACTTTTTCCTACTATAAAATTAATATTTAAGATTGTATTGTCATTTGTATATTGTCCTTCAGATCCAATTACTCTGACTTTACCTTTTTTAACTAGACGATCATAGTTATCAACTTTGTTATATAATACATCTTCAACATCATCTTTATCACAGGTAAAGCTATCTTCCTCACCTTTTTTATCAATAATGGTTATTATTGCCATATTGGAATCATCAAGGTATGAAACTTCAATACTTTTAGCTTTTATAATATCTTCAGTGGTATTTACTATATCAGTATCAACATATCTTAAATCAACTTCGTCAATTATGTAATTACGGTGAGAAATCCATTTATCAGTATCGTGAATTAACATATTATAGTTATTAATTTTTTTTGCTAAAACTTTTCCTAATTCTTCTGGAACTTTATCATCTGTTGCTTTACAAGTAGTAGTAAATGTTTCTTCTGTTCCATCTTCATATATAATTTTTGTTGCTACTATTTTAATTTTTTGGTCTTCTTTTGTTTTAGTATTATAAAAAGTGTTTATAATTTTATTTGCATTTTTCATTTAAATCAAATCCCCCTTAGTTATATGTCCTAGTTCTAGTGCTTGAATAACATGCTGTGGCATAAACTTTATCTTCCTTGGTATAGGTTTCTTGTTGTTTATATACTTGATATGTAGTTACTGTCTTGTTTGAAGTATCACTACAATCACTGGTATATGATGTTACTCTTTCCATTTGATAATTATATTTATAAGAATCATAGTAAAATAATGTATCTGCTTTTGAATCTGCTCCAACATATTTGTAATATTCATTTGCTCCAAATCTTGGTGATGACTTAATACTTATTTGGCCATTATATGTCCAGTTTGCGGTTGTTTGCTTATTAAGATTTAGGATTTCACCATAGTTTCCTTTTGTTCTAAAGATTATATTATTTATTACTAAATAGTTATATGAACTACAAACGTTTTTAGTAGTTGTATTAACTGTTCTTAAAGCTGTGTGTTCTGTTTTATAATTTGTTAATTTAGTACCAACTATTTCAGTTCTTTTATACAATTTTACTTCTTTCAAACAAGTTGTATCATTTATATCGCAAGTTATAGCTTGTGTATCACATGATGTTTTAACATAGTTTTCCCATTTACTAAATTGACTTAAGGTTGGTGTTTTCTGTTTAGTTTCATCTTCTTTGATAGTACTATCTTTTTGCTCATCTTTTGGTGTATCATTTTTCTTTTCTTCTTTGTTCTTATTTTCAAGGATAGTTTCATTTTTTTCACATAATAAACTATTAGTACAATAACTATATTCTCCTACATTTAAAAGTTTATAGTCTGTAGTTTTACCACAAGTTAATGATGTTTTTAATAGGTAGGCATCATTTGTCTTTGTTAATTTTACATATGATTTTTTTACGTCGCAAGTTTTACCATTGTTTTTGATTTCTTGAACTAATTTATTTTCTATTAATTCATTCAAAGTGATTTTTTTACCTTCACTTGAAGAAATATTTTCTTTATTAAAATACTTTAACCCAGCACTCTCTAATTTTTGCATATTATTAGATTCAATCTTTACCGTTTCAGTTGTGTTTTTACTTTTGACAGTCTTACTTGCTGTGTTCTTGTTTGTAAAAAATTTAGGTACTAACCACGCAACAAGGATTATAATAGCAATTATAAGTGCTAATCTAAGAAGTATCTTACGAAGTGGAAATATGGGTTTATCATATTCGTTTTCTTCTTTCATCCTAAATCCCCCTCTCATAATGCCCTATATATTACCACAAAAGCCCTATTTTGTCAAGAATTTATAGGATATCGTATACAAATAAAAAGAAAAGTCTCATTGGAGAAGACTTTTTTCTATATAGCTTAAAATACTTTTACTTCTTTTTATGGGTATAATTTAAAACATCTAGAAAATCCTGATTTATTTCTGCTTTAGAGGGTAATGCATTCTGATCAAGTGAATTTAAATATAATTTGAAACTATTTAATATTTTTAGTTTAATTAATCTTTGGGTATTGTTATCAAAAATGACATTTTGGTCTTTATAATTTATGTTATTATAAACAAACCACTTCATCCCTATGCTTTCGAGTAAATTTATTCTTTCTGGACTGAGATTTGCTTTTTTATATAATTGTTTTTGGTTTTGAA
>FR890363.1 GCA_000432835.1 Clostridium sp. CAG:417 | reverse complement strand
CTGATGGATCATATTTCTTTATAATTTTCTTATTCTTCGCTATTGTAAATTTATCTTTTATTTGTTTTGCTTTGTTAGTTGCCTTACTTATTTTGTTCGATGCTTTACCTTTTACTTTTGTTGCTCCCGTTTTAGAATTTGTCTTGTTGCTGACTTTTGCTGCTGCTTTTGATTGCTTTGCAGATTTTACTTTTGTTACACCTTTGTTAACTACGTTTCCACCAATTGTAAATATTGCACCTGTTGCGGCTTGCTTAATAGCGGCTTCATGTCCTCCATTATTTTTAAGAGCTTCTGAATAACTCATTTTTGATGTTGCGGCATCAACAGCCGACCTTGCATAGACGTCAGCATAAGCTGTTCCAGAATTAACCAGTACTTGTTTGGCAAGTTTCGCGCCATCTCCTAATAGTTTTCCACCAACAAAATATTCTGCTGCTTCTATTGCACCTTTTCCAGCACCGTTTATTATTCCGCTCAATGTACTTGCACCATTAGCCCATGCTTCTGCCGTACTATTACCGAAAGCTTGAGTTCCAGATACAGCCGCTCCCACCGTAGCGGTCACTGTTCCAGCAGCCATAGTTGGGGCGGCAGCTGCTACTGCCGGTGCTGCTACTGCTGAAACAGCTATAACAGCCGCTATTTCCCCTGCTACTCTTCCATATTTTCTTACGTTTTCATAGCCATATGAGTCATGTAAAAATTCGCCATACGCGGTGTCATCTCTTATATAGTCATATAGTTCCTCTGTAGCTGTAGCGTTTGCTGTTACAGTTGGTTTTATTTTTTCGTCCCAAAACTTTTTTGTTACCGAGTTCCATTCTTCTCCAGTTATTTTTCCCTTAATTGCTTGAAAACCATCATATAATCCTGTAAATATCGATGCTACACCACCGCCTACTACAATTACAGCATTTCCTATTCCAACAAATACTTTTGTAACTCCCTCTAATAATGCAGTCGCTGCATTACATATAGTGGCACAACATTTTTTCAGAACATCTAAAACACCGTCATCCCCAGTAAAAAAATCACATACTGAGTCCCACTTGTCTGATATAAAATCTCCAAAGTCAGAAAGCGTTTCTCCAACACAACCAATAAATGAGACGTCGTCATCGACGTCCACATCTTCTGTATTTAGTGAATTTACTCTGTCATGTATTGCGTCAATCTCTGCATCACTAACTGCTGGTCTTATTGGTGCAATATAGCCTCTAGATGCTCTAGGTGTTGCATCTATTCCTACATTTGATACTCCTGTGCTTATTGATGCTCCCATTTTTTCACATCCTATCTAGAATTTTTTAATCTTCAAAAAACGAATTTCCTGTATTAAAATTTTCCATTACTGGTTTTATAGTTACTGGTTCTGTTGCCCCTCCTTGTGTCATTTCTGGTTGTGATATATTAGGTTCAATGATGTTTTCCACTTCATTGTCGTTTTCATTATCAATTTCATTCATTGTTTCTTCTAAAGCATTTTTATATATTATTTCATCATCGTCAATTAATCCCAAATGATATATTTGAACAATTTGATCATGGTTGAATAATAAATTTTCTTCTGTATCTGTAACCCCTTCTGGATAAATACATCCTATGTAATCATAAACTTCATTTTCATCTTCTGCAGAGGCTACGAAGCCTGTTATCATGACTTTTGTTTCTCCTCCATCTAATAATACTACGCTTCCTATTGGTAAATACTTTTCTAATTTCATTTTTTCTCCTTTTCAATTTCAATTCTACTAATTATTATTTTGTTTTAAAGCTTTGATCATTTCATCTACTTTTTCATCTAGATTTTTATGAAAAATTCTAACTTCTTCATCAATCAAGCCATATGAATAAACTTTTGCTATTTGATTATTATTAAATAATAAATTTTGATCTGTAGACATTATTCCTTCGGGAAATGCACAGCCTATATAATCATAAATTTTTTTATCATTAGGATCATCTTTTCTAATACTACAAAAACCTGTTATCATTACTCTTTTAGTAGCATTTTTAAGAAGAACTACCGCTCCTAATGGTAAAAATTTGCCAAGATTTATATTATTATCTTCAGTTTTTCCATCCATTTATTTCCCTCCTATTATTCTATTTATAGAATATCATATTTTTTACCATTACACAATATCAAATTTTGATACAAGCATCGCATAAAAAACGAGTCTCACAATTAATGAGACTCTTATTTTTTTAATTTTTTATTATCAATATTAGCTCAGTTCCATTTCTAATATCTGTATCTAATATAGTTTTATTGTTATTATAAATTTCACATGTTATTTTATTCATTAGGATACAACCGTCACTTGTATTTTGAGTAGTCTTTAATAAATCTCCTACTGATCTAATCAATAATTTTTTAACTTTCCAAACAAGTTCATTCACTGGAATAAAAACATCGAAGGTTGTATTCCATTCTGGTAATATTAATTTTATTAGAACCTTATTCTTCATTATTATCACCTTTTTCATTATTTGATACAAAATCAATATATTTAGTTAAAGTAGCTGTACTTTCTGAAATAACATATCCCATATCATTGTTGTAATTTTTTGTCATCTCTTTGTTAATTACTGTTAAATGGAACAAATTTTGATCAGCCATTCCTTTTCCTACCCATATTCCATCATTTATTGAAAAAATACTAAACCATTGTTCAAATGCATATTTTTTCAATTTTGATGAATCATCAACAATTATTAATCCTACTTTTTCATATTCTTTTATAGCTTTTACTAAATTATTAATAACCTCTGATGATGATATTTTATTTATTAGTTTATTAATCCCATATATTAACACTATTTTTTCTTCGCTTTGTTCTTTTTCCTTATATCTATTAATAAGCTCGATTATTTTTTGTATTACTTCTTCTAGATGCTCATTATAATAATTTGGAAATTCAGTATTACTAATTTCTAATGTACTTGTTGCATCTAATATAATTAATCCTGTTGTATCAATCTTATTAATTAGCATTATCAAACTTTTTATAAAGTTCTTTGTATTACCAATTTTGTTGGCTGTTATTATGGTTCCTAAATTATTAATAAAATCGTAGTTTGTTATCTCTAAGTTATTTTTACTTATACCAATTGGTATATTATTAAACTTGATGTCGGTTCTATAGATATTGTTTAATCCAATATGTTCTGGTAAAATCGGTATTTGTTGTGCCCTATTAGGTTCTGATGTTTTTTTCTCATTGATGTAGTCAAGCAGATAATTATTAGTCATTTCCCTATTATCTATAATACTTGCAGTTTGAAATTCATGTGCAACATCCTCTTGTTTTATAATTCCTCTTCCCACTATATCAGGTGGCATATTCTTAACCTTTGTTCCAAGTACTGTTATATAATCACTTAAATCCTTTAACTTATAAGAATATATATTATTTAGGTTTTGAGAAATTTTACTTTGTACTGAATTTATTGCATTGGCTGTTATAACAAATATAATTCCATATCTTTCTGAATCTCTTAGTAAATTAGGCAATTCTTCATATAAGCTTTCATTGGATTCATATATTGAATCGTAGTTATTAAATATATAAACTTTGATAGGCAATTTATTGGGTGATGATTTAATATAATTAGTATAATCTCCGCCATAGTTTAGGAAGACTTTTTTTCTTATTCGAATTTCTTCTTTTATCATTTTTAAAAGATTACTAAACTTTTCTTCTTCTCCTATGCATACAACACCTCCTACATGTGGTAAGTTAACATATTTCTTTAGAGATTCAGATCCATAGTCAACAATATAGTAATTTATTTCAGCTACACTATGATATTTTGTTGTTGAATAAATAAGCGTATCTAAAAACATTTCTCTTTCAGCACCATTGTTTCCATAAATAAGCGTATTACCGTCTTGTAATAAATTGTATTTTACTAAACCTTGTTCCTGTTTTTCTGGAGCATCATATTCGCCAATTATTGCTTCAACATTATATGGTATTGGTTTAAAACTATATTTTTGTGCTAAATCGCTTTCCACTATTACTTCTTTAATATTTTCTAGCCACAATTTTTTTGCTTTTTGATTTGCAATTTGAGCAGTTGCAACAATCAACCTTAGAATTTGACCTAACTGTTCACCTTGGGCTTCAATTTTACTATTTGTAGAAGCTTGCATACTCTTTATTACCGCGCCTGTTTCATCAATAAAATCTATACTTTTATTTATCTTCTTTACAGGCTTATCAGAAGGGTAATATTTGGCTCCACACCATGCTGATTGTCCTAAAGCAAAATACTCATTATATCCTACTTGTAAGTAAAACCTACCAACTTGTTTTAGGGATGCTGCTTCTGGTCTTTTTAACATTTCTTTACTATCCGATTCATCCTGAACTTTCAAACACACCCTAAACTTAGTATTTGACCAAATTTGATCATTTACAACACCACTCGGCTTTTGAGTTGCTAGTATAAGATGTACTCCCAATGAACGACCTATTCTTGCAACACTTATTAAATTGTCCATAAAATCTGGTTGTTGGCTCTTTAATTCGGCAAATTCGTCACATATTATAAACAAGTGTGGTATTGGCTCAGTTACTTTTCCTTCTCTATAAAATTTTTGGTATTTGTAAATATCAATTGTACTTTCACTCAAGCTATCTCTTGCATCATTAAATATCTTTTGTCTTCTTTTAATTTCGCTATTAATACTTACTAGCGTTCTATTCATTTCTGATTTATCAAGGTTTGTGATAGTTCCCGCTAGATGTGGTAATTCTATTCCTAAAGTTTTGTTCTCAAATGCAAAAGCTAACCCTCCACCTTTATAATCAATCAAAATGAAACTTACTTCATCTGGACTATAATTTATTGCTAAAGATAAAATATATGTTATTATGAATTCTGATTTACCTGATCCTGTCATACCAGCAATTAGACCATGTGGTCCGTGTGCTTTTTCATGTAAATCAAGATACATTATTTTTCCCTGCTGATCAACGCCAATCTCTGATTTTAAACTTACTGTTGGATCATTTGTATTCCATCTATTAAGTATATTTAACTGTTCTATCTTGCCAACGTGTTCCATTTCTAAAAAACTAATTGCATTAGGTAATTCACTCAACTCATCTTCAAATTTTATCGGTATATTTGATAAAATTTTTACAATACTCATCATATCTATGTTATATACTATTTCAGGAGTAAATTCTATTTTATCTTGTTTTTCATATGTGTTTTTTAAAATAACACATTTTTCATCTCCTAATGTTATAAAATTCAAACACTTACTTGGTAAGTTTCCTAATCTATTTTCTAATATTACTAAATTAAATCCATAATACTTGTCTAACTCTGTTAATTGTTTTATTATTTCAAACTCTTTTACTGTATCATATCCATCAACTATAATAAAATAATGTGGTCCTTTATTATATTCTTGACTTTCACTACTGTTCTCTATTCTATTTGATATTTCAAAACTTAAGTAATTAGATAGTTCTCTAGCACTATCTTCATTTGATGAAAAAAATCTGAATGACTTATCATTTGAAAATGAATGATTTAAATATTTTAGGTAATCCCATTTTGGAGCGTTAATTTCGTCAGTCATTACTACTATTTTTAAATCTTCATAACTATAAAATGTTAATAATTGAATAATAATATTATTCATAAAGTTTAATATTTTATATTCATCACCCATTACGGCTGTTGTTATATTGTCATGAAAAGAGTAACCTATGGGTATATTTTTTACATATTTATATTCTTCAATTATTTTATCTACTTCTTTTCGCAAGCCGTTTTCTTCAATTGTAAAGTCTTCGTCAGGATATTCCACCTTACATTTTAAGAGTTCATTTCCCTTACCTACTCTTACTAATAAAAAATCATTTTGATCTATCCTTCTATTCCATAAATTATTGTCTTTTTTTACAATTATGTCTAAACATCTATTAACGGTAATAAGATTTTCTTGAGTTATGACTGTTTGTTCATTTATACAATCAACAAATTCCTTCTTTTTATCATTTAGATAAATAATATACTTTTGGATTGCTTCTTTTTTATTTTTTTCTTTTATCTTTTTGTTATAATGTTGTGTTATTAAAGGCCAAACCAGTGTTGAGACAAGCATTATTCCACCCATCAAAATTTGTGGCCAAACATCAGTTAATTCTGCTTTTTTTGTGACCACATTAGAAATTGCAGTTACCATGGTCATCGCTGATATAATTCCCATTGTTAACATTGGTCCTATCACAAGTGCAAGCGGTAATTGATCATCCTCGTCACTTCTTGGTGGGGTACTTAATTTTATTGTTTTTGGTTCATAAAATCTTCTTATTCTTGGTGCTTTCATGAAAAAATCATCATTGTTATATAAATCGGTATCTCTTATTTCTATGTTTTCCTGACTCATGTCATAGTTTGGTATAAAGCCTTTTATTCCTGCATTTTTTTCATTTATTTGTATACTATTATTTGGTTCTTTCACAAATAGATAACTTTTTAAAAAAAGCATTTTAAACCCATATATTTCAATTTCATCACCAAATTTTAGAACATATCTGTTGCTATTAACTCTTATTTTATTAACATACACTGGTACAGGTCGTAAGAAAAAAATCATAATTTGATTATTCTCAAGTGAAATTTTGATTAATCCATTTCCTAAATATGGACATATGTATTTCATATTTGCGGCTTCTACATTTCCTATGAGCATATTTAGATTTTTACTGTAAGTGTACCAATTCACCCTTGTTCCTTCTGTAGATGTTACGTAAATTAAATAATTTTTTTGTTCATATATTAATATATAAAAATTGTTTGGTTTTAATTCTATTGAGTCAAAGAATGTATTATCATACATTATGCTTACATCTGCTGTTTTATAAAGAATCCACATTCCATTTCTTGCTTCAAAATTTATGATGTTTACATCCTCATCTTCAGCTGGAAATGAGTAGCTTCCTTGTATTTCTTTAGGAACTTTATATTCTACTATTTTATCTAAAAGATACAATGATATTATCATATTCTCACCTTTATCCTATATATATGTTATCATAATACGTGTTCAAAAGCAATCGCCAACATTATTAGTAGAATAATTTTATTTACTATTTTATTTTTAGCATTTTTTTACCCTCTTCTACTGTTTCTTTAATAATTTTTTTAGTATTGTCTGAATATTCATCTATTATAATCATTAGCAAATCTTTAAACATGTTTTTTGATTTATCATCCATATTTTTACTTTCTTTTATGAGGTTTATAATGCCTATCATTTTTTGTTTTTTGATATCTAACAATGTAGTTATGTTTTCTCTTTCGAAGATAGAAAATAACTCCTTAGTTAATTCTTCTTTTTCTTTGTTTGAATATTCTTTTAACCATTTATCGGTAATTTCTTTAAATCTAATACTAGAATTACTTAGACTATCTTCTATAAATTTGTCATCTTCTACTTCCCATGTTAAAAGATCGTGTGCAAGTATTCCTTTTTTAGATGACTTTATTACTTTATCATTATTGGGATGATTAAGTATAAGACCTACTATACTGTAACTTGGAATGATATGAATATATTTCTTGCTAATTCTTTTTAAATTCTTGGATTTTAGTTCTTCTTCTAATATACCTGGTCCATCATTACTATAAACATTTATTATTTTTCTTCTGATAAAAAAGTTACAGTACATAGCGGCAATTAGGGCTAAGTTTCCGCCTTTAGAGTGTCCTCCTATAATAATTCTTTTGTCATTCCATTTAATAGATGAATTTAGATAATTAACGGCGTCTATGTGTGATGGTACAGGAAACTTATACGATAGCTCAAAGTCCTCTTTCCAACCACTTATTAATTCATCTGTTCCTTCATAGGAAACATATACCAAGTCTTTTGTTACTTTAATACAGATAGCACAAAATTGTTTTTCTTCATTCTTTTCATAGATATAATTATATAAAAGAAGATCTTGATATCTCTTATAGTCCTTAATCTTTTCTAATACTTTTATTGCTTCTTTTATAGATAAAATATTATTTGATATATCTTCTTTAGTATATTTGGTAAAAAATGATGCAGCAACATCTTTTAATGTTTTCTTTTCTTTTACATTATTAGAAACTATTCCATTAAAATCTATATAAGCTAATGCTGATAGAATAACATTATCTACTTCTGTAAATTTCTTTTCATAAAAGTTAAAGTTTCCATATTTTTCAATGTATTTAAATAGTGATATCATTTTTCTTTTTGTTTGTATCTTATAGTTTATTAAAAAGAAACTCACTTAGAGTTTCTACTTATTTCCTATTTATGCGTTTTTGTTTCCTACATATTGGTCAGAACCGAATCCTAGGATTAACATAAAGATAAAGTTTAAGAATATTAATCCAACGGCAAATCCAGTTGATTTTCCAAATGATTTTGCTAGATTAACATATAACATAATCATTATGATAATGTTAACTATTGGAATTAACATTAATAAAAACATCCAACCATTCATTCCTGCAACTTCAAATAATGTATACATATTGTAGAATGGAATAATTGCTGCCCATCCTGGTTTACCTGCTTTAGTAAATATTTTCCATTGAGCAATAATTGAAACTATAGCAACCGCTAAAGCTGCAATTACTGTACCAGATGAAATATTTTCTAATCCTGATGTAGAATAACTTGTACTATAATACACAAACACCTCTCCTTTCCTATTTTAGTTATAACATATTTTTATATTCTTGTATATAGTTTTAATTGGTATTACTTTTTTCATAATTCCATAAACCTAACTTTCCTTTTATCTTTATGGGGTGCTTATATTTCTTGATATTTTCAAGTTTCCAGGCATACTTTTCTACGTGGTTACTCTTTCCATACACAATTTTATCAATATTACGTAATTTTTCATCAAAAGCTTCATCTACTAATATACAATCGGTTAATTCGGCTTCTCCTATTATTTCTCCGCAGTGACATTCAAGGTTGTAGTCTTCAAATCTTTTTAACATGTCTTTTTCAAGACTCATACCTGCGTGAATTAATATTTTGCCACGATACTTTGTTTTCCAACTTCTAAATTCATATTTTTTATAGCCATCAATGATCAAGGTTGCCCATGGTTCTTTAATTGTTAATACTTTCATAATTTTTCTCCTAAATTAAGTATAGCATTTAATTATTTTGATGCAACAAAAAAAACAGATATTAAATCTGTTAATCTTCGTCATATAATTCTTCGTATTCAGCTTCTGCTTCCAAAGCTTCTATAAAAGAAAGTTTCGCTTCATCTGCTGCAAGTAGAGCAAGGGCGATACAGTCAGATGTATATTCTAATCTATCATCTATATATTTTTCTAATTTGGCTTTATCTCTAGCCTCTTTTTTATCGGCTAATTTAGCTCTTCCTTCATTAATACTTTCTTCTATTTTATTTAGGTAATTGGTAAATGTTTTTTTACCTTTTGCTTGTTTTTCTTTTAATGTTGTTTTTGTTTCATTTAACTTTTCACGAGCTTCTTTTATTTTATCATCAAGCTCATCTTTAGCATACATTCCTTTTATAATAGCGGTATCTGTTGAATCCTTTAGTTTTTCATTTATATTATTCAATTCATCATTAATTTTATTTATCTTTTCTTTTAATTCTTTTTCTGTCATATAAATTTCCTTTCTTTTTTATTATTGTATTTTTATTTTAAATTATACATAAATGTGTAATACTTTGTATTATGTATTACAATTATTATTTTATTATTCTAACTTTTAATAGTAAAAGGCAAAAAAAGGCAAATGTCAAAATTAATGACATTTGTCTTTCTTTGTCAATTTGAGATAGTTACTTATATTGCCTGTTAAAAGTAATTGTACTTTATTTATAATATTATTAACATCCTCTTTCATTCCATTTTCTATCCAGTTTATGATGAGAGAGCCTAAAGCACCTGAATAAAATGAACATAAGAACTCTTTATCATCTTCTTCGATATTAAGTTCTAAACTTTTTTGGTCTATAACATTTTTAATTATTGGTTTAGAATGACGAGTGATAAAATGTAGTAAATAATTTTGAGCTTCACAGTTATAAATATTTAAAACCATATTCTTATTAGTTAAGCAGTAATTAAATAACTCTTTATACTTTTCTATCCATGTATCATCTTGTTCTATTTTTAAAACTACTTCATTTAAATACATCCATTTAATAAGATCATATTTATCTTGAAAATAATTATAAAATGTTTGTCTTTTTAAACCGCAATTAGCTGTTATTTCTTGAATAGTAATGTCCTTTATTTCTTTTTTTGCCGCTACTAATTTGAAGGAATTAACAATGGCATTTCTTGTAATATTACTCATTTTTCTACCTCTTGATATTAATTTTGATAGTATTAATTTCTTTTTTCTTTATATTCTTTGCGTTGTTCTTTTATGTAAGATAGCGTCTCGTTAGAGTATCCTACTTTGGCATTATGGCAATAGTTACTAATTGTTAAAACTAGATTATCTTTAGTTTCTCTTTTTTTGGCGTAAACATTAATAGTAACACATCTTCCATCGCGTAGTTCTAGTCGAATAATATGACTTGTAACTATTCCATTTGTTCTTTGAATACTTTCATATATTCCTAAAACATCATCTAGTGCTGCAACTTTTGTTATATCTTTTTTGGGTGATATAGCTTTATTTGATATGATAATAAAATTATCTTCATATACTTTATTTATATCTAAATCATCGGCTAGTTCAAGTATTTCAGGGCGTTTCTTTATAAATTTTGAATTTTCCTTCTTTAAATAGTCAACACCATTATAAATAAAGATAATTCCACATATTAACATAATAATAAACGCTATTAATATAGGATTTGGGCCATCAATTATAAAGGCAACTGACATTAATGTACTAATTAAAGATATTATTATTCCCGCTATTAAGAATATAATTCCTTTGCTTTTTAATTTTTTTATTAAACGTGTTCTTCCCATGACATCCTCCATTAATTACTTTTATTATAATTAGTCATATTTTCATAGGTATATCCTAATAAAATATTAGCATTTTTAGTTGATATTTCTTGTAGAGCCTCCTCTAGCATTTCTTCTTTCACGTAATCAACCTTTTTTGTTTTGAATTTCTTTTTATTTTTCATAAATATATTAAGAAATACTTTGTTTCCAAACCTTGTACTAGTATTTCCTATATAAATCCAAGAAATATCATTATAGTTATAAATGTGTAATCCTAAAGAAAGTGATATTAGATATTTATCAGTTAAATATAGGCCTATTTTTTTATATTCTTTCATGCTAGTTTTTGCCAATTCACGCTCTACTTCATCATAGTCTATTTTGGATAATGTTTTTTTAGTGTTTATAGCACAAATTAACCAATTAATAAATATGGCAATAGCTGATGATATACTTAAAAATACAATAATTAAGCTAATGGCAATACCGGTAGTAAATTTTGTATATGTATCATCAAAATAAGTGGATCCAAAGTAGTTTGAATAATCATCTTTCGTTATTTTATTAGAGGTATTTTTATTAAATTCATCTATTATAAGCTTTTTTAAATCACTTGGTGTATTGTAAATATACCCTGTTAAAGTATAAGAAAAATTAGTTTTATCTTTTTCATAAGCCGTCTTTATTTTTTGATATGTTTCATCTGTTAACTTTGCAACATACATATAGTTAGATTTGTCATATAAGATATAGTATTTTATATATGTATAGTTAACTTCTCTTTGTGCTATTTGATATGGAATATCAGCAATTTCTATTGATACATACATATTTTTCTTGTCTGAATTTGTTGCGATTAGATCATTATAATTAATTGGCTTTTCTTTTTTCTCTTCATCTTCAATGAAAGAAATATAAATACAAAAGGAAGTAATAGCTAGAAATAGGCAAATTAAAATAGCAATTAACTTTTTATTATTTTGGTGTTTTATTTTTTTTAACATATTTTTTCTCCCATTATATTATATAATTTATTTCTTTTTTAAGAATCGTAAACTTATATTTTATTATATTATAATAGTTAATTCAGTTCAACTACTTGCTTCTTTGGCTCTATATTTTCTTAAGATCTTTTTTCTATTACCGATTGACATCTTTGTTCTGCCAATTATTTCAGATAGTTCTTTCTCACTTTTTATATCCCAATTTGAAAGAAGAATTTGATCTTCTTCTTTGGTCCAATATTTAATTCTTTTTTCTGCTCCTAATCTATGAGCCCGATGTTCAATAGAATTTTTAGTTCGTTTTAATTTTTTAGAGATCCATAGAGGTCCTTTAGACAAATAATATTTTAAAACAAATGCATCTTCTTCTCTTTTCCAGTGATTGCTTCTTACAAGACCTAATTTATTAGCATGATTTATACAGGCTGACTGTGTTTTATGAAGTCTTTTCGAAACCCATAAACTACCATTATCTGGATAGTATTTTTCTAAAAATAAGTCATCATCTCTTGACCATTTGTTTATACAAAAATTAGGATTAATATTGGGGATTCCTTTATTTTTATACTTTGAAAAATGGATAAAATATTTTCTTAGTTCTTCATCCTCTATTTCAGAATAATATTTTTCAAATGAATACTCTTGATTATACCATTCTATATATTTTTCTCTATGTTTTAAAAACTCAGCAACTAATTTTTCGATATTATTTTGGCAGTACTTTATTCTAAGCATTGGAATTTTATTTTTCTGGCAATATCTATTTTTTATTTGGTCATGTCTTTGTGTCCTTTCTAAAACCTCTTTCGCATTAATTTTTTTATCGCTGTAAAGTGTTGTTGGTAAAAAGTGTTGTGAACCATCATACTCTATTATACCAATTAGCTTTTTTAAGTTGTTATCTTCATATATTGCAAAATCAAATAATAATGCATTTTTGTCAACACATCCTTCAAATCCTACTTCTTGCCTATAAACTATTTTTTGGCTATTGAGGTAGGTCTTAATTTTTTCTACGGCTGAGCTATCATCTTTAGTATAAGTTATTTTTAACCTAGTGGCTTTTTGAGAACATGCCTTTTCGTTCTTAGTCTTAATAATTTCACTAACAAATTTTCCGATAATGGGATAGTATTTTTTTAGAATGGCAATTTCTTCTTCCGTCCATAAGGCTTTATTGATATAGTGAATTTTATGTTTAGCGGCATATGTTATACATTTTCTTGGGGTTTTGTTTAATTTTTCAGCGCACCATGTGGCACCATATTTAGGATAATATTTTTTTAAGAATTTTTTATCTCTTTCACTCCAGTTTGGTATTCTTTTTAATTTCAAGATGGCAGCTTTAGATCTGCAGGCAATATAACTCCTATTTAATTTTTCTGATACATATTTTGATCCTTTTTCTGGATAATACTTTTTTAGAAAATCTACTTCAGCCTTACTCCATTTACTAGTATCTATATATTTAATCCCAAGTACATGTGCTCTTTGAAAACAGGTTTGTTTGTTTCTCTTCAAAAGTTCGCTAACTTTATTTACGCCATACAAGGGATAGTATTTTTTTATTATGTCATCCTCATCTTTTGACCAATGATAACTTCTTTTTATTTTCAATGTTATGGCTCTAGAAATGCAGGATGATGGTGAACGATTTAGATGTTTGCCGCACCACTTTGCTCCTTTATCGGGATAATTAGTTTTTAAGAAATTATCTTCTGATGTGGTCCACTTTTTATTAAACATTTGATATTTAGACTTAATAGTTTTATTGTTTTTTCTTAGTCTATATAATCTATTTCTACATGATGACGGGCTTCTATTAACTAGGTTAGCCACTTTATTATACCCTAGTTGTTTGTAATTATTTAATAAAATCATGTCTTCTTTCACAGACCAATTTTTATTCTGATTATAATTTTTATTTTCTCTTTTTATAATTTCATTACACATATAATCACCAATTAATTTTAACATACAATAGAATTATTTTAAAAATTAAAAAGACTAAGAAAATTAATTCTTAGTCTAAATAACATACTGGGGCGGTATAAGGGAATCGAACCCTTGCATACTAGTGCCACAAACTAGCGTGTTAACCACTTCACCAATACCGCCATGTAAATACAACAATTATTTTATCAATAAAGTTGTATTTTGGCAATATGTTTTATGCACTTTTTTAATTTTTTAGTTTTTCTAAATTAATAAATGTTATTTTATCTGTAACCGTCTTGGCAGTTTTTCTATACTTAGAAGAAGAACTTTCAAAAAGGAAGAGAATATCATTGTTATTATCAACAGATATTTGTTCTAACATGGGAGGACAGCAAAAGGAATAAGTAGGATTCAGATAAGTATTGGTTTTTGAAATCGGGAATATTAAAACCTTACTATTATTTTTTCTACCATAAGAAGAACTTAAAATCATATGTGGGGTATCATTTATCTTACTAAAAGTGATTCCTTGAATTTTTCTTGGAACTTTAAATTCATAAAGATATTTTAGCGTTATGCCCTCTTCCTTGCGTAAGATATCATAAACTTTAATTAAACCATTTTTGATTTTATTGAAACTGCCAACATATAATTTTTGCTCATAACAGGTAAGATAGGAACAAACTAAATTACCGTCTTCTATTAGCAAGTTTCCTCCAAGAGAATTTGATGAGACATCATACTTTTTCTGATGAATATAATTTTCGTTTATGAATTCATGATAAGGATAAGAACTTATTTTCCCTTTAGTATCACAAATAAATATTAAATTATGTTTTTGATCATAGCTAATTCCACCAACATGAGCTTTATTATTTAATATAATGGTTTTGGTTCTATTTCCATCTAAGTCTAACATTAATACTCTAGATTGTTCATGGTTATCCATATAACATGATACTAATATAGTATTATTCACTCTACAAATTCCCTGTGGTACTTCATTATCTTCTAATGGAAGTTTGATATTATTAACTATTAATTTGATGTACTCTTCATAAACATTTTTTTTAAACATATTAATCCCTTCTAAATTAAAGAAAAGGGTTAATTAATTTAACCCTTATTCTACTGTTACTGACTTAGCTAAATTTCTAGGTTTATCTATATCACAGCCTCTTTTTAGAGCTACATAATAAGATAAAAGTTGAAGTGCTGGTACTACTAACATACTTTGAGTAAACATAGATGTTGTTGGAACAACTATTTTAGTGTAATCTTCAAAATCATCTAAATCTTTAGTAGTTATAACTATTCCAAATGCTCCCCTTGCCTCTGTTTCTTTTAAGTTGGAAATACTCTTATCTTTTAAGGCTTTATTAGTGATAACGCATAATACAGGCATATTTTCTTCTACTAAAGAGATAGTACCATGTTTTAATTCTCCTGCTTGATATGTTTCACTATGAAGATATGATACTTCTTTTAATTTTAGACTTCCTTCCATACAGATGGCGTAATCTATTCCTCTACCAATAAAGAAACAAGATTCTTTTTGATAAATTGATGTTGCCACTTTTTCATAGTAACTATTATTATCTAATACGCTTTTTAATAAAGCTGGTAACTTTTCAAATGCCTTATAGTCTTCATCGCCTTGAACTAGTTTCTTTACCTTAGCAGTTTCTAGAGCCATTAAAGATAATACACAAACTTGTAAAATATAGGCTTTAGTAGTGGCCACAGCTATTTCAACACCAGCATTAGTTAGTATTTTTCTATCACATTCTCTTGCTATGGTTGAATCTGGATTATTGACAATACCTAATGTTTCAATTCCTAATTTATGAGCTTCACGCATTGCGGCGATAGTATCAGCTGTTTCTCCTGATTGTGATATCAAAATAACTAAAGGATTTTTTCCATAAAGTTTTTTCTTATAACGATATTCACTAGCTGGATAAACATCTACTTTTATATTGGCATATTCTTCAAAAAGATTTTGACCAACTAATCCAGCATACATTGCAGAACCACACGCTACTATATCTATTTGTTCATATTTTGAAAGATCAAGTTCACTTCTATTTGCTTTATTTTTATATCTTTCAATAAGATTATTTAAGACTACTGGTTCTTCCATGATTTCTTTTAACATATGATGTTTATAACCATTCTTACTATTATCTACACCCTTACTATCTGATATTAGTATTTCTTTTTCGATAGGTTTTCCATCATGATAAATTTTGCAAGTATCACTAGTTAGAACAGCGATATCTCCAACATCTAATAAAATATATTTGTTAGTATATTTTATAATAGCTGTAATATCACTAGCTAAAAAGTTTTCGCAATCTCCAATACCAATTAATAATGGACTATCTTTTCTTAATGCATATAGACTATTATCACCCTCAACCATAATACCAAAAGCATAACTACCGGTAAGTATTTCAGTTGTTAATTTGATAGCTGTTAGTATATCATTATCTTTTAATTTATAATCTAACATAGCTGCGGCTACTTCACTATCTGTATCACTATTAAATTTGTAGCCTTTTTGTTCTAATTCTTCTTTTAAAGTATCAGCATTTTCAATAATACCATTATGAACTAAGGTAATTTTTCCTACCTTATGTGGATGAGCATTAACAAGATTTGCTTCACCATTGGTTGCCCATCTAGTATGAGCAATACCATATAAACTATTTAACTTATCTTCTTTATTAATTTTTGCCTCAAGTTCTTTTACTCTTCCAACACTTTTAATAATTTCTAAATTTTTGCCATCGGATATCGCAACTCCGGCTGAATCATATCCTCTATATTCAAGGGCATATAACCCATTAAGTAAAACTTCTGTTGTTTTTTTCTTTCCTATATAACCTGTGATTCCACACATAAATAAATTCCTCCACTATAAAAAAATATTAAGTGGATATATTCTTTGTTGTAATATTGTTTTTACTTTTTTAAATATATCTAACGAACCTTCAATCCGTTGTAGCATCCGCCGAATATTCGATAACTACAATCCTCGTCAACTGTTTAGTTCAGGCGCTTAAGATGAATTACAACCTTTCATTTTCTATCTCATTAATATTATTATACAAAAAATTACGAGATGTGACAAATCTTTTTTTAGAAACAAAAAAACTTCAAGAAATATTTCCTGAAGTTTTTGATCTATTTACTTTCTTTTTTTGTTTAGTAATATCAATAATAATATTAATAGACATAAATACAATCATGATTGCTACTACAACTAAAATATTTTTTGTTAAAAGACTCTTTTCAATAGTAACAAGACTTTCTCTTAAAAGATTTATAGTATATGTCATTGGTAATATTGGGTTTAAGAATCTAAATCCTTTTGTTACTGTTTCAATTGGGAATGTACCACCGGCTGCAGCTAATTGTAATACTAATAATATTAAAGCAATAAATTTACCGATATCTTTGAAGTTAATAATTAATGTTTCAATAATTGCCATAAATGTATTAGCTACTAAAATAATTGAAATGAAATATAAGAAAATATTTGTTATTTCAAAATCTAGTAAAGTCATAAGGAGAATTCCTAGAATGATTGCTGATAATGTTGCAAGACCATGGTAGCATAATGTTCTTTGAAGACGGTTTTTATTACTAATACTTAGCTTTTTAAATCTTTCTTCTTTATCATAGTAAAGAACAATATACATCATTAAACATCCTACCCATAAAGCTATAGATATAAAGAATGGTGAGAATGCTGTACCATAACTTGATATTTCATTTACAGCTTTTGTTTTTACTGTTACTGGTTCTTTACTGTAGTCAGATAGGTTATCTACTTTTTTAACTTCTTCTTTTGTTGTTGTAATATTTGTATTTAATTCTTCTTTAGCACCTTTGACACTGCTATTTAAAGTTTTAATACCAGCATTTAGGGTTGCTGCTCCATCATTTAAGGTTGCAATACCATTTCTTATCTGAAGTGATGAATCATATAGTGTGTTAGCGCCATTTAATAAGGTATTAACTCCACCTTGTAATTGTTTTATTTTATCATTAACTGATAACAATGGTGTTACTTTGTTATTTAATTCATTTATTCCAGCTGATACGCTTGTATTAGCGTTTTGTAGTTTTTGACCACTTATTTTTAAATAATTAAGCGTTGTTGTGTTACCTGTTTTTTCAGATGGTGTTGACATTCCTTGAGCGATTGCACACATTTTGATTTCTTCTTTAGTTGCTGTGTTATTTTGAACTTTTGGACAGATACTTGCATTAATTAATGTTACTAAGCTATCTGTGTAGTTTAAGGCAGTATTTACTCCTGAAACATAAGCATTAAAACCAGTACTAAATTGATCATTACCAGCTTTTAAGTTGGCAGCTCCTGTTACTAATTCATTTAATCCGGAACTTAAACTTGAAAAATTAGCAGTACTACTATTTAAAGTTTCTATACCATCTTTGATATTTTTGATACCTGTATTAAACTCTTCATAGTTTGATTTTAAACTATTAGTACCATTAGCTAAACTATTACTTCCATCTTGAAGTTTTGTAGTACCTTCTTCTAATTGTTCAAAGCCATTTGAAATAGTTTCTAATTTTGATGGTACATCTTTTATTGTAGAAGCTAGGCTGTCTACAATAGTAGAATTTACAGTATTATCAAGATTTTTTTCTACAGCACTTACTACATTATTGATAATTTGACTAGCTAGATAATTAGATTTCTGGTTTGGTGCATATGTAATAGTTGCGTGTTTTTTGTTTGTGGTAGATGCACTTTCCATACTTTCAGAAAAATCTTTTGGAATAGTAATTACTGCGTAATACTTTTTATTATAAAGACCATCTGATGCTTTTTCATCACTAACTGTACTTATCTTTAATTTTTTAGAGTTTTTGATATTAGTAATAACTTTTTCTCCGTTATCACCCTCATCGTTATTAACAATGGCAACTGGTATGTTATCAATGTTTCCTTCACCATATGGATTCCAATAGGCTTTTAAGTAAAAGAAACTGTACATGAACGGTATAATTAAAACTGCCGCTATAATAACATAATTAAAAAACTTTTTTTCTTTCACGATATCCCCTCCTAATTAAATAGACCATCTTTTAAGATTGTGGTAATTTCTTTAGTAATTGTTTTCTCATCTATTGGCTCATCATATTCAAATAAGATTGATAAACAAACTTTATAGATAATAAAAGCTGTTAAATGAGCATTACATTTTTTGATGTTTTTTTGATCTATTTCCTCATTTATTTTTGTTTCAAGATAATTAATTATCTCTGAGTCATAATAATTTGAAAATGACATATTTTGCATAGCATTATTACTTGATGTGTTACAATCTTTAATAATAGATTCTAATAAAGCACTATTTTTTCTGAGATTTAAGATTTCTAACATAATAGTTGATACTTTATCGGTAAAACTTTCATTATTTATTTTCTTTTCTATTTTTTGTTTCATATTGATAAGTTCTTCTTCAATAAAGTATCTAAACAATTCATCTTTATCTTTAAAGTAAGAATAAATTGTTTTCTTAGTTACGTTAGATGTTCTTGCTATCTCATCCATAGATACTTTTTTGTAACCATACTTTGTAAATAATTCACGGGCTGTATTTATTACAACTTCTTTTTTTTCCATATCAGTCACCTCTATACAGATATACCAATTTGGTATACCAGTATAGTATATGCTTTTTGTCGAATTTTGTCAAGAAAAATCTATAAAAAAAAGAACTATTTCTAGCTCTAATTAATCATGTTTAATCTAGCATCTTCAATTTCTCCTCTAAAGGTTTCATCAAAGATTGGCAACGATTTAGTAATAACATCTGGATATATATTTTTACAGTTTTCAATTGCTTTTCTAAAATCTAGGACATTTACATATTTACGGTTATCAAACATAGCGTAACTGAAGGCATCTTGAATTAAGGTTAGAGTTACATCGGGATATCTAGAACCTATTTCATATACTCTTTTATATTCACTAGTGATATCGGTTAGAAATTCCATCATTGTTTGTTTCACAAAGTTGGAATACATCATCTCTGCCCCTGTCCTTTTTTCTATTTTCGGAAGTGTTCCTAAACATATTTGGATATTTTGTTCCCTAGTTGGTTCTTCAACAATTACTTTTTGAAAACGTCTAACAAAGGCTTTATCCCTTAAGATATATCTTTCATATTCTTCTGTTGTTGTAGCACCAATAACTTTTATATCACCTCTATCAAGACCCGGTTTAAACATATTGGCAAAGTCTAGGGCTTCTCCTTTTGAACCCATTAAGGTATGTATTTCATCTATAAATAAAATTAAATGTTCATAGTTTTTCAACTCTTCTATTAAGTTTTGAATCTTTGATTCACCTGTTACGGGATCTATACCAAGTAAGGCAGAAGTATTAACTTTTATTATTTGATAATTTAGTAATTGATTAGGAACTTGTCTTTTTTGAATTAAGTATGCAAGTCCTTCAACTATAGAAGTTTTTCCGACACCAGGCTTACCAGTTAAAATGGCTGATTTATCTGGAGTAAGTAGGATAAGCATTAACTCCTTCAATTCCTTTTCTCTTCCTATAGCTGGATTAGTGATGAATTCTTTTTTTATAAAGTTTTCACCATAAGTGTCTAAAATACTAATACGTTTGCTTTTTATATCATATGTATTTTGTTCTCCATTACTATTTATATTTTGATTCATTTTTGTTAATCTTGTTATTTCTTCGTTCATCTTATCCTAGCTCCTTACTTTATTATGCTATTATTTTGTTTTTTTATCTTCCTTTGATTGTTTCTTTAATAAATCTCTAATTTCTGTTAATAAACGTTCTTCCTTTGTCATTTCTGGTTCTTTTTCTTCTTGCTCTTTTTGTTCTTTTTCTATTTTACTTTTGATCTTTTTATCAAATGAATTTAGAATTTTAATTACTGTAAATATACAAAAAGCAACAATTAGAAAATCCACTACATTTTGAATGAATAAACCATATTTTATAGAAGCTCCATGGAATGTAATTGATAGTCCAGAAAAATCAACACCACCTAAAACAACTCCTATAATAGGCATTATGATGTTATCTACTAAACTAGAAACTATTTTACTAAAAGCTCCACCTATAATAACACCTACAGCTAAGTCTACTACATTTCCTTTTGATATAAACTGTTTAAACTCGTCTAAAAATTTTTTCATATATACTCCTTACTTTACTTTTTCTTTTTTTAACTCTTTTAAAGCCTGAGCTAATTGATCAGGGCATGATGTCTTTCTATTCCTACAATCAATACCTTCCAATTTATTTATTACTTCATCTATAGTTTTTCCTTTACATAATATAGAAACTCCCATAGTATTACCTGGACAACCGCCAATAAATTTTACATCTTTTATTACATCATTCTCATCACAACTTACAATAATCTTTGATGAGCATACACCTTTTGGTGTAAATTCTATCTTTGCCACTATATCACCTCTTACTGTATTATACCAAATCAAATTAATAAAAATCAAATTTTTATTAACTTCTTTGAGAAAGCTTTTTTAATTTTAGTTATCTTTTATTTGAATAATTTTTTTTGATACTTAAAAAACAGGTCATATAATTAATTATGCCCTGCTTTCTAAATATTATTTTGTCAATACTTCACAGACTAAATTACTAATCTCGGTTGGATTTTCAACGCTTAAGCCTTCAATAAGTCTTGCTTGAGCATATAATATTTTAGTATATTTTTCTAATGTTTCATAATCTTTTGCTTTATATAATTTCTCAAGTTTCTTACTAATTTCGTGACTCTCATTTATTTCCATAACAACATCGGCTTTGATATTTTGATTATTTGGCATAGCATTTAATACTTTTTCCATTTCTACTGATACCTCACCCTTAGTAGTTAAACATACTGGATGGTTTTTTAATCTATGTGTAAATTGGACATTTGATACTTTATCTGACAAGTACTCTTTCATTTTTGTAAACATGTCTTTATTACTCTCATTGGCTTTTTGTAATGATTCTTTTTCCTCTTCTGTATCTAAATCCATCTTTTCATCAGCAACGTTAATAAACTTTTTACCTTCATATTCTTGAAGTGATTTAATTACAAATTCATCCATATAATCTGTTAGATATAGGATTTCATAATCTTTATCTTTTACAGATTCTACTTGTGGAAGTAAATCTATTTTATCAATACTTTCACCACAAGCATAATAAATGTTTTTTTGGTCTTCTTTCATGTTAGCAACATATTCTTTTAAGGTTACTAATTTTTTCTCTTTTGATGATGTATATAGTAGTAGATCTTGTAAGATATCTTTTTTCATGCCATAACTACTATAAATTCCATATTTTAATTGCATTCCAAAGTCTTTGAAGAATTTTTCATAATCTTTTCGATCCTCTTTTAGCATATTTTCTAGTTCTTTTCTAATTTTTGTTTCAAGACTTTTTGCAATTAACTCTATTTGATAATTTTCTTGTAGTGTTTCTCTTGAGATATTTAATGATATATCTTCGCTATCAACTAAACCTTTTACAAAGCTAAAGTAATCTGGAAGTAACTCACTACATTTATCCATAATCATGACACCTTTTGAATATAGTTGAAGTCCCTTTTCATAATCTTTACTATAATAGTCAAATGGAGCATGAGATGGGATAAATAAAAGACTTGTATAACTGCATCTTCCCTCTACTTCGCTTCTTACTACACGTAATGGCTTTTCATAATCATAAAATTTATCGGTATAAAAGTCATTATACTCTTCTTCTGTAACATCCTTCTTTTGTTTTTTCCAAAGTGGAATCATACTGTTAAGAGTAACATCTTGTTTTATCGTTTCTTCTTTGTCACTATCTTCTTTCTTGATTTTCTTTTCTTCCATCATCTTAATTGGGTAATGGATATAATCAGAGTATTTTTTGACTAAATTTTTAATAGTATATTCTTCTAGAAACTCTTCATAGCTAACATCTTCATTGCTTTCCTTCAAATATAAAATTACTTCTGTTCCGTTATCTTTCTTGTCTGATTCTGTAATACTGTAACCATCAGCACCAGTTGATGTCCAAGTATAAGCCTTAGGACTTTCTATACTTTTACTATTTACTACAACTTTATCACTTACCATAAAGGCAGAATAGAATCCTACACCAAATTGTCCTATGACATCAATATCTTTCTTTTTATCATTATTTTCTTTAAATAATTCAGAACCACTTTTGGCAATTGTACCTAAATTATTCTCAAGTTCTTCTTCATTCATACCAATACCATTATCAGTAATAGTTAAGGTTCTATTTTCTTTATCTAAGCTTATACGAATCTCTAAATCTTCTTTTTTTACTTTGATATTCTTATCAGTTAATGACTTATAATATAGTTTATCAATAGCATCACTAGCGTTTGATATTAATTCTCTTAAGAATATTTCTTTGTTAGTATAAATTGAATTAATCATCATATCTAGTAATTTTTTAGATTCTGCTTTAAATTGTTTTTTCTTCACAAATTTCATCTCTTTCTTAAAAAATTG
Organism: Clostridium sp. CAG:417; assembly: GCA_000432835.1. Lineage (GTDB taxonomy): Bacteria > Bacillota_I > Bacilli_A > RF39 > UBA660 > CAG-417. The sequence continues at coordinate 42,263 of FR890363.1, read as the reverse complement.
TTAGATAACTCTAACAATTAAATAGTAGCACTACTTTTAGCACTTGTCAATTGTGAGTGCTAAAAAACTACAAATTATTTATTTTTACTTCCAGTATTTCTTCTAATAAATTAGTAAGTATATCTTTATTATCTTCTTTCATGAAAACTTCTTTAAAGGCTCGATCATACTTACATGTATAAAATTTTTTTCTTGCATATATTTTTCTCCTTGAAATGGATATAACAAAAAATTGAAAAAAAGAGAAATCTAAGATTTGGTAAAATTAGGCTCAATTTCTTTTCTTTTGATTGTGTTTTTCTAAGGGAATTTGCAATAATTCACTTTCTTTAAAACATAAAAATAGCAAAATTAAAAGTTCTAACATAGGCTAGAACTCTTAATTATTTTTTTCATAATTCCAAAGGTCACGACACATATCTTCAAGAGTTTTTGTGGCAACAAAGCCTAATTCTTCCTTAGCCTTTGTTGGATCTGAATAACAAGCAGCGATATCTCCTGGACGTCTGTTTACTATTTTATAATTTACTTTAACATTATTCACCTTTTCAAAGGTATTTATTATATCTAATACGCTATATCCAGTACCGGTTGCTAGATTATAGATAAATAGACCTTTACCTTCTTTATTTAATTTTTCTAGGGCTTTAATATGTCCAATAGCTAAATCAACAACATGAATATAATCTCTTACTCCAGTACCATCTTTAGTATCATAGTCATTTCCGAAAACAGATAAACATTCTAATTTGCCACTAGCAACTTTTGAAACATATGGTAATAAATTAGCCGGAATTCCATTAGGTTCTTCACCAATAAGACCTGATGAATGGGCACCAATTGGGTTAAAATATCTAAGAATTGCAATATCAAATGTATTATCTGATTTATATAAATCCTTTAAGATTTGTTCAACGAATAGCTTTGATGTACCATATGGATTTGTGGTATTTCCTGTTTTACAATCCTCTGTTATCGGCAATACTTCTGGATCTCCATATACTGTAGCACTTGATGAAAAGACAAGTTTTTTAACATTATACTTTTTCATAGCGCTAAGTAATACTAATACCGTAGAAACATTATTTGTATAGTATTCAACTGGTTTTTCAACTGACTCACCAACTGCCTTATAAGCAGCAAAGTCGATAACTGCATCAATTTTATTTTCAGTAAATATTTTATCTAAAATATCTTCATCTATCATATTGCCTTCATAGAATGTAAAGTCTTTGCCTGTAATCTGTTTTATTTTTGAAAGATTTTCTCTTTTACTGTTAGAGAAATTATCTAAGATAACTACTTCATAACCATTATTTAATAATTCCACACATGTGTGTGATCCTATGTAACCATTTCCACCAGTTACTAATATTTTCATTTTTATCACCTAACCTTTATATAAGAATATCAAATTTATATTGATAAAACAATAGGTCCTACAAATTTCTATTTTCTTTTTAAAACTAGGGATGATTCATTCATAATATAGCCATCTATGTATAAACCATATATTTTAGGAAATATTACTCTTTTTATATGTAGAACATCTTCATAGTTTGTTTTTCTATTTAAAACAGGGTTGGCTAAGTCATCACCAAAATATTTTTTTAGCATAGCTAACTCTTCTTCTCCTAGAAAATCTTCTATTACTTTAATATCCGTACCGCTACAACTTCTTAGAAAACTTAACATTTTTATATCGGTATTTTTTAAAGCTCCTTGCGGTTTTTTAATCTTTTCATGATCATGTGCTTGAGATTTCTTTGTTCTAGTTTTTTTAGTTTTAGGTTTTGCTGTTATAATATCTTTTAGTTTTTGAAGTCCTTTTATCTCTAACTGACTAATTCTTTGATGTGTAACTTTATCTTGTGAAAGCCCAAGCTGAGGATAGATTTTTGCTATTTGATTTTGGGAATAACATTTCTGTTCAGGATTTAATCCATATCTTAATCTCAAAACCGTAGCCTCTTTAATAGGCATTTTTTTTAAAGCTTCTTCTAATTCACCTTTTTCAGTAAAATTGTTATACACTAAAATGTTGGATTTATCTTCTATAGTTTCAATTAACTCAATATCTTTATTATTGGAATCCTTAACTATTTCACTTAAGCTAATAGTATCATTTAATAGTCTTTTATACTCTAATATTTTTTCTAAGGGAACATTTAAGGTATTAGCCATTTCCTGATCACTAGGGACTCTTCCTTCTTTCTCAGTTATTTTTCTTATGGTTTGCAAATACTTTTGCATTTTTTCTACAACGGCGACTGGAATTCTAATATTTCTAGATTGATTTTTGATTGCCCTTTGAATTGACTGATTAATCCACCAAGTGGCGTATGTTGCAAATTTAAACCCCATACTAGGATCAAATCTTTCAACAGCTTTCATTAAACCAATATTTCCTTCACCTATTAGATCAATAAATTCTAATCCCTTATCGATATTTTTTTTAGCTACATTTACTACTAGTTTTAGATTAGATTCTATGATTTTATCTCTTATATCTTTATCTCTAGTCTCGATATAGCTAGTTGTTAAGCTTAACTCCTCTTCGGAAGATAATAGAGGTATTTTCGATATTTCTTGTAAATAAACTTTCGCTATATCATTTATTAAGTCATTGCTTCTTGTAGGAATAATATCTATATAAGGTATACTATTGATAGTACAATAAAAACTAATATACTCTATCAAACTATCTTCTATATCTTCTTTTATAAGACTTTTTTCAAAAATACAATCTTCTTTTATTAATTGTTCAACTATAACTTTTATAGTGTCATTATTAGATAAATACATAAATAATTTGAAACGATTATTATCTTCACATTGATTAATTAAAGATGATAACTTATGGTATGAATTTTTATTATTTTTAAGTGTTTTGCAAAAAAGGTTCATCTCTTCTAAGTTGTTTTGAAAGAAATTATACAATATTAGAATGTAAATTTGTTTATATACTTCATCCTTGAAACAATCATAATTAGCGTTAGCGGTTTCTAGTTCTTTTAAATCTATTAAATCAATAATATCGCTTTTTAAAAATTTAAAGTCATTATCAATATCTTTTTCTATTTTTTGAATATATTTTTCTGTCATAAAAATCACTCCATTTATGGTATAGCACACTTAATTAAATTTTACTTTATATTTTAGCACAATTTCTTCATTTGTTAACAAAAAAATAAGAAGATAATGGTTCTTCTTATCTAATTAGCTTTGGCAACATCATTTCCATCTTCTACAACTTCTATAATTCCATGGAAATGCATATCAGCTTCTTGAGTTAAAGTGTTTTTTGATATCCAAAAACGTAATGTGTATTCTTCTTCTTTTTGAGGGCCAATTACTTTGTTAACAATAATATTGTTATCTAAATCGTCTAAATTATAAATATCACTAACTTGTCCTTTAGTATGAATTCCTACTTTAATAATATTTAATGGTATCTTGTATTCTCCACATTTATCTTTTTTATATAATTTGTTATCTTGTACTATCTTAACAGCGTATTTTACTTTAGTTGCGGTATTGTTTTTGATTGTAAATCTATAGGCACGAGATGACAAACCTACTGAGTCAGTTACAGGTGTTATTTTAGTAATCGCTACTTTTTCACCGGCTTTGTCATGAAAAGTAACTTCTAGAGATGATGAATTACTAATCTTATCTCTTTCATCTTGAAATTTATCATAAATTTTATAGGTAGAAACTAATGCCAAACCAATTATGACACTCATAAAAATGATATTTTTAATTAGCATTTTTTTTCTTGCTTGTTTATAAAGATTATAATTCATCTTAACACCTCGTTCTTTTAATATTATACCTTATTATATTTAGTAGTCAAATAAATAGTTACTTATAAAATAAACTTTACATAAATGTGTAAATTCAAATAAAGAAGAAACTACTTAATAGTTTCCTCAATAATAATTTTTATTTAATTAATTGATATTTATCCCATATACTTACTGACAGTTTCTTCTACTATTAATTTAATATCTCTTTCGTTAAATGGTTTTCTTAAAACATCTACAATTGGATATTCATAAGCTTTGGCTACTAACTCATCAGATCCTACACCGGTAATAATAGAGACTGGTATTTTGGAAAATAAATCATTTTCTCTAAAGAATTCTAATACTTGGAATCCATTAACATTTGGCATATTTAAATCTAGAAAAACACCTACAAGTTTATTATACATTCCTTGCTGAATAACGTTCATAGCTTCTTTACCATCGCTTGCTACTAAAACCTCATATTCATTATCAAATAATTTTTGAATAAATTTTTTAATAACCTCTGAGTCATCTACAACAAGGATTGTTTTTTCTTTGATAGTATTTTCTTTAGGTTCATCAATTACCTCTACAGTTTCTGCCTCGTTACCAAGGTAGACTTTGGCTATATTTAGAGCTCTTAATGTTTCTTTTTCTAATTCAGGGAAATGTTCACTGATATAAAACATATTATTTTCTTTACTCTTCATTTCTTGATCAAGAGCAAGTTCTGCTAATCTAGTGAATCCAAAATACTTAGAGTCACTTTTTAAAGCGTGGACTTCTATTGCATAATTAGCCATATCTCCACTTTCTTTAAAAGTTCTTAATTTAGCTAGTTTCTCAGATGCATCTGTTACAAAGTCTTGAATGCTAGCATTATATGTTTCAATATCTCCAAAAAGTTCTAAGCTTTTTTCTACGTCTACTCCATTATTTAGTAGATAATTTACATCATTCATTTTTTCACCTTCTCTATTTAGATTATATTATTATTACAAGTATTTAGCAAGAATTTTGTCTAGTTCTTCTTTTTCTATCGGTTTGGCAAGATAATCATCAAATCCTTTTGCTATATATTGTTCACGCATTCCAGATAAAGCGTTTGCGGTTAGAGCAACTGTTGGAATGTTATAATTAGGTAACTCTTTTAACTTTTGTAATGTTTGAACTCCACTCATTTTTGGCATCATGTCATCTAGTAATAACAAATCATAGTGAGCCCCAGATTTTATTTTTTCAATACAATCTATACCACTGGTTAATTCATCTATTTCAAAGTTATAATGTGATAAAAGTCTTAGGGCAACCTTTAGATTTAATTTATTATCATCGACAATAAGAAGACGTTTTTTAGTATTTTCATCTGTTCCTTCAGCATCTAAAAATTCAACTGTATCTATTTTTTTCTTAGGTTGTATTTTAGGTTCTAGACTTGTTTTTCCTTCCACTATAACTTGGTCAATTGCTACTGTAAATTTAGATCCTTCTCCATATTCACTTTGAACAACGATAGTTCCATTCATTAATTCTACTAATTTTTTAGTTATTGCCATACCAAGTCCAGTTCCTTCTATGGTAATATTTTTTTCTTCATCAAAGCGTTCAAATTTTGTAAATAATTTATCAATTTTGTCTTTAGCTATACCAATTCCTGTATCTTCTACCGAAATAATTAAACGACAAACACCATCTTTTTGAACGGAATCTACTTTAAACTCAATATATCCTTCATTAGTATATTTTGCAGCATTAGTTAAGATATTTAAAACTATTTGTTTTAGTCTGACATGGTCACCATATAGAACTGGTGGAATAGTAGGATCAATTACACTCCTAAATTCTATAGGTTTATCGCCAATACGTGATTTAGTTAAAATTATTAATTCATCAAATACCTTACCAATTTCATATTCTTTCTTTACAATTTCTAGTTTATTAGCTTCTATTTTAGAAATATCTAATATTCCATTAACTATCTCTAAAAGACTGTTTGAAGCCATCATAATATCGCGAATATCTTCTTTTGCTGATTCTGGAATATCCTCTTCGTCTTGTAAAGCTTGGCTAAAACCAGTAATAGCATTAAGAGGAGTACGTATTTCATGAGACATATTAGCAAGGAACTCTGATTTAGCATTATTAGCCTTTTCTGCCTGTGCTTTAGCAATATTTAATTCTTCTATCATTTTCATATCAGGATTTTCAATAGTAAAGTACATAAGGAAGGTAATGAATGATTCGGTAGATGTAACAAGTAAAACTTGAGGATAAACGGCCTGTATAGATAATATTAATGGAAACATTATTAAATACAAAATTAGTGGTACACATTTTATTTTTTGAATCTTTTTAAAATTTTTGATAGTAATAATAAGGCATATCGCAATATAGATTCCACCGATTATATAAGATAGTGTTGCGCTGATGCCATATGAATAGATTTTTCCATCTTTATTGTAATAGTTTAGTGGAAGAATAAATATTAACAAGCCAAAGAATAAGAACAATATTTTAAATAATGAAAATATTTTATTTTGCTTTTTTTCTTCATCATTCACATTCTTTAAGCAAACAGCTATTGTGTATACTGTAAATAGGCTCACCCAACATAATAAATATAATAAATACAATCTTGTGACAATAAAGTTTAAAATTGGCAGCTGATCCATATGAATAATAGTTAATATGCTAGATACATCTAATACTAGACCTATTAAATTTGCGATTAGCATATAAATATATATTTTATTTTCAAATGATAGTAACCTTTTTTTAGAAAAATATATTACTATTAACATTATTATGTAAAATAAACTTGAAACTTGAAAGAAAATACTATTTGACATTTCCATACACCTCTATTTTAACTACTTAGATTATAACATAAAAAAACCAATTATCAAATCAATAATTAGTTCTTTCTACATTTTTATTTAATATTACTATTTATATTTTGTTTAACTAAACTTTTTACGTTTTCTCTTAGGGCTAAGTTTGCCTCTTCAAGTGAATTATAATTATTAACATCTAGTGGTTTAGCAAAGTTAACAGTTAGGTCGTTACTGTTTTTTACATAGTGTCCTGTTACACCAAACGGGACTATTTTTGCATTTGTCTTTGACGCCATAGAAACTGCTCCATATTTAAATGGTAGTAGTATTGAATCTTCACATTCTGATGGAGTAATTCTTTCCATTTCGCATAGTTCATGGACTGCATTTTTGGCAGATAATATATATGACTTATATTCATTTCTTGTGATTTTTTCTTCTTTATATAGTTTATCTAATAAGTTTATTTGAGAGGCAAGTGTATTTTTAGGCATTAGTTTCTTAAAATCATCATAACTAATATCACTGGAATATAGTTCATATAATTCTTGTAATTTTTCTTCTTTCAAACCATTTCTTGTGCCCTCTGGAAATAAACCTACTGCACTACCCTGATTCAAATAATCAATAGCTTCAATTTCCGCTTTTTTTGCATCTCCAAATCTATCAACTGATATTGCCCCAGTCATTTTAAATAATGGACCTAATTTACCATCGAAATACTCTTTTTTTGCCATCCAGTGACTAGTTCTACTTGTTGATGCAATGACAGGAAATTGATCAAGTACATGCAAGTGATTTCCACATAATAATATTGGTCCTTCTTTTGGAATAAATTCCTTATTTATAATCTTTAAGTTATAGTGTTTTTTGAAGTATGGGGTTCCAAAGACTCTTCCTATTTGATATCCTAAGTTACTCATTTCAATTATCTCCTTTTTACCTTAACTTTGTCTTCTTCTGATAATTTTTCTAAAGCTTTATAATCAGTTTTTCCGACTTTAGTAGTTGGAAATTCAGATACTTGTACAAACTTAAATGGTTGGTGATGCATATCTAGATTTTGTCTACATACACTACTAATTTCTTCAATTAATTTTTCATCTAGTTGTTCACCTGGTTTTAAAATTAGGTATGCTTGTGGTACTTTTATATCTTTATATGGATGATTTATACCAACAACAGCACATTGCTCTACTTTATTATTTGTTTCAATAATTTTTTCAATTCTTGGTGGATAAATATTAAATCCTCCTGATACATACATTCTAGATAGCCTATCAGTATAATATATTAAACCATCTTTTGTCATGTATCCAGAATCACCGGTATGGTACCATAATTTGCCATCTGCATGTACTCTTAAAGCATGGGCTGTTTCTTCTTTATTATTTAAATATCCCTTCATGATTGTTGGACCAGAAATACAGATTTCTCCTTCTTGATAGTAATCAAGTTCTTCTTCTGTTTCAGGTTTAACAATTTTAAAATCATTACATATTAGTGGGATACCAATACTTCCGATTTCGTTGCAGTTATCATCTGATAAAGTAGTTCCGGCAACCGCTTCGGTAGAACCATAACCCTTCTTTAATTTATAGTAACAGTTATGTTGTTCAAAGAATTTGTTAATTTCTTCTTCAAGGCCATCCTTCATATTTTCTCCACCTGAAACGATGTATTTCATAAATGATAAGTCCATGCCTTGTATCTTTTTATCATTCATAAGAGCTTTCCAAAGTTTTGGAACTCCAAATACATGGTTTGGTTTATACTTACTCATTAACTTGTAAAATTCTTTTGAATCGAATTTAGGTATTAAGATAGTTGTTATACCATATGAAAGTGGCATATGTACTGAACTACATAATCCAAATCCATGGAACACTGGCATAATAGTTAACATTTTATCGCCTGCTCCAAAGTGTTTAGCTGTTGCTTTTTGTTGGAATACCATTCTATTGAAATTATTATTGGATAATTCAACACCTTTAGGGAATCCAGAAGTTCCACCAGTATACATTATTACGGCAGTGTCATTTCCTGATGTTTTCACATCAGGCAAATTTTTTATTTCTTTAGATTGTTTAGCAAAAGTATCAAGAGATACATACTTATTATCTTCACTGTAATTAATTGTTTTTCCACATTTTGCTTTATAACCAAGTTTTAATGGAAGTGGCATTGAGTCCCCAGCTGATACAACAACAATCTTTTGAGCAGTAATATCAGCAGCAATTGGATCAACTTCTTTAAAAGCATTATCAACCATTACTAATAATTTAGACTTAGTATCATTAATAGCTAACTTTATTTCATTTCCACTTTTTAAAGGGTGAACCATATTAGCAATTGCCCCAATTTTATTTAAAGCATAAAACATATATACAGCTTCTGGAACATTAGGTAAACATAAAGTTACAATGTCTCCTTTTTTAATTCCCTCAGCAGTAAAAGCTTTAGCATACTTTTCAATATTATTAAATAGCTCTTTATATGATATTTTGTTATTAAAATAATTAATAGCAATCATGTTAGAGTATTTTTTAGTACTATCTTTTAAATATTCATAAATACTTGTAGTTGGTAATTCAATATTTCTACTTTCATAGTCATAATATTTTAACCAAGGTCTATCAATAGATGCTTTTCCAGATTTTACTGTAATTAATTCTTGATCTTTTCTATCAGCTTCTTCTTTCATAATTTCAAGTTCAAATTCTTTTACAGCGGAATATGCCTCATTCATTGAACAAATTCTTTTTACATTATTGGCATTAGTAAACTGATAATCCATATTATATTCAGTATTCATACATACTACTTTTGTTAACTTACTTAACTCTTCAATATTTTTAGAATTATCTTCTAACATTATATCTATTTTATTATCTTTTATAGCGGCTGTTTTATCTTCATTACAATAAATTATTTTATCTGTTTCTATACCATTATGTTTTAACCACTGTTCAACTGTATATCGCATTAATTTTCCAAGTTTAGTATCTTGGTCTGTATATTTACGTGATGTAATAATTATTATTTCATCATCATTATTGTGAGCATTTTTAGTAAATTTGTCTGAACCATTACGCATTTTACCAAGGACACAATATTTCATGTAGTTTTTCTTCCAAAAGGCTTTTTCTTCTTCATCACTACATTCAAACATATCCTTTACGTCAAGGACTTTTGTATTAACTGGTTCTCTACCAAAAAACTTTTTTCCTTCTTCTATTTGAAATTTTGCAATATCAGTTAAAGTTCCATCTATATCCACACCGATTTTCATAATTGTTTCCCCCTTTTTACAACTACTACTCCATGTAAATTTGAACATATTTTAGCACAAATGTAGTATTTTGTCAAGTTTTTTGTTGATTTTAGGAAGATATAGAAGTTAGTCTGTCTCTCTTTGAACTAGGTGAAAGGATGTATTTTGTTCATTTCTTAAATATGGAATTATACATTTAGGCCTAATATCATAGTCTGTTAGTTTTTGTAATTCTATCCATTTAAAATGGTGATTTATAATAATTCCATTATCGTTTTCTATTAAATCAAAGTTTTCTAGAGGTATTTCATCTTCTGTCGTACCTAGATAATAAAAATCTATTCCATGTGTTTTTTCTTGGTTAGCATTGATAAAGAAATTCTCTACTATTCCTAAATATCTATCAATTTTAAAATTTACCCCTACTTCTTCTTTTATTTCTCTAATTATAGCCGAGCTACTATCTTCTCCTATTTCAACATATCCTCCAGGTAATGTAAAATAAGATGTATCTCTATATTGTTCAACTAAAATCTTATTGTCTTTCATGATTATTCCTGATGTTCTAACTTTAAATAGGTGACTATTTTTCTTTATTTTTATATCCATTTTTATACCTCTATTTTTTCTTCGTGATAAATATTTTTATCATCATAATAACAAAGATAAGCATCATTGTTTAAGCTTTTAATAAAGTGTTTTTTGTCATTTTCTATTGCCATAGCAACACCGTTTGGTAAGCACAAAACTTTTTTTGTTTGACCTTTTAAATCTTCTTTTAATTCACTTGCTCTGTCGCTTTCATTTTCATAGTGTGGGCAAAAAGAAATATCTAAATAGTTTAGGCCATCTATAAAACAGTATTTGTCGCTTTCATTTCTTAGCTTTAAGGAATCTGAATATCCCTCTTTACATAACATAATAGCACCAGCGGACATTCCCGCAATTACTTTATCACTATCAATAGCTTTTTGTAATAAAGGTATTAAATCATATTCCTTTAAGGTATCTACAAGTTTTATTGTATCTCCTCCACAAAAATAAATTATATCAGCTGTGTTTATTTTATTTTCTACTATATCCCTATTGTTGATAATATTTTTCTTTTTTAAATAGGCACAGTTACAACCTAGATCTTTATATATTAGCTTCACAGTATCATAATATGAATCTGAAAAACTACTAGCAAGTCCTACAAATAATAAATTAGGATGCTCTTTAGTAGTCATCTTTACTATTTCTTCATCTATTTCTTTTGTCTCATAAGGCGTATTTCCTCTTCCAATATTTCCGCCACCAATTAATACAATTTTACTCATTTTAAAACCTCTTTTCCTTTTTAATATAACATATTTTTTTTCACTATTAATTATTTTTTTCTTACTTTAATTATATCATCGCTTTCTATTTCACCAATTAATAAACTTGATGCGGGATTGTGTAACTTATTATTTTTAATTACCTCTTTTTCTGAATAGTTAGCATAACAATATTTGCAGAAGTGAAGACAAGTATTATAAGCTCCGACATCAACCATTTCGACGCAGTCACAGTAAGGGGTTTTGCGCGATGTCCATTTTTTCATTTTTGTTAAACCCGTTAATTTGAATACCATATTAGGAGTTAAGCAATCACTTTTGATAAAACCATATTGAACTAAATTTTGTTTTTCAGCGCAAGTTTGTACTGTTATATTATGCTTTTTAGCAATATTTGAAAAAGATGTCCCAATTATTTCATAATCTTCTTCATTAGGTTCTCTTATATTTAGAATTTTACTATTATTTTTAACATTTTTATACTCATCAATAAAAGAAACTATTATATGATTTATATAGCCATCTAATTGTTCACATAACCTTTCAAAACATTTCAAATGATAATTTAAATCATATTTAGGACTTAAAAATATGGGATCATATCTAACCACTGTATATTCTTTACCAACTATAGATGATATTTTTTTAACAGCGGCAATTATTAATTTTTTATCTATAACCTTTGGTTCAATATCTTTTTTATATGGAGTAATGGTAATATGAAAAACCATAGGTATTTTTATTTCATTTAAGTGGTCTAATATAGGAAGGGGATTCTTAGTACAAAAAACAATTAAATCAACATCTTTAAAATAAATTCTACTTACTTGTTTTTTATAAAATGGATTTCTAACATCCAAAAAACCTTCATGGTATCTATTCATAAACCATGAAGTATAAAAAGCAACTATATCTGTTCTACCACTAACATTTAAAATCATAACTATACTCCCCTAAATACTATAATAGGAGAAAGCTATTTTCTTAGTCAAGGCATTTTTACATATACTCTTTTAATTTTTCGATTTCTTCTTGTTGGAACTTTAAAAATTCTTTGGCTAAAGATAAAATATCTTCATTTACAACCTCTTTATAATTATCTATTTTTGTTTCCATATCAACTACTCCCATAGTAATACCTTGGGTTAACATATGAGCAATACTTGCATCACTATTATCACTATTAACTTCTTTTTTTATACCCATAGATGACGCTATTTTCGCAGTTAATTTATTTTTTTCTAAGTCATACCCATTCTTTTTGATGAGTTTTTTACTTTCCTTTTTAAAATGTTCATAAGACTCTAATTCTTCTTTAAGAACCTTCTTGATTTTGTTTTCTTTTTCTTCTAATTCTTCTTGTAATTTAGTTAAACTATGTACTCCCATTTCAGCATTTTTATAAATATACTCTAATAATTCTATATTTTCATCCATATTATTCATCCTTTCTTTTTTAATATGAATACTTTTTATACTTTTATACATATCTATTTAGTTTAATCATATTTTTTTATTAAAACTATAAAATATTATAGGTGATATCATGCGTAAAAAATATGATAAGATTCTCTTGTTAGCGGTTCTTGCTTTATTGGTATTTGGAGTAATTATGATTTATTCTGCTTCTAGTGTTTGGGCTGAATATAAGTTTAATGATAGTTTTCATTATGTAAAACAACAAGCACTTTTTATTGTGATTGGTTTAATTTTAATGAATATTGTAGGAAAGCTTAATTATAAATTTTATTATGAAAAGGCTAACCTAATTATTACTATCTGTTTGATTTTATTAATTTTAGTTATAATTCCTGGAATTGGTAGTATTAGAAATGGGAGTCGTAGTTGGTTTGGTATTGGTCCTTTTGGGATACAGCCAAGTGAGTTTGCTAAACTGGGGTTAATTATTTTTACGAGTAAATATTTATGTCGTAGCAACAAATTTCTTAAAAGTTATAAAACAGGAGTTTTTCCCATTCTTGGAATTGTATTCTTATTTTTCGGTTTAATAATGTTACAACCAGATTTAGGAACAGGAGTAATATTAACGGTTTCAATTATTGCCTTGTTGTTTGTGGCAGGCGTTAATATGAAATTCTTTTTTGGAATGGGCGCGATTGGATTAGTAGGAATTATTGTTTTGATTTTAATTGCTCCCTATAGAATGGATAGAATTACTTCATTCGTTAATCCATGGAAAGATCCTCTTGGCACAGGATTTCAGATTATTCAAAGTCTTTACGCTATTGGACCGGGTGGACTTTTAGGAAGAGGATTTGGAAATAGTATTCAAAAACATTTTTATCTTCCAGAGCCGCAAACAGATTTTATTTTTTCTATTATCACAGAAGAGTTTGGAATTGTAGGAGCATTTATTGTTATTGGCCTTTTTATAGTAATACTCCAGAGGGGAATAAAAATTTCTTTAGAAGCTAGAGATCAGTTTTCAAAATATTTAGCTTTTGGTATGACTTTTCAGATTATTTTTCAGGCAATGTTAAATTTGATGGTTGTATCGGGGATGATTCCTGTTACTGGTGTTACCCTTCCCTTCCTCTCATATGGCGGAAGTAGTTTGTTAATCACGATGATAAGTATTGGAATTTTACTAAATATTTCTAAAAATAATAATTAATAATACATCTGTATAAAATAAAGGTATTTTTTATGAAACAGTTGAAAAAAAGTGCTTATTGTGTTATAATAGCAGTCACTTAAGGGAGATTTATTATGAGTAATTTGGAATATCAATACCAATGTGGTGGATGTGTTTATTATGATTTTCAAGGAGACTATAAAAAAGGATATTGTAGTTGGTATAGATCATACTATTATCCAGGAGATAATTGTTCTCATCAAAAACCTGTAAATGCTACTAGCGGTTGTTATATAACTACTATTGTTTGTGATGTACTGGGGCTAGATGATGATTGTTCTTTATTAAATAATTTAAGATCATTTAGAGATAATATTTTACAAAAGGATGCTAAGTTTACTCCTCTTCTTATGGAGTATGATTCTATAGGACCAGAGATTGCTTTGTTAATTAAAAAGGATTATGAAGAGTCAAAAGATGATACATTATGGAAAAAATATTATGATACATATTTAGTAAGTACTGAACAATTAGTAAAAGAAAATAATTATGATGGTGCGATTAATAAATATGTTGAAATGGTACAAGTTTTAAAATCTTATTTTGGTCTTGATAAAGTAACTTCTAGAAATATAGCTCAGTATGACTTTAGTAATGGAGGTCATGGTAAGATTATGACAAAAAAGAATGGTAATATCTAAATTACACATTCTTTTTCTTTTTTATTATCATATATGTTGTAATACCTAAACCACTGATTATAAGAAGCATTCCAACTATATAGAGATTTCTATTAATTATTAATTTAGTATTTGGAACACTTACTAAAGTTGAAATAGTAATTTTACAACTTCCTATATTTCCAACGTTGTCTTTTGCAAAAGCTTCATATTTAACATAGGCTTTATAAGTGTTATTTGTTGTTATAATCTTTTTCTTATTTTCATCAAAGTCTTTTCCATTTAAAGAATATTGTAAGTTATTAGTTGAAATTTCATCAGTACCATTTATTTTTAGAGTTATATTTTTATTAGTAATCTTGGTAATATTTTTTTCTATTTTACATTCTGGATTGGTATTATCAAAAATATATGGTCCAAATTGGTGATAGGCTTTTCCATCTAGTGTTACTACATTACCACTACTTTGTGAATGAATACCAGCCCCATCGCTTATTTGTCTTACATATAGATATCTTACACCTGTTAAAGATGTTCCGATGTTAAATTCCTTCTTATTTACATATTCCTTAAATTCTCCCCCTGTAAGAGTAGTGCTTGATGTTGATAAGTAATATTCATATTTATTTGTTTGATCTAAACCATTTGTTTCATTGGTAATACTGGTATGATTAAGACTAAAATTTTATAATCAATCTTTTGTAATTTTTCTCTCATAACACTCACCCTATTATTAAGTTAATTATACTCATATTAAAGTTTTTTTTGCAATAAAAAAGACTTAAACATCTTTAAGTTTAAATCTTATAACCATACTCCAAAGATAATTCCACTCATCGCTAATACAAGTCCTGCTATCCAAAAGGTTTTGACAATGTCTGGCTCTTTCCAACCTAGTTTTTCAAAGTGATGGTGAAGTGGCGACATTAGGAATACTTTTTTATGAAAGAAAACTACTGAGATAGTTTGAATAATTACAGAGAATGTTTCAATAACAAATACTCCCGCTACTACTACAAGAGTTAATTCTCGATGGGTAATAATAGCGATTGCTCCCATCGCACCACCTAAAGCTAAGCTTCCGGTGTCTCCCATAATGACCTTAGCTGGATAAGAGTTGAATACTAAAAAGCCTAAAATACTTCCTGATAAAATTAATGAGAAAATACCAATTTCTTCATAACCTACAATAAGTGATATTAGTGCAAAAGCAATATATGCTATAGCTGATAGGCCACCTGCAAGGCCATCTAGACCATCTGTTAAATTTACAGCATTTGAGGATGCGACTAGAACAAAAAGAATAAATAATCCATATAGCCATCCTAATTCTAGGTCAATATGAAGGGTTCCAATTGTTAATGATGTTTGACCACCATTCTTCATATATATATAGAAGAAAATCACGGATATTATTACTTGCATAAATAATTTTTGATATGTTGTTAAACCTTCATTTCCTTTTTTGCGAAGGGAAAGAAAGTCATCTATAAATCCTATAAGTCCAAACCCTAAAAAGGAAAGTAAAACAATCAAAAGGTTGGATGTATAGTCAATCTTATTTGTAATTATTAAAAGCAAAATAGTAATTGTGGTAGATAATATAAAAATTAAACCACCCATTGTTGGGGTTCCCTCTTTTTGCTTGTGAGCACTTGCTAAAAATACACTAACATGTTGCCCAGCATGCATTTTTTTTAGTTTTGGTATTAAAATTAGGCCGATAAATGTTGAGGCTAAAAAACCTATCATGACGGCAAAAACTGATTTTGTTAACAATAGCATATTTTATTTCTCCATTCGTCTCCAGTATTATAGCACACATTAGTAATTATTTGTGTTAGTTTACTAATTATTATACACAATTTTACAGGTGTTTGTTTCATATTTATATTTATTACATAAAAAAATAAATAGAACTAATTTTACAAAAGTTCTATTTATTCGACTTGCTATATTACTTTAATAGTAGTCTAACGACAGTTTTTTCCTCAACCCTTGTGCCAGCTTCAGGAGACTGACTAACTACTTTATCGCCTGTTCCAGCATATTCAACGGTAAAGTTTTCTAAAGCCTTTTTGGCTTCTTTCTTTGTCATTCCAACAACATTTGGCACTTCATATATGGTTTTATCACTCCACTCCTTTTCCTTTTCTATTTGACTGTCTTGTTTTTTAATATCCAGAGCTTCGATAATGTCTAAAAGAATTCGTCTTGCGATAGGTGTGGTTGTATAACTTGATAACATTGCAGTATGTTTAGGATTATCAATTGCAAGATATAGTACTGCTTCTGGATTGTTTGATGGAACAACAGCCATAAATGACATAATGTAATTATTTACTAGGTAAACGCCATTTTCTACTTTTTGTGCAGTTCCTGTTTTTCCACCAATACGGTATCCGTCAATATATGCAGCCTTTCCTCCACCTTTGGCAACAACATTTTCTAATGCTCTGCGCATTGTATTAGAAGTTTCTTTACTAATAGTTTGACGAATGAATTTCTTGCTATTCTTCTTAATAATGTTACCCGTTTCTTTTTCTGAGATACTTTTTAATATGTATGGTTGATATAGTTTTCCCCCATTGACAACAGCGGATACCGCTGTTACTTGTTGAATTGGAGTTACACTTATTCCCTGACCAAAAGCAGTAGTTGCTAGCTCTACATTACCTACCTTTGATAGAGGGAAAATGATTCCCTTACCTTCTCCGCTTAAATCTACACCTGTTTTGGCACCAAAACCAAATTTATCCAAATAAGAAAACAACCTATCTTTACCAAGTAGTTGACCCATTTTTACAAATCCTGGATTACAAGAATTTTGTAATACTTCCATAAAAGTTTGCTGACCGTGTCCTCCAGCCTTCCAACATTTTATTTTTGCCGTATCAACCTTAACAGAACCACTATCATAGAAAAGATCATTATCTAAATCTACTACTTTTTCTTCTACTGCAGCGGATGTAGTAATAATTTTTTGAGTAGACCCTGGCTCATACGTTGCCCAAATTGGCAGGTTACGACTTAAGACTTGTTGATTATAGTTTTGATAATTATTAGGGTCATAATCAGGTCTACTACCCATGCCATATATTTCACCTGTATTCGGATTCATAACAATAGCTAGGGCCATATCTGGTTCAAACATATCCACAATATTGTTGAGTTCTCTTTCAATAGATTTTTGAATATTTATATCTATTGTTAATTGTAAGTTCATGCCATCCTGGGGTTCTAGATATACATCTGATAAATTTAACTTATTTCCCTTAGCGTCAGAAAAATATTTAATAGCGCCACTTTCCCCTGTTAAGTATTTATCATATTGTAGTTCTAATCCTGATAGGCCCTGATTATCAATACCAACATAGCCTAGAGTATGAGATAATAAATTTCCGTAGGGATAATAACGTTTTGACTCTTTTACTAAATATACTCCTGGTAATTTTAAATTAGATATTTTATCAGCAATTTCATAACTTAGTCTTCTTCCCTCAGGATGAACTCTTTCAATGGATGTTTTCTTATTAACATGTTTATACATTTCATCATAGCTCACATTTAATATTTGCGCTAATTTGGTGGTAGTATCTTTTTTATCTTTAATTTGATTTGGAACTAAAACAAGGGATGTAGTTGTTAAGTTATCGGCTAAAACCACTCCATTTCTATCAAGAATTAATCCCCTATTAGCTTCTACTGGTAAATCTCTACTCCATAAATCTTTTGATAGAGAATAAAGTTTTTTGTATTCAAATACTTGAACGTAAAACACTTTAATAATTATTAGTAATAATAGGGAAACAAAAATTAATAATAATACTTTCATTCTACTATTTATTTTTTTGAAAAACATTATAACACCTCAATTATTTATATGTGTCTAAATTAGAATTAATAGTAAAATAATTAATTATTAGTAATTATATTTTTTAGTATGTTATAATAATTATTATTAGAATTTAGATGTATTTTTTAGAATAATATTATAGAAGGAGAAAATATGTTAGGGTTAAGAAATATTAAAAAAAGTTATAAAACTGGGGAATTTGTACAGCATGCATTAAAGGGTATTGATGTAAAGTTTAGAACTAATGAGTTTGTAGCCATTCTTGGTCCTTCTGGTTCAGGGAAAACTACCCTTTTAAATATAATTGGTGGATTAGATCGATATGATAGTGGAGATCTTATTATAAATGGAAGAAGTACAAAAAAATTTAAGGATGGTAACTGGGATAGTTATAGAAATAACTGTGTTGGATTTATTTTTCAATCTTATAATTTAATTAGTCATATAAGTATTTTGGAAAATGTTGAGATGAGTACAATACTTAGTGGATATAGTAAAAAGAAAAGACGTAAAATGGCTACTCAAGCTTTAGAAAAAGTTGGGCTTATAAATCATATTCATAAAAAGCCTAATCAGTTATCCGGTGGTCAAATGCAGAGGGTTGCAATAGCTAGAGCTCTTGTTAATAATCCTGATATAATTCTTGCAGATGAACCAACTGGTGCTCTTGATACCAAAACTAGTAAACAAATAATGGACTTAATTAAGGAAATCGCGAAAGATAAATTAGTTATTATGGTTACACATAATCCAGAGCTTGCTAAAGAATATGCTACTCGTATTATTGAATTTAGAGATGGAGAAATATTAAAGGATAGCAATCCTATTTCCGATAAAGAAAAGCAAGATGATAAATTTAAAATTAAGAAGACAGCCATGAGTTATAAAAGTGCTATTAGTTTATCATTTAATAATTTAAAGACTAAAAAAGGAAGAACCCTTATAACCTCTTTTGCCTCATCTATTGGAATTATTGGAATAGCTTTAATTTTAGCACTTTCTAATGGTTTTCAAATAAAAATAGATGAATTTGAAAAAAGTACGCTTTCTCAAGCGCCTATAGTTATTAGTGAACAGGCTATCACGTTAGATGATATGGTTAGCAGTAAAGATAATCTAGAGGAATATAGTAAAAAAAGAAAAATTTATCCCTTAAAAACAATGGAGTCAACATTACATAAAAACAAGATAACTAAGGATTATGTCAATTATATAGAAAGTATTGATAGTAAATTAGTTGGAGGTATTTCCTACTTTAGGACAACTAGCTTTAATATGTTAACAAAGGTTGATGATAAGGTTAAAAATGTTGATACTAGTACATTCTTTTCCATTCCTAGTTCTATTGATGGTAAAACATCACAAATAATGACTGATAATTTTGAGATTATTTATGGGAAGTTAAGTGATAAAAAGGAAGATATATATTTATTAGTAGATTCAAAAAATAGAATAAATGAAAATATTTTAAAGGAACTTGGTCTTGGAGACAAAGAAAAAATTGATTTTAATGATATTGTAGGCAAAGAATTTAAGGTTGTTTTAAATAATCAATATTATAAGAAAATAGATTCTAGATATGTTGTTAGTAGTAGTTATGATGATTTATATAATAATAGTAACAATATTACTTTACATATTGCTGGAGTTATTAGGGGCAAAAAAGATAATATGTATGCCAAAATGTCTAGTACTGGTTTGGTTTATAATACCTCTCTTATTAACTTTTTGATAAAAGAAAATAAAAATTCAGAGATTGTTCGTGAACAATTAAACAAAGATTATAATGTTTTGACTTTAGAGAAATTTGAGGATGGAGAAGAAGGTGCAAAAAATCGTGATGCTGTTTTAGCATATTTAGGTGATGATAATGTTCCACAAGCAATACAGGTTTATCCTAAAGATTTCTCTGCTAAAAAGAAGATTGTTGAGTATTTAGATAAATATAATAAAAATAAGGATGAAAGTAATAAAATATTATATACTGATCAGGCTGAACTTATTACGTCTTTATCAGGAAATATAATGGACGCAATTACGATAGTTCTCATTGCTTTTAGCTCAATATCATTAATAGTTTCAAGTATTATGGTTGGAATAATTACTTATACTTCTGTATTAGAAAGAACTAAAGAAATTGGAATTTTAAGAGCCTTGGGAGCAAGAAAAAAAGACATTACTCGTGTCTTTAATGCAGAAACGTTAATTATTGGTTTATGTAGTGGATTCATAGGAATTCTTATAGCGAGAATATTAATTTTCCCTGTTAATATAATCATTAAAAACCTATCATCACTAGATAATGTTGCTAGATTAAATCCACTTCATGCATTAATACTAATACTTATTAGCATACTTCTTACTTTAATTGGAGGACTTATACCTGCAAAAATTGCTTCTAAGAAAGATCCGGTTGTAGCTTTAAGATCAGAATAAAAGTTACAAAATTATTAAGACTATTAACGATGAAAAATCTTGATAATAGTCTTTTTTATATATTTAGTTAGTCTACCCTATCTCATCTTTCATTAAATATTGTTATCTATATCAATAAGAGAAAGGATATAAAAAATACAAGAACGATTTTGCTCTTGTATTTTATTTTTTATTGTATTTATATACTTTGTAGTTACTTCTATATATTTGTTCTTGTGTTAAACTTTCTAAATATGGATATGGATTAGTATTTTCACAGTTCGTTAATAATCTCTGAAAAGAGTTTAGTAAGTTATTATCTATTTTTAAATAGTAAAGATATGATAGATAGTTATAATAATCAACTACTTTCATACTATTTACATTTTTACCATATAAATAATTTAAAATCATCATGTTATAACAGTAAAGTTCTGTATCGTTACTTGGAGTCACGTATTCATCATCTGTATTTAAAGAAGTTATGTTATATTTTTCCTTGGCTGTTGCAAAAAGTGTGTTAGGTCTTAAAAAGCGAGCTGGTGCCGGTTTGTTATTTTTTATCTTACAACTATCCAAATCTATAACTTTGATAGAGTCATTTTTTGAAATAAGAAAATTTGATTCATGTAAATCATTTATATAAAGATCTTTTAGTTCACTATATTTCCTAATACCATTAAGTTGATCCAGTAATTCTCCTATTTTCTTTAAAGATTCTAACTTATCTTGACAATTTTCTTGTGGCTCCTTTAATATATCTGCCAAATTCTTTCCTTCTATATATGGTAACGTAAAGCCTATTATCTTATTATCTTGTGTTACAATATTATCAGGTATACAAAAACTAGTTGGTAAAATATCTTTATAATAATTTAACATCTCTATTGTATACAATTTATTTGCAAATCTTTCACCATTCAAAAAATAGAGACTTTTTAAAATTTTATCTTGATTTTGATATTTCATTTTATAGATTGTTGCTTCCGTATTGATAGTATGTTGTGATAGTGGCAAATATTTTAATTCTCTAATGGCATTTTTGGATAAGTTAATTACATTCACAATATCATCCCCTTTTGTTAGCTATGTATTATATCATAAATGATTAATAATAGCAAACAACAGCTTTTTAAATTAGAGAAAAAAAGAAAGACCATAATTTATAAAATAAAAATGGACTTTCTACAAAATTATTACTTCATTTTTAAAATTCTAATTGTATTTAAGATAGCAAGAAGTGTGACCCCAACATCTGCAAATACAGCTTCCCACATAGTTGATAATCCAAAAATACTAAGTAATAAAATACTTATCTTAACAAGAATAGCGAAGAAGAGATTTTCATTAATAATGGTATTTGTTTTTCTACTGATATTAATGGCATCCTTTATGTTAGAAATATCATCATTCATAATAACAACGTCGCTAGCTTCAATCGCAGCATTACTTCCATTTAACCCCATGGAAATTCCTATAGTACTAAGAGCAAGTGTAGGAGCATCATTTATTCCATCTCCTACAAAAGAAACTACCTCGCCGTCTTTCATTAATTCTTTAACCTTTTCATATTTATCTTGAGGTAACATTTCGTATAAAATATTCTTAATACCTGTTTTTTCACCAATTTTTAATGCCACATTCTTCTTATCACCACTTAACATATAAAGTTGAATATTTTCATTATTTAAATCAGAAATTGCTTCTTTTGTTGTATCTTTAATAACATCTTCTAATTCTATATAACCAACTACAGTATTTTCAATACTCAAATAAATATAAGTAGCTTCTTCTGTTTCTTTGGGGTTATATTTTACAAACTCTCTATTACCAACTTTAAATAGTTTATTCTTATACTTGTAACTTATGCCTCTTCCGGCAAATTCTTTAACGTCAGATATTTTTTCTTCTTTTACTTTTTTATAATTTAAAACTGTTTTTGCTAAGGGATGAAGGGAGTATTTTTCTGCAAAATAAATATACTTAAAGATGTCGTCTTCACTATATTTATCATCTAATGATGTTATCTTAGTAATATTAAATTTACCAGTAGTAAGAGTTCCTGTTTTATCAAAAGCTATCTTAGTAATATTTTTAATATTATCTAATACTTCACTTCCCTTAATTAAAATTCCTTTTTTACTAGCTACTCCGATACCTGAAAAATATGATAGTGGAACACTTATCGCAATAGCACATGGGCATGATATAACTAGGAATGTTAAGGCTCTATATATACTTTGACTATAAGTAATATCTGTAAACATCGGAAGGAAGATGGCTACTAAAATAGCAAGTACTAATACTGAAGGTGTATATATTCTGGCCCATTTATTAACTTTTGTTTCTCTTTTGGCTTTTTTATCATTAGCGTTTTCTAATAAGTTTAGTATCTTAGAAACGCTACTATCTTCATATTTTTTTTGAACTTTTACTTCTAATAGACCATCTAAATTAATGCAGCCGGATAATATTTCATCACCTGGTTTTACAGCAACAGATTTAGCCTCTCCACTTAATGCTTGAGTATCTAAATTACTATAGCCCTTTATAATTTTACCATCAACGGGTACTTTTTCCCCTTTTTTAACAATAATAATATCCCCTATATTTAATTTTTCTGGTTCTACTTCAATTATTGTATCACGATCTTTTAGGTTAGCTTTGTCTACTCTTATATCCATTAATTCACTGATACTTTTTCGACTATTATAAATAGCTTTTTCTTCTAGTATTTTACCAATAGTATATAAAATTATGACCATTAAGCCTTCCATTTTTTGATTAACAAAATATGCTCCAATGCATGAAATAATAATTAAAAAGTTTTCATTCATAACACCATGACATAAACTTTTTATAGCTGTTAAAAATATTCTATAAAGTAAAACAACGTATGCTGCTACTAAAAGCACTTCAGTTATAAGATTATTTTTTACAATCATAGAAATTCCAATTAATAATATTCCTACTACTAAATCAATAAGACGATGATTACCTTTTTTTTCTTCTTCTGTACTTATTGTAACGCCAGGTTCTATTTTATTTATCTCTTCGTTAACGTATTCTATTATGTTAATATTCTCGTTTCCTTTAAATTTAATTGTAGCTTTAGAGAAGTTAATATTAACATCACTTAAGTTTTTATCCTTATTTAGTTTCGTTTCAATCATATTGGCACAATTGGCACAATCTAAATTATTTATTTTAAATTTATAATTCTTCAATATGTTCACATCCTATCTTAAATATTTTTTTGACATGTTCGTCCTTTAAACTATAATATATTAGCTTTCCTTCACGACGTGTCTTTACTAATTTTGATTGTTTTAATATTTGCATTTGATGAGATACTGCCGAGGATGTTGATTTTGTTATGGCGGCTATATCACCTACGCATAATTCTTCTTGAAGAAGGGCACAAATTATTTTAATTCTGCTGCTATCACCAAAAACCTTAAATAATTCAGCTACATTAACCAAAAAGTCATCATCTAAAATATTTTTAGAGACTTTTTCTACTCTATATTCATCTATAATTTTATAGTTTTCTTCTTTCATATAATCTCCTAACATATGAATATTTGCTCATATATTAATATGATATACCATAATTAGTGAAAGTGCAATTAGTTTTATTAATATTATGTAAACAATTTTTTTGGATATGCAAAAAGCAGATATTTAGGCAACATCTACTCTTTTAAATAAATAATATTTAATTTTTTTGTGGTGTTTATCTTCCTTGTTACTCTTTTCCATATATAACAATTGATATTTTTTAGAGTTATTAACTAAATATGAATAAAGGCGATCATTATCATTTACAATAAAATGAGTAAAATTATAGTTAGTTACAAATTTGTCTATATCAAATACTTTATATTGTAAGTAATAATACTCCTTAAAAATATCTTTTCTTTTATTATTTCTTTTTATAAACACTTCTGCTCGTGGATCTATATATACTTTATATTTTTTCCATTCTAGATAACTTCCAGTATCGTAATCGGTATATAAAATAATATTTTCTTTATTTTCATTTTTATCTAGAAATGAAACTATTTTTTTTACTCCTAATGATTCAAATGTAGAACTACTCATACTGAGACTTATACTTAGTGGTAAGACTATAATCATTAATACGATGATAATATATTTTATTTTAAATGGTTTAGAGTAATGATAATTAGCTTCATATGTTTTAAAATAATCTTTTAAGTAATAAGCTAATGGAAAAACTCCTCCTATTAGAAAAAAACTATAACCTTTGGCACTACTTAATCCCAAAATCATAGTACCGAGTTGGAGAAAAAAATATCTTGCTTTTATTTCTTTACGTTTAATGATATTTACTACAATTGTTATTATAATTGGTAAGAGGCACGCTATGGCATTCGGTATTCCTATTTTATACATTGGATGCATTTCATTTACAATACTATTAATGTATTTATCTCCAAATGAAGTGAAAATATAAGTAATTGCTTTTATACCATATGGATTAATGAATCCTGCTAAAAACATTGGAATTATGATTAGGAAGAGGTGCTTTTTAAGATAATTTTCTCCTTTTAAAAAGAATATTTTAAAATCAAATGATGTCACTAAATATGGTAGTATAAATAAGAAAAGCATAAACCAACTAGATGAGTGAAGATTTATTAAAAGAAGAGATAATATGGGTAATACTAGTAAATATTTCTTATTTCTTGTTTTTAGATAGCTTTCTAATATATATATTTCAGTAAGTAAAATAGTATAATCAAATATTTGAGGTCTTGTTCTTATAAAAAATATTAGCAAGATAAAGTCTATAATGGCTGTTAAAATTACTGATAAAAAGACTTTATTTTCACTGATTAGGATACATATTTTATATAATAAATATACTATTAACACATTGACTATAAAAATTAAGATAATTATGCCTATGTGACCAAATGAATGATAGATACCATAAAATATAACATCTGTTAACCATTGTTGAATTATAAATGATAAATTATTATGAATAGTAAATGGCTCTACTGTTGGGAAACCATTTTCTATAATGTATCTTCCTTGATTTATTAAAAACCAAAAATCATTATCGATTATTCTTAGAGTAAAAAAAGAAATTGTAATAATTAATAAAATATAGAGGATGGCTAATGGTTTACAGGGATTAAAATTTTTAAATTTATCTATGATTTTTTTCATGGTTACTCTCCTCATGATATGTTTGCTCTGTATTTACATTCCAAATAGATTCTTTTAGTTCTAAATCATTATTAAGGATTGACTTAGCAGCAATAATAGCCGTTTCCATAGAATGGTCCATATTATTATAGCGATGTTGACCATTTCTTCCAATACAATAAAGATTAGAGATTTTATTTAAATATTCTTTTACTTCGGGAAAATTTTTATATGAGTCAAAATAGGCAGGATAAGCCTTTTTTACTTTTTCCACATGATAATCTAAGATATCCTTTTTATCCGATATTATTTGCATATTAAGTAATTCTTTAACAGCAAAGTCCCTTAATTCCTCTTCACTTTTGTTCCAAAATGAGTCATTTTCTTGACAAAAATACTCTAATCCTAATGATACTTTATTAATATCATCTATTAGATAAGGTGACCAATTATTAAATACTTGAATGCGTCCTAGTTTTTCTTCTTTTCCTTGTACATATATCCAACAGTCTGGTATAAGATTATTGTATGTTTTAATTTGGGTATTGTTTTTTAAATTTATTTTATTAAGAATAAGTCCTACGGTTATAAAATCCCTATAAGGAAGGTTTAAGGCAATCTTTTTAATGTTTTTTTCTACATTGTTCATTCCTGATATTAAATATTTAATAGGCATTGAAGAAATGAAATAATCACCTTCAAAGACTTTTACCTTTCCTTTTACAAGACAACTTACATTTTCTATTTTATTATTTTTCTTATGAATCTTTAAGACTTCATGTTCTGTAAGGATTTTACCGCCCATTTTTTTTATTTTTAGGGCCATCTCTTCCCACATTTGACCTGGGCCATATTTGGGATAATAAAAGTTCTCTATTAGAGAAGTTTCTTTGTCTTTAGTTTTAATGTTAAATACTCTACTAAAATAGTCCTTAATTATTTTTCTTATAGATAGACCTTTAACTCTTTGTTTTCCCCATGATGAATCTATTTCTTTCGGAGATCTTCCCCATAATTTTTCTGTATATCCTTCAAAAAAAATACTATAGAGTTTTTTGCCAAATCTATTAATATAAAAATTTTCTAGATTCGTCTCTTTTCTTTTAAAAAGACTACTTTTTATGTAACTTAATCCACTAATAAGAGCTGTTTTTAAACCAAGATTTTTAAATACTTGAAATTTTAGAGTTAGTGGATAATCATAGAAATTTTTTTGATAATAAATTCTTGATACTCTATTTCTGGTTAATAAAACCTTATTGTCATTTTTAGGATCATGTTTACCTTTTCTTTCAAGTGGTAATATTTCCTGCCATAATTTATTAATCTCTTCATTTTTAGAAAAAAATCTGTGTCCTCCTAGATCCATTTTGTTATTATTATAGGTCACTGTTTTAGAAATTCCGCCTAAGTTTTTTTCACTTTCTAAGATAGTAACATCATAAGCAGTGGAGTTTTTTAAAATAGTATAAGCCGCGGTTAGACCTGCTGGTCCACCGCCAATTATTATAACTTTCTTTTTCATAATACTTTACTCTCTAATTCTTAGGAAATAGAATTGATTAAGGTGTTATACTCAGTCATTACTGATTTAGAGTAAAAGTAAATAGCATTATCCTTTATAACCCAAGTATTTATATTATTTTTTAATAAATTTATTACTTTGGCATCAATATCTAATAAGTTATTACCATTAGTTTGTATTTTGGTAATACTTTCCTTATTCTTTATTAAGTCATTTTCAAAATTATTACTAAACATATACTTTTTATAAAGATTAATATATTTTTTGGAAACATTTTCTTTTTTAATATATGACATGATTACTTTCTTATCTGCCATCTTTAACAAATTATTAATTACAGTATCAAATTCACTCTTTTTACTAGTTATAAGGGTTGTTGAAGTTAAAAACTCTGGCTTGTCCTGTTCATAGTTACTGGCTGATAAAACTTTTTTTAATTTACTATCATTTATAATATTATTTGCTTTTTTCATATTATCTGAATAGTCTTTCATATAGCTTTTAATGGCGTATTCCACCTTTTTATATGAACCATGAGTTTTAGTTTTTTTATCAAATTTGGAAGTGATAATATTTTTATTTAAGATTTTAGAAACTTCACTATCTAGAATTTCCTTATTTATTAAATTACTGCCTAGAAAAGCAATACAGATAATCATAATAACAACTATAAAAATGTATATTTTTAAATGTAATTTAGGATTAATTTTGGCCATTTATAACACCTTTCTTTCCATATTTATCATTAATAGAATATCATAAAACTACCTTAATAGCAATTTTTATAAAATATCTTTTTTTATATTCTCATATTATATAATGGTGATTAATTTGAAATATATATACACAAATAATTATAGTAACAATTTAGAAAACATTATAAAAAAAGTTAAATCTTGTAGTAATGTTTATGGGCTTTTTATTAATGTACGTGATTTAGAAGTTAATTACAATGGGGAGTTTATAGGTTTAGAGAATTATTTAGAAAAACTTGAAGATGTTTCAAAAAATATAATTCTTAATATTATACCTATTAGTAATGATAGTAGTGATATAGTATCCATTAAAAGAGAAAATAAGTCTTATATTAATAATATTCAAGATATTACTTCTAAATTTCCTAGTTTAAAATTTTTATACACGTCTACTAATATCAGAATTATTGAGGAATTAACGCTATGTTTTGGAAGTAAGAGTTGTGGTTATTATATAAGTGATGATTTAAATTTTTTTGATAGTAGTTTTTATGTCTTGCCATTTGGGAAGTATGATGTTTCGGTAGTTCAAGAGCAAATAAAAAAAGAAAAAAAATTAATGATTATGGTTAATGATGTTAGTCAGTATGATATTTTAATGAATTTTATAGAAGATAATTTTTTTGATAAAGATAATTTTTTCGTGATTATTTCTAAAACTTTTAGTTAAAGAAAACACAAGATATTATTCTTGTGTACTTCTAAAAACAGAACTTGTTTTTGGTTCAGATATTTTGTCATAAGGGATATCACTTGGACTAGGTATTTGGGAAATCATTACTGGCTTGGTGTTATCAATGGAAATTTCTTCTATTGGTGATGTAAAATTAAAGCTAGTAAATGTTTTTTGTTCAGGACTATTTTTCCAAGCATTAACGATATCAACATTCTGGCTGATTGGTGGCGGATTAGGACTTTCTACATGGGCATATATTGGAACTTTAAAGGCGCTACCGAAGGCTATGCAGTAACCTGGTTTCAAGTTCTTTAATTTATCTACTATTTCCTGTGATACATTTGGAACCATTTTTCTAATATAATCTAGGTCTAATGGATGAGACATACGTAAAATTATAAAATTTGAGCACTGAGAAATGGCGGTTTCAGATAGTTCAGATGGTCTTTGGGTAATTAATCCTAAAATAACGCCATACTTTCTTCCCTCTTTTGTAATACGATCAAATATGTTATAACCTAAGATATTGATATCATTATCATTTTGGACATAACGATGGGCTTCTTCAATAATAATATGATAAGGATTTATTCCTCTTCTTTCTTCAGCTGTAGCTTGCTTAAATATCATTCTAGAAATTATTTTAGCGATTACTTTTGCTATACGATCATCAACATAGTTAATATTAAAGTTTACTATCTGACATTTTTGACCATTTTTAGTTGTGACTAAATCTTTAATATATTCTTCTCTATTAACAAACCTCGGATAATCGAAGTAAGTGCTTTGTTCACTGTTTGCGAGTGTATGTAGGCGTACCATCAATACATTAGCCATATCATATACTTTATCACTCTTTAATATTCCTTCACTTATTAAGGCAAAATCCATGGCATTCTCTAAGTCACTAAGATTATAGAAAGTATATTCCTCTTGTTTTTCTAGAGTTAAGCTGTTATCAATAAAACTACTAATGAATTCTACGACTAGTTCCATCTCTTGAATTTTTCCTAATTTATCAATATAAAGGCATTGATTAAGAGTTCTAACATAACCTGGTTGAGATATTTTACTATCTAGATTTAATTCATCGGTATGAAATTTTGTAAGAACGGCGATTACTTGATCTCTTATTTTGGTTGAATCATTTCCACTTAATAAAATATCTAGTAAGGCTCTTGCGATAATATCATTTTTATGTTTTATTACATTTTGATCATTTCCTGATAAAATGGGTACGAGTTTTAGGGTCTTTTCTATTATAGGTAATTGATTAGGAGTGGTGGCATTTAAAAGTAAGGCTAGATCATCTACATCTAATAACCAGATTGGGATTCTTAGGATGGTATCATTCTTAGACTCTTTAGTGTTTGTGGTATAAACTTTGTAATTTAGGGCAGGATTTATTTGATGGATGTTTGAGAATGCCTCAGTATATTCGCCATAAGCATCAAATAAGAAAAAATGGGCACCAACAGGAGGTGTTTTACTCATGTTAAATACGCGTTGTAAAATTCCCGCTACAGTGTAACTTTTTCCACTACCACTATTTCCTAAAATAGAAAAATGATTACTAAAGAAGCTGTTGATTTTAAAACTAACTTTATAGTTGTCATAGATATTACTAATGCCAAGATAGGCTTCATTATCGCTTATTTCTTGGTTTCCTAAAAATTCTGTTAACTCGTTGGCATTAATAATTCTTATGGTACTTTTAAATGATGGTTTGGTTGCTATTCCTGGTAAGAATCCTCTATCAGTAAATTCACCTACTATATTCACTTTTAAAGTTTCTTTATTGGCACTTTCTATTTCACCAACTACCTTTTTTGTTCCGTCTTCAAAAATAACATGAATTCCTACTAAGTTAGGTTGTTTCGTTATATCTATATTTAATTTTACTATTACACTATTTTCAACTATTTGTAAAACACTACCTAGCATAATAACACCCTCTATTTCTATTCTGATAATAGTATAACATAGATTAAGAGATAAAAAAAGAAAATATTTAGTACATATTTTCTACCTATTTTTTAGCCATTCTTTTAATTTTTCTGAACCAGATTTAGCCTTTTCTTTTATATAGTCATATGTAATGGCAAAACTGTTTTTCATTGTATTAAAGTTTTCTTTGGCAGTTGTACATAGGCTCTCATTATTTGTACAAATATCTTCAGTCATATTTAAATATGTGCTCACTGCTTTTTCTTTTAAGTCATGGTATTTATCTTTGATATTATCTTTATAATTGGGAAATTTTTGATCTATTTTATAATCTAATTCAATACTTTTTTCTAAAACTTTTAATTTTGTTTCAGTTCTTAATTCTTTAAAAGTTATACCCTTTATAGTTGATCCATTAAATATAAAATTATAGATATTAGCAAAAGAGGTCTTAATTTTGTCTCTTAATGAGACATCACTTTCAGCTCCATTGTTAATACTTTCTGTTTGTTCATTTAAATAATTAATAATTGTTTCGTCCTTATTTGTGGATACTTCATTATTATTTTTTATTGAATCGTTAGTTTCTGGTGTAGTTATGTTGGTATTTTCTTCTAGGGGTGACTGATCTTTATCATCTTCAATGGAAGCTTTTTTATTTGTTTTAGTCTCTACTTCAGGATTCTTTGAATTAGAACTATTTTTTTCTTTGTAATCAAGTGTGTTTAATATAATAATAATTAATGTGGTCACTATAACGCCTATGATAATACCAATCACAGCATATAAGGCTGGGTGTTTTTTTAACGTTTCTTTTATTTTTTCCATATTCATCACCTCTTTAATTATTATAGCATAATCTATACTATTTTTGTTTTTAATTATAACGTCACAAAAAAAGCATTGAGTAATCAATGCTTAATATTCAAATGGTCGGGAAGACAGGATTTGAACCTGCAACCCCTTGGTCCCAAACCAAGTGCTCTACCAAGTTGAGCCACTTCCCGATATATGGTGCGCTCGAAGGGATTCGAACCCCTGACCTTTTGGTTCGTAGCCAAACACTCTATCCAGCTGAGCTACGAGCGCATGCCACTTCCAACATGAGAACAGTTAAATAATATCACAATTAATTAATGCCGTCAATACTTTTATAAAATTTTTATATACTTTCTCTGAAATAGTGTTATAATATTGTTATTTATTGGAAAGGATTATTATATGCAAGAATTATATAACCACAATAGTTTATTTAGAAAGAAGTATTTTGAAAATTTGTCAAATAGATTTATCCATGCTAGTCTAGCTATTGAAGATATGTATGGAAATTTAAATGATACTAGTCAGGCATTAAAATTATATTTTCAGTCTCAAGCCTTAGAATACGCATTTGATATTGATACTAAGGAAAAACTTACTATAAATAATATTAAGGAGATTGAAAGAATACTAACAAATGAACAGTATGATAATTTTAGAACAACTAAGGTAGAAGTAAATGGTTCAAAATTAGAAAGAGCTAAACCACAATATATTTATATGGAAATGTATCAATTGTTTGATAATTATTATAATATCTGGAACGAGCTAGATCCTTATTTAAGGGAGGCTATGTTTCATATTAAATTTTTACAAATTCACCCATTTGAAGATGGTAATGGAAGAACAGCTAGAATTATTTTAATCAGAAATTTATGTGCTAATAACGATATTCCTTGTGTAATTACGAAAGAAGTAAAAAAAGAATATTACAGTTATATAGAAAATTATGATCCCGATGGTTTAGCAATTTTTTTGAAAAAACTTGCGGATAAAGAACTTGATACTATGACAAGTATATATAATGTATTAAATGATAAAGGAATGATATGGTCAAATAATATGACTGATGAACAGCTTAAAAGATATGCTGAATTAAAAGATGGTAAAGTATTAGAAAATAAGAAACAGTTACCTACTCTAAACTATCCCCTTAGAAATTTAAAGGGCTTACTTGAATTATTTGAGCATGGCGTAAATACAGCTAACAATCCTGAATTAAATTCTACAAGAATACATAGAATTTTGCAGGTATGTGATAGTGAAAGTGGTGACCAGGTATTATATTATTTAGATTCTGAAACTATGGTTGTAAATATTAAAGGAAATGAGAATATATTTAAAATGAAGGCAGCTGACAGAAATATTAACTTTTTAATTAATGATCAAAAAGTGTTAGCTGATGAATTTGAATTTGAATTAAATAATAAACCAAAAATTAAAACATTGAAGTAGATTTATATTATATCTCTTATCGTATGATAGGAGATTTTTTTGAAATAAAAAAAAGCATCATGCGATGCTTGGTTATTTATCTCGAAACTCGAGTTTTTATCAAACTGGTGGCTCCAGCGGGAATCGAACCAGCGACACAGGGATTTTCAGTCCCTTGCTCTACCGACTGAGCTATGAAGCCATCTGGCGGTCTCGACGGGGCTCGAACCCGCGATCTTCTGCGTGACAGGCAGACGTGTTAACCAGCTGCACCACGAGACCACTTGGTTGCGGGGAGAGGATTTGAACCTCTGACCTTTGGGTTATGAGCCCAACGAGCTACCGAACTGCTCCACCCCGCGATATAATTATATAAATAAAAATGGCGGAGGAAAAGGGATTCGAACCCCTGCGCCACTTGCGTGACCTCCCGGTTTTCAAGACCGGTCCCTTCAACCAGACTTGGGTATTCCTCCACGTTGGTGCCTAAGGCCGGACTTGAACCGGCACGAGGGTTGATTCTCGCAGGATTTTAAGTCCTGTGCGTCTACCAATTCCGCCACTCAGGCACGATGGTGACCCGTTGGAGATTCGAACTCCAGACCCTTTGATTAAAAGTCAAATGCTCTACCAACTGAGCTAACGGATCATAAAATATAAATGGCTGCCTCGGCTAGATTCGAACTAGCGCATGTCAGAGTCAAAGTCTGATGCCTTACCACTTGGCTACGAGGCAATCAGTGGTGGAGAGAGATGGATTCGAACCATCGAACCCGAAGGAACAGATTTACAGTCTGTCGCGTTTAGCCACTTCGCTACCTCTCCAAAAAAAATGGTGCCGAAAACAGGACTTGAACCCGTAACCTACTGATTACAAATCAGTTGCTCTACCAATTGAGCTATTTCGGCATTATGGTGGGCGATATAGGACTCGAACCTATGACCCCCTGCTTGTAAGGCAGGTGCTCTAACCAACTGAGCTAATCGCCCGTAACCAGTTGACAGTATCAAATATATCAGTTTATAAATGTTTTGTCAATAGTTTCAAAATATTTTTTTTATTTTTTCTTAATTATTATCTATTTTATGCAATTTTTCTTCAATCCATACAGGTAAATACTCTTTTAAGGTATTAAATCCTTTAGGGGTTTCTTTAATTTTTGTTCTAATTTTCTTATTAATTCTATAATCTAAATTCTTGATGCTAAGTTTCAAATGATAATCATCATCATTTTTATCTATAATTTTTACACGAATTGTTTCCCCTATGGTTACATAATCATTAATATTTGAAACAAACTTTTCACTAATTTCAGATATATGTATCAGTCCTGTGTAATAATTATCTAAATTAACAAAAATACCATATTTTTCTATTCCTGTAACGCAACCCTTGACTATGTCACCTACTTTATAATTTTCCACATAATCACCTCTGTTCATTCATTATATCACATTTTAAGTATATTATAAATTATTCTTTACTTATTTATTAATTTATGGATATAATTATATTGGTGATATTAATGACAGATGAAGAAATTATTCAAAAAATTCAATATGAATTAGATAAGATACAACCATTTTTAATGAGTGAAGGTGGCGCAGTAGAATTTGTTAAATATGAAAACAACATAGTTTATGTTAAATTCTCTGGAGCTTGTAGTAATTGTGGCCTTATCGATGTTACATTAAAAGATGGAATTGAACAGATATTAATTAATGAAATTCCAGGAATTAAGGAAGTTAGAAAAATAAACTAAGTTAACCATTCAACAATTGGTAGCTTAGTTTTTTTATTGATTTCTTGGAAAATGAATTTTAAATAATTCTCGTAATCACAAATTTTTAATGTGATTTTTTTTATTTCTAACTCTTTTTGACTATTATTAATTATATTCTCATATATATCAAAAAAATGAGATGGAAAAAGCATTCTACCAAATAGTAATCTATAACCATATCTACTAAAATTAAGGGAATTTATAATGTTTGCTACAGTATTATAATCTAGTTCTTCATTAAAAAATAAATATTTTAGGTATTCTGATACATCCCGCGAAATATGGTCTAAAACGATATTTTCTACATTGTAATATATTTTCTTAAGGTTTGAATTTATTCGGCGATGAGATATTACTAATTCATCTCTTTCATCTTTTTTCTCTTTGGCAGTTGCATCTTGAATATAACTAATAGCGTTTTCCGCTAAGCCTAAAAAATAGTCTAAATAATCATCTAACAATAAATATTCTTTATTGAAATGTACTCTTTGATAATTAATATAATCTACTTTTTTTATCCATAAATTATACCAATCATTTCTAAGTAAGGTATTTGAATTTTCAAGGTTCGTCACGCTCTTTTTATTTGTAAGATCATCAAATGTTATTTTTCTATTACCATAATTAATTATTTCAACCAGTAGATATTGTTTATTATTTATTACAGTTATTACGTTTCTATTTCTATTTAATATTATTTTATAATATCTTTCGTCTATACTTTGAAGTAAATATATTTGCTCTATTTCTTTAATATTTCTAGTCGTGTTAAAGAATATATATTTTTTATTATTGTATAGAAAATTATAAATATTATTTTGTTCATGTAGATTAATATTTTCTATTCTATAATAATACTCTATTTTATTCTTCATATATTATCCCTCAAGATATTTTATGTTTTCTTTTTTTGAATTAAAACAAAAAAAGGTAGAATTCTACCCTTTTTAAATTTATTTTGTTTTTCCGCTAGATAAATATTCTTCAGGTACTTCATATCCAAAGCTTTTATACATATCTGCGATATCTTGATTAGTTTCTTTCTGAGCGTTGGCTACGTTTTGCTTACTTTCTTCTATTTCTTTTTGTAATGCAGCTTCTTCAGCAGCTAATCTATCAGCAATATCTTTTTCTGCTTTTTCTCTTGCTTCTTTCATCTTTTTCATGGCAAGTTCTGCTTGTTTATCTTGTTGTTCTTTTGCTTTCTTTACAGCTTCAAGCATAGCTTTTTTCTGTTGTAGAGAGAAGTTTGATGATTTTTCTTTGTTTTCTTCTTTAGTTTTTGGTGTTTCAGATTTTGTCTCATCTTTCTTTACTGGTGAAGCACTATTTTTTGTTTTTGTATTGAAAGTTATATCAGATTTTCCATTAATTGTTTCTTTGCCTATATCTACCCAGCTCTTTTCCTTATCCTCTTTTTCAAAGACTAAATCATTATTATTATTTAGTTTGTTTTCAGCATCTTCTTGAGGTACTTTAATTGTGTATGCTGATGGTAGTGGTTTTTGTCTTGATATATGTTCTTTAAATGTTAAATTATCATTTGTGATGAAAGCATTACTATTAATCTTTTCGCTTTCTTTATCATTTTCTTTGTCATCTTCTTTTGTTTTCCAGAAATTATCATCTATTATAGTAGCCATAGCTTGCATTTTTTCTTTTTTTCTAATTGGAGCAACTTCTGCTGCTGGTCTTCTTATTTTAGCTACATTTTCTACTTCAGCTGAATTATTTTTAGTTATTTCTATATTATCATTTACTGGTACATCAACTGCTTTAGATTTTACTATTTTACTCTTTAGCCAATTATTCCATTTACTAGCAATATTTTTTATTCCTTGACGTAATCTAATTGGTTTTGATGCTTTGTTTTGGTATAACACCTTTAAGTCAGCTTCAACTAAAGCGGCATTAGTATTCGCAATTATAGATTTTTCTACGTATTTATTACTTTCTTGTTGCTTTTCCTTGCTTTTATTATTAAACACATTAAATAAGAAATTATTGTCAACATTTTCCTTTGTTGCATCTCTTTCAGCTGCGTATGCTTCACTTTGTTTTTGAAGTTTTTCAGCTTTTTTTGCAGCTTTAGCGGCTCTTCTTTTTAAAATATTAAATTTACTTATTTTAACAGCTTTGAATACGTTAAAGCTTCCACCAGTAACTGCTTTTGTGTAATCCCTTTCATTTGTAACTATACTTACATTGTTTTCATTTTCCATAATCAAACCTCCTGTTATTCTGCTTCTGGCTTAGATAATTCGCGTAATACGTCCTTTATACGATCCCATTCACTTTCGTTATCAATTCCTAATAATTTAGGTTCTCCACTACTGCGATCTACATTTGATACATAAACTGTAACATTCCCATTTTCATCTGTTTCATTTTTTGTATATACAACATATTCTTTTTTATTATCTTTAAATTCAAATGCAAGAATTACTTCAACTTCTTCTGTTTCTCCATTTTCGTTTACTATTGACATGATTTTCTTTTCTTCTTCTTTTTCCATTAATATGTCCTCCCTTTATTATCATATAAATACATTTTATCATAAATTACAATTATTTCAACTGTTTATTTTGTTTTTTCTTTTTTTAGGAGAAAATGTTTACACTTATATGAGCATAAATCAGAGATGTATTTTTCATACCCTTTTATATCATTTATTTTATTAAGGTTCTTATTTTCTTTATCACAAAAGCCCTTCAAGCGTAATCTATCATATGCATAATCCCCACATATGTAATCATAAATATCAAAGTATGAGGTTAGAAAACTTTCTATTTCTTCAATTTTTATACAATTACCATAATTATCAATAATCTTATATTTTTTGTCATTTAAGACAATAATATCTTTCATATAATCACTCCATAGTAATTATAACAATTATTTTTTTAATGGTAAAGAATATGTAGTAGAGTTTGATTCAAATTCACCATTGTAATAATTTGGTATTTTCCCTTGAATTATTTTTAGGGCGATGGGATAATCATCTTTAATAACACATTCTGTATTTGTTGTGGGCATAACTATTTTTTCTTTTACTTCTACTTTAACTATTACTTCAAGATATGCGCTATTAAGACCATAATTTTTGATTTTAGTCGATATGGAAGTATATACATTTCCAATAAAAGAAATTCTTAAAGGAATTTTTGTTTCAATGTTAAATACTTTGTTTCCAAAAAAATTATCGCCTAATTCAAATAAAACTCCATCGTGTATCCCCTTAAAATTTTTTCCCTTAAAAGTACTGCTGATATTTAGATTTTTTATTTTTCCTTGCTCGAGCATTTTTAGGTTTTCTTCTATTTTGGTCGTTATTTCTTCTAAAACGTTATTTACTTCTTTGGTATTAAAATCTATTATTTCTATTTCATTGTAATTATTTCTACTAATACTAAATATTTTATTATCATCTAGTTTATTATTAGAAACATCATCTACTATTTGTTGAATGAGGTTAGATATAAAATGTGATGTTTCGGTTATGGCATATTTTTTTAATTTTTTTTCATTGGTAGATTTAAATTTTTCTACCATAACAATACTTATGATGATACAAAAAATTATTGTAATTAAAAAAAATTTTAGTCTTTTACTTTTCATCGCATATTCACTAAAATTACATCTTCACCTATTTTTTGTATATCATTCCATTTTACTTCCATATCATTATCTTTATTTAAAAATGTTAAGATACTTCCTTTTGATTCAATAATAAATGATTTGATATTACCACTCTGATAATCTATATTGACATCTATAATATTTCCTATGTTTTTACCATTTGAAACATTAACAAGATTTTTATTTTGCAATTCTGATAGTCGCATATAATCACCTATAAAAATATATGAAAAAAGATATTACTCTATTACTAGCGTAATACCTTTTTTAACTGTTTTATGGCACCGTGTTCTAATCTTGATACTTGGGCTTGACTAATCATAAGTTCTTCTGCTACTTCCATTTGAGTTTTTCCTATAACAAATCTTTCATCCAAGATAAATTGTTCTCTTTCATCAAGTTTATTTATAGCATCATTTACCGATAGTTGTAATTCTAAATCTTTACTATTTGTTTTTTTATCTTCTATTTGATCACAAACGTAAATGGCATCACCACCATCATTATATATAACTTCATACATACTCATGGGTTCTTTTAATGATCCTAAAGCAAGTACAACATCATAGCTAGTTACGCCTAATTCTTTGGCAACTTCTTCATAGTTCGGTATTCTCCCATGTTCTTTCTGATATTCTTCTTGATATTTAAGACTCTTATAAGCTATATCTTTTAAAGATCTACTGACTCTTAAACTGCTACTATTGTCACGCAGATATCTTTTAATTTCACCATCTATCATAGGAACAGCATAAGTTGAAAATTTAACATTATAGGAAATATCAAAATTATCAATGGCCTTCATAAGTCCAATACATCCTATTTGAAATAAATCATCGAGATTTTCTTCTCTATTTGAAAATTTTCTTAATATTGATAATACTAATTTTAGGTTACCCTGAGCTAGTAAATCTCTAGCATATAAGTCCCCTTCATTTTTTCTTATAAAAAGTTGTTGCATTTCTTCATTAGTTAAAACAATTATATCTTTTGTATTAATACCTGATATTTCTACTTTGTTTCTTGCCATGTTTTCTCCTCTCAACTTTATTAAGAGAAAAATTTGTCTTTTTATACATTAGTTAACAATTTTTATTATAATTTTCTAAGAAACTATGTTTTTCGTTTTTCTTTTTATAACCAAGTAAAGTTTCTATATTAACATTTTCACTACTTTTAAATATATTATACTCTATATTAGGATTATCTTTTTTTAGTTTTTTTATTAAGTTCTTTATTTTTAGACGTTTAGAGTCAGATGATTTTTCTTTAGTAAATTTGCAGGCGCAATTAATAAAACTCAATTCATTGTAATCTCTAAATTTAATTATGTCTTCTTCCTTTATTAAGTATAGTGGACGAATTAACTCCATATCACTAAAATTGGTACTTTTAAGTTTTGGAGGCATGCTCTTATATTCGCCACCATATAATATACTTAACATAATTGTTTCTATTACATCATTAAAGTGATGGCCCAAGGCTATTTTGTTACATCCTAATTCTTTGGCTTTTTGATATAGAAAACCTCTTCTCATTCTTGCACACATATAGCATGGGTGATGTTCATTTAATTTTAGAGAAACATCAAAAATATCAGATTTATATATTTGAATTGGAATTTCTAATAATTTGGCATTTTCTTCTATTTGTTTTAAGATATGAGGTTCATATCCTGGATTCATACAAAGAAAAACTAGATCAAAATGTTTATTTCCGTGTCTTTGTAATTCCTGCATAAGTTTTGCTAAAATAAAGGAATCTTTTCCACCCGAAATACAAATAGCAATTTTATCATTTTCACTTACTAATTCATAATCTCTGATAGCTTTAGAGAATGGTCTCCATAATTGTTTTCTAAATTTTGTTATTAATAGATGTTCAACATTTTGATTCATAATACTACCTCTTTTATTTTTCTTTTACTTTAGCAATAAAGGCTTTAGGGGCTGTACTTTTAAATGACATTTTCTTTTTCAAGATGGGGTTATATATTTCTAAAAGATCAGCATGTAAAAATAATCTTTTTTCATCTCCTAAACCATACTTTTTATCTCCTACGATAGGATGATTAATATTTGCAAGTTGAACCCTGATTTGATTTTTGCGTCCCGTTTCAATTTCTATTTTTAATTCAGAATATTTTTTGCCTTGTTTTACTACCTTATAAGAAGTAATTGCTTCTTTTCCATCTTTATTTTTAGATACATAAACAAGATGAGTAGAAGTTTCTTTAAGATAATTTTTTAGAGTGGCCTCTTTTTTTTCTAATATTCCTTCAACTATAGCAATATAACTTCTTTTCTTGACAAGTTCGTTCCAATTTTCTTGAAACACATTTTTACTATATTCGTTTTTAGCAAACATTAATACTCCACTTGTTTCTTTATCTAAGCGGTGAATAATAAATATTTTAGCGTGTTTATTTTTAGCTCTTAGATATTCTCTTACTATATGATATGTTGTTTGTTCCTTTTCCTTTGCCGATGCAATAGTCAAAAGTCCTGCTGGTTTATCCACAACAATTATATTTTCATCCTCATAAAGAACAGCAAAGGGAATTTTATTTAATTTTTTCTTGTTGGTATCAATTACAACTATTGAATCTACCATAAGTGGATAATCAAATTGAGTTGTTCTTGTACCATCTACATAGATAGAACCGTTTTTTAAATATTTTTTAATATTTCTTTTAGACATGTCTAAATTTTCTTCTAAATACTTTAATAAGGTACTTTCTTCTTTTACCACTATTTTCATTTCTATCACCTCTTCTTTTATGCTTTATTTTACATTATTTTTCATGATTTTTCTAGAATTATTTGAGGTTTCATAAAAATAGTTTATTCCTAACAAATAGATTAATGCGATGATATATGCTCCTATTACATCGCTTGCATAGTGAACTCCCAAATAAATTCTGCTTAAACCAGTTAAGATAATCATAAATACTGAAAGGATATAAATAATTATTCTTATTACTCTTTGTTTGATGAAGGTATTTGTTAAATATATTATGTTACCATATACAACTAACGCTAACATAGTGTGGGCACTTGGGTAACTATATCCAACAGCACTTGTTAATTTCCAAGATGGTCGTGGAATGCAAAAACATATTTTAATACAAAAGTTTAAAACATACGCAAAAATTATATTAATAATATTTTTTAAGAACATCTTTTTTGAAAAATATAGTGCCATTAAAGAGCTTAACAATATACCAAGTATTACACTTAAATCACTTATTAACTTAACCATATTAATGTCATTATATTTTATGATGTTATGAATCATTACAAAGATTTTATAATCTAAATATCTAGTCTTGTTAGTAATTACTAGTAATGTAAATAATGATATAGCAATTACTATTAGTAATAATAAATATTTTTCTATTCTCTTCATATTTTACCCTCTTTACTTCCTTTTTTATAAAATAAAAACCATTGTTTACAATGGTTAATAACATAATGGCGGAGCAGGAGGGATTTGAACCCTCGCGCCAGTTGCCCGACCTACACCCTTAGCAGGGGCGCCTCTTCAGCCTCTTGAGTACTGCTCCAAATAAGCATAAACTAATTCAATTGCATCGCATCTATAATGTTACATTAAAACAACATTTATGTCAATAATAAATATTAATTTCTAACATTATTATTTTAATACAACAAATATATTTTATGCAAAAATTTAAATAAAAAACTATTAATCAGTGACTAATAGTTTTATATCATT